>NZ_JAAABN010000003.1 GCF_011516765.1 Acetobacter sicerae | reverse complement strand
CGAAGCCATGCTGACAGGAGAGCCAGCACCTGTCGCCAAGGGCCCGGGTGACAAGGTGACGGGCGGAACCATCAACGGCACCGGCAGCCTGCTGATGACGGCCGAGGCCGTCGGCTCGGACACAATGCTGGCCCGGATCGTCAGCATGGTAGCGGCCGCCCAGCGTACGCGCGCACCGATCCAGGCGGTGGCGGACCGGGTCTCCGGCTGGTTCGTGCCGCTGGTCGTGCTTGTGTCCCTGCTGACCTTCGTTGTCTGGCTTCTGGTCGGTCCGCAACCGCGCTTCGGACACGCACTGCTGAACGCCATTGCGGTCCTGGTGATCGCCTGTCCGTGCGCGCTGGGCCTGGCCACTCCGATGTCGATCATGGTCGGCATGGGACGCGGGGCGCGAGCTGGCGTGCTGGTTCGCAACGCCGAGGCCCTGCAGGCACTGGATACGGTCGATACGCTGGTGATCGACAAGACCGGCACCGTAACGGAAGGCAAGCCCCGGCTGATCGCGACCGAAACATCAGGTGCATGGGATTCCAGCATCGTCCTGCGACTGGCGGCATCACTGGAAACACAATCCGAGCATCCGCTGGCCCAGGCGCTGGTCGCCGCGATGACGGAGCAGGGCCTTCAGGCCGCGCCGGTCGGGGATTTCGCGTCTCAGACCGGCCTGGGCGTGACCGGCACCGTGGACGGGCATGCCGTCGTCGTCGGAAACCAGGCCCAGATGCGGCAGCAGGGCATCGATGCGTCGGCATTGATCCCTGTCGCGGACACCCACCGGGCGGAGGGCGCGGGCGTCATGTTCGTCGGCATCGACGGACAGGCCGCTGGGTTGCTGGTCGTGGCCGATCCGCTGAAGACCGACGCGAAGGAGACCATCGCGGCACTGCACGCAGCCGGCATGCGGATCGTGATGCTGACGGGTGACAATGCCCGGACTGCGGAAGTCGTGGCCCGGCAGGCGGGAATCGACGAGGTACATGCCGACCTCAAACCCGAGGATAAGGCCGCGATCATTCGTGACATGCAACAGAAGGGAGCCCGTGTCGCCATGGCGGGCGACGGCGTCAACGACGCGCCGGCCCTGGCCACCGCCGATATCGGAATCGCCATGGGCACAGGCACCGATGTCGCCATCGAAAGCGCCGGGATGACACTGGCACAAGGCAGCCTCGCCGGACTGGTACGCGCCCGCCGCCTGGCACAGGCGACGATGCGCAACATCCGGCAGAATCTGGCATTTTCTTTCCTGTTCAATGGGATCGGCATCCCACTTGCCGCAGGCGTACTGTATCCCGTCTTTGGCCTTACGCTGTCGCCCATGTTCGCGGGAGGCGCGATGGCCCTGTCATCCCTGGCCGTCGTGACAAACGCACTGCGGCTCAATGCCCTGAGACTTCGGTGAAAGCAGATTGCCTATTTCGTTCAGAAGGCAATGCCTATCCGGGGCCCGCTTGCAGAGGTCGACCAGGAAGACATCCGGTGACTGCTGCGCCAAGCTATGCTCTCTTAATTCGGCAACAGGAAAGTCGTCTAGGTTCCATGTGACGATTATCGGCGCGTCTGCCTCGATCGCGGTCGCGGCGACGGGACGGTCATCAGGATCGAGCAACGTATATGGTCGGAATTGCTGTTCGTAAGTAAGCTTCCGGTGTGAGACGCCTTGTGGATTTTATGGTGTGGTGATGTGTTCTGTTCATGACAGAGCGATCAGAACAGAATGATGCTTGTGTCGCAGCGACATTCGCTGCGACACAAGCATCGCGAGCCCTTCATCCGGTTATTGAAATTGTTGGCGAACGGCGCCGGGCCTATGATGACGCGTTCAGACGTCGGGTTGTGCTGGCTTCTTATGAAACTGGTCAGTCAGTCCGTGCTGTTGCGCGCCAGTTTGGTGTCCACGTCAGCGTCGTTTACCGATGGCGTCAGAGACTGGATTTCGTAAACCCGTCTGCGAAAGAGCAGCTTTCTTTTGTGCCGGTTCATATGACATCCCCTGTTGAAGGGCTGGGAGGAGACCAGTCCTGCGGGAGTGGACATGAAGCCAGCATTCTTTTTCCTGGTGGCGAGAAGCTGATGGTTGACAGCCGGATCGCGATTGAAGATCTGAGGAAACTCCTTCAGGTTTTACGCTCATGATCCCTCTTCCCTCTGGTCTGAAGATATGGCTGGCGGCAGGTGCGACAGACATGCGCCTTGGCATGCCCGGTCTGGCGCTGAGGGTTCAACAGTTTCTGGGGAGAGACCCCTATGCTGGTGATGTTTTTGTCTTTCGTGGCCGACGCGGCGATCTGGTGAAACTGATCTGGCATGACGGGATTGGAGTGTCCCTCTATGCAAAACGGATTGAACGTGGGTATTTCATCTGGCCCTCGGCAAAGGACGGGGCCATCCATCTGAGTGCGTCACAATTAAGTTGTCTGCTCGAAGGGATCGACTGGCGTAATCCGCAGAAAACATGGCGACCTGAACTGGCGGGGTAACAAAAAGGGGATCGTGATCCATAGTCCTGTACCCTTTTGAACGGTTTTGTGCTGAACTGTTTTTCATGACGGGAAGCATGGATGACATAACGGCCTTACGTGCGGCACTTGCCGCCGCCGAGACGCGTGCCCGTGCTGCCGAAACCCGGGCCACAGACGCTGAAGCCCGAGCAGTCAGCGCTGAAGCGCAGATTACCCATCTTAAACATCTTATTGCACGGATGCGTCAGGACCGCTTCGGGACGTCATCGGAACGGGGACGGCGCCTGCTGGACCAGCTGGAACTTGAGCTGGAAACAACGCAAGCCGAAGACACGTTCGAAAATGCGGCGGACCTCGCTGTCCGTGCAACAGCACCGCGGAATAACCGGGGGCGGCAGCCCTTACCCGCCGACCTGCCACGCGAACGGATGGTTCTTCCTGCGCCAACACAGTGTCCGTGCTGTGGCGGGATGCGCCTGAGCAAACTGGGCGAAAGTATCACTGAGACGCTGGAAGTGATCCCACGCCAGTTCAAAGTCATCCAGACGGTGCGGGAGAAGTTCACCTGTCGGGATTGCGAGAGCATTACCCAGCCACCAGCGCCTTTCTACCCGATCTCACGGGGGCGTGCAGGGCCAGAACTGCTGGCGGGCATTCTGTGCGACAAGTATCTCCAGCATCTGCCGCTGAACAGGCAGAGTGATGCCTTTGCACGCGAAGGGATTGATCTCGACACGTCAACGTTAGCCGACTGGGTGGGAGCCTGCACAGCGACCCTGGCCCCTCTGAACGCGCTGATCCGGGTCCATGTGCTGGCAGCTGGTCGTCTGCATGCGGATGACACCACCGTGCCCGTGCTGGCGAAGGGCCGAACACGCACCGGTCGATTGTGGAATTATGTGCGCGACGATCACCCCTTTGGAGGCACAGCACCGCCAGCCGTGTGGTTCCGTTATTCACGGGACCGCAAGGGCGAACATCCTGTCGATCATCTTTCGGGCTGGACGGGGATCGTGCAATCCGATGCCTATGCCGGATATAACGCTCTGACAAAACCGGGCCGTCAGCCTGCACCTGTCGTGTCTGCAGGATGCTGGGCGCACGGACGAAGGGGGCTGTTCAAAATCGCGGAGAAGGACAAGGCCCCGCTGGCGATAGAGGCAGTGCGCCGCATCGACGCCATCTTCGAGGCTGAACGTGTGATAAACGGCACCCCAGACCAGCATCGGCTCGCGGTCCGTCAGGAAAGCAGTGCTCCCATGGTAGAGGACCTGTTCATGTGGATGCGTGACACGTGCCAACGCATGTCATCAAAAAATCCCATTGCACAGGCCATGAGCTATTTTCTCAGACGACCTGATATGTTCACACGGTTTCTACATGATGGGCGCATCTGTCTCACAAATAACGCCGCAGAGCGTGCGCTCCGTGGGATAGCCCTCGGCAGAAAAGCCTGGTTATTCGCCGGGTCAGACCGGGGCGGAGAACGCGCTGCCGCCATGTATTCCCTGATCGTCACCGCCCGTCTGAACCTTGTCGATCCCAAAGCATGACTCGCAGATGTCCTCGCCCGTATCAACGATATGCCAAATCCACGCCTCCATGAACTCCTGCCATGGCACTGGAAAACCCTTCACCACAGCAATAATACCATCAAAGCCTGATTACGCCCGCGGCTCTCTCCGGATGCTTACGTTCGTAACCGGTTACTGTCGCCTTCGGCAGCGCGGCGTTCATGAGTTGCTTCGTAGTCGCCAAGCGTTCGGCCGAAAGGTCCGGCGTGTTGGCCAGAAGGTTTCGTATCCACTCGTCATGAATCGCGTCGGTCCACCGCGCATCGACCGTCCGCCGCCGCCTGGACGACGATGTTCCTAAGGTGAAACGGGTAGAGGATACAGGCGTCGTAGATTGCGACAACGGGACTAAATGCCATAATGGAGATGGAGATTCTCGGAGTCGGCGGCCAAATCCTCCATGGCCTTCTGCCGAACATCGAGTTCCGTATTCAACGCCAGCACGTCCTTGAGCGACGCGCGGCGGTGCTTGCCGATATAGCGGAACGGAAGGTCGCCGCGATCCATCCGCAGTACGACGAGCGGTCGGGAGATACCGAGGATGGTGGACGCCTCGGTGGGGCTTAATTCCTGATCTTCCGAAAGGACCGCCACCCGCTCGCCGTTGAGCAGGTGGTCGATCAATGCCTCGACGGCACTGGCTGCCGCCGGCGGCAAGGACATGGTCTGATCCTGCCCGTTCCGGCGCCGGACATGCAACTCGAAACGATCGCCTTCTACCAGCTTCGGCAGAGGGGCGACCTTCTTGCGGTCCTGGTCGGACAGACCGGCGAACGTGACGACGTGGCTTGCCACGACGGGTTCTCCTACGCATCCAGTCGCGTGCGCCCTTAACTGCAATAACTGAAACCGGTCGGCGAGGTATTCCGGCCGCAAGTGGTCTTTGGTCCCCCCGATGCCGTCACGCTGCCAGCCCCTCAGCCCGGCCCGCCTTCTTCGCTCCATCCAACAGCAAAGCGATCTTGTCGCAGGTGCGGCTAACGGCCAACTTCAGGGCTTCGTCGATATGCACGTAGCCTTGGGTCACGCTTTGCGCGGCGTGGCCGAGAAGCGCCCTGATCGTTAATTCGGAGAAGCCGAGATCACCTGCGACGCTGCCGAAGGTGTGCCGCAGAGTATGTGGCGTGACATCCTCGATGCCGACCGAAGCGCAGAGTCTCTCAAGGCAGGCTTTCGCCGCTGTATAATGTCCTTCACTGATATCGGACGGGAAGACATATGGCGACTCCTTACGGATCGGCTGGTTCTGAAGAACCTGCATTGCGGCCGGTCCGATGGCTCGAATCTGGGCGCCGCTCTTGGTGTCGGCGAAGTCGATATAGCCGCCCTCGGGACGAACCCATGCGCGCCGCATCCCTTGCGCTTCGGAAATTCGGAAGCCGGTCAGTAGCAGGAAGCGTACGATTGCTAGTGCGATCGGGTTTTCACCGTTACGCTCAGCATGTCGCATGGCGTCGCCGAGCTTCCCAATTTCGAGGATATTCAGCCTCCGCTGCTTTTTCTTTCCCGCAAGCCGTCGCGCGCCTTGGCAGGGATGAGTAGCAATCTTATCAAGGCGCGCAGCGTGACCGAGGATACTTTGCAGAGTCGAAACCGCTCGCGAGGCAACACCTGGGCCGCCCGTCGTGGCGCCGCCTCGCTTGGTGCTGCGGGGCTTGGCCGTCTTGCCGGCCACAATGTCGGCCTGCATTCCCTCTATATCAACCACTTTCAGCGAGCGAACGAGCCTCTTGCCGAGAAGCGGTTTGACGTGTGTCTCGATTCGGCTCTTATCCATCGCGAGCGTCGAGGCTTTGATCGGCCGGTTCCGACGTCCGATGATCCGCCCGGCCGCAGCTTCTTGGAGATACCAGTCGCAAAGGGCGGCGACCGTGATTGCCTTATGCACCTCGACCTCTGCTGCCGGGTCTTTTCCGTGAGCGAGCAGGCCCAGCTTGATCTTCGCAAGATCACGGGCTTGTTCGACGGTGATGGCTCCGAATCGACCAAGCGCAATGCGACGGCTGCGATCGTCGGCATTGCGATATTGCAAGATAAAGGTCTTCAAGCCAGAGGGAATGATTCTGGCACCGAATCCTCGCAACTCGCTGTCCCAAAGGAACGCTTGCCCTTGCTTTGGAGCCTTCAGGGCATCGACAGCCCGTTTCGTCAATTTCGCCATGGGGCTTCCCCGTCACCGTGCTTCCTGCTTACATTATCGGGGGTAGCGACAGAATGTAAGCATTTTGTAAGCAGATGGTCGAAAACCGGAGCAAATCCGAGCGCATTACGGAGTAGGAGATTTCATGTAATATGTTGTTTTATAGTAAATTATGGGAGTCAGGCGCACCCCGGCGTATGGTTCTGCCAATTTTGCCAAGGTTGGGGTCGTGGGTTCGAATCCCATCGCCCGCTCCAGTTTTCTTCGGGAATACTGGAGCGCTGAGATGAGTAATTCATCTCTTCTGTCGGATACAACAAGCATACAATTTAAAAGTTGCTTTTAAGCTTGGTTCAGCAGGCTTATCAGGACATCGCCTTTCAGAAAAAGGCGACTCCCAAAAACTGTCCAGTTTTACCAGGCCTGTTTCGGAATAGCGCCTGACACAAACGGCGCTATCACCCCGTTTGTGTCAGGTCACGCCATCTTCACGCTGGCGCGGTCAGATCCACGACGCCAACGCGCCCGTCTTCCGTCCCATATCCGAGAATGCAACCGTCCGCGCTGAAAGACAGCGCCGTGACAGAGCCGCCTCCGGCGGAGCATACGGGCAGAACCCGCTCCGATGACTGATCCATCATCAGAACCGTGCCGTCAGCAAATCCCGCCACGACAACGTCCTGCTGAGGGTGTGTCGCCACCCGTGTACACAGCACGCCCGGAATGCCCGGCAGTTCAGAAGGCGGTTTGCCCATCGGACCACCGTTGAAGAACGGCCACAGGATTACGCTGTCCGCTCCGCTGGTCGCCAGCCACTTGCCATTTCTGGTGAACGCCAGCGACATTACCTTGGTCGGGTAGCCGCTCATCCGCATGTTGTGTCCATCGGACAGACGCCAGCCATGCAGGTCATTTTCCTGCATGGAGGTAATCAGCGCCTCACCTGCGGGATGGATCGCAATGCCGATATGGCTGCCTTTCCACTCGTAAACCTTCGCTGTGCTGTCCTTGGAATTCACGAACCACATGGAAGCGCCATTATAGTGTGATGCGGCAATCCGCTTGCCTTTTGCATCAAATACGATGCCGGAAACCGTCGAAGGATGTTCCAGCGTGCGCAGAGCGGTCGCGCCATCGGCTCCGCGAAGATGCACCTCCTTGCCGGAAGCAAATGCGATGGTCCCCTTACGGCCATCACTCCAGCAGGCCACATGCTCAATCCAGCGACGGGCCTTCGCCAGTTCCTCGACAGCGCCGCCAACTGTGCGCTTCAGACGACAGTCCTCACCACCGGACAGAAAGCCTGAACCCGTCACATCCGGAGACAGCGCCAGAACCGGCCCGTCATGAGCCTGCACCGTGGTCCACGTCGCCGTATCGCGGATCGTTTCACGAGGAGCAATCAGCAGATCCCCCTCCCCTGTGGCGAATGCGAAACTGCTATTGTCGCGTGACGCGCAGCAGGCGGTGATATGTCCTTCGACAGCCTGTTCCGCTCCCCGTTCCGCAACAATGCCGGAGAGAGTCGCCTTATCGCTCATCCTGATCCCTTTCACGAATGCTTATATGAAAAGGCCATTCAGGCCCGGCAGCTTTCAAAACCACGACGCAGCCGCGGACGATTCAGGTTGCGCCCGATGAACACCAGCCGGGATTCCTTCTTTTCACCCTCTTTCCATGGGCCGATGAAATCGCCATCCGCCATCATGTGAACCGCCTGGAACGCATAACGGTCGTTATGTCCAGCGAAGTTCAGAATACCTTTTGACCGGAGAATATCCGCGCCCTGCTCCTGCAACAGAGCGCTGATCCAGGCATGGAAACGGGCCTCGTCAATCGGCTCGCTGACCGGGAAGGACATGCTGGTCACGCCTTCCTCATGGGAATGCTCGGTGTTTTCCAGAAAGTCCGGCTCATATTCCAGCGCACGCTGAAGATCGAAGCCGCCCTGATCGAGCACATCCGTAAGCGGAACATTGCCGCGCACAGCAGGATGAATCTTCACATAGGCGTTGATCTGACGGATCTTCGCTTCGATTTCAGCAAGCTTCGCTTCATCCACAAGATCGGTCTTGTTGAGGATGATCACATCCGCAAAGGCGATCTGATGCACGGCTTCCGGGCTTTCTTCCAGCGTCTGAAGCACGTTGTAGGCATCCACCACGGTCACGACGGCGTCGAGACGGGTCTTGTCCCGCACCTCTTCATCCACGAAGAAGGTCTGCGCGACCGGCGCAGGGTCGGCCAGTCCGGTGGTCTCGACGATGATACCGTCGAATTTCGCACGACGCTTCATCAGACTGCCGAGAATACGGATCAGATCACCGCGCACCGTGCAGCAGATGCAGCCGTTGTTCATCTCGAACACTTCCTCGTCGGCATCGACGACGAGGTCGTTATCAACACCAAGTTCTCCGAACTCGTTGATGACGACGGCATATTTCCGGCCATGTTCCGCCGTGAGGATATGGTTGAGCAGCGTGGTCTTTCCCGCGCCGAGAAAGCCCGTCAGCACCGTGACCGGCACCTGATCCTTCGACCTGTCCTGTGTTTCCGACATGACCTGCTCCTTCTCCTGCATGCAAACCGGCGTGCCTGTCTGCCCGCACCGTTATCATTGCCTGATGGAACATATAGGCCCGCCATTCCCACAGGGCAAAGAGGACAGCAGGGAACAGATCTGAGAAAGACTGTTTCTGTTTCCGCTTCCACACTCACCCGGAAGAATCAGCAGAAGTTTTGGGGCGTCGCCTTTTTTCAAAAAAGCGACATTCCCTGAAGCTTTCTGAAAAAGCTTCATCACAAACTTCATTATTGAAGAAATCGCTTTCTAGAACAGGTTTCTCAGCACACCGGGCAACAGGATGGTCAGCGGACTGACTGCAAAATCCGGCTTGTCGATCCTGCCCTGCAGCGAGAATTTCACAGCCAGCAGCCCGCCGCCTTTTTCCGGCGACAGGAGCTTGCCCAGAGCCGGGATCTCTCCGGGAATGGTATTGATCGCGAAAGCTGGCACGATGGTGCCCGACAGGTCGAGCGTCCCCCTGTCGAGATTGACGGGCCCCTCCAGCGTGGCCCCGAGCGCGCCGTTACCGGCACGACCGTCATGGATATGCATCACGCCATCCGCGAACGTCACCGGCATCTCGAAGCGCGTCACCTCGAATCTGGACGTGTCTTTCGAATTGAGCCAGCCATAGATCGACAGGCTTCTCGCCACCAGAAGCGCACCCGGCGCATGCTGAATGGTGAAGGGAGACAGCTTCAGCTGTCCCCGGAAGGGCGCGGTCGCCTTTGTATCGTCAAACCGGCCTTCGAACTGCGCGTGTCCCCCCACCACCATATCCGTGACGGCAAGACGCCTCAGTAGCGCGCCAAAGTCAGGAACATCCGCTGTCATCCGGCGGCTGTTGCCGAGCGGCAGGATCTCTGCCTTCGCCGCCGTGGGCTCCGTAATGGAGAGCTTCATTCTGTCCACACGCACACCATTATGGTCGATGAAGGCTTTCACGCCTCCGAGCGTGCGGTCATGACGATAATAAAGCTGGTCCGCCGTCACATCGATCAGCCAGGGGCGACCCGGCGGACCCTGCACACGCCCGCTGGCGGCTTGAGGCACATGCAGGCTCGTCGACTGGACGGGCGCTTTTTCCTCCGGCGGCCCTTCCACCAGAGGACTGAGATCAAGCGTATGGGCCCGCACCTTGACCGACACCGGCTGCACGGGGCGCGAAGGCATCGTCAGAGTGGCCGATCCGGTCGAGCGGCCGATCTGGAAGGCGGGGATCACCAGTTCGGGCGACTGCCCCGCCGGAAAATGCGCCTCCCCGCTGACATTCAGGTCCGGTCCCTTTGCGCGAATCCCCGTCGCGGCGACGACACTCCCTCCATCAAGCAGAAGATCGGCATGCACCGTCGCCGGACGACCCGTCGCCTTGTTCCAGAGCGGAATATGCACCCCGGCGTCAGCCAGATCGAGATCAAGGACCAGCCGGTCATGCGCCTCTTTTATGGCGGCGTAATCGACTTTCATCTCGCCCCGTCCCGACATGTAATCCGCAACGGGAATGCCTGCGGCCGCGGCGTTGTCGGGCGTCAGATGCAGATTGGTCACAATATGATCGATCACCTGCCCTTTCGACGCCCGATCGAACAGAATCTCTCCCTTTACATCCGCCGGAATGTGACTGAACGCGCCTTTGCCCACGAACTTCATGCCGTGCATGGTCACATCGGAGTCCAGCGCGCCATCGCTCACGCCTCTGCCCATCGCGACACGCTCAAGGCTGACATGGGTCAGATGCGCATGACCCTCGAGAGTCATGTCGTCCGTCGAGACTTTCGCAACCAGCGGCAGGGTGAGAGTGAAATTTACCACGCCATAGCCCTGCGGGTGCGTGAACGGCAGCGGATGACGCGACAGGACATGCAGTCTGGGCTCGGACAGCAGCGCCACATGATCGCGCAGATCTCCGGCCAGCCCGACCGTAATGGTGCCGGTCTGATCCTTCTTGTCGAGGTCGCTGATGATCATGCCACCGGGCAGCGCGGTCAGACGACCGCTTCCCGCCACCCCGACACTCTTCACCGTCCGGGTCGTGGGCTGCCAGCCGTTTTTGAAAGACAGCGTCAGCGTGCTCAGGCTGGTTGCATCCAGATGTGCGTCAACATCATGCAGTGGCGCAATCGGTCGCAGCCAGTGAATGTCCATCCCCTCGCCATCGAGACCTCCGGAGATACCGGTTACCGTCGATGAACCGCCGGCAGCGTCCGGACCGATCTTCAGGTGGACCTGCGTATTTCTGACCGTGCCAGCCGTGATGTTGCGTCCGACCCAGCGTCGCGCGCCCTTCGCGGCGTTCACCGGCCAGTATTTGCCGATTTCCGTGAAGGGCACTGACGTCAGCGCAAGATCGACGCCACCACTCATGAGACCGGCATTCTCAACATTTCCCCAGTCGATAGCTCCGCTGGCTGTCAATCGGGGTGGCGGAAGCAGTTCGACGGCGGGCTGTGGCTGTGGCGTCGCCACCTTCGTCGCACCCTTGGCCTTGCCCTTTCTGGTCGTTGCTTTTTTCGCGCCACGTTTTTTAACGACCGGCACACTGGGAGGAGCGACCATCACCGGCGGAGGGGGAGGCGCTGTCACGCTCCCTGCCGGCGCGGGCGGCGCGGGCGGCGCCGGCGGCGCACGCAACTGCACGGACAGAGCCTGCAGATCCAGATGCGCCGGCCAGCCAGCAGCCGTCTGCTTCCCGAACGTCATATGCAGCGCCGCATCACCTTCAGCAGGGTACAGCGTGGAACCGGCGGCATCGACCTCGCCGGTCCCGAGAGTCACATTCACCAGCGCATCGTCAGGCAGCATGTACCATGCCCGTCCCGCCGATGTCAGCGTGATGTCTCCCGTCAGTCCCACAGGCGCTCTGACAGCAGCCAGACCGGGCGCGAAGCTGGCGAAGCCGGAGGGCGTCAGAGGATCAAGCGCGACATGCCAGCGTAATGTTCCATCCGGCGTCACTGCTCCCTGCGCGGCCAGATGCGCCGTGACCGGAGCACCCGCATCCTCGCTCGTCGCCCCGACCGTAACGGAACCCACCAGCCCGTGCCGGTGCTTCACCACGACCGGCGTCAGCGTGGCGTCCAGAGGATCGACGGTCCAGGTTCGATGGTCATGGTCATCGACCAGAACCACATGCGTCCCGGCAAGCGTCAGTCGTCGCAGATGCCGAACGTCAATATCAGGAAAACCGCCCTTGCCGCCGGAAGAGGCTCCGGGGAGATCGAGATCGACATCACCCTGCGCATCCCGCCGCAGGGCGATGTGCGCGCCGGTCACACGAAAATCGGTAACGGAAAGACGTCCGTGAAAAAGCGGAAAGGCGTCCAGCGCAATGGCCCCGGCGTCGATCCGGTCGGCCACCCTGCCGGTCGCGTCGAGAATGGTGACATCACGGAGCTCCAGCAGCACCGGCGAGCCGAACCCGTCACGCAGTCCGGTCCAGCGGAGAGAGGCGTGCCCGATATCCAGACGTCCTCTGGGGGGCAGCCCCCTGCCACCTCCCACGATCTTGACCGGCAGGGCGAGCCTGAGCAACGGAGAGATATTGACCGGCCCCACCATCATGGCGGCCATGACCCCCCCAGCGACCAGCAGCGGCGCGCCCATTAGAGCGGTCGCCGTCCACATCGCGCCTTTCAGAAAACGCCTGCCCGTAGCAGGTTTTCGGGGGGGCTGCGCAGGCTCCCCCTGATCGGACGAAGACCCTTCACGCATCGTCCCATTCTGAGCTTCGTCTTGACCGGACCCGTCCATCACCGCCACCCTGTCTGTCCGATCATTCCGTAAAGCTCATGTCGCGACGCACCTCTTCTTCCCCAATCCGCACCCAGACGGACCGCAAGCCCCCAGAAAAAGGGGCAATGCGTCCAAACGATGGCATGCCGCAAGAGGTTCCGCCCTCCGCCGCCAGATCTGCCGAGCGCTCCGGGGGCGCAGGCTGGCGGGGACGCAGACGCACGGCGTCCTGGCCTGATCTTGCATGGCCGAATCCTGCCGACCCGGACGCTCTGGCGCGGTTTCTGGAAGACCTCGCCGAGCGCTGGCAGGAGGCCGGCCTCGACCCTGCCCTGCTGGACAAGCCCGGCGTGCCCGCCCTGCTGGCGGCCATGGGCGGCAACAGCCCCTACCTGACCGAACTCGCGCTGCGCAGTCCCGCCGATTTCGCGGCCCTGCTGCTCGAAGGACCGGACAGCTTTGCCGATTCCATCTTCGCCAGGATCGACGCCCTGCCGCCGGAGATCGATCACGACGCGCTGGCCCGCGCCATGCGCGACGCCAAGAACCGGATCGCCCTGACCTGTGCGCTGGCTGATATCGGCGATTTCTGGTCGCTGGAAACCGTCACGCAGACGCTGTCGCGCCTTGCCGAAAGCACTCTCGATGCGGCGGTCAGGCATCTGCTGCGCTCCGCTTACGACAGGGGACGGCTTTCCCTGAAAGATCCGGCCCGCCCCACACGCGGGAGTGGTTACGTCGTTCTGGCGATGGGGAAACTCGGAGCGCGGGAACTGAACTTCTCCTCGGACATCGACCTCGTCGTGCTTTTTGACGCGGACCTTCATGCGGACCCCGATACGGCCCGGCAGACTTTCATCCGCATGACTAGCGACCTTGTCCGCCTCATGGAAGCGCGTGACGCGAATGGCTACGTTTTCCGGACCGATCTGCGCCTGCGCCCCGATCCCTCCGCAACCCCCCTCGCCGTCTCGCTTCCCGCCGCCATCGCCTATTACGAGAGTCTGGGCCAGACATGGGAGCGCGCCGCCATGACCAAGGCGCGGCCTGTCGCGGGAAACATCCGGCTTGGGCGTGATTTTCTGACCGCCATCCATCCCTTTGTCTGGCGGCGTCATCTCGATTTCGCCCTGATCGACGACATTCACGTCATGAAGGCCAAGATCGACCAGCACCGCAAACCGGGCCGCTCGGGACTGGCGAAGATGGCTGATTCGACGCTGACCAACCCGGAAGACGGCGTCGGCTGGCTGCTCGGCCATAACGTCAAGCTCGGAGAAGGCGGCATCCGTGAGATCGAGTTCGTCGCGCAGGCGATGCAGCTTGTCTGGGGCGGACGGACACCGAGCCTGCGCGATCCGACCACACTCGGCGCGCTGCGCACCCTCACGCGCTCCGGTCATATGCCACGGGAGGAGGCCGAAACTCTCGCCCGCGCCTATCGCCTGCTGCGGATTGTCGAGCATCGGGTGCAGATGCGCGCCGACCAGCAGACCCATCAGCTTCCGGATACGGAGGAACGGTTCAACGCTCTGGCGATCTTCCTCGGCTACGGCAGCGCGGGCGACTTTGCGCTGGACCTGCTGCCGCAGATGCGGGCGGCGCGGCGGATCTTCGAGAAACATTTCAGCACGCCCACCCGCGAGATCCGTCCCGAGGAAGCGCTGCTCGATCTCGGCTCGGATGAACTGCCCGCCCGCCTCGGGGAACTCGGGTTTCCGCAGGACGGCTGTGACGACGCCGCGACGATCCTCAGTCACTGGGCCGGCAACAGCCGCCGGGCGCTCCGCTCGGATCGCGCCCACGCGCTGCTGCGGGGCCTGATGTCGGACCTCCTCGCCAGCTTCATCGCCCGGCGCGACCCGCTGGCCTGCCTGCGTCACTTCGACACGCTTCTCTCGCGTCAGCGGGCGGGAGTGCAGCTGCTCTCGCTGCTGGAACGCAACCCCGCACTGATCGACCGGATCGCGGCGATTTTCGACGCCTCACCCTTCCTCGCCAACCATCTGGCGGACAGCCCGTCCGCGCTGGAAGGTCTGCTGGAGCTTCAGGAGGAAGAGGAGGACAATCTTCCCCCGGCAGCCACTTTCGCGCCGGAACAGATCCGCCTTCTGGCGGCGGAAAAGCCCGATTCCGAGCTGCTGGTCACCCGTCTGCGCCCTGTCGTGCGCGCCGAGGAGTTCCGTCTTTCCGTCGCCCGGCTGGAAGGGCGTCTTGACGAGGATACGGCGGCACAGGAACGCACGGATGTGGCGGATGCTGTGATGACAGCGCTGCTCGACAGCGTGTTCCGGGCGCACCGTGCGCGTCATGGCAGGGTCGAAGGCGGCGGCATCGCGGTCATCGCGCTGGGCAAGGCCGGATCACGTGAGATGATGGCCGGGTCCGACCTTGATCTGATGATGATCTTTGACCACCCCGAGCATGTGACCGAAAGCACGGCGCTTCCCAAGGGCGGCGGCCGCACCTTGACCGTGTCACAATATTATCTCCGGCTGGCGCACAGCTTTATCGGCGCTCTGACCGCGCCGGACTCCGAAGGTCCGCTTTATCCGGTGGACATGCGTCTGCGTCCGTCGGGCGCGGCAGGTCCGGTCGCGGTGTCCCTCTCCGCTTTCCGTCGTTATCACGCGGAAGAGTCATGGACATGGGAGCGCATGGCGCTGACACGGGCGCGGCTTGTCACCACCACAGGGGAAAGCGGCGTCCGGACCCGTCTGAAAAAATCCCTGCGCGAGGACATCGAGGCGGCGCTGTCTCCGGACGCCCGTCGCACGGCGGAGAAAGTCAGGGAAGACGCCGCCGCCATGCGAAGCCGCCTCGCCCGCGACCTGCCTCCCTCCAGCCCGTGGGACGTCAAACGGCGACCGGGCGGACTGATGGAAGTGGAGTTCATCGCACAGGCTCTTCAGCTGACATCGACGTCTGCACGGGTGCGTTCTCCGGTGACTTCACAGGCCTTTGAACTGCTGGCCAAAGCCCGGCTGCTGTCTGCGGAACAGGCGACCATCCTGCTTGAAGCCGATGAACGATGGAGAAGTCTGCAAAGCGTCCTCAGATTACTGTGCGGACCGAAACCACCTGTCGATCCGGCGCAGGAACTGCCCGCGGCCACGCTGGACCTTCTCTGCCGGACGATGGATGTGCCGGGGGTTTCGACCCTGCGGGAGGAAATCGAAGGGCTGGCGGACATCGTGCGTGCGTTATTCACGAAACTGATCGGTCCTGTCGCTGACCCGAACTGAGGCCGTTACGAACGCCCTGCGTCTGTGAATCTGGTTGCGACCGCCCGTGCTCTGAGGCAGGCTTGCCGCATGAGCACAGATTCCATCAAAGTGGGCGATAAAGCCCCTGATTTCACTCTTGAAGCCAGCAGGGGCCGTACGGTTTCGAGCGCCGATCTTTCGGGCAAACCCTACCTGCTCTACTTCTACCCGAAAGCGGACACGCCCGGCTGCACCACACAGGCCTGCGGCATTCAGGAAGCGCTTCCCGCGCTTGGAAAGCTGGATCTCACGGTGATTGGCGTCAGCCCTGACCCTGTGGCCAAGATCGACAAGTTCGCGGACAAATACGGTCTGGAGTTTCCTCTGGCCAGCGATCCTGACCACAGACTGGCCGACCAGTACGGCACATGGGTTGAGAAATCGATGTACGGACGGACCTATTTCGGCATGGAGCGTAGCTCTTTCCTTGTCGGCGCTGATGGCCGGATCAAGGCGCTGTGGCGCAAGGTGAAGCCTGCCGAGCATGTCGCGCTGGTTGAAGCTGCGGCGAAGGATCTGCACGGATAAGAGGCCCCGAAGAAGGAAGCGGGCCATTACGCGGTTTTCATGTCGTCGTGTGGCAATGGCAATGAATTCGCCCACAATTCGCCATGAAAACCGGTTTTCATGTGTCTCATAAAAGGACAACGAGTCTGGCTTTCACGCCCCGCTCATGATCCGGGACACATGACATGAACAAGTATCTTCGCTCTCTCGTCGCTATCCCTGCCCTGATCGGCCTTGTCGGCGGATCCGTGGCGCTCCCTGCCTATGCGCATGCCCAGCCCTGGGGCGGCGGCCCGCGTGGCGGATGGGGCGGTGGTGGCCCCCGTGGTGGTTGGGGCGGGGGTCCTGGCCGCGACTGGCGTCATCATGGCAGGTGGGGCGGCGGCGCTGTCGCAGGCGGGATTATCGGCGGCATGGCTCTGGGTGCTGTCGCCGGGATGGCGATGGCGAACTCACCGCCTCCCCCACGTGTGGTCTACGCACCACCTCCGCCGCCTGTTTATGTGGCCCCTGCTCCTTACGCGGTCGTGCCCGCCGCCCCGGTCTATGGTTCCTATTACGGCGGCTGGTAACAGCGTCTTCCATCCCACCAGGCATGACTTTTGGCCCGAGGCTTTGCTGCCCGGGCTTTTTTTATGTCCTGTTTTTAGGTCGTGGCGGGCCAGGAAACACGGTGCGAAATTGGCAGGCTTATCAGGGAGCTTCATCCTGAAATCGGCAAAGCAAGGGCACTGTTTTTCTTCCGATGTTCATGTCAGGCCAGTCAGGCTGAAAGTGATCATCGGTTCTTCCCTCGCCTCAGGTAGAATCCATGACCGCTTTTCATGGACAGCCAAGCATACAGATTATGAGACACCTCAATGGCCGAAAAATATATTGTAAATATTCTTTTCGTATAAAACGTACTTTCAATACTCCCCGCTTTCTTGAAAATTAAATGTTCACAAAACCATGAATTTGTCGTAATGTTTCGCCGTGCAGAGAAAAATACAAAGAGAAAAACTAAAAATCGCATGAAGTGAAACAGGATTTCATAATGCAATCCCTTCTGCACATTCCCTGAAGTGGGTAAAGGCGCTCTGAAATCCGGCAGTCAGGGTGTTTCTATCGGATCCGACTTCAATAGAGGACTTCGGCCACACAGCATTACAAAAGTGAGGCCGGGCTGCTCACTGAGGGAACTTTTCCACCCCGAAAAGATTTTCCTCTTTCCAGCAACGTCATCATGGAGACCACACGCTTGAGCACGACAAACAGCACAGGGCCATCCCTGTCATCTGTCTTGAAATCGATTCAGATTTCACCAAATGCTGACAAAACCCTATGGATCGCAACCATCGTGGCCGCCATCTGCGGCGGCCTCTATGGATACGATACAGGTATCATTTCCGGTGCGCTTCTGCTGATCAAGCAGGACTTCAACCTCTCCATCACCCAGCAGGAGTGGGTGGCGTCCGCCATCCTGGCCGGAGCCGCTGTCGGAGCCATTGGTTTCGGCTGGTCCTCTGAAAAGTTCGGTCGCCGGGCCACCGTCATTTTTGTGACGGCGATCTTTGTCATGGGCTCGATCGCCTGTGCGCTGGCACCAAGCGTAAACCTGCTGATTACCGCACGATTTTTCCTTGGACTGGCCGTCGGCGGCTCCACGCAGGTCGTCCCGACCTACATCTCAGAGCTGGCTCCCCCAAAAAGACGCGGCAATCTCGTCACCCTGTTCAATGTGGCGATCGGCGTCGGAATTCTTCTCGCCAACATTGCCGGACTCATGATGCGCGACGAGTGGGGCTGGCGGCCGATGGTGGCGGCTGCGGCAATCCCGGCGGCCTTCGTTTTCATCGTGATGTTCTTCCTGCCGAAAAGCCCGCGCTGGACCGCTCGCAATGAAGGTCTGGACGTCGCGGCCGAGCAGCTTGGACGTATCCGCACCACGCGTGAGAGCGTTCAGAAAGAAGTTCGGGAAATTCACTCGAACATGCAGAAGATCGACACCACGGAGCGGGGCTGGAAAGGCCTGATGCTTCCCTGGGTTCGTCCTGCGGTGATTGCGGCTCTCGGTGTCGCCTTCTTCACGCAGGCCGGCGGTCTCGAGATGATGATCTACTATACCCCGACCTTTCTGACCGATGCCGGTTTCGGTCCGCAATGGTCGCTCTGGGCCAGCCTTGGCGTGGCGATCGTCTACTGCGTCATGACCCTGCTTGGCTGCCTGTTCGTCGACCGGATTGGTCGTCGTCGCCTGATGCTGATCATGGGACCCGGCGCAGTGCTCAGCCTTGTCGGTCTGGGAATCTGCTTCGCACTGCATCCGGCTCCCGGCAGCATCGGCAGCTTCGCCGTTCTCGCCTTCCTGCTGCTGTTCATGCTGTTCAATTCCGGCGGCATTCAGGTTGTCGGCTGGCTGACCGGCGCAGAAATGTTCCCGCTCCCGATGCGCGGCGCTGCGACCAGCGCCCATGCTGCGGTTCTCTGGGGCAGCAATCTCGTTGTCACGGCCACCACGCTGGAACTGGTTCAGACCCTGACACTCGGCGGCACCATGTGGTTCTATGCTGGCGTCAATCTGGTCAGTGTCATCTTTGTCTTTCTGCTGGTTCCAGAAACCGCTGGCGCCTCGCTTGAAGACATTGAGACGACACTTCGTCAGGGCACTTTCCGTCCGAAAATTGGCGAGAGCCCGAGGATTATCGATAATCTCTGACAGACTTTCTCCGGCCTGAGTCGGAGGCAGATCCGGGCTTCAGCCCTTCTCATGACGCTGTTCCGGCCAAAAGCTGGAACAGCGTTTTCTGTTGGCCATTCAGCATCAGATTTCTGCAATCTTGATCGCAACGCCTTTTGTGGCATTTTAGGTATTGTTATATTATAACATAACATCGTATGGAGAGCTGAAATCAGCCAGTTACGGATGCTCAATGAACCGCCCTGTCCATCCCGTTACCTTTCTGCTTGTCGCCAGCCCTTTGCTGTTTTCGCGACACGTCCTCACGCCTGCCCATGCCGCTGAGACGGGAACGACGACCGTCACGCCATCCGCTACCGCACAGTCCCCGGCCAAGCCAGCGCCGGTCAAGGCGGTGACGGCGACCCGTGACGAGCACATCATCGTCACAGCCCATCTGGACAAGCAGAGAGCCAGTCTTCAGCCTTCCACAGGGGCGAGCGTTTATCATTTTACCCGTGCGGATATCGAAAGAATTCCCGGCGGCGACAATGCCCCTCTAAACGCCGTTCTGTTGCAGGCGCCGGGCGTGGCGCAGGACAGCTATGGACAGATCCATATTCGTGGAGACCATAACGAGGTGCAGTTCCGCCTTGATGGCGTAGCGCTTCCGGAAGGTCTGAGCGTCTTCGGGCAGACACTCATGACCCGTTTCGCACACTCAATGTCCCTGACGACGGGCGCATTGCCCAGCGAATACGGATTTCTACAGGCAGGCGTGATCGATATCACGACCAAGAACGGCACGTCGGACAGTGGTGGTAACGCCTCCATCTATGGCGGCGCTCGTGATTATTTCTTTCCTTCCCTGCAATATGGCGGACATTCCGGGAAATGGGACTACTTCGCGACAGCGGATTTCGTGCATAACCGCGTCGGCATCGAAAACCCCACACCGGATTTCAACGCGATCCACGATCTGAGCAATCAGTATCACTTTCTTGGGCATCTGCGTTACACGGCTGACGAAAATACACGCATCAGCTTCATCGCCGGCGTGTCGAACGCTCAGTATGAGCTTCCGAACAATCCCGGCCAGCAGCGCCAGTTTGCCAATCCGTCCTTCCTGAACAGCGCTCTTTCCCAGCAGGTGTACGGCAGCGTGGACAGCGCATCCCTGCATGAGCAGCAGAAAGAAATCACTGATTTCGGGATGCTGTCTCTTCAGAAGGAAATGGGAAAAATCAGTCTGCAGACTTCAGCGATCGCACGTTACAGTTCTCTGGGATACTCTCCTGATCCGCTCGGAGATCTTGTCTATAACGGCATTGCCCAGCACGCCCAGCGTTCGGTCTTTTCATCAGGCAATCAGACCGATCTCACATGGCGCGCCGCACCGAAGCACACAGTCAGATTCGGTTTTCAGGCTTATGTAGAAAGAACGATTTCAAAATCTGACGCCACTGTCTACACACAGAGCGGCACAGATGACGACGGCAACGCGGAATTCAATGGTCTGACACAGTCAATTCATGACGGCACAGGTCGCACCGGCTGGATTTACGGGTTGTATGCGCAGGATGAATGGCGTCCCTTCAAGAACCTGACCATCAATTACGGTCTGCGCTTCGACGGTGTGGATGAATACACCCACTCCAAACAGGTCAGCCCCAGAATCAACATTGTCTGGACACCATGGAGAGGCGGCACTTTCCACGCCGGTTATTCCCGCTACTTCACACCACCACCGTTTGAACTGGTCGGCGGAACGCAGCTGAATAAATATGCAAACACATCCGGTGCGCCACCGAATTTCCAGAACACGATGGTCAAGGCCGAACGCGATCATTATTTCGACGCCGGTTTCGCGCAGGAAATTCTGCCTCACTGGCACGCGTCTTTCGACGCCTATGTCAAACTGGCGCGCAACATGATCGACGAGGGACAGTTCGGGTCTCCCATCATTCTGTCCGCGTTCAATTACAAGCGTGGTCAGGTCAACGGCTATGAGGTGACCACCGATTATTCACGTGGCCCGTTCACTGTTTACGGCAACTTCTCATGGTCACGCGCCATTGGAAAAAACATCGTGTCCGCGCAGTGGAATATGGCGCCTGACGACCTCGCCTATATCAGCAATCACTGGGTGCATGTTGACCATGACCAGCGCTGGACGGCGTCCGCTGGAGGAAGCTACACGGCATTCCGCAAGACCGGTCATCCGTTGCGCCTGTCAGCAACAATGGTTTACGGCAGTGGTCTTCGCGAAGATTCAGTGATCCCCAATGGCGCATCCGTGCCGCAATATGTCACTTTCAATCTTGGACTGGTCCAGTCGTTCGACAACCTGTTCCATACATCGTTCCTGAAACGGACCGAACTGCGACTGGATGTCACCAACCTCTTTGACCGTCGCTACATGCTTCGCAGCGGATCTGGCATTGGCGTCGGAGCGCCTCAGTACGGGCTCAGACGGACGATCCTGACAGGTATTTCGCAGAGGTTCTGAGAAAGCAGGCAGGGCTCTTCCCTGCACCCGGAAGGGATCACAGATCCCTTCACCCATTCATTTCAACAGGTCGGGATCAAAGGGACTGTGTCCCTTTGTGGGGCTCGGGGCAAAGCCCTGAAAAGCCTGACATCCAGCGAGAAAGGCTCACGCTTTCTTCAGTGATATGTGCGCAGCAGTCCGACCAGCCGCCCCTGGATTTTCAGACGTTCGGCTGGGACAATCCGTGTTTCATAAGCTGAGTTGGCAGCTTCAAGAGCAACAGTGTTACCCTTCTTCCGCAGCCTTTTGAGCGTCACTTCCGCATCATCAATGAGAGCGACAACAATCTGACCGTTCTCGGCATTGTCTTCGCGACGGATGATGACCGTGTCTCCGTCCAGAATGCCCGCCTCGATCATGGAATCACCGGCGACTTCCAGAGCATAATGCTCACCCTGACCGAGAAGCGCCATCGGCACTTCCACCTGCTCACTATGATCGTGCAGGGCTTCTATAGGCAGACCGGCCGCAATCCGGCCATAGAGCGGCAGACTCATGGAGGCCGCGGCCTCGCCCGTCTTCACGCCGGCCAGACGCTGAGAAAAGTCGCCCTTGATGACGTTCAGGGAACTGGAGGAAGCTGCCGGTGACAACTGAACAGGCTCAGGCAGGCGCAGCACTTCCAGCGCACGCGCCCGGTTATGCCGCCGCTGGATAAAACCGCGCTCTTCAAGAGCCGAGATCAGGCGATGAATGCCCGACTTGGATTTCAGACCCAGCGCATCCTTCATTTCATCGAAAGAGGGGGAAAATCCTGTCTGACCAAGATAGGAATCGATGAACAGCAGCAGTTCATGCTGTTTGCGTGTGAGCATCGCGTCCAGTCCTCTGCCAATGTCTCATCTGTGTGCGGAATCAGGTTTGTTCTACATTGGTTCCCATTTCCGGTCAATCCTGCATCCGATCCGTCCCAGTCACAAACGGGAGAAACCACCCTCCAGATCAGCAATCAGATCCGCCGCGTCATCCAGTCCGATCGCCAGCCTGAAGGCCGGTCCCTCCGGCAGCGCGTTCGGCAGCGAACGCGACACGCCGCCTGTCGTAGGCAACACCAGACTTTCATAGCCGCCCCATGACGCACCAATCCCGAAATGCCGGAGACCGTTGATCATCCGCTCCATCGTCGCCCTGTCATGGCCCGACGTCAGAACAACGGTGAACAGCGGGCCTGCTCCAGAGAAGTCGCGCTCCCAGAACTCATGTCCCGGACAGTCGGAAAACGCAGGGTAAAGCACCTGCGCCACCTCTCCCCGATCACGCAGCCAGCACGCCACTTTCCAGGCCGTACGGGCCTGCCGCGCCAGACGCACGCCCATGCTGCGCAGACCACGCAGGGTCAGCCAGCAGTCATCAGGGCCGGCGAGTTGCCCCAACTGGATCGCAGCGTCGCGCAGCATATGCCAGTCTTCCTCGGAACCGACGGTGATGGCGCCCAGAATGGCGTCCGAATGACCGCCGGGATATTTGGTCAGCGCCTGAATCGACACATCGACACCGTGCGTGAACGGCATGAAAATTCCGAAACCCCAGGTGTTGTCGAGCAGCACCCTCGCCCCGCCGTCATGCGCCACGCGGGCCAACATCGGGACATCCTGCACCTCGAAGGTGTGACTGCCGGGACTTTCCGCGAACACGACCTGCGTATTCGGCCGCATGATCGCACGGAGACCTTCTTCCGAAATCATGGGGTCGTAATAGGTGGCCTCCACACCGAACCGCCGCAGCATGGTGTCGGCAAATCGTCGGGTCGGGCCATAGCAGGAATCCGGCAGCAGGCAGTGACCACCGGAACTGGTCCATGTCAGCAGCGCCGTCGTGCAGGCGGCGAGACCGGAGGACACGATCTGCGTATCCCGCCCTTCCTCGATGACCGCGATGGCCCGCTCCAGATCGTGCTGAACGGCGGACCCCATCGCGCCGTAGATCGGCGTATGCCCGTAGCGTTCCGCGCCGACACGCCGCATGGTGTCGAGATCGGGAAACAGCACGGTCGAGCCACGGGAGACCGGCGCATTGACCAGCGTGCCGGTCCGGCGAAACGCCTCATCATGCACATCCGGTCGCCCGACTTTCACCAACCGGGCGTTCAGCCGCTCCCAGCTCGCAGCGACCCTGTCTTCACCTGTCATGATCAATTCCGCTCCCTGCCGGATGTCGCTTCCCCTTTTACGATAGGTGCGTCAGGCGTCGCCGCCCATTCCGCCCATGACCCGTCATAAAGAGAGACAGTCTCATAGCCCGCAAGCACAGCGCCGGCCACGATGACGGAGGCCGTCATGCCCGATCCGCAGGTGGCGATGAGCGGCGTCTGAAGGCTCGCAACACCAGCCTTCTCGAAACGTGCTTTCAGCGCGGCTTTTGGCAGGAAGTGTTTGTCTGCGTCCAGCAGTTCGCCAAAGGGAATATTCCGGGCTCCCGGCATATGTCCGGAGGAAAGCCCAGCCCGCGGCTCTGGGGCGGTTCCTGTGAAACGGCCGGAGGAACGGGCATCGAGAATGACGTCGTCCGTGTCAGAAGAGCAGAGGGCGAGCATGTCGCCCAGCCCTTTGAGCAGACCTGTCGTCAGCCGGGGAATATAGTGTGCGGCAACAATCGGTGAAGGCGCGCCCTGCTCAATCTCGCCTTCCGTCGCACGCCACGCAGGCAGACCACCATCGAGAATGAAGACGCGCTCGTGGCCGAACAGGCGCAGCAGCCACCAGGCGCGGCAGGAAGAGGCGATATTCCCCTGATCGTAAATCACGATCAGGCTGTCACGGGTCAGCCCGAGCTCTCCGGCCAGTCGCGCAAAACGCCCGGCGGCAGGAGCCATATGGGGAAGCGACTGTTCAGGATCGGAAAAAAGCTCGATGTCGAAACGGCGTGCGCCGGGCAGACGGGACGCCAGAAAATCCGCATCCGGGTCAGTCTGTTCGCCGGGAAGCCTGGCTGTCGCATCGAGAAGGGTAACGTCGCCGGATGCAAGCGCATCCTTTAACGTATCGACATCTATAAGAGGCTGTAACACAGGTTCGACTCCTCTCCGCTGCCTGCGGAGAGGAGGAGTGAATCACTGGATGGCGTGCTGTGCAAGCAGGGAGCGGAGACGCCCCACCGCTTCCTTGCCCTTGCAGGATTCCGCCCAGAGCACTTCGATCACCCGCTGATGGGCGTTGACCGCTTCCGGAGCGCTGGTCACCAGCGACACACCTGTGGTGGCGGCCGGGGACATGTCGCAACGGAACGGATTGATCGCCAGCATCATCCGCTCGCGACCGCGCATCAGGATGCAGTTGGTCGTGCTTTCCACATCCGCGAGCAGACTGAACTGAAGACCGATCGGCTCTGCTTCGATCAGCTCGGCAATGCGACCGATTTCCATCGCAGCCACCCTGCGTGCCTCGATGCGCAGTTCGTCCGACATGGGGATCGCCTCCCCCACGCCCCGTTGCAGGAAACGCTCGATCGCCTGTTCGCTCAGCATGGTGATCATCGTCGGACGGCGGAGGCGGTAGCTCTCTCTCCGTGCGCTGAAGATCTCCTGATACTGTTCAATCAGCTGTTTGTTTTCCACCTGCTCCGCAATTGCACGGTTCAGGATGGAATCATATTCCGGCGAGGTCACCAGATAGGCCACCGGATCGCTGATCTGGAGGATCTGATCAGCCTCCTCCTCAACCTGTCGAACACGTTCGAAGAAGCTGAGGGGGCGGCTGTAATATTCCACGCCGATACCGAGAAGAGTGAGAGGCGAAACCTTGAGTAGCTCGGCCAGTCTCTGAACCGTATCGAGTTTGATCACCTCGCCTTTTTCGTACCGATAGAGCGCGGCACGAGAAACACCGAGGCGGGCGGCGATTTCATCCGCCCTCATACCTGATTCAAGACGAAAAGCACGCAGCTGCTGTCCGATCTCGCTCAGACGCATAGTCACAGCAGCCATTCCTGTCATTCCTTGAGACACTGTTTCTGGGGAACGTTATTCGTCAATAATACGTTAATCCTGAGGGGTGTAAAGTGTCCATAATTTGCGATATCATAAAATTATGACGTCGGACGTATGAATCATACAATTTTATATCGTCGATAGCGTAATTTTAGATTCCTGCACGGGAGCCATCACATATTCGAGGCGTGACACGCACCGCATAATGTGTTTCCAAAATCCCCGGCTTTTCATCCAGGATGAAGACAGTGCACGCAGGCGATCCTGCGAAACCGAGTAATGAAACGCAGGATTCTGGCGTCATGAACGCTGAACGACTCATCTCCGGGCTGCTGATACTCGGCGTGGCCTACGGTTGCGTGGTCGTCACGGCGCCCTTTCTCTCCGCCATCCTTTGGGCGGCCATCCTGACATTCGTGACCTGGCCCATCCTGCTCAGGCTGAGACGGTATATGGGCCCGGCAACCGCTGCTGTATGCATGACCGTGCTCAGCACGATCTGCATCGTGGTGCCCATCGCGGGCATCACCTCCAAGGGACTGGCGGATGCACCGCAGGTTCTGTCCGATCTGACCGACACGTTTCTGCCCAATCTGCGCCTTCCCCCCGTCCCGGCATGGCTCAGCAAACTCCCTCTTGCCGGCGCAGAGGTCACGCATGCGTGGGATCAGGCCGGCAAGGACCTCAGCCATATCGGGCAGAGCCTGCGCCCCTATGCCGGCGATATCGCCCAGTCCGTCCTTTCCGTCCTCATGCAGCTGGCAAATGGCGGCCTGCATCTGGCAATGGCGCTTTTCATCGCCTTCTTCTTCTGGCTGAGCGGTGATTCACTGGGACGTATCGTCCATCAACTGATCGGCCGGGTCGCCGGACGACATGCGGACCGCATCCTGCGCATTGTCGGCGGAACCGTCCGGGGAACAGTCTACGGCCTGCTGGGAACAGCGATTGTGCAGGGTGTGCTGACAGGCGTGGGCTTTTTCATTGTCCGTGTTCCCGAGCCGGTTCTCTTTGGCACCCTCGCTGCGTTTCTTTCCGTGCTCCCGATCGGCGCGCCGCTTGTCTGGGTTCCCGCCGCCGTCTGGCTGGCCGTGTCGGATCATCTCTGGCGGGGCATCTTTCTGGCGCTGTACGGGATCATCCTGATCTCCGGCGCGGATCATATCATTCGCCCAATCTTCATCGCCCGCGGCGCACAACTCCCCTACCTGCTGACACTCATCGGCGTGATTGGCGGCGTTCTGGAGTTCGGCGGGCTGGGGATCTTTCTCGGCCCGGTCCTTCTTGCGGTCGGATACATCCTGATCGTTGAATTCGCCGCTGGTCGTGTTGCTGACCTGCCACAAGACCGCAAAACATCGGAGACATGATGGCCGCGCCCAAGCTGAAACCACTTTTCAAACGGATACGCCGTCGTCCCCGGCTGCGCGGCAGGCTCGCCGTAACAACCACCCGACAGGGCGATGTCGAGATCAAGATCATCAGCTGGAATCTGCTGCACAGTGTCGGCGCCAGCATTCGGGACGTGCTGACGCTTCTGGAACGGGAAAAGCCTGATCTGCTTCTGATGCAGGAAGCAACACGGGAAATCGATCAGCTCCCAGATCTGGTGGGAGGCTACTACGCCCGCTCGCCGCTTCCCGGCCGGATTCACGGCGTCGCCTGCTGGAGTCGTACGCCCTTCTCCCGTGCGCCCCGTACCTGCGTGATCCCGTCCGGCATGATCGTGCGGCGCATCGCGCAGGTCATCCGCCTGCCCTCCATCACGGTCGCCAATGTCCATCTGTCACACGGGCAGATCATGAACCGGCGTCAGCTCCGGCGTCTTTCCGCCATTCTTCCGGCGCCTGCGGCCATTCTGGGAGATTTCAATCTGGTCGGACCGACACTGGTGCCCGGCTTCTCGGATGTCGGACCACGGGCTCCCACTCACAAAATGGTCGATCTTGTTCCCATCCGTATCGACCGGTGCCTGATTCGCGGAGCGGTATGCGAACACGCCGAAGTTTTGCCAGTGTTTGCGTCCGACCACAGACCGATCATGGTCACGCTTCGACCGGGCGTTACAGTGTCGCCCGTGTTTGCTGTGGCCACGACGCCGGTTGAATAAGTCTGGGTGCTGTCTGGTTTCAAAAAGCATGCTCTCTGAAAATCCGGGGAGCAAAGCTTCACCCAAAATCTCTTGACGCTTATCGATCGGTTGTTTGGAGTGACGCGGTTAAAATCAGTCCAGCATGTGACTGTTTTACCGATTGGATCGTGGCTTTGAGCCACAAGGGATATTCCGGGACGGCTGACACGCGAGAACGCCACTCGACATGATCAGCCAAGCATCCCGGTTAAACCGCCCCATTCCACAGCGTGACGACTGTTGGGGCGGGCCTGTCTCATGCAACTCACCCCATCACCCGGCCGTGCCGGGACGATGGAGCAGCGCGCAGGGATCAGAAGCGGTAAGCGATACCAGCCGACACCACGGTCGGGTCGAGGGACTCATGAGCGCGGATACGCACGGTTTCGGCCGGATCCTGTGCCCAGGCGTGCATACGCATGAAAATCTGCTTCACGTCAGCATTGAAGAACCAGTTGCCGACGATCTGGTAGTCGAAGCCCGCATTGACAGACGGACCACCGGTAAAGCCGGAATTCAGCTTCAGACCGTTCGCGCCGTGCATGTTGTGGAACCAGGTCAGGTTGGCGCCAAGACCGACATAAGGGTTGAAGCGCTTGTGCGGACGGAAATGCCAGGCGACCGTCAGGGTCGGCGGCAGCACCCATGCGGAACCGACGTCTGTCTTGGCGCCCAGCGCGCCGCCGTGACCGGCCACTTCATGACGCGTGCTGGTGGCGATCAGATCCAGTGAAAGATTGTCGGTGAAGAAGTATTCGAGGGTCAGCTCGGGCATCGCCTGATTGGTCGTGGAAATATGCGCGCCCGGCAGACGCTGGCCGTTCAGGCTCACCTTGCTGTCACGATCCTGCGGCAGAACGCCGACACCGGACAGACGCACCATGAAGTCGCCCTTGCCAAGACCGATCTTTGTGCTGGAGCAGGTCTCGAAGATACCGCAACGACCGCTATGATCAGCCGGAGCTGCGACCGGAGCAGCTACTGGCGCGTTGACATAGGCAGAAGCCCCTGCCGGAGGCGGCGGGGGGGCAGCAGTCGTCTGGGCGTGGGCCGTGCCGCAGAGAGCGCTGGCTGCCAGAAGCGTGGCGGCCAGAAAGGATCCGGTCTTCATCATGGGGCGTCACTCTTATCAAACTGTAATGTTCGCCGCTGAAACCATACCCCCGGCGTTAGCGGCGTTGATCTGGATCAATTCATCACAACTTCCGGAAGAGTGAGTTTTTTTTGCAACAGTAAGGCGATCAGCCCGGTCCTGAATGGATGTGCCCGCTCTTCCTGCCCGGAATAGATAATGAAAAGCCCGAATGGCTCTCATCGTCGGTATGCGTTGTGGTCGATTTTACACAGACTATAAGGCAGGCAGTGTAGCCGCCTGAAACACGTCTCATGGACCTGACGTGTCCGCATGCAGAGCGGCCGGTCGCCAAGCCTCTCCTTTAACATGCTATAAAAACACCACTTTTCTCCCATCCCTGCCCAGACAGCTAACAGTCTCATCTGCTTCGTGCCGATGAAATCAGGGAGAAACGACTTATCCGGACAGTCTGAAGAACCACTGTCATCCCGGTGAAAGAGGCCATTCAGAACAAGGTGAAAAATCCTGGAGCGCCGCACACACCTGCCTGCGCTGGCAGGGTCAAATTTTTCAGCATCAGATGCCGTGTCATTTTAACAATGACCTAAATCAAGCCTGTCACCCGATCTCGGGGGGTGTGATCCGCACTCATTCGCGCTAGATAAGGCTAAGCTTCAGATAACAGAACGCCGCATCCGGCCGGAGAGAAAGACAAATCATGTCAGTATCTGCCCTGACAGCCGGAAACAGTCCGTCACACCCCAAGCGAATCGTCATTGCGGGAATGGATGGGTGTCAGGCCTGTTCTGTCTGCGAAGTGCGGGCGCATGGAATCTGTAGCGCGCTGAATGATGAGGAACTGTCCCAGCTTGCACAGGCAGCGGTGCGTGTGACCATTCCACCCGGTCGGCAGTTCATAGAGGAAGGCTCCTTTGCCGACGAGTTCTTCAACATCACCTCCGGCACGGTAAAACTCTTCAAGTCACTTCCCGACGGACGCCGCCAGATTACGGGATTTGTGAGCATCGGCCATTTTCTTGGTCTTGCCGTGTCAGACCGCTATGCCTTCGGCGCCGAAGCCATTGATCAGGTCCGCCTCTGCCGCTTCTCGCGCGAGCGGCTTGAAACCGTGATCGACGAATTCCCCCGTCTGGAACGTCGCCTGCGCAACGAGGCAGCCAACGAACTCGTCGCGGCTCAGGACCAGATGCTGCTCCTCGGAGGCAAGACCGCACGCGAGAGAGTCGCCAGCTTCCTTTATGGTCAGATCACTGACCTCTACGGCGATGACATCCCGCAGAACGCCAAGCTCCATTTCCCCATGACGCGTGCGGACATCGCCGACTTTCTGGGGCTGACCGTGGAGACCGTAAGCCGGACGATCAGCGGCCTGAGACGGGAAGGGCTGATCGCGACAGGGGCCGGTCATGAGATCACTGTCCCCTCACCATCCCGCCTGCAGATTATTGCCAGCGGCGAGGAATAACGACCCACACAGGGTGCCGGACGTGAAACGGCGTCTTCAGCCGGTCGCTGACTGCAATTCCTCGACAAGATCATCCATCGTCTCGTCTTTCGGCAACACGCCTTTCAGGTTTGTCCAGTTCTGACGGGAAATCAGACCGTAGGCTTCATCACAGCGTGTGGTGAAAAAATCATAAGACATGCGGCGCGGCCCACCCCACGTATTGAGATAGAGCCAGTCGGAATCATACCCATGCAGCCACACGGCATGACCGCCAGCGATGCTGTTATCGGCGGCAGGGTCGATGACCCAGTCATTATTGCCGACACAGGCATACTGGGGAAGAGTCAGACCGATATACAGGCCACCGAGCATGGCGATGGCGCGATGAACGGACTGCGTGTCTTTCGGGTTGATATAACCAAAAGCCGTCAGATAATCGCGTGTTTGACCCGGTCGTTCATACCCGTCACGGCACCAGCGGGACAGAACCTCAACCTCGACCGCGCCCTGATCCGTTGACGGGTCATTTTCAATATATCCGGATTCTGCGCTGTAGTTGGCGACAACTTCCTCATCACTCAGGAGAATCGGTGTGAGGGCTGAACCGGTCCATGTCCGGATGGCGGACGCTACGGACACCTGCGTGCAGCAGCCGAGACGATCATTACACCACATCGGCCAGTCAGCGTCCGCGGCCCAGTTCACCGCTGGCGGAGGAGCGGGCAGACGAAAGCTGAGAGATGCGGAAAGGCGATAGGTTCGCGGGTCCAGACGAGCGGGCTTCTTGCCCAGTCTGCGCTGAGTCATGCTGTTGGGTTCTCCACTGTTGAGCATGTGGAGAACGATACGTGTCCCAGTCCTGAACCGGGGTGCCGGGGCGTTGTTCTTATGACAGCGAAATCATGAAGAGGTTTTCGGGTGTCGCCTTTTTTCAAAAAGGCGACGTTCCCTGAAGCTTTTTAAATTATCGAACCTGCCAGTCACTGACCGCTGAGCACGCGTCCGGCGATCACTTCCAGCTTGCTCAGCAGAGCTGGCTCCCGCCTCTCCGGTGCGGTGATCAGCGCATGTTCAAGCGCACGATCACACCCGGCCGGGCAGAGGCCACGCGGCTGACCAAGCGCCGGGATCATCGCCTTGACAAGCGAACGGGCATGATCGGCATTCTGCTGCATGACCCGGACAACCGCATCGACCGTGACACTGTCATGATCCTGATGCCAGCAGTCATAGTCAGTCACCATCGCAACCGTCGCGTAGCAGATCTCGGCTTCACGGGCGAGCTTGGCTTCCGGCATGTTGGTCATGCCGATCACCGCACAGCCCCAGCTGCGATACAGCTCACTCTCCGCCCGCGTGGAGAACTGCGGCCCTTCCATCACCAGATAGGTGCCCCCACGGGTGAAGGCGATGTTCAGCTCTTTAAGCTTTTCTTCCGCCACGTCACCGATACGCGGGCAGACCGGATCAGCCACGGAGACATGCGCCACGCACCCTGTATCGAAGAAGCTTTTCTCACGCGCGAAGCTGCGGTCAATGAACTGATCCACAATCACGAAATGCCCCGGCGGCAGATCCTCGCGGAGGGAGCCCACAGCCGAAAGGGAGATGATGTCCGTGACCCCGGCGATCTTCATCGCCGCGATGTTGGCGCGATAGTTCAGACGTGACGGCGGGATCGGGTGGCCACGCCCATGACGGGGCAGAAACACGCAGCGGATGCCGTCCAATGTGCCAAACAGCAGTTCGTCAGACGGTGCGCCCCAGGGGGTATCAACGCGCCGCCATTCCTTGTTCTCAAGACCGGCGATGTCATAAAGCCCTGATCCGCCGATAATGCCGATAACCGGTTTGACCTCAGGCGCGGGACTATTCGACATTGGACCAGATTCTCCGTTTCAAGATAAAAAGCAGGATTGCGAGGCATAGCAGATAGACAAGCACCCGCACACCGGTACGATGGCGGGCGACCAGATGCGGCTGCGCGACCCATGCCAGAAAGGTCGTGACGTCGCGTGCTTCCTGCTCGACTGTCGCGGGCGTCCCGTCCGCGTAATGAACCTCGCCGTCCCGCAGCGGTGGCTTCATGGCGATCTGCCGACCCTGTGCAAAACGGTTGTAAAACTGGCCAGACGACACCGCCACACCAGCCGGAGCAGGCCCATAACCGGTGAGCAGCGCGTAAACCCTGTCCGGGCCGCCCGGATACACCACGGTCAATCGCGACTGGTCCGGCGGCAGCATTCCCTTCGGAACGCCAGCCGGTCTGACAGGCGTCGGGAACTCATCGTCCGGCAGACCATGCCGATATTTCAGCGCACCAGACAGATCCCGTCCGTCCTGAATCTGATAGCCGGACGCAATGGATTTTACGGCTTCAGCATCAAGACCCATGCCTTCCAGATCTCTGAACTGGACATGCTTCATGCCGTGACACGATGAACAGACCTGCTCGTAAACCACATACCCACGCTGTACGGCGGCAAGATCGAAATTGCCCAGCGGCCCTTCAAAGCTCCAGTGCTGAGGGGGCGCATGATCATGATCGGGCAGGGTCTGCGCCTGCATGGACGATACACTGAAAAGCGCGACAGTAAGGGCGGGAAGGACGGACTTCACCTTCACGATGCGTCCTCCAGAGCCGCATTTTCACGGCGGGACACAAGCGGCAGAACCACGAGAAAATGGAAAAAGTAGAACACCGTCGCGCATCGTCCGATAATCAGCCAGCCCCCCTCCATGTGATGCTTTCCGGCCAGACCCAGCGCCACGAACGAGACAACGAGAAGGATCATGGACAGGCGAATGAGTGGTCTTTGCTGAGCGGACCGTACAGGCGACGTATCGAGCCACGGCGCAAAAAACAGCACCGCCACGGCACCCACCGAAGCAACGAGACCGCCAAACTTGAACGGAATAGCCTGAAGCATTCCATAAAAAGGCAGAAAATACCACTCAGGCTCAATATTTGTCGGTGTGCGCAAAGGGTTGGCGGGACGATAATTCGCCGCTTCTGTCACAAGGTCCGGAAACAGGAACATTACCGCGGCCAGAATGATTGCGAAAACCGCTACTCCGAAGGCGTCCTTGATCGCGAAATAGGGTGAGAAGGGCAGCCTCCCTTTCCGGTCCGGCTCAACCCCGCTCGGGTTTCCGGAACCTGCGACATGCACGCTCGCCACATGCAGGCCGACCACGGCGACAATCGCAAACGCCAGTGTGAAATGCAGCACGAAAAGATGGTGCAGCGTGCCGTCGCCCGGCTGATCGCCATACAGAAACACGCGCTCAGCAAACGAACCGATGACGGGAATGGAGGCCAGCGCCTTTCCGGCGATGTCGGCACCCCAGTAGGACATCTGTCCCCACGGCAGAACATATCCGGCGAAAGCGGTGATCATGGTCATCACCAGCAGCAGCAGTCCAAGCAGCCACACCAGTTCGCGCGGCTTCTTGTAGGAGCCGTAATACAGGCCACGGAACAGATGGAGATAAAGCGCGCCAAGAAACAGGCTCGCCCCCGCCATATGCATCGACCGCATCAGCCAGCCGGACGGCACGCGCCGCTCGATCGCCTCGATGGACGCGAACGCTCCTGCGACTGTCGGCGTGTAATTCATAGCCAGCACAAGACCGGACAGCAGCATCAGGACGAGGACCGCCGACAGCATGGCCCCCACGGTCCAGAGCATGTTGGCCGAACGCGGCATCGGGAAATGGCGGAACTGGGCGGACAGAAAGCGTCTGACAGGCAGGCGGTTGTCGAGCCAGTCCTGTTTACTTCCGTCGCTCTCCCTATCGTTGGACGACGACCCTGTCATTCGGCGTTCCCCTGATTCCCCTGAGCACATCTAGTTCAGTTAGTGCGGAAGGTCCACGGAGGCGGGAATGTCGTAAGCTGAAGGGTGCGAAGAACCTCGTGAAGTTGGGCGGCTCTCCGGGATTTCATCCCTCATGTCGAAATCTGGCCGAAAGGTCTTCGATTCACCAGATTACTGTCTCAATCCGCTACCGGAACTGAAATTCGCGGTGGTGAAACTATGTTTCAGCACGACATCATTTCCAAAGACGACAGTAAGCGTCTTGTTTTTATTGTTTGATCTTTCCCCAATCATGCCCAGGCCCACTACATCCTGAGCGATTGAGAGGCCATCTTCCCTGCCGGACGTAAAACTGTAAACCCAGACTTCATAGCCATTTTCGTAAGTTTTCTGTCCCGGTTCACCGTAAATCTGACGCACCTGCGATGAAGTCGTCACGCCATCATGAATATTCTGATTCACTTCCTGAATGGTCGTATTTTTTATGGAAGCATCACCCGTAGACGTGCAGGCGCTCGTACTGGCTATCACAGCCAGTACGACAACAGTTCTGATGATCTTCATCCTGTGACCAGTCCTTTTAACTCCGGACCGCCAGCCTACTCCATTGTGTTCCACCAATACAGATGGAGGTTAATCCCTGACTGTGACAGGCAGAAATCCTGTCAGACAGCAAGAATACGTCAAATGGGCCGGAATAGGGATGTTTGGGGAAATGTCAGATCACAAGATGAGCAGTGCGAGGATTACCAGAATACTCAGATGCTGCGGAGGACATTTCAGCTGGGAGGGATATTTCGTTCTGACTGGTGTGTGTTGTCGGAATGGATTGATCACCGTCAGATTGCTCATGTCGTCCATGCCCATCTTCTAATCCTCGGGACAGAAGCAGGCCAAGCCGGTCATGAAGCATCACTGAAAATAGTGACGCTGGACCAGTGACGCACGGTCACAAACACTGTGACGCTCACCGGGTCTAATTAGCTGATTTCATTAGAAAATTGAGTGCATGGCGGAGAGAGAGGGATTCGAACCCTCGGTACGCTATTAACGCACACACGCTTTCCAAGCGTGCGCCTTAAGCCGCTCGGCCATCTCTCCAGCGCACGGAGCGTTTCATACCAGTATCTGTCCGAGACTCAAGGGGGAAAATGCGTTTCAGGCAATCCGGGCTGATCGCGCCCGCTCAATGAACTGCTTCACGGCTGTCGGATCCTTGATTCCCGGCGCACTCTCCACGCCGGACGCCACATCCACCGCAGGCGCTTCACTCATGCGGACAGCCTGCCCGACATTCTCCGGCGTCAGGCCACCGGCGAGAATCCACGGTGCTGGCGCAGTCCACCCCGCCGTTACGTCCCAGGGCAACGTCAGCCCGTTCCCTCCGGGCCGGCTGGCGTCTTTCGGCGCACGGGATTCGACGACCAGACGCTGAACACCGCACTGGACTGGCAGATCCGCACGGCTCGACACAGGACAGGAGAGCCAGATTTCCTTGCCGGACAGGCGGGCAAGTGCTGCCGCTCTCTCCGGCGAGGTATAGAGCTGGAGCACGTCGAGCGGCACGGTATCGAGCACTGCCGTAACCTCGGCGTCCGTGGGTTCGACAAACAGCCCGACACAGACCGAACGGGTGCCGCGGGTCCGCCGGGCAAGCTCGGCGGCACGCACCGGCATGATGTAACGGGGAGACTTCGCGAAGAAGTTCAGACCGATCCAGTCCGCCCCGTATTCCAGACAGGCATCCAGCCCGCGCTCTTCAGTCAGCCCACAGATCTTGACGCCAACACTCATGCGCGGAGGAGCCTTATTCCGAGAGTTCTGCCGCAATGGCCGCTGCGGCTGCGGTCGGATCCGCCGCACCGGAGATCGGACGCCCGACAACAATCCAGTCAGCGCCGGCCGTGCGGGCTTCGGTGGGAGTCATGACGCGCTTCTGGTCGCCCACGGCCGCGCCATGCGGCCGGATACCGGGCGTCACCAACACCGGTTTGTCGCCGAATTCCGCCCGCAACGCCGCCAGTTCATGCGCGGAACAGACCAGCCCGTCCGCGCCATTGCGGAGCGCCAGTTCAGCCAGACGGAGAACCTGCGCCTTTGCGCCGTCCTTTATGCCCATCTCGGCGAGACCGTGATCGTCGAGACTGGTCAGAACCGTGACCGCCAGCAGGATCGGCTTCTGGTCTTCCGGGAAACTGTCATCGCAGGCCTTGCGGGCGGCTGCGACCATCGCGCTGCCTCCGCCTGCGTGAATGGTCAGCATGGCCGGTCTGATCCGGCTCAGGCTGCCGATGGCGGCTCCCACCGTGTTGGGAATGTCGTGCAGCTTCAGATCGAGAAACAGGTCACGCCCCGACGCGACTCGCTCGACGGCATCGAAACCGGCGGCGTAGGCAAATTCCAGTCCCAGCTTGATGGCGTCCGCATGCGGCGAGACAGAAGCTGCCCATGCCTCGGCCTGTGCAGGATCACGCGTATCAAGAGCGGCGATAAGCCGTGTGCGACGCTGTGCCATGCCTCAGACCGCCGAAGAAGATGGCGGCGCAATCGGCGTGATCGTCGTTGTGGCCGGCGGGGCAGCGCTGGTTGTGGCGGAGAGACGCATCTGTGTCTGCAACCGCTCAAGCTCCACCGTCTGGCTGGCGACGGTTGCCTCCAGTTCCTTGTTTCGGGCCTCGGCCTTTCTGGCCCGGCGACGCTGGCTCAGCTCACTGACCCAGACGCCGAACGCGCCGAGCAGCAGGCCGACAAAAGCGGTCAGAACGGCCAGCACACCCACAGAGGAAGACCAGCTGTAGGTCAGGAACCACATCTGTGAGGGCTCCTGATTGCTCGCGGCAAACAGGATCAGAGCCAGAAGAAAGGGGACAAGCAGGATAAGACGGATCATGAAGCATTCGTAGCCTTAGCCGCTGCCGGTAGCAAGAAATGCCGTGCTTTTTACTTTTATGACAGGAACATCTTCTGTTGCGGCACAAAGGTGGTCACGACTGTTTCTCGGTGCGGAAGGCCCGGAGGATATCCTGCGCCGCGAAAGTCCACGGGGTTTCCCTGAAGTCTCTCCCAACCCGCTGCGTCAGTTCCGCAAGCGTATTGGCCTCAAACAGAAGCTGTCTGATCTTTTTCAGAGCATCGTTGAGATTGTCCGGATCAAAATGCCCGGTCAGCCCCTGCCCCGCTTCCACCAGCGCTCCGCGATCGGAAGCCAGACAGACCTTGCCGCGTATGAGGCTTTCCGACACGGGCAGGCCCCAGCCTTCGTAAAAAGACGGCACGACCGTGAACAGCGCGTTCCGGTAGAGCGTGTCGAGCTGCGCATCGGAAGGACGCAGAATGAGCGTGATATGCCCATCCAGAAAATTGCTGTTTCTGAGCTGTCCCATCAGGTCTTCCGCCAGCCATCCCGGCGAGCCGACAAGAACCAGATGAGGAATATCCTCCGGCCTGTGTTCACTCAGAAGCCGTCGCCAGAGACGGAAGAGAAGCACATGATTCTTGCGGACCTCGAACGTCCCCACGGACAGGATATAGGGGCGGCTGATGGCAGACGGGACGTCGTCGTTTTTCGGTTCGCCGGGTTTCATGCCGCCCATCCGGATCGGATGAGCGGTCACGCCGGGAAACTGCCTTTCAATATCGTTCCGGGTGGCTTGAGAGACTGAAAACACCTGATCGCAGGCTGGCAGGGTGGAGGTCAGCCAGCGTCGGAAAACACGCGGCAGGCCCGCTGGACACCATTCGGGGTAAAGCAGCGGAATGATGTCATGCACCAGCAGACCGAATGTCACACCGTGATGGTGACGATAATGGTTGATGAGCGTTCCGTAATCAGGATGCGCCCATGGTGCGCCCAACGCCAGAATGACATCATGCGGTGCAGGCTGGAAGGGGTGTCGCGCTCGGGTGTCGCTCTGTTGTCTGGCCTGACGGATGATGGAAAGAGCCCCTCGCGCCAACGCAGGCAGATCCCGCAGGGCTGCGCTCTGGTGAGCGGCCAACTGTCCCAGCGGCACACGCACGGGTACAGGAAGTCGCAGAGCAAGACGTCGGAGCAGGGAGGGCGTTGCGCGTTCACTGGAACTGACTGAACCGGCCTGTCCGGAAACCTGCTCCGTATGTGTTGTGAGACGTTCGTAAAGCGCCCCGACCTCCGCATCCGGTACGACGACAAACCGGCGTCCATCCAGACTGTGCCTCAGAAAGCCGATGCGCTGCTGCATATCCGGCAGGCTGCGCATGGCGCGCTGGATTTCGAAAGCGACCCGCTGGATGCCGCTGGGACGTGTATTGGTGCGGCCATACTCGAACAGATCCTCGACATCGAACCAGACATGTCCGGGCAAGGGTTCTGAAGAAAGAGGTGAGGCTGGCATCGTCAGGGGTGTTTCCGGCTTCTGATGGAAACTGAATAATGGACCGGTTACGACGATGCCAGAGCCTCATGACCGGACCCGCCAGTCTGAATGGGTGGAAACCGGCCATGAAGCAGTCGTTGGAATTTTTCGATCGAACCCGGTTTCCAGCCGCCTACTGCGCTACTGCGGGTGACTGTTCACGAGATTCATGCGCCCGTTCAGGCGACTTCATCTGAACGGGCGAAACATTGAACCGGCTCAGTTGGCCTGAAGACCGCGCGCGATGATGGTCTGGGCTTCAGCCGGAGAAAGTGTCGTCTTCACCGTCGTGGACACGCTGCTGATCACGGCTTCAAGCGCCGGCAGGAGCGCCGATACAGCCTGAACCATGGTGTTGACCGAGGCCGGAAGCTGGGACTGGAACGCCTGAAGAACGGTTACAGCGGCCGAGGCGGCGCTTTCGGCTGTTTCGATCCAGTTCTGGGCGACAGTCAGAGTCACGGTGGAGGCTGCGGTCGCCGCGACTTCAGCGGTGACAGTGCTGACCTGCGTGATGGCAGCGGTGATTTTCGCTGTATTCTCCGTGCCGATGATACTGCTGACCGTGGTGGAGTTCACCATCTGCGTCAGACCGGATTCAATGCTGCTGATGATGGAAAGAACCTTGGTGACGTTGACGCTATAGGTCGTATTGCCGCCGGAAGAGGTCACCGTGCAGGCGGTCAGAGAGGCCATGGCGCCTGCACCGCTGGCGAGAAGGCCAGCACGAAGCAGTGATCGGCGGGAAAGACTGGACATGAAATCTCCTGAAATAAAATGAAGCAGATAAAAATATGGGAGGTGCTTAAAATAACCGGACCATAAGGGGCGGTTGCGCGACGCATTGTACTTGTCCACAGGATGCGGCGGAGAAAGGATTTGCCTGATCTTTACACATCGGCGGTAACCGGCCTTTTCTCCGCCGCATCCTGCCGATAAAGTTCGGCACCGTTACCGGTCAGGCTCGATAAAGGGCCCCCGATGAAAGGCTTGTACGTGAAGACTGCCCTGCCTCTTTGGACTCTGACAGCGTTATGCCTTGCTACACCCGCGATGGCGGATGAAACGCTGACGTCTGCGTCGGAAAGCTCCGTTGCGAATGAACAGCTCCGCAAGGAACTGGCCGTCCTGCAGGCAGATCCCGAACAGGCCAGCGAAGCGTGTATCACCGCGATGAAGGAGTTGCGTGATACTCAGGCGAAGATTTCTGCGGCCGAGGAGAGATCCAGTTCAGCCGATCTCACGGTCGCCAAGGACGTGCTCGAATCGGATTATGAAAACGCGATCGAGATGTGTGGTCCTGATGCGCGCCGGACCTGCACGGCGCCGGACCGGCCAGCAAAACTGACGCAGGCCTGCGCTGTCCTGAAAACCGAAATGGACTGAGCAGCAAGCCTGCTCCAGTTGCAGCTTGAGCGTATTCAGGAGGCCGTTTTTTCCGCAGCTTTTTGAAAAAAGCTTCCTTATAGTTTCAGTGCGTATTTAGAGATCGTTTTCAATCCGCGATGCTCATGTCGGCGCGCCGCCACCAGCATTTCCCGGCAGGCCTTGGCGTCGGAAGCATAGGCAGCGGATCACCGGAAAACTCCACCGTGTTGGTCGGTGTTTCCTGCAACGTCACGGTCGTGCAGCGCAGGATAGCGCCGTCGGCAACCAGCATCGCGTCCAGCTTGGCTTTCAGCAGGCAGACCATCATCTCGGTGGTCGGATCGCCCGGCGTCACGATAATCCGCTCGGCCCTCGCCGGTTCATGGGCACGGAACCATCCCAGCAGCGGATCATCCTCCGCCAGTTGCAGGGCATGATCCAGTTTCTCATCGACAAACCTGTGCCAGCCGCTTTTGGCCCGCTGAAACGAGACCGGCATATTGGCCACACCATCGAGCGCGCTCAGGCTGGTCGGCTCAAGGCGTACGGTGACAAATTCATTGTGACCATGCGGAAGAGCGCAGCTTTCGCTCGCTCCGTGAATCAGCCGGTGCCCCATTGAAAAGCGGCGGGTGAAGATCAGATCAACCATGGCTGCCGTTCCCGCTGTGAGTGGTCCCGCGCAGCGCCTCGTAAGCGGTCCAGCCCGACTTGCGCAGTTCGCAGGCCGGGCAGACGCCACATCCATGTCCCCACGCATGAAGGGTGCCGCGTGTCCCGAGGTAGCAGCTGTGGCTCTCATGGTTGATCAGCGTGACCAGCGGTTCGCCTCCAAGCGACTCAGCCAGTTGCCACGTCTGCGCCTTGTCGATCCACATCAGCGGCGTGTGCAGGACGAAGCGCGAATCCATTCCCAGGTTCAGGGCGACCTGAAGCGCCTTGATCGTATCGTCCCGACAATCGGGATAACCGGAATAATCGGTTTCGCAGACGCCTGTGACAATGTGACGCAGACCTCGCCGGTAGGCGAGAGCAGCGGCGAAACTCAGGAAAATCAGATTGCGACCGGGAACAAACGTGCTGGGCAGGCCGCTTTCCGTCATCTGGATTTCGGTATCACGGGTCAAAGCCGTATCGGACACTTTCCCGAGCGCATCGAGTTCCAGCGTGTGGTCCGGGCCAAGCCGCTCTTTCCAGTCGCCTTGTAGAGCCGCCATGCCGTCACGCAGCGTATCCCGACAGGCCAGTTCGACGGCGTGACGCTGACCGTAGTCAAACCCGAGTGTTTCCACGCGGGAAAACCGATCAAGCGCCCAGGCGAGGCAGGTTGCCGAGTCCTGCCCGCCCGAAAACACCACAAGCGCACCGTCTGTTGAGGAAGGCTTAAGAGACATAGTCAGGGTATCCCGATGAGCTTGTGAGTCTGAAGAGACAGACGCCAGCGCGGATGGGCGAGACAGTACCGGACTGCGGCGTCCGTGTTGGCGAGGCGGTCAGGGCCGTCCATCGGCTGTAGCCAGAACTGCCGGAAGTCGAGAGCCACCATGTCCGCCGGATCGAGTTCAGGCTGCGGATAGACCAGTTTCAGTTCGTGACCGCTTTTCTGGACCCATTCTGAACCGGCTTTCGGGCTGATGCAAAGCCAGTCGATGCCATCGGGCGCGGCAATGGTGCCGTTGCTTTCCACAGCGATCATGAATCCTTCCTGATGGACTGCGTCAATGAGCGCCGCATCAAGCTGGAGCAGCGGCTCCCCACCAGTGAACACCACAAACCGCTGGTCATGCTCAGGAAGCGCCCAGGTCTCTGCGATGGCTTTCGCCAGCGCCGCGGCATCCGCAAATCGACCGCCGCCCTCACCATCGGTACCGATAAAATCGGTATCGCAGAAACGGCATACGGCCTTCTCCCTGTCAGTCTCCCGGCCAGTCCAGAGATTGCAGCCGGAAAAACGACAGAAAACAGCGGGACGGCCGGTCTGGCCGCCCTCGCCCTGCAACGTATGGAAAAGTTCCTTAACGGCGTAACTCATGCCGGGTCATGTCGGACAAGATGGCGTGGATGGCAAGAGGAATCAGGTATTGTGCGGTGAAAGCAGGATGACGGCAGTGCCGGCGAGACACAACGCCACGCCAATATAGTCAGCCCGATCCGGCTGAACTCCTTCCACACTCCAGAGCCAGAAGAGCGCGACCGCAATATAGATTCCTCCATAAGCGGCGTAGGAACGGCCGGCCGCATTGGTATTGATGAGCGTAAGAAGCCACGCGAAAGCGACGAGAGAGGCGCATCCGGGAAACAGCCAGAACGGGGAACGTCCTTCTCGAAGCCAGGCCCAGAATGAAAAACATCCTGCAATTTCAACGAATGCTGCGAGTGTGTAGATGATCAGGGACATGACGCTCTCAAAGTTAACAAGTGGCAAAATATACCATTGGGTAAGACATCATAAGGATATTGTTAATGTTTCAAAACTATTCCCGTTTTGGCTGTAACGATTTTATGGCGCTTTCTTGATGAACTAATAACACAAAAACACCGGATTAACGACCTATTATCTGTATCCAAACTGCATGTTCTGATAGAAAAAACTCAACGAAGCGACCTAAAAAATCGCAAATACTTAAAAGGGACAAGTAAATGTCTGGGATGCGCGAACTTTCACTATCTGAACTCAACACTGTTTCTGGTGGTTGCTGCTACCATCCCCAGCACTCCTGCGGCGGAGCAAGCCAGACCTCGCTCGCCGGTATGATCGGCGCCTATGCCGGTTACCTTGCTGGAATGTACAATGTTGGCGCTGACTATTTTAATCACGCATCCTGCTCCACCATTGCCAGCGCCTGGCAGAATGTCGGCGCCGACATGAAGCTCGGCTACAGCATGGGATCCAGCATGTCTGTAAGCGGCGCCCTCAACCTGCTGCAGCAGACAATTTCCTCCATCAGCTCCGCTGTCACGGTCAACAAGTGTGGCTGGGTCACCAGCGAAAACCTGATCGCATTCCCGTCCGCCCCCAGCAATCCGCTCGGCTGATTGGTCCCGCCCTGCAGTTCCCAGCGCTTCCGTTCCGGGCGCCGGGAACTGCTTGTCTCGTCCTGACCAGAAACAGATTGACCGATTTCAACTGAATATAATCCAGCAGTGTGCTGAAGCATGCCGAACTGGATTGAAATTATCCCTCCGCACTATCGCCGCGATACCCTGCAACAGGCCAGACAGCAGCCGGACGCAGAATGGGCATTGAAGCTCCTCCTGATGTCGCGGAAGAAACAATCATTGCATCCGCGGCGCGCAAACCTGCGCCACCGCGTCGAGGCTACACCGGCAAACGATTGAACTGTTCACCTGTGTAACTTGAGCAACGCCCCCTTCGAGTCCGGTGCCTCAATGTGACGTCGAAGTTTTACGTCCTGCCACAATCCCCCGGTCACTACCGATCCACATGCCCCAGATCGCGTTCCGGAGCGATCAAATCCCGCACTTTTTTCTTCAGTTCTTTCGGGCCGGGAAAGCCGCCGTCGCGCACGCGCTCCCACACCAGAACACCGTTCACGGTGATCTCGAACTTCCCGCCCGTATCAGGGCACAGGGCCACTTCCGACAGGTCCGTGCCGAACGTGGAAAGCAGCTCCTGCGCCATCCATGCAGAACGCAGGAGCCAGTTGCACTGTGTGCAGTAGCGGATCGAGACTCGATGAGCCATTTCGGTCATGCAGACTATTCTCCCTGAGCAGGCAGGGCAGGTATTTTGCCCTCCCACCGCAATACATCGTAGAAAGTCCTGACCGGAGATACCACTCCCCTGATGTTTTCGAGGGGCCAGAAGGACCATCTGCATGAAAGTCGCTCTCGGACAGTTCGCCGTCGCTCCGGAATGGAGCGCCAATCTCGCACAGTGCGTGTCGCTGATCGACAAGGCTGCGGCGGAAGGAGCAAAGCTTCTCATCCTCCCCGAGAGCATCATCGCGGCGGACATGAACGATTCCCGCATCACCGTGCGCACGGCGCAGCCGCTTGACGGCCCCTTCGTCAGCGGCCTGATCGACGCGCTGGCGGACAGGGATCTCACGGTCATCTGCTGCATCGCAACGCCGGACGTATCCGGGCTGACCCATAACTGCCAGATCGTGCTCAACGCGTCCGGTCTGGTCGCCAGTTATCGTAAACTGCATCTCTACGACGCCTTCAGCATGAAGGAATCGAACGACTACATTCCCGGCACGGAACTGCCCCCTGTCGTTCAGGTGGGCGACATCAAGGTCGGACTGATGACCTGTTACGACGTCCGCTTTCCGGAGGTGGCCCGCTCGCTCGCAGTGCGCGGCGCGGATCTGCTGACGGTGCCAGCCGCCTGGGTGCGCGGTCCCGGCAAGGAATGGCACTGGGAGGTGATGGTGACAGCGCGGGCGCTGGAAAACACCTGTTACGTGGCCGCCGTCGGTGAATGCGGACCGCGCAATATTGGGTGTAGCATGATGGTCGATCCGCTGGGTGTGGCGGTCGCCCGTGCAGGTATCGCGCCGGATCTGATTTTCGCTGATGTGGACCTTGAGCGCATTCGCACCACCCGCGAGGTGCTGCCAGTGCTTGCCAACCGTCGCTTCAAGAATCCTGAGCTTGGACAGAGTGGCGCGTAGATGTTTCTACCTTGTCCAGAATTCAATTGAGAGGAGTTCATCTTTTTCTGAAGAAAAAGAAGCAAAAAGACTTTGATTTTTAGGGAATCAATTTTCTCGGCAGAATCATTTTCTAACGTGAAAAAGTTTTTTGGTTCTTTTTTCCAAAAAAGAACAGGAAACATCACCCATTTCGATTCTGTCCTTTAGAAACAGACAACTTCCGAAACCGGAGCCATCATGGACACGCTGAACGAGACGAAAGACCTGATCCAGAGCCGGGATGACGGCTTCGTCCATGTCCGGGGCGCACGCGAACACAATCTGAAAAACGTCAGTGTGGATCTGCCTCGTGACAGTCTTGTGGTGTTCACCGGCGTTTCCGGTTCCGGCAAGTCCTCCCTCGCGTTCGGCACGCTCTATGCCGAGGCGCAGCGTCGTTATCTCGAGTCGGTCTCACCCTATGCGCGCCGCCTGTTCCAGCAGATGCCTGTGCCGGACGTGGACAGTGTGGACGGTCTGCCGCCTGCCATCGCGCTTCAGCAACAGCGTGGCGGTAGTTCGGGACGATCGTCTGTTGGCAGCATCACGACGCTCTCCAACCTTCTACGGATGCTTTACTCCCGCGCAGGCACCTATCCGGATGGCATGGAGCGTCTGGAAGCGGAATCTTTCTCGCCCAATACACCGATGGGTGCCTGCAAACGCTGTCACGGGCTTGGCCGCATCCACGATGTGACGGAAGCGAGCATGGTGCCGGATGCTTCCCTCAGCATCCGCGACCGGGCCGTCGCGTCATGGCCGACGGCATGGCAGGGGCAGAACCTGCGAGACATCCTCATCACCAAGGGCGTCGATGTGGATTGTCCGTGGCGGGATCTGCCGAAAAAGACACGCGACTGGATTCTCTTCACCGACGAAACGCCGACCTATCCGGTCTATCCCGGCTTCACGCACGAACAGGTACAACGCGCCATCGCTCGTGGACTGGAGCCCGGCTATCAGGGCACGTTCACCGGCGCACGCCGCTACATTCTTCAGACATTCGCCAACTCGCAGAGCGCCATGATGCGCAAGCGGGTCGAGGCGTTCATGACTTCCACCGACTGTCCGGAATGTCACGGTCAGCGCCTGAACGCCGATGCGCTGCGTGTGACATTCGGTGGCTACAACATCGCGGCCATGACGGCCCTGCCGCTGGAAACCATCGCCGGGACATTGCGGGCATCGGTTGACGCGAACCCGGCCGAAGATGCGACCGCCATCGCCGCCGGTCGGATTGTCGAGGATATGATCGCGCGCATTGGGGTACTGGAAGATCTTGGGCTGGGCTATCTCCAGATGGATCGTGGCGTGCAGACGCTCTCGCCCGGCGAGTATCAGCGCCTGCGTCTCGGCACACAGATCCACTCCAACCTGTTCGGCGTGGTCTATGTGCTGGACGAACCTTCCGCCGGGCTGCATCCCGCCGATACACAGGCGCTGCTTGCCGCGCTCGACCGTCTGCGCAATGCCGGAAATTCTCTTTTCCTTGTCGAGCATAATCTCGATATCGTCCGCAACGCCGAGTGGGTTGTGGATGTCGGTCCGCAGGCAGGCACGCGCGGAGGCGAGGTATTGTATTCCGGGCCGCTTGCGGGACTGAAGGATGTCGATGGTTCCCGAACACGGGATTACGTCTTTGCCGCCACCTCGAAAGTCCGTCACACGCCACGCAAGCCATCGGGATGGCTGAAACTGGATGATATCAACTGGAACAATCTGAACAGTCTTTCTGCTGCGTTTCCTCTCGGCGCGTTCACATCCGTCACCGGTGTGTCGGGTTCCGGAAAGTCTTCGCTTGTCAGTCAGGTTCTCACAACCGTCGTCGCCAGGGCGTTGGGTCAGGCGTTACCGGAAACGGATGAGGAAGAGAACGCACTTGTCTCGTCGGCGTATGCCGGTGAGCCAGAAGGGCGCATTGTGGAAGGGCTGGAAGTCATCAAACGTCTTGTGGTGATCGACCAGAAACCCATCGGCCGCACGCCCCGCTCAAATCTTGCGACCTACACAGGGCTTTTCGATACGATCCGCAAGCTTTACGCCGGAACAGAACTCGCGCGGAAACGCAAATACGATGCGGGTCATTTCTCGTTCAACCTTCCGAAAGGCCGTTGCCCAACCTGCGAAGGGGCCGGATCGACCATGGTGGAACTGCTGTTTCTGCCGAGCGTCTATGCGCCCTGTCCCGCCTGCCACGGTGCGCGCTACAAGCCGGAGATTCTGGAAGTAACCTATCGCGGCAAATCCATTGCCGAGGTGCTCGACATGAATGTCGATGCTGCTTGCACATTCTTTGCCGACGATGCCGGTCCGGCGCAGGCGCTGACCACGCTTCAGCGCGGCGGTCTCGGCCACCTCAAGCTCGGGCAGCCAGCAACAGAACTCTCAGGGGGCGAAGCGCAGCGGATCAAGCTGGCGACGGAACTGCAAAAGCAGCGTCGTGGTCATACGCTTTACGTTCTCGATGAACCGACGGTCGGCCTGCATCCATCGGACGCGGATCGCCTGATGGATCATCTCCACGAACTGGTGGATGGCGGCAACACCGTGATCGTCGCGGAACACGACATGCGTCTGGTGGCGCGGGGTGACTGGGTGATCGATCTTGGACCGGGTGCAGGCAACAAAGGCGGTCACATCGTGGCGGAAGGAGCGCCGCACACGGTCGCGCATGTCTCCGGCAGTGTCACCGCACCGTTTCTGGCGCGGTATACAGGATAGAAATCGGCTTCATGGAAGCACAGACTGACTTGTCAAAAAGCCCCATGACAAGCCAAAGTCTTTTTGCTTCTTTTTCTTCCAGAAAAAGATGAATTCAGAACTTTGCAATACAGAGCGGCACCATGCCTTCCGGCATGCTCCACCCATGGAGTTCAACTCTCCTGAGCCGAGCTCTATGGATAAAGAGACTTCCTTCCCTTACCGCGAAGAACGACGATCCAGTTGCGCCAGATCACGCACCGCGCCGCGCGCCGCGCTGGTCGTCAGGGCGGCGTAAGCCTTCAGCGCCGTGGAGACCACGCGATTGCGCACCGGTTTCCATGCCTCGACACCCCGATCGTCCATCTTCTGGCGACGGGTTGAAAGCTCGGGGTCGGTCACACTCGTTTTCAGCACACGGTTCGGGATATCGATCTCGATGATGTCGCCATCTTCGATCAGACCGATCGCGCCACCTTCCGCCGCTTCCGGCGAGATGTGGCCGATGGACAGACCCGAGCTACCTCCGGAGAAGCGCCCGTCGGTGATAAGCGCACAGGACTCAGCCAGCCCCTTCGATTTCAGGTAGGAGGTCGGGTAGAGCATTTCCTGCATGCCCGGACCGCCCTTCGGCCCTTCGTAGCGGATCACCACCACGTCACCGGCCTTGATGCGGTCGCCAAGAATGGCGGACACGGCGGCATCCTGACTCTCGAACACACGGGCCGGACCGGAGAAAGTCAGCAGACCTTCGGCCACACCGGCGGTCTTCACGATGGCCCCATCTTCAGCGATGTTGCCGTACAGCACGGCGAGACCGCCTTCCTTGCTGAACGCATGGTCGCCGGAGCGGATCGCACCCTTTTCGCGGTCGAGATCCAGTTCCTTGTAACGGCTGGCCTGCGAGAAGGCCTGCGTGGTGCGGACACCACCCGGAGCCGCCTTGTAGAAGGTGCGGGCTTCGTCGGTCGCCGTCTCGCTGCCGATATCCCACTGCGCCAGCGCCTCGGCGACGCTCCTGGAATGGACCATCGGAATGTCACGGTGCAGCAGCTTCATGCGGTCGAGTTCGCCCATGATGGCCTGCACGCCACCGGCGCGATGGACGTTTTCCATGTGCACGTCGGCCTTGGAGGGCGCAACCTTGCAGAGGTTCGACACGCGACGCGAAAGCCGGTCGATGTCGGCCATGGTGAACGGCACTTCGCCTTCGTGGGCCGCGGCAAGGAGATGCAGCACGGTGTTGGTCGAACCGCCCATGGCGATATCGACGGTCATGGCGTTCTCGAACGCTTCGAACGTGGCGATGGAGCGCGGCAGAACGCTGCTGTCACCCTGCTCGTAATAGCGCTTGGCCAGTTCGACAGCGAGCTTACCCGCTTTCAGAAACAGTTCGCGGCGGTCGGCGTGTGTGGCGACGAGGCTGCCATTGCCCGGCAGGGACAGGCCCAGCGCCTCGGTCAGGCAGTTCATCGAATTGGCGGTGAACATGCCGGAGCAGGAGCCGCAGGTCGGGCAGGCCGAGCGCTCGATGATGTCGGATTCTTCCTGTGTGACGCCGGGAGCGGCGGCGGCGACCATGGAGGAGACCAGATCGACGGCCTTGTCGATTTCGCCCTCCTTCACATGACCAGCTTCCATCGGACCGCCGGAGACGAACACCACGGGGATGTTCAGGCGCATGGCGGCCATCAGCATACCCGGCGTGATCTTGTCGCAGTTGCTGATGCAGACCAGCGCGTCGGCGCAGTGGGCGTTGACCATGTATTCCACAGCGTCGGCGATCAGTTCTCGGGAGGGCAGGCTGTAGAGCATGCCGCCGTGACCCATGGCGATGCCGTCATCGACCGCGATGGTGTTGAACTCGCGCCCGATGCCGCCTGCTTCCGCGATGGCTTCGCAGACAAGCTGGCCGAGGTCTTTCAGGTGGACGTGACCGGGGACGAACTGGGTAAAGGAATTGGCGACGGCAATAATCGGCTTACCGAAATCCGCGTCCGTCATGCCCGTGGCGCGCCAGAGACTGCGGGCGCCGGCCATGTTGCGGCCGTGGGTGGTGGTGCGGGAGCGGTAACCGGCCATAAGACTGTTCTTTCCGATCTGAAACAGGGCGGAACACGACGAGAATGGCGTTCCACCTTCAACATGGGGCCGTATAGCGGGAAAAACAGGGTGAGTCAGCCAATGGGAAGGAGATTCATGGGCTTTGCCACGCTTCCCGCACCGGCTTCACTCAGTAGCGGTTTCCGAAAACGAGCCTCTGACCAGCGGCCAAGGGGAAACCGCTCAGGCGGCGTGCCAGTTGCCGCCCTTCTTGTAGGCCATGTCCATGTCCTGAATGATGCTGTTGAATTCCGGCGCACGCAGGACCATCACACTGGGATCAAACGGTTTTCCGCTCCTGATGGCTGTATGCAGACGACGGTTGAGCGCACGGTTGAACACGCCCGGTCCGGTCTTGTAGGCGATATACAGATCCCGGAAGAGGTAACTGTTGCGATAAAGTGACAGCAGACAGTCCGCAAGGATCGGGCTGTTCCGGCGGCTGCCGAAGAAGTCGTTATGGACGTAATAATTGTCTGTCACGAAGAAAACGTGAGACGGCTTCTGTGCGGCGTAATCTTCCAGCGTTTCCGGGGCGACAATGCGGACATCGGCGTCCAGCCACCAGCCACCCAGTTCCTGAATGACATGCACCCGGAGAAAATCAGCCGCCTCGGCGGGATGACGCGCCTGCAGGAAGAGGGACTGCGCTTCCCGTCCATAATGATCATAGAGCCATTCAGCCCCTGACTCGCGATTGAACATCTGGACGTCGAACGCTTCCAGTTCCTGATGATAGGCGAGGTTCTCCGTGATTTCAGCAGGCGGATTCTGATCCCAATACTGATAGATATTTGTCGGGATGATCTGTTCCGCACCCGGCCGCGCCGGGATTTTTGCTTTTGGCAAAACGGACAGCGCCGTCTCCAGATAGAGCACGTCCACCTCTTCGCCAGTATGAAAGGCTTCGAAGCAGTTACCCATCCGCTCAAGCGCCGCCCTGGGGTCATGCTGCCGCCAGGCGATCTCGATCCCAAGGATATAATCATAGATCGGCTGGGACAGTGCTTTCAGCTGCGCCAACTCATCCTCGGGAGGGCTCATTCCGGCCTTGAGCAGGCACAGTAACCGGGCCTGCAACAGGGAAGAGGCCAGCGGGAATTCGTTCGGATGTTTGGAGTGCAGATTGAAGGCGAGGCCATAGAAATAGGCCGCTTCCTTCACCTGCTTGTGCATGTGCAGAATATTCGCCAGCGCAAAAGCATGTTCGACAGTCGCGGCGCCATGCTTATGGAAGTAATTCATCGCCTGATGGTTGTCGGCGAGATCTTCAAGAGTGAAATCCGAAGTTTTCTCTATGGGCAGGGTCAGGAATGTTTCGTTTTTTTCCGCATCAGTCGACATAATCAGGTCTTTTCCACCCCAGGCCCAAAACAGGCTCTATTCCCAAGCAGGATATTAGATACTCCGGGATATTCAACATTCTGGTAACGGCGTCCAGACCATTACACCAGCCGGCGCGCATCCTGCGGCAGGGACCAGCCCGAAACGGCGATCTCCCGCCTGAGCGTTTCAACAAGCTGAGCTGCTGGCATCGGACGCACGCTGGCCACCCCTGTCCCGGCCCAGAACGCGCCATATCCTGAGTCACCACAGGCTCTGGCCGCTGCATCCAGCTGCTTTGCCGCATCGTAGGTATAGGGATAGGGCGGCGCTTCTGGACAGTCCGGGCGATCGGCCAGCGCCTGGAATTTCTGACGCAGACCACGGGCCGGACGTCCCGAAATCGCCGTGATCATTGCGGTTCCTTCCCTGCCTCCATCCATCAGGGCGGCACGGTAAGCAGGAGACGCCGCACTTTCATCACAGGCGACAAACGCTGTGCCAAGCTGTCCGGCAATCGCGCCCGCATCCAACATGTCCGCCACATCACGACCGGTCATAAGGCCACCGGCCGCGACAAGAGGCAGCACAGTCACCTGCCTCAGTGCGGTGAGAAGCGTCTTCGTATCAGCCTGTTCATCGGGAGCCGAAGGATCGAAGAGGCCGCGATGCCCTCCGGCCTCATATCCCTGCGCGATCAGGACATCGATTCCGGCCTGCTCCGCCAGTTCGGCTTCCCCTACACTGGTCACACTGGCGAGCAGGATAACACCGGCTTCCTTGAGGGACCGGACAGCAGCCGCTCCGGGCAGACCGAAATGGAAGCTGACACAGGCAGGCCGTTCTTCAAGCAGCATGTCCAGCATAGCTGGCTCATCCAGAAAGGATGAATAGATCTGCCGCAATGTTTCAGGGGGACGAGCGCCAAAACGCTCGAATTCAGGCTCCAGCCAGTGAAGCCAGTCCGCCGCTTCCCTGGCAGGCAACGGGACAGAGGCGTGACAGAAGACATTCACGCCGAACGGGCGAGACGTCATCTGCCGCGTCTGTCGGATGGCGTCGCGGGCGGCAGACACCGTCATCGCACCGATTCCAAGGCTGCCAAGCGCTCCGGCGTCCGAAACCGCGGCTGCGAGACGAGGCGTAGAAACACCGGCCATCGGAGCCTGCAGAACCGGAACCTCCAGACCCAGACGTTGTATCAGCATGAGAAACCTACGCCTGAGAGCGCTGCCGGTTGCATCGGTCTGGAGTACTACGCCGGCATTTCCGCGCCAGCCAGTTCGAGCTCAGGCTGTACCGGGGCCGAACTCCTGATCGTGATCCACAAGCGGAATGGGATAATCGCCTGTGAAGCAGGCGTCACAGTAGCGGCGACGCTCGGCGTCACGGCCTTCATGACCCAGAGCCCGGTAAAGACCGTCAAGGGAGATGAAGGCGAGGCTGTCAACGCCGATCAGTTCCGCCATCGTCGCAATATCATGCTGCGCCGCCAGCAGCTTGCTGCGCTCCGGCGTGTCAATGCCATAGAAGCAGGAGTGTTTGGTCGGCGGGGATGAAATCCGCATATGGACTTCAGTCGCACCGGCAGCCCTCACCATATCGACAATCTTGCGGGACGTAGTGCCACGCACGATGGAGTCGTCGACGAGAATGACGCGCTTTCCATCCAGCATCGGCTTGTTGGTCGAATGTTTCATCCGGACGCCGAGGTTACGGATCTGGTCCGTCGGCTCAATGAAGGTGCGTCCGACATAATGATTGCGGATGATGCCGAGTTCGAAGGGAATGCCGCTTTCCTGCGCAAAACCCATCGCGGACGGCACGCCCGAATCCGGCACCGGCACGACCACATCGGCCTCGACCCCGCTCTCACGGGCCAGTTCAACGCCAATCTGCTTGCGGACATTGTAGACCGGCATGCCGTCCAGAACCGAATCCGGACGGGCAAAGTAGATGTATTCGAACACGCAGAAGCCGGAGCGCTGGGCTGCGAACGGCTTCACCGAGCGCACGCCGGTCTTGTCGATGATGACCATCTCGCCCGGCTCGACATCGCGCACGAACTCGGCGCCGACGATATCGAGACCACAGCTTTCCGAGGCGAACACCCAGCCGGACGCATCGTTGGCCGCACCCGGCAGCTTGCCGAGCACCAGCGGACGCACGCCGAGCGGATCACGCACGCCCATGAGCGCGTCCTGCGACAGCACGACAAGCGAGTAAGCGCCCTGCACCTGTTTCAGGGCGTCGATCAGACGATCCTCGACCGTGGCATACAGCGAGATGGCGATGAGATGGATGAAGACTTCCGTGTCCGTGGTGGACTGGAACAGGCATCCGCGACGGATCAGCGCCCGACGGAGCGCGTGAGCGTTGGTCAGGTTGCCGTTATGCGCGACGGCGAGGCCGCCGAACTCGAACTCGGCGAAAAGCGGCTGCACATTGCGCAGCAGGGTGTCACCGGTCGTGGAATAGCGGTTGTGTCCTACGGAGCAGGCGCCCGGAAGACCGGCCATGATCCGGGTGTCATGGAAGACGTCGCCCACCAGACCGAGGCCACGATGGGAGGAAAATTTCTTTCCATCATAGCTGACAATGCCGGAGGCTTCCTGCCCGCGATGCTGAAGCGCATGCAGACCGAGAGCGGTTATGGCAGCCGCATCCGCGACATTCCATGTCCCGAAAACGGCGCATTCTTCGTGGAACTTGTCATCCCCCTCCTGCCGGTCGTCGGCCCATGGATGGGTTGTCACCATCGTCTGCCGGAGAGAAAGCTGTTCGGACATCAGTTTTCATCCTTCCCCGATCACACTCCACGCAGGCCCGGTTACGCGGCCCTGTGACGCGGCATGTCAGGGGTTCTCTGGGTAAGCCTCGCCAGGAATATCATCCGGCCCGCCGAGGTCATGGCCTGAGCCGGCCTCCTGCGCAAGGTCTGAAGGCACAAATCTCGACATCAAGGGCGCCATATACGACAGCGCGGTCGTTATCGCATTCTCTGTTGTTCCATCGCCACGCTGCCCGACCACGACCATATTCGTCGCCGTAGCCCAGTGAGTGGCCATATAAAGGGTCACGATGACCGTCCCGCCCCGCAGGATACCAAACATGCCGCCCAGCAGCCTGTCCAGTCCGGCCAGCGGAGAGATCCTGATAAGGTGAGCGAACAGGCTGGATGCAAGGGCGCCCACGGCGAGTCCGCCAAAAAATATCACACCGAACCCAACGCCATCCGCCAGTTCCGCCGGTTCCATGGTCGAAAGCGCCCATGTCGCGAAGGCATGCCGGTATTTCATCGCCGCCACACCGGCCACGCCCCAAGCGATGATCCCCATCACTTCGCGCGTGAAACCTTTCCGGAGTCCGCTGAAAACAGACAGGGCCAGAATAAACTCCACCAGCAGCGCTGGTGCCGATGTCGGCGCATTGACCACCGTCTGCATGGCCTCCCGCACCGCCAGCACGACGGTATCCCAGGCAGGAATATGCTCCGACACGAATGAAAAAGGGGTTGCCATCAGGATGCGCCCTGATCAGGCAGGGTCGCGCCACATGTCAGTCCGTTCCGGAACAATGGGGTGCTCATCCTCACAACACGACCGCCTCTTTGCATCCTCACCCAAGGTCTCGGAGATGCCTAGCCGGAGAGTTCTGAATGCTCTCTTAAAATCGATACAAATCATTACTCTGCGTTACAGTCATCACCCGCGCCAGCGACATGGTGCACAACATTATGGCAGCTTGCTGGTCGCAACCCGCCATGGTCCCTTGCGACGCCCCTTGTGTGGCCCCGAAGCGCGGCTCAGACGCAGGCACAGCTCCCCCATTTCGATACGACAGTGCAATTCCGTCCACACGGCATCGGGATCAAGGCCCTGATCGCCCCATATCGCAACAAGCCCCCGGATGAATCCGGCGCTGCTCCGGATGACCTCTTCCCTGTCGCCCTCAATAACCGCCGCAGTGCATTCGGCCATGACGAGACCCAGTATGCCGGCAAGGTGTCGTGTCTCCTTATCGTCCGACACCACACCCTCCCGCTTCACCTCTGCATGCAGCAAAGGAGCAAGAGTTTCGACGGCACCAGAAGAAGGAGTTGTCATAGCGCCATCATGAAAAAAAATTGCGGCACCCGTCAATCAGGCCACAGGCACAATACGGGCCACAATACAGGCGCGACACCGTGACCAAAGCTGAAAGGAAGACATTCTGCGCAGGAAACGCTCAGAACATGGCGGGGCCAGCCTCTCTTCCTCTGGCGGCGACAACAAGCGCGAGGGCGGTTTCAGTGCGGCGCTTCGTGCGGGCCAGCCAGCCACGTCCCCAACGCCGGAAACCGGCCCGTACCCTGTATTCCCGCTCCTGCATGCCCGACAGGACCAGCACGAGAAGCAGTCCCATCGTCTGCTGGCTTTCAAGGGCTCGCCTGACTTCCGGCCCAATACCACTGCTGGGCGGCAGTCCAAGACGTGCATGCAGGGCGGCCAGGTTATCCGGATCAATCTGTGGCAGAAGATCAGAGGCGTTCATATGATTCAGCGCGGAAAGAGTCTGTGGACCAATGCAACCGTCCATCGTGACTCCCACCATCCGCTGCAACAGTCGCGCAGATGCGGAAACCCCACAGTTCCACCCGAAGTCGAACACCATGAGATCGAGGCCAGCGGGCAGAGCGGAACAAACCAGCGGATTCCAGAATCTGGAACGGGCGATGGCATCAAAGGTATCCAGATCCAGATTGCGCATATCGTCCTGAGAAACGGGCTGCGGCTTCTTCCATGATGCCAGCATTGCTGCGGAGACGCCGTAATGACTGCCGATCAGGACGCCTTTGCGACCATTTTCAGCAGGAAGCCAGTTTCCCAAATCCTTTGGATCTTCACTGTACCCACCTTCAGCCGTACGAACGAAATCCAGGCAGGCATCAAAATTCTGGCCAGTCAAAGTGACTCTCTCCGGTTTTCCTTAATAAAATACCGGCTCAGACCTGACGACAGACCCTATGCACGGCCTGTAGAAAGTATCCGTCTCCACACAAGAATGACGCATCGGATAAACTTCTTTTATTGGTTATATTTGAGATAAAACATTGACGCGGGCGTCTGGACAGAAACAGACGTATATTTTCTAAAAAATATTATTATCATAAGAGTCTTTTTGAAAAATATTCGTGAAACTGAATATACAGATCAAAAGCTCTCTGCTTCAGCAGGAGAGCCGCGGCTCTGTGCATCTGGATCAGAGTCTGTCGATGTTCCTGAAAGCAACGACCTGAATGTCACGCCTCACACTTACGGGGCGCAACCAGACATATTACGCACTTTTTCAAAATAGCAATGAACATAACGGAGAGATTTAGGAAGGTTTGAAAAAATTCTGCCAACCAGATAGCATTCCTTGCTACCAACATCAAAAATAAATAATGACTTTATTCAGAAACCACTGATCTTTATCACGCCAACTTCAAAATACATCCCACAAATAAAATAAATAGTTTCTTTTTCCCAATAAAGAGGCACAATAATTTCCTTGCGATTCCATCAGAAAACTCCGCATCTCCCACAAAATCTCCTCACAACGGATACTGACGCACAAGACCGCTTAGCTTTTCCCGCAAAGCAATATCCAGAGGGAACTGATACTTGCGATAATCCTGTTCACCCTTTGCATGTTTCAGAACAAGATCATCATGCATCCGTCCCATCCGACCGTTCAGATCACTGAGATAACGCGCCACCGCGTCAGAGCGATCATCAGGAAAAATTGTTCTGTAATCGTCGAAAAATGAGACCTGCCGACTTATGATCTTGCGGAGCGCATGAAACGGATGGGCCGTCATCCTGTCTGCACGCAGACTGTCAGAAAGCGCGTTAATCTGCTCCCGCAGATACCGTTCAAACGCCGGTCCCGTTTCCAGCTTCATCCGGGACAACTCCCGTTCCATCGTGAGCCAGTAAGGCGAGATAATCATGATGCGCAGAGCCAACGCATAGAGACGGGTCTTCAGGGAATGACCATTACGGAAAGCATCCTGCACATGTCCCATCAACGTGGTCATGCTCTTGAACAGGATAGGGCTTTGATGTCGCGTTGTGTAAAGCACACACGCAAAACGCATATGTTTGAATTTTGCACGGATATGCTTGAAGCTTACACGCTCTCTGGAATCAAGATCAGCAGAAAGGACAAGGCGGTCGACAAGCGCAGCCAACGCCCGGCGATCCACCTGACGCGCCCAGAGTTCATGACTGAGATCAAAACAGTCCCTGACAACGTCATCCGTAAAGGAGGCGGGAATGGTCTCCGGCAGAGTGACGTGATCTTCCGCCACATCATTGACCAGAATGGCCTCAAACAGCCTGTTCAACTGCTGGTCTGAAAACCGCGCCATCGCTTCTGCAACCATACCCTCACTCACAAACCAAAAGAACCTTCAGGAAACACACTGATCCCACAAGGCTACATCACATCACACCATTGCCGCATGAGGTTATGATACACATTGACCAGACCAAGAATGGCCGGATCATCATCCGCCAGTCGGGCGCGTAGATCCATGATCTGCTGGTCAAGCATAAACAGAACCCGTCTCTGGCTTTCATCCCGCACCATGGACTGTGTCCAGAAAAACGAGGCCAGCCGACTGCCTTTTGTCACCGGCTCGACGGAGTGCAGAACCGTCGTATCGTAAACGATCATGTCACCCGCGGGGAGTTTGACTTCCCGAGTGCCGGATTCATCATAGATGACCAGTTCACCCCCCTCGTAATCCTCCGGATCATTGAGAAACAGGGTCGAAGACACATCCGTGCGGATGCGCATTCCACCCGAACCGGGAATGGGTCTCACGGCATTATCGACATGCGCCCGGAACTCCATGCCCGGATCATAGCGGTTGAACAGAGGCGGCACGACACGCAGGGGGATGACCGCGCTGTTGAACAGCGGATTGCGCCCCAGCGCCCGCAACACCAGATCAGCCAGTGTGCGATGTTCGGGGTGATTGAGCGGCAGTTGCAGGTTGTTTTTCGCCTTGGCCGACTGCTGCCCCGCAGTCACTTTTCCGTCTTTCCAGTCAGCCGTATCCATGACGGTCCGACATTGCGCCAGTTCCTCAGCAGTCAGGACCTGGGGAATATGCAGAAGCATCAATCATATCCGTTTGGTGAGACACCGGGTGAAATGGACGGCTCTGTTCTGTCCGGAACAATGTCAGATCAGGAACCCGGCAACCGCACCCAGGGCATCCAGCCGACATTCGGTCCGGAAAGACACATCCGAACAGCCAGAGATCAGCTCAGTCGCCTTCGCCCGGAGCCAGCCGCTGCACACGCACGGCCTGCCCTCCGGGATTATAGTAGATCACGCTGTCACCACGCCTCTGGGCGTAACCGTCCGGCTGGCCGTCCTTGGTCCAGAACATCAGCCGATCAATATCGGGCTGCTCCACAACCTTGTCGCCGGGTGGACGGTGAATATAGCTGTAATCCTTCTTCACGCGTGTCGCGTTAAAGCGCGAAGCCAGAGCATGCATGTCAGGCGCGGAAGGCTTCTCATCATCAGGAGCGCCCTGCGCCAGAGCAACAGCAGGCAACCCGGACAGCATCCCACCAACAAGCGCCGCCGCGCTCCACATACGCCACAGGGTCCCGCGCATTCGCCGTTCCTTCTGAACAACCCGTTCCATCATGTCGCTTGTCCCAATTTTCCACTGCCTGCGCAAGGCACGCTGGTCGAAGGGCTCCATGCGTCGCCATGACGAAAGATTTCAGGGCGTCCGCCGCAGGGCCGTCACCCGCCCCGCAAGAAGAAAAGCCAGCGTGCTCAGCACCGCGATCCAGAAAGAGACCGGCGCGTCCGTCCACCATGACAGCGCCAGCCCGCCCCATGCTTCGGCAACGGCCAGCAAGGTCGCGCTGGCGAGACCAAACAGTGGAGACAGCCCGAGCCGGTGCGCCGTGGCACCCGGTCCCACCATCAGGGTAAAAACGAGCAGAACGCCGGTTATCTGCGCCGCTTCGGCGGTCGCCGCGCCCACCAGCATCAGGAAGAGCGTGGACACCATCCGCACCCGCACCCCCCGCGCTTCGGCCAGTTCCGGCTGAAGACTAGCGAACAGGAGCGGGCGTGACAGGATGGCCAGCCCGACAAGACCCGCCAGCGTAAAGGCCGCCAGAGACTCCAGCGTCTGCGGACTCACTCCAAGCACATTGCCGAACAGCAGGGCGTTCGCCACGGCTGCGGAACGTGTCATCAGATGCAGGAACAGCACGCCGCAACCCATGGCGAGCGACAGCACGAGACCGATGGCGACGTCCCGCTCGGCGGCTTTCTGATCCGGCATCCCCATGGCGCCGCCCGCCAGAATGGAAGCACCAAAAAGCCCGAACAGCGGGGGCCAGCCCGCCAGCGCCGCACCCGCCGCGCCTGCAAAAGCGATATGCGCCAGCGCATGTCCGGCGAAACTCTGGCGACGCAGGACGAGAAACCACCCCACCGGCCCCGCCAGCAGCGCCACGAGAACAGAAGCGGCGAACGCCATCCGCATGAAGTCATATTCAAGCATCGGAACGGTCGCCTGCGGATCGGGGAGAGGTCATCACAGTGCGTCCGCACTGACCAGCAGGCGACCAGACGGCGTGCGGCAGACTTCAACCGGCGCGCCATAGAGCGCGGAAAGCGCCTCCGTGGTCATCACTTCATCCACACTTCCCAGCCGCGCATGACCACGGGCGACATACATCACCGAGTCCATGACCCCCATGAGAGCGTTGATGTCGTGCGCGGAACAGAGCACCGTCATGCCACGCTGTTTCACAAGCGCACCAAGACGTTCCGCAATGTCACGCATACGGACCGGATCGAGGCTGGCCAGCGGTTCATCAAGCAACAGCAGGCGCGGAGAGCCAATCAGCGCCTGCGCAATCAGGAGGCGCTGTCTCTCGCCACCGGAAAGTTCACCCAGCCGTCGCGCCGCGAGATCGCTGGCGTCCACGCTATCCAGCGCTTCCTGAATGGCCAGCCTGTCTGCACGCGAGAGCCACGGCAGACCCCACCGATTACCGGACATACCGGAGGCCAGCAGATCCCATCCGGTGAGGGACGCGCCATTGGCGCTCCGGTTCTGCGGCATGTAGCCGATATCGCTCATGTCTGCGCCGGGCGACTGTCCCAGCACACGGATCTGTCCCTGCTGAAGCGGCAGCAGTCCCATCAACGCCCGCAGAAAGGTGGTCTTGCCTGCGCCATTCGGTCCGAACAGACCGACAAACTGTCCGGTGGCAATAGACAGGGAGAGGTCCGACAGCACGGGTTTTCCGTTGCGTGCAACGGTTACATTCTCGCAGCAGATCGCCTCCGCCTGCATCAGTGCTGGTCGGATTTCAGAAGATGGCTTTCAATCCCGTCGAGAATCTGCGTCATCCAGTCCTGCCAGTGCAGCCCCGGCGGCAGAGTCTCGGTCAGCGCCATACAGGGAACACCCGCCTCTTTCGCGACCTCCAGCAGACGCGAAGCAGAGGGAGTTGCTGTCTGACGATTATAGATCAGCAGCCTGATCCGACCGCTTTTCAGATCATTCTCGAACTGAGCGACGACAGCCGGTCCCGGCTCGACATCATTCATCACGGCGAGCTGGAAAGCGCTGTTTTCCGTGACCAGCCCGAGCTCGTCCGTCAGACGGCCCGACAGAGGCTCGGTCGCGGCAATGGGAGTCTCGCGTATGCGTTGCCGCAGACGGACGATGCGCGTCTGCAAGCGGGCAAGGTCGCTTTCAAAAGACGCCAGACCACTCGATGAACCCGTATCCAGCCGGAGCTGATGGGCGATGTCCCGGGCAACGCGATCGACCACCACCGGATCAAACCAGAAATGCGGATTTTCGCCGTCCCGCCAGCCTGCAATCGACGCAACCCGGATCGTGGGTCTGGAGTGCGCCATCCGGTCCATCCATGAATCGAATCCGGCCCCGTTCAGAATGACCAGATCGGCCTTTTCCACCTCCCGCGCCGTCGCCGGAGAAGGCTCAAACAGATGCGGGTCAATGTCTGGCGAACTGAGAATGCTGTCCACAACGACCTTCGGGCCGCCGATCTGGGCGGCGATATCGCCCCAGACATTTTCCGCAGCCACAATGCGCGTCACATCCGGACTCTCTGCATTCGCCCGAGAGACGGACAGGGCGCCAGAGGACAACACGCCGAAACACAGCGCGAGAACGGCAGCGGAAGGCAGGGGAAAGCGCATGGCACAATCCCCTAAAGGCAATGTTATACTATATCAATAGCGATTATCTCGAAGCAGAAGCGTCCATTCATCAGAGCATGAGGCACCGACTACACATCATGGACCACCATCTGCCGGCAGCGTGAGTTTCCGTCTCTCTCCCTGCCCGATCATGTCTGCAAGAGTCCGGTTGTCCAGCACCGCAAAAAACGCCCCAAGCGCTTCGTCGAGCGTATGACGCAAGGTGCAGTCCGGCATGAGCCGACAGGACGCGCCATTCCGCTCCCCCGGCGGCTGCATGCAGGAAACCAGCGCGCAGTCATCTTCCGTAAAACGAACGACATCGCCGATCCGGATGGCGTCCGCCGGCCGCCCCAGCCGCAGGCCGCCATTACGCCCTCTGATCGTCTCGATAAATCCGCCCAGTCCAAGACGGTGGATGATCTTGATCATATAGTTTTCCGAAAGGCTGTAGCATTCGGCGATTTCCCGAATGGAAGACAGCCTGTCGGGATTGCTGGCCAGAAAGACCAGCGCACGCAGAGCGTAGTCAGAATGTTGGGTGAGACGCATCGCGGGACGATAAACCAGCCGGAAGGTCTTTGTCAGCTTTATTAAGGTGACCGACTTTGACATCTTAAAACTGATCCGGATATAAAGGTTACCGATTCAGTCACCTTAATGGATATGTCTCATGGCCGCCCCTCTCGACGACAAGACCCGCTCCATTGTCAAAGCCTGCGTTCCGGCGCTCGAAGCGCATGGACTGGATATCACGCAGGAAATGTACAAACGGCTGCTGGCTGATCCCGAGATCCGGGACCTGTTCAACATGTCGCACCAGAAGGACGGCGAGCAGCCCAAGGCTCTGGCGCTCGCCGTGCTGGCGTATGCCCGCAATATTGACACGCTCGGCAATCTCGGCGGCATGGTCGAACGCATCACGCAGAAGCATGTCGGACTTAACATCCTGCCCGAGCATTATCCGTTTGTCGGCAAAGCGCTATTAGGGGCCATCGAACATGTACTGGGCGACGCCGCCACTCCGGAGATCATGGAGGCATGGGCCAAAGCCTACTGGTTCCTCGCCGACGTGCTGATCGGTCGTGAAAAACAGATCTATGAAGAGCATGAAGCGGCTCCCGGCGGCTGGGTCGGCTGGCGTTCTTTCCGTGTCCGCTCCGTGAAGCAGGAAAGCAGCATCATCCGTTCGTTCGAACTGACGCCAACCGATGGCAAGCCGGTGATGAAGCATCTTCCGGGCCAGTATCTGAGCTTCAAACTGGAAATTCCGGAGCACGGTTCGCAGCGCCGCAACTACAGCATTTCGTCCGCACCTTCCTCCGACCACTATCGGATCAGCGTCCGGAAAGAAGATGGCGGCGTCGTGTCTTCATGGTTCCATGATGCGGTGCGTGAAGAGACCGAGTTGCAGGTCTCCGCTCCGGCCGGAGATTTCGTCTATGATTCCGCCAACGAACAGAAAACGGTGTTTCTCAGCGCTGGCATCGGCCTGACGCCCTTTATCTCTGCGGTCGATGCGTTGTCCGCTGACGAGAAAAAGAACATCCGCTTCATTCACGGCGCCCATGCTGCTGACACAAACGCCTTCGGTGCGGACATTCAGAAACTAGCAGGCTCCGGCGTGTTGCTGGCAGATATTTTCTTCAGTGCAGGAGTGCCCTCTGACGCCACGAACGCGTCAAATGTACGGTATCATGCAGGTCGCATCACAAACGACTGGCTGACAACGCAGATTGACCCCGGCGCGGTGTATCGTCTCTGTGGTCCGGATGCCTTCATGCGCGATATGGTGGACACACTGAAAACGGCAGGCGTTCCGGTCGCCAACATCCGCTATGAGTTCTTTGGTTCAGCCGCCGATGCAGAGCTTCTTGCGGCTGTCTGAATAAAAAAAACATGATGCAGGCAGCATGCGTTTAACCCGGTCATTTGACACATCGAATGACCGGGTGTGCTGTTACTCTGTGGAGCAATAGGGTCATTTTTGTAAGAACGCTTTGAAAACAGGCAGTTTTCCGGACACCACCTTCTCCGAAAAGGCCGTGATTTCTAAAGATTTTTGAAAAACCTTCTTATAATTTACTGGAAATCAGCTTTTAATGCCCCGTTCCTGCGGCGATGGTCGGGTTGCTGGTGTTGAGAAGACGAGACTGAGCTGCCTCAGGCTGTGTATTTTGTCTGGAAATCGTTGTCGTGGCAGCACTCTTCTGATCAGGCTGAGGTTCGACAAACGCTGAAATCCAGCCTTTCGGACGTCTGCCTGATGCAACGGCACGTCTGACGCACCCACGCACGACGGTAGCGCACACGCCATCCGTGCCGATCAGCATATCGTTGTCACCGCTGTAGTAAACGTCCTGCACTTTTCCATCGACGACACGAAAATCAGCGACACAACTCTTTCCGTCACCGCCACCTATCGCATTGACGATATTCTGTACCGACTGTACCGGAATCAGTGTTGAATTTGCCGACGTCCCGATATTTCGTCCACGCTGATATTCATAAATCGTTATATGATCATCAATTTTTTTGATTTTATCCGGTATGCCGACACAGGCCTGCACATCATTTTCATCCATGCCGATCATGCTTGATTGCGCTTTATGCGCCACGCGGGAAGCGTAATAACCACACCCGGACAGCGGGATGACAGAAAGCAGACACGCCAGGGAAGATGCGCGATAAAAGGCGACAGACCGAAATAGCAAAAAACGTCTCTCAGACTATGATGGGAAGGATTTCTGTTAGCAATAGAGGCTACACGGAAGTGTTTCAATAGATTTCCACAGAACAACAAAACTCATCAAATTACCGAGACAAACATTTAACCGTGAGGAGCGACAAGATCAGCAAGCTGCCCCTGCATCGCGACAAGCGCATCCTCGACACTCAACCTGACCTGCAGACCGCGCCCCCCACCATTCATCAGAATATAGGGCAGCTCTGACGCTTCATGCGCGAGAAAAGTCGGCACATGCCGACGTCCTCCAAAGGGACTGATTCCGCCAACCTTATAACCGGTGATACGTTCCGCATCCGCAGGCTTCATGATCTTTGCGCTTTTACCACCACAGGCAGCCGCGAGTTTTTTCAGACTCAATTCCTGCGCGACAGGGATAACCGCACACACCGGCTTTCCATCCACTTCCGCCATCAATGTCTTGAAAACCCGTTCAGCAGGTTCATTGACCGCCGCCGCCGCATGCACACCCAGCTTGCTCACTGAAGGGTCATATTCATACTGGAGTATCTCAAACGGAATGCCGCTACGCTTCAAAAAAGCGCTCGCCGGGGTTGTCTTGCTCATGACCTCGTTACACTACCTTACAAAATCATAGTCGCTGTCCTGCGTTCTTTACCCCGGAGACTACGCTGGGACAAAATGGATTGATTTTGACAAGCCGGGATTAGAGCGCCCGCGGTTCTTTGTCGGGTTCGGCGCAACGCCCTGAAAAGCCATGGCGCTAGCGGTTGCAAACCAGGCAGGTCATAAAAAACCCCTGAGCCTTTTCAGACTCAGGGGCAGAAACAGCTTACGATCATCGCCCGTCAGACCCCGGAATCCTATGGCATCGCGCCATGGTCCCCGAAGTCCGACAGTTTTATCATGCGACCCGGCGCGTTCCCCGTGGGCGACGATTACCGCCACCGCCTCCACCACCGCCGTTGCCGCCACTACGGCCACCACCGCGGTTTGGACCGCCGCGATTCTGGCCACCACCACGACCGCGGCCACCACCCAGAACGGGCGGACGCTGCGTCGAATGCTCGGCGGCATCGGAGTGATAGGGATGATCCCGGACAACAGGCACAGTCTTTCCGATCGTGCGCTCGATATCCTTCAACCAGGCCCGCTGCTCAGGATCGCAGAACGATATGGCCCAGCCTTCGCGACCGGCGCGCGCCGTACGCCCGATGCGATGCACATAGCTTTCCGGGATATTCGGCAGGTCATAATTGAAGACGTGAGAGACTTCATCCACGTCAATGCCACGTGCCGCAATATCCGTCGCCACCAGCACTTTCACCGAACCTGAACGGAAGCCGCTCATCGCCCGTTCGCGCGCGCCCTGCGACTTGTTGCCGTGAATGGCTTCAGCCGTGATGCCGTTTTTATTCAGGAATTCCGCAACCTTGTTGGCCTCATGCTTCATGAGCGTGAACACAACGGCCCGGACAACCTTGGGAGATTCCAGCAGCAGAAGGAGAGCGTCCTTTTTCTGCTCCGGATCAACAAACATCACAACCTGGCGGATACGATCCACAGTGCTCGACGGAGGCGTCACCTCTACCTTGGCAGGATCACGCAGAAGGCTACCAGCCAGTTCCGTGATGCTGTTCGGCATGGTGGCTGAGAACAGGAGGGTCTGACGATCACGTGGCAGAACGGCGACAATCCGTTTGATATCGCGGACAAAACCCATATCCAGCATCCGGTCCGCCTCATCGAGAACCAGAATTTCAAGATCGCGCAGATCGATGAAACCCTGTCCCATGAGATCGAGCAGACGCCCCGGCGCCGCCACCAGAACGTCAACACCACGACGCATCGCTTCAACCTGACGTCCCTGACCTACGCCACCGAAGATCACGGTGTGGGTCAACTTCATGTGGCGGGCGTAGGATTTGAAACTTTCGTCAATCTGGGAGGCCAGTTCACGTGTGGGCGCCAGCACCAGAACGCGGGCGCCTTTCGGCGGCGCGGCATGACGATGCGTCAGAAGATGCTGGAGGATCGGCAGTGCGAAAGCGGCCGTCTTGCCCGTTCCTGTCTGCGCGAGACCAAGCAGATCACGCCCGGCCAGAAGATAGGGAATGGACTGCGCCTGAATGGGCGTCGGCTCCGAATAGCCTTCTTCGGTAAGAGCCCGCAACAAGGGTTCGGCAAGCTGCAGGTCGGCAAACGTGGTCATTGAGCGAAGACACCTCTCGGAATACCACAGGGACAAAAGTTTCAGCAGTCTCTGTCTGACGACATACCCTGCGTGACGAATTCCTGCTCCATCAACAACTGATCCTGTAGCAGCCGTCCCGGGAAGGCTACAGCCATTATTCCGCTGTTTCTGGAGGTATATTAAACAATTTACATGAGACTGATCGCATAGCTTTTTTAACAAGCTGTTCACAGAAACTGTACGAGTTCTACATCATTTTTTGCCATCACTCAAGCCACACATGCCGGATTCACACTTCGAAACACAGCATATTTGAAGGTTTTACTCCTCCATGAAGGGAAATCCCGATGACAGCAGAAAACAGGAAGAGAATCGCTTACATCATACGGGCCCTTTCCATGGCAAGCTTCATCGCGCCATCAAGAGATGTTCCCTGACATAATACACCTTTGTCCCTGACAGCCTGAGGGCACCAGGGCAAAAGCTCCGACGCGAGACCACCCGAAAAAGCGACATGCAGTTCTGAAAATCCGTCTCTTTTCAACAGGGCATCCACAAGCGCTGCAATATCCTGTCCGGCATCCTCAAGAAGTTTCGCAGCCGCTCCACATCCATTTTTTGCAGTCCGCAAAACGACTGGCGCCAGAACGGCAAAATCCGTCGCCGATGCGCCAACACTCCACGTCATGGGATCCGCACCAAGCTCTTGCAGATAATGTCTCACAGAAACAGAAAGGCCGGTTTCACCTATCCGACCGTCAGAGGCCGCAAGCATGTGACGAACAGCAGCGAGACCGATCCGGGCGCCACCGCCTTCGTCACTCTGCGGAAAACCCCATCCGCCGACACGATGATTACGATCACCACAGATGGCATAGCCAACACTCCCCGTGCCTATGGCGACAATCGCACCATCCGCGCCGCCATGCGCTCCGAGACAGGAGGTATAGGCGTCTGTTCTAACATCAAAAATCGTTAAATATGGGAGCAGCTCTTTCAGTTTTTCCGGCCGCCCCGCAACTTCAGCGCCGGCTGCACCCGCTGCCGCAATCCATTTCACTGCGCCATCATGCAAGGCATCGTCGGCCAGATCAGCTGCCCGCATCGCACTGCGCAATGCGGCTTCCATGGACTTTGCTGCCTGCTCAACGGATGTTGCGATATTGGCAGGCCCACCACGCCCTTCACCCAGCACTTCCCCGGAAGGCGTCGCAATACGCAGGACAGTTTTGGTCGCCCCTGCATCGATGGCGACCAGAAGCGTTGACCGATCGGTCAACGTCCTTTGCCGAGACGAAAAAGCGCCTGCTCACCAAAAAGATTTGCAAGACGGATCGATCGCCGCCAGGGCGCGCGGTCCCCTTCCTCGTCAATCGCCATCCACTCATGCACGCGATAACCATCCTCGTCACAGAGCGCGAGAAAGTCCCTGATCGTGCAAGGATGAATGTTTGGCGTAGCGTACCAGGGCGTGTGCCAGACAGCCGTGTTCGGCATCCGTCCGCTGAACAGCAGCTTCAGCCGCATCTCCCAGTGACCGAAATTCGGAAAAGAGACGATAGCGTATCGCCCGATCCGAAGCATCTGACGCAGAACCTCGCGGGGCCGCTCAACAGCCTGCAGCGTGCGTTGCAGCACGACATAGTCAAAGCTGTTATCGGGGTAATGCGCGAGGTCATGGTCCGCATCCCCATGCACCACCGGCAGGCCATGCGCCACGGAGCGCGTAACCTCTCCCATATCAATCTCGATCCCGCGCGCATCACATTCCCGCGTGCGAAAAAGATGGTCGATCAAAGTGCCGTCGCCACTGCCAATGTCCAGAACCCGCGTGCCGGGCGTGATCATCTTTGCAATCAGACGCTGGTCAAGACGCATTTCAGTGCCCTTTCAACGTCCGGGGGGAGAGGCCCGCATGTTCCGCCGCCCCGCTCAGGAACCCCACAACCGTACGGTCGAAATCAGGCTCATCCAGAAGAAACGCATCATGCCCCTTGTCACTTTCGATCTCGACGAATGAAACATTCGCCGCCGCCCGGGTCAGAGCCCGGACGATGATCCGCGACTGGGAGGTGGGAAACAGCCAGTCCGAAGAGAAGCAGACGACGCAGAAACGGGTCCTGGTTTCCCGGAACGGTCCGGCGCAATCGCCATCATGCTCCATACCCAGATCCATCCAGTCCATCGCCCGGGTGATGGTGAGATAGGAATTGGCGTCAAAGCGCCGTACGAATGTCGAGCCCTGATGACGCAGATAGGACTCGACCTCGAAGATCTCGCCGAATGTGGATAACGCGCCGGGGGAAGCGCTTCCGGCAACCGGTTCATCACACCGCCGCACCCGCCGACCGAACTTGCGGGTCAGGGCCTCTTCGGAAAGATAGGTGATGTGCGCCATCATTCGTGCGACAGCCAGTCCGCGGGCGGGAATGGCGCCCGTTTCCCAGTAGCGTCCCCCATGCCAGTCCGGATCGGCAAAGATCGCCTGCCGACTGACTTCATTGAACGCAATATTCTGGGCGGAATGGAAAGGCGCCGTTGCGATCGGCATCGCCGCAAAGACCATGTCCGGGTAGGTCGCCGCCCATTCAAGAACCTGCATGCCCCCCATGGAGCCGCCGATCACCGCAAAGAGCCTGTCGATCCCAAGCTGTTTTACGAGCAGTCGCTGCGCCCGCACCATGTCGCGGATGGTGATGGGCGGAAAGTCGGTCCCCCACGGCTCTTCCCGGCTCACGCCATTTTCGCCGGTCACCGTGCGAAGCGAGCGCGGTCCCGTTGACCCCATACAGCCGCCAAGCACATTCGAACAGATGACGAAAAACCTGTCCGTATCAATCGGCTTGCCCGGCCCGACCATGCGCCCCCACCAGCCGGGCTTTCCCGTCACCGGCTGGGTCTCGGCTACATACTGGTCCCCGGTCAGGGCATGACAGATGAGGATCGCATTGTTTCGTTCAGGCGACAGGGTGCCATACGTCCGATAGGCAATCTCCACCGGCGCAAGCACGGACCCGCAGTCGAGCGCCACCCCTTCCGGGAATACGGCGCGTGTATGGTCTACCGTAGAGGGAATGACAGTCTGGTCCATAAACCGGGGCTTCCAAAGATTACCGCCACATAAAGGCCAAAATCATCTGGATCAAGAACGAGACAGGACGTCTCTTTCCAGAAAGGGTGTGCAGACTGCACGCAAAACGACATCGGCGACAAGCGTGCGGGAGCTTACACTCTTGTAACCAAAGCGTTTTTGCCTCTCAAAGCTGCCCCTCAAAAAGTATCGGCACTCTTTTGTGACATCATAAGGAAATGGAGCGAGAGAGCCTCAGGGCTGCTCCTGCTCATGTTCACCCTGCGCAATCCGCTGCTCGACAGCCTGCCGCCAGGGCGCATCCTTCGGAGCCGCATCCAGAGCCTGCCGGTAAAGCGCGAGACTGTCCGCGCTGATATGCTTTTCAGCCCGGACCTGCTCTTCAGCCAGCTCGATCGCCAGATCCGGCTCGAACCGGAGCTCGAGAGCCTTGCGCCACGCGTCCATGGCGGCCTGCTCATGCCCTCGCGACGCCTCCGCCTGCCCCAGCAGAATGTACCCCTGCCTCAGTTGCGGGTCGCTCATCGACATTTTCGACAGGGCGTCCTTGAGCTGATCGATGACCTTGTTCGCCCGCATGTCACGCTGAGCGAGCGCTTCCAGACGAGGCTGCAGGGGCTGGGCCGGGAAACCCGGATGACCACCCGTCCAATAAAGCCCGATCGCTACCAGCGGGATCAGCGCCAGAGCCAGAATGATTTTCACACGTCCGGCCCGGTCCACCATGCTCGCCGGAGCCCGGTCGGCGACCAGAATCCGCCGCTGAATCTCAAGCTGGGCGATGCCATGCTCGGACGGCGCAATCATGCCGATATCAAGGTCACGATCAAGCTCGACCAGTTGCGCTTCATGCAGCGCCAACGCCGTGCTCCGTTCATCCCGGGCGACAGCGCGACGCCACAGGGTAAAGCCCGCGGGCAGCAGGGTTATCGCGCTCAGAAGAGCAATGCTGAGCCAGATCATGAATCACACCTGCGGCAAGAGACAACAGAAGAGAGATTTCCAGAGACGCTACCGGCCATCGCCAAGCTCCCTGAGCCGCGCCCGCTCGGCCTCGCTCAGCGGTTCGGGCGTCGCCGTGCGGCGGCGAAAAATCATCACCGCGGACACAATGCCGATCAGCAGGGCCAGAACTGGCATGCCCCAGAGCAGTAGCGTGGCGATCGTCACAGGTGGACTGAGACGGATGAAGTTGCCGTATCGCGCCACCATCCAGTCGATGACCTGCTGGCTGCTCTCCCCCCTGGCGACATGCTCGCGCACCACCTTGCGAAGATCCCGCGCCAGCCCGGCGCTGCTGTCCTCGATCGACTCGTTCTGACACACCAGACAGCGGAGCTGGGCACCGATCGCTTCGGCCTGCCGTTCCTGCTTGGGATCAGGCAGCATTTCGGACGGATCATCGACCGCCCACGCCATGACGGGCGCAGACAGGCAGACCAGCAGCAAACCCGTCTTCAGCCTGAACATCTGCTTTCCATGGAACAGCGCCTTCATCCGCCCACAGCCTTCAGCGCATTCTTCAGGCTGTCACGCACCTCGGGGCTGTCGAGACCGGCGGCGCTGTGCCAGACAATCATGCCGCCGGGCGCAATCAGAAAGCTTTCAGGCACGCCGGACACACCCCAGTCGATAGCCACCCGTCCCTCCCGATCGCTGCCGATACGGGCATAGGGATTACCGGCATGCTTCAGCAGCCCCGCCGCATTCTCCGGCTTGTCCTTGTACGCCACGCCCCAGATCGGCAGCTGCTTCTGAAGCGTAAGAAGAGCCTCCATCTCCGCGATGCAGGGAATACACCATGACGCGAAGAAATTGATCAGGACAGGCCTGGTCAGCGCTTTCAGATCAGCGGTCGCAAACCCTGTGCCGGGCGTCTGGTCCGGCAACGTGAAATCAGGAACCGGACGCCCGGTTACAGGCGCATTGATGTCGTGCGGATTGAACGACCCGGTCTGCATCCCGGCCAGCATTTTCCAGAACGCCACACCGCAGATTCCCGCCCCACCCAGCAGCGGAACGCCGAGCAGCAAACGCCGGCGCGTGACAACATTCTGATCGTCTGGGGGAGTCTGTTCACTGCTCATTCTGCTGCCACCACATCTGGGGCCGGAGCCCGTCTCGGAGCGCCCACGCGCATACGACGATCGGACAGGGACAGCGCCCCGCCCATCGCCATGATCAGCGCCCCGAACCACATCCACGGCGCCAGCGGATTGTAATGCAGACGCAGGACATAGGTCGGATTGCTGTCCGGTCCATGCTTGTCGCCAATCACACCATACAGATCGGACAGGCCATTGGTGTGGATCGACACTTCGGTCGTCGTCTGGTTCTGCGAATTGAAGCTGCGCTTGGACGGATGCATGACCGTCATCAGATGCCCGTTGTGACGAATCTCGATGGTCGCCACCATGGCCATATAGTTCGGCCCCGGCACCGTCCGGACATCGGTCAGGGTCCATTCATATCCGGCAAGGTCTTCCTTCTGGCCGACATGCACCTCGACAATTTTGTGCTGGGCCTGCGACATGACCGCCAGCCCCAGCACACTCACGCCCACACCAATATGCGCCAGCGCCGCGCCGAACGCCGAACGCGGCAGGGACTTCGCCCGCTGGATGCTCTGCGACAGTGACACCCGGAACAGCGCCAGACGGTTGGAGATATCCGTCAGGCTTGAACCGATGATCCACACCGCCATCGTCGCGCAGAGGATCGGCAGCACGCCGGACAGACCAATCACCGTCACGGCGAACGCCGCCAGCGTGGCCAGCGCAGCCACCCAGAGCCGCCTGAGAACCGGCCAGAGCTGCGCCCGCTTCCATGGCAGCATCGGGCCGAATCCCATGAAGATGAATAGCGGAATGGCCAGCGGAATAGTCGCTGCGTCAAAGAACGGCTTGCCGACCGAGATCGTCTTGCCGAACAGCAGCGACATGAAGGGCGGATACATCGTGCCGGTCAGCACCACCGCACAGATCGAGCAGAGCAGGATGTTGTTCAGCACCAGCGAGCCCTCACGCGAGACCGGAGCGAACAGGCCGCCAGTGGTCAGCGAGGGCGCGCGCCATGCGAACAGTGTCAGCGAGCCGCCGATGACCAGCCCCAGCAGGGCAAGAATGAAGATGCCGCGCGCCGGGTCCTGCGCGAAGGCATGGACCGAATTGAGGATGCCTGAACGCACGAGGAAGGTGCCGGACAGCGAGAAGGAGAACGTGCCGATGGCCAGCAGGACAGTCCAGATCTTCAGCGCCTCGCGCTTCTCGACCACGATGGCCGAATGCATCAGCGCCGTTCCGGACAACCACGGAATCAGCGAGGCGTTCTCCACCGGGTCCCAGAACCAGTAACCGCCCCAGCCGAGTACATAATAAGACCACCATGACCCGAGCGCGATGCCACAGGTCAGGAAGCACCATGCCGCCACGGCCCATGGACGCACCCAGCGACCCCACGCCGCATCGACCCGACCTTCCATAAGCGCCGCAATCGCGAAGGCGAACGGCACGGCGAAACCGACATAGCCCGTGTAGAGAATCGGCGGATGGAACGCGAGACCGGGGTCCTGCAACAGCGGGTTCATACCCTGTCCGTCGAGCGGCGCCGGCCAGACCCGGTCGAATGGATCAGAGGTCGTCAGGCAGAACAGCTCGAACCCGGCGGCCACGCCACCCAGCACACCAATCACCCGCGCCCGCAGGGCCGACGGCAGGTTCCGACCGAACGCCGCCACCGCAGCACCACAGATACCAAGGATCAGCGCCCAGAGCAGGATGGACCCTTCGTGGTTTCCCCAGACACCGGTGATCTTGTAGAGCAGCGGCTTGGTCACCGAGCTGTTCTCAAGAATGTTCGCCACCGAGAAATCGTTGGTCACCGCCGCATTCACGAGACAGAGAAAGGAGGCGACCAGCGCTATGAGCTGTCCCAGCGCCAGACCGGGTGCGAGCGCCATCAGACGACGGTCACGCCTGCGTGCGCCCTGCATCGGCAGGATAGCCTGCGCCAGCGCGAACACGCAGGCCAGCGCCAGCGCGAAACGACCAAGTTCGGGGCTCATAAGGCCTCACTTCTCTTTTTGGACAAACAGGAAATGGGGGCTCTGCCCCTCAGTCCCCGCCAGAGGCGCGCCTCCGGAAACCGTGCATGAAAATGAATCAGAAGGGGATCGGAACCACTCCGTCTCCTACGGCGCGGAACGCCAGCCTCCGCCGGGAAGGGGGTGCTTCTGGAAACCAGACAATGGGAAGGCATCAGTTCTTCCCGGCCGCTGTATCCTTGCCGGTCATGGCGTTCCAGCTTGCAGCATCGGGCGGCGGGCCGAATTTCGGGTTCCATTTCCCCGATTTCTGCAATGCTTCCGCCACTTCCTTCGGCATGTAGGTCTCGTCATGCTTGGCCAGCACTTCGGACGCCACGAAGGTCGTGTCAGGCTCCAGAGACCCCACGGCCACCACACTCTGTCCCTCACGGAACAGGTCCGGCAGAATCCCCTCAAAGCGTACGGTCACCGCCGCCTGCCCGTCCGTCACCTGAAACAGGTTGATCGGGGTCTCGCCCTGACGCTCGCGCTTCACCGATCCCGCCACGACCATGCCGCCAAGCCGGATCGTGCGATCCGCCGCCGGAGGATGGTCCACCACCTGAGACGGGGCCATGAAAAGCTGGATGTTGGAGGAAAAGGCCGAAAGCGTCAGACCGGCGGCGGTGCCAAGTCCGGCCACGCAGGCAATGACAAGCCAGAGACGACGGGTTTTACGCTTCATGCGCGTTTTCCTCCCTGCGACCGACCCCGGGCTGCTTCCAGCGACGCCAGCTTGACCCGATCACGCTTCAGGCGCAGCGCCGCCCCGACGGACAGGATGACAGCCAGACTCCCCGCCAACCCGTAGGACGCCAGAATATAAGGCAGGTGGGTCATGCGGATGCTTCCCCGGATGAAGCCCGACGCGGGCTTGAGAGCAGACTGCGGATACGGCTTTCCATCACACCGGCCCGCAGACGTGCAACAACAATCGCGGCAAAGCCCAGCGTGAAACCGAGAGTGGAAATCAGCAGGGGCCAGAGCATGGTCTGGGACATGGTCGGCGCGCCGGTCAGGGTGATGCTGGCGGGCTGATGCAGCGTATTCCACCACTGCACACTGAACTTGATGATCGGCAGATCCACCGCTCCGGCCAGCGCCAGAATAGCCGCCGCACGATAGCCGCGCTGCTGATCGTCGAAGGCGTGGATCAGGGCGATGTGACCGAGATAGAGAAAGAAGAGCACCAGCACGGAAGTCAGCCGGGCGTCCCAGACCCACCATGTGCCCCACATCGGCTTGCCCCACAGCGACCCGGTCGCCAGACACGTCGCTGTTACACATGCGCCGACCGGACCGATCTCGACAGCGGCAAGGTCCGCCAGCGGATGCTTCCACACCAGAGAGAGCACTGAACAGACTGCCAGCGCGAAATAGCCTGAGGACGACAGCCAGGCGCAGGGAACATGTACGTACATGATCCGCACCGAGTCACCCTGCTGCCAGTCGGCCGGGGAGAAGAACAGCCCCCAACTCAACCCGATCAGCGTGATGATCACGGCGGACCATGTCAGCCAGGGCTGTATCCTGTCGCCCAGACGCAGAAAGCGGCCGGGGTTGGCATAGCGGTGAAACAGGGCTCCGGCCCGCTCTGTCAGTGTCGGCGTCGCGCTCAAGGTCCGTCCGTTCATTGGCAGGGCGCATCAATACGCCCATGTGGGTAAACCATTCCTTATGGCGCACCGCCCGCGAGCACGGAAGACGGCACGCAATCAGGCCCTGATGATCATGCAGGGGGTCGTGCGGGCTGTCTTCCTACACTATCATGCGGATATTGGCACGGGGTGCCCGCTGCATGGGCGGCACTCCCTCATTTCAACCCGGAGCCCCCTATGCTGTTCGCCATCATCTGCACCGACAAACCCGGCCAGTTCGAAACCCGCTCGGCCACACGGCCGGATCATCTCGCCTTCCTCAAGACCTATGTCGACCGCATCCAGTTCGCCGGACCGATGATGGGGCCGGACGGCAAGCCCTCCGGCAGCATCGTCATGCTGGAAGCCGCGGACAAGGCGGAAGCCGAAGGCTTCGCCGCCGCCGACCCGTATGCAAAGGTAGGCCTGTTTGAAAGCGTGATCATCCGCCCCCTGCGCACGGTTTTCCGTGACGGAAAACTGGCCGAATGAGCCGGAACTACTGGCTGGTCAAATCGGAGCCCGACGCCTTCTCGTGGGATGAGCAGGTCGTCAACGACGTCGAGCCATGGACCGGTGTCCGCAATCATCAGGCGAAGAAGAATCTCGCGGCCATGAAGAAAGGTGACCGCGCGTTCTTCTACCACTCCAATGTCGGGCGTGAGATTGTCGGTGTGGTCGAGGTTGTGAAGGAGGCCTATCCGGACCCGTCCGCCGAAAGCGAGTCATGGGTTTGTGTGGATGTGAAGGCCGTCGGTCCCATGCCCCGCCCGGTAACGCTTGCAGAGATCAAGGCTTCCCCCGATCTGGCCGAACTCGCTCTGGTCAGGCAGTCCCGCCTTTCCGTCGTGCCTGTGTCGGAAGAACACTGGGGAATCCTGTGCGGGATGGGCGGCTGGGTGGAGAAATAAGTGTCTGTCCTGCTGGGGCGATATTTCGGGGCTTTGCCCCGCCCCCCCACAAAGGACTCAGGCCCTTTGATCCCGCTTTGGCAAACAACACGAGATGAAGGGGGATGTGCCCCCTTCCGGGTGCAGGAGAGAAGCCCGCTTTCTCTCCGCGTCTGATCTTGTTTCTTGCGCCAAACGATTGACCATCTGTATCAGAAACACACCGCTTAAACCGCTTTATGCGTTTGGCATTCAGGTGAAGCCTACATAACACCAGCAAAACAGCCACAACGCAGAGAAAGCGCGCAGCAACACTCTCTTTGTCATAAAGTGTAAAAATCGCCCCGCAATGGGAGCCATGCGCTTCGTTAAAAGCAGAGGCTAGTCTACTGTCTGCCCGTTTGTTCGCTGGCCCGGAACAAACGGTCACACAGGAAGCAGAATGACTATCGCTCGTAAATCCCGACTTTGCGCAGTGAGCCTGATACTTGCAGGTCTCTCCTCTCAGGCACAGGCCAACCAGACAGCGGCCCCTCCCTCGGTCGTCAGAATGACCACGGGCGATCGCGCCATGGTCGATGACCTGGAGCACCGCACCTTTCTCTGGTTCTGGGAGGCCGCCGACCCGCAGACCGGGCTGATCCCCGATCGCTACCCCTCCCCGCAGACCTTCGACAGCGTCGCATCCATCGGCTTCGGTCTGACAGCATACGGCATCGGGGCCGAGCGCCATTACATCACACGGGAACAGGCCGCCGAGCGCACGCTGACCACCCTGCGTTATCTGTCCCACCTACCCGAAAATGCCTCCAGGGATCAGGCCTCCGGGTTTCACGGATTTTTCTATCACTTCCTTGACCCGAAAACAGGACTGCGCCTGAACCCGGACATTGAGCTTTCCAGCATCGACACGGCGCTTCTGATGCAGGGCATTCTGTTTTCGCAGAGTTTCTATGACCGGAATACACCACAGGAAACGGAAATCCGCAGTCTGGCTGAAAGCCTTTACAAACGGGTTGACTGGCAGTGGATGAAACGCCCCGACAATCGCCTGAGCATGGGCTGGGGGCCAGAGCACCAGTTCATCCCGAATTACTGGGAAGGCTACAGCGAAGGCATGATGGCCTACATCCTCGGGTTGGGTTCGCCCGAGCATGATCATGCCCTGACCCCGGCATCGTGGCAGGCATGGCTCAGCACCAATGACAAGCGCTGGGGCGAGTATTACGGCCAGACCTTCCTGAATTTCGCTCCCCTTTTCGGGCATCAGTACAGCCATGCCTGGATTGACTTCCGGGGCATTCAGGATGAATGGGTCCGTGGAAAAAGTGTTGATTATTTCGAGAACAGTCGTCGCGCGGCCTATGCCCAACGTGCCTACGCCATGGCCAATCCCGGCGGGTGGCACGATTACAGCGCGACTGTCTGGGGACTGACCGCCTCCGATGGTCCCGGTGAAATCACACAGAAGGTGGACGGCAAGGACAAGCGCTTCATGTCGTATGTCGCCCGTGGGACAGGCCGGGACTATGTACAGGATGATGGAACGATCGCTCCCACCGCCGCCATCGGTTCCATCGCCTTCGCACCGGAAATTGTGCTCCCCGCCATACGCGAGATGAAAAGCCGGTATGGAAAACAGGTTTACGGCAAATACGGTTTTGTCGACGCCTTCAATCCCAGCTTTCAGGATGGCAAAACATTCTGGTCTGATCGGGAGTATGTCGGAATCGATCAGGGGCCTATTCTGCTCATGATCGAAAACTGGCGGGACGGGTTTGTGTGGAATGTCATGAAGCGCAACCCGTATATCCGCACAGGCCTGCAACGCGCCGGATTTTCCGGCGGATGGCTGGAGACGAAAAACTCTCACTCAGAATAAGAGGCTTACAGAGCATCGTCTTTTTCGGAAAGGCGATGCTCACTGAAGATTTTTGTAAAAACATTCATCAAAAACCTCTGCCTTATTTAAAAGCAGTTTCATAATCAGGCTTCAGGGCCAGAGATAGACAAGCTTGATGTAATAAGCGTTGCTTTCCGGTACATTCCGCCCGTCCACGGAATGACTGTATCGCGCTGTCAGACTGAAATCCCGAGAAATATTAAACATGATACCGGCACCAAGCGCGACTTCCCGGCTATTGGAATCATCCACATAACGATCCGCCGTCCTGTCATAGGTGCCGGTCACATTCTGCCAGTCAAACGCAAAAAATGGCTCGACAAGCCTGGTGGCTTTCCAGCTGAAACGCAGATTGCTGTAGAACACCACGCCCGGAGAATAGCTGTGTTCTCCAGTCTTGTGCTTCCCACCGCCCACAACCGTTCCGACGTCACCATCGAAGCTGAAATGTTTCCATTCATAATCAAAGATAATACTGGAAATGTTCGACCAGTAACCCGGCGTCAGCGAATCACGCGTACCTGAATTGGTCTGCAAGAAGGTCTGTATGCCGACCGTACTGTGTGCGTTCGGTTTGAACCACGCGGCGGGCCCCACAATCGTCGGGCCAAGTCCACCATAGTTGGTGCCATTGGCAAGAGTGTAGTTTTCCGTCTGAATAATTTCGAAAGCAAAGCCGACATGGGGAATGGCGTCGAAAGTGCGGAAATGCACATATTTCGTCATACCGGACCAGGTATGACTGCCTTCTCCGGGTTTACGCTGACCGACGGAATTGTAGTAATTACCGGCAGCATTGCCATCACCGTACTGCACCAGCACGTTGAAAGGCTTGAAATCGACCGGCAGGTCATACTCGTGCGGACCAATGATCCCGAGCGTGACATCCGCAGCCTTCGCACGCATGACAGGAACAAAGCTGAGAGCAGCCGAAGCCAGAACACATGGCACCAGCCGACGGCGCCAGAATGCGCTTTCTGTAGAGTGCATTGATTTCATTCCGGAATAGTCAGGAGGGCATGAGTCACCAGTGTGACTTACGCACTCCTTGTTGAAACCAGTTCAGATAAACAGAAGAGATGACGGACAGAAGCGGACGACTACCGCCGCTTCTGTCCGTCCCTGCGCCTTGTTACTTCGCAGCGCCGTCCAGTGTGTAGGCGAGGATGTAATCGCCTGAACGGGTACCCAGACCACCATGACCACCGGCAGCAATCAGCACGTACTGCCTGCCGTCGACTTCATAGCTCATGGGAGTCGCCTGACCACCAGCCGGCAGGCGGTCTCTCCAGATCACCTTGCCCGTGGCGACATCGAACGCACGCAGATAGTCATCCGCAGTCGCGCCCATGAACAGTAGTCCACCCTTGGTCACAATGTTTCCGCCGATGTTATACATGCCCGTGGGCAGCGGCAGATTGTTGTGCGTCCGGAAAGGACCCGTGTCACGTGTCGTGCCGACAGGATGCTGCCATACGATCTTCTTCGTCACGAGGTCGATCGCGGTCAGCGTGCCCCAGATCGGTCCCTTGCAGGGAATCTGCAGCGGGTTCAGCCAGGGGTTGGTGTAGGCGACATACGGCGTGCCGTAATCTGGCGAGATGGCCAGAGCGTTGCCCTTCGCCGCGGGTTCGTTGCCTTCGCCCTGCCATTTCGGCAGCACGCCTGCCTTCTCAAGACCGGTACGATGATCCAGCTTGATACGGAACGGCAGATAGCTGGCGTTGGCGAACATCAGCTTGCGGGCCGGGTCGATGGTGATGCCCTGCCAGTCAACAACACCATAGAACGCCGGGTAGACGATCGTGGTTTTGCCAACGTGCGGCGGTGTGAACTGCCCCTCATAGGCCGACTCACGATACTCGAGACGGCACAGCAGCTGGTCCAGCAGGGTTGCGCCCCACATGTCGGACTCTTTGAGGTCCGCTGGCGTCAGGCTCGGCATGGCGGCCGGATAAGGCTGCGTCGGACTGACGCGATCATCCGGCGCATGACCGGCTGTCGGAACAGGACGTTCCTCGACCGGATAACCCGGAACCGGCTGACCGGTACGGCGGTCGAGAACGAAGAACTCACCGCGCTTCGTGCTCTGCACCAGAGCCGGAACGGTCTGACCGCTTGCATCCGGCAGATCAACCATTGTCGGCCCGCTCGGAATATCCATGTCCCACAGGTCATGGTGGACCGTCTGATAGAGCCAGCGACGTTCACCCGTCACAATATCAAGGGCCACAGTCGCGCTGGAAGTTGCGTCATCGAACGGACGACGTGAACCGCCCCAGTTGTCCGGCGGCGCGTTACCCGTGCCGAAATAGACCAGACCAAGTTCGGGGTCAGCCGTGTAGACACCCCATGCGTTCGGCGTGTCACGCGTGAGCATGTCACCCGGCCCCGGAGTCCAGGTCTCGGGATTGTGGCCTGCATCCCATACCCAGGCGATCTTGCCTGTGGTGGCGTCGAAGGCGCGCACGGCGCCTGACGGTTCGAAGTTGGCCTGATTGTCAAAGATCCAGCCGCCTGTGATCAGACGGTTTTTCATGACCATCGGGGGCGACGTGATGAAGTGGAAGCCCAGCGGCACATTGCCCATGTATTCACGCATGGAAATGAAGCCGTGGTCGCCGAAGTCATCGCAGGGTTGACCGGTCTCGGCGTTGACCGCAACGATGCGGGCATCGGCAACAGGTGAATAGATGCGCTCACGGCACGACGTCTGGATTTCGTCCGGAATGCGGTAGTAGGACACGCCACGACAGGCGAGATACACGTTCGCATCCAGATCGGCCTTCGCCGGCTTCGGATCGTACTTCCATTTGACCTTGCCGGTCCTGGCGTCCAGCGCCATCACCCAGCTATGCGGCGTGCAGATATAAAGAGTGTCCTTGACCTTGATGGGGGTCAGTTCAAGATTGAACTCGTGACCCGCATCCGGTCCGGCCACCACATCTTCACCGGTCTGCTGTGTATCGCCGGTATGTGTGACCCATGCCCGCTTCAGATTGCTGATATTGGCAGGAGTGATCTGGTCGAGCGGCGTATAACGCTGCCCCTGGGCGTTACGCCCATAATACTGCCAGTCACCCGCGGCCACATCGTCATGCAGGTCGGGCAGGCTGGCGGCCATACGATCGGCCTGCACCGTGCCGTTGATGGAATAGGACGAGAAGCAGCTCGCAACCAGCGCAAGGCAGGACACCGCCAGCGCCCCGAGCACTTCCCGCTTGTCGGCCAGCCAGGCCGGGCCTGAGCGCCAGACACCCGGAATCAGCAGCCACGCGCCGAGACCCACAAGTGTCAGAAGGCGGACTTCCAGCCCCCAGATGTCAAAACCGACTTCAAACAGCGCCCAGACAGTCGCCAGCAGCAGAAACGCCGCATACAGGCGCATTGCCGTCTGTGGCTTCCGCAATCCCAGAACAGCTGCGGCCAGCATGGCGAGTCCTGCCAGAGCGTAAAACCACGAACCCCCAAGAAAAAGAAGTTTAATTCCTCCCAACAAAAGGAATAAACCTACAATTCCAAAAATAACAGAGGTTATGACTGACCATAACTTCATGCCACTTGTCTGCATTTCTTTTTTCTTTCTTCTGCAGTCCAATGTATATGCCCAGAAAAATATTTTCGAACACGAAACAAAAGGCTGCGCGGACAGATGAAGCATTCACCGCAACGGCCATTTCCAAAACAAGCATTCTGGCTCAACGATCACAGAAGTGTGTTTTTTCATGTCTAAAACTGTATCGGATATGATACAGTTTTGAGCAGTCCACTGGCGCCAAAAGCACCAGTGTCTTTCTGTTTTTTATTGTTTATAAAAAGAAAAATCGCAGCGACGCCCGATTTTAGCGCTGTATGACATCGAGATGAATTCGATCTCATACCTCTCATGCAGCACCCTGCCGCATGAACAGAAACCACCCCTCAGTCCTGAGACGGGGCGTGCGCCTCGATATCGTGGAACCTTGAATAATCCACAGCCAGACCGCCGCTCGGCCGCGTGTGAATGATGTCCACAAACCGGTGATTGTGCAGGACCTTGTCAAACGCATAGGCTGTCCGGGCGAACACCGTCTGTCCCATGGCCTCATCCGTGCCCGTGACCGTCACGATGATCTCGGCTTCTTCCGCCTGCAGTTCCTGCAGGGAACAGCTATGCAGCGGACTCGTCTTTGTCACGACATGCGCCAGCACGAAAGCGAAGCGCAGCACCGGCACATGAGCCTGCACAAGAGTGAGAGGTTCGAAGCGCCGCTCCAGATGACCGTCATGCGTGACGATCAGCCGTGACAACGCAACCTCGACATCCACGGACAGGATAAGGCTGCGGCGGCAGTTGGCGATGCGGATGCACAGGGCGGAAACACCGTTTTCATCCGACACGACCGCCCGGTTGCTGAAAATGATCCGCGCGCGGGGACGGGCAATTCGGGCGAAGACGGCACCAGCGGCAAGCGCATTGACCATCATGCCCAACAGCACCTCGAACGACACGATCACGTTGGCGGCGACACCGCTCGGCACCATGCCGCCATACCCGACGGTCGAGAGCGTCTGCACGCTGAAAAAGAACAGGTCTAGAAATGACAGGGGATGCGGGCCCGTCACCTCGCCGGGGACCAGCGCATACAGCACGGCGAACAGCAGGTTCACCAGCACATAGGATACGAACGCCCAGAAAGTGAAGGCCGCCCAGCTGGCCGTCAGGGCGTGATGATAAAGGTCCGACCAGAGCGCGTCCTGCACACCGACACGCACCACATCGGCATGCTTCTTTTCGTCGAGCGCATGGGTCCGGAAACGGCGTATCGCCTCCTTCGTGGAAATATGCTTTTTCGTCTTTCCTGAGTTTTCTCCGGCGGTCGATGAATGCGCTGAAGCCTCCTGCCGCTCTCCCTCTTCCTGCATTGAGGAGGAACGCTGTTCATTCAGTCGCCGCCAGATCCGCTTCATCATGCCCTCTTCAAGGATGAAAAGACACGGAAAACAGGCCGCGCCGCCCCTCTCCTCCCATACCGGCATGCCCGACTTCCGACTACCGAAGCCTGCGCATGGAACCCCCGCATTCCCTATTTGGCGGAAAACTTCCTATCCTCTGAAAAGCCGGTCCCACACGACTGTTCGGGTCCGTTCTCACGTCAGACAGGAGAATGCGTGAATGACATCCAGCCGCACTCAATCCGCAGTCCGGGGCCGTATCGTCACCTTTCGGGACAATCCATTCAACGTCCCGCCGTCCGGGGCCCTGCTGGTGGAAGAGGACGGGCTGGTCATCATGGAAGGTGGCCTGATCACTCAGGTCGGCCCCTATACAACACTCCGTGACACGCTGGAGAAAGATACGACTGTTGTCTCTTACGGCGACGCCCTGATCTCGGCAGGCTTCATCGACACCCATGTGCATTACCCGCAGCTACCGGTCATCGCATCATGGGGGCGGCAGCTTCTGGAGTGGCTGGACCAGTATATCTTCCCTGCGGAAGCCGCGTTTTCGGATCCGGTGGTGGCACGGAACACCGCTCAACGGTTTCTCGGTGAACTGTTACGCGCCGGAACGACGACCGCCGCCGTTTACTGCACGGTTCATCCGCAGTCAGTGGACGCCTTCTTTATGGAGGCTGAACGGATCGGCGCACGCATGATCGCGGGCAAGGTGCTGATGGATCGCAACGCCCCCGACACCCTGCGGGACTCGGTGCAAACCGGCTACGATGATTCAGCGGCGCTTATCGGGCGCTGGCACGACAGGGGACGGCTGTCCTACGCCGTCACGCCGCGCTTCGCGATCACGAGCACTCCCGAACAGCTGGAGGCTGCCGGTCATCTGCTCCGCCAGCATGACGGGCTCTTCATGCAGACACATCTTTCCGAGAATCTGAATGAGATCGAGACCGTCGCCCGCCTGTTTCCGGAGCGCTCATCCTATCTCGATGTCTATGATCATGCCGGACTGGTCGGTCCCCGCAGCATCTTCGGTCATGGCGTCCATATTGGAGAAAAGGAGTTCTGTCGTTGCCATGAAAGCGCGGCAGGTCTGGCGCACTGCCCGACTTCCAATCTGTTTCTTGGCAGCGGTCTCTTCAAACTTTTCGAAGTACTGTCTCCAGAACGCCCGGTGCGCGTAGGGCTCGGCACCGATGTCGGCGCAGGCACCTCCCTCTCCCAGCTCCGGACACTGGGGGAAGCCTACAAGGTCGCGCAACTGACCGGAAATTCGCTGCATCCGGCGCAGGCTTTCTGGCTGGCGACCGCCGGCGGAGCCCGTTCCCTGCATCTGGACAACAGAATCGGCACGCTTGCGCCGGGCATGGAGGCAGATCTGTGCGTGCTCGATCCACATGCCTTTCCCCTGCTCGATTACAGGGCTTCCCGCTGTGAAAGCATCGAAGAGCTGCTTTTTACCCTGATGACCCTCGGCGATGAGCGTTGCATTTTAGCCACATGGGTGGGTGGGGCGTGCGTCCATACGCGCGAAAACGGCTCTTTATACGGCTAGAAACCGCAGAATTCCGCCAGTGCAACAAAACTGAAATACCTGTGTCATTCAAGCTTCACGCCGTTTTCCGTGAGCAGAGATTAACAGGGCGTCATCCCACGGCTCCGGATCAAGAGAGAGATGACCCTGTCCTCCCGTTTCCTACTTCTTTCGCTGACAGTACTGAGCGGAGCATCAGCCCTGTCAGTGTCCCCCGCACATGCTGCAACGTCTGACAGCGCAGAAGTTGCAGCGCTGCGTCGTGAAATGGCCGAAATGCGCCATGAGATGCTGAGCATGCGCTCCGAGCTGCGTCACCGGAACACGTTCCCGACCAACCATGACGGTCGGCCGGCTTCCGATCGCGGCGAAGCTCACTCATGGAAAAACGCTCACGCAGCGGCCGCCCATACGCCGAACGATTATAACGGCTCTCCGGAAGCCGGCATCGCGTTCAACCAGCCTGCGAAGATCAACTATCACGCCACAGGCGATGGTCGCCCGGCTTCCGATCGCGGCATCACCAGCTCGTGGGAAGATTTCAAGCGCGCTTCCGCCGACACGGAAGTCGTGCAGGTTGGCGGCATGAAGATCGGCTTCCCGAACGGCCGTCCGACCATCCAGTCCGAAGACGGCAAGTATGCCTTCTCGATCGGCCTCGCTTTCCATGAAGACTTCGGTGGCTTCATGGGCGTGAGCCCCAAGGCGGGCGAAGCCAAAGGCAAGTTCAACGGCTTCACGTCGAACGCACGTCGTCTGCGTATTCCGTTCACCTTCCGCTACAAGGACTGGGTCGCCAACGTCACGCCTGACTTCGGTGCAGGCAACAACGACGGCACCGTCGGTCTTTACGAAGCGAACCTGAACTACGCCGGCCTGCGCAACACCATCCTGACGGTCGGTTACTTCCAGCCGCGCGTGACCGAGGAAGACTCCGAAAGCACGAACGAATTCGAGCTCATGGAGCGTCCGGGCATCACCGACATCGTGCGTAACATCGCAGCCAGCGATGCGCGCTTCTCGATCGGCGGTCTGCACTACGAAAAGCGCTGGTGGATTGGCGCCTACTTCACGGGTCAGCAGTTCGGTGGACGTAACGCCAGCGGTTACTACGGTGGCGATGGCGCGGTCAGCGACAGCCAGACGGGCGGCACCTTCCGTGTCGCGGGTCGTCCTGTCGCAACCAAGGACTGGGATCTGCATCTCGGCATTTCCGCCATCTCGGCCTTCAAGCCGAACAATGGCACGCACGGCCGCTCCTTCACGCTCAGCCAGCGTCCTGAAGTCAACCTTGGCGAAGACAGCCTGCTCGGCACCGGCGCGATCACCAATGTGTCCCAGGTCTGGGCAGCCGGTCCTGAAGTTGGCCTTCGCTGGAAAAGCCTCGTCATCAAGAGTGAATATTATCACATCGGTGTAAACCGCTCGCACAACGCTTCAGGCCAGTCTCTCGGCAACCTGAACTTTGGCGGCTGGTATGTGGCCGCGAACTACATCCTGTTCGGCACACCGCGTGCCTACAACTACAAGGAAGGCGCTTTCGCCGCTCCGGGTGTGAAAGAGAACCAGGAATTCAACCCTGCCACCGGTCACTGGGGTGCGCTTGAAATCACCGGTCGTTACAGTGAAACGGATCTCAACAGCCAGCCCAACTCCGCCACAGGCATCCGTGGTGGCAACCAGATCGTCTGGTCGGGTGGTCTGAACTGGTATCCGAACCGCCACTTCCGCGTGATGCTGGACTACAACCACTTCATCGACCAGCGGACCAAGAACGACGGTCTCGTCAACATCGCAGGCCGCAACGGAAACTCCGTCGCCGCCCGTGTGCAGGCCGCTTTCTGATCTGCCACGACAAGGAGGAGCGGGACATACCCCGCTCCTTTTTTATCCGTGTGATGCGGTCCGATTCTCCAACCGTTCCGACCGTCTGATCACAAACAGAAAGGCAGGGAGTGAAAACTCCCTGCCTTTTGTATTTTCATAAACTGAAATTCAGAAGCGATCAGGCGACGGCGCGGGAACCATCCTGCTGCGCGGCAATTTCCCTGGACGCCATGGCGGCGGCTGCATTGCGCTGCTTCAACGCCTCACGAAGAATGCAGACAACGCCTTTGACACAGTTGCCGCACTGAGCCCGACATTTTCGAGCCGCATAGACTTCTACTGGTCGTGTCGCTCCGGCTTCCACCGCAGCGCTTACATCATGATCGGTCAGCCCGTTACAGGAGCAGATATACATCCACGTGCCTCATAGCCTTAACGCAAGGGCACGCTAGCAGAGGATGAGAACGCTTCGCAATAACGTTTCTGTCAATTAATTTGAAAAAGTGCTTTCAGGGCATGACACGCGTCTGGTCACACGCCGGATATCCGGGAAAGACCGCACATTCTTTTCCCCTTACAAATATTTCACCTTTCGTTTTCCATCCATCAGGCAGATATGTCACCCGAAACAGTTTTGAGGGAGGTGATGTGAGGGACGCTCCGCACATTCTACAGGTCATGGCGGCACGCGGTCACGGCGGCGCCGAACTGTATTCCACTGACGTCATGCTGGGTCTGCACAGGGCTGGCGTCCGACAGACCGTCGTTCTTCATCCCGACTGCCCACGCCTGAAAGAACTTGAGGACGCGGGTCTCACCATCGATACCGACACTCTGAAGCCGCCTTTTCCTCTGTGGAGAAAGTGGCGCATGACCCAGTTGATCCGCCGCCTTGAACCCTCCATCGTCCATTGCTGGATGCGCCGCGCCGCCGCGAGCATGCCCGCCAACGCCAGCCATCTTTCCGGCAACCGTCCCGTCATCGGGTGGTTCGGCAACTACCGCGACCTCAAACCCTACGCGCACTGCACGCATCTCGTGGGCTGCACGCCGGATATCGCGGAGCGGATGCGCGCCGATCCGGACTGGCATCCCGCCGACAAAGCCACGGCGACAGACCGCATCTTCTCTGCACCAACCTTTTCCTCGGTGACGCCTGCCCCCGCACTCCCGCGCTCGGAACTCGACACCCCGGAAGGCGCACGGATTCTGCTGACACTCTCACGCCTGCATTCGGCGAAAGGTCTGGAGACGCTGATCTCGGCCATGCAGCAACTGCCGGACTGTTACCTGTGGATGGCGGGTGAAGGCCCGCTGCGTGAAGCTCTGGAAGAGCAGGCGAAACAGGAAGGCGTGATCGACCGGATTCGCTTTGCAGGATGGCGGACAGACCGGGGCGCTCTTCTGGCGGCATGCGATATCTGCGTTCTTCCCTCACGCTACGAGCCTTTCGGCACCGTCATTCTGGATGCCTGGTCCACAAAAACACCTCTGGTCGCCTGCGCTGCCGCAGGTCCGCGTGCTTACATTCGCACCGGCGAAAACGGCATGCTGACGCCGATCGACGATCTCCAGGCGCTTGTCGACGCCATCCGGTCCGTACTGGGTGACAGCATCCTGAGAGAACGGATTGTCTCCGGGGGACTTGCCAATTACGAGCACGGCTTTACGCCGAAGGTCGTGATCGACCGCTGGCGGGCAATCTACGGCGCGTGTCTGGCGTCTGTCTGAACCCTTCGCGTTGTCTGCGGTTGGCGCTGGGATTGTTCAGAAGAAGAATATTCTGCGGACAGAACAACGAACCGGCAAAAGCCGGCCGTTACACTCAGCAATATTTATGAACGCAACGTCACAAAAACAGTCTTGAGTTATATCTTAAAACATATATATCGTAAGATATGTTTAAAGAGCATAAATCCAAACAGCGTTCCTCCCGCCATGCAGGAGGCGAACATTTTAAAGGCCGTCGCCAGTTCGGTGGCGGCTCCCGTCACGGTTTCGGCAGAGGCGATTTCCCTGCCGGACGCAAACTCAGTTCCGGCGAACTGCAACTGGTGCTTCTAGCGCTGCTGGAAACCCAGCCCGCGCACGGTTATGAGCTGATCCGTCTTCTTGAAGAAAAATCCGGTGGTTTTTACGCACCAAGCCCCGGCATGGTTTACCCTGCCCTCACCTACCTTGATGAGACCGGTCAGGTCACGGCGTCTCCGGAAGGCAACCGCAAACTTTATACGCTGACCGATGAAGGCAAGGCTTTTCTCGAAGCAAGCCGGGAACAGGCTGAGGGCATCCTCGAAACCCTGAAGCGGATCGGCAGCCGTATGGGCGAGGTGCGGGATGCCTTCTCGGGTGTCGACGATGCAGACCCGCGTGCTTCCGACGAATTTCACGAAGCCCGGCATGCTTTCAAACAGGCCATGATGCGTCAGCGCGGATGTGGTCCTGAAGAAAAGAAGCGTATCATCGCCATCCTCAAGCGCGCCACAGCCGAAATTCTCAACAAACCTGAATAATTCAGACTCTTTTCAATGGAGACGCGCATGAACTCATTGTCCCGGACGCCTCTGCGCGTCCGCCAGCCCGTGCGCCTGCGTATGGCGCGTGTCGCACGGGTCGAACAGCTCTCACCGCTGATGCGCCGCATCATTTTTACAGGCGATGACCTGCATGATTTCAGTTCGGCCGCAGCCGACGATCATGTCAAACTGTTCTTTCCCCTGCCTGGACAGGACGCTCCCGTCCTGCCGGATGTGGATACGGGCGGACGCCCCGCGCGCACCGCCTCACCATCCATAATCATGCGTGACTATACACCGCGTTTTTTCAAACCAGAGGCAAATGAACTTGCCATCGAGTTCGTCCTGCATGGTGACGGCCCTGCCACGACATGGGCGGCTCAGGCGAAACCCGGCCAGACACTCGGTATCGGCGGCCCGAAAGGTTCTTTCGTTGTTTCCGAAAATTACGCGCATTATCTGCTGATCGGTGATCAGACCGCACTCCCCGCCATCGCACGTCGACTGGAAGAAATGCCGGAAAGCACTCATGTCACGGCCATGATCGAGGTTGCGGACGAGCGAGAAGAGCGCCCGCTGGTGAGCAGGGCCGACGCCCGCATTGTCTGGTTACCCCGAAATGGTGTCGAAGCTGGAAAATCGACCGTTCTTCAGGAGGCTTTAAAAAGCTACTCCCCGCCGTCAGATGATCTGCATGTCTGGATCGGCGCCGAAATCGAAACTGCGCGACAGCTCCGCGCGCTGCTCATCGAAGAAAAAGGCATGACGCGAGACCACATTCGCGCTGCGGGGTACTGGCGACTTGGCGCGACGGACGGTGGAGGGCGTGTGGAAGACTGAAAAAGTTTTCGGGTATCGCCTTGTTTTACAAAAAGTCGATGCCTGAAAAGATTTTTCCGTTATCTGCACCTGACAGCAGATCTGACTCTACAGACCACGATCCCGTTTGATAACGTCCCATGCCGCGTTGATACGGGAAATCCTCACAACCGCCGCATCAATTTCAGACTGCGAGGCATTGCGCGCCGAGAGCGCATCCGGGTGATTGGCGCGCACCAGTGTCCGCCATGTGGCCCTGATTTCCTCATTGGAGGCATCTATGGAAACCCCCAGCACATCATAGGCGGCGTTCTCGGCCATGGCCGGACGGGAACGTCCACCTTCAGCCCGGCTCCAGGCCCCCGCGCTCAGACTAAACGCCTTATGCACATTTTTCAGGAACCTGATTTCAGCCGGATGCAGGGCTTCATCTTTCGCGCAATCCGCCCGTGCGACGAAAAAGAGCACACCGAGCAGATCCTCAAGCATGAGCTGATCATCACGGTAAGCCTGACCAAGCTCACGGGCGAATCGCTCGTAATCGTCCGTCCGCTGCCGGGCGAGATCGAACAGACGACCAACCTCCGGCGCGTTTTCAGGCGGAATTCTCAGGCGCGACTTGAAAGCATCGATTTCCTTGCGGTTCACCGGCGCATCGCATTTCGCAAGTTTGGCGCAGAGCAGAACGGTGCAGAGCGCGTAAAGCTGGTCTTTCTTGCCCGTTACCGCAGCAAGCTTGGCCGCGACAAAGGCCGCCGCACTGTTGGGATCAGGCGCCGCACGGGCCGCCCAGCGATCACTCCAGCCGCCCGTCGGCGGCTCCAGAAGAGACCCACGATCAGCCGCATGCCCAAGAGCCGCGCCCAGCACCGCTCCCATTCGTCCACCAACCGCAAACCCAGCCACGGTTCCGAACAGTTTGCCCCAGATAGCCATGCGGAGACTCTAGCCTTACTTCAGCGGGGACTAAAGCCCCCTTGTGGTCAGGCCAGCCAGCCCTCCGTGACAAAGCCCGGACTTCCGGCATTTTCCCGTCTTACGATGTCGTGTCCGAAGACCGGTCAATGGCCGAATGAGCAAGACCGACCAGATCATTTGCAAGGCCCGGCAGACCTGCCTGCCAGACAACGTCAGCCAGCTGAAGCAGGGAATGGGAGATCAGCATCGGACTGGCCTCGGGGCAATGCGGCAGGCGTAGAATGTTCCCTGACATGGATTTCTCATCTGAGGTCGTAGGGTTTGAAGCGTTTTTTCTCCGGGCACGTGACGCTAGAAGTGCCGGGGTTTCTGAAGGGTTAATCGGACAAGAAATTGGAGCGTTCTTCATTTTGGTAAACTGCGCATTCCTGATGAGGCAGAGAGCGCCGTCCCAGACAGATTTTACCATTCTTCCTTATGGAATGCGGTTTTTCTGCCAGTTTTCATAAATCGGGAGACGACGGCGTGACTCTATCCTGTCCCAAAGGCGAAACAGCATCTGATCTGGAGGCCTGCAACGCTGCAACACGTAATGCCGACGCCAGAGGCCGATTCGGATCACGCTTTCCGTCTATGGTTTCCACCAGTTTGCCAATTGTCTGACCTTGCTGCTGCGCCATTTCATCCAGCACAGCCCAGAATTCCGGCTCCAGCGCCACACTGGTGCCATGCCCCGAGAGAATGAGGCTGCGCTTGAGAAGATGGCGGGTCACGATCCCTGACTTTCCGACGTCAAAGACGAAAACGCACGCGCTGCCTGTCCCGCCAGCCGTTCCACCGCCCAGTCCGCTGCCTCCGCCACGACCGGATCAGGGTCATGCCGTAATCTCTCCGCTGCCGGGCGCATCGCACCATCCCCTGAATTGCCGATGGCGATGAGCACATTCCGCACAAAGCGGTTGCGTCCGATCCGCTTGATCGGCGAGCCTGAAAACAGGGCGCGGAAACCAGCATCATCAAGCGCCGCCAACTCCGACAGGCGGGGCGAGATCAGATCTTCCCGGGCCTTCAGCTTCATCACCTGCGATTCCTCGGCAAAGCGGTTCCATGGACAGGCGGACAGGCAGTCATCACAGCCATAGATATGGTTTCCCATCGCTTCCCTGAATTCGTGGGGAATGGGACCAGCATGTTCGATGGTGAGATAGGAAATGCAGCGTCGCGCGTCCAGCCGATAGGGCGCGGGGAAAGCGTTCGTCGGACAGACTTCCAGACAGCGGGAACAGCTCCCGCACTGCCCCGCCCGGTGAGGTGTCGGCGGCAGTTCGAGCGTTGTGTAGATTTCACCCAGCAGCAGCCAGCTTCCATGATCCCGCGAAACGAGGTTGGTATGCTTCCCCTGCCAGCCCAGCCCGGCCTGTTCGGCCAAAACCTTTTCCGGCACAGGCGCGGTATCGACAAAAACCTTCACCTCCGCCTCAAGCTCGGCCCGCCGGGTTTCCGCCACCAGATACTGCGCCAGATGCTTGAGCATCCCCTTGATGATGTCATGATAATCCCGGTTCCGGGCATAGACCGAAATATTGCCGCATGCCCTGTCAGCAAGCGTGGCCAGCGGATTTCCCTCCGGCGCATAGGACAGGCCGAGAGAAATCACGCTGCGGGCTTCCGGCCATAATCCGTTGGGATGCGCCCGGGATTCCACCCGCTCGGCCATCCACGTCATCGTGCCGTGGTGTCCCTGCGCAATCATGTCCCGCAGACGGTCTCCAGTCTCCGCACCGATATCCGCGTGACAGATTCCAAAGGCATGAAAACCCAGTTCCCGCGCCTTGACCTCCAGCCGGTCGACAAGCCTGTGCATCAATGTGGGAGAGGAGGAAGGCATCCCGGCTCGCTCTGTAATGGACTGGTTCTACATAATGAAAATAAAAGTTTTGGGCGTCGCCTTTTTTCAGAAAGACGATGTTCCTGAAGCTTTTGAAAAAGCTTCGCCGACAGCTTCTTCATGATTCATCAGGGACATTGCCGAACGTATCTTTGAAACAGAGCAATGGACCGCACTTCTGCTCCGTTTCCATACAGACGGGCCAACGGCCAACGCCAGCATCCGGAGACCACACGTCATCTGGATTCAGAGAGTTACTGTCACCCCGAAGCACCCCCTCTTGCAATCACAGCCCGGATATCGCACCCCATAGGCGCATTCTGCGCATCCGCCACGGAACCGAGCCCATACGCGCCAGCCAGTGGACCAGACCGGGGGATCCAACAGGACGCACTGACAGGATCAGGAGATATCCGGCTATGGATGAAACCACCGCCCCTTCCTCTGCCGACGCCCGGCATTACGAACCTCTGAAGCCGGAAGCGCAGCAGTGGTTTGAGTCGCTGCGCGACCGGATCTGCGCCGCTTTCGAGAGCATCGAAACGGAAGCCGCAGAGAAGAACGCCCCCACCCTGCCGGGACGTTCCACGGCCCCCGGACGGTTCGAACGCACCGCATGGACCCGCGAAGCTGGCGACGACGCCCACACTGAAGGTGGCGGCGTGATGAGCGTCATGCGCGGACGCGTGTTCGAGAAAGTCGGCGTCAATGTCTCGGTCGTCTCGGGCGAATTCAGCCCGGAGTTCCGCAAGTCGATCCCCGGCGCATCCGAAGACCCGCGTTTCTTCGCCACCGGCATCAGTCTGGTCGCCCATATGTGCAGCCCTGTTGTGCCGGCAGCCCATTTCAACACACGCATGATCGTCACGACACAGGGCTGGTTCGGCGGCGGTGGCGATATCACCCCGATGTTCCCCGAGAGCGAGGAAGCGCAGGACGACGCCGCCATTTTCCACGACAGCTTCCGGCAGGCCTGCGAAAAGCACGATCCCGAATATTATCCGCGCTTCAAGGCCTGGTGCGACAAATATTTCTACCTGCCGCACCGTCTGGAGCCACGCGGCTTGGGCGGCATTTTCTATGACCGCCTCCACAGCGGTGATCCGCTCATGGATTTCGCCTTTACAAAAGATGTGGGACTGGCCTTCCTTGAGTCCTTCCCCAACATCGTGCGGTCCCGCATGATGGAGCAATGGACGCCCGAACAGCGTGAGCAGCAGCTGATCCGACGCGGACGTTATGTGGAATTCAATCTGTTGCAGGACCGGGGCACGCTCTTTGGCCTGAAGACCGGCGGCCACACCGAGGCGATCCTCATGAGCATGCCTCCCGAGGTGAAATGGCCCTGACGCTCTATGGTCTGATCGCCACAGAACGGCCTTAACTTTATAGTGGTAATATTCCTGAAAATATTACCCGGACCATCTTTCAAGGAGATCTCCGAGTTTTGTCAGAAAAAGACCTGCCATCCGATACCCGTTTTTCACGAGGTCTTCCGCGGCGCTATAACCGGCGGACCCTCCTGAAGGCGGCGCTCGGCCTCACGGCAGGTTCTGGCGCAGGCTCTTTTCTGGCAGGACGCGCCTTCGCCCACCGCTCCGAAACCGACAGCCTGCTTCACGCTGCCTCAACCGCAATCCCGGCTCCGACAATCGGCACGCCGGATCTGATCGTCGCAGGCAGCCCGGGCACCGGTCCGGCCCGCTGGGCTCCCGTTCTTGCCCCGTCGCTTGAAACAACGCTGCCGACCGACGGCCCGTTGAATCTGCGTAACGTGGCGGGTCAGGATGGCGTCACAGGAGCCAATCTTTTCGATGCGCAGGCATCCGGTGAAAATGCCCTCCTCGTTCCCGGCACAGCCATCCTCGCCGCGCTGGCCGGCGATTCCCGTGTGCATTTCGATTACCAGCGCTGGCTGCCGGTCGCGCTTGTAACCGGCTCTCCGCTGGTCGTGGGACATGTCGATTTCCGCCGCTCCCTGCGGACGCTCCTCCAGAACAGACCCGTGCGCGTCGCGGTCACAACCCCTACCGGGGCAGAGCTGCCGACGCTTCTGGCCATGGCCATCCTCTCGATGCGCGCCATCCCTGTCAGCGGGCTGGCGACACGGGACACCTCCATTGAAGCGTTGCAAAGGGGCGAAGTGGATGTAGCGCAGCTCTCTCCCGGCAGCGCTACGCCGGAACTGCTCGACGCCCTGAAAACGAAGGGGTTTGTGCCGCTGTTTTCCCTGACGGCAGAGGCTGGCGGAAGCCTTCCCGACTTTGCGGGCCGGTTCACCAGCCTCCGGGGGCATGCGCCGGATCACCCGCTTTTCCCTGCCTATCAGGCTGCGGCTCACGCGGCGTCCATTGAAGCCGCACTGGTGCTCCCCATGCTCACACCTCCGGCAAGTGCTGCGCTCTGGCGGCATGCGGCTCATCTGACCGCGAGCCTGCCCGGCGTTGATGAGGTCGCCCGAAGCAGCCACACGCGCCTCACGACAGAGGCGGATGTGCTGCCCTTTTACGCCGCGCTGAGTCCGCCGCTTGCGAGCGTCCTCGCCTTTCGTCGATGGCTGTCGGCATCCTCCGTCTCCTGGCGCACCGGCTGAATAACCAGCTCCCGGGCTGTACGCCGGTCAGCCGTGCTGAAAACCATCCAGAAGACGTCCGATTTCTCCGATATCCGTTTCGGCCAGAACGCGCCGCGCAAGCAGACGACAGTCATTATAGCTGATATTGCGCACAATCTGCTTCACACGCGGCACCATGGAAGCCGACATGGAGAAGGACCGACACCCAAGCCCGATCAGAAGAGGGATCAACCGGGGATTTCCGGCGATTTCTCCACAGACCGACACGGGGCATCGCTCAAGGAAGGCGGCGGAAAGAACTTCGCCGATCATCCTCAGAACCGCCGGATGCAGCGGATTATAGAGCGCCAGCACTTCGGATGAAGCCCGGTCCGCCGCAAGGGTGTACATGGTCAGGTCGTTTGACCCGATTGCCAGAAAATCAGCGTATTGCGCCAGATGCCCCGCCGTCAGAGCGGCTGCCGGGGTTTCGACCATCACTCCCAGCGGTGGCAGGCTCTCACCGGTTTCAATGCCCTTGCGCTTCAGACGACGCGCAACCCGTTCGTAAATCTCACGGGCCGCGACAATTTCCGAAGCGACGGTGACCATCGGCAGCAGCACCCGCACCGGCCCCTTCGCCGCAGCACGCAGGATGGCCGCAAACTGCGTCTCCAGCAGATCGGGATGCTCCAGAAGAAGCCGGATGCCCCGCACACCCAGAGCCGGATTGATGGAGTCACGCCCGACAATCCCGGCGCGAATAAGCGCCTCACCCTGTTTTTCTCCGCCCCAGTCCAACACACGAATGGTCGTGGGGTCAGATCCCATGGTGGAGACGATGGCGGCGTAAATGTCGTACTGGGTCGCCTCGTCAGGAAGCGTCTCGGCGTTGATGAACAGAAATTCCGTCCGCAACAAGCCGATCCCGGCGGCGCCCGACTGCGCGATCAGAGGCAGCTCGGCCGGAAGTTCCAGATTGGCCTGCAGGCTGATCTTCTCGCCGCTGGCCATGCGCGACGACAGCCGCCGCATCCGCCCGAGTTCCTGCCGCTCCTGCGCATAGGCCGCGACCTGTCTGCGCGCCTGCCGCGTGGTGCGGGACGATGGACCGACCGTGATGCTGCCTGAGTAACCGTCCACGACCAGCGTGGCCCCATCCGTCACGTGATCGAGCAGTCCCTCGACCGCAAGCACGGCAGGCACGCCAAGAGCCCGCAACATGATGGCCGTATGTCCTGTCGAGCCGCCATCCTCGGTGACGACCGCCGCAACACGGGCCGGATCGATCAGCGCCGCGTCGGCCGGACGCAGCGTATGCGCCACCAGAATTGCGCCATTCGGCATATTGGACAGGGAGAGAAAGGATTCCCGCATGAGGTTGCGGATCACCCGGCGACCGATCTCACGAAACTCGCCAGCCCTGCGCTCCGCTGCCGCCGCATCCTCTCCGACAAGTTGCCTCTCGTCTCTGGACGCCAGCATCAGATCCGCCAGCTCAGCCGTCGCCTCATACACAGCGGCTTCGGCGGTCATGCCGTCATCCAGCCGACTGACAACGCTGTTCTGCAGACGGGAAGGCCCCAGCATACGCTGGTAGACCTCCAGCATCGGCCCGATCTCGACCTGCGTTTCTTCCGGAAGTCGGGCGATGCGATTCTGAAGTTTTTTCAGCTGGCCAATGGAACGCTCAACCGCCTCACTGAACCGGGCGTGTTCCTGCTCCCGTGTCAGACGGCTGACCCGGACCTCCGGTTCCAGCGAAGGGTCCTCTCCGACAACAAACGCCGGACCGATCGCGAAGCCTGCACCGATGGGTTCTCCATGCAGAAGATGTTCGCTGCCCGGCTCATCCATTCCACTTCTGGCGAGGTCTTCTCCGCGACCGGAACTGCGCTGAGCGTTCATTTCATCCCCATCAGAGCGTCATCCGGCCACACGAAAGCGTCTGACCGGATCAGGATATCCGTCAAATCATTACGCGACGCAGCATTCATGAACGACAGTCGAAGCCTGCTGCTCTAACCCGCCTCAGCGGCTGCTTCAGTATCTTCCCCAAACCCGCTGCCGACAAGAGCGCCCAGAGCCTCAAGCGCTTCCTTCGCCTGCACGCCTGTCGCCGACAGGGTGATGGTCGCGCCAACACCGGCCCCCAGCAGCATGAGGCCCATGATGGAACAGGCAGACACCACTTCACTGCCGTAAGTGACTGTCACTTCGGCCTTCCATTTCTCGGCTTCGGCAACAAACTTCGCCGAAGCGCGGGCATGCAACCCCTTGGCGTTCACGATCGTGACCGCCCGGGTCAGCGTCATTTCAGAAGTCTCCATCAGCCGACAGCGACCTTCCGTTCAGAGACCAGACTCACAGACGGCAGCGGTTCGGGGCAGGGTCTGTCAGAGAGCGACGGAAAGATATGGACCTGATCGCCCGCGGCTCCCTCGGAACAGCGACGCGCTCCGTCCAGGCATTGCAGGGGAAGGTGGGAAGCGCGGCTGATATATTTATGAGCGGCCCGTTCAGCCGCTGTCGCGCACTCTTCCAGCGTATGCAGATCGCGCATCTGGGCCAGCTTGACCAGCATCGGGAGATTGGCCCCGCCCAGCACTTCGATCCGTCCGGCTTCCATCATCGCGACGGCGAGGTTGGAGGGCGTACTGCCGAACATGTCGGTCACCAGCATCACCCCGTCGCCGTCATCCACACCGGCGACACAGGCTTCCAGCTCCAGACGACGCGCCACCAGATCATCATCCGGTCCGATGCTGACGGCCGCCAGTCTTTCCTGTGGCCCCACAACATGTTCCAGAGTTTCCCTCAAGGCTACACCAAGCGCGCCCTGAGTGACCAGTACAATGCCGATCATGCGTTTCCCCGCGCCATGGAATGTGACGCCGACGTTCTGTCGTCCGTATTCACGTTACTGTTGTCCACAACGGTGACATCCACCAGCCGTTCCGCCAGATCCGTCTGGATGTCGGCTTTATCATCGGCCGGTTTTCTGGCCCACCGCCAGGCCGCGGAATCCGAACCCGTGATCCCGAGCCGCGCAAGCTCCCGGTGAACCACAGCCACCGGCCCTTCCCCGCCCGGACTGTCGGAGATGTCCGCCAGCTTCCGGCCCAGCGCTTCCACCAGCGTGACGGAGCGGTGACGCCCGCCCGAGCAGCCGACGGCGATTGTCGCGTATTTCTTGCCTTCCTGCACGAAGCGCGGAATGACCAGACGCAGCATCCCGAGAATCTGGTTCAGAAACGGCTTATAGTCCGGATCAGCCTCGACATAGGCCGCCACCGGTCGGTCAAGGCCCGTCTGGGGAGCCAGCACGGGATCATAATGCGGATTTCTCAGAAAACGTGCGTCGAACACCATATCCGCTTCCCGAGGCAGGCCGGCCGGAAAGGCGAATGACATCAGCACAACCGTCAGTCCCTCATCCGGGCCGCTGTGCCATGTGCCATAGCGTGTTTCGATCAACCGACGCAGTTCCGGAGCCGAAAGGTCGGACGTATCAATGACCAGATCGGCGCCGGCCCGAAGCTTTCCGGTCAGATCCCTCTCCGAGTCGATCCCTTCCTTCACGCTGCCATGCGGCGCAAGAGGATGGCGGCGACGGGTCGCCGTGTAGCGACGCAGGAGCGTGGCTTCATCAGCCGCCGCATAGATCAGTTCTGCCCGAAGATGCGGGTTCATCCGCAGACGCGCCAAGGCTTCCAGCACGGTCGACGTGTCAAAATCCCTGGTCCGCGAATCCACACCGATCGCAATCGGACGGTTTCCCCGCGCCACGATCTCATCCAGCATGCCAAGAGGCGGATTATCGATCACTTCATGCCCAAGATCCTCCAGAATCCGGAGAATCGAGGATTTTCCTGCCCCCGACAGACCCGTGACCAGCAGGATCTGACGTAGAGGAACCTCATCGGCAGTCTGAGACGTCACCATTGAAATCCGACAAACACCCTATAATGGAGAACAAAACAGCGGAGAGCTGGCGTACCGCCTGACTTTTCGGGCAGCGCCCCCATTGGAAGACACCATCTGATACTCCGACCGGACCATGCCCGGAACGCGGTGCTCAACAGCACACCGATCATTGGCTCTGGTCAGACCATAACAGAAGCCGCCACCTCTCTGACACATTTTTGTCGCCCTCAGTTATCACTGACCAGCATGGCGCTCTGCGGCAGGAGAAAGGCTCGCCCCTCCAGACAGTCCAGCGCCACATCAATCCGCTCCGGCGCTGAAGCCATCATACCGTCCAGCGTAAGAACCGGCAGCCCGGTTTCCCCGTCAGTCAGCCCTTCCTCTGGCAGCCGGGAGAACGCCTCTCCCGGCCGGATCAGCCTGACCGCCAGATGGGGGACGACCTCCGGCACGAAGGCGCGGCGCACGATCCCCCACCCACGGACCTCGACAAGGCCTCGCAACGCCGCCGGCGCCCTGACAAGGCCGTCCTCCATCTCGATCCGGTCATCAGCCACCAGATCATAGCCGCGAGCCAGCAGGCGCAGCAGCAGATCGGACTTGCCCGCCCCCGACGCGCCGAAGATCAGCACGCCCTGTCCGCGCCGCGCGACACATCCGCCGTGAAATCGCCTTACGCGATCATCGGCTGTCATGACGCTTGCATTCTGAAATCATTACGCTCCAATAGCGTTTCTCCAGAGAAACATCTTTCTTTGCCGTTCTTTTCAGATTATGACAATTTTATGTCGCCGACCCATGTCGTGCGTCTGTGTCACACAGACGGGACCCGGCCATAAAGGACAACCCAAATGGAAGCAGCAACAGCCCTCATGCGGACCCGATATGATCGACCAGAGAATGCTCCCGTAGACTCACTGTTGCGCCTCGATACTGTTCAGCCAAGCTATGAGCATTCCCACGAAGGCATGCGTGTGCGCCGTCTGCGCGGATTCGACTCCCGGACGGGAGATTTTCCGTCCCGTATCGGCGACCAGTGCCGACTGGCCTTCTCGGCTGGAGACGCCGCTCTCGCGACACGCGGCGCATCGCTTCAGGACGTGGTGCGCGTCGTCTATCTCGTCAAGGACGCCAGCAAGCTCTCCTCATGCGGCAGTTTCGCCAGCAATGCTCTGGGCGACAACCGCCCTGCAACCACCGTGCTCGTAGTTGAGAAATTCGATCGGCCCGAAATCGAAATCGAGCTGGAGCTGATCGCCCGCATTCCGGAAAACGTCCTCGCAAGCTGATCACCAGAGCCGATAATCAGATACGATATATTAACGCTCCATTCCCTTTGGACCCGTCCCTCTGTATGAGGAAGACACAGGGCTTGAGCCTCACCGGCGATGGGACGCGCCAGCACTAGCAGCCGGGTGACAGCGGAAAGCCTCCTTTCCGTTTCCGAGGCCAGACCGCTCAGTGTCCTTTTCTCCCGACAATCCCCACGCTTCTCCTCCGGGAAATGAACAGACGCACCCGTCTCAGGGCAGCCTACAGGATGAGCTGACGCGACTTCGCCTCCGGGCCACCGCTTTCGAGCGATCGGAAGCCACGGTCGAAGCACTGCAACGTCAGATACAGGCTTACGAGAACAGCACGTTCTGGCGGCTCACCGGCCCCGCCCGCAAAGCCCTTGAACACTCCCCCCGCCTGAAGAATCTGCTGCTCGGGTCAGTCCGCTCCTGCCGGGGACTTGCGAGCGGTCGCCTCCCTGACCGCCTGCGGCATTCCCGACGGACGCAGACAACGGCGTCTTTCCACACAGAAGAGCCTCCAGCGAAGACCTCTCATGACCGTGGAAAAGACGTTTCCCACCGCGCAGAAGACCACCTTCCTCTTCGCTTTCCCCGTCATGCTTTCCCCGTTCTGAGTATCGTCATTCCGGGCTACGGGCAGGCGCCCGTCACATTGCGATGTCTGCGCTCCATCATGCGCCATCCGCCATCCTGCCCATATGAAGTGATCGTCGCGGAAGATGCGTCAGGCGACCCGGCTGTCAGCGCCCTGCGCGCCATCGAAGGGCTGGTGCTGATCGAACGCAGCGAAAATCTGGGCTTTCTGAAGAACTGCAACGAAGCGGCAAAAGCAGCGTCCGGCACATGGCTTCACCTGCTCAATAACGACACGGAAGCGCTGCCCGGCACGTTCGACGCCCTGCTATCCCGCCTGCAAACCGACGACAGCATCGGTCTGACCGGCTCGAAACTGCTCTATCCGGACGGGCGGTTGCAGGAAGCGGGCGGCATCATCTGGAACGATGGATCTGGCTGGAACTTCGGCCGCAACGATGCGCACCCTGACCGGGCAGCCTACAGCTATCCGCGCGACGTGGATTACATTTCCGGCGCGTCGATCATGCTGCGCCGCGACCTGTTCGCCACCCTCGGCGGCTTCGATGAAGCCTTTGCTCCTGCCTATTACGAGGACACGGACCTCGCCTTCCGCATCCGTGCGTCCGGGCTGCGCGTGGTGTTCGAACCGGCTTCGGCGGTCATCCATCACGAAGGCATCTCGCACGGAACGGACGAGACCAGCGGCGTGAAAGCGTATCAGGCCCGTAACCGGCAGCTGATGCTGGAACGCTGGCGCGACGTTCTGGAAGCGGAACACTTCCCGCCAGCAACGCACTTTCTGCGGGCCGCATCGCATGCCCGGGACCGCAAGACCATTCTCATCATCGACCATTATGTGCCGGAGCCCGACCGTGATGCAGGCTCCCGCACGACCATGGACGTGATCCGCGCCCTGATCGATGCCGGATGGCTGGTGAAATTCTGGCCGGAGAACCGCCAGCGTAACCACTACTCTCCCGCGCTTGAACGGCTGGGCGTGGAGATCGTGGACGAGACCTGTCCCTCCGACTTCGCGACGTGGATCTCGGAAAACGGCCCTGATCTTGACCATGTCATGATCATGCGTCCCACCATCGCCCGCGCCTTCCTGCCGGATGTGGTGCTCAACACCGATGCGCGCCGTTCCTATTATGGCCACGATATTCACTTGCTGCGACTGGAACGCGAGGCAGAAGTGACAGGCAACAGGCAGACCCGTGAAGATGCGCTCACCATGCGGCGGCTTGAGACATGGCTATGGCCGCAATTCCATGCAGTGCTGTATCTGTCGCAATACGAAGCTGATCTCGTCCGCGAACTCGCACCGAATGCACAGCCACACGCCATCGCGCCGTTCTGCTTTACCCCGGACCGGACGGTGCGCTCCATTACGCTGGGCAAAACCATCCTGTTCGTGGGTGGGTTCGGTCATCCACCCAATGTCGATGCCGCCCTCTGGCTGGTGCGGGAGATCATGCCGCTGGTGCGTCGGCACGTGCCGGACGTGCGCCTGATCCTCGCCGGATCGAAACCCGCCGCTGAAGTCCGTGCGCTGGCCGGCCCGGATGTCACCGTCACAGGCTTTGTGTCAGATGAGGAACTGGCCCGGCTCTATACGACCTCCCGCGTGGCCGCCGTGCCACTACGTTTCGGCGCTGGCGTGAAACACAAGGTTCTGGAAGCGCTGCATCAGGGGCTGCCACTTGTCACCACGCCGGTCGGTGCGGAAGGGATTGCCGGATTGGGAGATGTGGCGGCCGTAGCGGAAACGGCTGCTCTGTTTGCAGATGCGTTGCTGATGCTTCTGGAAGACGATGCGCTGTGGCGGAAGCGCTCGGATGCGGGGAAAAAGCTGATTGCTGATGGGTATTCGCCGGAACGGTTTGGTATGGTTCTTCTGGAGGCTTTGGAAGAATAAATTTCGCAGAATGATTTTAGAAACTCTGTGAAAAAGACGTGTAATCGCGCAAACAGGTGTGTGTTCGGCTCACCGGCTCAACTGAAACAGGATCAGTTTTGGACCATGCCCATGTAGGCCAAGCTCTTGAGAAAACTCTTCTTGCCTGAATAGATGCTGTCAAATCTTAAAGAGATTATATCATGGAAAATAAAATTATATACACTCACAAAAACACCTGACTTTACTTTATCGGAAAGTAACGAAACAAAAATTTCATCTTTCCATCAACGCATCTTTCAAAAACAACCAAGCACCTAATAGAGCAATTCAATACCAAAAATTATATAAAATACCAATGTAAAACAATAAAAATTCAAATTTCATGTACAAATTTAGACGATAGCGACATTTACACAAGAATTGATTTCATCTTCTGCTGCAATCACACAGAGGAACAATTCCCATACCAACAAAAAAACACGGAAACTCTCGGAAATTTAAATAAAATTATTGTAATTACACAGATAAATTTACAAAAAACAGCATGACCTTGGTGAAGTGAAAAACAGCAAATCGTGCTAGCATACAGGCGATGAGTATTTTCAAGACTGATATCTGGCGCGTCGGCGTCGTGCAGGCCGGATTTTCCGATATCTGCGCGACAGGTTCTCTCGACCCGTTCACCATTCGCTGGTTACCCAATCCGGGCCGATACCGCTTTCTGGCGGACCCGTTCGGGATATGGCGGGACGACAGGCTGCATGTCTTTGTCGAACATTATGACTATCGCACCCGCAAGGGCGAGATCCATCTCCTGATCCTGAACCGGGCATTGGAAATCATCCAACAGGGAAAGGTTCTTTCCGAACCCTGGCACCTGTCCTATCCTTTCATTTTTGAGGCGGACGGCGAAACATGGATGCTTCCCGAAGCCTGCCGCTCAGGGAGGCTCACTCTCTATCGGGCGCGCCGTTTCCCATGGGAGTGGGAAACCGTTCCGGAATTTCGTTTTCCTCACGCCGCAATCGACGCCTCTCCGATCTTTGCTGAAGGCGTATGGTGGATGTTCTATGCTCCCTCCTCTCCGCATGCGGATCGGATGGCGGCTCTCCGGCTAGCACGGGCAAACACACTGTTCGGCACATGGGAGGATGTTTCCACCCAGCCTTTAAGGCGAGGACTGGGAAGCAGCCGGATGGGCGGCACACCCCGGATCGTGGACGGGCGACTCACTCTTCCCATGCAGGACTGTACCGAGACCTATGGTGGTGCGATCCGCCTTCTGACGACTGAAACATCCCCAAATGAATCCATGAGGTTTCAGGAAAGTTTTCGGATCACCGCGCCCCACGGCGCATACCCCTTCACGGCTGGCCTGCACACACTCTCGGCTGCTGGTGACGTCACGCTTATTGATGCCAAGCGCATCCTGCGTAATGTGCCAGCGCGTGCCGGCATCGATCTCCGTCACCATATCGAAAAATGGTGGAAGCAGAGGAGTGCGCGTTGAAGATCGCCTATATCATCAATTCGGTGGAAGGCGGTGGAGCAGCCCTGCCGGTGCCAGCCGTGACCCGGGTCATGCGCGAGCGGGGTCATCATGTCGAAATCTTCGCACTCAGTCGCCGGGATGGACGCGCCATCGCCTCAATGGAGCAGGATGGGCTGCACGTGCATGTGCGGGATGGCGCTCCGGGCGACCATCTGGCCGCCTTCCTCTGGCTGATGCGCCAGATGCAGGCATTTTCGCCAACCGTGATCTGGACCTCCCTGACCCGCGCGACCCTGATGGGGCAACTCATCGGAACCTGTCGGCGCTGCCCGGTGGTGAGCTGGCAACATTCAGCCCGCCTCAAACCGGCCAACGCCAGAATGCTGCGCTTTCTGCGGTCCCGCACCTCTCTCTGGATCGCCGACTCCTGCTGTGTGGAGAAAATGACCCGGGAGACGCTGGGAATTCCATCCACGCAACTCGCCTGTTGGCCCATTTTCCGGGCAGATGCTGACGTCCCTCTGGCGACGCCCTGGCAACAGGACGAACCTGTGCGTATCGGTTCGCTCGGACGCCTGCATCCGGTCAAGGGTTATGATATTCTCTGTCAGGCTCTGACACTCCTGCGCCAGCGGGGTGATCTTCCCCCCTTTGAAGTGCTGATCGCCGGAGAAGGTGAAGAACGCAACCGTCTGGAAGACCTGATCACACGGGGTAACCTGCCGGTCCGTCTGGTAGGCTATGTTGAGCACCCCAAAAACTTTCTGGCGACCCTGCACGCCTATGTGCAGCCTTCCTTCTGGGAAGGGCTGTGTCTGGCTGCGCATGAAGCGATGCTGGCTGGTCTGCCTGTCACTGCTTCTGCAGTGGGAGAACTTCCCTTTACCATCACTGGAGAAATGGGAAGCATAGTACCACCTCGCGACCCACAGGCTCTGGCGGATGCACTTGAAAGACTGCTCCGGTCACCGGACAGGCTGTCAGCATGGGGACAGGCGGGACGTCAGCGCGTGCTCGAACGGTTCAGCGCAGCACGCTTCGACGCCACCGGACACGATATAATAGAACGTGTGGAGCGGATTGCTCAGGCGTAACGTCTAAGATAATCCACCATGGCGTCGGCTGCAGCCGGAGCAGTCGGCTGGTTGTCGGGCAGTTCGAATGTTTCGGAAAAATAGGCCGTCTGCCTGTCTCTGAACTGCGGATGGATCAGAAACGCACTGTCCAGTGCGTCGGCCAGACGGTCAGGATTATCCAGCACTTCGCCCAACTGCCAGAAGCTGTAATTACTGTCGTTTTCCCATTGTGCGTTATGAGCGTTGAGGAAGACACAGGGACGCGGACGGATCATGAATTCGGCCACCTGACTGCTGACATCTCCCAGATAGAGATCCGCCGCCATGGTGTACGTCATGTCTACGCTGCGCGTACTGCCCGGATCAATCAGCAGGTTTTCACAGCCGGAAAAACGCTGTTGCAACGCTTCTCCCGCCTCCCTGTTCCGATCGAACAGACGGATATGCGGGGCGAAAATCAGATTATAGCGATCCTGCCGTGCGAAAAAACCAAGAATCCTGTCGCCGAATTTCTCCCATGAGGACAGTCGGGAAGAGAAATGCGGATTATAGAGCACGACAGGTCGGGTGTTGTTGAAAAGCGGACATGCTGCGTGATTCATACGCTGGACGATGTCGAATTTCGCATAGGTGCCGCGATGATAACGACCGGGCGTGATGGCGCCCTGCTGAAGAAGACGTTTTTCGATCTTCTTTCCTGAAAGAACGATAAAATCGAACAGGCGCGTATCTTTTGCAAAACCGACGGCTCTGTCGCCAGCACCGTGGCGGGTCCATGCCAGACGTGGTTTCCGAACACCCATGCGCTTGAGGTAGAGAGAAGTACGTTCAGGCACGACAATGCCGCTGAACTGTGAAAAGTAGGAACGGTTCATGGCAAGAACAGCGATTTTTTCGAGTGGTCCCGGCCCCTTTTCCTCTATCCTGCGTCGCAGACGGTGAGGCATCCGCAGCAGTTCGTACGAAACCTTGCTCTCCGGATAAAAGGAGGCAAGCGTGCGGGCGTATTGCAAATGACTTTCCGTCATGCAGGCCACCTGCACTTCGACATCCGGGCTACGGGCGGCCATTTCCATCCCTATGGGAAGGGAATGCAGCGTCTGATGCGGCTGGGCTATGAAGGGCAACACAACCTTCAGCATGGCTCACTGTTTCCGTAGGGGTTGAATATGTGCCCGTCTTTTGTGGCAATGCGCTCCAGCCAACAATAGTATTCCACGTCATTTTTTTGAATGTTTTATTTCAGTGTCACAGTGTTTCACTTTCATTATATTTTCATTGCACTGCGCTGACCTGAGATAAATGGTGTATCAGGTCCGTATCAAGAACAGGCCTCCGCGCTCTCTATGGAAGGAGAGACAACCGACGGAATGACGCAGGAGCAACGGTGCCGATGATGAATGATACGGGCCTGTTTCAGAATCTTGCCCATCTGTCTGACGTGCATCTTCCTCCGATGGGAGCCCTGTCACCGAAGGCTTTTCTCGGCAAGCGTGCTCTGAGCGTGCTGTCGTGGAAACGACGCCGTTCCAGGCTGCACGCCCTCCGGACAGCGCAGGCCGTGATGGACGATATCGCCGCGTTCGCACCGGACGCCATTGCCGACACCGGTGATCTTACAAACTTTGGCCTTGCGCAGGAGTTTTCACAGGCGGCAGACTGGCTGGAGCGGATGCCGGCTCCTACCGTCGTGGTGCCGGGCAATCATGACGCCATGACGTCGGGCGCCAGAAAGCAGGCGCTTGCCGCATGGAACAGGTGGACCGCGCCGCGCGTCGAGGATTTTCCTTTTGTGCGTCGGATTGGAAATATAGCGCTTATCGGTGTGTGCAGCGCCGTCGCCAGTCCGCCCCTCATGGCCTACGGGCATGTGGACAGCGACCAGGCGGCACGCCTGCGCAAAATTCTCGAAGTCACCCGTGACGCCTGCCGGATCGTGCTGATCCATCATCCCGTGACGCCGGGTCTGGTGCCATGGCGAAAATCGCTTCTGGGATGGCGGCACGTAGCCAACGCGCTGAAAGAAGCGGGAGCGGAGCTCGTGCTGCATGGCCATTCCCATTGCGCCACGATCCGCTTCATTCCCGACACATCCATCCCACTCATCGCCACACCGTCCGCATCCCTGATGTCGGACGAACCGGACAGGGCCGCAGGCTGGAATGCTTTCCGGGTTGTCACCGAGGCCAATTACTGGCGCATCGAAATGACCCGCAGACGGATGACCGAAACCGGCGAATTCATCAGTTCCGGTCAGATTACCTGGCTGCGCCCCCGTGTTCCTGCGCAGAACGCTCCCGCGGTCCCGGATGTTTTCGACACCCCTTCAATGCCGGTCTATCAGCATGCCGTAGGCGCATGACATGAGCGCTTCCCATCACCCTCTCATTCCTTCTGTTGCACACTTCATTTTTCCGGAACGGAAAATCGTCTGGCCTCGTGCGTTCGCCGTAGCCTCCGCTGCGCAGGCCGGTATGGAGCAGGTGATCGTTCACCATGCTGGCGAATTGCCTGCCGGTCCTCAGACCGATTTCCTGCAATCTCTGGAGCGCGTGGCATTCCGTCGGCTCGACAAGACCACTCTTCTGCGGGGTGTCGAAGAAAAGACGGGCATTCATGGTCTGTCGCAGCTTTACACCCTGTCGCCGGATCAGGAGACCCGCAACTGCATTCTCAGCGCAGCGCTGATCCATGCGCATGGGGGGATTTTTCTGACGCCTGAAACCCTCATGATCGCCCCTTTCCTTCATGAGCGAACAGGGTCAGTCTTCTTCGGGTCACGGCGCGTGTCGATTACTGAACGAAGCCTTACCCTGTCCCGCGCGTTCCGACCTGACTTCATGAAGCACACCCGGAGCAATGCAAAAAAAACGCCGCGCCGGTCATCGGCTTTTGCACCTGTCTATCCGGTGTTCGGCGCGGTAGCCGGGGCGCCTTTCCTGACGCAGTGGTTGCGCGCACTCGTCGAGGACCATAACCTTCAGGCTGAAATCGTCCTGCGCGGGCTGCTGGAGAAAAACACGGATACAGGCGTGATCGTGTATCCACCGGACACGATGTACTCACTGTCGTCGCGCTCCGCCTTGCGGCTCTTTCGTCGTTCGGCTTCCAAGCGTCTCCCGTCTCTTGTGCCAAAAGGCGCGCGAGTGGTGCACTGGAAGGCGTCTCCGGCAACAAAGCCTCACGAAACCCGGATTTCTCCTGACCACGTCATGAACCATGCCTATTGCCAACCCTACAGCGCGCTGGTCTGGAACCACGCATCGGCGGTCAAGAAAATTGTCTATCTCTGACCAGAACAGGAAAAATTCCGGATGGCGTCATCCGTGAACAGACGTTCCGACGCATCCATTCTTATCGTTGAGACCGGTCGAAAAGGCGAAATGCGGCAGTGCGAGGCGCTGGCCAACGCCTGTGGCCTGCCCTGGCAATTCACCAAAAATGATCGGATTCCCGCCGACGAGCCGACACTGATCCTGTCCTTCGGCAGAGCCTTGAGGCAGGCGTGGCGTCTGAAAGCAGCCTTCGGTGGTCGCCCTCTCATCATCCAGCTCGGGCGTCCGCGTCTGAAAGCGCCATCGGAGCTGGATCTGATCCTGTTGATGCCGCAGGACGACTATCCGGAAGGTCCGCAGACGCTGCATCTGAACATGCCGCTGAACGGCGCGGATATCGCACGGTCCATCCTTTCTGCCGAAACGACACGGGGACCGCTCTCCGTTCTGCTGGGAGGGCCGACCCGTCACTTCGGCTTCAGCGAAGAAGACGCGCTGGTGCTGCTGTCCCGCGCCGAACGACTGGCCGCAGCGACAGGCACGGAACTGCGCGTCGTGCCGGGTCCGCGCACACCGGATCATGTGATGAAAATTGTCGAGGAAAGGTATCGCCACACACCCGACCGCATCGACAGGCGACCGCTCTCGACAGTTCTGAAAGAGAGCGGAAGACTGGTGGTGACGGCGGACAGCGCCTCCCTGATCGCCGACGCATGGCGGACCGGCAAACCAACCTGGCTGTATCCGCTCCCGGTCCGGCTCCCACCTGTCCAGCGCCTGAAGATCATGGCGGACCGTATCACACCGGAACTCCGCAATACGCTGATCCGGAGAGGCTGGCTTGCCGGTGGGACTGACTTCACCCGCTGGCACCGGGCGCTTGTCCAGCAGGGACTTGTACGGCCATTGACGGAACAGGGCCTGAGAGAGCCAGACTGGCGCATCCCGTTTCCGACAGCGGATGAGGAATTACAGGCGTGCCGTGACCGGGTTCTCGCGCTGATCGCTGACAGAAAACCTGCCTCCAGCCGTATGGAAAGATGACGCTATTGCCGTTGCAAGACCGGACCTGTGTCGTCACCGTCACCTATGGCGAGCGCACGCATCTTCTTGCCGAAGTGCTGCGGGCAGCCTTCCGCTGCGGGGCGGCCTGCGCAGTCGTCGTGGACAATGGCACACCCCATTCAGCACAGGAGGCGCTCGCCTCGCTGCGGGATGAATTCGGAGCGGATGCCCTGCATGTCGTACGGCTGGCGGAGAATGAAGGCTCGGCGGGCGGTTTCCATGCCGGTCTGGCCTATGCGGCGCGTCTCCACGACATGCGTTTCGTCTGGGTGCTGGACGACGACAATGTACCGGACGAGGATGCTGTCTTCGTTCTGCTCGACCGCTGGAAACGTCTCGGCGCGGACGAACGCAACGCCATGATGAGCTTCCGCGTGGACAAGCGACAGTATCGCAAGGTGCTGGACCGCAAAACCCTGCACTGGGTCGAGCCTGACGCGTTCTTCGACTTCAATCTGGCGCATCTGTGGAACGGTGGAAAACGGAAAGCCGCGATCCGGGAAGGCTGTTTTGAACTCGGTGTCGCGGCCTATGGCGGCTTCTGGTTCGCCCGCTCGTGGCTCGACCGGATCGCCCTGCCGCCACAGCGTTATCACCTCTATTTCGATGATTACGCCTTCTCACAGCAGATTCCGGCTGCGGGCGGGCATATCTGGCTCTGTCCCGAAAGCCGTCTCCGTGACATCGACGAATCCTGGCGTGCGAACCGAAAGGCCATTCACCCCTGGCTGGACCCGAAGACCGAGGAACGGCGCGCTTTCTGCACGATCCGCAATCGGCTCTGGCTGGAACGGTCGCTGGCGACCTCGCCGATCCTGCATCGTCTCAATATGGCGCTCTACCTGCTGGTGAAGGTGATCGCGCCCAATCTTGGGACCGTTTTGACGCGCCCCGGTTCAGCGTCCGCCTTCCTGCGCCGGTTCAGACTGATCCGCCGCGCCTTCCGCGCCGGACTGTCCTGAATGACCGAGCCGTCGGGAAAAGACCACCGCGCCGACAAGGCAGGACAGAAAGACCCCGGCGCTTGAGGCCAGCGTGGCCAGACAGGCGCCTGTCAGATGGAAGTAACGGGTCAGCAGGTAGAGCGCGGGGAAGTAGAGCAGCGTGACGAAAACGCGCGTTCTGACGAGGAGCCGCAACTGGCCCGTCACGATCAGCAGCGGCTCCAGCGGCACGATCAGCAGGCTGAAAATGGCCGCCAGCAGCATCATCGTGATATAGAACGACGTGTGCGACACATGCACATGCAGCAGGGCGCGGAAGATCTGCGATCCCGCCACAGCCGTCAGGAGAATCAGGAACGCCGAGATGGCGAGCAGGATTCCGAAAATGGACAGCGTGACTTTCCGGAGTCCCGCCCAATCCTGCCGGTCGCGCATCTTGACAAGTTCCGGATACAGCACCGGTGAAATCAGTTGGGCAGGCGTTACGATGCCGGAAGCGATCTGCCGGCACACCCGAAAGATCGCGGCTTCGGCTGTGCCGATCTGCTTGCCGACAATCAGCGTCGCGACATGCGTGGAGGCGGAGGCCAGCGTCTGGTTGAGACTGACGCCCCGCGTGAAAGCCCACATGCCTTCGCCTTTCCAGCGCCAGTGCCGGAACGCCTCGAAATAACCGAAGGAAGCCCGCCGCCTGAGAATGGACAGGGCGAAGGCTGTGTAAAGGCCATAATCGAACAGCACGGCCGCCGCCCAGATGAGCAGGAACCAGCCCACGCCCAGATGCAGCGCATAAGCCAGCAGCACACCGCACATCTTGCCGAACGCCGTGAAACCGTCCGTGATCGGCACCAGCCGGAAACGCCCGGCCAGACGCAGCACGCCGTGACACCAGCCGGTGTACATGAAGGGCGCGACGCAGGCGTACAGCAGGGCCAGTGTGCGCTCATGATGCGTCCAGCCAACACTTGGGGCGTAGAGGATCACGACGACAAGGCTGAGAACCAGCGCCACCAGAGCCGACAGTCCGTCGAGGCGGATGCAGAAGGAAACGACCTGCCTGAAACGCCCCATCTCGCCATCGAAAAACGCATCGCTCCCGAAGCGGATCAGCGTCTGCCATGTCTGGAGACGTGAAAGCGTCGAACCGGTCATGGCGAGGGAGTGGATAAGGATCAGCAGCCCGAAATCAGCCAGCCCCAGCGCGCGCACGGCGAACGCCATATAGACGAAGCTGCACAGCGCGGTCAGGATCCGCCCGAGCGTCAGCATGCTGACATTGCGGAAGATCGAGTGGAAAGTGGAGCGGCTCCGGGTCATGCGGGCTTTCTGGTTGGCTGACAGTGGCCGAGGCGTACCGTCCCGGCTTTTGACATATCGAAAGGGATCGAAAAACCTTCTTTATCCGACACACCGTCAGGGAGAGCGCTATCGAACCCCAAACAGCACGAAGTCGCAGGACATGAGCCGGACGCGCTTCAGGAGCAAAATCTCATGAAGCTGTCACACCGGTTCCGGGCAAGCCTGATAAACAGCCATGCGTCTGTTTTTACAGCGGATCCGTGTTTGCAAACAGGACCATATCAGGCAATTTCAGGGACGGGTGATCCGCTTTGTGGCCCCCCGACAGACAGGAATATGAAGATTTTGAGGCTCCATTCCGAATGTGAGGCAGAAGGCGGCATTCTTCTGCATTTGCAAAATATACAAGAACCTGCCTTTTCTGTATGGTCCCGTCCGCCTGCCCCATCCGGCAGTCGGGGCGGATTGAGAATTATGGCGGTTACCGGCGAGAATAATGTTTGATTTTGCCTGGTCGGAATTTGCGCTGATCGGCGTGGTGGCGCTTCTGGTCATCGGACCAAAAGACATGCCCGCCGCCATCCGCTCCGTTGCTAAAGTCGTCAGGAAAGCCCGCAGTCTGGCCTCTGATTTTCAGGGGCATGTGGATGAGATGGTCCGGGAAGCGGATCTGGGCGACGTGCGGGATCAGGTCCGCCAGCTCCGCTCCCTCAATGTCCGTAACCAGATCATGCGGACCATCGACAATGACGGCAGTCTGCGCCGCACATTCGATGATCCCGCGCTGAAGGGCCGCCCGTTCGACGACAGACCGAAAAGCCTCCCCGCCACTGACGCGCCGGACCTGATTCCGCCACCGCCACGAGAGAATGTCGGCTCATCGCCTCTGGGTATAGAACCGCTCTCCTTTACAGGCAGCACACCAGTAACCGGGCCGGATCAGGCGCCCGCCGTGGTGCCTCCCGCCATCGCCCGCCGCATCGCCTCCGCGTGGCCGCGCCTTCGCACGCCCGCCATTCTTCCTCCGTCACGGGTGCTGCATGGCGACAGACGGGTCGCCCCTTTCATCGCGCCTGTTTCTGATACGCCCACACCGGATGTTCAACACTCACAAGACCAGACTTCGCCCCCAGACCAGACGAGGAACGACCTGTCGTGACGACGACTGACAATCCGATTCACGACGAACCCATGCCGCTGCTCGAACATCTGATCGAGTTGCGTCGCCGTCTGATCTGGTCCGCCGTTACCTTCGCCATCGCGTTCGCGGTCTGCTACCATTATGCGCAGGACATCTATCTGTTCCTCGCCCGGCCGCTCGGCGACATCATGCGCCAGAAGGGCGAGCAGCCGCACCTGATCTACACGGCGCTGTACGAGGCGTTCTTCACCTATATCCGCGTGGCGGCGTTTGGCGCGGCGTTCATTTCCTTCCCGATGATCTCCACGCAGCTCTGGATGTTCATTGCGCCCGGCCTGTACCGCTCGGAAAAACGCGCCTTCGCGCCGTTCCTGATCGCAACGCCAATCCTGTTCCTGATGGGCGCGGCGCTGGCCTACTATTTCATCTTCCCGATGGCGTGGAAGTTCTTCCTGTCCTTCCAGACCAGTGGTGGTGCGGACGGTCTCCAGATCGAACTTCAGGCCAAGGTGTCCGAGTATCTGACACTGGTGATGAAACTCATCATGGCGTTCGGCATTGCCTTCGAACTGCCCGTGGCGCTGACCCTGCTGGCGATGGTCGGCATCGTCACCTCCGAGCAGCTCAGGAAATTCCGCCGTTACGCGATTGTCGGCGCATTTGTCGCCGCGGCCATCCTGACGCCGCCGGATGTGATCACCCAGACGGGCCTCGCAGTGCCGCTGGTCATCCTTTACGAAATTTCCATTATCTCGGCGCGACTTGTTGAGCCGAAAAGGCCCTCCGAAACAGAAGAGGGCGAGACTGAAGAGAAAGAGGCTTCCTGATGCACGACCTTCGCGCCCTGCGCGCCGACCCCGCCGGTTTTGACGCCGATCTGGCCCGTCGCGGTATGGAGCCTGTGTCGGAGAAGGTCATGGCGCTCGACGAGGAGCGCCGCGCCGCCCAGACCGCGCTTCAGGAGAAGCAGACACGCCGGAATGCGCTGGCCAAGGAAATCGGCACGATCAAGCGCAACAAGGGCGACAGCGCAGTGCAGGAGGCGGAAGCCATCCGCCTGCGCGAAGAGATGGAAGCGCTGGAAATGCGCGCCCAGTCTCTCGACGCCGAGGTAAAGGCCGTTCTGGAAGTGCTGCCCAACCGTCTGGACGCCTCTGTCCCTCCCGGTCCGGACGAGACAGCCAACGTGCAGGTGAAGCAGTGGGGCGAACCGAAGACCTTCTCCTTCACGCCGAAGCAGCATTTCGAACTCGGCGAGGCCATGCAGCAGAATGGCCAGCCGCAGATGGACTTCGCCACGGCCACCAAACTGTCCGGCGCACGTTTTGTCCTTCTGCGCGGCGGCATCGCCCGGCTGGAGCGGGCGCTGGGTCAGTTCATGCTCGACCAGCATGTAAATGAGCACGGTTATACCGAGACCCATGTGCCGGTTCTGGTCAATGAGGCCGCAATGTATGGCACGGACAAGCTGCCGAAATTCGCCGATCAGTCCTTCCACACCGAGGACGACCGCTGGCTGGTGCCGACCGCAGAAGTACCGCTGACGGCTTCTGTGATGGGTGACATTCTCGACGCGGCTCAACTGCCGATCCGCATGACGGCGCTCTCGCTGTGCTTCCGTTCGGAAGCCGGGTCCGCCGGGCGCGACGTGCGCGGCATGCTCCGCCAGCACCAGTTCGAAAAGGTGGAGATGGTCTCCGTCACCACGCCGGAAGAGAGTGAAGCCGAGCATGAGCGCATGACGCTGTGTGCCGAAAAGATTCTTGAGCTTCTGGAAATCCCCTATCGTCGTATGCTGCTCTGCGCGGGCGACACCGGCTTTGGCGCGGCCAAGACCTTCGATCTGGAAGCGTGGATTCCGGGTCAGCAGGCATGGCGCGAGATCTCGTCCTGCTCGAACACCAAGGATTTTCAGGCACGCCGCATGAGCGCCCGCTATCGTGCGCCGGACCAGAAAGCGCCTGTCTTCGTTCACACACTGAACGGCTCGGGCCTTGCGGTGGGGCGCACTCTGATTGCGGTGATGGAGAACTGGCAGAACGAGGATGGCAGCATCACCGTGCCGCCGGTTCTGCGGCCTTACATGGGTGGTATCGAGCGGCTGGTCTGAAGGAGGGAGGCATCTGAAGAGTCTTAATCACGACTTTTCTGCCTGACTTTCCTATCATGTGGGGTTTCAGGGGCTCTGCCCCTAACCCCGCCAAAGGCTCGCCTTTGAAAACCGCTTGCCATCAACAAATGGGGTCAAGGGGCCTGCGGTCCCTTGCGGGCGCGGGCAGAGCCCGCATAAGGCGACCGTCCCGTTTACGCTTCCATCGCCCTGATCTTGCGATGCAGCGTCGACCGGCTGACCCCCAGTAACCGGGCAGCCGGGGCCACCTTGCCGCCTGACATGGCCAGCGCGCCCTCAATCACCGCCCGCTCGGCTTCCTGAAAATCCGGAACACCACGTCCACGCGTGCCAAGGTCGAAGCAGACATTGCAACCTGTATCGCCGAGGTTCAGCATCTGACGGGCAGCAAAGGTTGCTCCCACAACCACACGGGATTCATCCAGCGCCACCATCGGCAGCGAGATATCACTGCTTTCACCCAGCAGAACGACAGTGTGGGAACCGTAAGCCTGCAGAAAGCTCCGGCGCTCGATACGCCGGGCCGCATCCACCAGCACCGCTTCCATCATGATGGCGATGCGGCCTTCAGGGTCGGGACGGGTGGCGCTGGCGTTCAGTGCGCCGGCCACGCGTCCGTCCGGTCCGTAAAACGGCACAGCCGAACAGGCCAGATAGCGCAGGCTGAGCAACCAGTGCTGGTTCATGTGCACCGTGACGGGACGTCCTTCGGCGAGGCTGGTGCCGATGCCGTTGGTGCCCACCCGTTTCTCCGACCAACAGGCGCCCGGCCAGAGATGCCAGCGCCGATTTCCCTTTTCCTGTGGAGGATCGCCACGGCGCGCGAGGACGGTGCCATTCGGGTCCGCGAGCAGCACGGTATAATCCAGCGTCGAGACAATGCCATGCAGCCGGTCCAGTTCCGGCTCCGTCGTCTTCATGAGCGGCCCCATACGGGCACAGGCCTGCCTGAGTTCCGCGCCACAGAGCAGTTCAATGCACCCCTCGCCCGTCGGGGGAATGGCGTAAAGCGAAGCGCACCGCGTCCAGGAAGCACGAAGACCAGCAGGGATCATCGCCAGACGATCTGGAGTGACCAGCACGGCTTCGCTCATGACCTACACGCTCCCTGTGGATGTTGCATTCCCATTGAACTCTGTAGCGATACCGCGACAGTCTCTTTCTAACCTCGTCACGTACGTGTGACCAGCCTGAAAGCTCCCTTACCCGAAACGCTGCAACACCTCTTTTCTTGCTCCCGGATGGTGCGGATACCGGCAAGCCGCACAAGAATAAATAAAAACGAGGAATGTCATGCAGATTTCAAGGGATATCCTGACACGATCCTATCGCGCCATGCGCACGATTCGGGACTTCGAAGAACGACTGCATGTCGAATTCGCCACCGGAGAGATTCCGGGCTTTGTCCATCTCTACTGCGGAGAGGAAGCATCCGGCGTGGGCGTCTGCGCCCATCTGACTGACACGGACACCATCGCCAGCACGCACCGCGGACACGGGCACTGCATTGCAAAAGGCGTTGCCGTGGACGGCATGATGGCCGAAATCTATGGCCGTCAGACGGGCGTCTGTCGTGGCAAGGGCGGCTCCATGCATATCGCGGATCTGTCACTCGGCATGCTGGGCGCCAACGGCATCGTGGGAGGCGGACCACCGCTGATCTGCGGCGCGGCGCTCTCACACAAACTCCTGAAAGATAACGGCGTTGCCGTCGCTTTTTATGGAGATGGCGCCTCCAACGAAGGCAGCACGCTGGAAAGCCTCAACCTCGCTACCGTATGGCAGCTCCCGGCGGTCTTTGTCGTGGAGGATAATGGTTACGGTGAAGCGACAGGGGCTTCCTACGCCTGCGCCGGAACACAGAAAGACCGGGCTGCGGGCTTCGGCATGCCCTATTTCGAATGCGACGGCACCGATTTCTTCGCTGTCTATGAAACCGCTGGTGAAGCCATCTCACACGCCCGCTCAGGCAAGGGACCGGCGATGCTGCATGTGCATCTTTCCCGCTGGTATGGCCATTTCGAAGGCGACGCCATGACCTACAGAGCAGAGGGAGAAGTTGCGAGAGAACGTGCCGAGCACGACTGCCTTGTCAATTTCAGGAAGCATGTAACCGAAATCAGTCTTCTTGAAGGTTCGGCGCTGGACGATATCGACGCTTCGGTAAAAAGCGAGATTGACGCCGCTGTCGCCGCTGCCAAGGCGGCTCCTCTTCCGGAAGAGGCTGATCTGATGAAGGATGTTTACGTCTCCTACTGATCTCTCTTGCAAAAAAGGATAATAATATGAGCAGGAAAAGCTTTCGTCAGGCCATCAATGAAGCCCTACGGCAGGAAATGCGTCGTGATCCCCGCGTGATCCTTATGGGTGAGGATGTTGCTGGCGGACGCGGCGGCACATCCGGCGTGAAAGATGCGTGGGGTGGCGTTCTGGGTGTCACCAAAGGCCTTCTGACGGAATTTGGAGAAGACCGCGTTCTGGACACTCCCATTACCGAGGCCTCCTATATCGGTGCGGCGGCAGGTGCGGCGGCAACCGGTCTTCGTCCGGTCGCGGAGCTGATGTTTGTCGATTTTGTCGGCTGCTGTCTCGATCAGATCATGAATCAGGCGGCCAAATTCCGCTACATGTTCGGCGGCAAGGCGCGCACTCCGCTCGTGATCCGGGCCATGTATGGCGCGGGCTTCAACGCCGCCGCCCAGCACAGTCAGGCGCTCTATCCGCTCTTCACTCACATTCCCGGCCTGAAGGTGGTCGTGCCATCCTCACCCTACGAGGCAAAGGGGCTGCTCATCGAAGCCATCCGTGATGATGATCCTGTGATCTTTCTTGAAAACAAGGTCATGTATGACGATGAGGAGGATGTTCCGGATGAGCCGTACACCATCCCGTTCGGTGAGGCCAACCTGACACGTGAGGGAGACGACGTCACGATTGTCGCCTTTGGCCGCATGGTCAATCTCGCCAATCAGGCCGCAGACCGTCTGGAAAAGGATGGCATTTCCTGCACGGTGATCGATCCGCGGACAACTTCACCGCTGGATACAGGCACAATCCTCGACTGCGTGGCCGATACAGGCCGTCTTGTGATTGTTGATGAATCCAGCCCGCGCTGCAATCTGGCGACCGATGTCGCCGCTCTGGTCGCGGAAGAAGCGTTCGACGCCCTGAAGGCGCCGATCCGGCGGGTTGTGCCTCCCCACACCCCGGTCCCCTTCGCAACGGTTCTTGAAAATCTTTACATGCCCAGCGTGGAAAAAATTGAAGCGGCCGTTCGTTCCGTTGCTGCCTATCGCGTGAAAGAGGAGGCCTGATTTATGAGTGGCACCATCACACCGATCACCATGCCGAAATTCGGTCTGGCCATGACTGAAGGAAAGCTGGCGAGCTGGAGCCTCCCTGTCGGCAAGGAAGTCAAGGCGGGAGATGAACTGGCTGATATCGAGACCAGCAAGATTACAAACGGCTATGAAAGTCCCGCTGCCGGAATTCTGCGCAGGCAGGTTGCGCCGGAAGGGGAAATGCTGCCCGTCGGTGCGCTGATTGGTATTCTGGCTGATGCCGACGTTTCCGATTCCGAGATTGATGCCTTCATTCAGCATTTCAACGACAATTTTTCTTCAGGGGATGCGGAAGATAAAAACAGCGATACAACTGCCCGCAGAACGGTGGACGTTGGCGATCTCAAGATCTCCGTGCAGGAAAGCGGAAATAAAGAGACAGGAACGGCTGTCCTTCTCATTCATGGTTTTGGAGGAGATGTAAGCAACTGGATGCTGACACAGTCAGCGCTGGCTTCCTCGCATCATGTGATCGCTTTCGATCTGCCCGGACATGGCGAATCCACAAAACAGGTTGGAGACGGCACACCAGCTGGATTTGCAAAAACTGTTGAAGACCTGATCAAGGCGCTGGATCTGCCTGCCGCGCATGTCGTCGGACATTCTCTCGGCGGCGCGATAGCGCTGGAACTGGCGAAATCCTCTCCCGATCTGGTAAAGAGCCTGACCCTGATTGCACCAGCCGGTCTGGGTCAGGACATCAACATGAATTTCATCAATGGTTTCATTGATGCAGACAGACGCAAAACGCTTGAACCTGTCCTGCAATATCTTGTCCACGACAAAAGCCTTATTTCCCGGCAGATGGTGGAAGGAATCATCCGCTACAAACGGCTGGATGGCGTAGTCAGTGGTTTGAAAACCATTGCCTCCGCAAGCTTCCCAGATGGAAAACAGTCTGTTTCACTCAGATCGGTTCTGGAAACATTCGAAAAACCCATCCAGATTCTGTGGGGAGAGCAGGACGAGATTCTGTCCACAAAAGACGCTGACGGCCTCCCTGCCGCAATCAGCGTGACCCGTTTTCCTGAAACCGGCCATATGCCGCAGCTCGAGCAGGCTGCCGCAGTGAATACATCGATCAGCCAGTTCATCGAATAGCTGACCTTTCGCACGGTGCAGTAAAAACCGCACCGTGCGTTTTCACGGGACTTCTCAGAAAGAAGATCGAGAATCCACATAGTCCTTCATGAATTCCAGATATCCAATAACGCCAAAAACTTTGCGGCCACCCTGAAAACACGCATATAAAATACAGTATAAATAAAAGTTTTGGTTAAGCTTTTTTAAAAGCTTCAAATGACCATGTTTTTCTAAAAATACATCAAAACATTCCATCGCTGATCACACATCAAAATCAGCAGATCATTTTTTATATGTGCTACTCACAACAATGCGAGACAGCCTTATCGCAACCATTCCGCCAGAAGCCCGTTCTCCTCGTGACCACGCAACACTTCACAGGAGATTTTCATGGCGATCACTATTCCACCACAGAGCCAGGATCATCAGCCCGGTGTTGAAGGCAAAATGAAGCCTCTGGCCGTCCATATCCGCCCTGATTACAAGGGTAGCGGCAAGCTCACTGGCAAAAAAGCCCTTATAACCGGCGGTGACAGCGGCATTGGCCGGGCGGCGGCACTGCATTTTGCGCGCGAAGGGGCCGATATCGCCATCGTTTATCTTGAAGAGCATGAAGACGCCAAGGAAACGGCCCGTCTGATCGAAGCAGAAGGACGCAAGGTCGTTCTCATCCCCGGTGACGTCTCTTCCAGCACGTTCTGTAATGAAGCTGTCGAAAAAGCCGTTTCCCATCTGGGCGGCCTTGATATCGTCGTCAATAATGCAGGCGTGCAGTATGTCAGCAGTGATCTGACTGACATCACGGATGAAGTCTGGCAGCGGCACATGGATGTCAACATCAACGGCTATTTCTATATAACCCGTGCTGCGCTGAAACATCTGAAATCCGGTGCGTCGATTATCTCCACCTCTTCAATCAACGCCTTTGCCGGCAACAAGTCGCTGGTGGCCTACACCACCACCAAGGCCGCAGAAATGGGCTTCACGAGGGCGCTGGCTCTTCAGCTCGCAGAGAAAAAAATCCGTGTGAATGCGGTGGCGCCCGGTCCGATCTGGACACCGCTGCAGCCTGCAAGCTGGGGTCCTGTCGATCCGCAGGCCGTCGCCGATATGGGCAAGAGCACACCAATGGGACGCATTGGCGAGCCCAGTGAGATGGGACCTGCCTATGTCTATCTGGCATCGGAAGATTCCTCCTACGTCACCGGGCAGACGCTCCACGTCAACGGGGGCATGATCATCAATGGCTGAAATGCTGCCTTCCCTGATGGTGCCAACTTCAAGCTGGCTCCGTCGCTCCGTGCATCGCCGCTGGCTGGACCATCAGGGATTGCGGCTCCTCGATTTTTCAAAACCTTCCCGCATGAAACTGGGCTTCGGTCCGCTCGATGAGGAAGGGGTTCTTACCACCGACGCCTCACCGGACACCATTCTCACAGCCCGCATGACGCATTCCTATGCAATCTCCGCCATGCGGGGCGTACCGGGCTGCCTGCCGTTGGCCGAGCATGGTGTCACGGCTCTACGGGAGGGGTTGAAGGACAAGCTTCATGGCGGGTGGTTCACCGCGCCTCCGGAGACCCTGAAGACCGCCCAGAAGAAGCGGAAAGAGAACTACCTTCACGCCTTTGTCGCACTTGCTGCTTCTTCGGCGCATGTCGCAGGTGTGGCGGGAGCCAGCGCGCTCCTCAAAGATGCTGCGCATATCTGGGAAACCCATTTCTGGAGCGAAGAAGAAGGCGTTTTCCGGGAAAGTTTCGCCGCCGACTGGTCGGATGAAGAAAACTACCGCGGCGCAAACTCCAACATGCATTCGGTGGAAGCCTGCATGGCTCTGGCCGATGTGCTTGATGCCCCCATCTGGCGCATCCGCGCCCTGCGTAGTGCTGAACGCTTCATTCATCATTTCGCCCGTGAAAACGGCTATGCGGTTCCGGAGCATTTCGACCGGAGCTGGAAACGTCTGGACGACTATAACCGCGACAAGCCGACGGATGACCTGCGTCCCTTCGGCATGACGCCGGGACATTTCGTGGAGTGGTCCCATCTCCTGCTCAAGCTGGAAGCTGCTCTGCTGCGTCAGGACGGGCACGCGCCGTTCTGGCTGCTGACCGATGCGATCGGGCTGTTCAGCACCGGCATGAAAGCCGGCTGGTCACGCAGCGGAACGGGCGGGCTGCTGTACACTGTCGATTTCCAGCTTGAACCGGTCGTCCAGAACAAGCCGCACTGGTGTCAGGCTGAAGCGCTGACAGCAGCAGCGGCCCTGCTGAAGCGGACGGGTCATGCTTCCTACGAGACGTGGTACCGGAAAATATGGGATTTCATTGATCTGCACATGATCGATCGGAAAAAGGGTGGGTGGATTCAGGAACTGGATGCCGACAATCATCCGTCTGAAGCCGTGTATCCCGGCAAGGCCGATCTCTACCATGCCTGGCAGGCGACATTGAATCCGCTTCTGCCACTATCACCCAGTTTCGCAACCGCCATTTCGGAACTGGATGGCTGAGTCTTTTTTAACTGCGGTAACCTTCGGGGCTTCGCCACAAGCCCCACAAAGGGACACAGTCCCTTTGATCCCATTCTGCTAAAACTAAATGGGTGAAGGGATCAGTGATCCCTTCCGGGTGCAGGGCGGAGCTCTGCTTACAAAACACACTGCCGAAAACTGACAGCAGCCTTCCATTACCTCAGTAAGGCAGCCAGTTCCTGTCGCCACTTTCCTTGCACGCCTTGTCACCGACGCTCATGCGGGCGGCTTTCAACGTATTGCGCAACAGGCAGGCGATGGTCATCGGTCCCACGCCACCCGGAACCGGCGTAATGCGTCCGGCAATGGGCGCAACCTCGTCAAAGTCTACATCGCCGACCAGTCGGGTCTTGCCACCCTCTGTCGGGATGCGGGTGATCCCGACATCAATGACGGCCGCACCGGGCTTCACCCAGTCCTTCTTCACCAGCCCGCTCTTGCCTGTCGCGACAACCAGAATATCCGCCGTGCGGGAAATCGCCGCCGGATCAACCGTGTCGATATGACAGATGGAAACCGTGCACCCCTCATTGAGCAGCAGCAGCGCCATGGGCTTGCCGACCAGATTGGACGCGCCGATGACGGTGGCGTTCAGGCCGCGCAGATCACCAAGCTCGGATTTCAGCAGCATCAGGCAACCAAGCGGCGTGCACGGGATAATCCCCGGCAATCCGGTCATCAGACGCCCGGCATTGACCTCGCCAAGACCATCGACATCCTTGTTCGGCGCGATGGCGTTGGTGACACGGAACGGGTCGATATGCTTCGGCAGCGGCAGCTGCACGAGGATGCCGTGAATCTCCGGATCCTCATTCAGACGCTCGATCAGGTGCAGCAGGGACTCTTCCGACGTCGTCTCGGGCAGCATGTGCATGAAGGAACGCATACCCACGCGATGCGTCTCCAGCGCCTTGTTCCGCACATAGACTTCGCTCGCGGGGTCATTGCCGACCAGCACCACCGCCAGACCCGGTGTCACACCGTGCTTTTCGTGGAAGGCCCGCACCTCCTCCGCCGTCTTCTGACGCAGGTTTTTCGCGAAAGCCTTGCCGTCGATCAGTCGGGCTCCAGCATTTTTCCCAGCGTCTCCCGTGGAACCGCTGGCTGTTTCTGACGCTGTCTTTTCGGACATTGGGCTTGGCCTTCCATGGGTGCTAGAATGGACGGGTCGTATCAAAAGGCAGGAGGCGACATGGAACAGGCTGCTCAGACACCGCCGCTCAGTGACACGTTACCGGATGACGACACTGGGTCGCAGCGTATACGCACGAACTTCATGAGCGACAATGTGGGACCGGTCTGTCCTGAGATTCTGGCCGCCATCACGGCCGCGAATACGGGCGATGCGCCTGCCCATGGCGATGACGCCTGGACCGCCCGCCTCGAAGCCCGCGCCTCTGAAGTCTTTGAAGCCGAAGTGCGGGTTTTCCCTGTCGCAACAGGCACGGCGGCGAACGGTCTCGCGCTCACGGCCCTGACGCCGCCATGGGGAGCCATCCTGTGCGACGAGAGTTCCCATATTTTCCGTCGGGAATGCGGCGCGCCGGAATTCTTCACCAGCGGGGCCAAGCTGTGCCCGATTCCGTCGGCGGAAGGCCGGATGCACACGGACCTGCTGTCCCGCACGATCGCCGACCTTCAGGCGGGCGGGCGACGACTGAGCCGCCCCAGCGCCCTTTCCCTTTCACAGGCTTCGGAGTGGGGGACTGTCTACACGATTGAGCAGCTGGTCGAATTGACGACGCTTGCGCACGACGCCGGCATGGGCGTGCATATGGACGGCGCCCGCTTCGGCAATGCGCTGGCGCATCTGGGCTGCTCGCCTGCGGATGCGACCTGGCGCGCCGGTGTGGACATTCTCTCGCTTGGCGCGACCAAGAGTGGCGCTCTGGCTGCCGAGATGGTCGTGACCTTCGACACGACCCTTGCCGAAGATATGGAACGGCGCATCAAGCGCGCCGGCCACCTCTGGTCCAAACAGCGCTTCATTAGCGCGCAGATTCTGGCGTGGCTGGAAAATGACCTGTGGCTGCACAATGCGCGACAGGCCAACGAGATGGCGGGGCGTCTCGCGCGCGGTCTCCTGCGTCATCCTGCCGCGACCCTGCCGTTCGATACACAGGCGAACGAAGTCTTCGCCATCCTGCCCGAGCTTCTGGTGCAGGGACTTGAAGCGGCTGGATACGTTTTCCTCCGCAGGACTGCCCCTCCCGGCGTGGAAGGCACGCTGGTGCGCTTTGTCACGTCTTACGACACGCAGGCCGCCGATATTGACGCGCTGCTTGAGGCGCTGGCGTCCATAGAATAATGAATACGCTCCATCTTTTGGCTGAAACCCACCTGATGGAGCATGATTCATCTTTTTCTGGGACACATTCCCGTCTGAATTGATAAAGTTTTCAGGCGTCGCCTTTTTTCAGAAAGGCGACGCCTTCTGAAGCTTTTTGAAAAAGCTTCATCAAAAACTTCCTGATGGTTTAAATGGATTTTCGCAGGTGAACTTTAAAAACCCTGTTACCAGCTGAATCCTATACTGGCCTGAGCGTTTCGCCGCTCTCCATAATAACAGTATTCTCCATCAGCACCGTAAGCAAAGCAGTTCGAAATATAGTGTTTGTCGAAAAGGTTACGGACATTGGCTGATACTTTCCACCCCCGGAGTGAGCTGGACAGATTGGCGAGATCATAGGCCACGGAAGCGTCGAAAAGCGCATATTGCGGAAGCCAGACACTGCCGTAAGTCGCTTCACCGCCATAGGCCCGGGCTGAATACCGCATCCCGCCACCAAAACCGAAGCCCTTTAACTTTCCTTTTGGCATCGTATAAAATGCGAACAGGGAAGCATTTCCCTTGCCCGACTGGATAAGCGGTTTTCCGGTTGAGTCGTCATGCACTTTCTGGACGCTCACAGCCGCGGTGATCATGAGATTTTTATAGGGCTGTGCATGCGCCTCGAACTCAAAACCATCCGAATGAACAAGGCCACTCTGGATATTGTATCCCGTGTTGGCGACTGAAACGAGAACATTGCTCTGTTCGATATGAAACCCGGCTGCCGTAAACAGAACTGAGGTTCCGGGGATCTGATATTTCACGCCACCTTCAAGCTGTTTTCCCAGAGAAGGGTTTGCCTGTCGCATGGTGGCGCCTCCGTCATTGGAAACAAGCCCCGATTGCGGCTGGAAAGAAGTCGAATAACTGATGTAAGGCGCAAGACCGAAATCGAAATGATACAGACCCGAAGCACGCCATGTGATCTGACCAGCACTCTGATGGGTATCTGTCTGGCCAATCCGCTCGATCTGGTCTGAACTATACCAGTCATGGCGAATACTTCCTGTCAGGATCAGACGCTTCCAGCGAATCTCATCCTGACCATAGGCGCCGATCTGGTGTGATCTTGTCACATAGTCCAGAGACGGTGTCAGAGCGGGGATGTCCATGTGATAATCCGGATGCAGGACATCCAGATCCGGCGCATCACCATAAGCTTCGTGATCATCTGCTCTCTGCTGCATGTAGTCGAAGCCGAACATCATCACATGACGCAACGGCCCCGTGCGGACATGCCCCTTGAACTGGCTGTCGAAAGCAAGATTATAGGTATGTTCCTGCGTTCCATAGGCAGAACGGGACAGCATCTGGCCACCGCTGCCATCGTCGCTGTCATAATAACCGTTGTTGTAGACACTGCGGTAGATCGTCCTGATGTCATCGTAACGACCACGCGTGCTGAAACTCCAGTCATCATTGAAATTATGGTTGAACATATAGGTGAGCGCGCCATGCCGACGATTGAATTTCTCGGAAGGCACATCGCCGTCATAGAAATTTCGGGGCAGGTAGCCATAGGATGCCCGTTTGAGGGAACCGACCAGCGGGACGCCACCGTAAGAGCCGTTTTCAGGATCATACTGATAGTTGCCCAACAGGGTCAGTGTGGTCGGACCGTCTCCTCCGAACGTGAAGGACGGACTGATGCTGAAACGTCGGCTTCCTGTCCTGCTGAGTTGGGTATGCTGTCCATTCGCCGTCCCGTAAATACGGTACCGCACGAGCCCGTCCTTCGTCGCAAAGCCACCAACATCGGCATCGACACGATAGAGATCGAACATACCGCCTGTTGTGGTCACACCACCATAAAACCGTTGATTGGTCGGCAGTTTGCTCGACAACGCCGTGAGACCGCCCGGACTGGACTGTCCGTACAGCGCGGAGGCTGGGCCTTTCAGAATCTCGACCCGGTCAAGACGGAACGTATCGGTCTGGGCAACAGCAAAACCTGTTGGGCTATCCTGTAATTTCAGTCCATCAAGGAAGGTCGGCACGGTAAAGCCACGCAGGTCGTAGAGGTCATAGCGTGTCCCTTCACCGCCACGGGTGTCGGCTGTCACACCTGCTGCGTAACGTATGGCCTGATTGAGATTCAGCACACCGCGCGCATCCATCTCGTCGCGTGTAATGACAGTAACCGACTGCGCCGTCTCGACCAGAGGCGTGTTCGTCTTGGTCGCGGAAGAAGCCACGGTTGCCGGTATGTGGCCACGTACCTTGATCCGTTCAACAGTTGTCGCACGCCTTGCGGCAGGGCTGCCGGAAGAAGCCGCCGTGGTCTGCTCCGTCGCTGTCGTTCCGGAATGTCGTGGCCCATCAGGCGTTTTTTTCTCCTGATCTGCGGCAAGAGCGGCGTCACTCAGAACAAGCGAGAAAAGAGCCGAATAAATGATCCTGTAGCGCTGCATGCCCCACTCATTTCGTGACCGGCCTCTGCTACGTGAGGCGCGGCGGTGCGTGTTAATATTAAGAATAAGTCTTAGTTGCGCACCTAACCACATTCGGGACCCGTAGCAACCGACAAGACTGCGGTTGGCCCGAACACGAGCAAATTCTGCCTGATCGCTGACGCCGGGCCGCCAGACAGGCCTGCGGCTCAGGGAGCGTCAGCAGAATTTTGATCTGGAAATGAAGAGCTATAGCCTTATGGTGTCGGAGACACCGAAAGAACTACAATTGTGAACGTGGCTCCGAATTGAAGCGCAGGGTACGGGGCGCAACACCGAAAGTCCGGTGGAACATGGTGCTGAAACTGCTGGCGTTATCATACCCGAGATCGAACGCCACCTTTGAAATTGGCTGGCCCGCGGCGATGCGGGATGCGGCTTCTATCACCCGCACCCTGCGACGCCATGCCGCGAACCCCATGCCCATTTCCTGTTGAAAGAGCCGGGTAAAAGTACGGCGCGCCATGCCGGTTTCACGAGCCCAGTAATCAATGTCATGACAATCGCCCGGCTGAAGCATGATCGCCTCGCACACACGACGCAGCCGGGGATCGGATGGCAGAAGCAGGCGCTCCGCAATCCGGGGTGCGCGTCTGATTTCATCGACCAGCAACCGGGCGATCACCGACATCCGCTCATCCATGGTGAACTCAAAGCGCATGGCAACAATTTCGTCCACCAGTCCCCGCACCAAAGTGGAAAGATCGAACATCTTGCAGGGAAGATCAGGGCCGACGAATTCAGAATCAACATACACGACCTGAAACATCAGGTCGGTCCGGCAGTTTGCCTGATGAAGCGTGTTGGCGGGAATCCACATGCCCTGACCGGGACCCAGCACGAAACTTTTGTCCAGTGTGTTGATCGTTACGCTTCCTGCCAGAAACACCGACAGTTGCGCCCGGTCATGAGCGTGGAAACCATCCACAAAACCACCGGTATAGCTGTCAGAAAATCCCACGACAGGAGGTGGATGACAGGGCAGATCGGCTGTCCGTTTCATGATGCTACGCCCCCTCCGCCTTGCGCCATCAGTTTCGACACAGAAAGTATCCGTCAAAAGCTAATATCAGCTCTGTCCCCGGATTTCACGCGAACAGAGTATCATCGGTCGTTGCTGATCTCTCAGGATCGACCAGATCGGTGCACATAAGCCACCCCCATTCTTGTCATGGGTAAAGGGGAGGAGCACGTCCATCGCTCACGACCGGAAGATCGACATGGCTTTCCAGTGGGCCGCCCACAGCGATGCGCTGATGCGCCATCCGATAGTCTGCCGGATGGGCAAGAAAGATATTACGAACAAAGCTCTGCGGGTTGCGGTCATAGAGCGGGAACCAACTCGACTGGATCTGCACGACAATCCTGTGACCCGGCTGAAACGTATGGGAAACTTCTGGCAGGACGATCCGATAGGACTGAAGCACATCTGATCGCAAAGGCTCTGGATGCTCCAGGGATTTCCTGTATCGCCCCCTGAAAATATCCATCGCAACCGGCATGAGAGCGCCCGACACACCCGCCCCCGGCCTTGAGGCCGCAGGACAGGCGTCGATCAGCTTCACCACCCAGTCAGCGTCGGTCCCGCTGGTTGAGGCTCCGAGATGAGCGATCGGAGCGCCCTGCACCGTCAGGGGTTGGGTCAGCACATCCGATGAGAAGGTCAGCACGTCATTGCGCCCCGTGACGAAGCGCTGATCAGCCGCCAGCCAGGTTTCATCCGACACCACACCTCCTGCATCCGGCATGAAAGGAACGGGGTGAGCAGGGTCGGAGCGATATTCCAGTGTGTGCGTTTGCCCTGGACCGGCCGTAAAACCCAATCTGTGCTCAGGAAGGAGATAAAGCGGACGGGTCGTGGTGGCGGGCGGCCAGTCCGGGAGATCAAGCCACTGTCCGGAACCAGACCGGAACACCGTGACGGGCGCTACAGTCATCGGCGTTCCCTTGAGATAATGCGCGAGGAAGGGCGTCAGCACATCCTGACGCCACCATGCGGCAGTGTCCTGTCCCCATCGCAAAGCGCCCACAGCGGTCCCGTCTTCCAAAGCCTGCGCATGTCGCCAGGGTCCGATCGTCAGGAACGAGGTGTCCGCGCGTCTGCCCTGTGGCCGGAGCGCTTTCCAGACAGCAAGCGCTCCATAGAGATCTTCCTGATCCCACAAGCCGTGAACCAGCATCAGGGGAATGTGCGGAGGATGTGCGGCCAGAACACGATCAAGCGCTCTGGCCTGCCAGTAAGAATCATAGGCAGGATGGGCAAGAATTTCGCGCCAGAAAACCACATCGTCGATACCGTGATGATGCCCGAAGGCGCCGGCAGATCCTTCCTGCAGGAAAGCGCGAGCCTGCTCGCTGACGGTGGTGGGAAGAGAAATATCGGCATGTTTTCCATCCGCGCCGATCTGCGGAATCAATAACTGTCGAAAAGCACCATTATGAAACCAGTCGTCGCCGCGCCATCCATCGACCATCGGGTTGACGGCGACTGCTACCTTCACAGCCGGATGCACGTCGATCAGGCCCATCAGGGTGGTGAAGCCGTCATAGGAGGTGCCGATCAGTCCGACCTGACCATCGGTTTCGGCAACATGATGAACCAGCCAGTCGATCGTGTCGTAAGCGTCAGTGGATTCATCCGTAGAGGTGTGATTGTCTGCCGTATGGGCCAGCGGCCCCGTGACAACAAACTCTCCTCCCGATCGGTTCTGACCGCGGACATCCTGCAAAACCCGGATATAGGGGCCTCCCACAAGCCGTTTTCCCCAGCCGTCAAACGGGCTGGTCTCGCTCCGGTCATCCATCTGGCCGGTAATGTCGTCTGCCCCATAGATTGTTCTTGTGAGCAGGATCGGCAGACGGTTCGCTCCACCGGAAACCTCTTTGGGAAGCAGGATCACCGTATGCAGCCGGACACCATCCCGCATGGAAATATCGACAGTATAACGACGATCTTTCTGCTCAGGGGGCGTCTTATGACTGATTGCGGACGTGCAGGCTGCGAGCAGCAGGGAAATGACACCTGCCGCCATCATGCGCTGGCTTTTTTGGGTGATCGCACCCGCCATTGACCGGAACCAGCCAGAGATTTTTGTTTCGGAATGGCGTAGTGGAAGCTGAAAAGATTTCCGGATCAAAGGCGAGGGTAACCTGGGGGTCATGCATGGGTCCGGTATAGGCTACTGACTATCGTCAAAAAGATGAATCTGCTGAAAAATTCAGACAGGATGACAACAAAGCATAATGGCGATTCCACTCCCGCTTCAATCAAACGGGCATGTTTCGAAGCCTGAGTCCAATTGCTTCGGGCGGTGTGTCGATTGTTTCTTACAAAGAGAATACCTTTAAATCTCGTGTCATCAAGGTACACATCCCCCCTGGACCATTGCGCCTCTTCCAAAATCTTCAGAAACAGGCCAGACGTTCCGCTATAAGATCATAAGCGGCGTCAACATCACATTCCCTTAGAAACAGAACATTCTTTGATAAATCGCTGACGCCCCACCAGTCCACGACCGTTATACCCATTGTCAGTTCACTGCCGGTCTCCACGCGCACATTGACCTGCCGCCCACGATAGAGATCCGGCTTGAGGAGCCAGAGCACGGTGTTCGGGTCATGCAGCGGTCCGCCGTCCGTACCGTATTTGTTGGCTTCAAAGCGTTTCTCGAACCGCAACCAGTCGGCAACGACCGGACCGACACGGTTGGGAATGGCCGCAAGGCGGGCCAGACGGGCGGCACTCGTATGCAGCGTGTGCGTCACGTCCAGCGGCAGCATGGTGATCGGAATGCCTGATTCCAGCACGATGGCGGCGGCATGGGGATCGACATAGACATTGAATTCCGCGCTGGGCGTAATGTTGCCAACCTCCGAAAAGGCGCCCGACATGGTGACAATCCGGCCGATGCGTGTCCGCAACGCGGGCTCGCGTGACAGGGCCAGAGCAAGGTTGGTCATGGGACCGATGGCGCAGATCGTGATCGTCCCGGCCGGGTTCTCCATGACTGTGCGGATGAGGAAATCGACCGCATGCTCGGGAGAGGCCGCCGTCACCGGCTCAGGCAGATCCGCTCCTTCAAAACCCGTCCGGCCATGCACATGCGTGGCGTTGACGGGCGCACGCAGCAATGGGCGTTCCGCTCCCCGACACACCGGAATATCGGGACGACCACCCAGTTCCATCGTCTTCAGGGCATTGATGGTCGCCTGATCGACATCGACATTCCCTGAAACCGTGGTGACACCAAGCAACTCGATCTCGGGACTGACGAGAGCGAGGAGAATTGTCAGGGCGTCATCCTGTCCGGGATCTGTGTCGATGATGATTTTCAACGCTTTGTCTCCTCGTGTGGCGGCCCTGACCTCAAATCCGCACGAGCGGTCCATTGCCACGGCAACAGAAGCCTAGCCTCTGGAAGCGGCTTCGTCAGCAGCCCTCTTCATGCTTCGGATGTTCTTTTTCTGTGGGGCCTTCAGAGGATGGACAAGGCGACTCATCTGGCTTTCAGGGGCGAGGTCATTCGACAATGGAAAGGAGAACGGATTGTTCGCTGGTGTCATCCCGTTCATAGCCATGAATAATAGTTTTGAATATCTCCTTTCATTTTAAAACAAAAAAGAATTCAAAACCAGAAACAGACTCTTCGCACCGGACAGGAGTTCGCCCAGACAATCCACCACAAAATCACTGTGTCTCTGAATTTTTCTCCAGCAACCTTGAAAAACTCGTCCCTCACCAGCCTCAACCATACAATTATTCCCGACTTCTTAACGATAAAGACGATTCCGCAATGATTTAACCAAAAAGTCACAATTTCACATCACGAGATGCAATAGGGCTTCTCCGGCAAAACCACCGATCTCAACCGCCGTTTCCGGAACGATGCCCCATGAGCGATGAAATTTCTCTGGATCAGAACCAGACCTATACAAATGATGATGATCTGGTCACAAAGAAAACAACCGTAACGGCCACGCTTGATGAAATCTCCTTTCTGACGATCGCCAACAGCGGCACTCTGGAATCGACAACAAAACGGGGTATCGACACGTCAGGAGACGCCGCGTCCGGTACCGTGCTGGTCATTGAGAACAGCGGCACGATCAGCGGCAGCGATGACGGTATCCGCGTCGATTCAGATCTCCCCGACGGTGCGCTGGCCCTGATCAATACCGGCACGATTGAATCGACGACCGATGGGCAGGCCGTCGATTTCAACTCGATCGCCACAAACGACATCACGCTGATCTTCAATGTGGGTGACGGTGAAATCATCTCCACGGATGCGGACGCCCTGCGCCCCGGCAACAATGCCGTCATCTTCAACACCGGCACGATCGACGCTGGCGGCATCAACGGCGCCACGAAAAATGACGGTATCGATTTTCAGGATTACGGCGGCATCGTCCTGAATAACGGCACCATCACCGGCGCCCGACACGCCATTACCAGCAGTGAAAACGCCATTGTCATCAACGGCGCCAATGGCGTCATTCTGGGTCGCGACGGTTCAGGCGTGGGATCCGATGGCGACGGAACAGTCTTCAATTACGGCACCATCACCGGGGCCTATGACGGATCGGACACCGGAGATGGCGATGGTGTCGATATCGACGGTTACGCCACGATCACCAATTACGGGACCATTCAGGGGACCGGTGCGGGCGGCAACGGCAGCGACGGCCTCCCCAACGGGAGTGAAGGCGTGTCGATCGGTGGTGGTGACATCCTGAATGCCGCCAACGCCACCATCAGCGGGGCCAATAACGGCATTCTGGTCGATGACAGCAGTCAGGGTAATGCGCCGTATGCCACGACCATCGTCAATGCGGGCATCATTCAGGGGCTGGACGGTTACGGCATCCACATCACCGATACATTCGGCGACACCATCACCAACGCCGGTTACATCTCCGGCACCACGTACGCCATCCTGCTCGGCTCGGGTGATGATACGCTGAACATCCTGACCGGATCAGAGATTGACGGCACGGTGGATGGAGGAGCAGGCTCCAACACCGTCAATCTTGCCGGAACAGGCACCTTTGACGGCGCCGAGAACTTCCAGACCATGACCGTCTCCGGCAACTGGATCCTGACCGGCGACCAGTCCTACGATCTGGTAGCGCTCAATACCGGCGCCACACTGACACTAGAAGGCGCGGCGTTCTCCACGCAGACCATCGCGTTTTCCTCCAGCGGCACACTGATCCTTGACGCCGCGGACTCTTTCTCCTCCGCCGTCATCAACATGAGCGCCAGTGACTATATTGATTTCTCGGCGCTGGCTTACAGCACGGATGCGACCGTTCAGGCGTCCAGCAACACTGTCACCGTCACGTCCGGAAGCACCTCCTACACGCTGACGGTTTCTCTGGCGGACACTGTGAACCAGTTCGCGCTGGCGGCGGATGAGGACGGCTCTCTGCTGCTTACGGCGGTCGTCTGCTTCCTGCCGGGCAGCCTCGTCGAAACGGCGACAGGCGCTGTCGCGGTGGAAGACCTTCAGTCCGGCATGATGGTCCCCACCTTTGATCGTGGAGCCGCGCTGCTGAAGGAAATCGTCTGGGTGGGCCGACAGGATGTGCGTGTGCAGGCCGACCTGCCGCCGGATATGGCTGGCTGTCCGGTGCGTATCCGCAAGGGCGCTCTGGCGGACAATGTGCCGTTTACCGACCTTCTGGTGACGCCGGAACATTGCCTGTGGTTCGATGGTCGTTTCGTGCCGGTGCGGATGCTCGTCAATGGGCGCAACATTGCCTATGACCGCACCATCCGCTCCTACACCTGCTACCATGTCGAAACACGGGAGCATGCGGTCATCCGCGTCAACGGGCTGCTGACCGAAAGCTATCTGGACACAGGCAACCGTCGCAATTTCCGCCCCGTTACGGACGAACGTGTCGTGGCCGCCTTCTCCGGCAAGTCCAAAAGCTGGGAAACCGACGCCGCAGGACTTCTCTGTGTCGATCGCGCCTTTGTGGAGCCGCTGTTCAACACGTTTGCCGAGCGTGCCGTCGCCACGGATGCTCATGAAGCGCCAGCCCTTATTCATGATCCGGCACTGCGCCTTCAGTTACCGGATGGCACGTCGCTGGCCCCTGTTTCGACAGCGGATGGCCGGTTTACTTTCCATCTTCCGGCTGCTGTTTCTCAGGTCAGCATTGTGTCGCGGGCTTCGCGCCCCTGTGACGTCATTGGTCCTTTCATAGACGACCGTCGTTTTCTCGGTGTGCTCGTGGGAGAGGTCACTCTTGATGTCGGGGAGCATTCACATTCCATCACAACCCATCTGACCAAAGAAGGTGAAGGATGGGACGTGCAGGAAGCCGTTCCGATGCGCTGGACTCAGGGAGAAGCCACTCTGGACCTTCCGTTTTACGAAGCGGACGAACATGCGGTTCTGACGCTCCAGCTCCATGCGGCCGGACCGTATCTTGAGGATACGCATATCGACCTGCGTCGCTGTGCGTAAAAACTGACTTCTGACGATCTCTGCTTCGAGTTTCGGAGATCGTCAGGCTTCGGTGAATGGTGTTTCCGCCCTTCGGCTGGAGCAGAAAGACAAGATGATATAGCCTTCCTTCACCATGCTTACATTTTCCCGTCTCCTCACATTCCCTCTCGTGGCAGCCTCTCTCTGGGTCGTTCTGCCGGACATTGCGCATGCAGATCCGGCGCCAGTCCTTGATGAAGCCGCCCTCAGCGCCCAGTCGGTTCTGGCAACGGTCGGAGCCGCGCGCTTCACGGCGCCGGATTTCCAGCCAGGCACCCTCCGTCACATGGTGATGTTTCGTTTTCGTCCCGAAGTGACAGCAGCCTTACGCAATGAAGTGACAAAGCGCTTTCTCGCCCTCGCCAGCCTGTCCCGTCGCGCGGACGGCAAACCAGTCGTGGTGTCTATCGAAGCTGGTCCGCAGAACAGCGGCGAGAACAGTGACCTTGGCCTGCAGGAAGGCTATCTGGTGACTTTCAGGTCTGAAGGTGACCGGAATTTCTATGTCGGTCGTCCCGTTGTCACGGATGCCCGCTATTTCGACGCCGCACATGATGCATTCAAGACGTTTGCCGGTCCGTACCTGGAAAAAGTCGTGGTTTTTGATTTTCCTGTCAGTGCTGTGAACAAGCCATAACAGACCGTCCTGCGTCCGCCATCAGAAACGCGGGCTCTGTCCTTCCATGACAAGGGGAAGGAGGAGGGAATGAGCGGCTATGGCATCTCATTCCCTCTGTCCATCATCTACCGGGTGTCTCCAGACGAACCCAGGAAAAAGAAATTTTCTGCTGGCGATCCATGACTCCAGCCGCTCATTGCAGCCTTATATCAAAAGTAAAAACAAGAAATTCTACAAAGCGTCTCCCCCTCAAATATATCATAAAATGTCTACTGCATATTGATGTTGACAATGATTCTCATTTTCGTAGAAGCCATTTTCTCTAAAATGTGAATGCGGAAGAGTTTCATGCGGCAATCGCGATATCTGACACGCAGCGCCGTGCCCGTCGCCATCATGGCGTCACTCGGATCGACTGCCTGGGCAGCACAACCTGTCGCAACCGTGGACGGGAAAAAATCCACGAGCGGAAAAGTCAGCAGACCGACGCCCGGTCATGAAGTCATTGTCGTGACCGCCACCGGTCTGTCACATGCCGCCGCCAGCACAAAAACGCGCACGCCAATTATTGAATCGCCTCAGACAATCTCGATTGTCAGTCGAGAAGAGATCGAACTGAGAGCGTCTCCGACCATTGCTGACGCTCTGGCCTATACGGCAGGCGTACAGGCCGAACCCAGTGGTATCGACAGCCGTGTTGACGAGGTTTCCGTCCGGGGCTTCGGTGCGGGCGGATTTTCGTCCAACAACAATTTTGTCGATGGTCTGCGCCTGCCGGCAGGAGGCCAATGGACGCGCACCTCCTTCGATCCGTTCGCCCTTCAGCAGATCGAAGTCCTCAAGGGACCGTCAGGCGCTCTGTATGGTCAGACTGCGCCCGGTGGCATCATCAACCTGACCACCAAGAAACCCACCGAGACAAGTCACGGAGAGTTCTTTACCCAGACAGCCGGTTATACGGATCTCGCCAACTGGCAGGGACAGGCCGCCGGAGATGTGTCCGGCAAACTCAACAAGCAGGGGACCCTTCTGGGCCGCGTGGTCGCCCTTGCCCGTTACGGCGGCACGCAGGTCAACAGCGTCATGAACGGGCGCTATTACGTCTCCCCCAGCCTGACCTGGAAATATGCTCCCGGCTCATCATGGACCCTTCTGGCGCAGTATCAGCGCGACGCAGGCGGCTCCACCTTCCAGTTCCTGCCCAGGACCGGAACGCTGGTGCCCTCAAAAGGCAGATATATCGCCAACGACGCCAATATCGGTGAACCCGACTGGGACAAATTCGATCGCACACAGGCGCTCGCAGGCTCCTTTCTGGAACACAAATTCAGCCGCTTCCTGACGGTCCGTAACAATACCCGCTACACCTATCTCGACAATCTTTATAGAGCGACCGTTCTGAGCGGCGACACACTCACAGCCTGCCCCGGATCGGTCCGCGGATGTGTCGCGGGTGAAACCGTCAACCGCCGCGCCGTGGAAGGACGAGGCCGTTCCCAGGGCGTGGCGATGGACACGCAGGCTGAAGGGCATGTGAAAACTGGTCCTGTACAGCACACCCTTCTTGTCGGAACTGACTATTTCTACACAAGCTGGGAGAGCTCCCGCGATCTGGTTTCGCCTTCTCTCGTGCTGCCCATGCTGGATATTTTCAATCCCTCATCCCGTGGAGTGGGAGGCTATTCAGGTGGTCTCACTCCACAGGTCTATAGCGCCACAAAATCCTATCAGAACGGCGTTTATTTTCAGGACCAGATGAAGTTTGATCGTCTGCGTGTCACGGTTGGTGGACGGCAGGACTGGGCGACTGACGACACGCTCAACATCCTGACGCGCCAACGCTATGTCACATCTTCCAACAAGTTCACATGGCGTGCAGGCGCGGTCTATCTGCTGGATTTCGGGCTGGCTCCCTATTTCAGCTATGCGACTTCGTTCCAGCCTCAGGTTTCCGATCCCTCAACCGCGCTGGATGGGAAGCCGTTCAAGCCGACCACGGGCGATCAGTATGAGGCCGGCCTGCGTTATCAGTACAAGAAAAGTATTTATGTTACTTTTGGCGCCTATCAGATCAAACAGAAGAACATGACCACACCCGCATCGGATGGTGAAATGTGCGGAACAGCCACCTGTTACGTGCAGACCGGAGAGGGGCGTGTCAGAGGTCTGGAACTGGAAGGCCGCGCCAACCTTCCATGGGATATGTCGGTTATCTTTACAGGAACGCGCAGCGACCCCAGAGTTACGAAATCGAACACGGCTTACCAGATCGGCAACTATCTGCCACAGGCTCCCAAATGGATGGCTTCCCTGTTTGTCGATCAGCGTATTCGTCGTGGCGCTTTCCGGGGAGCGGGCGTTGGCGGCGGCGTGCGTTACACCGGGCACAGCTACGGCGATACGAACAACACACTGTCCATTCCCGGCTATACCGTCTTTGACATGTTCCTGCGTTATGATTTTGGACAAGCCCATCCACAGTATGATGGTTTGTCTTTCTCGGCCAACGTCCGCAACATTGCCAACAAGCGGTTTGTGGCGACCTGCACGGCCGTATCCGCCTGCTATTACGGACAGGGCAGAAGTCTGACAATGCGTCTGGAATATCGCTGGTGATGCAGCCTGATCTTTTCCTTGCGATCGGAAGCATGGCCACAGTGTTCGCAGGCATGATGTTCTACTGCGCTTCCGTCCAGCAGAGATTTTTTGCACAGCGCCTGTCGGGCAGCATGGGCGTGGGGGGCGGCGCTCTCCTCACCCTATGCGCAGTGGTGTGTTTTACGTACATCATGAGTCTGACAACGGCTCTGTTCATGACCGTGGTTCTACTGATGTTATGGCTTTGCCTTCTGCCGCCTGGAATCGCTCTCGTGAAATCACGCGGTGAACAGCGATGACACTCGATAACAGCGAGTGGAAAGGGAAACTCTCCGCTGGCATTATTCCGGGAGCCGGTCTGGCATTGGGAAGCATGGGGATCGCCGGCCTGCTCTGTCACACGACGGGCAGTCCCATGACGCTCTCCGCCCAGGCCCTTCTGTGGTCAGCAACATTCGTATGGATCGTTTCTGTCTGTACCTGTTTCCTGTTTCCTTCCGGACGCAAGGCCTGGATAGGGCTGGGTAGCGGCTGCGCTCTCGTCTGGCTGCTTTTTTTCATTCTGAAGAACATGATCCGATGAAACTTCGTGAAGATATTGTCGCTGTCTATCGGGAAGTTCACAGCTGGGTCGGCATACTGGCTGCTCTTTTTCTTTTTGTCGCGTTCTATGCTGGCGCAGTCAGCATGTTTGAACAAACATTACAAAACTGGCTGACACCGGAAAGCCATTTGCCTGCACCCGTGTCGCTCGACCGCACTCCCGAACTGATGGAAAAGGCCTTTGCCGCTTTTCCGGATGCACGTCGAAATTACACCATTGTACTGGCGCCAGATAAAACCCAGCCCGCCCGTCTGATCTGGCCCCAGAATCCGACAAGCCATGAACATGGGCCAATCCCTCTTGTCGCCGCTGCTCTCGATACAAATGGAATACTGATTACGGAGAAACAGCCGCCTTCGGAAACGGCGCATTTCATTGACGTCCTGCACCAGCGTGTGGGGCTGCCTTTACCGGAAGACGTGGCGATGCCCTTCATGGGTGTGGTTGCACTGGCCTACGCCGTTGCGCTGGTATCGGGTGTGATCGCCTTTCTGCCTGCACTGAAGCGAACTCTCTTTGCTGTCAGACTTGAAGGCGGCAAGCGCCGGGCGTGGCTCGATCTGCACAATGTTTTCGGTTTTTTCTCGCTGCCCTTTCATATCGTCATGGCGATCACGTCAGTGCTTTTTGCATTCCACGAACCGATTTATGCCGTGCAGAACATGCTCTTTCATAACGAGACCCATCCGGCTCATGCCCGACCGCATCCTGCGCCCGCACGGGATGCTGTCTCACTCATGACACCCGCTGCTCTTGTCGCGTCTCTCGCCCAGCAGGCGCCGGGCTTTGAGCCCGATACGCTGAATTATACCATACGGCCCGGCCCAGGCGGTGGAACGCTCACTCTTCGTGTCGCGGGGCATGACCCGCGTTTTGTAATGCGCGGTCCCAACGCCGGGTTTGCAGTCATGGACCCGGCAAGCGGTCGTATTCTTTCGACTGATTATCTACCCGGCCACCAGTCAGGCGGATTTGCAACGATCACTTCTTTCTTCAGTCTGCATTTTGGCAGCTATGGTGGTTACCCTGTTCGCTGGGCTTATCTTGTGCTTGGATTTGGCGGGGCTTTTCTGTTCTATACTGGCAATCAGCTCTGGATCATGGCGCGACAACGACGTGAACGCGCCACCGGTCTTGTCTCTGAAACACGCGGTTCACGCATTCTTTCCTCACTGACCATCGGATGCACGACAGGCTGCATGACCGGTATCGCAGCCATCATCACTTTTGCCGCCATCGCCCACGCTCCAATGGCGTACACGCCGGTCGCCCTGATCTATTACACGACCTTCCTGCTCTGCACGTTGCTGGCTTTTATTCTGCCCACACAGAGCAAGGCGCAGGTGCTTTTCTGTCTTGCTGCGCTCAGTCATATTGCCCTGGCTATGGCTGCGCTGACACGAGGCTTGAGCCTTGGCGATGACACCTCATTCATCGTCGCCGCTCTGGCGTTCATTCTGGCTCTCCTTTTCTTCATGGTGGCGAAGAAAAGAGGATATTCAGCACTCATTTCGCTGAAAAAAGCTCTGTAAATTTTACAGAAGCGTTTTTCAAACAGATTCGGGGAATATCGCCTTTTTGAAAAAAGGCGATGCCCAAAAACTTTTATTATTCGCCATCCGCCTGCTGATTGCGAATAGCTTTATCCCACCAGAAAAACGCTTTCTGATAGCGTGATGTTTTCTACTTCACGCAACCGGCGGAATGAGCGGCTGCGGCACCTCGTCCTCGCTCCAGTCCCCGGCCTGCCATTCGGCGCGAAGATGCTCCGCATGTGCCGAAAGCACACCATCCACAATGGCCGCACGGATGCCGCGCATCAGTCGCTGATAATAGGCAAGGTTGTGCCATGTCAGCAGCATCGGACCGAGGATTTCATCAGCGCGGAACAGATGGTGCAGATAGGCGCGGGAATGACGCGTGCAGGCAAGACAGTCGCAGTGCGGCGACAGCGGGCGTGCATCGAGCGCGAAACGGGCGTTGCGCAGGTTGATGTGACCGCGCTCGGTATAGGCGCGCGCCGTACGCCCGGCGCGCGTCGGCATCACGCAGTCGAACATGTCCACTCCACGCATCACACTGCCGAGCAGGTCGTCTGGCGTGCCGACGCCCATCAGATAGCGCGGTTTATCATCGGGCATGAGCGGCGTTGTCACGTCGAGCGTGGAGAACATCAGTTCCTGCCCTTCGCCCACCGCGAGGCCGCCGATGGCGTAGCCCTCGAAACCGATATCCGTCAGCGCCTTCACGCTCTCGGCGCGTAGTTCCGGCTCCGTACCCCCCTGCACGATGCCGAACTGGCCATAGCCTTCACGCTGGATGAACGCCTCGCGGGAACGGGCGGCCCAGCGCATCGACATCCGCATGGAAGCGGCGATGGCTTCGGGTGCCGCGGGAAGAGCCGGACACTCGTCGAAGCACATGGTGATGGTCGCATCCAGAGCATGCTGGATGTCGGTCGAACGCTGCGGGTCGAGGCGATGTTTCGAGCCGTCGATATGCGACTGGAACGTCACGCCATCCTGATCGAGCTTGCGCAGGGCGCCCAGCGACATGACCTGAAACCCGCCTGAATCCGTCAGGATCGGACCGGACCAGTCCATGAATTTGTGCAGGCCACCGAGTTGCTTCACCCGCTCCGCACCCGGACGCAGCATCAGGTGATAGGTGTTGCCCAGCACGATCCCCGCACCTGTCGAACGCACGGCGTCCATGGTCATGGCCTTCACCGTGCCAGCCGTGCCGACGGGCATGAAGGTCGGCGTCTGGACCGGGCCGTGCGCCGTGTGCAGCGTGCCGGCACGGGCCTGACCGTCGGTGGACTCGCAGATCCAGCGGAAAGTGCTGCTCATGATGTTCGACCTCTTGTCGTGGCGTTATGGGGCTCTGCCCCATGCCCCGGCAGGAAGCACGGCTTCCTGCACCTTGATTTGTTAAAAATGGTTTCCAAAGGCGTGCCTTTGGTGGGGTGTGGGGCAAAGCCCCGATAGGGAAAGGGCTTTACTCTTGACCCGCCAAAGGCTGTGCCTTTGGAAATCGTTTGTTGTGTCATGGGGTTTCCGCTCTGCGCAGCAGACAGGCGTCGCCATAAGAATAGAAGCGGTAACCGTCGCGAACCGCGTGGTCATATGCCGCCTTCATCCGCTCCGTGCCAGCAAAGGCGCAGACCAGCATGAAAAGTGTCGAGCGTGGCAGATGGAAGTTGGTCATCAGCATATCGACGGCGCGGAACTTGAAGCCGGGATGAATGAAGATCGACGTATCACCATCGAACGGCATCACCCGGCCCTCTTCCGAAACGGAACTTTCCAGCAGCCGCAAGGTGGTTGTACCAACCGCGATAATACGACCGCCCCGCTCTTTCACAGCGTTGATCCGGTCCGCCGTCTCCTGCGTGATGATGCCACGCTCGGCGTGCATGTGGTGGCCAGAAAGCGTCTCGGCCCGCACGGGCAGGAACGTGCCCGCACCGACATGCAGCGTCAGTGTTTCGCGCCCAACACCGGCTTCATCGATGCGACGAAGGAGGTCGGGCGTGAAATGCAGCCCCGCCGTCGGGGCCGCGACCGCCCCGCGATGCTCGGCGAAGATGGTGCGGTAATCGTTCTGATCCTCGGCGGTCGGACCTTGTGGACGAGCGATATAAGGAGGAAGCGCCAGCGCCCCGGCGGTCTGAAGGAACGTATCGAACGCGTCGCCTTCCGCGCTGAAACGCAGGGTCGCACCACCCTGCCCGTCGAGCGAAGCCACCTCGGCCGTGTCGTCAGTGCCGGGAAAGGCCAGCGTATCGCCCAGCTTGAGCCGCTTGGCGTTGCGGATCAGCGCACTCCACGAGCCATCTGCCTGATGCTGGTCGAGCGTGACGCCGATTTTCGCTTCTCCGCGCAGAGCATGAAGCTGCGCCGGAATGACCGCCGTGTCGTTGGCGACCAGCATATCTCCTTCCCGCAGCAGACCCGGCAGATCGGACACACGACGATCAATGAAAGGAGCCGTCGGATCGGCAGGCACATCCAGCAGGCGAGCGCTCTCACGCGGTCGCGCCGGATGCTGTGCAATCGAGCTCTCGGGGAGATGAAAATCGAAATCGGCGGTGCGGTCGTCCATACGGCCAGCATTTACGGAATTTGGCGGTTCTGTGCCAGCCATCATGAGAAAAATGATCCTATCCGGTGGAACAGGCGCCGCCGCCAGAATGTTCAGGGAGAGGAACGCGGTCGTAAGCTCTTCCGTGATTTCTGGCGCTTTGCTTTCGACCATGCCTGCTGCGACGCCTTCCGGCAGAGATCGAACAGATCCATGGATGGCTATGCTGCGCATCGATCGTCTGACCAGCGCTTACCCCACGCCTTTGCAGCGGCGGCGGCATTAGATCCTCGAGAGCAGACAACCCTGCTCAGCAGATCCTCACCAAGTGTGCGGATCATTGTTTGGTTCATCTTGCGCGGGCCCGCTCTTCTGGCAGGAGCCGTGAAACCTGCCCGAATGGACACGACAGACCTCGTATCCATTTTGAAAGAGGGAAGAATAATCACATCTCAATTTTAATCCGGCGCTCTTCAACATGCCGCCCAGAAAGCCCGAATCCGAGATTCTCCCTTGCGTTTGTTCTTATTTTGTTCCAAGAAAGAACAAACGCGAACAAATCCTTAACAAGACGTTTTTTGCCGGATCGCTGCGATTTTCTCGCAGAGGCGTCTTGATAAGAACAGATTACGGAACATATGCGGAACAGGGATAATTCCCCATGCCGCACATTGCGGGAAGGGTCAGGCTTGTGACAGACTCGTCAATCAGTGCGGTTTTTACACCTGACGAACCATCATTGTTCGCCCTCATGGGAGGAACAACCGGTGGAAACGGGTTTCGAGGAATGGACATGGACAAGACGAAGGCCCTTGAAGGGGCGCTGAGCCAGATTGAGCGTGCTTTCGGCAAAGGGTCGATCATGCGCCTCGGACAGCGTCCGAAAGAAGAAGCGGATGCGATCTCCACCGGCTCGCTCGGTCTTGATATCGCGCTCGGCATCGGCGGTATGCCGCGTGGACGTATTGTCGAGATCTATGGGCCGGAAAGCTCGGGCAAGACGACACTGGCGCTGCACATCATTGCCGAAGCCCAGAAAAAGGGCGGCACCTGCGCCTTTATCGACGCCGAGCACGCCCTTGACCCCGGTTACGCCCGCAAGCTGGGCGTGGATGTGGACAACCTGCTGATCAGTCAGCCGGATGCAGGTGAACAGGCGCTTGAGATCGCCGACACACTCGTTCGTTCCGGCGCTGTTGACGTGCTGGTGGTGGACAGTGTCGCGGCCCTCGTCCCCCGGGCGGAACTGGAAGGCGATATGGGCGACAGCCACGTCGGCCTTCATGCCCGTCTGATGAGTCAGGCGCTGCGTAAGCTGACCGGCACGGTCTCACGCTCCAACACGCTGCTGGTGTTCCTGAACCAGATCCGTCTGAAGATCGGCGTGATGTTCGGTAATCCGGAGACGACGACAGGCGGTAACGCCCTGAAATTCTACGCTTCCGTGCGTCTGGACATCCGTCGTATCGGGTCCATCAAGGACAAGGACGAAGTCGTCGGCAACCAGACCCGCGTGAAAGTGGTCAAGAACAAGATGGCCCCTCCGTTCCGGCAGGTGGAATTCGACATCATGTATGGCGAAGGCATCAGCAAGATGGGCGAACTGATCGATCTCGGCGTAAAGGCCGGCGTGGTCGAGAAGTCGGGGGCTTGGTTCTCCTATGACAGCCAGCGCGTTGGTCAGGGTCGTGAAAACGCCAAGAACTTCCTTCGCGAGCATCCGGAAATGGCGCATGCCATTGAACATCGCGTCCGCGAACAGGCCGGTGTGGTGGCCGAAGCCATGATGGACGGCCCGGACGAGGGCGAAGAGAACTGAGTTTGCAAGATGTTTTCCTCCGGTGTCAGGAATATCCCTGACACCGGAACCGTCTTTTTTCATTTGATCAGTACAGTTTGATCAGTACAGAACGATAAAAACCTTTTTCGTGTAGAATATTTATTCTGTCGCATTCTTTTCAGAACGACACTTCCATTACGATTTAAGCATCTGAATTTTTCTTGATAAAATCTCTAAAAAACAATATTAAATCGCTGCTGAATCAAAACGCGCTCTGACCGCGCCCCCTTCTGCTGCACGCACTTTACGGCCCCATCAGACAGAACGATCCTTGTGTGTTAAATACCCCTGTCAGCTACAAGGCAGAGGTCTCATGGTCGCCGCATCCGCACTCCGCATCGTCCCACCAGCAGGTCCGCTGAACGGCCACATCGAGCTGCCGGGATCGAAATCCATCACCAACCGTGCCCTGCTGCTTGCGGCTCTGGCTGATGGAGAAAGCCATCTGACCGGCGCTCTCAAAAGCGACGACACGCTCTACATGGCCGCAGCGCTACGCCTGATGGGTGTCGGTATTGAAGAGCCGACGGACACCAGCTTTGTCGTGAAGGGAAGCGGCACATTCACAGCGCCTCCCGAGCCCCTGTTTCTAGGCAACGCCGGAACCGCTGTCCGTTTTCTGACCGCCGCAGCGCCATATGTGAATGGCACGGTCGTTCTGGACGGCAACGCCCACATGCAGAAGCGCCCGATTGCGCCGCTGATCTCGGCCCTGTCCTCTCTGGGCGTCACCATTTCAGCCCCGACGGGTTGCCCACCGGTCACAGTGAATGGCACGGGGCGCCTTTCCGGTGGACGGGTCACAATCGATGCCGGTCTTTCCAGCCAGTATATCTCGGCCATTCTGATGGCCGCCGGGCGGGCCGACGCTCCCACGGACGTGGTGCTGGAAGGAAGCAGCCTCGACGCGCGGGGCTATGTCGATCTCACTGTCGCTGCCATGAAAGCTTTCGGCGGCAAGGTTGAGCCGCAGGGAGAGATGAGCTGGCAGGTCACACCGTCGCCCTACAAGGCGACTGACTTCCGGATTGAACCGGACGCCTCCGCCGCCACCTATCTCTGGGCCGCCGCCGCCCTGACCGGTGGGAAGATTGATGTGGGTCTCGCTCCGGAATCCTTCTCCCAGCCGGATGCGAAAGCCTTCAGCATGATCTCGCTTTTTCCGCATATGCCTGCGGAAATCGATGGTTCACAGATGCAGGACGCCGTCCCCACTCTGGCCGTACTGGCAGCCTTCAACGCCACACCCGTGCGCTTTGTCGGCATCCGCAATCTGCGGGTCAAGGAATGCGATCGCATCTCCGCGCTTTCCACTGAGCTCAACCGGATCAAAGCCGGTCTGGCGCGGGAGGAAGGAGACGACCTGATTGTGAACAGTGATCCCGCTCTGGCAGGACAGTTACTTCCAGCGAGGATCGAAACCTATTCCGATCACCGTATCGCCATGGCGTTCGCACTGGCAGGTCTGAAAATCGACGGCATCACCATTCTGGATCCTGCCTGCGTCGGCAAGACCTATCCCGGATACTGGGATGTGCTGAACAGCCTTGGTGTTTCTCTGATCAATGAGTGACATCAGCTGATCTCAAACCCCACAAAGGGACGCAGTCCCTTTGATCCCGACCTGTTGGAATAAAGGGCTGGGGACTCTTCAGGTATAGGGAAGAGCCCAGCCCCCTGTCTGCTTTAACAGGTCATGATCGAGGAAGCCGGGTCGCTCCGCCAAAACATCTTTCACAAAGTGGCTGCCGTCACCCTGTGAACCGGAGAAGCTGAAGCCGTCGGAATGGTGAGGTCGTCTCCGCTGAATGTGGTCACCCTCCATCCGCTCTCCGTAACCTGATCCGCAATGGCTATGGTGGGAGAGGGCGCACAGAAAATCACTCGATCACCTGCGTGAATCACGCTCGCCGGAGTGACCAGCAGCAGACTGCCCTGCCTGAAAGATGGCTCATAGACTGCGCTATCAAGCCGGATGGCGTAGTCATGCGGTCCGGCGTCTGCAAACGGAGAGCTGACCTCCGCCCAGAGATGCGGGACGGGCAGATGGGCACGATCAAACAGCTCGGCCGACCCAAGCCGGGAAAATTCGGCAACCCTTATGCGTCCGGCAGTCGGTCTGCGTTCCAGATCGTCCTGCCCGTGCTTCACATCCCCATCCAGATAGCTGGCGAAGTCACGCCACGGCATGTCGGCTGTCCGCAGTAACTCCAGCATGGTTTCCATCCGGGGCAGGCGAACCCGCCCATCAGTCGTGTACCGTTTCGACGGATTGAGCGCCGTGGGATCAAGCCCGGCGGCACGCGCCAGCCCGGAAGGCGTGAGGCCTTTCTCAAAAGCAAGCCGATCAATGGCGTTCCATACCTGCTCTGACCGGTCCCCTCTCATTTCTGCTTCAGAACCTCGGAGCGATGGCGCACCTCACCATCCTGCGTGATGTGAAAACGGCTGTCCTCCCCGACACAGGCCAGCCCCTTGCGCGTCAGCCGCTCAAGACAGGGCTCATCTTTCAGCCCGTGCGGCCGTCCATGCCTGCCGGAGAGACTGAGGCGATGCAGCGCTGACCGGCAGCATGTTTCAAGATAGGGTTCATTCCACATGAAGCGAATGTCCGTAATCCGACCGCATTGCGCAACAGCCAATCGGTCTGCAATGAGGCCCATGCGTTCACTTCGGGTGGCATGACGGCCATTCAGCCTGTATAGGAAGCCAGCTTTCCCTTTGAACAGGACGTCACATGAGCGCAGAATTCACAGACTACAAGGTCAAGGACATTTCCCTCGCAGAGTGGGGCCGCAAGGAAATCTCCCTGGCCGAGGACGAAATGCCCGGCCTGATGGCGCTGCGTGAAGAGTATGGCGCAAGCCAGCCGCTCAAGGGCGCCCGTATCGCCGGCTGCCTGCACATGACGATCCAGACCGCCGTGCTGATCGAGACGCTGGTCGCTCTCGGTGCGACTGTCCGCTGGTCGTCCTGCAACATCTTCTCGACGCAGGATCACGCCGCCGCCGCCATCGCCGCTGCGAACATCCCCGTTTTCGCCTGGAAAGGCCTGAACGACGAAGAGTTCGACTGGTGCATCGAGCAGACCATCAAGGGACCGGACGGCTGGACGCCGAACATGATCCTTGATGACGGCGGCGATCTCACCGTCATGATGCACGACAAGTTCCCGGAACTGCTGAACGACGTGCGCGGCCTGTCCGAAGAGACGACCACAGGCGTTCACCGTCTGTGGAAGATGCAGAAGGAAGGCACGCTCAAGGTTCCGGCGATCAACGTCAATGACAGCGTGACCAAGTCCAAGTTCGACAACCTGTATGGCTGCCGTGAGAGCCTCGTTGACGCGATCCGTCGTGGCACCGACGTGATGATGGCCGGCAAGGTCGCCGTCGTCGCCGGTTATGGCGACGTGGGCAAGGGCTCTGCCGCTTCCCTGCGCAACGCCGGCTGCCGCGTGCTCGTGACCGAAATCGACCCGATCTGCGCTCTGCAGGCGGCGATGGAAGGCTACGAGGTCGTGACGATGGAAGACGCCGCGCCGCGTGGCGACATCTTCGTGACGGCGACGGGCAACGAGGGTGTGATCCGTCTCGAGCACATGCGCGAGATGAAGCACCGCGCCATCGTCTGCAACATCGGTCACTTCGATTCCGAGATTCAGGTCGGTGCGCTGCGCAACTTCAAGTGGGACAACATCAAGCCGCAGGTGGACGAGGTTATCCTCTCCAGCGGCAAGAGCCTGATCCTGCTGTCCGAAGGCCGTCTGGTGAACCTTGGCAACGCCACGGGTCATCCGTCCTTCGTGATGTCAGCTTCCTTCACCAACCAGACGCTCGCCCAGATCGAACTGTGGACGGCGAAGCCGGGTCAGTATGAGGCGAAGGTCTACACGCTGCCCAAGAAGCTCGACGAAAAGGTCGCCGCCCTTCATTTGGCCAAAGTTGGCGCGCATCTTTCGAAACTAAGCCAGGAGCAGGCCGATTATATCGGTGTGCCGGTCAACGGTCCCTTCAAGCACGAAGAATACCGTTACTGATTGGCCGTGTGCTTCCCGTCTCAGAGCGGGGAGCACCGCACATGTGTGCGATTTCTGAACCCAGAGAGGGAGTTCTCTCATGAGCATTTTCGGTAAGATCGTCTCCGCCATTTTCGGCCATGCTGAGGCCGCAACGCCTGCCGCAGCCGGATCGACGGCCCCGGCCGCAACGCCGGCTGCTGGTAGTGCAGGCGCTCCGGCGGCAGCGGCTCCTGCTGCACCTGTCGATGTCGACGCCGTTCTGACCGCTCTGGCGGCGAAGTCCGGCCAGCAGCTGAACTGGAAAGAGTCGATCGTTGATCTCCTCAAGCTGCTCGGTCTGGACAGCTCGCTTGAAGCACGCAAGCAGCTGGCGACTGAGCTGAAATACACGGGCGACCAGAATGACTCAGCCACCATGAATGTGTGGCTGATCAAGGAAGTCCGTCAGAAGCTGGCGGAAAACGGTGGCAAGATGCCTGCCGGTCTCTGATTTTTCAGAGCTTCGGTAAAGCAGGAAGGAGAGCTTTATGCTCTCCTTTTTTATTGGCGTTTACAGATGCCTGTGTGGTGATTTCTGAGAGCTTTACCCAAATCCCACAAAGGGACACAGCCGCTCTGGTCTCGGCTGTTAAATAAATCAGATGAAAGCCTGCGTCCTCTTTCTGAACGCTGAGCATAACCACCTGAAACGATAGTCCGGCTTTTGGCAGGTCTGCTGCCCGTGCTCTCCCCTTCTTGAGAGAACTCAGGCCAGCAACAGGAAACCATCGATTTATAATGTTTTGAAACGAAGTGTAATGTTCGTCTGATCTTTAGAAGTGCCTTTAATATCCGGAAATAGGATCGACCTCGAAAAAAATCGGGGGCCTGTGCATATGAAACTTCTGGTGATCAATCGCGACTGCGACGTGGAACGTTATGACAGTTTCTGTCAGATGAACGGTGCTATTGCAGACATCGGGCGTTTCAGTGCGATCGATGGTCAGACACTCGACACGCAGGAATTACAGTCGGCGGGTCTCATCGCGCCTGACCTTGACTACAGTCGGGGCGCTGTTGGCTCGGCGCTTTCCCACATCCTTCTGTGGAATGCTGTGGTGGAAAATGATCAGGCAGTCACCATCTTTGAAGACGACGCCATTCTGAGCTGCAATTTTCAGGAAGAATCCAGGAGAATCATAGAATCCCTTGGAAATGAGTGGGATATTATTCTCTGGGGCTATAATTACGACGTCAATCTTGTCTTCGATCTGCTGCCCGGCGTCACCTATTGCGTCGCAAACTTCAACCAGACGCTGATGCGTCTTGGCGTCGAGCGTTATCGCAGTCGCCCCATCAGTGCGTCACCTTTCAAACTGTTCAAGGCTCTGGGAATCTGTGGTTACGCCATCTCCCCCAGAGGAGCGCGTCGCCTGCTCGATCTCTGCCTGCCGCTCCAGAACGCTGAATACTGGTATCGCAGAACCAATGAAACGCTGCGCAATACATCGCTCGATCATGTCATGTGCCATCACTATGAAAAGATAGACGCTTTCTGCTGTTTTCCTTCTCTCTGCATTTCCAGAAACGAGAACGCAAAATCGACAATCATCAACCCGTAACACGCTGAAGCCGCAATACGTCGATCGGTCTGTAAGGATGCACCATGATCCTGCTCGAAAATGACAGAACCCTGATTCTCCACACACCCAAATGTGGCGGGAAAGCTTTGCGGAAGGCATTTTCATCCATCGCGGCAGCAGGCCCCTGGTGGGACTGGACATGGCTCCGCCCAACAGGAGAATGGGTCGATCAGGCTCATGTGCCGCTCCATATCCTGCGTCAGACAGAAGAGTGGGATCAGATCCGTTCTTACACGGTCATTTCGGTCGTTCGTGATCCCTGGCCGCGATTTGTGAGTTCTCTGAAAGAACACATGAAACAGCACAGGAAAAGAAACGCACTGCAGGTTCTGGAAGAACTCGATGAAGTGCGGATTTCATATGATCCGCGCTACATCCACTTTATTCCTCAGTTCCGTTTCACACATCTCGGCAACAAGAGATATGCCGATTTTATCGTACGCACGGAATCCCTGCCTGAAGACCTGAGGGCCGTGGGAATGATCGGCGGCATGAGTAACGATTTTTTCAAGGCTGTGGATACTCTCCCTCCCTTGCCGACATCTGATCCAGAAAGCCTTCCTGCAGAAGTTGAGCAGAAGATGAAGTCGCTTCTCATGAGATTTTACCGGCGGGATTATGCTCTTTTCGGTTATATCCCTCCATCAGACGATGAAGCCGTTCCCGCAGGCTTCGATGCCCTCCTCATGGACCCTTTATGTGGGGGAGAATGGAATGGCTACGCGGCCGCGGCTCCTGCCTATGAACGGTTTGTGCGTCACAGCACAAAAGATTTTCTGATTTCTCATCTTACTGCAGAAGTTCAGGAATTACGGCAGAGGCTTCGCTCCTCCTGATACAAGGCGTCATTGATCCCGCAGATAATTTACAAATTCTTTTTAGACCTTAAATTTCATGTTCTCATTTCAAGGATTCTGAATGATGACCGTTGCGATTTATGGGATCAGATCATGTGACACAATGAAAAAGGCGATGGCCTGGCTGGATGCGCATGACATCGCTTACACGTTTCATGATTACAAGAAGGAAGGCGTGGACCGCACCCGTCTACTCGACTGGATCAAGGAAGCAGGCTGGGCAGAACTGATCAATCGTTCCGGCACGACATTCCGGAAGCTGCCTGATGCAGACAAGACTGATCTGACCGAGGAAAAAGCCGTTCAGCTCATGCTCAGCAATCCTTCCATGATCCGCCGCCCGGTTCTGGAAGCATCAAGGCTGCTCATCGGATTCAAGCCTGAAAAATATGCTGAATTCTTCAAAAGCTGAATAGCCTCCCTGCATTGCATACCGTTTCAGGCAGTCATGCACGACCGTCAGGGAACAATCACGGTTTTGATCAGTTAGGGACTGTATGCGCGCCTGTCATCATGACGGATGCAAGGCGATTTCCCGTTTCCTGACGGGCTGGTTCCGGCCGCCGACACAAGGCTGCCGACCTTATGGCCCAGAGCCAGAATCGCATTTCACGAGATTTCAGAAGCAGGGATTTACGTATGCCTTCCCAGACACGATATGACCTTTTTATTGATGGCTCCTGGAGAAAACCCACCAGCGGCAAGTGGACGGAAATCCGCAACCCGGCAACAGGTGATGTTGTTGGAGAAGCTGCGAAAGGACAGGAGCAGGACGTCAATGCTGCGGTAGAGGCCGCCAGCAAAGCCTTTCCGGCATGGCGCGATACGCCAGCTTCAAAGCGTGCTGATGCTCTCTATAAACTGCGCGATCTGGTGGAGCGCGACAAAGAGACACTCGCCAGAACCATCACCTCCGAAATGGGGAAGCCGCTGAAAGAAGCTCAGGGAGAAGTGGATTTTGCCATCTCCCTGCTGCGTTTTGCTGCGGAAAATATCCGTCGTCTTCAGGGGGAGATCATTCCCGGAGAACGCCCCGGCGAGAAAATCCTGATCGACCGAGTGCCACATGGCGTCGTGGGAGCTATCGCCGCATGGAACTTCCCGCTGGCGCTCTGTGCGCGCAAAATTGCGCCGGCGGTTGCTGCTGGCAACACCATTGTCCTCAAACCCCATGAACTGACGCCTCTTTCCGGACTGGCGCTGGCGAAGCTGGTTGAGGAAGCAGGTATCCCGGCCGGTGTAATCAATATCGTGACCGGCGACGGGCCGGAAGTCGGTGTGCCCATCGTCGCGCATCCGGACACGAAGCTGATCACCATGACGGGTTCAACGCCTGCCGGTAAGAAGATCATGGCGGCCGCCGCCGAGCATCTCAAGGAAGTGCGCCTCGAACTGGGCGGCAAGGCTCCCTTTATTGTCATGGATGATGCTGATCTCGACAAGGCTGTCGAAGCTGCCGTCATGGCCCGTTTCGGCAATGCCGGGCAGGTCTGCACCAGTAATGAGCGGACCTATGTGCACGAAGCCGTTTATGACCGGTTTGCCGAGAAGTTACGCGAGAAAATCAAAGCGCTGAACGTCGGGGACCCGATGGACCCGAAGACGGATATGGGACCCAAGGTCAGCGAAGATGAACTGAAAAAGGTTCATGAAATCGTTGAAAAGGCCGTGTCGCAGGGCGCAAAGCTGGAAATCGGTGGTCAGCGTCTGAAGGGCGGCATTTATGACAAAGGCAGTTTCTATGCGCCGACCCTGCTGACAGGTGTAACGCATGAGATGGACGTTGCCCGAAACGAGGTGTTCGGCCCCGTGCTGTCACTGATGAAAGTGCGCGACTTTGACGAGGCGCTGGAGCGGGCCAACGACTGCCGTTACGGACTTTCGGCTTACCTGTTCACGAAAGATCTCGCCACAATCCTGCGCATGACGCGGGAGCTGAACTTTGGTGAAGTCTACGTCAATCGTGAAGGCGGTGAGGAGCCGCAGGGCTTCCATCATGGCTATGGTGAAAGCGGTCTCGGTGGCGAAGACGGTCAACACGGGCTGGAAGCGTACGTGGATACGAAAACCATCTACCTGAACGCCTGATATAAAAAGGGCGGATATCCCCATGGGAATATCCGCCCTGAAACAGGAAAAAGTTTTTGGTGAAGCTTTTTCCAAAAAGCTTCAGAATACGTTGCCTTTTTAAAAAAAGGCGACACCAAAAGACTTTAATTAAATCAATGAGCAGCTCCCTCATCCGGCAGCGTGTAAGCAATGATCTCATCGCTCACATCCGGTGAATGGCTCATGCCGCCTGCGGAAATCACCACATATTCCTTACCGGTTTTTGGAGAGCGGAACACCAGCGGAGCCGCCGGAGCACCAGCAGGAAGACGCGCCTTCCATACTTCCTCACCCGTCAGCGAGTTCAACGCGCGCAGGTAGTAATCCTGTGTGCCAGCAAAGAACACCAGACCGGATGCGGTCGCCGTGGGACCGCCAAGCGTCGGCAGACCAAGCGGCACATCCATGCGCGTCTTCAGCCCCATCGGCCCCGTGTCCTTCACCGTGCCGAGCGGCACCTGCCACAGCAGCTTCTTGCTGCGCAGATCAATGGCGCTCATCGTGCCGAAGGGCGGCGTGTTGCAGGGTACGGCGAGCGGTGATTGCAGAATGTCGATGCGGACGCCCTGATAGGGGCCAGCAACCTGCGGACGCAGCGTGCCCATGAAGCCCGGAACCTCGTCCATCGAGATCTTGTAGTGCGAGGCATTGTTTTTGTTCACCAGCATCATACGCAATGGAACACGCATGTCGTTGACGAACATCAGACCACGGGCCTCGTCGATGGAAACGCCACCCCAGTTCATGCCGCCGAGCAGGCTCGGATATTCGATATAGGGCTTCTCGCCGGGAGGTGTGAACGCCCCTTCATAAACCGAATTGCGGAACATGATGCGGCAGTAAAGCTGGTCGAACGTGCTCACGCCCCACATGGAACTTTCGGTCAGCGGCCTGGCGCCGATGTCAGGCATCCCCACGGAGAAAGGCTGTGTCGGTGAGAGATGCTCCCCGTCCGCCGCGGGCTGTGTAGCGACTTTCTTTTCAACAACATCCGTCACCGGCTGGCCCGTGCGACGATCCACGACGAAGATGTTGCCGGTCTTGGTCGTCTGGATCAGGGCGGGAACGGTCTCGCCCTGCTTGTTGGTCACATCGAACAGAACCGGCTGGGAGGGAAGGTCATAGTCCCAGACATCGTGATGCACGGTCTGGAACACCCATTTCGTCTGGCCGGTCGAAGCATCGACAGCGACGATGGCCCCACCGAACTTTTCCTTCACGGCATCGCGGTCGCCACCCCAGTAATCCGGCGGTCCGTTGCCGGTCGGCAGATAGACGAGGTTGAGCGCGCGGTCATAGGTCGGGATGGTCCACACATTGGGTGTTTCCAGCGTGTAGGTCCTGCTCGGATCAGCCGCGTTGGCGTTGTCCGGATCACCCACATCCCAGGCCCATGTGAGCGCGCCGGTGCGCACGTCATAGGCGCGGACCACACCAGACGGTTCACCATGCACGATGTCCCGCACCCAGCCGCCAATGACCGCCGTATGACCCATCACCACAGGAATACCCGTCGGATGATAGCGTTTGCCGTTTTCCGCTGGCCCCATGCGCGGCTTCAGATCGACAACGCCGTTATCGCCAAACTTCGGACAGAGCTTGCCGGTGTGGGCGTCCAGACCGATCAGACGGGCATCGACCGTGTTGACGATAATGCTCTGGCGGCACGGCACGTCCGGCTCAGCCGCCTTGTCCTCGGCGGACAGCGTCTGGTCCTTGTCTGTGTCGTAGTATCCGACGCCGCGACAGGTGACATGCTCCGCCGAGTGCGCCTGTGGGTCGAACTTCCAGAGCGCCTTGCCTGTATCACCGTCAATGGCCGTGACCAGATTTTCCGGTGTGCAGGAATACAGCACGTTGCCGATCTGCTGCGGCGTGTTTTCATCGACACCCGTGCCTGCGCCGGTCAGGCGGCGGCCCGTGTGATAAACCCAAGCAACCTGAAGACGGCCGACATTCTCGGGCGTGATCTGGCTGTAAGGCACGTAGCGCGTGCCGTGCTCATTCCGGGCGAAATACTGCCAGTCCTCGGACACGTCTTCCTTTGCAACAGCGAGAGGCGGCTGCTTGCTGAATCCGGTGTCGTTGTGGATCGCGCCATGAGGCGAGAACGCCTCAAACAGGGTGAGCAGCAGGCAGCATGTCAGCGCCAGCCCACCCAGCATGCTCTGCTTGCGCGTCTTCGGTGTGAAAGACTGAAGCGTTGCGGCAGCCCACAGACTGAGGACGAACAGAATGGTCGGGACGACCAGACGCGGCAGAAGCGCCCAGTATCCGAACTCTGGCGTATCGAACATGGCCCAAAGCAGGGTAGCGACAAAGACGCCGGTCGAGAAAGGCAGCGCAATCCGCTGTTTCAGCACCAGCAGAATGGCGAGGACGATGTAACCGAAACCCGCGAACAGATAGTACAGCGAGCCACCGAGCATGACGAGATTGAAGCCACCTGCGGCAAGACCTGCTCCGATGAGCAGGCAGAGCAACGCGACCAGAACACGCCAGCCATCAAGTAAGCCGAGCTTCCGGTAAGTGGGCTGAAGATCACCCATAAAACACTCCAGAGCACATCCCGGCGGATGTCGGGATATTTTGAAAATTTGCCCGCTTCCTCTGGCTGAAAAAACAGAGGGCGCATAGTAAAAAATCTTTGTGCGGAGTGCGTCCTAGATCAGAGAGTTGAGGCGGCTGGCTTTTCTGAGAAAACGGTATTCCAGTCACAGGAACGATCCAACCGGAACAGAGTCAGCATTGACTGCTGTTTAATGGGAGAAAACGGAGCCAGACTGTCGTAAAATCTGTCTGACCCTATACCGACAGAAACCACAGCAGCCTGAAGGCGTTGAAACAAAAAGAGCCGCGGCAGTAACGTGCGGCAGCCGGTCTCCACGCCCGGACTCTGGAGGGAAATTAGCCTTGCATGGTCGAATACACAATTCTTACGCTGTGTTTTCAGAGCTTCCAATCCACAGATCTGAAGGCTCCCATAATGGATAACCAGTATTACAGTGAACGGCTACGGCGCTTGATTTTTCACTTGTAAAAATCTGTTCAAAGGAATGCTGTATCAGGGACCCTGCTTCGTGCCACTCTCTTTTATACATGTATAAGTAACGCACCAAAAAGTTCAAAATACCAAATTCAATTAATTCATTGCGTTATAATTTTACACACAATGGTTAACAAATTATTATTTCATTGACTTTTCCTTATAAAATAAACGATAATTTTATTTATTTTCTGTAGCCTGGAGCGTTTTTATGAGCGGGAACTCTACGGGATCAAGTATTCCTGATGTCATTTATGATGGCGGAACATACAGCGTTGAAGCGGGAATGTCGGTTTCCGGTGTCACCATTACCAGTGGGACCCTGAATGTCGCAGGCAGCGCTTCTGGAACCCAGGTCATTGGTTCTTCCAACGTTTATTCTTCTCAGGGGAGTGACGCCTCAGCCAAAGAGTATGTCCTTTCAGGCGGCGTGGAAACCCAGACAACGGTCAGCGATGGTTTTGTCAGTGTAGCAAGTGGCGGTTCCATCATTTCTGCATCAGCATCGGCGTCTGCCCTTGTCGCCGATGGCGGCACGATCGAGACCTTGCAGGCTACTTCCAATACAACAGTTTTCGCAATAAACGGCGGCACGATCAACTCGGGATCAGTATTGTCGTGGGGAAACATCACTGTTGATGATAAAAGTTACCTAAAAAACTGCACTGTAGGAGGCAGCAGTTACCTGAATATAGACAAGGGCGCAAAACTCGAGAACGTCACCATACAGAGTGGCAGTACCCTGAGCATGAATCCCGGGACGGTCTCGGCAACAGTCACGGACGCAGACTTTCAGGGCATCACACTAAACTCCGGCTCCGTCATTTCGGTTGCACAGGGAGCAATATCTGATTTTCATCTCGGTGCAGGAAATGTCCTTGCCATCAACAATGGTGTTTCCGCCAGCAATCTTGTGATTGCCGGCATAGAGACCGTCAGCTGGAATGGACATGATCAGAACAGCATCATTCAAAGTGGCGGAACGCAGCAGGTTCTGATCTCTGCCGTGACTTCAGGTGTGATCGTGTCATCGGGTGGAGAGCAGATTGTTTCATCCGGCGGCATCGCCTTTGAAACACATCTTGAAAGCGGCGGCAGTGTTTATGTTTCATCCGGTGGTTCCATCGTCAATTCTGACGACACACAGCTTTCACAGGGCGTGGTCAATCTTGATGGAGGAAGCATCGTCTTTACTGGCGACACAACGCTGAGCAGCGGCGTGATTTCCGGTTCCGGTTCCATCGTGCAGGAAGGAAGCGGCTCACTCCATATCGCCAGTGACGACGGTCTGTCCGGTTTTTCCGGAACCATCTACGTCACGGACGGAAAGCTTGTTGTTTCTGATATTTCTGATCTGCATTCAGCTTCTCTCGAATTCATGGATGGTCACACAGGCTCGCTTGTCATCAGCGGCTCGACATCTCCTTCAGGTATAATAGGGGATATCGATATAGGCGATACGATAGAACTGTCTTCTCTGACCTGGCAGGACGGTCTTACGACGCATCTTGATGGCACCAATACTCTTCAGATCGAGCAATCTGACGGCACTGTTGTGGGAACCCTCAATCTCGGCGACGCCAATTATACATGGTCTTCCTTTGTTCTCAGCAAAGGCGGTGACGGCGGCACAGTTATCGCTCTGGATGACAATAGTTCTCCAGGCGTGAGCGCGGATACGATATTTTCCAGCAACACCTCCAACGTCAATGTGAGTGGGACTGCTGCCGTCACAAATGGTGCTACAGTCAGCAATATGAGCATATCCGCCGCTACATTATATGGAGACGGCACGACAGGTCATCTGGTTCTGTATAATGGAACGAAGTCATTCTATACGAATATCAATCGGAATACAGAAGAAGTTATCAGGAAAGGAGCCTCCTCTTATAACTCCACAATAACGGGTGGAAATGAGCAGGTTTACGGAAACAGTTATAACTCTCAATTCACGACATGGACACAGGATAATTTTCAGCAGGTCGGCGCGTCCCAGTATATCTATTCCGGTGGAATTTCTGATGGCGCCACTTTTACACCAAGCGTTTATTCCATGCGACCCGGCTACTATGTGGGAACGACCGCCAATCAGTATATCTATTCTGGCGGGATTTCAAAAAATACAACACTATCAGGCGCAGAATATAGCGGATTTTCTGTTCCAGAAACCAAATATGTGACGGTCTACGCCCAATCTGTAGAGACAATTTACGGTGGCGGCATGGCCATAAATACCACCATTACACAATACGGTATTGTCAACGCGGCAAGCGGAGCGACACTGACCAACGCCGTTCTGGATGGCGGCGCGCTCAACATGGCGTCTGACACGATTATTTCCGGTGGGCTGACTTTTAAAAATGGCAGTATCTACCTAACCGACATGAAATATGCAGAAGAAAACGCCCTGCAGGTTTCACTGGACGGCAATGATAATCTTCTCATAACAGATGGAACCATCTCCAAGGAGATCCATCTCAATGGCGACTATTCGAATGCTTTCAATATAACACACGACGCTCAGGGAAATGTGTTTGTCACCTATGGCACACCTGCTCCCTGCTATGGCCGGGGTACCCTGATAGACATGCAGGACGGCAGAAAATGCGTTGAGGATATTGTCATAGGTGACGTCGTGAAAACAGCCGACGGGCAGGATCGCCCAGTGCGCTGGGTTGGATACCGTGCTTATGACGGTCTGTTCGCCAGAGGAAATCCCGATCTGATTCCTGTCGTTTTCAGAAAAGGGTCTCTTGGAAAGGGATTGCCGGAACGGGATCTGACGGTTTCACCACTCCATGCCATGTTTATCGAAGGCTGGCTGATCCCCGCCCACTGTCTGGTGAACAACAGAACCATTGTTCGCAGCGCCATCGGTGAAAAGCTGGAGTATTTCCATATCGAGCTTGAAACGCACGATATTCTTCTGGCTGAAGGTGCGCCCGCAGAAAGCTTTGTGGACGATCAGAGCCGCAACATGTTCCACAATGCTCACACATTCCATGAACTGTATCCTCATGCAGACCTGAGCGAAGCGCTCTATTGCGCCCCAAGACTGGAAGAAGGTGTGGTGCTGGAACATATCCGGCAAAAGCTTGATGGGGCAGATAAGCCTATAGAAGCTGTTTCTGTGTGCCTTGAAGATGTGACCGACACCATGATCAAAGGTTATGTGACGGGCAGCATGCTCAATCATGATGCGACTGTATTGAGTGTTTCAATCAATGATACTCACATCGGTTATGTGACTGCCGATCAGAGTGACACAAGCGGTCGGCGATATTTTGTATATGGTCTGACACGCTCTCAAAGACTGTCAGGAGATGAAAAGATCCAGATCACTCATCTTCAGGCTGGTCAGAAGCAGGCTGCATGAAATAATGAGAAGAGTAGATTGACCAACCACCAGGTTTCTCGTGAAGATCACTGGAGTATGTCCTGCACATACATACCGGCATTCTACTCTTCCTGTTTTTCCAGTGTGTTCTCACGGATTTCCTGCGAATAATCCGCGTCCGGACGCGCTCCCTCCGGACGGCGGATACGGCTCATCTTTTTCAAGGTTGGAAAATCGTATTTCTGATCCAGAAAGCCAAGATCATATGCCAGAGAGGCAGTATAACCGCTGAGCAGAACCCGCCAGTCAAGACGATAACGCCAGCGTGCATCAGCACGTTGCAGAATTCCGGTCGTGCAGTTGTCTGTCAGCGTGTTGTACCACTGGGGATGTGTGTTCAGACTGTGAATTTCAGTGAGATAACTGAGAAACAGACGCCGTTCTGTCTCCGACGCCAGTTGCAGATGATAAAGATAGACACGTTCCTTACGGATATCGGTCCTGACGCCGATCAGGTCGCGTTCATCGGCTGTCACATAGAACAGCTCATAATGATGAAAGAAACCGGCGATGGTCGAATAGGAAAAGCGCTTCTGTCTTCTGGTTTCGATCGAAATCGCCAGATGTCGGCCATCACTGAAGCCGAATGACAGGAAAACATGGGCGATGGCGTCACCGGCCCAGTAGGATGTGACAAGATCAACCCCGGACAACTTGTCGAGATCATAGTCAGCATCATAGTAAGATGGTGTGTAATCACTCTCGGTTTTGTAAGTAAAATTCCTCACATGACTGACATGTACCATGTGCCCATCAAGCTGCGTATCAGCCGGAATGGCGTATTCACCTGCCCAGATACGGTCATTACGAGGCGGATCGGTCAGATACCATCCCCAGAAACCCACCATGAGAAACGTACAGCCGAACAGCCTGATTTTTCCATTCCACCGAAGGCACGCCAAGAAGAGAACAGGAAAAAGAACAGCAAGGCCGGCCCGCAACCAGTCAGGGAAAATGGTCGAATACCAGAACGCCGCCGTGCCAAACAGCAGCATCACGCCGCAGGCCAGATAGCAGAACCATCGTCCGACTTTCTTGCTCATTATTTCCAGCTTCTCTCAGTCGGCACATATTCGCCACCGATATGCACGATATTCCTTTTCTCCATATCGCCCGAAGGTGGTTTGTCACTGGACGTTTCCATAATCTGCCGAAACAGGATACGTCGGACTTCCGCAATCGTCACGGGATTCGACTGGGTGGAATGCTCGGAGTGTTTCACAACCAGTTCGGAATTGACGTAGGGCACATGAGCACTTTCATAATCCACGACACCGTCGCTGGCAGTTGGTGACGGCCCGTTTTCCGTCACGGGGATGATGGAATGCGCCTCGACCTCCGGAGCAACTTCAATCGCGGCAAGGGACTGGATGAAACTGCTCTGCGGCGACATGCCGTAAACACTGGCCACCCGCCAGGGGCTCATATCCAGTCGCAACGCATCGTCGGCCTGAACAAGCTGGTTCAGAACATGCGTAACTGTAAAAGGAAATGTTATCATCCTGCCCAGAAAGCGTGATACGGAAAGCGTCGCCAGATAGCTGCCATGCTGCGGGGTCGAGATGAACACGACGTTCTTCACCTCCGGCATCACGGACGGAAACAGGGCTTCTCTCAGCAGGTCTCTGGTTTTCATCGTCAGATCCAACCGATCGAGAGGCACGGAAACCATCCCATCCCAGAGACGGTTTCCGGCATTGATCACCAGCATCTTGGAGAGCAGTCCGCCCTGACTGTGGCCGATCAGGGTGATGTGACCAAGCGCCGGGTCCGCCTGCACGCCACCAAGGTTATGGATGGCTTCCTGCAATGATTCCCTGAGTTGAATGGCGGAATACGGGATGGGATTACCCGTGCTGTAAGAGAAAACCCAGAATTCAAAATGTTTGCGGATTTCCCGGTCCGCCAGCAGATCATTGATCATGTTGGCCCAGCGTCCGGCGCTGGACGCGGTGCCATGGACCAGCACAACCGGCATGCGGCCCTTCTTGTGCGGTTCGATCGCAGCAAGCTGAAGCCGTTTGTGGTCGTCAAAATAACGACCATTCAGAAATCCGATATATTCCGCGGACCAGTCGACCGACTCACTCAGGCTGATGGCGCGGGCAGTGGTGGGATCATACTGTAACGGAACCTGATGGCTGTCTTCGCGACGTTCCACAGCATTGTCACTGGCCGTCAGAATCAATCGGCCTGACATATGATCGGACAGGACCTGTTCCCTTGCATGGTCAATCTTCATGAAAAGGCTGACCGGAACGCGCATCTTGTCCGAAATCTGGAAGGAGTGTGTCTCCCCCGCGTTCATCTGCGGAATGGCGGCAAGCGGCTCCCCCAGCCCGGGTTCGGTATAGATGTTGTTCAGTCCGCTGACCGTAAAACGGGCTGTCGGGCGGAAATCCGTCAGAGTATGGCCATGCCAGTTCAGGTCGTCAGGATTGGCCTGCAACTCCAGCCGTCCGACAGGCAGCGTCCAGACCTGCGAACCTACTCTGGCCGGGGAGCCGAGCGCCTCTGTCAGGGCCAGCATGTAGAGATCGCACGCCTGACGGAAATGCTCGTCATACGGGCTGGGGCGCTCTCCCTCCGGCGCGTCCGGCGACAGATAGGCGTAGGCATATAGAGCTGCCGTCATGAACAGAGCCGGATCATGGTGACGGCGCGCCAGCAGATAGTTCAGTTCCGCCAGAGCAAATATCTGGGATGAAACATCATCGGAATAGAACCCTGTCTGCGTTGCCGCCCGGAGGGAGGCAAGCGCCTTTTCAGGCTGTGTTTTCCAGACTGAAAGCAGGTTCTGTCGTTGCAGAACCGTATGGGTCGAGGCGCTGAACTGATCGGTCGCCAGAGCGCTGCGGGTACGCGCCCTGTAAGCATCGACCAGACTGAGACGGTGGATGGAAACCGGTGAACAACCTGAAAGCACTAATAGAACAGACATCCCCGCAACCGTCCGCCACACACCTTTCCGCCTCAAACTTCCTGCTCCCTGCATCAACCCGACCTGCCATATTCAGTATGTCGTTACCCTGACCTCACGCACTCTGACCACATACAGCACATCAGTTCTGATGTTCCGAACCTGTCACGGAAACCGGCTGGCCAAAAAAACACCCTGCCTCCAAACCGGAAGCAGGGCGTATCAGTCACCGAAGTCGTAAGGAACGATTACTTCTTCGCGGCCTCAAGAGACGCCTTGATGATCTCGCCAGCACGGGCCTTGTCGCCCCAGCCGGTGACCTTCACCCACTTGCCCTTCTCCAGATCCTTGTAGCGCGTGAAGAAATGCTCGATTTCCTGAATCAGGATCTCGGGCAGATCCTCGATCTTCTCGACCTTGGAGAACTGCGGGTGGATCTTGTCGTGCGGCACGCACAGGATCTTCTCGTCCTGACCGGCCTCGTCTTCCATCAGCAGCACGCCGATCGGACGCGCGCGGATCACGCAGCCCGGAACGACATTGCGCGGTGTGAGGACCATGGCGTCAGCCGGATCACCATCAGCGGCCAGCGTGTTCGGGATAAAGCCATAGGCTGCCGGGTAAGCCATCGGCGTGAACAGGAAGCGATCGACAAACAGCGCGCCGCTTTCCTTGTCGATCTCATATTTGACGGAAGACCCCTGCGGGATCTCGATCACGACGTTGATGTCGTTCGGCACGTCCTTGCCGGGGGAAAGTTTCGAGACGTCCATCGTCCTGCTCCATATGGATAAATTGCGGGCGAAGCGTAGCCCTGCGCCGCTTTCTTGCCAAGACAGACATATTTCCTTGCACTGGACGCTTGCAAAATGGGTTGGGTTGCGCGAATTGAAAAGCCGCCTGCGCGCCCGTAGCTCAATTGGTTAGAGCGGGCCGCTCATAACGGCTTGGTTGCGGGTTCAAGTCCTGCCGGGCGCAGGCGTCTCCATCGGCCGGGTTAAAACCCGTTCGATGTTCGCCCTCTCTGGCCATCTCAGGGCCGGTCCTTCCATTACTGTCACGGAGTTTCGTCTCATGGCGCCATATCAATATGTCTATGTGATGAAGGACCTGACCAAGTCCTATCCGGGCGGTCGTGAAGTCTTCAAGGGCATCACCCTGTCCTTCATGCCGGGCGCCAAGATCGGTGTTCTCGGTGTCAACGGCGCCGGTAAATCGACCCTGCTCAAGATCATGGCCGGGATCGACAAGGAATATGGTGGCGAGGCCTGGGCCGCTGAAGGCGTAAAGGTCGGTTACCTCGAACAGGAGCCGAAACTCGACCCGAACCTGACGGTCGGTGAAAACGCCGCACAGGGTTTTGGCGACCTGAAGAAGGCGGTGGATCGCTTCAACGAGATTTCCGCCAAATTCGCCGAGCCTATGGACGAGGACGAGATGACTGCGCTCCTCGCCGAGCAGGCCGATCTTCAGGAGAAGATCGACGCCGGTGACGGCTGGGAACTCGACCGCAAGCTGGAAATCGCGCTTGACGCGCTGCGCTGCCCGCCTGCCGACAGTCCCGTGGACAAGCTGTCCGGTGGTGAGCGCCGTCGCGTTGCGCTGTGCCGTCTGCTGCTGGAAAAGCCTGATCTGCTGCTGCTTGACGAACCGACCAACCATCTTGACGCCGAGAGCGTGGCCTGGCTCGAAAAGACCCTGCGTGACTACGAAGGCACCGTCATGGTCATCACCCATGACCGTTACTTCCTCGACAACGTGACCAACTGGATCCTCGAAATCGAGCGCGGTCGCGGCTATCCGTTTGAAGGCAACTACTCCTCCTGGCTGGAACAGAAGCGCAAGCGTCTGGCGCAGGAAGAGAAGGAAGAGAGTGGCCGTCAGCGGGCTCTTGCGGCCGAGCAGGAGTGGATTGCCTCCAGCCCGAAGGCCCGTCAGGCGAAGAGCAAGGCCCGTATCACCAAATACGAAGAGCTGCTGGCCAAGAGCAACGAAAAGGCGAACGGCACGGCGGAAATCGTCATCACCCCCGGCCCCCGTCTGGGCAATGTGGTGATCGAGGCGGAAGACCTGACAAAAGGCTTTGGCGACCATCTGCTGATCGACAAGCTGAACTTCAAGCTGCCGCCGGGTGGCATTGTCGGTGTGATCGGACCGAACGGTGCGGGTAAGTCCACGCTGTTCAAGATGATCACCGGACAGGAGCAGCCGGACAGCGGCAAGCTGACCATCGGTGATACGGTTGAACTCGGTTATGTCGACCAGTCCCGCGACAGTCTCGATGACAACAAGACTGTCTGGGAAGAGATTTCCGGCGGCACGGATGTCATCTATCTCGGCAAGCGTGCGGTTGCCTCCCGCGCCTATGTCGGTGCGTTCAACTTCAAAGGCGCCGACCAGCAGAAGAAGGTCGGCATCCTTTCGGGTGGTGAGCGTAACCGTGTTCATCTTGCGAAGATGCTGCGCAAGGAAAGCAACGTCATCCTGCTCGATGAGCCGACCAACGATCTAGACGTTGATACGCTGCGTGCGCTGGAAGACGCGCTGGCTGAATATCCGGGCTGCGCCGTTATCATCTCCCATGATCGCTGGTTCCTTGACCGTCTGGCCACGCATATCCTCGCCTTTGAGGGTGACAGCCATGTCGAATGGTTCGAGGGTAACTTCCAGGCCTATGAGGAAGACAAGAAGCGTCGTCTGGGCGATGCCTCGGTCGAGCCGAGCCGGATCAAGTATCGTCCGCTGGCGCGATAAGCCGGGCTGCAGGGTAGGGAGTTTTACGGGGCGTTGGCCCCGTGCCCCACAAAGGGACTGTGTCCCTTTGATCCCGACCTGCTTTTTTATCCTGTGAAAGTAAAAGCAGAATTTTTCTGTCGAGAGTGTTTCTGTGTAATTGCTGAACGGCTCTCCCCCTTAAATCATCCCAAAATTTTTATTGTTCATAATCAACACGCCGACACCAAAATTCTGCCGGTTTCCGTTTTACAAATTCACGTCAGGGTGTTTCTGATAGATCATCCATGAGCCTTCATATCCTCCGCACTGCCCGCCTCACACTGACGCCAGTTTCCTGGCGCGACATGGAGGACATTGCACGCCTCAAGGCGGATGGCGGCGCATTCGCCATGATGCTCGGTGGTGTGCGCAATCGTCAGCAGGCGGAAGCGGAGATGGTGTCAGACATCACCTTCTGGGCGAAACACGGTACCGGCATGTTTGCCATCCGCGAGAACGGAAGACTGATCGGCATTACGGGCGTGCATGAACGACCGGACGGGCGGGGTGCCGCTCTGAGGTTCGCCATCTATCCATGGGCCTCCGGACGGGGGCTCGCACGGGAAGCGGCGGCGGCGGCGCTCCGTCACGCGCATGCTGCGGGCCTGTCCCGTGTGGTGGCCGTCGCACGGGACAGCAATATCGCCTCCCGCAAAGTGCTGGGGGGCATAGGCATGAGGGTCTGTGACCATTTCATGCGCGGCGGACATGAAATGCTGGTGTTCGAGAGCGTGACCAGCAAAGCTCCGCTCTCGTCGCGGGAAACGGATGGGAGAATATCTTCGCTTTAGAGAGAAATGCTTTCTGAAGAGGCTGGCAGTTTTCCGCTGGAAAGCCTTTCCAATAGCGTTTTTCTATATTTTCTTTGAATATGAATACTACAAAATAAAAACAGTTATCTGTGTTTGATAATCAGGAATACCCTGTCTTCTTTCATTTAAATGTAGGACAGGTCAGTGACTTCAAGCGAGGGGATGTTCTTCTTGTGGATCATGCTCACCTGTCCTTCTGATTTTATCAGGAAGACAGCAGTTCCCACACCCCGCCCCTTCCGCAACTGATGTGGGGACGTTCATAATCCCCGGACAAAAAATCATGAGCATACGCTCTGGAATATATAAAAGAGAAAATCATTGTCATTTTTCAAAGGATATTTAGGTCTTCTGGTGACTGGTCCGGCTGCTGTCGCCATGGAAACCGCAGGGGGAGGCTATGCCAGACAATCCATAGCCTTCACCTCTCTTGGAGATGGACGACGCACGTTGTCTGTTTCTCAGTCCTGCAGTTTTGGTTATGCAACCACCGACTGGGGTTCTGTAACAGCCCTGGCTCTTTACGCTGACAATACGGCGACTTCAGAGCCTCTTGTTGCATGGTCGGTCTCACCTCGCACGATCAGCGTGGGACAAACATATTCCGTAGCTTCTGAATATTTATCCTTACTGATTCAGCGGGAAGGATTTTTCTCGGCTAATGATCAGATCGGAACCACGGAAAGTGGCACCGCTCTTATCGCTCGCCAGCCAGTCTCTATTTCCGCCGGCGTGATGACACCTGCCATGGCAGGCAGCACTTCGACGTCCGGTTCTGATGGTGACTCCCTTACATTATCCCAGCTCAATCAGGTTCTGTCTCAGTTGATGCAGGGGTTACCCACTTCTGACCCGGGAGATGGAACCTCTCTCTGGCTGAACGCCAATCTTCTGTCTCTGTCTGTAAAAAGCTAGAATAAACTTTCCTGTTTATGCAATCACATGAACGGGCTTTTCTCTGATATAATTTCAAATATAAAAAGAAAATTTCATTCATGTCCGACAGTCACAATGCTTATACAGAAGACAAGTTTCCGCTCATTCCTGAAAACGGCATTGATCCCCGTGAATTTGCTAAAAACAACGCCACAGCGACAACTACAGGATTCACCTTCCAGTCGGGTTCCGGGTCATCTTCAGGCACAACAGGGAATACGACTGCTCCCGTAAAAATCATTACAAATCCAGGAAGTCTTCTGCAGATTACTTTTCCTGAACAGGGTGACATGACCTACGACATCACACCAAACATGCCACTCACCCTGTCTCTGGCTGGCGGAACAACAGGTATCCTGCAACGCCTTACCGTTATCCTTCATCAACCTGGTGAGGGCGGAATTGCTGTCTCCTTACCTTCCGCTCATTACAAGGATGGAGCAAAGCCTGATGTCAGTCTTGAAGCAGGAGCCACGACCATCATCTCCTACATCACCGATGATGGTGGGAAAACGATTTACGGCGGACTCTAAAAAAGAAAAAATTTATGGATATAACAACACTTATCAATAACATACTACAATTCATACCGCCTTCCTATCTCGCCACGACAACTGCAATCATTTCTTTTATCATAGCAACCTGCGCCCTGATCATGCGCTTCTGGAAACCTCCTTCGAAAGAGTCCCGCTGGATCGGCATCTATCACATTGTCAGCGCTGTGGGGCAGGCACGGGGATGGAACGCCAGCGCCTATCAGCCCGACAGAAAAGCAATCATGGTTCCCACCTCAAAAGATCGTTCAGAAGTTGCGGAAAACCTTGGTCTTGATGTCAAACAGACCCGGCCCTGAATAGAGATTCAAACAAAAAATCCCTTTCCTTATTATAAAGGAAAGGGATTTTTCTAATACGTAATCAATCCGTTCGGACAGATCTATCTAAACGGATGAAAATCACTCAGACAGTTCAGAGAACGATTATTCGTCACCCTTACTGTCAGCATGCTCGATAGCATGGATCTGATCCTGCAGGGCACGTATCTTGTCATGACGATCTTTCGCAGCAGAGATCTGCTCAGCCGTCAGAATGTCATGCACCTTGACGGCCGTCGCCTCACGCGCGGCATTCTGCTTGGCGTCCAGAGCATTCTGTTCCGTTACCAGGGCATCCAGTTTCGCCTGATCAACCTTGCCCGGCGTCAGCATGATTGCTTCAAACTGGTCGTGAAGATCATGCTCCTGCTTGCGCAGGGCCTTCATGTCTTCATGGCCCTGCCTGAAGATCTTCTTGACCGAATCCTTCTGTTTGGCAGTCAGGTTCACTCCCTCAAGGAAGGGAAGTCCACCCGGTCCACAGCCATGTGGGCCCATGGGAGGCTGAGGCTGGGCATGAGCCTGACCCATAGCCATCGCACCAACAGTCATAACAGCAATCAGAAAAGAACTACGTGACATAATCACCATCCATTCTTCAAACGGGAGAGACCTGTTGCTCTCCGTTTTTCTGAGAATGAGAAGACCAATGATACGTGTCAAAAAAATCGCAACTTTGCTACGAAATGTAAGGCTATTCTATCCGTTTGATGAAAGACGCCTTTATTAAAATGGTTTAACAATCACCATGATAACAATAACCATCATGAGAACTGTCGGCACTTCATTCGCTATTCTGTAAAATCGTTCCGAATGCGTATTTCTGTCGCAGGCAAACTCTTTGCGCCATCGGGCGCAGAAGCCGTGAAAAATGAACATGCAGACAAGAGCGGCAACTTTCACATGCCACCAGCCGTAGGACCAGCTTATCACGCCCGGAATACTGACAAGAAGCATTCCAAAAAGCAGGGAAGACACCATAGCCGGGGTCGTAATCGCTCGCAGAAGGCGACGCTCCATGATCTTGAAACGTTCACTCTCCTCGGAACCTGCCGCAACCTGACAGTGATAGACAAACAGTCTGGGCAGATAAAAGAGCCCTGCCATCCAGGCCATGACCGACATGACGTGAAACGCCTTGATCCACGGATACCATGGCAGCAGCATTTCACTCACGACGCGTCTGCTTTGTTCTGTTCATCCAGAACATTCCCCAGCAGAACAGGCAGTTCGGACAGGGCATTGATCCTGACCAGCCCCGGCCATACAGGAATGGGGGCCGGTTCAGCCCTCAGAAGAACACAGGCCATCCCTGCCGCAAGAGCCGCTTTCGCTCCTGTATCGCTGTCTTCAATGACAACACAGTTCGCAGGAGGGACGCCTTCCTCTTCCGCCGCCTTCAGATAGACAGCGGGATCAGGCTTGGGCGCGTGCATGTCGGTTGCCGAGTGGATACGCCCCTCCAGCAGTTCAGCCAGACCACTTGTGCGGAATTTCGCATTCATCTCCAGCATGGATGAATTCGATCCGACCCGAACCGGGAGTCCTAGGGCCGCAACCTTTTCCAGCATCTCCCGCGCACCGTCGATCATATCGACGGACACAGTGAAGGACTCTACAAAACGATCCCTCATGAGAATGGGCCAGTCCTGCGGAAGGGCGGTGTCGGTCCTCTCCTCGATTTCCTTCTTCAGAAGCGTCAGAGCCTTGCCGCCAAACTGCGTCATGGCTTCTGCGTCTGTAATATCCCACCCGGCCTGACGGGCGTCTTCAGCAATCAGACGGCAGCTTGTGCCTTCGCTGTCGATCAGCACACCATCGCAATCAAAAATGACAAGCTGTAACTGGCCGTCGGAAGCAAGCGCGGATGTCATGGTCAGACGGTCCGCAATGCTGCGATCAGGTCACCGACATGTTCGGTCGGCGTCTCGGGCAGAACGCCGTGACCCAGATTGAACACATGAGGACGACCTCGACCGGCCTCCCGGATCGCCAGAGCTTCCTGCAACATGGCTTCACCGCCAGCCAGCACGGCAACCGGATCAAGATTGCCCTGCAGCACCAGATCGGAACGGACCTGCGAAGCGACCGTGGTCAGATCGGCGCCGGTATCGAGCGCCATCGCGTCCACGCCTGTTTCCCGTGCATATTCTGGAGCCATGACGCCGGCGAGCCTAGGGAAACCGATCACCGGCACGTCCGGATAACGGTCTTTCAGAAATTTCACGATCTGGCGCGTCGGGTTGATGACATGACGGCGGAATTCCCGCGGAGGCAGCAGTCCTGACCATGAGTCGAACAGCATCACCGCCTGTGCGCCTGCCTCGATCTGATCCGCGAGCATGGAAGCTGTCGTTTCGGTAAGAAGATCGATGAGGCGATCAAACAGCGCGGGATCACGGAACGCCATCAGACGGGTCTGGGCAAATTCCTTCGAACTGCCGCCATCGACCATGTAGCAGCTCACCGTGAAGGGAGCGCCGGCAAAACCGATCAGCGTGACGGTATCAGGTTCGGCAATGCCAACCTGCCCTCCAAGCGCTTTCCGCACCCGTCTCAGTGTTTCCGCGACGGGCGCCGTACGCTCCGGAATGCGCTTCGGGTCCAGCCTGTCCAGATCGGCCCGACTGCGGATCGGAGTGAGCACAGGGCCGCGTTTTTCAATGAATTCCAGAGATTGTCCCATGGCCCACGGCAGCACGAGAATATCCGAGAACAGAATGGCCCCATCCATGGCGAAACGGCGAATGGGTTGCAGCGTGATTTCCGTCGCCAGTTCCGGCGTCATGCAGCGTGTCAGGAAATCGGCCTTTTCCCGAAGCGCCCGGAACTCCGGCAGGAAACGCCCAGCCTGACGCATCAGCCAGACTGGCGGTGGCCACATCGCCTCGCCCTTCAGTGTGCGAAGAAGTCGTCGGTTCTCATCGGTTCCGTATGGGGCGTTCACTATCCGTCTACCGTCCGTTTCATCAGTCCCTCATCTCTAACGAATAAAAGAAAATAAAGAAATGATGAGGTTTCTATAGGGGGTGTGTATGTCGGGGTACCCACCTTTCCGAAAATGTACCCCAGTTTTCCCCGACTGTGTACAGAATGTATCCTCGCGGAAAATAAGGGTTTTCGAGAGTTATCCAGAAAAACCCCCAGAAGCCCTGTGTACAACTCACAGTGTCGGGTGAAGACTCACTTGTCCACGGTACTCGGTACTCATTGTGAAGAGGCCAGGTACTATCCCCATGTACCCCAGTACCGCACAAAGTACTCGGTACAGTACTCACTGAAGTACTAACGGTATGAATGATGGATTATCCTTGTTCAGCTCAGCGGAATGGAAGGCGCAGGAAAAATGATCGACTCGAGTACTGGTGAATATGAAGTACTGACGCCTCCCTGTTTCTCTCTGGTTCTGGCCAGCGGTTCCTCTGCACGACAGGCTCTGTTGAGGGACAGCGGTATTGCTTTCACTGTTAGAACGCAGGCGATTGATGAGTCTCTCCATAAGGAAGAAGGTCGTCAGGCCGGCGAGAGTGCCGCCAGCGTTGCTCTTCGTCTGGCGGCTGCAAAAGCACAGGTGGTCAGTCGTGAAGCCGACCAACATAACGCCTTTGTCATAGGGGCGGATCAGATGCTGAGCTGTGAGGGAGAATGGTTCGACAAGCCGGACTCCCGGCAGTCCGCCAGAGCGCAGTTATGTCGCCTGAGAGGAAAGACACACTTTCTTCATAGTGCGGTCGTGCTGTGCAGGCGGGGGGAAGTCGTCTGGTCGCATGTAGAAGAGCCGAATCTGGAGATGCGCGATTTTTCTGATGCGTTTCTTGATGCCTATCTTGAGGCGGAGGGAGAGGCCTGTTTAGCGAGTGTCGGCGCTTACAGGCTTGAGGGACCGGGTATCCAGCTTTTCAGCCGGATTGAGGGGGAATATTCCGCCATTCTGGGTCTGCCGTTGCTTTCCCTGTTTGAAGTGCTTCGCTCGCAGGGCGTGCTTCCCGGTTAATCAAGGACGTGGGCATTAAAGGGCTTGTCACGGGCACACCAACAGGATATATGCGCGTCACCCGGACGGTCTGTCACTGACAGGACGTCCTGATGGGGCCATAGCTCAGTTGGGAGAGCGCCTGAATGGCATTCAGGAGGTCGTCGGTTCGATCCCGATTGGCTCCACCAGATTTTCTGGTAATATCCAATAAAATCAAATAGATTTGCGGCAAGATCATAATCTTGCTCTGTATTGTGTCGCTCTTATGGACATAATCGGAGCGCTGTTCCGAGACATGAAAAAAGTTTCGGGCCCTGATCTGCGCCGGAATATTCTGAAACAGCTGTCAGGCTGACGTCACGAACCTTTTGCTCTTCGATGACTATCGCGTGCGCACTTGCGGGCCAGAGTTGATGATCTGCAAGACAAGAACCGCGCAAGTTGGGGTTGCTTTTACTACATGGCAGCTTACGCGGTGTAATGAGAAGTATTGCCAGCACCGGGCCTGACAGTCTTTCATTCGACTGGATGGTGATCACCACTCATGTTCGTTCCGACAGTCCGACATGTTTTCTGCTTGATCGACAGGGCGTGCTTCAAACCATGAAACGCGACCCGGATGGACCATGCTTCTGGATTGATCCGCATCTCTACAAGCTGTTGCATTTGCAAAATTACTTGGATGAGATTGGGACCGTCTGAAAAGATGGACTGATAAAGACCTTCTCTGGTCGCCATTCGTGACGCTGCTGACTTCCAGTGCTTCTCCTGAAGCAGATTCCGTTGTGACCGTCTTTAACATATCAGACGGCTCTCTGTGATACGGTCGAAATATTATCGAACAGATCATTCGGGTTCCTCGTGAAAACCAAACTTTTTTACCGTGAAAAGCCTTTTTTACACCGTCCGGCCTGGGGAATAGGTCTGATCATGGCGCTGTCAGTTTCGTTGACTGTTCCCGCCGTTGCTCAACACTCTGAAACGCTACCCTCTGGTGTTCCAGCCTTTCTTGATGAGATTCATGGTGCGGAGGCTCAGGATTGGGTCGAACGTCAGAACCGCAAGACTGTTTCCGTGCTGGAAGCGGATCCGCGATATCGGGATCTTTACGATCAGATCCTTTCCGCCGAGCAGAGCAGGAACCGTCTTGATGAACCAGAGTTTCTGGGCGGAAACATCTGGAATTTCTGGCAGGACGGACACCATCCGCGTGGAATCTGGCGACGCACTACTCTCGCGTCCTATCGTCAGCTGCTGACAGGCTGGCAAACGAAACTGGATGTCGACGCCCTTGCTTCCAAAGAGCATGAAAACTGGGTTTTTGAAGGCGCTGACTGTCTCAGGCCAAAAGATCGCTACTGCCTGATCTCTCTTTCGTCCGGGGGGGAAGATGCCCGGACACTCAGGGAATATGATACGCAGGCCGGTCTGTTCATTCTGAACGGTCTGACTCTGCCCCGCGCCAAGCAGACTGCAGCCTGGGTCGATCGTGACACGCTTCTGGTGGGGCGTGACTGGGACGGAACCGGCGATATGCTGACGACATCCGGATATCCATTCGTGATCAGGCGCGTTATCAGAAATGAGCCTTTTGATCAGGCGCTCGAGATCTACAGAGGTGAAAAGGACGATGTCGCCGTTGATCCTCTGACCGTAACAGATGGTGATGGCAACAGGATCTTTCTTATCCGGCGTTCTCCGGCATTCTTTTCCAGTCGGTTTGCCGTGCTCGAAGGGATGGAGACTGCTTTTCAGGGCAGGCAGAAGGGAACACTGCGCTGGCTGACATTACCTGATCGGGTTGATCTGAAGGGAATGATCCACGGAACGCTTGTGTTCAGTCTTGAAGAAGACTGGACACAAGCCGGTGAGAACAGCATTCCTGCTGGCAGTCTTGTCGCACTCGATCCGCACGATCCTCAGGCCAAACCGGAAATTCTGTTTGTTCCTGATTCCGGAAAAGTTCTTGAAAACGCGGCCGTCACCAGAAATACGATCATCGTGACCTATCTGGAGCATGTGCAGGGGCGCGCCATGGTTCTGCACGCCTCCCCGGACGCCAAGAATCGCTGGCATCAGGTGGTTCTGCCGCTCCCGGACATGTCATCCGTTCATATTGTCGATACGGATCAGTCTTCCGACGCAGCTTTTCTGAAAGTGGAAAGTTTTCTGTCCCCACCACAACTCTGGCTGGTGGGCACCACTCAGCCGGGTCTGGAAAAAATACGGCAGATAAAACCGCTGTTCAATGCGGATGAACTTGCAGTCGAGCAGCTTCAGGCACGCTCGCCCGATGGAGCCGAAATCCCGTATTTCCTTGTTCGCCCAAGGAATATGACACGGGATGGCACGCACCCAACCCTGCTGACAGCATATGGCGGTTTTCTCTCTTCCGTTACACCCCGGTATGATCCTGTCATCGGCCGCGCATGGCTGGCTCATGGCGGCGTCTATGCCGTCGCCAATATCCGTGGTGGCGGAGAGTTCGGTCCGGCCTGGCACGAAGCCGGAAAAACGATCCATCGTCAGAAGGTCTTTGACGATTTTACCGCTGTTGGACGCGATCTGGTGAAAAGAGGAGTAACGTCCCGAGACAGGCTGGGTATCCGCGGCCGGTCGAATGGCGGACTGCTCATGGGCGTCGCTTTTACGCAACATCCTGAGCTATGGAGAGCGGTGATCATCGGTGTGCCGCTTCTCGACATGGTCAATTATGAAAGCCTCGCCGCAGGGGCTTCCTGGGCCGACGAATACGGATCAATGAAAAATCCTGACGAGGCCCGCTTTCTTCAGTCAATCTCACCTCTTCAGCATCTGAAAGCTGATGTGAAGTATCCCACGCCTTTCATTTTCACCTCAACCTCCGATGATCGTGTCGGTCCGGTACATGCGCGGCGGTTTGCTGCGAGACTGGAAGCGCTCAAAAAGCCGTTTTTCTATTATGAAGATGTAGAAGGCGGGCACTCGGGAACTGTGAATGCGGAAGAAGTCGCGCATGAACGGGCGCTTGAGGCGGTCTATCTGGTGCAGCAGCTTATGTCAGGTCAGTAAATGTCCAGCCGTCTCCTGGAAACAATCTGTCTATCTCTCAGCTTTTCTGTATCAAAAAACTTTTGACTGAATGAAAGCCGATCAGACTTTACAGCAGACGGGTCACTTTCAGAACCAGCCATGTTCCCAGCATGATCAGGAAGCACAGCCCTCCGGCAATGACGGTTCCCCATTCACCGCTGGTCAGAAACATGCCGGCGGTGTTCATACCGAAGAAGCCGGTCACGAATGTTGCCGGCAGCATCAGGGTCGTACCGACAGAAACGATGTAAAGCCGTCGGTTCGTTTCTTCCGCCTGCCCCGATGTCAGTTCGTCCTGCAATGACCGGGCGCGATCCTGAAGCGCCAGAAGGTCATCCAGCGCGCCGTGGATCTGCCGCTCGGACCGGTCTTTCAGATCATCCTCGGCCCATTCCGGAATTTCCAGTTCCTCATCATGAAGTATACGATTGACCGGCGAGATGACACGACGCAGTTCGGTCGAACGACGACGCACCTGACCGAGCATGCCGCCCATGCGGCCAAGATCCGTATCGCGGTCGAGCAGCAGCAGCACGTCTTCGGCGCGATCAAGCTGGTCATCCAGACGGGAGAGCGTGCGCCGGGCCGTATCGGCGAATTCCAGCAACGCCATGTCCACAAGACCCGCCGGGTTATCCGGCATTTTCTTGCGATGCAGTTCCCTATAGACGACGCCAAGAGCCGGGACCGGATGCCGACGTGTTGTGATCAGCAGATTGGGACGCATGGCGAAGCGCCAGACACAGACATCGCGGTCGTCATCCGAAGCGGCATCATCGAAAGCCGGAAGAGCGCCATAAACCAGATCATCGTCGCCTTCGAGACGCGGTCCGACATCCGTGCTCGTAAGGGTCTGTTTCGCATCGTCTGTCAGCGTGGGAATGGCTTCGACCTGCGCCCGTGAACGGGTGTGCACGATGTCGAAATGCAGCCAGGCCCAGCCTTCTGCCGGGAAGGACAGATCTTCCAGACACCGGGTCGCCTCTTCGGCTGATAGTTTGACCGGCGTGTTTTCCGACGCATTTTCAGGCTGGCAATGGATGGCCCACACCAGACCGTCGGCCAGGGCATTGTTGACCTCGGAGGGAAGCGGAATGGCTGCTCTGGTTGCTGGCATTATGTCCCCTCCTTTCATTCATGCTTCAGGAAAACGTGGCGGATGAGAGACAGAATGTCTCAATATCAATATGGGCAGTGATCTTGCACAGGATAGATTGACTGACAATGCATCGTCTCCGCCAAAGCACTGACATCTTTCCGGAGGAAGAGCGTGCAGACCGTGCATTTTGACAGAATTTCAGCCGGCTCCCCGCGAAGCGTGACATAAAACGGTCAACAAACTCGGTGGCGTCGGACTGTGCTGTCCGGTGAGACCGTCCCGATCAGGGGACAGGCACGCTGTGGAGGGGCAGAGTGACCTGTGCTCGCAGGCCGCCGCCCGGACGATTGTCCAGAGAGAACGTCCCGTCCGCCCGCTCCACTTCACGCTTGACGATGGCAAGCCCCAGACCAAGGCCGCCGGTTCTGCGCGAACGGGAGGCTTCCACACGATAGAACGGGGTTGTGACCCGGCTGATCTCCGTCTCCGGAATGCCGGGACCGTCATCGTCGATATTCACAATCACATGTCTTGCCGTCAGATGTACGGAAATGGCGGCTGATCCGGCATAATGCAAGGCGTTTTCAACAAGATTTGTGAACACTCTTTTGATGGCGAGTGACGGCAGCACGAGCGGCAGCCGGTCCGGGCCTTCATAGGTCACGGTGTCGCCCCGGTCCGTGGCGTTGTCCATGATGGTCATCAGGATGGCTGCCAGATCGGTCGCGCGTGTGGCTTCCCGTTCTTTCTCGCCCGAGAGATAGGCCAGCACGCCATCCACCATGGCTTCCATCTCGTCGATATCGGCTTCGATGGCGTCCTGCGCTTCCGTATCCCCGATAAAACCGGCGCGCAGACGCAGACGCGCCAGAGGCGTGCGGAGATCATGCGAAACCGCCGCAAGTGCTTCGGTGCGATCTTCGATCAGATGCGTAATACGGGTCTGCATCGCATTGATGGCGTGCGCCAGTCGCCTGACCTCCTTGGGGCCTTTCTCGGCAAGCGGCTCCCAGTCACCAGCCCCTATCGTGTCGGCGACGGTTGCGAGCGCCCGCAAAGGCAGGCTGAGCGCGTGAACCAGCATGGCTGCGACCAGCAGAACAGCCAGCGTGACAATGGCGGCAGTGGCCAGTCCCTGCGTGACGACGTGACTGCGCAGGATGTCCGGCGCGGTGAAGGAGATCTGGCTTCTGTCGTTCAGTTCGACCGTGCCGCCGATATCCGTCCAGCGTCCGGCTCCCCCCGTGTAGAGCTGCAACGCCGAATGGCCGAGAATGGGATTGGCCTTTACCAGCCGCGCATGCAGCTGGTTCATGCCCTTGGGCTCCTGATGAATCTCAAGAACAGCGGTGGCAGGCCGCCAACTGATACGCAGATCGTCCGTGGACAGCATGGTGGACAGCATCGCACGGGTATTGGCAGGCGCACCGTCAATCACGCGGACATCGGTGGCCAGCCGCTCCCCGATCAGGTCGAAGCGATCGCTGTCCTCGATATAGGCTTCCGCGTGCTCGTAGAGCGTCCAGCTGGCGACGAAGACGATGCCGATCGACGCCAGAAGCACGAACAGCACGCGTCCCATGAGACCTCGCGGCCAGAGACGGATCAGTCTTTCACGTGGAGCAGTGTTGTCCGGCTGCACGGAAATGTCCGCTGTCAGACCCGTTCAACCGGCGCGGTGAAGATATAGCCCTGTCCCCGAACGGTCCGGATCAGGTTGTCGGCTTCCGTGCCCAGCTTGCGGCGCAGACGGCTGACCAGCACGTCGATGGAGCGGTCTGACACGTCGCCAAGGCGGGTGCGGGAGAGTTCCAGCAGCCGATCACGGCCGATCACCCGCTGCGGGTTATCGAGGAAACTGACCAGCAGATCATGCTCGGCGCCGGAAATTTCGACCACTGCGCCGGAGGGATCGTACAGTTCCCGGCGGCGCAGATCGAGCGACCAGCCCGCGAAGTTGATGACTTCCTTGCGCTGACGTCCGGCGGCGATAGCCGGGGCCGCACTGTTCTGGCCACGGCGGAGGACGGCCCGCACACGCGCCAGAAGTTCCTTCTGCCCGAACGGCTTGGCGACATAGTCATCCGCCCCGAGCTCAAGCCCCAGAACACGATCGAGTTCCTCGCCACGCGCGGAGACCATGATGATGGGGATATGAGCGAAGGACGCGTCTTCCACGCCTCCCTTGATGCCGCCCTGCCGGAGACTGCGACACAGGTCGAGACCGTTCATGCCGGGCATCATCACGTCGAGGATGATGAGATCGGCAGTCTCGGTTTCAAGCGCTTCCCACATGGAGCGGGCGTCAGGAACCGCACGGATGCGATAACCGTCCGCCTGAAGCGTCCGGCTCAGAAGGGTTCGCATGCCGGCGTCGTCCTCAACTACGAGAATACGGGTTGGGAGATCCTGCAAATCGGCGTCGTGCGAGACTTGTTGATTCATTTTTTTCGCATGGTCCGGTTCGTGAAACAGACTGAAACTCTAGTCGCTTTATTGCTGGCAGTCGAGAAGAGCACGCAACTCTGCTATGCGAACTGCTCATTTGTGCGGCAGATCAGGCCTCCGCCCAGCACGCGGGTGCCGTCATACAGCACACAGGCCTGCCCCGGAGCGGGAAGCGCCGGCTCGTCCAGAATGACCTCGGCTCCGTCGCCGAAAGGCCGGACCGTCGCCGCACGGGGCTTCTCGCGGGCCCGGAGCTGCACCATGCACCGTACCCCCTCGCCACTGGCTTCGGTCGGGGGTGTGATGAGCCAGTTCATGTCCCGCAGGTGACAGACGGTGGCCATTGAACTTTCACGCGGGGCTACGACGATGCGTCGCTTGCCGGGCTCGATCGCCACGACCATCTGCCGCTCACCAGCGATCTGGGCCGCATCGCCGAGGCGCTTGGTCTGGCCGACGGTAAAGCGCGTCACGCCCTCATGGTGGCCAAGGACGTTGCCCTGACGGTCCACGATCTCGCCTTCACCGCGGGTGTCGGGGCGAAGCGTTTCAACCAGATCGGAATAATTGCCTTTGGGGATGAAACACAGATCCTGACTGTCCGGCTTGTCGGCCACCAGCAGACCAAACCGCTCCGCTTCCTGGCGCACGGCGTCCTTGTCGGGCATCTCACCCAGTGGGAAGCGCAGATAGTCGAGTTGGTCGCGGGTGGTGGCGAACAGGAACCAGCTCTGATCGCGGTCGGCGTCCACGGGGCGATGCATCTCGGCTCCGCTGGAGCCTTCGACACGACGGACATAGTGGCCGGTCGCCATGGCGTCCGCACCGATATCCTTCGCCAGACCGAGCAGATCGGTGAACTTCACGCCCTGATTGCAGGACACGCAGGGAACAGGCGTTTCACCCTGGGCATAGGAACTGGCGAAGCGTTCGATCACGCTCTGACGGAAGCGTTCTTCGGCGTCGATGACGTAATGCGGGATGCCCAGCCGTTCCGCGACTTCGCGGGCGTCCTGAATGTCACGTCCCGCACAGCACGCGCCCTTCTTGGCTTCTCCACGGGTGTCGTAGAGTTGCAACGTGGCGCCGATGACCTCATGCCCCTGTTCGACCAGACGCGCAGCGACAACGGAACTGTCGACGCCCCCGGACATGGCAACGAGAATACGCATGATGGTCAGACCCCTTTCACGGGAAGAACGTCCGGCCTCCGCCGTCGTTCTTCCGACGGGACCGGGGTGGGCTCAGCTTTTGCGAGGCAGACGAACGGTCAGGCCGTCCAGCGCATCGCTCATGATGATCTGGCAGCCGAGACGGGATGTTGCCTCAAGTCCGAAGGCGAGGTCCAGCATATCCTCTTCATCTTCGGTCGCTGGCGAGAGTTTCGGCGCCCATGACGGATCAACGATCACATGGCATGTCGCGCAGGCCAGCGATCCCTCGCAGGCGCCTTCCAGATCGACGCCGTGCTTGTGGGCAATCTCCAGAACGGAAAGACCAACAGGCGCATCGACCTTGCGCTCGGTACCATCGGGCTCGACGAAAATCATGTGAGGCATTTCGGAGTTCTCGCTCAGTCTGTCCTATCGGGTGAAGCGTTCTGCCCGCACCCTCTGTGCTGCGTCGGCAAGCAACTCTGCCACACGCACGATATCGGCGGGCGTGGTAAAGCGTCCGGGCGAGAGACGCAAGCTTTCCGCCGCTTCCGTGGGGTTCAGACCCATGGCCGTCAGCACGTAGGACGGGGCCAGATCCGCCGAGGAACAGGCCGATCCGACCGACAGCGCCATCTCTGGAAGCGCTTCCATGACCTGTGCCGCCGGAGCGCCGCGAAGGCGAAGGCTGATGATCCCCGGCAGGCGGCGGGCCTCTTCCGCGTTGATGACAAAAGGTGTCTGTCGTTCGCGCAGACCGTGAAACAGTTCCTGCGCGAGCGTGGAGAGGCGCTTGTCATCGGCCTGCCACTCAGTGCGGGCAATGCGGGCGGCCTCGCCAAATCCTGCGATCAGGGTGGAGGGGAGGGTGCCGGACCTTAATCCCCGCTCCTGTCCACCGCCCGAGAACAGAGGCTCCAGCCGGACGCGGGGGCGTCTGCGGACAAAAAGCGCGCCCACCCCTTTGGGACCGTACATCTTGTGAGCGGAAATGGAGGCGAGATCGAGATTTAGCGCCCTGACATCGATCGCCATCTTACCCGCCGCCTGCGCAAGGTCCGAATGCAGGAGAGCGCCTGCTTCTTTTACAATGCGCCCCAGACCGGGCAGATCCTGCATCACTCCCGTCTCGTTATTGGCGGCCATGATGCTGACCAGCGCCGTGGGGACGGTCAGCGCATCCCGAAGAGCGTTCGGATCGACCCGGCCGTTATGGTCCACGCCGAGAATGACGGGGTCGAAGCCTTCCTGCGCCAGATCCTGCACGCTTTCCAGAACACATTTATGTTCCGTCGCCACCGTGATGATGCGTCTGCGCCCGTCGCCCTGTCCGGCGCGAAAGCGCGCTGCTCCCTTGATGGCCAGATTGTTCGCCTCCGTCGCGCCGGAGGTGAAGATGATCTCTCTCGGATCGCCACCGACCAGCGCCGCTACATGCCCGCGCGCCAGTTCGACGGCTTCGGCGGCGCGTTTTCCGGGCGCATGGGTGTCGCTGTGGGGATTGGCGAATTCCTCGGAAAAGAGAGGCGCCATGACCGCCATGACGCGCGCATCGCATGGCGTGCTGGCGGCATTGTCGAGATAGATCTCCTGCATGGTTCTCTTTCATGACGACAGGGAATGAGGCTGTCTCAAGAAAATGGTCGGTGCTCTGCCGAAGCACAAGGGCGAGCCGATAGCATGGCGTTTTCAGAGGAGAGAGGAAAAAGTCTTCTCGAATAACATGTTGATAACAGCTCATTATTTTCAGACGCTAATTTTTAGATGATAATAATTCTTAGTTTCATGGACATTGCATGGCTGATATGTCACAAACCCGTGATCAGCAACGTCTCAGGTCACAAAGGTTGGCGTACAGATGCCTTCAGTATCCACTTCATTCAGGCATGCTCCCCGCTGCGGGATAACTGTTCTGGCTTTTCTGTCGTTCATGAGCGTGAACGCGCAGGCTGCTGTAACCGTTGATCCTGACGAGGATAAAAAACAGCCATCGCTCAGCGCTGGAAAAGCGGATTCAAAAAAGCGTGCTGATAAAAAGACCGATCTGAAAAAAAACGGATCCGAGGCGAATGAGGTTCCGGGAAGCATTGAACAGCTTCTGGTGCTGGGACGCAGGCCGAACGCCACGACGGACGGTACCGGAACCTATACGGTGCGCGCAGTCACCACGACAAAGATGCTGATGAAACCACAGGATGTTCCGCAATCGATTTCGGTCCTGAGCACACAGCAGATGAAGGACCAGAATCTGAACACGATCGATGCGGCGCTGAAGCAGGTCGCGGGCGTGAACGTCAATCTGTACGGTGATGGAACTGCTGGTTATTCTGCTCGAGGTTTTCAGTTACAGGCGCAGTATGATGGCGTGCCCACTTCCGGCAGCCTTAATCTCAGCCAGCAGTATGATCTGGCCATCTATGACCGGATCGAGGTTCTCCGTGGCCCCAGTGGATTGCTGCAGGGAGCGGGAACACCTGCCGGTAGTGTGAATTTCGTTCACAAGCGACCGACGGACCAGTTTCAGGCGAACGGTTCCTTTTCCGCCGGCTCCTGGAATAACTACCACGCCATGATTGACGTTGGCGGGCCCATAGGAAATTCAAAAATCGTGTCCACACGACTGGTCATGGCCGGGACGGATCGGGACTTCTTTTACAAGAACGCCTCGGATCGCCGCTGGACCATTTACTCTGCGACCGATTTCCGCCTGACGCACCATGATACGCTGAGCGTCATGGTGTCCTATCAGGGGAATGACACGACCCGTTTCATGGGGCTTCCACGCAGTGCTACGGGCGGTGACCTGAATCTGGCGCGCAGCACCTTCATTGGCTCCAACTGGAATACTTCCTCCGCGCCGATGGTGGAGGTTGAGGGGCAGTGGGAGCATGTCTTCAGTCATGGCTGGCGGGCGAGGGTGAATGGTCGTCACCGGACATCCGACACGACGCTGCAATATGCCTATGTCAGCAGCTACAATGCTGCCGCCCAGACTGCGAACTTCACCGCGGCGAACACGAAGTATAGCGAGGTCAATGACGGCGTTGATGGTTACTTCACCGGTCCGGTTCATCTGTTTGGCCAGACACACACGCTCATGGCCGGTGCCGATTACAATCATTACGTTTATCAGGGCGGCGGGGCCTCGCTGACGGCGACCAGCAATCCCCAGTTGAGGGGCATTTCCATTTTCTCGCCTGACCGGCTCTCATCCATCACACTGCCGACCATCAGGAACCGGTATCGTGAGCCGAGTGACCAGTGGGGTGTCTATGGTCAGGCGCTCATCAAGCCCGTTTCCACCTTTTCCATTCTGCTGGGCGGACGGATCAGCGGGTATGTGAGCAAGGAGCAGCAGCTTGGTCCGACACGCGGTCCGATGGAAACTTCCATCAACCAGCAGGGAATACTGACTCCCTACATTGGTGGGGTATGGCGCGTCATTCCGGCCATTTCACTCTATGCCAGCTATACGTCGATTTTCTCGCCGCAATCGGCTTACGATACACAGGGCCGTCTTGCGCCCGTCCGAGGCAACCAGATCGAGGGTGGCATCAAGGGCGATCTCTTTAATCACGGTCTCGGTTTTACGGTTGCTGGTTACAAGATCATCGAGCGGAATGAGTCGATCTATAACAGCAGTCTGGGCATGGTCTGCGGACCGTCTCACAACGACGACTGTTACCTGTCCACCGGCAAGACCCGCAGTCAGGGCGCTGAAGTGGAAGTTATCGGTCGTCCCGCTCGGGGATGGGATATCAATGCCAGCTATACCTTCAATGACAACACCATCCTGAACAATGGAAACGCTACTCAGGCGGGGCTGGCTTATGCGCCCAACTCTCCCCGTCATCTGTGGAAACTCTGGACGCATTATCGCTTCGAGCCCTATGTCGGCGCCGAGAACAATATCTGGAGCATCGGAGGGGGCATCAACGCCCAGAGCGGAACATTCGGCACCAATCGTCTTGTCACGCAAAAAGGCTATATAGTCGCGTCGGCCCAGGTCGGGTATCAGTGGAACCGTCATCTGGAAGCCACTGCGACGCTCAACAATATTTCCAACACACGCTATTATCAGCGTCTGGGAAATCTGAATTACTACAACTACTACGGAGAACCACGGAATTTCATGTTCACACTGCGCTCCAATTTTTAAAAGCTGAAATTACCCGTGATCCGTCAACGAAAAATAACTGTTGTTTCAACGCTCGCCATGACAGCACGTCTTGCGCTGTCTTTTATTCTGGCATGGACCTGCGTGCATTTCATTACTCTGGGATCGCCTCGCTGGGGAGCGGGAAGCCGCCATGACGCCACAATACTGGGACAGATGATTGCGGTCCTGCTTTTTCCAGCCCTGTTTCTGATCGCTTTTGGAAACTGGCGGAAATTTTCAGGTCCGATTTTTGTCAGTTCTACAGGTGTAGTTTTTTATCTTTTAAGTCTTGTGCAAAAATGATTCCCGATACGTTAAGAGCGCGTATGGGATGGCTGCATGCGTGGATAGGCTTTCTGTCCGGGCTGCTGCTTGTGTGTGTGTTCATCACAGGCACTCTGGCCGTGTTCGATACGGAACTGACGCGCTGGCTTCAGCCGGAGGTGCCCCCGACAGCCGCCGCACTGAATGATACGGCTCTCGATAAAATGCTGCCTTCTGTCAGGGTCCTTCTGTTGAAAGGAGAGAAGCCTTTTATCGCGCTGCCCTCAGAGCGCGATCCTGTCCTGCGTCTGTCCTATCATGATGGACATGAAGTCCTGACACAGCCTTTCGCTCCACAGAGCGGACAGCAGATAGCGACAAGGCAAACTGTAGGAGGCACATTCTTCTATGATCTGCATTACACTCTGCGATCAGGGAGCGTGGGCATCACTTTCGTCACCTTTGCCGGACTCATGCTTCTCACGGTTCTGGTTTCAGGCGTCATCATCCATCTGAAGGCGCTGATTCCGGATCTTCTTGTTTTAAGGCCGTTTGCAGCACGCCTTCGCGCATGGCTCGATGTGCATGTTCTGGCTAGTGTGCCGTTTCTGCCCTTCGTGTTCATGATGGCTTATACGGGAACTTTTCTGCATACACGATCCGTGTTGCCGCCAGAGTCCTATGTAAGTCTGGCGAAAGAGATGCTCGTTCCCTCTCCCCGGAAAAGCGGGCCTGCTTCTCCAGACAGGGAGGTGCCACAGCTTCCATCTCTCCCGCCTCTTCTCCATACAGCAGAAAAAACCCTCGGCATTGGTCAGGTCGGTTCCATTCTTTTCCTGCCAGACACTATTCTGTTTATGCGCACGGATGCTTCAGGACCTTTAAGGACCAGAGAGCATGTGGATTTTTCTTACGACAGCCACTTTGTAAGACATGTTCTTCTGACCAGTCCGCTCACCCGGACACAGCAGGTTATGGAGGGAATCCATTACATACGCTGGGGCGGTGCGGGAATGCGCTGGCTGTATTTCTTTTCCGGTTCAATCACGACAATCATGATTGCGAGTGGACTGATCCTTTTCCTGATGAAAAGACGGAAAACATCTGGTGATCGACCGCTCTTTCAACTGGCTGAGGGACTCTCCATCAGTGTTCTTGTTGGGTTGCCTCTCGCCTGTGCCGGATTGCTTTGGGGCAATCGTCTGATTCCACAAGGATATGAAAACAGGATCAACACAGAAGTATTGGTGTTCTTTTCCATCTGGACGGTTGCTGCATTTTTCGGATTTTCAGGATGCTTCATTAAAAAATCTTTTGAAACATGGAAAATTCTACTTGTTGCTTTTTCACTCCTGACGGTTGGTATTGGATTTCTGGATGCTTTGACCCGACCAGGGTGGCAACTGGTCCATACTCCAACGGTCTTCGCTGCCGTTGATCTGATAGCTTTCGGTATGGGGCTGATCTCTTTGCAGATAGCAAGGCGTCTCTCATGATTTTCATCTGTTGCCTTCTCTGGACTGTCAGTCTGTCGATTCAGGCTGCGGCTGATCTCAGGATGCAGAGAATTTCCGGATTTGAGAGACTGGTTCTGCCTCGCTGGGTCATGATTTTTCGCTGGATCTGTCCACTGACCGGGCTATGGCTTTGTGCAAATGAAAGCCTTTCCACAGCGATTTTCGTATGGCTTGGGACGTTTTCTGTAGCAGCCGTTCTGGTCGCAGTAGGTTGGGCCACCGGCTCACGTTGGAAACAGATAAGAAAACAGGTTTGATTCAGACGTCTTCTGTTGAAGCTTTTTCCAAAAAACTTCGGGGGCATGGTCCTTTAAAAAGACCATGCCCCCGAATATCAACAGATACCCTGAACCAACCGATTACTCGGCAGGCACATAAACCTTGCCGCCAGCCTCACGGAACTCGCGGCTTTTTTCTTCCATGCCGGCGATGCGTTGCGCATCGTCGCGGATATCCTGCGAAATCCGCATCGAGCAGAACTTCGGACCACACATTGAGCAGAAATGTGCTGTCTTGTGCGCGTCTTTCGGCAATGTCTCGTCGTGATAGGCGCGGGCCGTATCCGGATCGAGAGACAGCTTGAACTGATCTTCCCAACGGAATGAGAAACGCGCGCGACTGAGTGCATCGTCACGTAGCTTGGCGGAAGGATGCCCCTTGGCCAGATCGGCTGCATGGGCTGCAAGTCGGTAGGTAATCACACCAACTTTCACATCGTCGCGGTTGGGCAGTCCGAGATGCTCTTTTGGCGTGACGTAGCAGAGCATCGCCGTGCCGAACCAGCCGATCATCGCGGCGCCAATGGCGGACGTGATGTGATCGTAACCCGGTGCAATATCTGTCGTTAACGGGCCAAGCGTATAGAAGGGAGCCTCGTGACATTCCTTCAGCTGCTTGTCCATATTGGCCTTGATCTTGTGCATCGGCACATGTCCGGGACCTTCGATCATGACCTGACAGCCCTTCGCCCAGGCGATCTTGGTCAGTTCACCAAGCGTTTCCAGTTCGGCGAACTGCGCGGCGTCGTTGGCGTCGGAAATGGAGCCCGGACGCAGACCATCGCCGAGAGAGAACGAGACGTCATACTTGCGCATGATATCGCAGATGTCCGCAAAATGCTCGTAGAGGAAGCTCTCGCGGTGCTCCATCAGACACCAGCTCGCCATGATCGAGCCACCACGTGAAACGATGCCGGTCACGCGCTCGGCAGTCAGCGGAATATGGGCAAGCCGCACGCCTGCATGGATGGTGAAGTAATCGACGCCCTGTTCGGCCTGCTCGATCAGCGTGTCACGGAAGACTTCCCATGAAAGCTTGCTGACATCACCGCCGACTTTCTCAAGCGCCTGATAAAGCGGAACGGTGCCGATCGGTGTCGGAGCGTTGCGCAGGATCCAGTCGCGGATGTTGTGGATGTTCCGCCCTGTCGAAAGATCCATCACCGTGTCCGCACCCCAGCGGATCGACCAGACCAGCTTTTCCACTTCCTCGGCGGCGGAAGAGGTGACGGCGGAATTGCCGATATTGGCGTTCACCTTCACAAGGAAGTTGCGACCGATGATGACCGGCTCAAGCTCCGGGTGGTTGATGTTGGCGGGGATGATGGCGCGCCCCCGGGCGATCTCGTCACGTACGAATTCCGGTGTGACGAACTCTGGAATGGCGGCTCCGAAATCCTCGCCATCGGCCCGACGTGCGGCGGCGCCTTCGGCAGCTTTCAGACGGCCAAGATTTTCACGGTGAGCGACATAAATCATCTCCTCCGTGATGATTCCAGCCTGCGCGAATTCATACTGTGTGACATGCTTTGCCGCGCCTGCTTCGAGAACCGTATGGGGCGCAGGACATGGATCGACGAGGTTATCGCCGGTCGCGCCGCCATTGTCCTCCGGTCTCACCGTGCGGGGCGTGGCCTTGCTGAAGCCGCGTTTCGCTAGCCACTCTGAACGAACTTTCGGCAGCCCTTTCGCGACGTCGATATTGATGTTGGTGTCCGTATAGGGACCGGATGTATCGTAGAGGCGTACCGGTTCTTCGTTCGCTGATGGATTGAGTGCGATCTCGCGAAACGGCACACGAATCTCGGGGTGGTTTTCCGGGCTTGAATAGATTTTTCTTGAGCCCCAGACGGGACCTGTTGTGACATGGCCCGGTGCGGGAGCCTTGGTGTCGGGGCCTTTGGGTGTAATATGGTTCATGACGACGTCCTCGCGTGCTTGCGAAGAACGGGCCGAGCCGGATGGGTCTGCCGTGGGTATGGGGGCGCACGGCGCTGCTCGCGACCAGACCAGTCCCTCCGCCGGTATTAACCGGATCAGGTTCCCCAACGCTGATAGAAGCGCTGGCAGGGTCGCTGCGCCGTCCTTTGCAGAACATGCAGCCTCTCAGTTCCTCTGGCGGAACCCCCCTTGGTAGGCGCTATGAGGCAACAAACGTGGCTCACTGTCAATCAGTGGTTTGATTGGACACGGTGACTGTCAGAAACGTGATGTGTCTGTCTTGAGTGCAATACTTCGTTTTCTGCATACACGCTGTCTTTCGCGGCTCATTCCCAATCATGACAGCAAGGAAGATGTCTGCGGAAGCCGGAACATGCTTCTGCAGCAAAAACGGATGAAACAGAGGATTGATTCGGAGAGCCTGTAAATTCGCTGGATTGTCTGGCACCCTGACGCGGAGAGAACTCTTATTGATCTGAGGAAGGAAGCGCGGTTCATGGCAGAGGCAGGCATCAAACTGGACGAAAGCTGGCGTGTAGCCCTGCAGAAAGAGTTCGACTCACCTTACATGAAGGACCTCAAGGCGTTTCTTCAGGAAGAAAAAAAGGCCGGAAAGATGATCTTTCCGCGTGGCCCGGAATGGTTCCGTGCTCTCAACCTGACGCCTCTCGGTTCTGTCAAGGTCGTCATTCTCGGACAGGATCCCTATCACGGGGCGGGGCAGGCGCACGGTTTATGCTTCAGCGTGCGAAAGAACGTGCGTATTCCGCCTTCTCTCAAGAATATCTACAAGGAAATGCTGAGCGATCTTGGAATTCCTCCCGCTCATCATGGCAATCTGACGTCATGGGCCAGGCAGGGTGTACTGCTTCTCAACAGCGTGCTGACCGTGGAACAGGGACGTGCAGCGTCTCATCAGCGGCACGGTTGGGAGCGATTTACCGACGCGGTTATCGCCTGCGTCAATGAGCAGAAAACACCAGTCGTTTTCATATTATGGGGCAGTTACGCACAGAAGAAAGCGGCTTTTGTCGACAGTTCACGGCATCTCGTGCTGAAGGCCTCTCATCCTTCTCCCCTTTCGGCCCATACAGGTTTTTTCGGGCAGCGCTATTTTTCAAAAGCCAATGCTTTTCTGGCAGAGCATGGATTGAAGCCGATTGACTGGCGTCTTCCTGATGACCCTGAAGAAGACTGAGTGTTTTATACTGATCTGGAAATATCGCGCACCATGACGATGGCGTCCGAGCCATCGTCATAATAGCGTTTGCGGGTGCCTGCTGTGACAAAGTCGCACGTTCTATAGAGCGTTTCTGCTGATACGTTTTTTGTGGAAACTTCCAGAAACAGTCTTGTGATCTTCTTCCTTTCCAATTCCCGTTCGACTGTCTCAAGTAGTTTTCTGGCGACGCCACGCCGTCTCCATTCTGGCGAGACAGCCAGAGTCAGGATTTCGGCTTCATCCAGAACAGTTCTGATCAGGATAAAACCAACAGGTTCTCCCTGTAAGGATGCGAGAAACGCCTGCGTGCCGGGCGTAGCAAACAGCTCTGCAAACGCGCTTTCCGACCAGCGTGCAGTTCCTTCAAACGCGCTTGCATGAAGCGCCGCCAGAACAGCAGAAAAATTCGATCCACTTTCGGAAATGACAAGACCAGACAGAGGAGTCATTGAGGCCTTGCTCGCAGACCCGCAGCAGGTAGCCTGGCTTCCGGAGGATCGACATACAGAGGAAGAGCCGGGCGGGACGCGATATGGCCCTCTAACCGGCTCAGCCCAGCTTTTGCGATCTCCTGCATGGATGCCTCTCCCTGGATTGGAAAAGCCACGAGAGCGCCAGGAGCTTTAAGAAGAACATCATCAACGACATCCCCTGCGATCAGCCAGTGTCCTGAGGGCGCTTCCCAGTCGGCCTGTCTGACAGCAACGACAGAACCGGATGTCAGACTATCGGGAGCAGCGCTTTCAACAAACCAGCGACCACTTCTTGCCGCCATTACACAGAGCCATCCGTCAAGATCGTGCTGTGTAACATAAGCGGAAAGCGCGCTGGCCAGCGCCTCGCCCCGTGTCACGCCGACGACCGGGCAGTCACATCCAAAGGCCAGACCGGCTGCGAGAGAGCAGGACGTTCTCAAGCCGGTGAACGAGCCGGGCCCGATCACGACGACGACAAGGTCGGGCCGTTCCCATCGTGCATCTTTCAGAACCTCGTCCAGAAGGCAGGCCATGTTGCCAATGCCCTCATGTCCGACTTCGGTGCGGCAGGACAGAACCTGAAACGCACTGCCATCCTGTAATACGCAGGCCACACGCGCCTGCACAGTCGCTGGTGCGGCATCAAGCACGACAATGCGATGGGTGGTGGTCACAGGATGCGGCATGCTTCATCGAAAGGCAGGCGCGGCGCACGCGGAGTTTCAACCGGCTCGCCGTAACCGAGGCAGACGAGAAAATTTGCCCGCCATCCTTCTCCGGCCAGAAATGTGTCCTCGACGATGGACGCATCAAAACCGGACATGGGAAGGGCATCCAGTCCCAGAGCGCGCGCGGCCATGATCAGGTAGGCCCCTTCCAGCGAACTGTTCCGGAACGCGGTTTCTTCTGAAAGTCCTACGTCTGAGGCGAACCATGTGCGCAGATCCGGGTCGCAGCCCAGACGGGAGAAATATTCAAAGAAAAGCGGATCATATCCCACAATCGCCACGACAGGTGCTGTCATGGCCTTCTCGATGTTGCCCTGCGACAGCCCCTGTTTCAACCGTTGCTTTGCATCCTGACTGGTGAGAAAGACAAAGCGCGCGGGCGAGCTGTTGCCGGATGTGGGCCCGGTCTTCACAAGGTCATACAGCGCCCGAAGCGTGTCTTCCGGGATGGGCTGATCGGTCCACTTCTCCGGTGTCCGTGCCGTGCGAAACAGATGGTCCAGAGCACTCTCATCAAGCGACATAACGGCTTTCCTCACCACTTTCTGCCTGTGTGAATACCGTTGTGTGGATCGTGTTTCCAGTGACGAGTTTCTTTCTATGGATTTTCGTGATGGTCTTTTCGTAACGGCCTGTAGAAAATCCGGATGAAAATAAAAGTTTTCGGGCGTCGCCTTTTTTCAAGAAGGACGAAATTGTCCGAAGCTTTTTTCAAAAAGCTTCACCAAAAACTTCCATATGGTCAGGAAGCGTAAAGCGCCTCGATCTTTTCATCCGTCAGAACGTCTGCAGGAGACCCGCACTCCATCAGTCTGCCGCTTCGCATCAGTAGCGCCTCGTCAAAAATCTGGCGGGCCCTGATGGGATCATGCGTGGTGCACAGGATGGTGTAGCCGGTTCCGGCCAGTTCACGCAGCCGGGTCCAGAGCCGTTTCTGCTGTCCGAAATCGAGAGCGGACGCCGGTTCATCAAGCAGCAGCGTCCGCCCGCCCTGCGCCAGTGCCCGGGCAATCAGCACAGCCTGCTGCTCTCCTCCGGAAAGCTGCGCATAGGCCCGACCAGCAAGGTGAGCGATGTTCATGAGACGCAGGGCGTGTGCGACCGCCTCCTGATCGTCCTTGCCGGCAAGAAGGCCAAAGCGGGCATGGGACAGACGGCCCATGGCGACCATATCTTCGACCGAGTAGGCAAAGGCGACAGAGTGGGTCTGCGGCACATAGGCGATACGACGGGCCGTTTCACGGGGCGACAGGGTGGACAGGTCTTCCCCGTTCAGAAGCACCTTCCCTGCCACCTTCTCCAGACCAAGGACTGCGCGCAGCAGGGTTGTCTTCCCTGCCCCGTTGGGACCAAGCAGGCAGGCGAGAACGCCATCGCCGATCGTGAAAGATACATCGTCCAGCACCAACCGATGATCCCGCGTGCATGTGAGATGCCGAGCCTCAAGGGTCATCGCCAGTTGCCTCGCAGGCTGGTTTTTACACGCGGAAGCAGCAACAGAAACAGGATCACGCCGGACAGTTCGGTCATGATGCCCACCGGAATTTCCGCTGCTGAAAGGTTGCGGGCGAGATCGTCTGAAAAGGTCAGGAAGATCGCGCCGGTCAGGGCGCTCATCGGCAGCACGAGACGGTTGCCGGGGCCGACAAGCAGTCGGGCGATATGCGGGATGACAAGCCCGACCCAGCCGATGATGCCGGTCATGGAGACGGTCAGCGCACAGAGCAGCGTCGCCAGCGCCACGACCAGATTCCTCACGAGGCGCACAGGTACGCCGAGGCTGCGGGCTTCGTCATCCCCCATGCTGAGTGCATCCAGATATCGTCCCATGACGCACAGGGCGGCCATTGCGCACACCATCGGGACCGTGACCAGCGACAGGGTTTCGGGCGTGACGCGGGACAGGGTTCCAAGGAGCCAGAACACGATATCGGGAAGCTGGCTGTCGGGATCAGCCAGATATTTGAGGATCGACAGCAGGGACGTGAAAAGGGCGTTGCTGACCAGTCCACCGAAAATCAGCATCAGGACCGAACTGTCGCCTGACAGGCGGGCGATGCCGGTTCCGAGAAGCACGGCCAGCGTTGAGCTCGCAAACGCCGAGACGCCGATCATCCACTGCGGCATATGCAGCACGATGCCGAGCGCCGCCCCAAATCCAGCGCCGCTGAGCGCGCCGAGAATGCCGGGAGAGACTAGCGGATTGCGGAACACGGCCTGATAGGACGCGCCCGAGACGGAAAGCGCCGCGCCAGTCAGGAGAGCGGCACACAGTCGTGGCAGACGGATATGCGCCAGAACGGAACAGGCGACGCTGTGGCAGGCGGCTTTGGTGGTGCTGAAAGACGACAGGAGGAACTCTGAAAGCTCATGAAACGGTATGGGATACCGTCCGATACAGAGCGAAGCCGCTGCAACGATCAGGAGAAGGACGAATGTCGTTGCAAGAGTAGCCGGTCCTTTCATGCTGGAGGCTGGGCCGCCAGAATGCGTCGCGCTTCATCCTGCGTCAGATCATAAGAGAAAAAGCGGCGATAGAAAGCACGCGTGATCTCCACCATATCTGTTTCGTGAAAAAGCTCTGGGTGAATAACAGTCGCCGCCCACTGAATCTGCAGGGCAAATTCTGTTCCATACCGGTCCCACGGAAAAACACCGACGGGGTTGCGGTAAACCTTTCCCGCTTTCACGGCGTTCAGTTCATTCCAGACCGGTCCGTCAGTTTTTGGTTCAGGATCTCCGCTCATCCCACCCAGAATAATGATGTCAGGATTCCATGCCGCAATCTGTTCCAGAGAAACCGGGCGTTTGGACCCTTTGATCTCTCCTGCCGCGTTCCGGCCTCCGGCCAGACGGATCCATTCGTCAATCATCGTGCCCGCACCATCAACCTTCAGGGGAGAAAGCGAGAGAATGTGCAGCACACGCGGGCGGGATGTCTCGGGGGTGTTCGTCAGCCGGGATGCGAGAGTTTTCTGCGTCTCAGCGAGATAGGCGCGATAGTCATGCGCAATCTCCTGCGCATGGGGCGTTCCGAGAATAGTGGCGGTCAGATCAAGACAACTGAGTAATCCGGCCGTGTCGTGAAACTCGACGCCAACCGTGGGGATGCCGGTTTTCCGATAACTTTCCACACCCGAAAGAGAGGGAGTGGCAAAAACCAGATCAACGTGACCTGCCAACAGAGTTTCGGCAGTCGGTGTGGTTGAGGGTAACTGGGTGGCGTTACGCAGGGCTGGCGCCAGACGGTACATCCAGGGGGACATGCTCTCCCGCTCCACCGTCATGGCGATAGCCGATGCGCCTCCGAGCATGACAGGCAGTTCGTTATGCGCATACCAGAGATCCGCAATATGAGTGGGTCTGGCGGGTAATTCGCTGACCACGCCAGTCATGTCCGTCAGCGTTCTTGTTTCGGCCGAGGCGGGATACGGTAATGCCCAGACAGCGGCGGCAAGGGCGAATATTTTCATTTTCCTGAGAAAATATCTGAGCATACTCTGTTTCCTTGTCTGCCGTGCTCCGGGATATGTGCAGGGTCTCGTTCCCTCCGGATATAGACAGGAAGCGCCTGGACGTCGAGGACCGGCCGCGTTCCACAGATCGTTAATTTTTAGATAGTGGCATTACATAAGTTACAATTCGAGGATTTTGGCGCAGTTTTCCGGGAACCCTTTTGTTTCCTTTTCGTTAGATTTTTTCACGGGCCTGAGGGGCTCGGAGTGTAATTCCAGCTTCTGAAACGGACCTGTGGCGGCATGCGTCTGACTTTACATACGGACTATGCGCTGAGAGCGCTTATTTTTCTTACCTGGACAACGGATCGTCTTGCTTCCATTCGGGAAATTGCAACGACATACGGGATTTCTGAGAATCATCTGGTCAAAATTGTTCACAAGCTTGGCCAGCAGGGTTTTATTGAAACGGTTCGGGGTCGTAACGGAGGTATCCGGCTGGCTCGTGATGCAAGCCAGATATATGTAGGCGACGTTGTTCGCGTTACCGAAGAGGGACTGGATGCTGTTCCCAGCGCAAAAAAGGGACAATCGGCTGAAGAACCGGGCCGTCTTCTGCCTCAGAGCCGCTTCCGGGAAGTGGTGAACGTCGCACTGAAGGCCTTCATGGCTGTTCTTGATGAAACCAGACTGTCAGATCTGATTTTCGATGAGCAGAAGCAGATGCTCGGTATTGCCACCAGTCCCCGGTCACGTCTTTTCAAGCAGGATGAAAGCAGGGAAGAGGTCGTCAGGATTGCATCAACTACGGTGGCGTGAAATCCGATCTCTGTCACGTCCGTAAAACAGGTTTCGATCAAGAAAGGCTCCGGAGAGAAATCTCCGGAGCCTTTTTCAATGCAACAGATTTCAGCCCCGACGGATGTCCGGAGCCTTGGCTTCTTCCGACAGGCGCGTGACGGCCTCGTCCAGCGTCAGCATTTCCTGATCCGCGCCGCCGAGACGACGCATCGCCACCGTTCCGGCCTCCGCTTCCTTGCGGCCCACCACCAGAATGACCGGCACGCGGGCGACGCTGTGTTCGCGGATCTTGGCGTTGATCTTGTCCGCGCGGGTATCGGACTCGACCGTGAGACCGGCCTTGCGCAGACGGGCGACAACTTCTTCCGCGTAGGGCGCGGCGTCACTGACAATGCTGGCCACGACAACCTGCATCGGAGCCAGCCACAGCGGGAACTTGCCCGCATGCTGCTCGATCAGGATGCCGATGAAACGCTCGAACGAACCGAGGATGGCGCGGTGCAGCATGACCGGGCGATGACGGGCGCTGTCCTCGCCGATGTAACTGGCGTCCAGACGTTCCGGCAGCACGAGATCGACCTGTAGCGTGCCGCACTGCCAGTCACGACCGATGGCGTCACGCAGTACGAACTCCAGCTTCGGACCGTAGAACGCGCCTTCGCCGTGGTTATATTCATACTCCACGCCGGCGATTTCACAGGCCTGCTTGAGTGCGGCTTCGGCCTTGTCCCAGACCTCGTCGGAACCGGAACGCTGCTCCGGACGGTCCGAGAACTTGATGCGGAAATGCTCGAAGCCGAGATCCTTGTAGACCTCCGTCAGCATCTCGACGAACAGAACGGTTTCCTGCGCAATCTGGTCTTCCGTGCAGAAGATATGCGCGTCGTCCTGCGTGAAGCCACGCACGCGCATGATGCCGTGCAGCGAACCGGACGGCTCATAACGGTGGCATGCACCGAACTCGGCCATACGCAGCGGCAGTTCACGGTAGGAGCGCAGGCCGTGACGGAAGATCTGCACATGGCACGGGCAGTTCATCGGTTTGAGCGCGAGGGTCTTGTCCTCGTCCTCGACGGTGGCGATGAACATGTGGTGGCGATATTTGTCCCAGTGACCGGACGCCTCCCACAGAGCGCGGTCCACGAGCTGCGGTGTGCGGACTTCCTCATACCCGGCGCGGGTCTGGGCGCGACGCATGTAGTCCTGCAACGCCGTGTAGAGACGCCAGCCCTTGGCGTGCCAGAAGACCTGACCGACGGCTTCTTCCTGAATGTGGAAGAGATCCATCTCCTTGCCGATCCGGCGATGGTCGCGGCGCTCGGCTTCCTCAAGCTGGTGCAGATGCGCTTCCAGCTCTTTTTTGTCGCGCCATGCGGTGCCGTAAATACGGGTCAGCATGGGGTTGCGATGATCGCCGCGCCAGTAGGCACCCGCCACTTTCATCAGCTTGAAGGCGTTACCGACATCGCCGGTGGTGCGCAGATGCGGGCCACGGCAGAGATCGAGCCACTCGCCCTGACGATAGATCGAGATTTCCTCGTCACCCGGCAGATCGCGGATCAGTTCGGCCTTGAAGCGCTCGCCACGGTCCTCGAAGAACCGGATCGCTTCGTCGCGCGGCCATGTCTCACGGGTAAACGGTGCGTTGGCCTTGATGATCTCGTGCATCCGCTGCTCGATAGCCGTGAAATCTTCCGGCTTGAACGGCTCGTTGCGGTAGAAGTCGTAATAGAAGCCGTTCTCGATCGACGGGCCGATGGTGACCTGCGTGCCGGGAAACAGTGACTGCACCGCTTCCGCCAGCACATGGGCGGCGTCATGGCGGATCATCTCCAGCGCTTCCGTGTCTTTGCGGGTCACGAAGCGGATGGAGGCGTCCTGTTCGACAGCGCGGTCCATGTCGCGGAGCTGTCCGTCAACTTCGATGGCGAGCGCCGCCTTGGCGAGGCCGGGACCGATGGACGCGGCGATGTCCGTGCCCGTCACCGGACCGTCAAACTGGCGAACGGAACCGTCTGGCAGGGTGATGGCAGGCATGGACAGGTGCTCCAGGCATTGAATGAGGCGGACGACCGGGATGGGCGTCCTTATGGGGAAGGCCGACTTTAATGGCGTCAGCCGAGGGCGGAGACAACCCTATCCACGGAAAGAGTTGCCATATCGTGCACCCGGAGCACACGAACCTGCTCGGCAGACCGCCCGATGGGCGCGGTGAGGCCGGGATCGCTCTCGGCCGAGAATAGCACAAGGCAGCGACAGCCAACGGCGGCGGCGAGGTGCATCGGGCCGGTATCGTTGCCGATGGCGATTGTGGCCCCCGCGCATATGCCGCCCAGATCAAGGATGGATGTCTTTCCTGTCAGGTCAACGGCTTCGGGGCAGGCTGACTGAATGACGGCCGCCAGAGACGTATCCGCCCCGCTGCCGATGACAACCGGCGTCAGGCCCGTCGCCGCAAGATGAGCCGCCAGCTCGCCATAGCGTTCCGCCGCCCATCTTTTTCCCGGACGATGTGGCGCTGCTCCCGGCACGAGGACGACGTAGGGTGCGCTCAGCTGCGCGGTGAACCGGCGGCCCTGTGTGGTGAGCCATCCGAGATCTGCCACTTCCGGCACCTCCTCCATCCCGGCCACCCGGAGTTGGTCGCGCTGACGGGTGCGGGTGTGCATAAGGGTGCGGCTGGGATTGGTGTGAGAAAGAGTTCCACTGCCTCCGATACCGGACCAGTCAGCTTTTCCAGTCAGGCGACGATATCCGCTGGAGCGACCGGAGGTCTGGAGGTCATAGATCCGGTCGAAGCCGTTCAACTGCTGTCTGAGCCGCTTCATCCCCCGGAAATCGGTAATTTTCGGGCGCGTATCAATCTCGATCTGGTCGAACCACGGGCTGGCCTCGGCAAGCTCGCGGAACGGCGCTGTCGTCAGCAGGGTGATGGAGGCATCCGGGTGATGGGCGCGGATGGCGGCGAAGGCAGGAAAACTCTGCACGAAATCACCAAGGGCGCTGAGGCGGATGACAAGAATGCGCATCATGGACGGCAGATTGCCCTGCCCTGCCCTTTCACGCCAGTGGGACATACCTGTGGGGAGCGTATCAGTGAGCGTCCGGAACGGGAGCGGCCGCAGAGGCGTGCAGCGTCACAGTGCTCGGCGGAAGCGCATCCGGATCGGAGGCGAGAACCGTCAGATCCTGTCGCGCCAGATCGGCCTCGTGGGAATCCGGCTCGAGAGAAATGACCTTTTCCCAGTCGGCGCGCGCGCCTTCCGGGTTGTTCAGGCGCTGACGGATGATGCCACGTTCAAGCAGGGAGGTCGTGTCATCAGGCTCAAGCGTCAGAGACTGCTCAATATCGGTTTGCGCCTGCGTTATCGCATCCGTCTGAACTTCCGCCATCGCTTTCAGCCTGTGTGTCTCCGCCGCAAGGAGCGGATTATCAGCGAGCGGCGTCAGATCACGGATGACGGTCTGTGGCTGATCCAGCTGAAGGAGCGCCCGGTCTTTCAACAGGCGGAGGGCGATGGATTCCGGCGTCAGGGTCAGTCCGTATCCTGCGGCGTCAGCGGCTTTGCCGGGCATGGCCGCAGCGAACCAGGCGCGGGCGGCGTCGGCGGCGACATTGGCCCGCTCCTCCGTGGAATCATCGTCAGCGCCCGCTTCGTGTCTGGCCGCTTCATGCGCCAGCTGATCGAGCTGCTCCGCCCCGGCGAGAGCGTCTCCGGTCATGACTTCCGCAACCGCCCGGCAGTGTCCGATAGCCCGTTCGTTACCGGCGACCATGTGGCTGGACACATAATCGTCCACATCAGAGGGATCGTCATCCAGAAGGGCGAGGCATTCGGACAGGACAAAAGGAGGTTGCGTAACCGCTGCCGCCGCACGGGCGGCGCTGGCCCCGGTCGCCAGGGAGGCGAGCAGCATGAGGGTCGTTGCTGTCGGGCAGCCTGAGAACTGGACAGATTTCCGCTGTCCCGCTGCCTCGTGTGATGAAAGCAGAGGTTCGGAAACCAGAGACGGAGAAGAGGCCGGACCAGTCATGGGAGCCATTGAGGGCAGGGATGACGTTGTGGTCAAGGCCGAACGAAAAAAGAGACAACAAGGTGCGGGATCGGCTGGTCCGTGCTATCCGCGGAAATTATGAATGCGTTAACTCGTAGGCCAGTCATTCTTCAGGTTCTGCCTGCCCTTGATGCGGGCGGGGTGGAACGTGGCACCGTTGAAATGGTGCAGGCCATCGCAAAGGCTGGTGGAATGCCGCTTGTCGCCAGCGCGGAAGGGCGGCTGGCCCCGATGATCGCATACTATGGCGGTCGCCATATTCCGCTGGAACTTGGCAGGAAGTCGCCCTTCGCCATTCTGCGGAATGCGCGGAAACTCAGAGCGATCATCAGAAAGGAAAAGGTCAGTCTGGTCCACGCCCGTTCGCGCGCGCCGGCGTGGGCCGCGAAGCTGGCCTGCCGGTCTCGCGGGGTTCCTTTCATCACCACGTGGCACGGGGTGCATAATGCGAACTTCCGGGGGAAAAAGGCCTATAACGCCGTGCTGGCCGCAGGCGACCGTGTCATTGCCATCAGCCAGTTCATCGCAGACCGGCTGAGGCGGGAATACGCGGTCGGGGAGGATCGTCTTCGCACCATCCCGCGGGGCGCGGATACGGTGCAGTTCGACCCTGAAAACGTGCGTGGCGATCGGGTCAGCGCTGTTCTGAATTCATGGAACATCGAGGATGATGGCGCCGCGATCATTCTCATGCCGGCCCGGCTGACGGAATGGAAAGGGCAGGGGCTGCTGCTGGAAGCGCTTGCCATCATGATACGGGAGAGGGGAACGACGCGCCCGTGGGTCTGTGTGTTCGCGGGAGAAACGCCGGAGAAATCGACCTTTCCCGCCCAGCTCAAGTCGCGTGTTGTCGAACTCGGTCTGACCCCGCATGTGCGTTTTGGCGGTCATTGCACGGACATGCCCGCAGCCCTGGCTTTGTCCGAAATGGTGATCGTGCCGTCCCTGCGACCGGAACCGTTCGGGCGCGTCGTGGTCGAGGCGCAGGCGATGGCGCGTCCGGTCATTGTCGCGGCGCACGGAGCAGCGGTGGAGACAGTCCAGCATGGTGAAACCGGTCTGCTGTTTCCGCCTGGAGATGCGCGGGTTCTTGCGGAAATGATCGCCGCCACTCTGGAAGCGACGGATGAAGAGCGTATGGCTTTGGGTCATGCGGCCCGGCTCAATGTGCTGGAGCACTATACGACCCGGTCCATGCAGCAGGCGACGCTGGCGGTTTACGATGAAATGCTGGGGGAGGGCCTGGCTGGTCGTTTTGCGGAGCACGATGCCGGAAAGTAGCGGATTTCGGGGTTTTACCCTGTGCCCACAGAGGGGCGCGGCCCTTCGATCCCGGTTTGTCAGAAAATATAAAAAGTTTTTGGTGAAGCTTTTTTCAAAAAGCTTTGGGAACATCTTTTCAGAAAAAACACGCTCAATAAAAATTTCACTGTTTACGATCCAAAAGGTTTCCCAAAGGACCAGCATGACCAGAGACCCCAAGCTGATCCAGTCTGTCGAACGGGCCACCGCCATACTGGAGATCATCGCGCAGCAGGGCGGTGCTGCTTCACTCAGACAGATCGCCGCTCTGGCCGGTATCCGCAAAACGACCGCGCACAATATTCTGCAAACGCTGAACAGCCTTGGGTATGTCCGGCGGCGTTCCGGGGATATGCGGTATTATCTTGGCGGCCGCATCCTGAATCTGGCGCGTATTGCGGGAAATGACAGTGCTACACGCGAGAAATTAAGACCTGTTCTGGAAAACATCGCACACAAAACCGATCAGACCGTCTGGCTTGCCGTGCCGAGCGGAGACGAGGCGGCGTATCTCGACATCGTGGATTTCAGAAACCCGGACAGGGCCTCCGTGCACGCACCTTTCAGGGAGAAGCTGGAAGGTTCCGCTGTGGGGCTGGTCTTTCTGGCGTTTATTCCCGGCATGGCCAGACGTCTGGCCCGCTCTCTCACCGACGCGTCCATCTCATCCGCCACGGAGGCGATCGAAGCCGTGCGCGCCAGAGGTTACGCGCTTGATCTCGAAAATTATCATTCCGGCGTACACGGCGTCGCCATTCCCTGGCGGGAAAACGGCGAGGTTCTGGCCAGCCTGTGTGTCACCGGGCCCGCCGCCGAACTGCCGCAGCAGAAGCTGGTGCAGATGGCGTGGATGATGATGAAGCTCCAGACGGATTCCGTTCAACCATAGTGAATAAATCTCCATTTCACGGTCTGCCGTATTCCATTGTGTGCCAACTGCCTTAGCGTGCGGGTTTTTCTGCACGATTGAGGTTGTCTGATGAAACTCTCTGTTGCTTCCGCCATGATCGAGGCTGCGCTTGCCGAGGCTGAAAAGCGGAAGGTGGCTGTCTGCATCACGGTTGTGGACGCAGCCGCATGGCCTGTGGCCTTTGCCCGCATGGACGGCGCACCCCTCGGGGTGATCGATGTCAGCAGCAAGAAGGCGAAAACCGCTGTTCTGTTCCATATGGACAGCGAGACGTTCGCCAAGGTCGCTCACCCCAATGGAGAAGCCTATTCACTGGAAAACACGAACGGCGGCCTCACCAGCTTCGGCGGCGGTCTGCTCCTGAAAACGGCGGATGGCGTCATCGCCGGAGCTATTGGCGTTTCGGGAGCCAGCACCGAAGATGACATCGCCATTGGCCGTATCGCCGCCCGTGTGCTTACACCTGCCTGATCACAAGCGTCCTGTTTTCCTGACAGGCTTATACCCGGATCTTTCATGACGACAGATACTGCACCAGCGACTGCACCGGCCGAGTTCGCCCCCGTGCCGGTCCCGCCACCACATGGTCGCACCGCTGCTTTCCTTGTTCTGACTTTCGGCACATTCGTGGTCGGCACCGGCGAGTTCGCCATCATGGGCATGCTGCCCGAGTTTGCGGCCTCGCTGAATCTTTCGACCGCCGATGCGGGTTACGCCATTACGGCCTATGCCCTTGGCGTGGTGATCGGCGCGCCGCTGATCACCATTCTGGGCGCACGACTGTCCCGGCGTGAACTGCTGCTGCTGCTCTATGTGCTGTTCTGCGGCGGCAATCTGCTCAGCATCGTCATGCCGACCGCAGGGCTGATCGAGATCGGACGATTCATCACCGGCCTCCCACATGGCGCGCTGTTTGGCATCTCCGCACTTGTTGCGGCGTCGATGGTCGATCACTCCCGCCGGGGCTGGGCGGTGGGGCGGGTTCTGTCCGGCATCGCCATCGCCACACTGGTCGGCGCACCCTTCTCCACCTTCGCGGCCGATCATTTCGGCTGGCGTGTGTCCTACCTGATCATCGGCCTGTGCGGTCTGATCACCTTCGCGGGCGTCTGGCGCTACATCCCTGCGGACAAGCCCAACCGAAAGAACTCTCCGCTGAAGGAAGTGACTGCGCTGTTCAACGCGCAGGTTCTGCTGACACTGCTGACCGCCGCCATCGGCTTTGGTGGCATGTTCACCATCTATACCTATCTCACCAGTGTTCTTCAGAATGTGACCCATGTGCCTGAATGGGAAATCATGACGTTCATGATCGTCTGGGGCGCGGGAATGCTTGCGGGTGCGAATGTCGGAGCCTGGCTGGTTGACCGCAATCTCTCGTTGGCCGCCATTCTGGCGCTTTCGGGAAGTGCGATCGGTATGCTGGTGTTTCCATTCGTGCTGCACAATCCGGCACTGCTTATGATCGATGTGTTCCTGATCCCGACTTTTGTGAACGCTCTCGGTCCGGCCCTTCAGACCCGGCTCATGGACTTTGCAGGAGACGCCCAGACACTCGCCGCCTCCCTCAATCACTCGGCGTTCAATGTCGCCAACGCGATGGGGGCTTCGCTGGGGAGCGCCCTGCTGGCGGCTCAGTACAGCTACGGCTCTCTGGGCATCGGGGCGGCTCTGCTCTCTGTCGGAGGTCTGGTGGTTTACCTTCTGGCGCTTGCCCTGCTGAAACGCTCTCTGGTTCCTGCCTGATAGATGTTTATAATTTACCTGTTTTACCCGGGAGCAACGGCTTCCGGGTTTTTATGAGAGCAGATATCAAGCATCGCCTGTCGTGGTGAAAAAACTGCTCCTGTCAGGGTAGGGATTTCGGTCTCTCGATTTGCTCATCAGCCTGTGTCTGTAGCGCATCGTCTATGATCCTTTCCGGCCCTTATCCTCCGATACGACAAAAATCTGCTTTCTCTGCCAGCCTTTTCGGAACTGGAACAGTGGATAACGGCTTGATGGGCGCTTTCTGAAGTGTGCCGTCAGTTAATCCGAACGACAGCCAAGACGGGTTGAATGTTGCGCATTGCTATGCGTTCAGTCTGGCACACAATCGTCTGATTTTAATGCAGCGAAAGGCCGGTTTTCTCTTGGAGGGATGACTGCTGTTATCTGCCTGTTCCGGAAGGCAATACGGACGGGCGGCGCAGCGTCATATCCCTGCCAGCGATTAAAGGCTTCTGGATCGACTTTATCTGTCGGGTGGCTGCAATCGTGACTTGTTGTTTCGAGTTTGTAATTTAATGAGGATTGTACATTACAAGTTCGAAAAATTCCTTCGACATCAATGTGTTTGCGCTTTGAAATTACGACGGATTACCAAATTCTTAACGTGACCTTTTAAAAGCCACAATATAAAAGGAAAAATTACCAACAGGAGCATGTCACCCCGACGTGACAGCAACGAAATCCATGCCGGGAAACCTCTGGTCAGCCCGTCTGGTGGACGATCATAAAATTATAAGGGAATGGAATGGCCACAGTAATCTGGACTGGCGCAGCAGGCAACGACTGGACCGTTTCGGACAACTGGCAGGGTAACAGCTGGAATGGGGACAATGTCCCGCAGAGTTATGACTCTGTGGTGTTCAACGAAGGTGCGGATGTCGTTCTGTCGCAGAATGAGTCTGTCGGCGGCATTACTGTGAACGGGGCTGTAACCCTTTCGTCGAATGCGCAGTTTCTCGACAACGGAAACTACAGTCTTTCCCTTTCACAAGGCTCTGTGCTGACCCTGAACGATATCACCCTGACGACGAAGGAAATGGCTGGTGATTCAGCCAATGCGACGATCGTTCTAAAGGAAGCCGGCCTGACCGTTCAGTATGGAAATACGCTGAAGGGAACCGTCGTCTTCAATGATGTAAGTAATCCTGACGGCAGCGTCAGTGGCTCAACTCTTAACGTCGTCTATTATGACAGCGGCAATACATCCAATGCTGTCATAAAGAATTTCAGCAATTATGATAAAATCATTATCTCCGGAAATGAGCCGGACAATGTCCATCTCGTCCTGAACAGTGATGGTGTCACCTACAGTTTGCAGGGTACCCTCTGGGGTGCGACGCAGACGCTTTTCAGCAATATCGCACTGGCGGCGGGCGTAACGCCGGCCGACTTCACCTATACGCAAAATAGCGATGGCACCTACACATTTGCCTGCTTTCTTGCGGATTCCATGATCCTTACACCGCGGGGAGAAGTGCCGGTTCAGGATATCCTGATCGGTGATGATGTTGTGAGCATGGTCAACGGTCTTCCTGAAATCAGGAAGGTCGTCTGGACTGGCGTCACGCATGTTTCCGTACGCGCCGATCTCCCGGATGATGAGGCAGGCTATCCGGTGCGTATCCTGAAAGGGGCTTTCAGCCAGAATGTGCCCTGGAAAGACATGCTGATTACATCAGAACATTGTCTTTATCTTGAAGGCCGTTTCATCCCGGCTCGCCTGCTCGTCAATGGGCGTTCCATCTTCTACGACCGGACAATCACGTCCTACGATTACTATCACGTGGAAACAGAGCGGCATTCGATCCTTTCCGCCGATGGTGTACTGACGGAAAGTTATCTCGATACCGGCAACCGTTCTTCTTTCCGGCAGTCCGGCACCGTGGCTGCGTTGCCTCTGTCACGTTCCCTGTCATGGGAAAATGACGCCGCGGCTCCTCTGGAAGTCAGCCCTTCCTTTACCGCGCCCCTGTTTCATCAGATTGAAACGCGCGCCATTCGTAATGGACTGGACAATCGCGCGCCTCGTGCGGACACGACCACTGATCCACAACTGCGTCTGATGACCGATGGCGGGACGTTCATTCCTCCAGAGCGGCAGACTGGGCAGTTTGCGTTTTTCACCATTCCTGCAGGTGTAAAATCCGTCCGTCTTCTTTCCCGCTCAAGCCGTCCGCATGATGCTGTTGGGGCTTATATCGATGACCGACGCTCCCTCGGCGTGCTCGTCGGACGAATTGTGATGTCGCAGGGCAAAAGCAACCATGCGCTGACACGTCATCACCAGAGCGCACCTCTCGATGGCTGGTTTCCGTCTGAATCCTCCGGCGCACGCTGGACTTCAGGAAACGCCGCCATTCTGCTCGAAGGCATTGACCCAACCCATGAGAGGCTTCTGGCTGTCGAAATCCTGTCGGCAGGACCTTACGTTGTTGAAAGCGCGCCTGTTCCTTCGGAGAAACTGACGGCCTGATACAGCGAAGAGTGTCTGACCCTTCGCTTCATCCACAATCAGACTGGAGAGGCTAATTCCGACACAACGGGAAATGCGGAACATACTCGACTGTTTTTATCGTAAAGATGCGCCCTGATCCTTTCTGGATCAGGGCGTTTTCGACTCAGCCGTCCGCTCGGCGAACCACGGCGTCATCCGACGGATAGCCTCCCTGATCCGGTCTGTTGACACGGCGAAACTGAAGCGGATGAAATGTTTCCCATCCACCGGATCGAAATCGATCCCTGGCGCTGTCGCCACGCCGGTGTCTTCCAGCAGGCGGGTGCAGAACGCGAGACTGTCATCCGTCAGATGGCCGATATCGGCATAGATGTAGAAAGCGCCATCCGGTGGCGCGATATGCCGCAGTCCCCAGACGGGCAACGCCGCAAGCAACAGATCCCGATTGCACCGATAGGTTTCCAGATGGCCGTCAAGTTCGTCACGACACTCGAACGCCACCAGAGCCGCATGCTGACTCAGTGAGGATGGTGTGAGAAACATGTTGCCCATCCGGGCCTTTACGGCGTCAATCCGCTCTTCAGGCGCGACAAGCCAGCCGAGCCGCCAGGGCGCCATGCTGAAATATTTGGAAAAGCTGTTCACCACCAGCGCATTATCATCATATTCGAGAACGCTGTGTGTCGGCTTTCCAAAACTCAGACCGTGATAGATTTCATCGGAGACGATGCGGATGCCCCGTGCACGGCAGACCTCCACGATTGCGGAAAGCTCTTCCCCTGAGAGAATGGTGCCGGTCGGATTGGCGGGACTTGCAATAATCAAACCGTCCGGCGCTGGAGACAGGGCGGCGACAGCCTCTGCGGTCAGTTGGAAGCGCACGGATTCACCGCAGGGAATCTCGACGGCTTCCATGTGAAGCGCGCGGAGCGTGTTGCGATAGGCCACGTAACCGGGCCTCGCCAGCGCGATCCGCATGCCCGGCACGAAACAGCCTGTCAGGGCCAGCACGAGCGCAACCGACGCCCCCGCAGTCAGCGTGATCCGGTCCGGGGTCAGCGTTACACCGTAGCTTTCTGCGTAATGCCGGGCGATCCGTTCCTTGAGCGGCTCACTCTCCCAGTAGCCCATCGGATCGGTATCCAGCACATGATGCGCCCGGGCCACCGCCGCTTTCGGCGCGCTGGTCGAGGGCTGCCCGAATTCCATGTGAATGATGCTTCGACCGTCCGCTGCCAGACGGTGCGCCAGAGTGCTGAGCGTCACGGTGTGAAACGGATCAATCTCGGGAACAGTCATCAGCAGGTCCAACAGGTTGCGGAAGGACGTCCATCCTGCCCCAAACCCTCTGTCCCGGCCATGTCTTACAGGAATTGATGAGTATTTCCTGATGCAATCCTGTATAGCATTGTGCATATTATGCGGGCGAACCCGCTCTCACCACGCAGATCAGAGACCGACCGTGCCGAACGCAGACAGCACCCGCCGCAGCCTCCCGGACGTTTTCGCAACTGTCCACGTTCCCGGTCCCGGTGCTTCCGCGTTGAAACGGTTTCTCGCTTTTGCCGGTCCCGGCTACCTCATCTCGGTCGGCTACATGGACCCTGGCAACTGGGCGACAGACCTGCAGGGCGGTGCGCAGTTCGGCTATGCGCTGCTCAGTGTCATCCTGCTCTCCAACCTGATGGCGATCCTGCTTCAGGCTCTGTCGGCGCGACTTGGCATCGCTACGGGACTGGATCTCGCACAGGCCTGCCGGGAGCGGTTTCCGCGCGGGATCAACCTGCTGCTGTGGATTGCCTGTGAACTGGCTATCATCGCCTGTGATCTGGCGGAAGTGATCGGCACGGCCATCGCCCTGCAACTCCTGTTCGGCTTTTCCCTGCTGACAGGCTCCCTGCTCTCGGCGCTGGATGCGTTCATCGTGCTGCTGCTGATGGGGCGAGGCTTTCGCTATCTGGAAGCCTTCATCATCGGACTGCTGTGCATCATCGCCGGGTGCTTCGCCGCGCAACTGGTCATGGCCCGCCCTCCGATGGGGGGCATCCTGCACGGCTTCATCCCCACAACCAGCATTCTGACCAACCATGCGATGCTCTACATCGCCATCGGCATCGTCGGCGCGACGGTCATGCCGCATAACCTCTACCTGCACTCCTCCATCGTGCAGACCCGCGCCTATGAGCGGACGCCAGACGGTAAGCGTGAGGCCATCCGCTTCGCCACGCTCGACAGCACCATCGCCCTGTCACTGGCGCTGTTCATCAACGCCGCCATTCTGATCGTGGCTGCGGCCGCCTTTCATGAAACAGGCCATAGCGACGTGGCGGAGATCAGCGTGGCCTACCATCTGCTCTCTCCCGTGCTCGGCGCGGCGCTGGCCTCGACCCTGTTCGCCGTGGCCCTGCTGGCAGCGGGGATGAACTCGACCATCACCGGCACGCTGGCCGGACAGATCGTGATGGAAGGGTTCCTGCATCTGCGTCTGCCCGACTGGGCGCGGCGGCTGGTGACACGCGCCCTCGCCATTGTGCCGGTCGTGATCGCCTCCGTGTGGTTCGGCGACAAAAGCGTGGATAATCTGCTGCTCCTGAGTCAGGTGATCCTGTCCATGCAGCTTCCCTTCGCCGTGGTGCCGCTGGTCTGGTTCGTCACGCGGCGCGACATGATGGGACCGTTCACCATCTCCCGGCCTGTCGCGTGGCTGGCATGGCTGGTGTCGGGCATTATTCTCGCGCTGAACTTCAAGCTGCTTTACGACACGTTGCTGGGATGAGTTATTGGCGTAAGAAACTGCCCACAAAACGGGTTATACTTTCGCTGTACTGTTTCTCCGCATGACCTCTGCACAATGCGAGAGACTGTTTCCCGGTCATTTCGACACACTAGGTTTGACTTACACACACAAGCGCAGTCATCATACGCAATGAAACCGGACGCCCGCTCCCCACAGGCAGCGGGCCGTTTCTGTTTCAGCCCTTTCAATTCCCAAGCTGGACACACGGCTCTCATGATTTCCGCCCTGATGCCTACCTACAACCGCGCCGACCTCGCCTTTGAGCGGGGAGAGGGCGCCTGGCTGTACACAACGGACGGGCGACGATTTCTTGATTTCGCGGCAGGTATCGCCACCTGCTCCGTGGGGCACGCCAATCCGCAACTGGTGAAAGCCATTACCGAACAGGCCGCGAAGGTCATGCACGTTTCCAACCTGTTCCGGGTGCCGCAGGCCGAACGCCTCGCCGCCCGGCTGGTGGAGGCGACGTTCGCGGACAGCGTGTTCTTCTGTAATTCCGGCGCGGAGGCGAATGAAGGGATGGTGAAGGCCATCCGTCGTGCGCAGGCGAAGAGTGGCCATCCCGAGCGGACCCGCATCCTGTGCTTCGAAGGCGCATTCCATGGCCGCACGCTGGGCATGCTGTCCGCCACGGGCAACCCGACCTATCTCGACGGGTTCGGTGAACGTGCGCCGGGTTTCGACCATGTGCCGCTCAACAACATGAACGCGGTCCGTGATGCCGTGACGCCGGAAACCGCTGGTGTGATGCTGGAACCCATTCAGGGCGAAAGCGGCATCAAAGCGGCGGACAGGCGGTTCCTGCAGGAACTCCGCGCCATGTGTGACGAGTTCGGCCTGTTCCTCGGTTTTGACGAAGTACAGACCGGCGTGGGCCGCACCGGCCGGCTGTTCGCCCATGAGTGGTCGGGTGTGAATCCCGATGTCATGTCGGCGGCCAAAGGACTGGGTGGCGGGTTCCCCATCGGTGCGATCCTGGCCCGCGAAGCAGTGGCGAAACATCTGACTCCAGGCACGCACGGCACCACGTTTGGCGGCAATCCGCTGGCCTGCGCAGCAGCGAACGCTGTTCTGGATATTCTGCTGGCCCCCGGCTTTCTGGAGCAGGTGCGGGAGCGCGCCGCGTTTCTCGACACGAAGCTGGATGCGCTGATCAAAGATTTTCCCGACATTTTCTCGGAGCGTCGGGGGCTGGGACTGATGATCGGTCTCCGCTGTGTTCCCAAAGTGTCCGATGTGCTTGCCGCCGCTCAGGCAGCCGGACTTCTCGCCGTCTCCGCCGGAGACAATGTTCTGCGGCTCGTGCCGCCTCTCATCATCTCGGAACAGGATTGTCTTGCGGCCGTAAAGTGTCTCCGTCAGGCAGCCGAAACCGTCCGGGCCGCTATTCTGGAGACGACTTCGTGACGACCTCTGCCAAGACCCCTTCCCCGGCGCATCAGCCTGCCGGGAAGGAGATCCGCCACTTTCTTGATCTGCGCGATCTGGACAAGACCACGCTCAGACAGATCATCGACGTCGCGGCTGGCATGAAGCGGATGCAGCATGGCAGAAGCCGTCCGCTGCACCCGGCGAAGCCGCTGGAGGGCCGGGCGCTTGGCATCCTGTTGTCCAAGCCTTCCACCCGGACCCGTGTTTCCTTTGAAGTCGGCGCCCGTCAGCTGGGCGGTGACGCCGTCGTGCTGTCCGCAGGCGACACACAGTTGGGCCGTGGAGAGTCCGTGCAGGATACGGCGCGGGTTCTCTCGCGCTTTCTGGACGCCATCGTTCTGCGCACGGGCCGTACCGCCGCCCTGCACGAACTTGCCCGCTGGAGCTCCGTCCCGGTCATCAACGGCCTGACGCCGGATTCTCACCCGGTCCAGATCCTCGCGGACATCATGACGTTCGAGGAGCACAGGGGACCGATCGCGGGCCGCACTCTGGCGTGGGTCGGTGACGGCAACAATGTCGCCGCTTCCCTGATCGAAGCCGCGGCCCAGTTCGACTTCACCCTCCGCGTCGCCACGCCGAAGCAGCTGACGCCAAAACCGGAGGTCGTCGCCTGGGCGCGTCAGCAGGGTGCGAAGCTGGTTCTCACCAATGACCCACAGGAAGCCGTGGACGGCGCGGACTGTATTCTGACCGACACATGGGTCAGCATGTCCGATGAAGCCGCCGCCGAGCGCATCACGCTTCTGGAGCCTTACCGGGTGGACAGGGCGCTCATGCAGCGTGCGGCCAGGGACGCCCTGTTCATGCACTGTCTCCCGGCCCATATCGGAGAGGAAGTGACCGAGGACGTGTTCGAAAGTCCGGCTTCGGTGGTGTTCGATGAAGCTGAAAACCGGCTTCATGCCCAGAAGGGCCTGCTTGTCTGGGCGCTGGGCGGCGAGGACTGGACACGGTTTGGGGAGGAAGCGAAATGAGCGACGACAAAGCCGAAAATATCGTTGGAACAGGCCCTGAGGACGGTCCGCTTCAGATTTCCGCTACGGAAGACGGTCCGGCTGCTCCGGGCTGGCTGGAGCCGGAAGTGGACAAGGCGTTCGCCACGCTCGGCCTGCCTGCGGACAGGCTCCGTTCCTTTCGGGATTCCTATATCGACTGCCTTGCCTCGGCGCCCCGCAGTCAGGATCTCGATGTCGCCCATGACGCCTGTCGGCAGGGACTTCTCACCGCCCTGAAGTCGGCTTTCCCACTGGATGATGAAAAGCAGCAGGCTTTCAGGCAGACGCTGGAGGCTCTGGAAGCCCGGCTCACGGCTGACCTGTAAATCCGGTCATGGCGTGACCATATAGGGTTTTCTTCGGTGGCCGACAGGCTCGCGAAGAAGGACCGAAAAAGGAGAGGCATGTTGGAAACCCCTGCGTTTCTTGATCGCGATCGACCGGATGTGCCGGATATCGTTGTCCCCGGGGGGGTGACGCCTTTCCATCTGGCCGGTCGGCCGGTGCGTGGGCGTCTGGTCCGCCCCGGAAAGCTGGCTGACGCCATTCTCACGCGGCATAACCATGCGCCTGCCATCTCCGCTCTGGGCGGAAAAGCGCTCGCGCTTGTCGCCGGACTGGCCAGCGCCCTGAAATTTCAGGGCTCCTTCTCGTTGCAGATCAAGGGTGACGGCCCGGTCAGTCTTCTGCTGGCGGACTGCACCGACACTGGCGGCCTGCGCTTCTATGCCCGGCAGGATCAGGAACAGCTCGACGCGCTGCTTGCTTCCGGCAAACAGGTCACTGACCGTGACCTGACCGGAAACGGTTACCTCGCCCTGACGGTCGATCAGGGACCGGAGATGGACCGGCATCAGGGGATCGTTGAAATCACGGGTGACAGCCTCGCCGAGATGGCGATGCATTACTTCCAGACCAGTGAGCAGCACGCCTGCTGGACCATGCTGGCGGCGAAGCATATGGATGCGGGCTGGCGGTCCGGCGGGCTTATTCTTGAGCGGATCGCTGGCGGTGGTGGTTCGGAGGCCGATACTGACCTCTCCGATGGCCTCAATGAGCAGGGCGAGGATGCGTGGAACACGGCTCTTGCGCTTGCCGGGACGCTGACGGACGCCGAGTTGCTGGATGATGCGCTTCCTGCTGAAGAGTTGCTGTATCGTCTGTTCCATGAAGAGGATCTGGTCGTCGGACAGTCCCGGGCGCTTGCGTACGGATGTCGCTGTTCGAAAGCGAAACTGTCCGATGTTCTCTCGCGTTTCTCCGATGATGATCTCGACCATATGGTCGAGGACGGCGTCATCAGGATGACGTGCGAGTTCTGCAACCATGACTTCTGTTTCGGCCGCAATGAAGTCGGGGCGTTATCCGTTGCGGATTGACGTCTTTCCGATGGGCGAAAAACAGAAATGTCGCTAAAGTATTCAGCCAGACACTGAGGCAGCAGAGACAATATGCCCGAGGCATCGCAGGACAAAGTCGCTCCGGCAAAAGACGGAAGCATTGTCATTACTTTTCAGGGGCAGGCGCATACGCTGACTGTCAATCATCGTCCTCTCGTAAAGTTCTATCCCGGCTGGGCTCCGTTTGCCCTGCATGTCAGCCTGTTGCCTCTGCCGGTTCTGCGTCTGCGCCACGAGAAGGGAGCGGAGGCGCTCTGGTTTCTTGATCCGTCCTTCAATTATCGCACCAGTCGTTTCGCGGCCCTCACACCCGAAGAACGGAACGCCATCGTCGATGCCCTTGCGCCCTATTTCAAGGCGCTGATCTCCTCGGCTCTGGAGGCGCTTCGCCCCTCAACGCTTCAGCTTACGGAGAAGGTGCGCAATCTGGGGCGTGTTCTGTGTGAAGAGATTCTGTCCGCCTGGCTGGAGCGTTTCCCGCCGCCGGGTCGCTTCACTCCCCAGATGCTGCCGCAGGACGGTCTCTCATTCAGGGCCGAAAGTCCGCCGCTGAAGGCGACTGCTTTCCTGCAATTACTGTCTGTCGCACATGGGCTGACGTCAAAGACGTCTCCTGTCATCCTGTCTCCTTATGGCGGCGCCATTCTGCGTGGTTTTCCGCTGCTGCGCCTGCCTGATATGGAACTCACCCGGTTTGCTGACCCAGCCGCTAATATCGTGCTGTATATCGGCACTCTGAAACCGTCCGCAGATACTGAGATCGCTGTAATCTACTGTCCCCAGCAGGATATCATCCTGATGGAGAGGGATACGGATCTCGCCCGGCTCATTCCGGTGCGGCTGCTGTCGCTCTTTATCGGCAATCCGGACTCCGTCGAACTGGCTCCAAGAGAACTGACCGTGGACTTCGGTAAAGCCGGACTGTCCGGAGCCTTTGCGTTGGGTGCGGCGTCTTCGCTGCCGACATCCGTTCCCACCCTGCCCGGCAACTGGCCCAATCGACAAAACAGAACCTGATCAGCCGGATTTCCAAATACTTTCCGTTTATCCCAATCTGGCAGATAGTGCTCTTCAAAGAAACGCATGTCCGGTCAGGGTATCGTCTGGTCGGTAGTTCAAAATGGAGAATGGTGGGATGTCTCATATCCGCAAATGGCTCACTGTTACGCCCCGTTTCAGCCGTCAGGCCATGCGCCGGACAACGATGTTCAGTGCGCTTGCCGCGCTCACCCTGATCGCGGGCTGCTCATCATCAGACAATGCGATGACTGCCTTTCCCCCGTATCAGTATGGTTATCTCAACCAGATCCATCTGAACGTCGCCAGTTTGCAGGTGGCCGATCATGGTGCGCCGGGTTCAGTTCCGGGTGATGAGTCGGCGAATGCGCCCATTCCGCCAGATCAGGCCCTGACCCAGATGGCCCAGCAGAGGCTTGTAGCCGCCGGTCAGTCTGGCTCCGCCATTTTCACGATTGACGGCGCCTCGATTGTTCATGAGCCGGGCGGCACTCTGTCCGGGAAGATGGACACACATCTCGACATACAGTCCTCCACGGGCCAGCAGGTGGGAGAAGTGGAGGCGCATGTCACGCGCACCATGAAGCCTGATCTGAGCAAGGGTGATGCCGACAGCCGCGCCAATCTCTACGAGATCACGCGCCAGATGATGCAGGACATGAATGTCGAGCTGGAATTCCAGATCAGGAACAAGCTGAAGGACTGGCTGGTCGATGCGGGCGGCATGCCCACGGCAGCGGCAATCCAGACGGAATCCCTTGGCGGAAGCGCCGCGACGTCGGCGTCCTCTGCCGATACCGGCAGCGGCGTGACGACGACTGCCGCGGCACCCGCTTCGTCTGCTGCTCCCACCTCTCCAGCAGTTAAGGAAGCGGTCCCGGCCTCTGCGTCCTCTCAGTCGACTTCTGTTGAGTCTTCAGAGCCGAATGCGATTTTCCCTGGCGGCGTGGCGGATGACGCGACGGAGGCCACCAGCACGACCACAAAGGCGCGCTCTCCTGCCGCAGGCTATCTGAAAGCGCCTGCAAGCGTCACAAATCCCTGATTGCTGTTCCTGAAAGAGCCATCCTGTGAGGTGGCTCTTTCAACAGCCTGTGGTCTCCTTTGTGGCCCGATTTCAGAAGCTTTTTGGAAAAAGCTTCACCAAAAACTTCCGATGATTTTCAGACAGATAGACAGTATCCTTCTGTAATAATTCCTGATTCTTTCAGGATGTATTAAGGATCAGTTGTGCCGGAGCGGCTTCTTTTGTGGAAGACGGTTGAGCACAAAGCTCAGTTTCCACCTGCCGTGACGTTCTCATAACTCGACCAGTGAAGCGCCAGTTCCCGCACAACCGTGCTGCCAACCAGCCATGCCGCATCAAGAGAAGGGATGAAACCTGAAAAGCCGGTTTCATCAGCTTCTTCTTTTAGAAGAGCAGCCGCGCTTTCACCTGTCGGCGGCATGTCGTAATTGCTTGCCGCTCGCAGGATCAGCACGCGATTGATATCCACCCGTCCGGCTTTCGCCTGTGCGGAGAGAGCCTGCATCAGGCCGATATCTTCTTCCGCCGTGGTTGCGAACGTCCCCTGATTGTCGGTCCAGTATCTGACCCAGCGCTCCGCCCAGCCGTTCATCTTCGCGCCGACCCAGAAGGTTTCGGAAGAAAGCGTATCGCCTACCATGACCTGTGGCGGTTTCTGTGCGGCGGGGTAGTCCTTGTAGCGCGCACGGCTGGCCTGAAGGGAGGGCGCATCCGGGATGGTGACCGTGTGCGTCAAGGTATAGGCCCAGTTCACAAGGTGGGGATTGAGCGTATAGCCCATGTCGCCCCACTGTGAATGCAGCGCGGGCACCGGATGTAATGTCGGGCTGGCTCCCTGCACTGGTACAAAACCATCCGGCCAGTCAGAGGGAATTTCCCGCGCGTCGATCATATGGGCCAACCCGCCATTGATGACACGTGGCGCCCAGACCGCCGAACCGACAGACCCGAAATTCGGATTGATCCCGCCGATTCCGGCAAGCAGGAAATAGGCTTTTCGCAGATCAAAGCGCGGGTCAAGCACCAGTCCCGTCATGGCCGAGGCCATGTGCGATGGTCCCTCTCCCGTCACAATGCCCAGAACATGCAGGTCAGGATTATAACGCAGGACTTCATGATAGCTGCCCCGGGCCGGCAGCTCTTCGCTGAGTGGAAGTTTCTCCACCCAGTGCTGGAACTCTCCGGGCATGTCGCCTGTATCATTGCCGAGTTCGAATGTCGTCACAACCACGACCCGCACTGGTATTTTCGCAAGACTGGCAGCCTGGGCCTGAGACAGCACACTCCACACGGCAAGCGGGAGGCAGGCAAGGGAGGCAGGGAGGCGCATCAGGAAGTCCTTCAGGAAAAAGCCGGTTCAGTTCTTGAGTGGCTGGCCGGTCGCCACCTGATGCTCAAACTGGCTGAACTGATTTTCGAGATCCCATTGCAGTCGGGCTTTCTGGCTGTGTGCGAGCAGTTCCCTGCATAGGCCCTCCGGTTCCGCCTCTCTGGTGTCGACATCCGCACAGGCGGCCGCACGATGAAAAGGCTTTGTGCCGTCCCACAGGCTTTCTCCCGCGACAAATCCGTGCTCCAGCCCCATGCGGGATAGATCCTTCAGATCAGTGTAGGACAGGGCGTAGGTTTTCGCGGCCCGAAGATATTCATCGGTCAGGGTGATGCGTGAAACGCCTTCGTCGTCGGTGGACAGAGCGACCGGCACACCGTGTTCGCGGTAGGTCACGAACGGATGGGCGTTATCCTTGATGTCGAGGATCTGTTCATTGCTGCTCAGATTGATCTCGACGAGGATATTCCGCTTCGCCATTTCCGCGAGCAGGCCGTAAGGATCACGCTCCTGCATGATGTCCACGCCATGCCCGATCCGCGATGCACCGGCAATCTCGACTGCCTGCCGGATATGATTGTCCAGCCCTCCTGGAGCGACCAGCCCCGGAGACAGCTCGCCAGCATGCAGGGAGAGTTTCACCTTTGGCCAGCGCTCTGAAAGCGTGTGGAACATCTGCATATGCAGTGTGTAATCCTGCATGGCGATCGGATTGTCTTCCGGTCCGACGATATTGATGCCGACAAAGCGGCTGTCGGCGGTGGCCAGCGTGTAGCCGAAAGCGATCTGGGCCAGCACCATGCCGGGCGGCATCGTTCTGATCGTCTGGTAGAGATACCGGACCGCCACATGACAGCCGGGGGCGGCCTCACTGGTCCCGCACTTCATGGTCGCGCGAGCCTTGCGTTCCATGGAGTCCGTCTCTTCTCGCGCCAGTCTCACCAGATGGTTGAGATGAGGGACGACGCGGATTTCCGCCTGGGCGATATCGCTCTCACGACTGATCCTGCAAGAGGAGCCCAGCCGGGCCACGGCGTTCAGTTGCGGCGACACCATCAGTTCGACATAGGTGACATGATCCCGCGCCGCCTGAGAGAGGGCATCCACCAGCATGTCAGCGTCATGACCGGTTGTGGCGGGCAGGAATTTGTCGAATGTCGCAAAGAAATGGTCATGGCCTGACCGGTCCTGCGGCGAAGGGACAAAATTCCGCATCGAAATGGCGTCAATCGTCTGCGTGTAGAGGGCCTGATCCTGCATGATCCGGGCGGCCGGGATCGCGTCCTTTGAGGTGTGGAAGCCAAAGGCGCAGCGGGTCGGGCCGATCGCTCCCGTCTCCGGGTTCACGCAGAGCTGATCCTGTTTCGCCCATTCCAGAAGGCGTTCCGCGTAAATGGCGCCGACCAGATGGTTGTGCAGATCCGCCCCCTTCGGGAAGGCGCGCATGAAGAGGGAAAGCTCCTGCGGACTGGAGCGGATGGCTTCAAAACGGCTTGAGACTGCCGCCTGATCGGGGCTGCCCGGAGAGGCGGCAAACGCCACGGTTACAAACGGAAGGCTCAGCAGAGCTGGCAGAAAACGTCGGATCATTGCCTGCATGGTGTGCTTTTCACGTTAGGATGACAATTGCGGACAATATCGTGTTCACCTTGACGATGCTATCTGATGGGGTAGCACGGTAATCCGCCTGATGTCAGGAGACAGCGCATGCTGAAGAAACAGTCTTCCCCCCATTTCGTTTCCCGGATCGGGCGGGTGGTTCTGAAACGCGGCATGATCTGCCCGAAACGACGGAGTCTGCGCGTTGCGCTGCTGCTGACGGCCTTCGCGCTGCCCAGTTCTCTGACGACCCTCCACGCAGCGGATACCGGTGCGACGCCTGTGCAGGACGCGGGCAGAATCTTCGCGCCTCTGGCGTACCCCGATGCACCGAATGTCTATCGTTCCGGCAGCGGTCGCCGGGGACCACAGGCCTGGCAGAACAGGGCTGACTACGACATTAAGGTGACGATCGACCCGACCAACCGGACACTGTCCGGCAGCGAGATCATCACCTACACCAATAACAGCCCCGACGCTCTGGACGCACTGTGGGTGCAGCTCGATCAGAATATCTATCGGGAAGGCTCAAGAGCGGATTTCGTCAATCCCGAGCGGCATGAGCACCATACCGACGGCATCGCCATCGAGAGCGTGTCCATTGAGGATGAGGGCCGAAGCACGCCGCTGGTGCCGGTCATCTCCGATACACGCATGCAGCTTGCGCTGGCTGATCCGATGCAGAAGGGGGAGAAGCGGAAAATCCGTATTGTCTGGCATTATACCGTGCCGGGCGAGTGGGGTGGCCGCACCGCCGTTTCCCCCAGCAGGAACGGCGATATTTATGAAATAGCGCAGTTCTATCCCCGTATGGCCGTATATGATGACATTCGGGGATGGGATGCAGCGCCCTATCTCGGCCAGGAATTTTATCTGGAATACGGAGATTTCGACTACAGCGTCACCGTGCCGTCGCGTTTTGTCGTTGCTGGCTCTGGCGCACTTGTGAATCCCGCTGAAGTGCTGACGCAGGAGCAGCGTGACCGTCTGGCGCAGGCGGCGAAAAGCGAACAGCGGATCATGATCCGCACACAGGCAGAGGTCGAAGGCGCACAGCTTCCGCCGCCTCAGCCTGAAGCAACCCCTCCCGCGAAGAAGGGAGCCACCGAGCCGGATAAAAAAGCGGAGCCGCCGCAACCCGCGACCAGAACATGGCACTTCCGGATGGCCAATACCCGCGACGTGGCGTTCATGGCCTCCGCCGCCTTCCTGTGGGACGCCGCGAAGCTGGATCTGCCGCCTCTCTCAACGGGGAACGAGAAGGACAGGCAGCCTGCGCCCCGTCTGGCCATGTCCTTCTATCCTGTCGAAGGCATTGGCGCGCATGGATGGGACCGGTCCACGGCCTATGTGAAACACGCGATCGAGTATTTTTCGTCGCAATGGTCGCCCTATCCCTGGCCTAACGTCATCAATGCGGCAGGGCATGGCGCGAGCATGGAATATCCCGGTATCGCTTTTGGGGACACCAAAAAGCGGGATCCCGACCTTTTCGCCATGACGACCCATGAACTCGGCCATCAGTGGTTTCCCATGATGGTCGGGTCGAACGAGCGACGGCACGCCTTCATGGATGAAGGGTTTGACACTTTCATCGACACGATGGCGGCCACCCACTTCAACGGCGGAGAATTCGCCCCGAAACGGGATGCGGAATACGCGGCGCAAACCGGCAAACCCGCCATCGACATCGTCTCGTTGCTCAGGGACAGGGCAGCGCCCGTTCTGATGGCGCCCTCTGATACGGTTTCAGAGACGTACCGGCATGATCTGACCTATTTCAAGTCGGCTTATGGGCTGACGTTGCTGAGAGAGCAGATCCTCGGACCGGACCGCTTCGACCGGGCTTTGCGTGGTTACATAAAGGAGTGGTCTTTCCATCACCCCACGCCGTCAGATTTCTTCCGTTTCATGAACAGCGAGACGGGTGAGGATCTCTCCTGGTTCTGGCGTGGCTGGTATTTCAATAACTGGGCTGCCGATTATGCGGTGGGGGCAGTGTCCTATGCGGGAAATGATCCCAGGAACGGCGCCATCATTCCGGTCATCAACAAGGGACGGCTACCTTTGCCGGTGGTTCTGCAGGTGACATGGATGGACGGCAGTTCCGCCCGTATCCGCATCCCTACGGAAGCGTGGATGCTGCGCAGTCAACTGAACGTGCAGGTTGCCGGTAACCAGCTGGTCCGCACCGCCATTCTTGATCCCGACAAGAGCATCCCGGATATTGACCGCAGCAACAACAGTTTTGGAGAAATTCCGACGGCGTTTCCTGCCGCCGCTGGGCATTGAAGACGTTGCGGGTGGCAAACAGCCTTTCCGTCCGGTAAGCCAAAAATACTGCACGCATTGTCCGGAAGGCCGACATGCGTGCGGGGAATGCGAGCGTTACAAAAGAGCACAGGCTGCCCGGACAAGGTCGTTATTCAGTCACAAAACTGTGGCGAATGCTGCTTACATTCTGTTGTTGTCCGTATGATATCCTCGGTGGCGCAGGCCCCGGGTGACCCCCATATGGATATTATGGCCTTCCTTGGATGGCCCCCTGTCGTTTTTTGATCCCGTGCCCTGTCACGCAGAAAGATCTGATCGAAATTCCTGGAGAAGCGCCGTGAACATCAACCGTTTCAAGTTGCTGCAGAAGGCTGCTGTTGTTGCCCTGTCCACCTCGGTTCTCACACCGGCCTTCGCTCATCCGGGCGGAGGCGGTGGTGGCTTTGGCGGTGGCGGCGGTGGTTTTCATGGTGGTGGGGGCGGCGGCTTTGGCGGCGGAGGTGGTGGATTCCGCGGTGGCGGTGGCGGCGGCGGTTTCCGAGGCGGCCCGGGTGGTGGCTTCCACGGCGGTGGCTTTGGGGGTGGTCCAGGCGGTGGTTTCCATGGTGGAGGCCTTGGAGGGGGCTTCCGTGGCGGTGGTCCCGGTGGTTTTCGTGGAGGCGGTTTTGGCGGACGTGGTCCCGGCTGGGGCGGTGGCTGGCGTGGCGGCTGGGGAGGCTGGGGCGGCGGTTGGGGTGGACCCGGCTGGGGTTGGGGCTGGGGTGGATATCCCGCCTATTACGGCTGGGGCGGCTACCCATACTGGGGCGGTTACGGCGGCTGGGGTTGGGGCTGGGGCTGGGGCGCTCCGTTTGCTTTCGGGACCCTGTTAGGAATGTCCGTCGGAGCAGCCGCCGCAGAACCCGGATATTATGGTGACTACTACCAGCAGTCGGGAGGGTATGCTCAGCCTCCCGGTGATTATTCCCAGGGCTACGCCCAGCCCTATGGAAACGCCTATTATGGCGGGTATCAGCAGGCACCCGCGCCAGCTGCGACGCAGGTGCCCAGCAATGTCGTCACCTGCTCGCCGGGGCTGTATTTCAACAGGCTGACCGAAAGCTGTGATCGGCGGTAAAGGCCTGTTGTCCTGAGTGCTGAAGACAGAAAACCCCGCCGGACAGGGGCTGGCGGGGCATCGGCGTCATGAAAGCGGGATGGTGTGTAACTACCCCATAAGGCTGCTCATCATCTGGCGCGCCATGAAGGGCTCCACGAGATATTGCAGCACCAGCAGGATGACCAGCGGCGACAGATCGACATTCCCGAAGCTGGGAAGAATGTTCCGGAGGGGCGTCAGGACCGGCTCCACCACGGCGTTCAGAAAGCGGCCAATCTGCCAGACAATCCGGTTTCGTGTGTCCAGCACACCGAAAGAATACAACATACTGAAAACACAGTAGATGATGATGACCGCTTCATAGAGCTTTACCACCGTCAGAAGCAGGCGCCACAGATCATACACGGAAAGCTGTATCCTCTTGCAAAAACGTCAGGCGCATTGTGCGCACGGTTGCGCAGACTACAGGAGACCCGGAACGAAGCACAATACGGTTTGGCTCCTCCCCGCGGATATGGCTTGACAGTTTCCGGAGGCAGGCTATCTACCTTCTGGCAAAGGCGGGGCTGTAGCTCAGATGGGAGAGCGCCTCGTTCGCAATGAGGAGGTCAGGGGTTCGATCCCCCTCAGCTCCACCAGCCGCCTTGTGCTTCGCCGGTAAGATCAGTGTTGAAACGGTGAGGCGATGCCTCGCCAAATGTGTGGTGTGGATAAAACCGCCAGCGTGCCGGGTTGACCGGAAATCTGATGAAACATGAAGAGTTTCGCCCTGGTGAGTCATTCTGGACTCCTTCGGGCGAATGGCACTGTACCGATATTGGTCGCAGAACAATTGTCGCTATCCAGCTTGAGACAAACCTTGAGCCGTCATGGTTCAAGGGACCGCCTTATGCTATCCCTGAAGTTGTGTTCGACGAATACGACTTCGCAGTCTGCTACCCGAGCGAAGAAGCCATGTTTGCTGACAGGGCAGCGCAGGAGGCGTTTAAGCCAGTGCCGGGAAACTACGGAGAAGGATGAGCCCTCGCAAAGGACCGCCACGTCATATTCAGGCGTCATAAATCCTGTTGGCCGGACGCATTCTCCGAGGGAGCGCGGGAGATTGGTCCCATGAGGACTTTCAGATTATGGCGGCAGGGTCAGGACAAGACCGCTCCCCCGGATGTGACTGAATGAAATGTCCGGCATCAACCTCCTGTGAAGGATAATCGGTTTCTCTGTGTCGTTTCAGGCGTGCAGAGAGGAACTGGTGCAATGCGGACGTTTTCAGGTCTCATGATGGGCCTCATGGTGCTGGCGTCACCTGTCATGGCGCAGGATTACTCCAATGGCCCGGCGACAAAGAGCAGCGGTCAGTGGGACTACTCCACCGGCAGTCAGTCCGCATCACCTGGCGACAGTTATGAAGGCTATCCTCCTCCCCCGACGCAGGTCATCATTTCACCGGGAATGGGCGGAGGTTATGGCGGCTATGCTGGTGGCGTCAGCACGACATCCCGGAATGGACAGACATCGCAATCAGGGGGGCGCGGGAATGGCGTCAGTCCCGGTGGTGTCGGGTGGGGCAATACCGGTATGGGAAATGTGGGCGCAGGAAATATCGGTGCTGGCAATGTTGGAGCGGGAAACGTCGGATACGGCAATACCGGCGGCAGGAACCGATAAGGCCATCAGGTTAGAATGATCTCGATATGTTCTTTTTGGGGGCGCAATCCCCTGTAAATCCGTGAGAAGCGTCCTATATTGTTCAGTCTGAACACAAGGACATACGACCGGACGATGACAGCCAAACCCGTTGCAGGCCCCGCCATTCGTGTGAAGGGCGCTCGCGCCCATAATCTCAAGTCCGTTGACGTAGATATCCCGCGTGATCAGATGACGGTCATCACCGGCCTGTCAGGGTCAGGCAAATCGTCGCTTGCGTTCGATACGATCTACGCGGAAGGCCAGCGCCGCTACGTCGAAAGCCTGTCCGCCTATGCCCGCCAGTTTCTGGAACTGATGGGCAAGCCGGACATGGACTCCATCGAAGGACTTTCGCCGGCCATTTCCATCGAGCAGAAGACGACCTCCAAGAACCCGCGTTCGACGGTCGGAACAGTCACCGAGATCCATGACTATATGCGTCTCCTGTGGGCGCGTGCGGGTGTGCCGTACTCACCCGCCACGGGTCTGCCGATCGAGGCGCAGACGGTCAGCCAGATGGTGGACCGTGTCATGGCCATGCCGGAGGGCATGCGTCTGATGCTGCTGGCTCCGGTCATCCGTGACCGCAAAGGCGAGTATCGCAAGGAACTGGCCGAGCTTCAGCGCAAGGGTTTTGCCCGCGTGAAAGTTGATGGCGAACTCTACGACATTGAGGATGTTCCCAATCTGAATCGCAAGCTGCGCCACACGGTCGAGGCGGTGGTGGACCGGATTGTCGTCAAACCCGGTATTGAAAGCCGTCTGGCCGACAGTTTTGAAACGGCGCTCTCCCTGTCGGACGGTCTTGTCTATGCGGAAGAAGTGAAGCGGGACAGCAAGGAGCCTGCGGAACGCACGGTGTTTTCCTCGCGGTTCGCCTGTCCTGTCAGCGGTTTTACGCTCGAAGAGATCGAACCGCGTCTGTTCTCGTTCAACGCGCCGCAGGGGGCCTGCCCGGCCTGTGACGGTATCGGCACCGAGACCTTCTTCGATCCGCGTCTGATCGTGCCGGATGAGCGTCTGTCTCTGGCGCAGGGAGCCGTCGCGCCCTGGCGGAACGACAAGACGCCGCTGTATGAGCAGACGCTCCAGAGTCTGGCGAAGCATCTTGATATCAGCATGGACACGCCGTGGTGTGATCTGCCGGAAGAGGCGCGTTCCGTCATTCTCGATGGAACAGAGGAAGACGTACACTTCGTCTATCGTGATGGTGGAAAGTCCCACACGCTGACAAAGCCGTTCGAGGGCGCTGTGGCGAGCCTTCAGCGCAGGCTGCGCAATACGGACAGTATCTGGCAGAAAGAGGAACTTTCCCGCTATCAGGCGGACAAGCCGTGTCATGTCTGTAATGGCGCGCGTCTGAAACCTGAAGCGCTTTCCGTCAAGGTTGCGGGATTCAATATCGCGCAGGCGTCAGACCTTTCGATCCGTGACGCGCATGACTGGTTTGAGGACGTCCTGCCGACCCTGACGCCGCAGCGTGCGGAAATTGCCCGTCGTATCCTGCGTGAAATCAATGACCGACTGAAATTCCTTGTCGATGTCGGGCTGGATTATCTGACGCTGTCCCGTGGCTCGGCGACCCTGTCGGGTGGTGAAAGCCAGCGTATCCGTCTGGCCAGTCAGATCGGCTCTGGTCTGACGGGTGTGCTTTATGTGCTGGATGAGCCTTCCATCGGGCTGCACCAGCGCGATAACGAGCGGCTTTTGGCGACGCTGCAACGTCTGAAAGCTCTTGGAAATACCCTGATCGTTGTCGAGCATGACGAGGACGCCATCCGCAGCGCGGACTGGCTGATCGACATGGGGCCGGGCGCGGGTGTGAAGGGCGGCACGGTGATCGCCAGCGGCACACCGACCGAAGTCGCCGCCTGCAAGGACAGTCTGACCGGCGCGTATCTGTCTGGCCGCAAGCGCATCGAAGTGCCGAAGGAACGCCGTCCGATCGATCCGAAGCGATTTGTGACGGTTCGTGGTGCGACAGGCAACAATCTCAAGGATGTGACTGCCAAATTCCCGCTCGGCACCTTCACCTGTGTCACGGGCGTGTCGGGTGGCGGCAAATCCACGCTTGTCATCGATACACTCTACAAGACCCTCTCCCGGCGTCTGATGGGCTCGTCGCAGACCCCTGCGCCGTGCGAGCGTGTGGACGGGCTGGAACTGCTCGACAAGATCATCGACATCAATCAGTCACCGATCGGTCGGACGCCGCGCTCCAACCCGGCGACCTACACCGACCTGTTTACGCCAATCCGTGACTGGTTCGCGGAACTTCCTGAAAGCAAGGCGCGTGGTTACAAGCCGGGGCGCTTCTCCTTCAACGTAAAAGGTGGTCGCTGCGAAGCCTGTCAGGGCGACGGCGTCATCAAGATCGAGATGCACTTCCTGCCCGACGTGTTCGTCACCTGCGATGCCTGTAAAGGCGCCCGCTATAATCGTGAAACATTGGAAGTGAAGTTCAAGGGCAAGTCGATTGCCGACGTGCTGGCGATGAGCGTGGACGAGGCGCTGCCCTATTTCGAGGCGCAGAACCGTATTCGCGATCGTCTCGCCATTCTTCAGAAAGTCGGCCTCGGCTACGTCGCTCTTGGCCAGCAGGCCACCACCCTTTCCGGTGGTGAGGCGCAGCGTGTGAAGCTCTCCAAGGAACTGGCGCGGCGTGCGACAGGCCGCACGATGTATATTCTTGATGAGCCCACCACAGGTTTGCACACGGAGGACGTCCGCAAGCTGCTGGAAGTGCTTCATGCGCTGGTCGATCAGGGAAACACCGTCGTGGTGATCGAGCACAATCTGGAAGTCATCAAGACCGCAGACTGGATTATCGACATCGGCCCCGAAGGCGGCAGCGGCGGCGGTGAAGTCGTGGCCGAAGGCACGCCGGAAGAGATCGTTCAGTGCAAGGCCAGCCACACAGGGCGCTTCCTCGCACCGCTTCTGATGTAGGAAGGGGATTCTTTGCCGTCAGCGGCGAAGAGGCCTGCGCGTGGGCGGAAGAAGAAGGTGGGGTGATTGTTGGGTGTGTTGGGGGGGGATTCAAGGGCGCTGCCCTTGACCCGCAAAGGGGCGTGGCCCCTTTGATCCTGATTTGTGGAAGGTAGACTATGTCTGCTTTCGCCTTCCCAAGTCGGGCATATTTTCCAAGCAACAGCTTTCTGTATAGCTGACATGAGCAGCACGATCTCTTGGAGGCGAGTTGGGCGCAACGTCGGTCAACGGCTACGGTCGTTCGCGACTGTTTGCATTCATTAGCCAATGACTTAGGCGAAAAATTTGGACCGACCCGGTTGAAACTCGATGCGGTTTCCCTTTGGTAGCACCTCCCAAGCGATGACTTGGTACTCTTTCGGTTTCACCACTTCCGGCCGCGGAGCGGTTCGGCGTGTTGTTACGCGCTCTGCAAATCTGAAATCTTGATAAGGTTCGAAGAGTTCCCTAAGCATCTTGAACCTGACAGGGACAAGCGGTACTAACGGGGTGGTGTGAATGACATTGCTATCGTGACGGAGTAATGGCCGACGGTGCGGCCTAGTCCTAGCGTCCGAAAAAGCCGAATGGTCGAAGATCTCCTTGAGCTTTGCACCAGTGCCCGCGAGCAGGAAAATGCAACGGGCATTTTCGTGGTGGGCGATGAGTTCGAGTCTGACGAGATCCCACAAGATTTCCTTTGTCGATGGCGTGGTGCGCCCCGCCCATTTCGTCTCGACGGCAAGTACGATTTTGCCGCTTTCGTCGTGAACGATGAAGTCGACCTGCGGCCTCCGACCGGCACCTTTCTTAATCGACGCGAGTAATGGATGGGTGAATTCTGCCTTGACTCTATTTCCTGTTCTGGCAGCCAAAATCTGGCCGACTGCCGAGGTCAGGTATTTTTCGCTGAAAAGACCGGTGCGATCGCAGGCTCGCTCAAACTCAAGCCATGCCGCAACGCCACCTGTAAGCACTTTTGCGAAGTCCATCAGATTGTTAACCCTATCTAGTCGCTCTTCAGCGATAGTTCCAGAACTCCGCATCTGGCTAGCGCAATCAACGGTGGCTTCTCGACCTAGGCTTTCAAAACCCGCCTAAGAATACTCCTCCATAGGTTGACGTTCGAAAAGCGGCGCGACACATGACGATAGAAGAGTGGATTTCAGGATCATGATTAGGTGATCGCTTGCATGTTGGACATACAAATATCCAAATCGCGTTCCACATTGAAGACATGACGAATAGCCCTTAGATTGATGCCTACCTACGACAGGAAGGTAAATTAAGTGATGGCTGCTTGTCGATATTGCCAGAATCGCAACAGAAACATAGGAAGTTTCAAGAAAATTAGAAGGGTTCTACTATTCACAGGTTGAATAATTTGCTAAATAACTGCTCAGAGCAGGAATATTCAAAATAACTTAAGATAAAAAGAAATGTGATGTCGGAAAAAATAAAATTTGACAGTCAAGACTATGCAATAAAGTGTCTTCTTTCCACAAGCAGCGCAGAGGAAATTATTTCAGAAACAAAAGAGTATAAAAATATTTTTTTTGAAATAAAAAATGATAACACTACAGTAGGATATTTCTTTCCTCATGAAGAATTTCTTAATATTATTATGACTGGAAAACAAAAATATTACCAAGGAAATGGAGACGCTATCAGATCACTTTTTCTAATCACTAACAAATCGGCTATTAAATCCTCAAAACTACTAGACGAGAATGACGATTGGCTCGAGACTAAATTGGATTCTGAATATTTAGATAATATTCGACAAAAAATTATTTACTTATCTGATATAGACAAGAAGCAAAATAGTAAAGTGTTCCTTAATTATTTATATCACGTTCTTACTCATGGGGAAAAAGCAGAGAAAATATGGAAACTAATAGGAGATAATTTATCTAATCACCTAACATTTAACCACATCCCTTCAGACGCAAGCTTCCAAGATTCTAGCAACAAGGATGGTGGTATCGATGATTTAAGAGAAACGAGATTTGGATTAATGGCGACCCAAGTGAAAGGAGGAAAAGTCTATACCGGAACCGTAGTAGATTCCGAAACGGTCGCAAATAACTTCTTTATAACTAATGATCCAAACAAATTTTCAGAACGTGCACGTCGCAAGAGAATAAAAAAATGGTCGTTTCTTGCGGGACCTTTTGTTGTTCCTAAAATAGAATATAATAGCACAATAAATATAAAACATGCTGATGATGCGCTACTTATCCACTATTTAGCCATAGGGAAAAATTGTCCCCGCGATCTAACACAGAAGGGATACTCAGCAAATTGGCCCACAGAACCACCTCATAGAGAAGACGAAAGGTTTTTGTTTGTGACAGGGCTCGATATTATCGTAATAAATGGAGGCGATACAATAACTAAATTGGATACAACCATGACAAGTCAAGATGGTTATTTATTTCTAAAAGGGATCATAAATTCACTTAATCAATGTGGCTAGTGTAGATGCGATATTTATCTACGCCTTAAGAGATTGGAGCATCATGACTGGTCAACATACTGACAGAGCCTGAATGTAAAATTTGGACTTCACAAAACGTTTTCGAACGATTCCACCGCGTTAATAATGACCGTCGACATCAAGTCCAAACAGATTGATCCGCTCATTGTGTTGGGGGGAGCGTTAGCGGCATGATTATGTCGAGCAAAACTAATGTCAATTTTCAAGCAATTGCATGACCGCCATATGTGACTTTTGTTACAAACCGGACTTTCTGGTTCCCCTCCAAGCAAGACATCCACCAACAGGTTTCCAAAGGCACCACCTTTGGTGGGGTCCGGGGCAAAGCCCCTCTACCCTCGCCCCCAGCACAACACTCCCTCGACCTTACCGCCGTTCTTTCTGTTTCCGTGTCCGGCTCTGCTGCCGCAGCACGCTTTCGATCCACTCGTTGAGCTTGCGGGTGGTGTCTTCGGCTGATTCCAGATCCGGGTAGGTCTCCGGGAAACGCAGCGCCAGCCAGCGCCATGCGACGAGCCGCTTGTGACGCTTCTCGGCGCGTTCAAGCTCTTCCCGGCCTGCACGGTCGGGTGCCGGGAGACGACCTGTGCCGGGTGGCGGGATACGGGCCCCGGCGGCGTGGTCGGCGGCCCAGCCGACAAGACGGCTGATGCCGTTGTCACGGTCATCGACGGGACACATGGCGTAGGTCCAGCGCTGGGTGAGATCGAGCCCTTCCACGCCTTCCAGAGCGGACGCAATGGCGAAGGGCTGCTCCATGTCCGACAGACGGTAGTTGGGGTCGTCGTGACGAAGCACGGCGCGGCGGATGCGGGCCAGCACACCGTAGAGACTGTCGGAGCCAATTTCCGTGGCGATAGCGCGGACGATGTCGGCATCCGGCTGCACGAGCGGACGCAGTTCGTCGGGCGGGACCGGATCGGCGTTGAGGTGTTCGCGGATGAAGCGCGGGCTGCCAGCGTCGGCCAGCACGGCGACAATGCCTTCCTCGTGCTTGCCGTAACGGCCCGCACGACCACCGATCTGCTTGACCTCCTGAATGGTCAGATCGCGGGTCTGGCGACCATCGAACTTTCTGAGAGCCGCGAACACCACGCGACGGATGGACAGGTTGAGCCCCATGCCAATGGCGTCGGTGGCGATCAGGATGTCCGCAGCGCCCGAGTTGAAGCGCTGGGCCTCGGCGCGACGGACTTCCGGGCTGAGCGCGCCATAGACGACGGCCACGCGACGACCGCGCTCCATCAGGGCGGCGCGCAGGTCCAGCACTTCACGGCGGGAGAAGGCGATCAGGGCGTCGCCGGCTTTGAGTTCATTGAGCCGGACGGGGGCTGACGCCGCTTTCAGCGGGCTTTTGCGCTGGAGGGAGATTTCGTCGATCGGGTCGCCACAGAGTTCGGCGATGCGGCGGACCATCGGGATACATTCGGGCGCGCCGAGAATGTAGAGGTGGCGGGCGGGCGCACCCATGATCGCGGCGGTCCAGGCGGCGCCCCGGTCGGGGTCGAAGAGCATCTGCGCCTCGTCGATGATGGCGACATCGACGGGGTTGAAGAAGGGGCACATCTCGACCGTCGCGGCGAGATGTTTGCTTCCGTGCGCGACGATGCGCTCTTCACCGGTGGAGAGCGAGGCTTCCACGCCACGGGCCGCCAGAGCCTCGCGGAACTCGTGGGCGAGGAGACGCAGGGGAGCCAGCGCAAGGCCGCTCTCGGCTTTTGCCAGCGCATCGAGCGCCGTGTGGGACTTGCCGCTGTTGGTGGGGCCTGTGACGAGCGTGATGCGGCGTTCAAGAGCACGGGCCGTGCGGAAATGGGCGGCATAGCGGTCGAGGGCCGCCACACGGGCGATGACCGAGTTGGCGACGTGTTTGCCGACCCTGGGCGGTTCCGGCAGCGGCGCATCCCGCCGTCCGTCACGGTCGCGTCCGCGCTTCTGTTTGCGGTCGAAGAGTTCTTCGCTGATCCGACGCCATTCGGGCAGGGCAGGGCGCAGGGCGATCAGTTCGTTGGGATCGAACTCCCAGAGTTCCTGTCCGTCCTTCTGGAGGATGCGGCGGGCGACCGGGATGCGGTTCTCGGCGATCCAGCGCAGCGCCTCGCGGTGCGAGCAGCGGAGGATGGCGGGCACTTCCTGAAAGCGGACGAGGCTGCTTTCCCAGTCCTCAAGGCGCTTTTCTTCGCTCTCGCGTCGGGCGCGGGCGGTCTGCTGGATGGAGGCTTCCTGACGGGCGCGGGCCTCCTCGGCTGCCTGCGCCCGGTCGACAAAGCGATCACGGTCGGAGACATTGAAGGCGTCGGCGATGGCGTCAGCCAGCCGTGCGGTCTGGGCTGCGGAGAGGACGCGCCCGGTGTCGAGCAGGTCGGCCTGCATACCCGCCAACGCTTCTCTGGGCGTGTCGCCAAGCTCATGGAAGCGGGCGGCCATGACCGGTTTGAGGGCGGCGAAAAGATCGTCGTCCGTGGCGTTGGGCTTCTCGACTGTGCTGGCCGCCTGCTCCATGTCCTCGCGCGAGATCCAGATGCGTCCGTCCCGACGGGTCTGGTCCATCAGCCGGGATGCCCAGCGCTTGCGCCTGACGGCGCAGAGAGCGCTGATGAAGACCTCGTCAGGCACTTCCTGCGCGCCGGGTGTCAGGGCGCGTCCTATGCGTCTGAGAAGGGCGGGTTCTTCCCGTGGTTCAATGGCAAGCGCCGTGCGGGTCAGAGCGGTCTGGAGAGCGGCTCTGGCGGGAGAGGTCGTCTCCGGCAGTGCGGAGGCGAGGGAGAGCGTATTGGTCGGGCGGGAGCCGCTTGGCGCATTCATGATGCTGATTGTGCGCGATCCGCCGCACGCGAACAATAGCGGACACAGGCAGGGCGTGTGACGTTTTGCCGAAAAAGCGCAGTGTGTTGGCACAGTCCTTTGACGTCAGGCCAAAACCCCGTCAGTCCATCAAACATAAAAAAGCCGACCGGCGTGACCCGGTCGGCTTTCGTAAGGTGACAGCCTTGTAGGGGGACGGAGCTTACTGAAGCTCCTGACCCTTCTTCGTCAGGTCGCTGCAAAGCTTGACGCGCTTGGACTTGTCGAGCGTGGAGACATCGAACGGCGTGGATGTGGCGTTCGACAGCAGACCCTGTCCACCGAGCGAGTAGTTCTGGTCATTCTTCACATCGGCGCGCTTCGCCAGCTTGCGGGCGACGCTGCGGGATGTCGTGCTGTTCACATACTTCTTGTGGATGCAGTAGGACAGCAGGCCCGCGACATTGCCGGGTGTGGCGTTGTCGATGGATGGCAGACCGTTTTCACCGAGAGCGCCCGGGGTTGCAGCTGTGGCCGCACCGGTAATGCCCTTCACCATCTGCGCGCCTTCTGTGGGCGCGGAAGCGGCGTTGGCCGGGTTGGTTACAGGCAGAGCGCCATTCGGGGCGGTCGACAGGGTCGTGCCGGCCGGAAGCTGCTGGGCTGCAGTCTGGGCATGAGCTGCGCTGAATGAAGCGAGCGCCATGCCGAACGATGCGACAAGAGCGATATGCCGTGATGCGAACATGAAAACCTCTTACAGATAATGCGACCTGTTGATGCACCCGGATCAGCATATTTTCTTGCTTTTGACCGCTGGTGCAGGTCGCTTTCGTGTGACTAAACATCGCAGCGCATGAAAAGTTTCATAGCGATCGAATAATCATCATCTGATAATTTTGTGTAAGTCTGCTGCCGGGGTCCGAAGACCCAGTATACCACAATATGTTGTAGAGGTTATTGTGGGGAGCGGCATATATGCCTGCCCGCGACTACAGTCGTCGCTGTTTTCTTCAGAACCGACTGCCACTGTCAGTTCCGGGAAATATTTCTTGAAATGTTGAGGAGGTAATCCTGGTGGGCGCACAAGGGCTCGAACCTTGGACCCGCTGATTAAGAGTCAGCTGCTCTACCAACTGAGCTATGCGCCCAGGATTTCCAGTTCCAGACCCGCAGGCTTGGAATAAGGCGGGCTTTTAACAGCCGTTCCGCTTCAGTGCAAGAGTGAAATCGCACTTATCTGTTAAGAAGTGCGAGCAATCCATCAAGCTGATCCAGTGTGCGGTAGGAAAAGCGGAGTGTCCCACCCTTGCCATCGAACTGAATCTGAACCGGAAGTCCGAGTTTCGCCGTGAGATCGCGCTCCAGCATGGCGATTTCGGGATCACGCCGCTCCCGCACCGGCTTCTGCTGCACGGGCTGCGCTGCGTCCCTGAGGGCCTTCTGTGCGAGCGCTTCGGTCTGTCGGACAGACAGGTCCCGTGCGATGACATCCTTTGCCGCCGCTACAGGATTCGGATGGGTCAGAAGCGCTCTGGCATGGCCCGCTGAGAGGCGGCCTTCCACGACATCCGAGCGGAGTGCGGAAGGGAGACGCAGAAGCCGCAGGGTGTTTGTGATGTGCGGGCGGGATTTGCCGATGGCCCGCGCGAGTTCCTCCTGAGTCAGGCGATAATCCTCGATCAGGCGGCTGAAACCTTCGGCTTCTTCCATCGGATTGAGATCGGCTCGCTGGAGGTTCTCCACCAAAGCGGCGGCCATGGCGTCCGTGTCGTCGAGTTCACGCACCAGAACCGGCACATCGTGGAGGCCTGCCTGCTGTGCTGCGCGCCACCGACGCTCCCCGCCGATGATCTGGTAGGTGCCGGGCTTGTCCGGGTGCGGACGGGCCAGAAGCGGCTGAAGAATACCCCGGGCGCGGATGGATTCCGCAAGCTCGCTCAGCGCTTCCGGAGCAAAGTTCTGGCGTGGCTGAAAGGGGCTGGGCTCCAGGGATTCGACGGGCAATGAAGAAACGCCGTTGCGCGCCATCTGGGGAGCCGCTGTTTCGCCAGCATCTGAGGTGGGTGCCGGTTCTGTCGGGGCCGGCTGTTCACCAAGCAGGGCGGCGAGTCCGCGACCAAGACGTGGACGGGCGGGGGATTTCTTCGTGCTCACGCTCGGAACCTCAGTTGCTCGTGTTTTCAAGACGCTTGCGCAGTTCAAGCGCAAGAGCCGTGTAGGACGTCGCACCGCTGGAGCGCGGGTCATAGGTCATGACAGGCGTGCCATGGCTCTGGGCTTCGGAGATGCGGATGTTGCGCGGGATGATTGTTTCCATGACAGCCTCACCGAAAAAGCTGCGGGCGTCAGCCGCGACGAGTTCGGAGAGATTGTTGCGGCGATCATACATCGTCAGGACGATACCTGTGGTCTGAAGCGCCGGATTGAACTGCTTCTTGACCTTCTCGATGGTGCGGGTCAGGTGGCTGATGCCCTCAAGCGCAAAGAACTCGCATTGCAGGGGCGCGATGACGCCGTCGGCGGCCACGAGCGCGTTGAGGGTCAGCAGGCCGAGACTCGGCGGGCAGTCTATGATGATATAGTCAGTGGAACCCGCCAGAGACCTGATGGCGGATTTCAGCCGCTGCTCGCGCTCATCTTCGGTGATCAGCTCAATCTCTGCGCCGACAAGTTCCGTGCTGGCCGAGATCACGCCAAGGTTTTCGATGTCGGTTTTCTGCACCAGTGCGGAGGCTTCGGCCTCGCCCATGAGCAGGGTGTAGGAGCCGCGTTTGCGGGCGTTATATTCCACACCGATTCCGGTTGAAGCGTTGCCCTGTGGGTCGAGATCGATCAGCACAACCCTCTGCCCGCTCTGGGCAAGGGCTGCGGCAAGATTGATGGCTGTCGTTGTCTTGCCGACGCCTCCCTTCTGGTTGGCTACGGCGAGGGTAATGGGCTGGGCCGATCCGCGTGCCGGATGCGAGGCTGGTTTCGAAGTTTTCGTATTCTTTCTGGATTCAGACACGCCTGATATCGCTTATTTTCAGAATGGTGCCGCCCGGAGTGCGACTGGGAATATGTGTGACTGTCATGTGCCAGTCGCGCTCGGCATTGGTCAACTCATCGGCGGCCTGCTGCCCCTTCAGAAACAGCGCATAGCCGTCATCTGTGACAAGTTTTTCCGTCCAGGTGAGAAGTTGCGACAGATTTGCCAGAGCGCGCGCGGTGACGACCGGAGCAGGCGGCACGGTGGCCGCTTCGATTCTCTGGTTGACTACGGTTGTCCGGCAACCGGTTGCGCGGCTGGCTTCGCGCAGAAAAGTGGCCTTACGCCGGTCTGATTCAACCAGCGTCACGTCTGCATCCGCCGCGATGGCGAGAATCAGCCCCGGAAACCCGCCGCCCGAACCCAGATCGGTCACGCGCGTGCCGCGCTCGATCAATGGGACAAGTTGCAGACTGTCGAGGATGTGGCGCTCCCACAGGTGGGGCACATCGCCGGGAGAAATCAGATTGATCTTCGCCGTCCACCGGACCAGCAGATCGGCAAAACATGTCAGACGGTCCAGTGTTTCACGTGAAACGCCGGGAATGGAAGCGGGTGGTGTAGGGGTCATGCGGCCTGCCTGATGTGGGCGAGAAGGGCGACCAGAGCCGAGGGGGTAATGCCCGGAATTCTCTGGGCTGCGGCGAAGTTGGCCGGACGAACCCGCTCGAACCGTTCTTTCATTTCGGCACTCAGACCGCCGACCTGACTGAAGTCAAAGCTCTCAGGAATGGTGACAGCGGCCTCGGCATGAAGCTGTCTGATTTCCCGCTCCTGCCGGATCAGGTAGCCGCTGTAACGGGCCTCTGTTTCCACATGCAGGCGCACACGGTGAGGCAGTTTGGCGAACCATGGAGCCAGTCGTCCGGCGATGGACGTGTCTCCGCCCGACGCCATGATTTCAAAAAGAGACCGCCTGCGGCCATCCTGTGAGGCAGTGCCTCCCGCATGGGTAATATCTGTCGGGAGCCATGTCTCTGCTCTGGCGCGTTCTGTTGCGGCCTGAAGTTCCGCACTAACTCTCTCGAACTGACGGGCGCGTTCCGTGCCGACACATCCACAGGCAATGCCGAGAGGTGTAAGGCGAAGATCGGCATTGTCGGCTCGTAAAGTCAGCCGATACTCCGCGCGCGAGGTGAACATGCGATAGGGTTCGGAAACACCCTGTGTTACGAGGTCATCAATCATGACGCCCAGATAGGCCTCGCTGCGGCTGATGGTCAGCGCATCGCTTCCGGCAGCGCGACGTGCGGCGTTGATGCCGGCCAGAAGACCCTGCGCTCCGGCTTCTTCATAACCCGTGGTGCCGTTGATCTGTCCTGCCATAAACAGGCCGGGGATCGCCCGGAGTTCCAGCGAGTGAGAGAGCGCCCGCGGATCAATGTAATCATACTCCACGGCGTAACCGGGGCGGACGATGCGGGCCTGCTCCAGTCCGGGAATGGTGCGGATCATCTGCTCCTGCACAAAGGGTGGCAGGCTGGTCGAAATGCCATTGGGGTAGACCAGATCGCCACCCGGATTGCCGGGAAGCGCCTCCGGTTCCAGGAAAATCTGATGGGAAGTTTTTTCGGCAAAGCGGACGACCTTGTCCTCAATGGACGGGCAGTAGCGGGGACCGAGTCCGGCAATGGCGCCACCGTAAACAGCAGACAGATGAATGTGCTCACGGATGATGGCGTGGGTTTTTTCATTGGTCGCTGTGATGCGGCAACTCACCTGTGGATTGGTGATGCTGGTCGTCAGATAGGAAAACGGTTCTGGCTCGACGTCGCCCCGATCTTCCGGAAGCGAGTCCCAGTCGATGCTGGCGCGGTCGATGCGGGCAGGGGTGCCGGTCTTGAGACGACCCATAGGTAGCCCCAAAGCTTCGAGACGCAGGCCAAGCGCATTGGCGGGCAGGTCGCCGACACGTCCTGCTGGCTCGGTCTCATGGCCGAAATGAATGATGCCTCGGAGAAAGGTTCCGGCAGCGATGACAACGGCCGGGGCCAGAAAGCGTCGACCATCTTCGCAGACGACACCGGCCACTGTTTCTTCGGAGGTCAGGAGCAGATCACCAACAGCCGCTTCGATAATGGTCAGATTGTCGGTCGCGCGCAGAAGATCATGAATCGCGCTGCGATACAGTCCGCGATCGGCCTGAGCACGGGGGCCATGCACGGCAGGCCCTTTTGAGCGGTTTAGAAGTTTGAAATGGATTCCGGCGGCGTCAGCGGCGCGACCCATCAGTCCGTCGAGCGCATCGATTTCGCGGACCAGATGGCCCTTGCCAATGCCGCCGATCGCGGGGTTGCAGGACATGGCGCCGACGGTGTCCATGCGATGCGTGAGAAGAACTGTTTTCGCCCCACAGCGGGCCGCCGCTGCGGCCGCCTCGCAGCCCGCGTGTCCGCCTCCGACGACGATGACATCGAACTGCGTTTCCATGGTGATTTCCTCTTACTTCCCGATGCAGAACTGACCGAAGATGGTATCCAGTATATCTTCAACGCCGACTTCGCCAGTCAGGCGTCCCAGTGCGCGCATGGCCAGACGCAATTCCTCACCGCGCATTTCCGGCCAATCCATGCTCAGCGCCGCTTCCAGGCTGGCCGAAGCGGCCTCCGCCGCAGCCCGGTGGCGTGCGCGTGTCAGGGGTGGCGGCCCGCTTCCTTGTGTCAGTTTGAGGGCTTCTCTTTCAAGCGTTTTTCGCAGTTCGGGAACGCCATCGCCCGTTTGCAGACTGATGCCGAGCACGGGATGCGAGTCCAGTGTGGCGGGAGGAAGCATCAGATCGGTCTTGTTGCAGACGAGAAGCGCCTGAGGAAGTGGCTCGGGATAGGGTTGGTCTGAGGGGAAGAGTTGCAGGACGAAGTCCGAATGTTCCACGTGAAACATCGCTCGCCGGACGCCTTCCGCTTCGATCGGATCGTTCGTCTCACGCAGGCCCGCTGTGTCGACGAATGAGACTTTCACTCCGGCCAGAATGGTCGCGATTTCAATCGTGTCGCGTGTGGTGCCCGCTATGGGAGAGACAATCGCGGCGTCCCGTTCGGCGAGCAGATTCAGAAGGCTGGATTTTCCGGCATTTGGTGGGCCGACAATGGAGAAGACAAGCCCGCGACGGATTCTCTCACCGCGTTCTCCATCCGCAAGGTGGTGGCGGATCTCCGTGTTGAGCGTCGCGATTTCGCCCAGAAGAGCGTTCTCCACTTCCGGAGGAAGTTCCTCGTCAGGAAAATCGATCAGGGCTTCCTGCTGGGCAAGGACACCGCGCAGTCTGTTCGCCCAGTTCTTGTAAAGCGCCCCGAGAGCGCCGTCAGCCTGAGCGAGAGCCTGCTTGCGCTGCGCCTCCGTCTCGGCCTCGATCAGGTCAGCGATACCCTCGGCTTCCGTCAGATCGACACGTCCGTGCATGAAAGCCCGGCGTGTGAATTCTCCCGGTTCAGCTGGACGTGCTCCTGCTGCCACCAGAGCGTCGGCAGTAGCGGAAATAATGGCCGGTCCGGCGTGAAGATGGAGTTCGAAACTGTCTTCGCCGGTATAGCTGTTGGGGCCGGGGGACCAGACGACAACGGCGTCGTCCAGATGGTCTTCCTGTTGTGCTGCGTTGCGCCAGATCTTGCGAAAGGACGTTCGGCGTGGTGCGGGGAGTTGGCCGGCAAGGGTGCGGAGAATGTGGTCGCTGCCAGCGCCGCTGACCCGCATGATGGCGATGGCCCCGCGTCCCGATCCTGTGGCGAGGGCAAAGACTGGCGGTAGGGCATGATGGTGAACTGATGCGTCTGACGGCATGATGTGCAGTATCTCGTTCGAAAATCTTAAGTGAATATTGACGTGAGGCGGGCTGGCGCTGACAAGAGGTAGCACGTCCTGCCCACATCTGTGTGGCCATATTGTCGGAGTGATCCCATGCCCCAGTTGTCCCTGCATTCTCCGTTGGGGCCTCTTACGATAACGGAAGAAGACGGCGCGATCATTGCTCTGGACTGGGGATGGGGACGTGACCAGACCGAGACGCCTCTGCTGTGTGAAGCGCGGGACTGGCTGGATCAATGGTTTGATGCGCCGACAGGTTCGTTCCCTTATCCGATGAAGCCGTGGGGGACGGAGTACCAGAAGAAGGTCTGGGCTGCGCTCTGCGAGATTCCTCTTGGCGAAACCCGGACCTACAAGCAGATAGCGGAACAGGTCGGTGGTTCGCCTCGTTCCGTCGGGCAGTCCGTGGGGCGTAACCCGCTGCCGATCCTGATCCCCTGTCATCGTGTCGTGGCTGCACACGGTCTGGGGGGGTATTCTGGTGATGGCGGTTTGGATGACAAGATCTGGTTGCTGGAATTTGAAGGGGCGTCGTTGCCTTGAATTTTTGAGAGCGTAGCCGTGTATTCTGTTTGGGAATAACAGAACGAAGCGGGTTTGTTGTTTGGGTCAAATGCTCCTTGGATGGCTGGTAGTGTTTGTCCCGTCAGATGATTGTGGAAAGAATACAGGTCATGACGGATCTTCCGGTTGAACCGAAAGTCATTGTTGGTTTGGCGACTTCGGGACGTGCGCCTGTTCTGGCGTCTCTCATCAGGGAGCTGAACCGGCAGAGTGTAAGACCGGACAGGATTGTCATCTGCTATAAGAACCCGACCGATATCGAAGGCGTCACGCCCGCACTTGTGCCGGGATGTGATCTTGTCCTGCTTCAGGGTAGTCGTGGCCTGCCTGCGCAAAGAAACGTCATTCTGGACCATGCGCGGGATGCGGACATTGTGCTGTTCCTTGATGATGATTTCTTTCCACAGCATGACTACATCGAGAAAATGCTGGCCGTTTTCAGGAGCGACAGTCGCATTGCCGGAATGACTGGCAAGGTTCTGGAGGATGGCGCCGTCGGTCCCGGACTGACGGTGGAGCACGCGCTTGCGGCTCTCGCGAAACCGGTGGCCTCGCGGGACAACGCGATTGTTGATGTCTTTAATACCTACGGCTGCAACATGGCTTTTCGTATGGATGTAATCAGACATACAGGCATCCGTTTTGATGAACACCTGCCTTTGTATGCCTGGTATGAAGACATCGATTTTTCAAGGCGCATTCTGCCCTATGGCCGCATTGTCCGGGGAGAAGGCGCGCAGGGTATTCATCTGGGTAGCAAAAAAGGCAAAACATCCGGCGTGCGCTTGGGATATTCCCAGATCGTCAATCCGCTGTACCTTGCCCGCAAGGGATCGTATCTCTGGGGACATGCCTTCAGAAGCGCTGGACGTCATACACTGATCAATGTCGTCAGAAGTGTTCGCCCGGAACCATGGGTCGACCGGAAAGGGCGCATGAAAGGAAACTGGCTTGCCTGGAGGGACGTGCTGCGCGGACGTCTCCAGCCCGGGCATATTCTGGATCTGTAAAAGTGACTGTTTTCGGCGTGAAATGAACTGGTAGGTTAATGCGTTTTTCCCTTGTAATCCCGACTCTCGATCGCCCTCGGGATGTAAGGGCCTTTCTGGATGCTCTGGCTCGTCAGACCTTCCGGGATCTTGAAGTCATTCTCGTGGACCAGAGTGGGAGTGATATCTACGATTCTGTTGTGGCGGACTTTTCGGAGATCCTGCCCATCCGGCATATCAGGATCGATGTCCAAAAATGTCGTTATGCCTGCATTGTCGGTGCATCCCATGCGACAGGAGACATCATCGCTTTTCCGGACGATGACTGCCTTTATCTTCCGGATACATTGGCGCAGGTTGACGCCAGTTTCAGGAAAAACCCCTCTCTGGGCCTGTTGACTGGCGCTGTGCTGAATCAGCATGGACGTCCTTCGCAGATGGGACGGTGGCTGACTGCCAGCGCAAGGCTGAATGAAAGCAACATCTGGACGGGGCTGGTGGAGTTCAACATGTTCATCCGTCGGGCCGCGTATGAAGCTGTTGGCGGGTTTGACGTCAACATGGGCCCCGGCTGTCGGTTCGTTGCTGCGGAAGGGCAGGATCTGGGGCTGCGGCTGCTGGCGCATGGCGTAAAGGGTTATTTCGACCCGCGGATTCAGGTGATGCATCCGGACAAGCCGACTGACGTGAATCTGACGCGCGCCAGAAGTTACGCCAGAGGGATGGGGTACGCACTGCGCAAAAATGCAGCACCCTGCACTGTGCTTCTGGAGTTTGTGATCAGGCCTGTTGGTGGAATCCTCTTCAACATCCTGAAAGGTGACCGACATACAGCGCTTTATCATGCGTATGTGTTGCTGGGGCGCGTGGAAGGATATTATTCATCCGCAGCCAGACAGGCTCAGAGAAGCCTGAGAGGCAAGACCTGAAACTTTCTAATGATCTCTTTATTTAGAATTTTCTAAATAAAGAAGTATTTATCTATTTTAGATATGAATACTTCCAATAACCATGTCTGTATTCAAAATATGAAACGAAGCGCTGAGGCAGAAAATCTATAGATTCGTTCGCGATTAAAATAAAAATCACGAAAAAACAGTGTGTTGTTTATACGTTGCAGCTTTTTTACATGTTATTCGTTTGATAAAAGTTAACAAGGCGTATAAACGTGTACCGAAAAGTATCTGTAACAATTGTCTTCTGCGTACATCCTGACTGTTCTTCAGGGAGGGATGTGCGACGGATGTCCGGTCTCTGACCGGCTTTCAGCGAACGAGGTCCGTAGATGGCTACAACTTACTGGAATGGGTCAACGTCGGACGATTTTTTCGATCCCACGAACTGGTCGAATGAAGACCTTCCTCAGAGTCACACATGTCAGGCAGCCACCATTGCCGGGACCAGTGAAGATGATCGCGCTGTCGCTGTGGCGAATGCCGTGTCTTACGGACAGATACATTCGCTCAGCATCGGTGATTACGGCACCCTGAAGATCACGGCGCAGGCCTCTTCAACGGATGCTGGAAACGTATTCTCGACCTACGGTATGGAAATCGCTCCGACCGGTGAGCTGATCGTCGATACGTCGTCGCAGGTGGAGCTGGGCCTCTACACGCAGAATCGTGGCGGTACGATCACGATCATTGATAACCCGGGCAAGGTTGTTCTGGATGGCAACAGCCTGAACGGAACCGGCACGCTCAATCTGGTCAACTCCACGCTGGGCAGTGCGGAAGCGCCGATCCATATCCCGGATATGGACATCACGCTCCAGAACGGCAGCACGCTTTATACCGGCTGGAACACGACCGGAAGCTCGATCACGTTTGATCCGTCCTCGACCAACACGGTTGTTCTGGACGCAAATGATTCGACGATTTCGACAGCCATTTACGGCGTTTCAGAGAATTCGCAGTTTGCCATCAACGGCACCGAAGGGGTTACGCCTGCCAGCGCCAATGTTGTGGCGAATGGTGACGGTTCATACAGCTACACCATCTCCTTCACGAACGGGCATTCCCTGACGCTGTCCGATATCGTGCCGGCTGACGGGTTTGTTCCCGGTTCGGTGTCGTTCAGTAAGGATGCCGCAGGTGACTGGCTGTTTACAGAGCAGAACGCCAGCACCGTCACGCCTGACTATGCGTCCACAACACAGCATGAACAGCTTCAGGCCGTTGTCACGCATGCTGACGATGTCGGTTCCGGCACAGCAGCAACGACCAATGGCTACACAAACCACTCATCCGTAGCGACGGACACCTTCATCGGCACAGGCACGGAAAGCAATCCGGCGAGCTGGTCTGACACCAGTAACTGGTCTCAGGGTGATATCCCGCAGTCAGACAGCTGCTTCCACGCCTCTCTTTCAGGCTCGGACACAGATCCGCTTTACGTCGTCGCCGATCAGTCAAATGTGGGGCAGTTCGTCAGCCTTTCGGTCAATCCGAACGCCACACTGACCATTACGGCCAATAACCCCCAGAACCCGAACAGCTACGTGTTCTCAACGGCGGGTTTTGAAGTTCGCGGCAACGGTGTGCTGAACATCGATACCCCGGCGAAGGTCGAGCTTGGCGGCGTCAGCGCCATGGACGGCACGCTGAACATCACGGGCAATGATGGAAATGTCGTTTTCGACAGCAGCCATCTTGCTGGTGGCGGAACGCTGAATCTGTCGAACTCCACGCTGGGCACACAGGCCAATTCGATGATGGTCGATCTGCCGCAGATCAACCTGACGGATGACAGCACGTTCTATGCACGGCTGTATGGCAACACGAGCACGATCAGCTTCGATGACAGCAGCAACACGCTTGTTCTGGCTGGTGACACGAAGCAGATCGATACGACTTTTGTCGGGGTCAATGCGAACACGCATTTCGCCATTGATGCTGACCTGAACACGCAGCCGACTGCGGCCGTCTATACGAAAAACGATGACGGCAGCTATTCGCTGGCGATCACACTCGATAACGGTCAGACCTACACGCTGTCTCACATCGAAACGGCTGACGGCTTTGTTCCAGGCTCTTCGACATTCTCGAAAGATGCCGCTGGTGACTGGCTGATCAACACGGTCGCGACCGATGTCTGCTTTGTTGAGGGCACGCTCATTCGCACAACGCGCGGTGATGTGGCTGTTGAAGACCTGTCCGTTGGTGATGAACTGATTGTCGTCGATGCCGACGCTAGCAGCCGTCCTGTTGTCTGGGTCGGTTTCCAGAACGCTGTCATACGTCCGGAACTTGATGATGCCGACGCGGGCTATCCGGTTCGTATCCTCAAGGGCGCCATTTCCGAGAATGTGCCGTCTGCTGATCTTCTGGTCACAGCCGAGCACGGTCTGTATCTCGAAGGCGGCTTTGTGCCGGTGCGTATGCTGGTGAACGGGTCGAGCATTTTCTATGATCGCTCCGTGACGTCCTATCGCTACTTCCATGTCGAAACAGAGCGTCACAGCATCATTCTTGCTGAGAATGTTGCTACAGAAAGCTATCTCGACACGGGTAATCGTCGCTCGTTCACTGGTGGCGCTGTCGTTTCGCTGACTTCACGTCATCTGACATGGGCGGACGCTGCGGCGCCTCTGCTCACAGACCGTGAGACGGTGGAAGGCCTGCACCAGCGTATCTCCGCACGGGCAGTGAACGCTCTTGGTCTCGCTGTCCCTGCCAGGCAGCCTCTGACACGGAAATCAGATCTGTCGTTCCGCACACTTTCCGGGCAGACGCTGCGTCGTCTGGACGAAAAGAATGGCGTTGTGACAGTCGAAGTTCCTGAAAATGTCACGGAAATCCGGATCTGCTCGCGTGCGGACAGACCGTCTGACATCGTCGGTCCGTTTGTCGATGACCGTCGTATGCTCGGTGTTCTGGTGGGCAGCGTGACCCTGCTGGAAGGCGGTTCCTATGGTCGTGCTGTCAACAGCCACCTCGACGGACAGTCTCATGTCGGCTGGCATGGTGTTGAGAAGAATGCTTCGGTTCGCTGGACCAACGGAGACGCTGTTCTCGATCTTGGTGAGAGAGTGCTGAATACAAAAGCTCTGCTCAAAATCCAGATTGCAGCAGCCGGTCCCTACCGTCTTGAGGCAAATGGAAAGACCCTTCGTCTCTGCGCCTGAATGACGCTCTGACGAGTGATTGAAAAGGCCGTAGCAGGAAATCTGCTACGGCCCTTTTTTTATGGCGCATGTGTTTTGCAGGCAGGAGAGAAAGCGGCGCTATAACCGATGAAACCGGTTTGTCTGCTTCCGGAAGTAAAAAGATGCGAAAAGACTTTTGATTTAGCAGGCGGGCAGTTCGCCTGCTCTTGTTGCTCTCTGGCGTGATCAGACTTTTTAGATAGATCCGTGCTTGCGAAAAATTACCCTGGAATTTTTCTGGAGACGATCAGCCTCCAGTTTTGAAACCGCTTTTTATATCGGCGGTCTGTTCATAAGCGAGAATGCGCTGCACACGTTCGCCCGACCATTCCCGCTTCTCCAGCCAGCGTTTGTATCTTTGCTGAAGCGTATAACGCAGCCATCGGCCTGTAGACATGCGCTTTCTGTATGGCGCGAGTTCTGGAAAAGTGCCGGTGATTTCATCGTAAGGTGAGGAGGCCGTCACATCCCAGGGCGGCAGGTCGGCATCCCAGGGCTTGGGAGATGACATGAAGTGATAGATACAGGGCGCAATGATGGAATCCAGACCGATATTTCTGAAGAAGATCGGAAAGTTCCACGCAAAAGACATGGAAAGACGATGGGAGCGCCCGACGAGATTGAGAACATCCTGATCGGGATAACGTGTTTTCGACTGGAACAGTCCAAACTTTTCCCATGCTTCCCGTCCTATGCGCCCCCAGCCAGCGCGATCGGCGTAAAGAACGCCGGAATTGAAATACTGTTTTGCGTCATCATCAGAAAAACCGAACGCGGAAAAATGCTCCAGAAATGAACGGGCCGCCGGATCATCATCGCCCACGGCAAAACTCATGGGGTCCGTTACGGCTCCAAATGTTCCGTCAGCAAGCGGCTGTTTCAGGAGGCGGTCCAGATCGCCGCGTATCTGGGTATCTCCGTCCACATACAGGAAGCGTTCGTAAGGAGTGGGCAAAAGATCATCGAGAAAGAGGCGGGCCAGCATGGCGGGTGCATGTCCGATATCTCTGGCCGTATAGCAGAGAAAGACAATATCGTTCTGATCGCACAGTCTGGAAAAGATTTTTTGTGTGGCAGGATCTATATCGATTCCGATCAGCAGAATATCGGTGAGATCCCTGCTGGTATTGCGTCTCGCCTGTATGGCGCTGACGAAGCTTGGGAACAGGTAGCCGACGTCGGATGTGTAGCAGACACAGACTTTAGGCATGGAAACTCCCTACAGACGACAGCACTGCTTTTGTTCGGTTTCTGAATATCGTTTTCTGTCCTGAAAATATGCTCAGGCAGGTATGATTATGAAACATATAAAGGGTTGTTTCACAATAATTTATTCAGAGTAACCAGCGGGCTTGGGTGTTTCTTTTCAGTCAGGAAGTAGACCAGATGATGCTTTCACTGCCTCAGTTTGAAACCATCCTGAAAATATAAGCGATTTCCAGTCAGTTCTGTTCGATCGCCCGTACGACCATATCCGGAGTCAGAACCTGTGGCAGGATACGTCCTTCCGCATGAGGCGGATAATAAACATATAGCGGCACGCCATCGCGCCCATGCTCACGCAGGAACGTGGTGATGTCCGCATCCCTGCTGGTCCAGTCGCCTTTCATGAAAACAATGCCATGCTCGACAAAGGCTTTCTGAACGACGGAGCTTTCGAGCGCTACGTGATCATTGACGAGGCAGGTGATGCACCATGCCGCCGTCATGTCCACGAAAACGGGTTTTCCGTCCTGCCGCAGAGCCGCGAGACGTGCCGGTGAGAATACTGTTCCCGCGCCAGCGTCTGCATCCGAGGAATGTGCGGGCGTTTCCGATGATGACGACAGGAGAGGCAGTAATGCGAAGGGAGACAGGGCGGCAAGGATCGACGCAAGCATGACCAGACGGGAGCGTCGGGAGGAGATCGTCCGGGAAAGGGTCATGAGCCAGCCGCTGAAACCCAGAGCCAGAAGCCCGGCGCAACCGATCGCTACCGGGGTGCCGCCGCCCTGCTGTGCAAGAACCCAGACCAGCCAGATACAGGTCGCAAATATGGGAAAAGCCAGAATCTGTCGGAAGATATCCATCCAGCGGCCGGGGCGGGGAAGAAACCGTCCGGCGTTCGGGACAAGGGTCAGTGCCAGATAGGGGCTGGCCAGTCCAAGACCCATGGCCAGAAAAATACCGAGCGCCGCCAGAGATGGAGCGGCGAGCGCGCCTGCGATGGCGGCTCCCATGAAGGGCGCCGTGCAGGGGGTCGCCACAAGAACGGCGAGCAGCCCGGTCAGAAAATCACCCGGAAGTCCACGATGCCGGGTCAGAATGGACTGCCCGGCGCTGATGACGGGTAATTCAAAAGCGCCAAGCTGGCCCAGTCCGACCGCAAACAGAAACCAGCAGATTGCCGCGACAAACACAGGAGACTGGAACTGGAAACCCCACCCGGCGGACAGCCCGGCATGACGCACCACCAGCATCACAGCGCCAAGAAGTCCGAACATCGCCAGCACGCCCGCCGTGTAGGCGAGGCCGCTCTGAAAATGCTTCCGGTCTTCATGCAGGCGTAAAATCGCCAGAGCTTTCATGGCCAGAACCGGAAAGACACAGGGCATCAGGTTCAGGATCAGACCGCCCAGAAAGGCAAAGGCCACCAGAGCCGGCCAGCCAGTCTCCGGCACAGGATTCACAGTCACTGCAACAGGCGTGGCGCTGAAGGACAGGACGCTTCTTTCATTGGCCGCATCCCGCAACTCCAGAAGACCGGTAAAGGATTTCCCTTCGGCAAATCCTTCCTCCGGTTTCAGTCGAAGCGTCATCCGATCCTGATCGACCGTCAGGGGTTGTGGCGCGACCTGATCAATGCGTCCGGCGACGTCCGGGATGACCCATGCCTGTTTTACAGCCTGCGAGGAGAAGCCATTACCCTGCACGGTGAGCAGGCCATCTGGCGTGACGGTTGTCTGAAAAGGGGAGGAGCGGGGCTGCTGTTCTGCTGCACGCCTGAAGAGAGGTGCCTGCGCGGAGGGAGTGGCTGGTCCTATGGGGAGGTCGAGGTGGAAGTCGGCCTGTTCCGGAACGCAGACGGCAGCACACACAAGCCAGTCTGCATGAGCGCTGATGGTCACGCTCCGACCTTGCGCATCGGCAGCCTGAGGTGTGACCGTGACTGGCAGCAGCACGTCGCCGGTATAGCCGTAAGACATCAGCGGGCCTTCCGGCAGACGTTCCGGCGCGGGCCACTCAATGGCGTCCGCTTTCCCGGAGAGGTTGCCGGAGAGCGTGACAGTGAGGTTCACCGGCTCTCCCGCATCACCGGGGTTTTTCCAGTAGGTGTGCCAGCCGGGTTTCAGATGCAGGAGCAGCCCGGCCTTGAAAGGATGTCCTGCTTCGATCCGGTCACTGTCGGACACAAGACTGGCTGTGTCCCGTTCGCTTGTGACCGGCTGGCTTTCAGCAGCGGAGGCGGACAGGGAGAAGAACAGTCCGGCAAGCGCGAGGAAGCTGGTGGACAGGGGGCGGAGAGTGCGCAGGGTCGCGCTCCTGTGGCTGTGACGGATGGACGGATCTCTTTACAGCAAAGAGGCGGCGGCGGGGAGCGGCGTTCTGCCCCATGAAACAGGCATCCCATTCCGGAAGATTGCTCCGATCCACACCTCCCGTCATAACCGCTGCATGAACGACAGAACCACCCTCATTGCCAATCTCCTGAACGCACCGGGCGATGAACTCCCCGTTCGGGCCTGCCTGCCTGTTCTGACCGAGACGCTGGAAATACAGCCCAATGCCGTGCTGGTGGCCCCTCCGGGAGCAGGCAAGACCACGCTCGCCCCACTGGCTCTGCTTGAGGCGACATGGCGCGGGGAGGGCGAGCGGATCATCATGCTCGAACCCAGACGGCTGGCGGCACGGGCGGCGGCGCAGAGGATGGCGTCCCTGCTGGGTGAGCGGGCCGGGGAGACGGTCGGGTTTCGCACACGGCTTGAAAGCGCCGTCTCGGAGGCGACCCGCATCGAGGTTGTGACGGAAGGGCTGTTCCTGCGTCGTCTGCTGTCCGATCCGACACTGGACGATGTGGCCTGTGTGATCTTCGACGAAATCCACGAGCGGTCTCTGGACGCCGATCTGGCGCTCGCCTTCTGCCTTGATCTTCAGCAGACGCTGCGCCCCGATCTCCGCCTGCTCGCCATGTCGGCGACGGCGGATACGGCGACGTTGTGTGATCTGATGCAGGCTCCGGTCGTGGAGAGCGAGGGGCGACAGTTTCCCGTCGAAATCCGCCATGCGAAACGCGACCTGACTTCGCCGCGAGATCTGCCGATGGAAGCCGCGCGTGCCGTGCGCGAGATGCTGGCGGAACACGAAGGCGACATTCTCGTGTTTCTGCCGGGAACCGGCGAAATCAGACGCGCCATGGCGGAACTGCAGGGCGTGTCGGCTCTGGTGCTGCCCCTGCATGGCGAACTGCCTCCCGCCGAACAGGCCCGTGTGCTGACGCCTGAGTCCGATGGTCGGCGTCGCGTGATTCTTTCGACTTCCATCGCCGAAACGTCGCTGACTGTGCCCGGTGTGCGCATCGTGATTGACGGCGGTTTTCGCCGTGCGCCGCGTTTCGATCCCGGAGCCGGACTGGCCCGACTTGAGACGATGCGCATCTCCCGTGCGGCGGCGACGCAGCGGTCTGGTCGTGCGGGGCGTGAAGCGCCGGGTTTCAGTCTCCGGCTGTGGACGGAAGCGACCGGTCGCGGTCTCACGCCGCATGATCGCCCGGAAATTCTGGACGCCGACCTGTCCGATTTCGTGCTGGCCACCAGCCTGTGGGGCGACGCCATGGGTGGAGAGAGTGCGCTCCGTTTTCCTGATACACCTCCGGCGGGCGGGATCGCGGCTGCGCGTGAACTGCTGGGGCAGTTGGGCGCTGTGAACGAAGAGGGACACCCGACGGAACTGGGGCGTAGAATGGCGTCGCTCGGCACGCATCCGCGTCTGGCGGCGATGATGGTGGCCGCCCGTAATCCGCCCGAAGCGGCGCTGGCGGCCGATCTGGCCGCGCTGCTGGAGGAACGTGATCCTCTGCGGCCTCGAATGGGCGGACGTTCCGGCGGACCTCCGCCCGTCCCGCCAGCTGACCTGTCCCTTCGTCTGGAGCTCATTGCCGGTGGCGATCATCCGGACGCTGACCGAGGCGCTCTGGCGCGGATCAGGCAGGCGGCGGGGCAGTTCAGACGTCGCCTCGGGCTACGCGTACAGACACCCGCAGTGGGAGATGTGGCTGCCCTCGTGGCGGCCGGGTTCCCTGATCGCATTGCACAGGCGCGGGGAGAGCCGGGAAGCTATCGCCTGTCCGGCGGAGGCAGCGCCCGCATCAGCAAGGCGGACAGATTGGGAGAGGGGAAGTTGCTGGCGGTAGCCTCCCTGTTCCTGCGGAAAAGCGCTGAGATCAGGCTGGCCGCGCCGCTCGATCCAAACAACCTTCCGCAGGCGCTGCTGGACAGGGCGACCGAGCAGGTGGAAACGGCGCTCGACTCGACCACCGGCTCGATCATTGCGCGTCGTCGGTTGCGTGTGGGTGCGCTGGTCCTGCGGGACCGGACCGAAACGGTAAAGTGCGAAGACGCTTCGGAACTGCTGCTGGCGCAGGTGGCTGGCTCGCTCGACACGGCTCTGACATGGACCGAGGCGGCCCGGCAGTTTCAGGCCCGTGTCATTGTTTCACGGGAAACACTCGGTCGGACCGATCTCCCGGATCTGTCGAATGAGGCGCTTTCCGCCACTGTCGCGGAATGGCTGTCACCCTGGCTGAATGGCGTGACGACGCTGACTGCGCTGAAGGGACTCGATCTTCTGGCGATCCTGCGTAGTTGTCTGCCTCATGCGGAACTGGTCGCGCTGGACCGGGATCTGCCGACCGAACTCACCCTGAAAGGCGGGCGCGTGAGGTTGGATTATACCGAGCCTGTCCCGGTTGCTGCTGCGCGGGCGCAAACCTTCTACGGCACGACGGAGACACCGCGTCTGGCTGGCGGTCGGGTGCCACTGCGTCTGGCGTTGCTGTCTCCCGCCGGACGTCCGCAGGCGTTAACGGCGGATCTGGCGTCTTTCTGGTCGAACGGATGGCTGGACATGCGGCGCGACATGCGGGGCCGCTATCCACGCCATGACTGGCCGGAGAACCCGGCTGTGGCGTCCCCGCCCGAGCCACGAAAAAGACACTAAGACGCGGCATCCGTGCCACAGTGTGACATAAATTAGCAGCAGTACTGTATCGTTAGGGTTGTATTCACGTTTCGTTTATCTCAACGCATGAGGGTGTGATGAAGATGCTGAACGCATAATGACCGGACTATCCTGCTTTCGGCCTTCCCGTCTGCGCCTCGGTCGGCGTCGGGACTGGCTTTCTTCGCCGGCCAGAGGCCGCTTCGCTTTCTCCCTGCTGTCCGCTGGTCTTCTGGCCGGGCAAGGGTTTGAGGCGTCCAGGGCTCATGCTGATGGCGTGGCGGCTTCCCCGGCAGTTTCTGCCGCCAGTTCCCCTGTCAGCGGTCCGGTCAGCAATGACATGGCGGCTGTGCTGGGGGTCGCACGCCCTCTGACATTTGCCCCTCTTGTCAAAAAGGTGGGACCTGCCGTCGTCAATATCGCCGTGACGCGGGACATCAATCCCTCCAGCAGCAAACGTCTGCACGTTCTGCCGGACGTCAAGGGAACGCCTCTTGAGCGCCGGTTCCGGGAGCGTCTGCGGCGGCATGGCGAGGAGATGCTTGGGGCAGGTTCCGGCTTCATCATCGATCCGTCCGGCATCATCGTGACCAATAATCACGTCGTCGGCGACGCATCGAATATCACGGTGTCCCTGTCCAACGGGCATGAGCTTCCGGCGCGCGTCCTCGGCGTGGATGACCTGACGGATATTGCCGTCATCAAGGTCGAGAGTCTGACGCCGCTGCCTTATGTGAAATGGGGCGAGAGCCGGCAGGTGCAGGTCGGCGACTGGATCATGGCGGCGGGCAATCCGTTCGGCCTGGGTTCCTCCATTACGGCGGGGATCGTATCGGCGCGTGGACGCGATATTGGTGCGAGTCCGTTCGACGACTTCCTGCAACTTGATGCGCCGATCAATCCGGGCAATTCCGGTGGTCCAACCTTCAACATGCAGGGCGAGGTGATCGCCATCAATACCGCCATCGTCTCGCCTACAGGCGGCTCGGTGGGCATCGGCTTCTCCATTCCTTCCGAGCTTGTGATTCCGGTGGTCGAGGCCCTGCGGACCAGCGGTCATATCGAGCGCGGGTGGCTGGGCGTGACGCTTGAGGATGAAGAAGGGCAGGACGGAGCGAGGGTCGTCGATGCTGACAAGGGCGGCGCAGCCCAGCTCGCCGGTCTCAGGAAGAACGATTTCATCATTACGGTGGGGGCCGAGCATGTGGAAAACGCCCGCACTCTCATTCGTATCATCGCCGCCACAAAGCCCGGAACAACGCTGCCTCTGACCGTAAGGCGCAAGGCTGTCGTGCTGAAAATGCAGGTATCCATCGGTACACGACCTGTTGATGACGGACGTTATGGTGATGGTGACGACCAGTGACGTCGACAGGAAGAATCCGGATTTCTATTGTGGTGAAAGAGAGACTGGAACTGTCTTGAGGCGGTTCCAATGAGTCGCGCTCGGTGATGATCAGTCTTCACCGGGATAAGTATAAATCAAATAAGGTGAGAACACTTGATCTTGACGGTTCCCGTACGCACATAATGCGATTATATGCTAGCAGGGATTCGGGAGCCCGGAGGGGTTGCCGCGCTTTGTGCCGTCACGTTGACAGGAGCTTACCATACCAAGACCACCCATTCCCACCCCGCCTAATCGTGAGGGGCCCCGCGTAAACGAAGAGATCCGCATTCCTCAGGTCCGCCTGATTGATGAGGAAGGCGAAATGCAGGGCGTGATGACGACGCGTGAGGCTCTGGCCCGTGCTTATGGCGTCGGACTGGATCTTCTTGAAATCAGCCCGAACGCGGAACCGCCGGTCTGCAAGATACTTGATTACGGCAAGTACAAGTATGAGCAGCAGAAAAAGCGTAATGAAGCGCGGAAGAAGCAGAAGGTCATCGAGATCAAGGAAGTCAAGGTTCGTCCGAACATCGACGAAAATGACTACCAGGTTAAGATGCGTTCCATGAAGTCGTTCATTGGCGATGGTGACAAGGTCAAGGTCACGCTCCGTTTTCGTGGACGAGAGATGGCTCATCAGGACCTCGGCGTGAAGGTTCTGGAGCGTATCCGCAACGAGATGGAAGAAGAAGCCAAGGTCGAGCAGATGCCAAGGCTTGAAAACCGTCAGATGGTTATGGTCCTCGCACCGCGCTGAATCAGGGCGGTTGAAGACAGGAAAAGGGGCGCTGGACAGAGCTTGTTCAGCGCCCCTTTTTTGTGTTTTGTGGAATCAGGATCAAACGGTCTGCACCCCTTTGTGGGTGTGGGACAAAGTCCCATCAATAACCGTCTGGCAGTGACGCCGTTGTCATCCCCCGGAAATTTTACTCCTCGTCCGAAGGCTCTGTTTCCAGTGGAGGAGGCAGGCGACGGTCGGACTTCGCGTGGCCGATCGCTTCCCCGCCATGTTCACGGCTGGTGGAAGTCTCTGCCTGAGGCAGGTGGATGACAAACCGGGCGCCCAGCACCTTTCCGGAGGAATCCATCCGGTTTTCTGCTCGGATGGTGCCTTTCAGCGCCTGAATGATCTGCCTGCTGATGGACAGACCAAGACCGGAATGTTGTCCGAAATGCTCTGATTTCGGACGCTCGGAATAGAAGCGATCAAAGACGGAATCGAGTTTTGAGGCGGGGATGCCTGGCCCTTCGTCAGCAACCGACAGCTCCACGAAGGGACCGGCTGCATGCGCCTCCAGCCAGATATGCGCTTTGGGCGGCGAGAAGGAAATGGCGTTGCCGATCAGGTTGCGCAGGACTTGCACAAGCCGGTCCTCGACCGCCAGAGCGCGGAGCGGATGCGCAGGCGTGTCATCATGGACGCTCACAATAATTTCCGGCTGCTCGGGCTTGCGGGTGGACTGATGGATTTCGGCAAGAAGGGAAAGCAGCGGCCCTATCGCCACAGGCGTTGCGCGCGCACGCGACAGTTCCGCATCCAGTCGGCTGGCGTCGGAGATATCGGTGATCAGACGGTCCAGTCTGCGGACATCCTCCGCGATGATGGTCAGGAGACGCCTCTGACGCTCCACGTCGTCAATGCGAAGGAGTGTCTCGATGGCGGAGCGGATGGATGTCAGCGGGTTCTTGATCTCGTGCGACACATCGGCTGCAAAGCGCTCGATCGCATCCATGCGTGTCCACAGGGCCTGCGTGCTGTCCTGAAGTGCGCGGGCGAGGTCGCCGATCTCGTCGCTTCGACCCAGCAGGCTGCTGGGCACGGTGCCGGAGCGTCCGGAGCTTTCCCGCATGATGTGCGCGGAGGTGGCGAGCCGCAGCAGCGGGCGTGCGATGGTCAGCGACAGGTACCAGGACAGCAGAACCATGATCGCCATGGCCAGCAGGAAAAGCGACAGGATGGAAGAGCGGATCTTGAAGAGCGATGTATCGATCGCCTCGCCGGTCCGCGTCAGTTGCAGAATGCCGACCGTCTGTCCGTCATGGACGATAGGTTCCGCGATGGTGATGACCAGCGTGTGATTTTCCGTCCGGCGGATGTAGGGCGGCGTTTCCACCTCATCGAAGGAATGGTCGTTCGGGGCTTTCGTATTGTGGTGTCGGGGATGGCCATCGTCCCGCAGGGGGCTGTCATCCACGCCGCCGACGAGAAAATCGATAACCGATCGCATGATGCCCGGATGGGGAGGCGGTTCCGTGACTTCTCCCTGCGGGAGGGTGTTCTGCGTCTCCGGCGGCGGCGGGTCGCTCGCAATATGATGCGCCAGTTTTTCCTGATGGCTGTCGGCGATCAGTTGTCCGTCAGGCGAATAGACACGCGCATCGGCCCGGGGGCTCGGTTCCGTGAGACGCAGCAGAAGCGGACGCGTCAGCCCCGGCTCAAGCGTGTAGGCCTCGGTGGGAAGAGCCGGGTTGCGACGTGAATGAGTGCTCGGATTCTGGGTGACGGCGCTCTGACCAAGAGCGCCCGCATAGATACGCGCCTGCTCACGCAACGCTCCGACTTCGGCCGCCAGCAGGCTGTTGCGGAACTGGTTGAGAAACAGCAGCGTCATGCCGAAAACGGCGAGCGGCAGGATGTTGACCAGCAGGATGCGACGCATCAGCGGCGAGATCAGCCGCTTCGGTGCGTCGGCGTCACGCTGTCTGGAAGGCGACAGAAAGGTCGTGGCCTTCAGTATTGTCCGGCGACAGAAGGCGAGGACGCGCGCAACAGGAGCAGGAAGGTCCGGCTTCGCTCCGGCCAGCTTTCTGATCTCACCCGACAGTTGGGTCAGGCTGGCGGGAAGGGACGCTTTCCGATGCGGGTCGCCTTCCGGTGGAGTGGTCACCGTTCTTCCTCTGCCGGCCTCATGGCTCAGTCTTCCTTGTAGCGGTAACCGATGCCGTACAGCGTTTCGATCTGGTTGAAGGCGTCATCGACCTGCCGGAATTTCTTCCGCACGCGCTTGATGTGGCTGTCGATGGTCCTGTCATCAACATAGATGTTGTCGCCGTAAGCCGCGTCGATCAGCTGGTCGCGGGATTTGACCAGTCCGGGACGGGAGGCAAGCGCCTTGACCAGCAGGAACTCGGTGACGGTCAGGGGAACATCGGTGCCTTTCCACTGACACCGGTGGCGGGCCTCGTCGAGCGTCAGATCACCGCGGACCAGAGTGTTGCTGGTGATTTCCCCGGCTGCCTCGGCGCGATTGACGTCGTTGCGGCGCAGGAGCGCGCGGATGCGCTCGATCAGAAGCCGCTGCGAAAAAGGTTTTGTGATGTAATCGTCTGCTCCCAGCCGCAGCCCCATCAACTGATCAACCTCTTCATCCTTGGAGGAAAGGAAGATGATGGGCAGGTTGGAGCGGGCGCGGAGCCGCTGAAGGAGTTCCATGCCATCCATGCGCGGCATCTTGATATCAAGAACGGCCAGATCCACCGGGCGGCTGGTCAGATCCTGAAGGGCCTGCTCTCCATCAATAAAGGCGCGAACGGCATATCCCTCGGCTTCCAGCGTCATCTGGACGGAGGTCAGGATGTTGCGATCATCATCAACCAGCGCAATCGTCTGTTTTTCTGTCACGAAATCGATTCCCTCCGGGGCGCTGGCGCACCCGTTCTGTGGCTTCATCAAGAGCAAACTGAGTTGATAATAGCCGGGTCTGACATGCCGGGCTACCGGGGGCGGCGGTCAGTGTTTTATTTTTAGAAGGTTCAGGGGATTAATGCTGATGGCAAATGCAAATAATGAAAGCAAAAATTAACCATCGGGCGTGCATCCTGAAGCGGAAGGAGGCGGGAGAAATGCATCTGGCTGTGGGCTGAGCATAAAATTCGTCCGGTCTGCCTTCTTGTCGATTGCTCCGAGGATGCCTAATTCTTACCCTATGACGAACATGACAGACACCCACGAGGCCGGATCGCCAGCGGATGAGGCGGCGACTGACCTCAACGAGCACCATTCCTCCGTTCATGGAGACGCGGCAGCTGATGATCAGGCGTCTTCGTCTGATCAGGTGATGAGCGCGGCCAGCAGCCGGATCAAGGAACTGGAAGCGCAACTGGCTGAAGAGCACGACAAATGGATGCGCTCTGAAGCCGAAATGCAGAATCTTCGGACCCGCACAAAGCGTGAGATCGACGATGCGCGTCAGTACGCCGTGCAGAAATTCGCACGCGATGTCGTGGAAGCGGCTGAGAACCTGAAGCGTGGACTCGCCAGTCTGCCGCCGAAAACCGAAGGTGAAGACAGCATCATCACCAAGATGCGTGAAGGGATTGAAGGCACGGAACGGTCGTTCCTGTCCATCCTCGAGCGTCATGGTGTTGTGTGCCACGATCCTGCAGGACAGGCTTTTGACGCCAATCATCATCAGGCCATGGCGGAGCAGCCCAGCCCTGAGCACGAGACGGGAACCGTCATTCAGGCCTGGACGCCCACATGGACGCTGCATGGCCGTCTGCTGAAACCGGCGATGGTTGTTGTTGCCAAGAATTGAGTCCGGACGTGTCGATTTTCGGGAGCGACAACTCTTGAAAGCCCGACATGAGGCTCCTACATCGGATTTAAAGATGATGTAGCCAGCCGCTGTTTATGGCAGGACTATTGAAATAAGGGGCGCATCCGGTGCTTCGGGCCGAGTGCGACCGCTGAAAGAGGATTAGTTATATGAGCAAAGTTATCGGTATTGACCTTGGTACGACCAACTCCTGCGTAGCGATCCGCGAGGGTAACGAAACAAAGGTTATCGAGAACAGCGAAGGCGCACGCACGACGCCGTCGATGGTGGCGTTCACCGAAGGTGGTGAAATGCTCGTCGGACAGGCCGCGAAGCGTCAGGCCGTCACCAACCCGGCCAACACCCTGTATGCCGTGAAGCGTCTGATCGGTCGTCGCTTTGACGATCCGACCGTCCAGAAGGACAAGGAACTCGTTCCCTACGCCATCGTGAAGGGTGACAATGGCGACGCATGGGTCGAGGCACGTGGCAAGAGCTACGCACCTTCCCAGATCGCAGCCTTCGTGCTCGGCAAGATGAAGGAAACAGCCGAGTCCTATCTCGGCGAGAAAGTGACCCAGGCGGTCATCACGGTTCCGGCTTACTTCAACGACGCCCAGCGTCAGGCCACGAAAGACGCCGGTAAGATCGCGGGTCTTGAAGTCCTGCGTATCATCAACGAGCCGACGGCTGCTGCGCTGGCTTATGGTCTTGAGAAGAAGAACGGCGGCACGGTCGCGGTTTATGACCTTGGCGGCGGCACCTTCGACGTTTCGGTTCTCGAGATCTCCGATGGTGTGATCGAAGTGAAGTCCACCAACGGTGACACGTTCCTCGGTGGTGAAGACTTCGACAACCGGATCATCGACTTCCTCGCCAGCGAGTTCAAGCGTGATCAGGGCATTGACCTGAAGTCCGACAAGCTGGCTCTGCAGCGTCTGAAGGAAGCTGCCGAAAAGGCGAAGATCGAGCTGTCTTCTTCCAAGGAGACCGAGATCAACCTGCCGTTCATCACGGCTGACGCTTCGGGTCCGAAGCATCTCGTGGTGAAGCTGACCCGTGCGAAGCTGGAAAGCCTCGTTGACGACCTGATCGCCCGCACGATGGAGCCCTGTAAGGCTGCTCTGAAGGACGCAGGTCTGAATGGTTCCCAGATCGACGAAGTCATTCTCGTCGGCGGCATGACCCGTATGCCGAAGGTGATCGAAGCCGTTAAAGAGTTCTTCGGCAAAGAGCCTGCCCGTAACGTGAACCCCGACGAAGTCGTGGCGATCGGTGCGGCCATTCAGGGCGCGGTCCTGAAGGGTGACGTGAAGGACGTTCTGCTTCTCGACGTGACGCCGCTGTCGCTTGGTATCGAAACGCTGGGTGGCGTGTTCACCCGTCTGATCGACCGCAATACGACGATTCCGACGAAGAAGAGCCAGACCTTCTCCACGGCTGAAGACAACCAGAACGCCGTGACCATCAAGGTCTATCAGGGTGAGCGTGAGATGGCGGCTGACAACAAGCTGCTGGGCAACTTCGACCTGACCGGTATCGCTCCGGCTCCTCGTGGCGTGCCGCAGATCGAAGTGACCTTCGACATCGACGCCAACGGCATTGTCTCCGTGTCCGCCAAGGACAAGGCGACCGGCAAGGAGCAGCAGATCAAGATCCAGGCTTCTGGTGGTCTGTCCGATGCCGACATCGACAAGATGGTCAAGGACGCGGAAGCGAACGCAACGGCTGACAAGGCGAAGCGTGAAGCGGTCGAAACCCGCAACAACGCCGAGGGTCTGGTCAATCAGGTCGAGAAGTCTCTGTCCGAGGCAGGCGACAAGGTTCCGGCTGCTGACCGTAGCGAAGCGGAAAGCGCCGTTGCCGCAGTCAAATCGGCCCTTGAAGGCACGGATGCCGAGGCGCTGAAATCTGCCTCCGAGCGTCTGACGCAGGCTGCGATGAAGATCGGTGAAGCGGTCTACAAGGCTGAGCAGGCTGGGGGTGCGGGTGCCGAAGGCGCCGCTGCCGGTGGTGCAAAGCCTGACGACAAGGTGGTTGACGCCGATTTTGAAGAAATCGACGACAACAAAAAAGGCTGAGCGGAAACTGTCCTGACAGGGTGACCGGGTAGAACCGGTTTACCCTGCAAGGTAGAAACGCCGTATCTTCAAGGCGCCCGCTCCATCCATTGGGGCGGGCGTCATCTTTTATGTCCTCCCGGCGTCATGATGCGACGCGTGCGAGAGGGAGCCCGCTTACGAGGAAATCAATGGCCACGAAACTTGATTATTACGCTGTTCTGGAAGTCTCTCGAGAAGTCTCTTCTGATGAACTGAAAAAGGCGTACCGCAAGCAGGCCATGAAATATCATCCGGATCGCAATGCCGGAGATGCGTCAGCGGAAGAGCGCTTCAAGCAGATCAACGAAGCCTATGACGTTCTGAAAGATGCCGACAAGCGCGCGGCCTATGACCGCTTCGGTCATGCGGCGTTCGAAGGCGGTGGCGGTGGTCCCGGCGGGTTCGATTTTGGTGGCGGCTTTGCCGGAGGCGGTCTGGGCGACATCTTCGAGCAGATGTTCGGCGACATGATGGGCGGTCGTCGCGGCGGCGGCGGTGGACGGAGCGCCGGCGCCGATATCCAGACACAGGTCGAGATCACGCTGGCGGAAGCCTTCACGGGCATCAAGAAATCCATCACCATCAAGACACGTGTCATGTGCGAGTCCTGTGATGGCACCGGTTCGAAGGACAAGGAAGCCGGTGTCGAGGTCTGCCCGAGCTGTCACGGTGCCGGGAAGGTCCGTGCGCAGCAGGGTTTCTTCGTGGTCGAACGCCCATGCCCGAGCTGCCATGGCGCAGGTCGTGTCATCAAGGATCCGTGCCCGGCCTGTCATGGTGTTGGCACGATAGAGCAGCCGCGCACGCTGGAGATTGCGATTCCGGCCGGTGTTGAAGACGGCACGCGGATCAGATTGTCCGGTGAAGGTCAGTCGGGTGGAAAGGGCGCTCCGTCGGGAGACCTGTATGTCCATATCGCCGTTCAGGCCAGCGAACTGTTCCAGCGTGACGGCTCCAACATTTACTGCCGTGTGCCGCTGCGTATGGCGCAGGCCGCGCTCGGTACCGAAGTTGAAGTGCCAGTGGTTGATGGCGGCCGGGCCAGTGTGAAAATCCCGGCCGGAACGCAGAGCGGCGAACATTTCCGTTTGAGAGGAAAAGGTTTTTCCGTACTGCGGTCGTCGTCGCGGGGCGACATGTACGTGCAGGTCGTCGTGGAGACTCCGCAGAATCTTTCCAAACGCCAGAAGGAGCTTCTGGAAGAGTTTGAAAAGGAAGCGGGTGAGCATGTGAAAAGCAGCCCGGAACATGCAGGCTTTTTTTCACGTGTGAAGGACTTTTTTGAAGGCCGGAGTTGAGGGCCTTCAAAAACACAGATCGATCCGCCTGAAAACTGATTCAAAAGCGTCTTATCCGAGCTTCTTTTGAATCAGACAGGGGGCTCTGGTGAAGCTTTTTCAGAACGCTTCAGAGGTGCCGCCCTTTTTAAAAATGGCGGCGCCAGAAACTTTTATCATAAATCCCTCCTTTTCATTTTTCCCTGTTCTGCGCGGGCGGCGTTTCATGCCGTGGTGAGGAGGAGAGTGTTCCCTTCGTGGTCGTAGGAATAGGCTGCGACTCCGCAGGGCGTCCGCTGCCTGGTGGCGTATCGTTTTTGGAAGCCTGTCCTGCGAACGGATATTCACTCAGAATATGCTGGGCGACCTGCGGATAACGGTTCATCAGACCGAGCAGGGTGCCGTTGGTCCATCCGAAGCCGATCTGCATCGGATACTCGCCACCGCCCGCACCGCCTGTCGGGCTGATTTCAGGATTGACAACATCGTATTTTTCAAGAAGTACGCCGCTTTTTTCATAAGTGCCGATGACGCGCTCCATCCAGCGTTGCGCAATATCCTGCGCCAGAACATCCTCGCCATACAGATTGAGACCCTTGATCGCCATCCATTGCAGCGGGGCCCATCCGTTGGGAGAATCCCACTGTTGTCCGCTGGTCACATCTGTTGCCACAAGCCCGCCGGGTTTCAGCAGCTTTGCCTTGAGGGTTTTCGCGACAATATGCGCCTGCTGGTTTGTGGCCATGTGCAGGAACAGAGGCACGGCCGTTGCCGTTGACAGCACATCGGTCAGCTTTCCCGTTTTCCAGTCGTAATCGTAGAAAGCGCCTCTTTTCTGATCCCACAGCACGCGTCGGATAGCGGCGATGCGTCGGTCAGCATCAGCCTTATAGAAAGCGGCCTTCTGTTTGTTTCCTGTAAGCTCGTAGGCACGGGAAAGAGTTTGCGCGAGATGGGCCACCATGCAGCTCATCTCGATCGTGATGAGGTCGGTTGTGTGAATGGAAGAGAGCGTATGGCGGTCCATCAGCCAGCGTGACGAGAAATCCCATCCTGTTTCTGACCCGGCCCGCAGATCGCGCCATACCTCGGAAGAGGGACGGGAGGTAGACGCCGCTGTGGCGATGTCCTGCGGGTAACTCTCATCGCGGGGGGTATCGAGATCATCCCATGGGCGCGTCAGCAGGGTGCCGTCTTTCAGTCGGACAGCATGTCGCCAGGCATGGCCGGGCGCGAGCTTCGCTTCTCCATCTGTCCAGTATTCATATTCGCGTTGTAGTTCAGGCAGATACTTGATGTAGGTCTTGTTGCCGTCGTGACTGGCCAGCAGGTCTGTCATCAACGCGAAGAAAGCGGGCTGCGAGCGGCCGAGATAGTAGGTGCGGCTGCCATTCGGAATATGTCCGTAGCGGTCGATCAGCGACGCCAGATCCCTGTAGGTGGAGCGCATCAGATCAATGCGTCCGCCCTCATACAGGCCGATCATCGTGAAATAGGTGTCCCAGTAATACAGTTCCGTAAAACGGCCTCCGGGAACAACGTATTTTTCCGGTAAAGGCAGAAGCGATGACCAGGGAACAGGGGTATCCGGCTGCCGGGTCAGCACATCCCACATGCCCGCGATGTAATCCTTCACGTTTTCGCCCGGCTTGCGCTGATAGGCGGCAGAGGTGATGGCCGGGATCGTGAAATAGGTGGCGACGAAGGTTTTCAGGTCAAAGCCCGGGTCGTTCTTCTGCGCTCTCCATGTGGCCAGAATCTCTTCCGGCGGTCGATTGGGATAGGCGTCCGCGGCGGCTTTCGCGTCGATGAAGATGTGGGCCTTTCCGATGGCGGAAAACAGACCGTCCAGAGCGATCGAGGGCGGACGCAGATCCTGCTGTGACGGCAGTCTTGGAGCCTGAGGCGGAGGAGTGATGGCGGGATGCAGGATAACGGTGGGCACCCGGGCTGGCGGGGGGCCAGCTTCATCGCGAAAATCGGAAGTCATTACCGGCTCTCCTGGCGCTGTGGTCTGCGCAGAGACCGGCCATGACGATAGCAGGGAGGAGGCGAAAAGACTGGAGGCCAGTGAACATGCGAGGAAAGAAAAAGGGTAGCGCCTCAAGAGAAATCCTTTCGTGCGACCGTGTCCCTGTGGGATAATGACGCGATAACCGCCTGCGGGTTTTCCGGGTCGGAAGAAACCAGTTATGACATAAGGGCGTATCGTGATGGTGAACGCCAGTCAGGACGTTCCCACTTTCTACCCCGGAGTTTTGCCCATGTCGTCCACTGCCTCAACCCGGAATGTTGCTGTCTCTGCCGGAGAAAAGAGTGTGCAGTCCTCGGTCGCGGGGCTTGGGCCTCTTGCCGCGACGGATCATCTTTTCTTCGAGCGCGCCGGTGGTCTGCTGAGTCGGGACGAAGCGGAGAGCATGACCGCCCATGCGCTGGAAGGCATGGAGGACGGCGAACTCTTTCTCGAATACCGCGAAAGTGAAGGGCTGGCGCTTGATGACGGAGTCATCCGGTCAGCATCCTTCGATACATCCAGTGGCTTTGGTCTGCGGAGCGTGCTGGGTGAGGAAACCGGGTTCGCCCACTCCGACGAGATCAGCAAGTCCTCTCTCCGGCGCGCTGCTGAGACGGTCTCCGCCGTAAGGAATGGCCGGTCCGGCATCATGGCGCCCCCGCCACGCTCAACCAACTCGCGCCTCTACAGCGACAATAACCCGCTGCATGAGACGGATTTCGCCCGTCGGGCGGCGCTGCTCGGCCAGATCGACGCTTATGCGCGTGGGAAAGACAGTCGGGTCGTGCAGGTGATGGCGTCCATCGCGTCCGAGTGGCAGGCGGTGCAGATCATCCGGGCTGACGGGCTGAGAGTCGCGGATATCCGTCCGCTGGTGCGCCTGAATGTCTCCGTCGTGGTGGAGAAAGATGGTCGTCGCGAGAGCGGTTCCTATGGGTTTGGTGGTCGTTACAGTGTGACGAAACTGCTGGAAGAAAATGCCTGGCAGCACGGTGTGAATGAGGCGTTGCGGACAGCTCTGATCAATCTGGATGCGCGTCCTGCTCCCGCTGGGGAAATGGAGATCGTCCTTGGCTCCGGCTGGCCAGGCATTCTTCTGCATGAAGCGGTCGGTCACGGTCTGGAGGGCGACTTCAACCGCAAGAAAACCTCCATGTTCTCGGATCTGATGGGAAAGCGCGTCGCCAGTCCCGGCGTGACGGTTGTGGATGACGGCACATTGCCTGATCGTCGCGGCAGTCTGACGGTTGACGATGAAGGCACGCCTTCAGGCAGAACGGTGATGATCGAGGACGGTATCCTGACGGGTTTCATTCAGGATCGTCTGAACGCTCGTCTGATGGGCGTTGCGCCCACAGGGAATGGGCGTCGTCAGTCTTACGGCTATATGCCGCTGCCCCGTATGACCAACACGCTCATGCTGGCGGGACAGGCGAGCACTGACGATATGATCCGGTCAGTGAAACGAGGCCTCTATGCGGTGAACTTCGGTGGTGGCCAGGTGGACATTACATCCGGGAAATTCGTGTTCGCGGCTTCCGAAGCCTACATGATCGAGGATGGAAAAGTGACGGCGCCGGTCAAGGGGGCGACACTGATCGGCAATGGTGCGGACGCGATGACCTCCATTTCCATGATCGGCTCCGATATGGCGCTTGATCCGGGGATCGGCACCTGTGGCAAAGCCGGGCAGGGTGTTCCTGTCGGGGTGGGGCAGCCGACCCTGAAAATGACTGGTCTGACCGTGGGAGGCACAGCATCCTGATCAGGTAAAAAGGTTCTGCTCTTTTGCTAAAAATGCAGAGTGACGCAGGATTCTATTTGATAAGTCTCAGACCGCTGCTTGTGACGATGCTTGAGAGAGACGATGTGAGCGCATTTTTAATGGCCGGCCCATCGTCAGCCTCGAAGTAATAGTCGGAGCTTGTGGCGCAGGCCTGCATGGCTCCCTCCATGGAGCCTGTCCCCGTTGTCGGCAGGGGGGCAATCAGGGTGTTATACTGCTGCGATCCATAAATGGGATAGTAAGGCACCCATACAGAGAGAAGAGTCACCCCCATCTGCTTTAGGGTATTGCAGGCGGCCTGATAATTCACGGTTACTATATGCTGATAGCTGTTAGCGGTGCTGTAGATGTCCTGCGCCCCATCAGAAATGAAAATGACATAGGTTCTTTGGCTGTTTTCGCTTTCACCCTGTCCAACATTTGTAAGTTGGCCGGCAATGGTGTTCAGCGCGTCACTCGTCCTTGTATATCCGAGGATGGGCATGGGAACGGCAGTTTCGAGATCGATGGTGGAGGCTACGGACGTCGCCGCGGCAATATCAGTCGTGGGTGCCTGTATCTGCTGTATTGTTGTTCCGTAAGTCGTAATGCTTGCTGTGATATTGTTTTGATCTTTATTTGAATAGTCTACAAGCTGCGCCATGAATGTCTGAATGGCCTGATTGACATAGTCGATTTTTAGGTTGATCCCGGCCTGCTGCGCTGTAACCCGCGTATTGCATGGCGGAAGTCCGAAAAAATTAGAGGATGATTTTTTCGTGCAGGATCCCCGGTAACCGTTTGGATCGTGGCAGGCGAATGCGCACTGAGCAGAACTGTTTTCAAGGGCGGATATATCTGCGGGAGTGCCGCCGATTCCCATGGAATTTGAAATATCCACCAGAAATATAATCTGAATGTAGGAATTGCCGAGCGTCATGGTGGCGGTGGAAGTGACCGAGACAGGAATCCCACCGCCGGGAAGAACGCCCGACATGAAAAGAGAGGTTTTTCTCGAAAGGGTGACTGTAACGTTCCCCGAATAGGTGGAAAGGGACGTATAGGCCACCTGGATGTCGGGGACGGTGGAACCCGCCGGCGTATTCGCCGCCACATAGCTTTGAACAGTCGTCTGGGCCAGGGCGGCGATGTCGGACTGGCTCATCGTGGTGCTGGCGCTAGCCTGTGCCGCCTGAACGGTTTTTTCTGCCTGAAGGGCCGCGGCGTCGGAGATTCCCTGCAGCGTTTTTTTGTTCTGAACAGCAGCTCCGAGGTTTATGGCCGCAGCAACCCCTATGACCGCCACCGAAGTGCTGACGGCAACCATAAGGCTCACCCCACCGTTCCGGCAGTTATAAAACCTCTGAAATCCAAACATTGTGACGTGTCAAAACCGTTTGTGATTGCTAAATCACACAAGTAAGGATCAAGGCGTTGATAAATTATTAATCTACGACGGAATTACAGGCTGAAATCATTAAAAATCACTTTATTCCGTCATTGCTCCCCTGAAATTTTCAGTCTTGTTTATGGTTTCAATATCGAAACAGGCACTGAAGCATTAATGAGGAACAAAAAACTTCAGAACAGAAGCGGCTGCGATAAATCCGACGGTGCTCATGGCCCATATGGCGATGAACCATCCGAACCGGCGGAGCAGACTGCGGGGGGCTTTCTCCCCCCGGCCGGAAACGATGGCGTCAGTGATACGCATCGGCTTCTGTGACCTTTCCGCGGAAGACGCGATAGGAATAGACCGTATAGGTCAGGATGATGGGCAGCAGAATGGCTGTGCCCACCAACTGGAAGGCCTGACTGGAGGGGGGAGAGGATACATCCCACAGGGTCAGGGACGGCGGCACCATATAGGGGAAAATGGAAATCCCTAGGCCGGTGAAGCAGAGAAAGAACCAGCCCAGCGCGCAGAGAAACGGCGCTACTGGATGCTCTCTCTGCAACCCACGCACAAACAGGAACGCCAGAAGGATCACCAGCACAGGCACCGGCGCGACAAACAGGATGTTCGGCCAGTCTGTCCAGCGTACGAGGTAAGGCTCGTGCAGCATGGGTGTCCACAGACTGACGGCGACAATACCCACGAAAAGACCGATGGCCAGACGCCGCGCCCAGTGACGGCAACTTGCTTCCAGCACGCCCGTTGTGCGCCAGACCAGCCAGCAGGCGCCAAGCAGTGCGTAGCCGCACATCACGGACAGTCCGCAAAGAATGCTGAAGGGGGTCAGCCAGTCGAGCGGACCGCCGTTGAAGGCGCCTTTCGTCACGGACACGCCCTGAATGACGCCACCCAGAATCGCGCCCTGACAGAATGCGGCTGTCGCCGATCCCCCCATGAAGGCGATGTCCCAGAGTCCGGACCGTCCGCTATCCCGTGTCATGATACGGAATTCAAAGGCGACCCCGCGAAAGATCAGCGCCAGAACCATGAGAAGAATCGGGAGGTACAACGCCGGCAGCAGGGTGGCGTAGGCGCCGGGGAAGACGCCATAAAGCGTGGCTCCCCCGAGTATCATCCAGGTCTCATTGCCATCCCACACGGGGGCGACAGTATTGACCATGACATCCCGTCGTCCCTGATCCCGCTCGACGGCGAACAGCATGCCGATCCCGAGGTCGAAGCCATCCAGAATGACATAGATAAGGATTGCGGCGGCAAGGATCACCGTCCAGATGACCGGCAGCCAGTAAGCAGCACCACTCATTGTATCACGCTCCGTGGTCTGGAGAGGAAAGGACGGTTTCGGGATGAGACCGTGTGCCGAGAACCGAAGCCGTGCCCTGTTCGCTCAGGTCATGCTCGCCTTCTTCCGGCTGACGGCTCAGCATGCGGAGAAGAATGCCGATCCCGGTGCCGAAGACGATGACATACACCACGACGAACGCTGTCATGGAGATGGCCATGCTGGGCAGCATGATGGGAGAAACGCTGTCAGCCGTTCTGAGCAGGCCGTAAACGGTCCATGGCTGACGCCCGACTTCAGTCGTCACCCAGCCGCAGAGCAGGGCGAGAAAGCCTGACGGCGCCATGACGAGCGCCATTCTGTGCAGAAGCGGGCTTGTAAACAGCCTGCCACGCCAGCGCATGTAGAGAGACAGGAAGCCGGTCGCCGCCATCAGCATGCCGAGCGCGATCATGATGCGGAAGGTAAAGAAGATGATCGGTGACGGAGGACGCTGATCCGCCGGGAAGTCCTTCATGCCCGGCACTTTGCCGTCAAGGCTGTGTGTCAGGATCAGGGAACCGGCGAAGGGAAGCTTGATGGCGTAGTCGGTATGCTCGGTTTTCATGTTCGGAATACCGAACAGGATTTCCGGAGCACGGCTTTCCGTTTCCCAGTCGCCTTCCAGTGCGGCAATTTTCACGGGCTGATGCTTCAGCGTGTTCAGACCATGCGCATCACCGGCAAGAATCTGGAGAGGAGCCACGATGGTCGCCATCCACATCGCCATGGAGAACATGACTTTCACGGGCTGGCTGATGGGCAGCCCTTTCCGCCTGTCCCGCATCATATGCCACGCGGCGGTGCCGCCGATGATGAACGCGACAGACAGGAAAGCCGCCATTCCCATATGCACAAGGCGATAGGGGAAGGAGGGATTGAAGATGATCGCCAGCCAGTCCTCCGGCATGAAGCGTCCGGTTGCAGGATCGATGCTGTAGCCTGCAGGAGTCTGCATCCATGAATTGGAAGCCAGAATCCATGTCATGGAGATCAGGGTTCCGACCGAGACGCAGCAGGTGGCGGCGAAATGCAGTCCGCGTCCGACCTTGTTCATTCCGAAAAGCATGACGCCCAGAAAGCCGGCTTCCAGAAAGAACGCTGTCATCACTTCATAGGACAGCAGAACGCCCGTAATCGGTCCGGCCTTCTGGGAGAAGACGGACCAGTTGGTGCCGAATTCGTAAGACATCACCAGTCCGGAGACGACGCCCATTCCGAACACGACAGAAAAGATCTTGATCCAGTAACGGTAGAGATCGAGATAGACCTGTTTGTCCGTCCTGAGCCACAGTCCTTCCAGCACAGCCAGATAGGCGGCCAGCCCGATAGAAAAAGCAGGAAAAACGATATGAACGCCTACGGTAAAGGCGAACTGAAAGCGGGCCAGAAGTAGTGCTGATGCCGCGGAGACCATTCGGGCGCTCCTTGAATTATCGCATGAAGGTAATTCGTTTTATAACGTCTGACGGTTCAGACAAGTTGCGCTGGAATTTTTTATTTATATCAGAACCGATTATGCAAATAATAATGCGTATCAATAAGGAATCTTTTTTGGCCAGATTGTTTTCAATGGGTTTGATGCGGCTTCAGAAACGTTTTTATCTGCAGGACAACGTTGGATCGTTTTTTAACAGTGAAAGTTTTTGGTGGCATTTTTTCAAAAAGATTCAGAGGGTGTTGCCTTTTTTGAAAGGCAACACCCAGAAGCCTATTTTGATTCAGGCAGGTCCCTGTCAGGAAAGTCCGGCTCCCTGTGTTTCAAGTAGCAGACGGAACATCTGAGACCCGCAGCACATATAAAGCTCGTTCCTTTTGGGGCCACCGAAAGTAAGATTGGAGCATCCGAACGGCAGGCGAATGCGTCCGATCAGTTTTCCGGCCGGGTTGTAACAGAGGACGCCCGCCAGTCCGAAAGGGCCGGAGGCCCCACACCACAGATTGCCGAATACGTCTGCCCGTATGCCGTCCGGAATCATGTTGTGATTTTCAAGCATGAAGGAACAGAAGACGCGGCGATTCCGGGGAAGGCCATCCACCATGTCGAACGCATAGATCACGTGCTGAGCGCCACTTTGGGAAGAATTTGAGGTCGTGCCAGTGGCGTAAAAAATCTTCTGATCTGGTGAAAAGCACAGACCATTCGGGGAAGGGACGTCTTCCGGAGAAAGGACGGCTTTGAGCTGGCCGTTCTGGCCATCGACCCGGAAAATATGAACGGCCTGTCGGGCATGACCGGCGAACTGAACCGGGATCTCAGTGCCCAGTGTCCACCGTAACTTACCGGTGGGGTTGGCACCGTTTCCGGGTGAATCCGGGTGCCCTTCGATCAGGGTGTCGCCATAGGCCGGGTCAGTAAACCATATGCTGTTGTCGAGCGGATTGACGATAACGTCGTTGGGAGAATTGAGTGGTTTTCCGTTGAAAGAGTCCGCGATGACACTGCAACTTCCGTCATGCTCCCAGCGGATGACACGCCGCATGTCATGTTCGCAGGTGATGATGCGCCCCTGTGTATCGAGGGTGTTGCCGTTGCTGTGATAGCTTTCCTGCCGAAAAATGGACAGAGATCCTTCACCCGATTCAGCCGGGGGAATCAGACGGTATTGCTGGCTGCGGATGGTGTCGCTGAGCAGCAGAATGCGGGCTTCACCAAGCCAGGTTGGGCCTTCGAGCCAGCCGCCGCCTGTCAGCACGCGCTGGATGGGCGTGTTGGGAAACAGCAGATCCCTGAAGGAGGAATCGAGGCTGATGACATCCGGGTCAGGCAGGAAGCTGGTTGGAGCCTGACCGGCCCATGAGCGGGGAGGCGAGGATATGGTTGATGGTGGTTCGGGTTGTGCTGACGCCGCTTTCACGGTTGATGCGGCCACCATGCTGAGACCGGTGGCAAGAAATGTCCGTCGTCCGGTCAGTGTCGGCATGAATACAGTCCCCCGATTGGCTTCTCTGTTCGATGATCCGGACTGGCGTGAGAGGCCCGGTTCTCTGGTCTCGACAGAGTATGGTTTAAAGCATGCAGAATTTACAGATCAATACATCTTGCGTTTTCAGTCTTTACAGTTCCAGCCTCCCGTAACGGATCAAATGCACCATATCGGGTGGGGTGGAAACAGTGAGGAGACCGCATGAAAACGGATGAGATTCTCCGCGAACTGGCGCCACAGGGCGTCATCAGAACGGCGATCAATCTGGGCAATCCTGTTCTGGCATGTCGCGATACGACAACTGGCGAACTGGCTGGTGTTTCAGTCGATCTCGCCAGAGAAGTCGGGCGACGGCTGGGTGTGGAGATTGAGTTCAGGCCGTTTGATGCCGCAGGCAAGGTGACGCAGGCTGTTTCGTCCGGCGAACTGGATATGATGTTTCTGGCGGTGGACCCGGTTCGAGCAGCCGAGATCCTTTTTACCGCGCCTTATGTTGTCATCGAAGGAACCTATCTTGTCCGTGACGATGCGCCTTATCAGGCTGTCGAGGATCTGGACCGCGCCGGGGTTCGTATCGCTGTTGGAAAAGGAGCCGCCTACGACCTGTTTCTGACACGCCATCTGCAACAGGCTTCTCTGGAACGGGCGGCCACTTCGCCTGACGCCATTGCCCTTTTCGTGGAGCAGAAACTGGATGCAGCCGCTGGTGTGCGTCAGCCTTTGACAGCTTATGCTGCGGACAATCCGGGCTATCGGGTGCTTCCCGGACGTTTCACGGCGATCGAACAGGGAATGGGCGTTCCGAAAGGGCGTGAAATCGCGAGAGCCTGGTTACAGGACTTTGTTGAGGACGTGAAAAAAAGCGGTCTGATAAGGATATTACTGGATCAGCATGGGCAGAGCGCAGCCAGCGTTGCACCGCCTTCGGTCGGTTGGCCTGCTTTCTGAGTGGTGAAGTCTCATGTTGCAGGTCTGAGAAAGACGGGTTCGTCATTTGGCCGCCAGGGATTGAAACGATGCATGATCTGCCCGAAACGACGTGAGGATATGAAGTCTCTGAGCCATGTTTGCAGATGGGGGATCTTCTGCGCTTCGAACCATTCTGAATCCGTTGCAGCAAACTGGCGCACAAAAGGCGCTATGGCGGCGTCCGTAAGACCAAAGCGTGCTCCGTTCAGAAAAGATGTGGTTCCCAGAAGTTTTTCCAGATCAAGAAGAATCTGCAACGCTTCATGGCGGTGGTGATGTGGATCGCTTTGATGGCGGGTGGCGTATTTGTAAAGATCGAGATGGTGTTTGAAGAGTGTGTCATTTCGCTCGATCAGATCGAAGCGGGCGTTTTCCAGCCAGTTTTCAGGATCGGATTGAGAGAGCGTCCATTTCATGATGTCCAGACTTTGGTCAATAACGCGGCTTTCTGACAAAACGAGGACAGGCACGGTGCCTTTTGGCGACGCGTTCAGCATTGCCTCGGGTTTTGCTGATAGCTTGATTTCCCGACATTCACAGACGGTCCCGCTGGACAGAAGAGCGAGGCGCGCCCGCATTGCGTAGGGGCAGCGTCGGAAAGTGTAGAGAACAGGGAATGTCATTTTTGCACGCAAACTGGCCTGAATGAACAAAGTGAGTGACTCTGTTTAAGAGAACTATAGGAGAAAATGAATCTGATCATTCCTGAATTTCCCTGAAAACTGCGCCGGACGATGATCAGTCAAAAATTTCCAGAAGGATACTTCGTGAATCCAGAAGAAGTTTCTGGTGCAGCTTTTTCAAAAAGCTACGGAAAACGTCACGATCAGGAAAACCGGATGAGACCTGTCGCGACACTCCGCTCGACGCCCCACAAAGAAGCAAAATTATTTTTGAATCTATCCTTTTGGGCGCAGCATTGTTCGCAGGGCAGAGTGATGTCCGATGGTAGGACACAAAAAAAGCCGCCCTGATGGGCGGCTCTTCCAGACGGCATTACTGCCAATCTTTAATCACGCAGCCTTAAGATTGACTGCGGATTTCTTGCCATTACGGCCAGCTTCGATCTCGTATGAAATCTGCTGCCCTTCATTAAGCGAAGCCATACCGGCGCGCTCAAGGGCTGTAATGTGGACGAATACATCCGGGGAGCCATCCTCCGGCTGAATGAATCCAAAACCTTTTGTAGAATTAAACCACTTTACGGTGCCTGTTGTCATAACGAGGCTCCTTTTTAACATGGTGGTCGCGCACAGAACACGTGCACAATCGTAACTTCCAACGGGACAGACTGACACAACGTGCATCAGCGACCCTCATATAGAGCATCCACCGAGGAGGTTATTCACATAAAGGAGAGTGAAAAGCAAGAAAAATAATCGCATTTCATCAGATTGGTAAAATAATAAATGTTACGGAATGTGTTTTTTCCTGCGAAATAAGCTTTTTATTTTTTAGGTAATATTTTCCATTGCAGAAAGACGCATAGAAATAAGTGGAAATGAGGCGAGGGCTTCTGGCTGATAAAATCATCGGAAGAAGCCTCGTTCTGCCAGCCATCCTCCAGCCTCCGTGCTGGCGGCCCACCCAAAAAAGCAAAGCCGAAATTCAGGGGAGTGTTTGGCGCTGGAGGCAGCCTGCCCTTGAACAGAAAGCTCCGACAGCCCATTTTCTTCCGCAGATCATTTGATCCGAATTTGTTTGCAGGAGTTTCACTATGTCCTACGCGCTGCTTGATGCCGCCCGTGTCGCCAAGGCCGCCAAGACGTCCCTCGACGTGCTCAAGGCCGCCAACGAGTCCTCGGAAGCGCATCAGCGTAAAACGATCATGGTCGAGCGTATTGCCGCCCTCGCTCTCGCCGCCTCGGAGTCGCCGAAGAATGATGGCGTGACACTGACGTCGGAAGAGTTCTGGCTGATCAGCCTCAACTGGTAACCGAAAGAGTCCACACGATAAGGAGTCCCTCCCATGGCGTTCACCTTGACGAGCCCGGCTTTCAGCAATGGTGCCGTGATGCCTCAGGCGCAGGTCTATTCCGGTATGGGGCAGACGGGGGGCAATCTGTCTCCTCCGCTGCAGTGGGACGGGGCTCCAGCCGGAACAAAGAGCTTTGTGGTCACGCTTTATGATCCTGATGCTCCCACCGGTTCAGGCTGGTGGCATTGGGTCGTCGCCAATATCCCGGCAGGCGTGACTTCACTGCCTGAAGGTGCGGGTTTGGGTAAGGGTGGCCTCCCCGAGGGCGCACTTGAAGTGCGGACCGACTTTGGCGTTCCTGGCTATGGCGGAGCCGCGCCTCCTCCCGGTCACATGCATCGTTATGTGTTTACCGTCACGGCGCTGGATGTTCCAAAGCTTGAAGTGAGTGCCGATTCCAGCCCGGCTCTTGTTGGGTTCATGGTGCATCATCACCGTCTGGCGTCGGCCCGGCTGACTGTTATTTACGGTTCCGGCGCAAAAAGCCCATAATTCCGTGACTATGATATGGTGAGATGACGTCTTTGGAATGGGGTTGCTGTTTTTGCATCCTGTTCCCACCTTAAACACAGGGTAGTCCGGCCAGCACGGCCATGAGGGATCAAGCAGATGAATAGCCAGGAACGCGATCTGATATCTAACTTCATTGCGCGTGTCGGCGGGGCGCCGCAGGCCAGTGCAGGGAGTGTGCCATCCACCAACCCGTCCCTGCCGCCGATTGATCCCGAAGCGGATGCCTTCATCGCCCAGAACTTCCAGAAATATCCGGAAGCCCGTTATCGCATCACCCAGATGGCTGTGGTGCAGGAAGCGGCGCTCGTCGAGGCCCAGAACCGTATCCGCGAGCTGCAGTTCCAGCTTCAGCAGGCGCAGCAGGCCCTGCAACAGGCCCAGCAGTCAAAAGGCAGTTCGGGCGGTTTCCTTGGCGGACTGTTCGGCGGTGGTCAGCAGCGCCCGCAGCAGGCGCCGCCTCCGGGGTGGGGCGGTCAGCCGCAGGGCTATGCCCAGCAGCCGCAGATGCAGCCCATGCCTCCGGGGTTCCAGCCCGGCATGTTCCGTCAGGGCGGATCGGGTTTCCTTGGGTCGGCTCTGACAACTGCTGCTGGTGTTGCTGGCGGCATGATGGCTGCGAACGCGCTTGAGGGCCTGTTCAGTGGTCATCATGGTGCAGGTGACATGAGCGGAAACGCAGCCGGTGGCTGGGGCGCTCCCGATCAGACGGTCGTCAACAACTATTATGGTGATTCGGCCGGTGGAGCTGGCGCGCCTGATCCGTTTGCGGGCGCAGGCACCACGGCTGATTCGGGCTTCGACGCCGATGGTGGCGGCAATGATGGCTGGGGTGGCGATGGCGGCGGCGACTGGGGTGGCGGAGACGATCAGTCGTTCTGATTGAATCCGTCGATTCTCCAGTTCTTTCATCCACACTCTTACGTTCTGAGTTTGGTTTTCCGGCCCGGTTCTCTTTCGTGAGGACCGGGTCTTTTTATTTGATGGGAAGGTGAAGCAGGATTCCCCCTTCCATTCCTTGATTTCAACAAGTCGGGATCAAAGGGACTGCCCCCCTTGTGGAAGGCAGGGGCAAGGCCCCCAAAGGACAGTTATCTCTGCATGTAACTCCGATCTGATTTGGCCAAACAGCCAGCATTTCCCTGTCATCCAGCAAGCCCGCGGCCTGTGGCTTCATCGCAACAGACGACGAAAAGAGCCGGAGAAAGACAGAGGAGCCTCAACCACCCGCGCTGTTTCGCGTTCACAATGCTGGCGGCCGCCCTGATCAGGGGGCGGGAGCGTGGTGGTGAGAGCCATTCACACAATGGCAACTGATTGCATCCGGGCGGCGACGTGTTAGACAGGGCAGTAGATAGACGCTCAGAGAAGCATAACATGTTCGTCCTGCTGGCTGGCCTTGCGGTCCCGGAGAGGGCTGACGGGGTAACGGAGAGACTGACGGGCATGGGCTCAGTGAAGGAAGACCTGCATCTGGAACCTTTTTCCAGTGCTTCGGGCCGTTCGGTGAAAACCCGCATCCGCGCTTTCCGTAACGGAACACTGATGCTCGGGACGCTGGTTCTTGCTGGCTGTTCCTCCTGGGTGGCCCCCAAGCCGACCGATCCTGACGCGCTGGCCGAATATAAAGAAGCCAACGACAAATATGAGCCTCTCAACCGCAAGATGTACAATCTTTCGGTGACGGTGGATAAATACTCCATGCGCCCTGTCGCCAAGGCCTATGTCTGGGCCGTGCCGGTTCCCGTGCGTAAGTCGCTCGGCAACATGGTCCAGACCATGAACGAGCCTGTGGTGTTCTTTAATGACGTCGGCGCAGGCAAGCCGCGTCGTGCGGGAGACGCTTTCGTCCGCTGGTGCATCAACATGGTGGCCGGTGTCGGTGGTTTCATCGACGTGGCGAAGTATGCGGGTTATCCGCACCACGACAATGACGGCGGTCTGACCCTTGCCACGTGGGGTATCGCTTCCGGGCCGTATCTTTTCCTGCCCATGATGGGGCCGTCCACTATCCGTGACGGCATCGGCTATGGTCTGGATCAGGGGCTTTCTCCGTGGAACTATGTTCCGCGTGGCTACGGCCTGCTGACGTTCAACTGGGCCTATAACATCATGGGCGTCATCAACACCCGGGCCAATCATCTTGACGATCTGGATCAGGTGCAGCGCGATGCGCTTGATCCGTATGCGACCATCCGCAGTGCGTATCAGCAGCAGCGCAAGGCCATGGCGGATGCTATCAAGAACGACCATCGGGCGACTGTTCCCGACTGGTATAATTGATCCGCCTTAAGAAGATTCCAGAAGAAGACCAGGGGCAGAGTTATTATGAAGATCAGTTTTACCCGCCGCTTCCTGCTCGGAACGCTTGTCGCAGCCGGTCTGGCGTCCGGCGTTGCGCGCCCGGCTTCTGCTGAGCAATCCGCTACGGCATTTGTTCACAGCCTCGGTGATCGTCTGGTTACGATCGTGAACAGCAACCTGTCAGGGGCGCAGAAGAAGGAAAAGGTTCTTCCCATTCTGCAGAGTGACGTGGATGTCGACGCCATCGGACGCTTCTGTCTCGGGCGGTACTGGCGTACGGCGACGCCGGAGCAGCAGGCCGAGTATCTGAATCTGTTCCGTCAGGTGCTGGTCAATACGATCACCGACAAGCTGGGTGATTACCGCGGCGTCAGCTTCACGATCGGCGGGGCTACGCCCAAGGGTGAGGATCAGTCTGTCGACACGATCCTGCATCGCCCGCAGCAGGCCGACGCCAATCTTGAATGGATTGTCAGCACCAGCAGCGGGTCTCCGAAGGTTGTGGACGTCCTTGCCGAAGGCGCAAGCCTTCGTCTGACGCAGCGTCAGGATTATGCGTCCTTCATCCAGCAGCATGGCGGTCAGGTTTCAGCAATCCTGAGTGCGCTGAAGCTGCAGGTCGAGCGTCATAAAACAGCCAAACCCGGCTGATCCGCATTTCACAATGCGGTGACGCAATGCAACGGCATCCTTTCAGGGATGCCGTTTTTTTGTGCCTTTTTCTTCAGTCACGGTCTGGGATGGCGCTGTTTCTGGAATGCGGAAGTATGCCTGTAAAATGCGCTGAATCGGCGGAATTGCGCCTGTGACTCCGTGGGTGACGCCCGGATGCTGTGTGAAAGACATCCCCCTCCAACCTGCACGGTCCGGCAGGATGATCAGCGCCGGGACGAGCGGGTTTGGTGGTCTCCTTCCATACGACTCATGACTGGTCGCATGAGGTTCTGGGCGCTAAGGTCTGCGCAGAATTATCGTACCGAACCCTGTGAGTACGCCGTGCACCCGATCATTCTTACACTCGTCACCTATCTGCCGCTTCTGGGCGGTCTGGCCATTCTGCTCGCCAAGGGCGCACCGGAGACGGCGGATCGGACTGGTCGCTGGATCGCATTGTGGACGAGCCTCGCGGTGCTCGCGCTCTCCGTGGTCATGTGGGTCGGTTTCGATCCGCAGATACCGGGCGCGCAGTATGAGACCCAACTGGCGTGGATGCCGAATTTCGGCATTTCGTACCATACGGGCGTCGATGGCGTCAGTCTCGTCTTCGTTCTGCTGACGGCTTTCCTGACGCCGCTTTCGATCGGGGCCGGGTGGCGGAGCGTGCAGGGGCGCGCCTGTGACTTCATGGCCGCTGTCATGTTCCTTGAAACGGCGCTGATGGGCCTGTTCTCGGCGCTCGATCTTGTCGTGTTCTACATGTTCTATGAGGCGACCCTGATCCCGGCGAGCCTGATGATCGGCGTGTGGGGCGGTCCGAAGCGCATCTGGGCGTCGCTCCAGTTCTTCCTGTTCACCTTCGGTGGCTCACTGTTCATGCTCGTCGCGTTGGTGGCGATGTGGAACATGGCGGGCACGACCGATATTCCGGCGCTGATGCAGGGGCATTTCTCGCTCTCCGTACAGTGCTGGCTGCTGATGGCCTTCGTCATCGCCTTCGGTGTGAAACTGCCGCTGTTCCCGCTGCACGCCTGGCTGCCGGACGCCTATACGGAAGCGCCCACGCCGACCACGGCCCTTCTTTCGGGCGTTCTCTCCAAGACCGGCGCTTACGGTCTGTTGCGCTTTGGCGTGCTGATGTTCCCTGATGCGGTGCATCGTTTCGCGCCCTATATCCTGCCGCTCGGCGTGATCGCCATCATCTACGCCGCTTTCATCGCCTTCGCGCAGAAGGACATGAAGAAGGTCATCGCCTATTCCTCCTTCTCGCACATGGGCATGATCGCGGTCGGTCTGTTCACCCTCAACGCCGAGGGTGTGGACGGCGCGATCTATCAGATGCTCTCGCATGGCGTGGTGATTGCGGCGCTGTTCTTCTGCGTCGCCGCCATCGCGTGGCGCGCCGAGACCCGCGACATCTCAGCCCTTGGTGGCGTGGCGTTCCGCATGCCCGCGCTGGCTTCTCTGGCCATGCTGTTCACGATGGCCAACGTCGGCCTGCCGGGAACAGGCTCCTTCGTGGGTGAACTGCTGGTCCTGATGGGCGCGATCCATGTCTCCTTCTGGCTGGCGCTTCTGGCCGGGACGACAATGATCATGGGCGCGGTCTATATGCTGGCGCTCTATCGGGATGTGATCTTCGGTTCCGTGAAAGGCACCGTCAGTCTGCTACGGGACCTGACGCCCGCCGAGATGATGGTGCTGGTGCCGCTGGCAGTGGTCACGCTGTGGATGGGTGTCCATCCGGCGTCCTTCACCAGCCTGTTCGATCCCGTGATCGTGCATGCCCTTGGCGCACCCAATCAGGAAGCCATGGCGCACACGGCGCATCAGGTGATTGCTGCCCGGTAAAGCGGCGGCATCCCGTCAGTTTTTGGCGGAGGCGGGTAAACGGCTCCGAGAAGACCTGGCCTCCGCGTATCATGGCCCCTTGCGGCCTCTGGACTGTTTCGTTTCAGAGGCCGCAAGGGGTTTCTTTTTCGTAAAATAGATAATGGACATACCCTTGGACGGAGGGGCGCTTTCCGGACAAAGGACGGAACTGATCCGTTGTTCTTCGGGAATCCGATAAGGCTCGTCCCGGCGCATGGACAAAACTCCAGCTTCGCTTTCTGATGCAGAAGAATTCACTGACTTGAACAGGGATGATCGTCTTATGCGCAGGCAGGAAAAGGCTGGCCCAGATACGGTTTGTTTCTAAGAAATCTTCAGGAACACGTCATGCAAACAGAAGACGTGGAGTCCACATTGCAGCCCCGGTTGAAGGGGAGAGGTGGCAACGTGACCTGAAGGCTCTCTGCTTTCAAATGTCACCACACAATAGATACGGTTTTCATATTTTTGATATGCGTGATCTTTTGACGAAAAATCGTTCGGATATGATCGAAAACCACTTCGCAACATAAATGAAACTTTAGCGTAACATTCATCCTTCAGATAAGAATAATTCTCTTTTACTTCATGTTGTTCGCCCTGACTGTGAATGGCAACGGCATAGCGGCTTGCTTGTACCTCAGGTGCCATTTTGCATTCTTCTTTCGATAAAGAATCTTCTGAGGAGTCCGCGTCGGTCAGTGCGCTGGAACGGGCCATGTTTCGCCCGATCCCGCTGTGGCTCCTGCTGCTGTCACTCGTGACGGGGGTTGTCGTGATGATCGGCTTTGGCGGCCTTGTCCTGCATCCGCCTCGTCAGACGCTGGTGCGGGAAAGCACGCTCTGGCTGGCGAATATTCCTTCCGTTCTGAAAAAGACGGTCAAAAGCGTTACGAAAATCCCGAGAAGCTATGCTCCTTCGTCCTATGACGAGCGTCTGCCAGAAGGGCTCTGGCGGAATCCGGATCAGCCTTTTGTCGATGATGGCTATGTGCTGGTGCGGGCGTTCGATGAAAATCTGAAGCGTTCCGTTGTCCGCCTGATCAGTCTGCGCGATGGAACGGTTGTCCATCAGTACGCGCCCGACATCCGCACGATGAATAGCCGTTCGACCTTTGTCTCGCCGTTGATTGATGTCCGGCGCGACCGGGATGCCCGACGTAATCTCATGATGCACCCGCTGCTCATGCCCGATGGCGGCATCGTCATTCACGACAGTTCACCGCTGGCCCGCTTCGATGCCTGCGGACATATGGAATGGATGATCGACGGCATCTTCCATCATTCGCTCGAGCGTGATGGTGACGGCAATCTCTGGGCCCCCTTCCGGTATCCGAAGGCGAAAGTTCCTGATGTCGGGCCGCTCTTCGAGGATGAGAGCATCATGAAGGTCAGCCCTGACGGGAAGATTCTCCATGAAGTGCGGATCGCCGACATTCTCGACAGCAACCAGCTTGGCTGGCTCTGGCGCGGGCGGCCTTACACGGATGATCCGTTCCATCTGAACGATGTGCAGCCGGTTCTGAAATCCGGCCCTTACTGGCTGGCGGGTGATCTGTTCATCAGCCTGCGCAACCTGTCGCTCGTCATGCTGTACCGTCCCTCGACCGGGAAAGTCCTGTGGTGGAGATCCAACTTCTCGCACATGCAGCATGATGTCAGCATCATCGACGACCACCGGATTGCCGTGTTCGACAATAACTGGCGGGTTGCCGCGCCCGAAGGCGAGGTCGATGGCTTCAACCGGGTGGCTGTCTACGATTTCGCCACGGACAGCGCCAGCTATCCCCTTGATGATGCGATGAAAAAGCTCCGCGTCCATACACGGGCGCAGGGACGCGCCACACCGCTTCCGAACGGGGACTTCATGATCGAGGAAACCGAAGGAGGGCGGCTGATGCGCGTCGCGCCTGATGGCGCCGTCCGGTGGCGTTACATCGCCGCCACGCCTTCCATGCGTCGTCTGGAACTGCGCTGGAGCCGATACGTGGATCCTGCCAGCAATCAGGAAGCAATCACCCTAGCGAAAGATGCAAAATGCAACTGACCACACCCGCTCTCTGTCGTCTGGGCGCTTTTGCCCTGCTCATCGCCGGACCGACTCCGGCGCTCGCTTACATGGGGCCCGGCCTCGGACTTGGTGCGATCGGCAGCGCGCTGGGTATCGTGGGGGCCGTGTTGCTCGCAATCGTTTCGGTGGTCTGGTACCCGTTCAAGCGCATGCTGCGCCGGATGCGTGGGAGCAGCGCCTCCGCTCCGGCAACTCGCCGGCAGTCAACACCGCAATCGTGAACCGGTCCGTCAAGACCGCCTTTTTTCCTCCGGACGGCGCTGAAGCATTTCAGGAGTGGTCTGCTTGATCGGCGTCGTCGTTCTGCTGCTGGCCACGCTGGCGTCCATCGAACTGGTCTGGGCGACCGGTGTTCTGCGTTGCCTGATGGACGTGAACCGGATGGGTCGGCGAGCCACCCGTATCGTCACGCGTCGTCACGTGTCCGAATGGGCCAAGGAACGGGCGATGCGGCTGATGTCCGGTCGCCTCATGGCGCAATCCCTGCGTGGGCTGGCGCTGATTGCCGTGGTCGCCTCTCCCCTGCTTCTGGCCATGGCGGTGGACAGGCTGTGGCCTTACGGGTTCGCGCAGGCCTTTACCCACTGGCCCACGCGCGTGGCGCTGCTGGTGATTTCGCTCGCCTATCTGTTCACACGCCGCCGTTTCCGGAACGCCGCGTCCACATCGGCTGGGGAGAAAGGACCGGGGGCGGAGCGCCTGTTGCAGCGCGTGGCGTTGGGCAATCGCGCCATGCTGGAGATCACCTTCGACATCGAGCGCGCACGTTACAAACCGTGGAAAGACGACGCGCCACAGCCCGGTCCGTTGTTTGTCACAGGTCTTGCGCGGGCAGGCACGACCATCCTGACGCGCCTGCTGCACGAACAGTATGGCATGGCGTCCCTCACATACCGTGATCTCCCGTTTCCACTGGCGCCCAATAGCTGGGCCAAACTGTCGGCTGGTTTCAAGCGGCAGGTGGAACGGTCCGAGCGTGGCCATGGCGATGGCATCTTCCACGATCTCGACAGCGCGGAGGCCATCGAAGAGGTCTTCTGGCGTCACTTCGAAGGCAAACGCTATGTGGGAGCCGACGGTCTTTCTCCCGTTCCGCCGCTCCCCGAAACGGTCGACGCCTTCCGCGATTATGTCGGTCTGATCCGTCGGCGCTATGACGGCGCGCGCTATCTCTCGAAGAACAACGCCAATGTGCTACGTCTGCCCGCGCTGATCGAGGCGTTTCCACAGGCCGTGCTGGTCCATCCGTTCCGTGCGCCGCTGCAACAGGCGGAGTCGTTGCGTCGCCAGCATGAGCAGGCCCTGCAACTGGCCGCCGATGATCCGTTCCGGCTGGAATTCATGCGCTGGCTTGGGCATTACGAATTTGGCGGCGATCAACGGCCTTTCCTGTTTCCCGGCCACCCTGCGGCGGACGGCGACCGGGGTACGATAGACTACTGGCTCCAGTTATGGGTCAGCGTCTATTCGGCCCTGCTCAACGCTGAAAAGGCCGTTCAGGCACGACAGGTCTTCGTTGATTACGAGACGATCTGCGCGGAAAAAACCACGATTTCCGCACCACTGTCGCACGCGCTGGCTCTCCCTTCAGACTGGGATCTGTCGAGCCTGCGTGTCGCTTCGCCACGCGCCGTAAGTGGGGCTGGTCAGCAGATGCTGGAACAGGCTGACGCGGTGCATGCAGCCCTTCGCGCCCGCAGTGCCCAGATTATCGGCTGACTCCACGAAAGCGCGGCATGAAGAGCGCCAGCAGGATCGCTACGTGGTCATTGATGCCGCAAGGGGGCTGGGCATCCTCGGTATAGGGCTTTGCAATGCTCCCGGTTTTGCGGCGCCCCTGAGCCAGGCCGACCAGCTTCCTGCGCTGGCGTCGCAGATGGACCGTTTTCTGTGGGTTGCTGAACAGACGCTCATGCAGGGCCGGTTTGTGGCTCTCTTTTCCCTTCTGTTCGGCCTGTCCATGCTCTGGGTTGGCGGCGACGGCCATGACCCGGCAGCCAGCGCCCGTCTGACCCGTCGGCTTTGCTGGCTGGCCGCGTTCGGCGTGCTGCACGGTGCGCTGTTGTGGTGGGGCGATATTCTTCTGCCCTATGCGCTGACCGGACTGATCCTGCGGCCGTGCCGTTGCTGGTCAGCCCGTCGTCTGCTGACTGTTGGCGCGGTGGCATATGTAACTGGCGTTGCATTGCTGCGGATCGACGGTCTGGTTGCGCTGTGGAGCGGCGGTCACATTGCAGGGCCTGTTCCCCGGAATACACAGGTTCTGTCGCCCTCTTTTCTGTTCCTGATAAAAGAGAATGCGGCTGACTGGCTCATCTCGTTGCCGCAGACTCTGCCTGCCGTAATGCTTGCCAGTGGCCCGCTTATGCTGATCGGGATGGGATTGTGGCGCGCAGGCCGCTTCCTCCCACGCGCAACTCCCCCATGGGACGTGTGGTTTCTGATCGGCGGTATTGTGGCTGCGCTGGTGTCCCTGCCATTGGTCCTGATGCAGATCGGCGCACTCCCTGCGTATGGAGACCTGCACTCAGCAGATATGGCGTTTCTGTCCGTTACGGTGCGGCTGCTGGTTGCGCCTTTCGGAGCGCTCGGTTGGCTCTGGATTGTGGCGCATACGACAAAAGCGCAGGAAATGTTGGCTCCAGTGGGCAGACTGGCGCTCAGCGCCTATCTCAGCCAGTCATTGCTGGCGCGGCTCTGTCTGCTTGTTGCGCCGGGGTACTATGGAGGCGTGCCGTATGCCCCGCTTATGGCGCTGGCAGGTTTGCTGGTGCTGCTGCAAGCCGCTGGAGCACGGTTTTGGTGTCGCCGGGGCTGGGCTGGGCCCGCTGAAACAGTGTGGCGACGGCTTTATCGCAGAGCGTCACTTTGATGAGCCCTTATCTGGAGACGCAGGATCTTCCTTAAGGAAAAATTGTCGTTCGAGCGGGTTATGCCCGACGGTTGGAGCGCCCCGCTTGGTACTGTGTCGCACCGTCGACGATGCGGCTTGCTACGCGGTTCAGAGTCAATTTCGGAGACTGGCGCGGCAGACTGTTGTCATGCTGAGCAGGGGTGTTCTGTGCCCGTGTTTCTGTTGTTTTCAGAGACATCCATCTTGTTTCATGTCACATCATTCTGAAACTTCATTGCCAGTCGCTGGTTATATTTTTATCGTAGCACCACAGCGCGACGCTGTCGGATGAATGCGTCTGCACCCGATGCAATCGGGACTGTCTGACACTCTGTTCGGGCATGATGTCGTATCAGGCATTCAGGTAATCATAATAATCCGGGAGATCACCATGCGTATTCCTGATCTTACATTGAATGACGGACTGTCGTTTCCTGTTCTGACGTTCGGAACCTATAAAATGAATGGTAAACCCGGTGTTGATGGCATGAAAAGCGCCATTGAGGCGGGGTACCATGCCCTTGATAGCGCCTTCAATTATGAAAACGAGGGTGCGGTCGGGAAAGCTGTCCGTGAAAGCGGCCACAAGCGCGAGCATCTGCGTATCGCGTCCAAACTTCCGGGACGCCATCACAAATTTGACGAAGCGATCCTGACGATTGAAGAATCTCTCTATCGCGCCCAGCTCGACTATTATGATCTTTATTATATCCACTGGCCCAATCCGAAACAGGGACTTTATGTCGAGGCGTGGAAGGCTCTGATCGAAGCCAGGAAGCGCGGTTATGTAAAATCCATCGCCGTCTGCAATTTTCTGCCCGAACATATTGATCGGCTGAAAGAAGAAACTGGCGTTTTGCCGAGCATCAACCAGATCGAACTTCATCCGTATTTCCCGCAGGAAGACATGCGGGCTTATAACAGGAAGCACGGTATTCTGACGCAATCCTGGAGTCCGCTGGGGCGAGCCAACGATCTTCTCACGAACCCTGTCCTGGAAAAGATCGCTGGTAGCCACAAGAAATCGGTCGCACAGGTTATTCTGCGCTGGCATCACCAGCTGGGATGCGTTCCCATTCCGAAGGCCGCCAGTCACAAACGTCAGATGGAAAACAAATCCATTTTTGATTTTTCCCTGACCGAAGACGATATGAAGAACATTGCTTCGCTGGCGCGTCCGGATGGACGATTGAAGGGGCAGGATCCTGCCGTTTACGAAGAATTCTGATTTCACAAAAAAAAGGGCGTGTCTTCAATGAAGTTGAAGACACGCCCTTTGGTTTTTATCGCCGTCGATAGAATGCTGTCCGCAGGATTTCCCGAAAACGTCACCCGGACCTATCGGGAGGCGTAAGGAGTTTAGTCAACAACCTGTTCGACAGAGACAATCTCCGGAACGTAATGACGGAGCATGTTTTCGACGCCGTGCTTGAGCGTTGCTCCCGAGGACGGGCAGCCAGAGCAGGCGCCCTGCATGCTCAGGCGGACAATGCCCTCCCGGTATCCACGGAAAACAATGTCACCGCCATCACTGGCGACGGCCGGGCGGACACGTGTCTCAAGGAGCTCCTTGATCTGCTGGACGATCTCTTCATCGCCGGGCGTCACGGGATCTTCAACCGATGCAGCGCCAGCTTCGACAGTCGGGCGACCGGAGACGAAGTGGTCCACCAGAGCGGAAAGCACCAGCGGCTTGAGTTCGGCCCAGTCTTCGGAATCCGCCTTGGTCACGGAGACGAAGTCCGATCCCATGAAGACCCGCGAGACGCCCGGCAATTCGAACAGGGCTTCAGCCAGCAGAGACCGCCCGGCGACAGCATCCGCATCGATGAAGTCAATGGTGCCGGCCTCGCCGGTCACATCGCGGCCGGGAAGGAATTTCAGGGTGTTGGGGTTGGGTGTACCCTCGGTTTCGATAAACATGACAAACTCTCCTTCAGGCGCACCACCGGCGCTGATTCTGCCAGTCAAAGCATTCCGGCCGTCAAAGAGGACTTTTTGAGTCCTGTATCTCTTTCAGGAGATGAGCCAGCCGACCCGGAAACGCAAGCCCTCCCGGGTAATATCAGTTCCCTGTTGCGCGGGAAGCGGGGGCACTTCCCATAAGGCATGGCGCTGAGAAGCGTGTGGTATGTCGTGCGGCGAACGTTTGAATCTGTATCTTCATTCAGGCGGAACAGGCAGTGAAAAGAAGACGCGTGTAAACAGAGGAACGACGCGACGTGCTTCTCACCGGATCTTCGGTCGCGGGCTGATCTGTGCGGCGAAGATCGTGGCCAGCCAGAACATGTACCACATGGGGGCGGGCCCTTTCACGACCTGTGCAAAATCAGTCATCGAACTGACCAGTGTGTGAAGCAGGATGGCGATGCTAAGCGGACGCGCACTCTTTGCAAAAGACGAAAAGAGGCTTTTGCACACGGTACCGAGATAAACCATCAGGGCGACGACCCCGACGGCGCCGGCGTAAAGCCATGTCGAAAGCAGCAGATTGTGGGGAAAAGGTTCCCCGGGCGTATTGAATTTCGAAGCGGGACCGTGTCCGAACACAGGCATCTGGCAAATGTCACGCCAAGCGAGAGACCATAGCATGAAACGATGGGAGTCTCCGCGTCCGATCTGCTCCTGAACAAGATGGAAAACCCCGACATCCATCCGGAGTCCGATCACCGTTATGACAGCGAGGACGGGAAGGGCTGTGAGTATGGTTTTCGGATACTTCATCCCGGCGAGGACCGGCACGGCCAGCAGGATCCCCATGAGGGGGCCCCGGCTTCCCGTCAGAAGAATAAAAACAAGCGCGGCTAACGTTGCGGCCCAGTAACGCCACTGGTGCAGGGAAAGAGCTTTCGACAGCGCCATCAGAAGGATCGTTCCCATGATGACAGCGCCGAGAATGGGATGTCGTGTCAGTCCCCATCCCTGCATTCGCAGAATGTCGCCTTCCCAGGGAAGGGGTTGAAAACCAAGACGCAGGATCAGGGCGATCAGGATATTGATCATACCGGCCCCGATCATCAGTCTGATGAGACGCTCCCGGTAATTGGTCTGTTGCGTAAAGGCATCGGTCAGCAGAAAGACGAAAATGGACGTGCAGAGGATGTTCCACATCCAGAAAGCCGACGCGCCAATCTGCGAAGGCGCAGTCACATTGACCATCGCGCTGATGCAGAAAGAGAGCATGATACCGCCCGCGGCAAGAAGCGGAGCAGGGCAGGACTTCAGGCGGACATCAAAGTCTTTTTTGCAGATGGCATAGATGAAAAGCGGGATGATCCCGATATAGAAAACATCCGACCACACTGGCTCATTGGGAAGAATGAAGCCTGAGCCGATAAAGAGCAGCATCAGTTCGTGCAGGAGCGTTCGACGGTCCTCCCGCCACAGACGCGCCAGAAAACGGGGAGAGGCGAGCACCGTCTTCACCAGGGCATCGTTTCCGGGGCGCACTCATCCATGATCACGTCGATCATGAACTGAGCCACAGCCTGTTCGTTGAACCGCTCCGCATAACGGGCGCGACCGGCTGAGCCTGTCCGCATGCGCACCTCAGGTTCGGCGGAAAGGTGGGCAAGTTTTTCGACCAGTTCGTCAATACTTGAAAAGAACAGCATCTCTTCTTCAGAGAAATAATCCGTGTACCCAGTCGCCCGTTCAATCGCCACGACACAGCCGTTACCCGCCAGATGCGCGATACGATCGGATGTGTAGAGATAGTAATCGGCGCGTCGGGAAAGATTCAGCCCTATGGCGCTGGTTTCCAGAGTTTTCTGATACCGTGCGCCTGAAAAATGTGGGCGTCCCTCAATGCCGCCCAGCGCCATTCGGAGAGATGGCAGCCGTGCGCCGATAAGTCCGATAAATTCATCCATGTCCCATTCCCGACCACAGATTTCACGGAGGGGGCGGGAAGGGTGGCCGCAGGCATAGAACAGGTCGTTGGGCAGGGTGCGGATCAGATCCGCACGACCGGTCTCGACGGAGAAATCCACGGGGTTTGGGAGAAAACTCATGGCATGCCCGCCAGCACGCATCCGTTCGAGTGGTTCGCCCGCTGTTGAAATGAAGGTTTTATCCACGACAGCCAGCTTGCGGCGGATGCGTTGCACATTGTCCGGCTCAAACAGCGGGTCCACGTTCCACTGCGCAATCCGCACACCCGGAACGATATCCCGGATGGCCGCGAGTGTATCCGGCTCGATCATATCCGCATGACCCATCAGCAGGATATCGGGGCAATGCTGACGACAGAATGCCATAAGAGCCTTGTTGACCGCACGCCGCCCGAACTTGCGGTTCCCGAAAGGGGAGGCGGCCCTTGCGACATCGCGCTCGGCAAAATTGAGCACGAGATGGCCCCGCCGGATGAGACCGTTCGACAGTTTGATCTGGACGGAATGCCTCGGTCCCACACGCAGACCGGTCATGAATGGACCGACATGGATAATGGTGAGGGAGGATTTGTGCATACCTTAAGATGCTGCCTTATCTGTCAGGGCCTTTCGACCAGTAATAGCGTACAGATTATGGCAGGCTTTTGGCAGATGCCATACAGTCGGGTCGATCTTTTGCTTTCTGATGCTCGGGAGCCGTAAACATCACGACAGGGAGAAGTCCTGTCCGCCTGCTATGCCCCGATTACAGCAGAACCCAGGAAAACGTCTCGTAACTCAGACATTCCCGTGCCCATCCCGAAACGAAATCCTCCACGATCGAGACGAAAGTTCCGTCCTCTGCGCGAATGCTTCCGCGTTTGCCCTGTTTTACCACCGACAGATTTCCCGGCGTCGTTCTCAGGGAAATGATATTTTCCTGTTTTTCAAGGAAGAAGCTCTTTCCAAAGTAAGACACTGTCGGATAGACGACGCCATCATATTCAATGGAACCGACGGGTGCCGCATCGCCTTCCATCCAGACGATGTTCGAACTCGTGAACTGCCGTCTTTTAAGCGAATATCCGAGCGTTCGGCCTCGGTGATCCAGAAAGATGGAACGGCCTTCGATAAACGGGTCATCCTTCAGGGAGGACAGAAGAAACGTCCCGGTCGCATGGTAACAGATCATCGCCCTGAGCAGGGATCGCGCCTGATGGGTGTATCCCCGGTTGTTCAGAAGGGCGGCCAGCCTGTAAAAGACGGTTTCATCATTCAGGATGGTGTCCATCTTTCTCACTTCCGCAAAACGGCGGCTTGCAAGAAGTTGCCAGGTCAGAAGCGGATGCCGTTCGAAACCGGCCCGAATGCGATTGTAAACATTGACCGCATTCTGGCGGCGGAAGACGCGTGTCTGTCGCGCCAGCAGGGCCTGACGCTCCCGTGCCGGACGACCTGATTGGGCTGTCTCGATCAGCGCCATCAGGTTTTGACTGCCCTTGAGGCTTTCATAGACGATATGACCGGCGCTCGGGACGTTGACGAGACCGACGAGAGTATCTGAACGACCCAGCGTATAGCTGAGAATGGTCTCAGCAACGTGTCGGTCACCCGCATGGTGGCGATCATAGAGAATGAAGATGTCGCCGCTGATATCCTCCCGCTTGATCCCCATTCCACGCATGGCCGGCGTACAGAGCGCCGCCCATTCCGGGATGACGGCCGTTTCCCGGTCATCAATGGAAAGCTGGGGCGCGAGGGCTATCGTGACGTCCGTCTTGAGTAACATTGAGTATTTGATGGCGGCATAGGCTCCGGCGGACAGACCGAAAGCGATTGTCTTCCTGTAGCCTGCACAGTAGCGCCAGATGATTTCCAGCGCCTTGATCATGTTGGGAGAATAATACCAGTTACGTTTCTTGGTCGTAATGCCGATGCATGAAACATCATGCTTCCGGAAGACAGGCTTGCCGAAGTAAAGAGTGTAGGCGCTTTCCTCGTGGCCAATGCCAATAAACGTAATAACAAGAAAATCAGAGTCTCCTTTGTGAAAATGAACAACGATATCTTCACTGTCGAAAATAATCTGATCGTTCATTTACGCACCTGGAAACGATAACCTCATTCACTCCTTTATAGATAAAAATATAAAAAAGATAACTTGTAATTAAAATGAGAATTAATGTCTGTTCCTGTGGACGTTTCTCACATTCGGCAGATGTGGGGGAGGGATCTGCACTGTGGGAAGTGGCTCAAGAACGGGAGCCGGAAGCGGAACATTCGGGATCACCATCCGCCAGGGCAGAATCCTGATGGAAATATGCTTCTCGACCGGCTTCACCATGATCTTTCCGGGGCGCGTCATGTAAAACAGACCCGCAGCGTAAATAACGAGCAGGCACAGCAGAACCCCGACTTTCCCGCCCCGTTGGCGGGGGCGTTGCGGCATGCCGGGGACAGGAACGGACAGGAGGGCGCGCTTCATCTTTCAGCCGCTAGCCCATCAATCCTCTCCATGCAATCAGTTTGCTTTCGTTTCGGTCCCGCTTCACATTGCCTTAACAGCCATTCAGAGACAGCCGTGCCCTTTCAGCCCACTTCCGTCTTCCCATGATCAGCCTGCTCGATCCGGCCGTCATTATCCTCTGGCTTGCCGCTCTTACCGCCGGATCGCTCGCTCTTTCCGGAGCCTTGCCGTGGAAGCGGTCAAAAGTCCGCTCACCGGAGGATCTTCTGGATGCGCACCGCAGTCTGCCTGCATGGGCCATCTGCCTGTCCATTGTCGCCACCGAGACCTCGACGCTGACGGTCATCAGCGTGCCCGGCATCGCCTACACGCAGGGAATGGTGTTTGTCGGCCTCGGCGGCGGTTATCTGCTGGGCCGTATCATTGTCGCCCGCTACCTGCTGCCGCTTTACATGCGCGGCGACCTCGCCAGCGCCTACCAGTATCTCGCCCTGCGTTTTGGACGACGGATGCAGCGACTCGCCGCCGTCACGTTCCTCGTCACGCGACTGCTGGCGGAGGCCGTGCGGCTGTTCGCCTCCACTCTGCCCATCTGCGCCCTGCTCGCCGCACGGGGCATGTCGTTGTCGCCTTTTGCTGTTCTGCTCGGCCTGACCGGACTGACTGCGCTTTACACCGCTATCGGAGGGCTTCGTGCTGTCGTGTGGTCAGATGCGGCGCAGTTCCTGCTCTACAGTTTCGGGGCCGCGCTCTGTGCCTTTCTGCTCTGGCGGCATCTCACGCCGGAGCAGATGGCTCTTCTCCCCGGGTCCGGCCATCTGCTGCCTTTCGCATTTCATGCGCCTGTTCTGACAAGTCCGTACGCGCCACTGACGGCGCTTCTTGGCGGGGCGGTCCTTGCGATGGCGTCGCATGGAACGGACCAGCTCATGGTGCAACGCGCTCTCGCGGCCCGCTCGTTGCGTGACGCGCAACGGGCCATGATCGGCAGCGCCTTTGTGGTGACGATGCTGTTCGCCCTGCTGTCTCTGGTCGGCATATTCCTGTGGGCGCGTCATGGCGGACTGCCTCTCCCGGCGCTGGGACTCAGTTCCCCGGACGAACTCTTTCCCCGTTTCATCGTCAATGACCTGCCCACCGGTCTGTCCGGTCTGCTTGTCGCGGCGATCATCAGCGCCACGATGGGTTCCCTGTCTTCGGCGCTGAACGCCATGACCGGATCGACCTTTGCCGATCTGATCGGAACGGCGCGTCCTGCCAGCCGCGCCGTGACATGGAGCGTCACCGGGTTCTGGGCGCTGGCGCTCATCGCCACGGCCTGTGCGTTTTCAGCCTCAGCCCAGTCGGTGCTTCTGTTCGGTTTCCAGATCGCGGGCTATTCCTACGGCGCGCTGCTGGGAGCGTTTCTGCTTGGACTGCTGTGCCGTCGTGTGACGGAAAACGGGGCGATCGTGGCTTTTACAGTCACCGTGCTGGGCATGGCTGCGCTGATTGCAGGCGTTCATCCCGGAGGGACCAGTATCGCCTTTCCATGGCTGGTCCCTCTTGGCGTCTGCGTCACCTTCCTCGTCGGCCTGCCGCTTTCTCGCGTTGTCGGTCGTCCATGACGGTCCGCAGACAAATAGCTTCCGGGAACGGGCTGTTACGAAGAGCCCTGTAGCGGGGAGGCTCAGAAAGTAATGCCAGCCCGCATGCCCACGATATTGCCACCCGTCACGCCCGGATACTGACTGGTGCGGTTATTCACATGTGCATAGGTATAGTTCAGCATCAGGCGTGCATAGTTCACAAGATACCAGTTGATCCCGGCAGTTGTGGTCCAGGCATTTCCGCCGGAGGGGATGTCTTTCGCATCCAGCCAGTCTCCACGCAGAGCGACTTCCCACGCGCCGGGACCGCCATCCAGAACAGGGGAAAGCACGCGAGGAGCGGCCCACTGGCCGGTATGGGCAAAGTAGTTGGGAGTTTCTCCTGTCAGGAACAGGCCCGCCTGAAGGCTGGCGGCCTGCATGGTGCCGGTATGACCTCCCAGATCCACTCCGTTATAGCTGTTGCGGAACTGCATGTGCCGTGCCCCATATTCTCCCAGAAGCCACGCCGATTTCCAGATTGCGAAAAACTCCAGACCACCGGCGATGGAGTTCGCAAGCGGCACCGTGTTGATGCGCGCAGAGAAAGCATCATCCGTGCGGGCGAGCAGTCTGATGTTCTGGGTAAACTGTGCGGTGGGTTTGACGTCTTCATAAAATCCCCATGCGCCGAGATGGATCAGTGATTCTTTCGAGCGATAGGGAATCCAGTGCGCACGGGCTTCATAGGTCAGGTCATCGCGAAGGTTGCTCGAGCTATTGACCGAATTGACGTCATCACCCGAAATCTGGGCGGCGAAATGCCAGTTTTCGCCAAAGATCTTGAAAGCGCCACCGAGACCATACCATCCCTTGACCGGCAGAATGGCGTTGGCGACCAGATCGCGGTCCAGAAAGACTGTCGCATCCGATCCTGTAGAGCCGTCAAAACTGCGTTCGTTAAATTTGTTGCCCAGACTGAATTCGGTCAGATGTCCACCGAACTTCATGCTCCATGTCGCAAAGGCGCTCATGACGGAAGGGCTGTTGTCGGCAAAGTCACTTTCAAACACCCATGACAGCTGTTTGGCCCGTCCTTCCACGCCGAGCCGCGCCGCGCGAAGCCGTGTGCGGGAGACGTTCTGATCATGATAATCCGAGCCGAACGATGCGCCGTAATCCGCCAGAATACGTCCACGAATGCGGATGGAATACTGACCGTCAGGTGTGGTGATCGCGGGGAGACCCCGGCCCCATTTCAATACGAGCCCACCCACTGTCGTCGTATGAGAAGAGTAGGGAATGGTCGATTCAACACCATAGACCGGAGCCGAGCCTGAGGGCATGGCCGACACTGCGCCGGAGGTTCCGGGAGCTGCAGCTTTCAGAGGGTAGTTGGACAGGCCGGGATCAGAGAGTGCGGTGGATGTCGTATGAGGAGCGGCCGCATTGCTGAAAACAGGCGTGACGTCGGGATCGGTGCCCGGCTTTCTTTCGCTTGCGGAAGACGCTGTCTGCGTATTTCCATGAATGGGCATCCGCACATGAGGCTGGTTCACTTCAGCGACGCTCTGATGGTGCGCCACCGATGCCGGCGCTTTGTGGACCGGGGCATGTTCGATGGCATCCAGACGACTTTGCAGGGCCTGAATCTGTCTGGCCTGTGATTTTACCAGCTCAGCCAGAGCACGCACATCCACGCCGCCGGTATCCGCCGCCAGGGCCTGAGCCGACCAGAACAGGGAGGCGGTGCCGCCAGACAGAAGCAGGGTACGCAGGGGTTTTTTCTGGATGTACATCGGACGCAGTTCTTATAAATCGGGGTGTCGGTTGATCATTGAAGCCGTGTCAGGAAACGGAGGGTTTCCTGTCATAGGGCCGTGCAACCAGAGTGGCGATCAGTCCGCAGACTGCGGCAAGGGAAAGCCATAGGCCGGGCATGGAACGGTCATGTGTTGTTCCGATCAGCCAGGTGCAGATGGCTGGAGTAAAGCCGCCAATGCAGGTCGCCAGACTATAGGCCAGGGAAAACCCTGTTGTCCGTATGCGGGGAGGCACAATTTCCGTCAGGAAAGGGACAGCTCCGCCATTATAGGCGCTGTAAATCAGTGCAAGCCATAATTCGACAATCATCAGATGAATGAAGGATGGATCAGCAGTCAGCCATTTCATGGCTGGCCATGCTGTTGCGATCGCAAGAATGGTTGAGCCAGTCAGAAGAGGCTTGCGGCCGATGCGGTCAGACAGCGCTCCAAATAATGGTAATGCGAGAAAATTCATTATGCCTACACAGAGCGTCACAATCAGGGCGTCGCGCGATGACAGATGCAGGACGGCGTGTCCGAAAGCCGGTGTATAAGCTGTGATGACGTAAAATGATGTGGTGGTCATCAGCACCATCATGATTCCGGTCAGGCAGATGCGCCAGTCTTTCAGCAGAGCCGAAAGCGTTTCACGAAATGTGGGGTGATGATGGATCTTCTCGAAAGATTCGGTCTCTTTCAGATTGCGTCGTAGAAAAAAGAGAACCGGAACAATCAGGCAGCCGATCAGCAGGGGGACACGCCACCCCCATGAGGCCATCTGGTCTGGCTCAATGAAAGCCGTCAGAGTCACGCCGATGGCGGCTGCGGCCATCACGGCCACCTGTTGCGAGGCGGACTGAAAGGCGACGACAAAGCCGCGTGTTCTGTCCGTTGCAATTTCGGAGAGATAGACTGAGGTCGATCCCAGTTCGACGCCAGCGGAGAAGCCCTGCAGAAGCCGTCCGCACAGAATAAGCAGCGGTGCGATAAACCCGATTGTCGCATAGCTCGGGGTCAGGGTGAGGGAGAGTGTTCCCACTGACATGAGCGCGAGCGTGAGAAGCAGTCCTTTTCTCCGGCCGATCCGGTCCACATAAGCGCCCAGAATGATGGCGCCCAGCGGACGCATGAGAAATCCTGCGCCGAATGTCGCAAATGACTGCAGAAGCTGGGCTGAAGGATCTTTGGAAGGAAAAAAAGCCGCGCCAATGGCCGCTGCATAATAACCGAACACCATAAAATCATACATTTCCAGCATGTTTCCGCTGGTGACCTGAATGATGGCTCGCACAGGATGCTGTGTTCGCTGGTGTGCTGCGGATGTTGGCAGGGAAGAGACTGATTCGGGAGTGCTGGTCATGGACGGGTCACATTCTCACTTTTTGGCAGGCCTCTAATTCGCTTGACGCCTTACGCTCAAAATCATGCATTTGTTTCAAATGTGTCTATCCATAAAAGACAGCCTGCCTCGTTTACGACGGAAAAGTGATATGTTTGTCGCACTTCGGGGCTGCGATCACAGGACTGCTGGAGCAGGATCAGGCTGGAGGTATTGAAATTTCATGCTTCTTTGGGAACGCAGAAACTCTTTCCCGGCCATGCGTTTATGTGAATGACGGGCACGTTCCGGCGAGGCAGGAGGCTGCATGAATATACGAGACAATCGGGCCGAGAATCGCTTTGAGACAGAAGTGGATCAGGTCACGGCGTGGCTGGACTATGCGAAATCGAGCGAGAGCCTGACCATCCTGCATACCGACGTGCCCGAAGCGCTGGCTGGGCGGGGTGTAGGGTCGGCGCTTGTGAGGCACGCCTGTGACGTTGCGCGGGCAGAGGGCCTGAAACTGGTTTCGCACTGCTCATTCGCAACAGCGTGGATGAAAAAGAATATGAAATAAAAATGGAGTATTTAAAATCAGAGTGAATTTTTTGGGTATTGTTTGAAAAATACCCCATTCTGTCGTATGGTATTTGGAAATAGATATGGAGATAGACAGAAATCATGATTGCAGAAAAGAATCTTTCCAGTCTTCCTGTTGGAGTGAATGGTCCTCTTTACGATATCAAAAAGATAAAAAACGGTATTCTTCATTTTGGGGTTGGTAATTTTTTTCGTGCTCATGAAGCCTTCTATGTTGATGAAATTCTCAAGGATGATCCGGAATGGGGGATTGTCGGCGTCGGGCTTACGGGAAGCGAGCGCTCCAGAAAAAAGGCAGAGACCTTCACCGCTCAGGATTGCCTCTATTCGCTGACCGCACCCTCACCCTCTGGAGAACACTCCACGCGGATCATCGGATGCCTGCGGGACTATCTTCTTGCTCCGGCAGATCCTGAAGCCGTGTTGAAACACCTTGCTGATCCGGCGATCCGCATCGTTTCCATGACCATCACAGAAGGTGGTTACAATATGGATGAGAAAACCGGAGAGTTTGATCTCGAGGGCGAAAGCGTCAAGGCAGATCTTCAGAATCCGGAAAAGCCTTCCACCGTTTTCGGCTATGTCGTGGAGGGGTTGCGCCGTCGTCGTGAGGCTGGTCTTCCCGCCTTTACCGTCATGTCCTGCGACAACCTGCGTCACAATGGCAACGTCGCCCGCAAGGCGTTCCTCGGCTACGCCCGCGCCCGCGATGCGGATCTTGCCAGTTGGATCGAGGACAACGCCACGTTCCCCAACAGCATGGTGGACCGCATCACTCCCACCGTCACGCCGGACATCTATGACAGGCTGAACAAGGAAAGTGGTCTGGATGATGATCTTCCTGTCATGGCCGAAGATTTTCATCAGTGGGTCATGGAAGACCGGTTCGCGGATGGACGGCCGCCACTGGAAAAGGCTGGCGTGCAGTTCGTCGAGGACGTGACGCCCTATGAGCAGGTGAAGATCCGCATGCTCAACGCTTCACACATCATGCTGTGCTTCCCCGGCATTCTCGTCGGTTATGAGTATGTTGCTGAAGCCGTGAAAGATTCCGATCTGCGTGGCAATGTCGAGACATTCCTGAACGAAGATGTCATTCCCACGCTCAAGGCGCCTGAAGGTCTGAGCCTTGAAGACTATCGTGACAGTGTGCTGCACCGCTTTTCCAATGCGGCGATGGGCGACCAGACGCTTCGGATTGCGGGTGATGGCAGCTCGAAGATTCAGGTCTTCTGGACGGATACGGTCAGAAAGGCGCTCGAAGGTAAGCGCGACATCGCCCGCATCGCTTTCGGCATGGCGGCCTATCTCGAAATGCTGCGCGGTGTGAACGAGAAGGGCGATCACTACACGCCCAACGAGCCGACGTTCAGGGACGCCCAGTGGAAGCTCGCAAAGTCTGACGATTTCACAACGGCGCTGGGCCTGCCCGCTTTCGACGCATGGCGGGATCTGGACACTACAGCTCTCGATCAGAAAGTGGTCGAAATCCGCAAGATCATTCGGGAAAAAGGGGTGAAGGCGGCGTTGCCTGCACGGTGATGGCGGGGGCTTTGCCCCCTACCCCACAAAGGGGCGCGGCCCCTTTGATCGTAGATTATTTCTGGTTAGGCGTTGCTTGTTAATATGTAAAAATATCCGGATAAATAGGCTTGTCTTTTTTATTTTTATTAAGCTCAATTATTACAATATCTTTTGTTTTTGCATCTTTGAAGAAACGATTCGAAGAAAAGTTTGGTATGGTTTCGCGACGATCTTCATAGAGATTTGATATAACATTGAGAGCTTCAGGAATACACTGCGTCGCTTGCTCAACATTCCATCGATCCTTTCCATCTCTGGTGCAGATCTGGCTTATCGCAAATAGAACGTGGAAGGCTCCGTCAATTATTGAGATTTCTCCTTTCTTTAAAGGGATTTCTTTGCTTATATTCTTTCTTACATTTTTTTTGTGCTCATCTATTTTTTTCATTATTAGATACGAGTTAAGAAGTTTTTCGGCGGTTAGTTGCTCTGAAAACACTGTTTCATACAGATCACCAAAAACGCGGCCTCTATCTTTCTTCGCAACCTCAGGAAACCCAACTGCATAAGCAAGGTATGCTTGCCCAGCACTTAATGCATCCACCCTAAGGTCGGATGATTGCTCAGAGTGCTGGCTCGTTTTTCTTTCGTAATAATATCCTATGTCAAGAATGGATTCTTCTAATTGTCTCTGTTGTCGATCGTTTGAGCGTAAGTCTCTTACATTTATTGGTGTTTGACTGTTGGTTGTTTCAGAGATTGTCGATTTAACTTCATCGGATGTTGTTTCTATTATTCTGGTTAAGATTATGACATCTTCTACTTTATTGGCATCTGCTTTATTCGCTTCAAACAAACAATTCGATGTTTGTCCACCGTTAACAATTTGAACGTTGTGCAGTTTTAGTTTTGGCGCACGTTTTGATGGTGCTACGTCGATTTTATCGCAAGTCATTGTAATTCCGTTATTCTGATACCAAAACATATGGTTTTGATCAGATAGTGCGGATTCTATAATTCTCTTGTTAATCCTGTTTTGTTTTTTTAAGTATATTCTTACATTTTGATCGAAAATCTTCATATCTACATTTTCTGGATCTTCCGTCGATCTGATCATATTTATAATGTCTGGTGCAGATATTGAACAAACAATTCCTTTTATATTTCGGTCTACACGTTCAAAAAAGTTAGTATCAACTACAGTTATCTCTCGGTTGAGTGAAGGGGCTTTTTTTTCCAAAAAGAAATCAGATAATGTATCCAGATCGTGCATCTCAAAGGATATAGCTCTATATCTTGAAAATGCCGTATTCACTCTTTTGGTTTCGGCTTCGGTTAACGGCGCCATATTTCCCACGAAATGAACCGTGAGTGTAGCGTTAGGCTCTGATAATATATCTATTGCATCTTTTATCTTTTCTCTTAATATTGGATTTGATGATGTTAGAGCTTCATGATCGTGTCCAGTTAAGTCAACGATGAAGGATGCTATTTTATCAATTTCTCCACTTGGGAAGTTGTTTTTTGCCTTATCAAAACTTGAAACACACTTTGCTTGAAATAGATGAATATCTTTTCGGCTGTCGCGATCATCAATAAAAAGTGCATCTACTCCTCTATCATCACTGCCGTCGGTGATAGAATCTATCGCTTGATCCAAATCTATTTCTAAGATGGCCGAGGCAGCTACAGCTGTAAGAGCTTTTGTTCTGTTTAACTCATCATTCTCATTCATGACATTAGAAATTTTTTGTTCTAGAGCGTTCCAATCAAATCTATTGGCCATGTGAAAATACTCCATGTTTGACAGATAGTTAGCATATTATGCAGGAAAATTAAAAAGGGTAGTTTTTGTGAAAATAGATCATTTTATTTGGGCAGATTCTTCGATTTGCTTCATCCAAGTAGCTGGATTAAAAAATAAAATTATTTTTTTCTATTGATCGTAAAACGCTTCCTTTCGCAGATCTCAAACGACCCTCTCCCCACCCACAAACGCCTCCGTCACCTCAAACCCTTCATCCATCACCACCAGATCGGCCCGCAGTCCCGGTGCGATGCGTCCGCGATCGTGCAGGCCGAGATAGGCGGCGGGGCTGGTCGAGGTGAGGCGGCTTGCGGCGGGGAGGGACACGCCGCCCACTGTCACGGCGTTGCGTAATGCGACGTCGAACGTCAGCACGCTGCCCGCAAGGGTGCCGTCGGGAAGTCGCACAGCGCCGTCGCGGATGACAACATCCTGTCCGCCAAGCTGGCTCGGCCCTTCTGGTTGCCCGGTGCCGCGCATGGCGTCGGTCACGAACAGCAGCCGCTCGCCCATGACACGGGACGCCAGACGGAATGTGGCCGGGTGAACGTGGTGGGTGTCGAAGATCATCTCGGCATAACCGGCGTCGCTGCACATCAGTGCCGTGACAGGGCCGGGATTGCGGCTCTGGATCGGGGCCATGGCGTTGAACAGATGGGTCGCGCCGATGGTGCCTCCGGCAGCGCAGACACGGCAGATCGCCTGTTCCGTTTCTTCATAACCGGCGACGGTATGACCGAGGCTGACGCGCACACCGGCCTCCGCAAAGCGGCGCATGGCGGTGTCGGCGTGATCGAGTTCCGGCGCGAGGGTGACGACGCGGACGATGCCGGTCTCCAGCGCCTCCTCTACACGGTCCGGCGTCGGCGGAATGGCGAAAGGGGGCTGTGCGCCCAGCTTGTGCGGGCTGACGAACGGCCCTTCCAGATGCGCGCCGTGGATGGCCGGCCCATTCCCCGATGGGGCGTTGCGTGCCTCCGCCACCGCCCGCAGCGCGCCCATCACCTCGCGCCAGGGGCTGGTGATGGTGGTGGGCAGAATGGTCGTGGTGCCGTGTGTCAGGTGAAAGCGCGACAGGCGGTGAATGGCCGCGACTCCGTCCATGGTGTCGGCTCCGTCGCCGCCGTGAACATGTCCGTCGATGAAGCCGGGCAGGATGAAACGCCGTCCCGCATCGGGACGCGGCGTGACCGACTGGATGCCGGTTTCGTCGAAGACCACCTCACCGGAAACAACGCGATCAGGGAGAACGATCTGGCCGGTCAGTTTCATGGCGGACGGTCTTTCAGTTGCCGGAAGGAACCTTGGGAATATGGCGCGAGGTCGCCTCTCGCAAGCCTGTCAGCCCCATGCGTTGCACCGCCACAACCAGAAACAGAGCACCATGAAGAAGTTTCTGGTGAAGTGTTTTCCAAAAAGCTTCAGAGACCGTTACCCTTTGAAAACGCCCCGGAAACCTTCACTGATCACCCATAAAGTTCTTCCATGCACTCCCCTGAGGACGTGTCAGCACAATATGGGCCCGGCAGTTCGGCGTGCCGTAGACGCCAACAATGGTGTCGCCTTCAGGATGGCCTTCGAATACCATCGGCAGGGGACGCTCCTTCATGTCCTTGAGCAGCAGCTGGGCGTGAAAGCGCTTGTGACTCTTGTCCGGCACGCCGCGCAGCACCAGCGTGCCGGTGCCCGGCGCAAAAAACAGTTTTTCAGACCTCACCTGCAGAACGGAAGGTTTCTCATCCGGGCAGGTTCCCTTGTCGGTCACCAGCGTCCCGATCCAGTCGCCGAGCGGATCATCCTGCGCTGAAGCAAGGGCGGGCGAGGCCGTGCCGCCGAGCAGACCTCCGGCCAGCAGACCCCCGATCAGCAGATGGGCGCGAAGCGTGTGTGAAACGGAAAAGCGCATGAACGGGACCTCTGGCTGATACGGGTTGCGGACGCCATCCTAACCCAAATATGAGGGAAACGGGTGACGTCGGCGCACGCTCGTCCTATACCGCGCCAAAAGCATGCTGCAATGTAGTGCGTCACCCCGATGTCGTGCCTTAAGGAGCCCTTCATGTCCGCCAAAGATCAGGACGCCGCCACACCCGCCCTCGACGCCTCCCTGCACGCCGATCGGATCCTGATCCTTGATTTCGGCTCACAGGTGACGCAGCTCATCGCCCGCCGCGTGCGCGAGAGCGGCGTTTACTGCGAAATCTGGCCGTTCACGGCGAGCGACGAGCGTATCCGTAAGTTTGCGCCGCGCGGCGTCATCCTCTCTGGCGGTCCGGCCAGCGTGCATGACAAGGGTGCGCCGACCATCCCTGACGTGGTGTTTGCGCTGAACGTGCCGGTGCTCGGCATCTGCTACGGCCAGCAGGCCATGTGCAACCAGCTTGGCGGCAAGGTCGAAGGCTCCGACCACCGCGAGTTCGGTCGCGCCTTTGTGGACATCACCGAGGACTGCGCCCTGTTCCGTGGCGCATGGGCGCGTGGCGGCCGTGAGCAGGTGTGGATGAGCCACGGTGACCGCGTGACGAAACTGCCGCCCGGCTTCCGCGCCGTGGCGATCTCCGAGGGTGCGCCGTTCGCTGTGATCGCCGACGAGGGGCGCCGCATGTATGGCGTGCAGTTCCACCCGGAAGTGGTTCACACACCGCATGGCGCGGCGCTGCTGAAGAACTTCACCCACAATGTCGCGGGCTGCACCGGCACATGGACGATGGCCCGGTTCCGCGATGTCGAGATTGAGAAGATCCGTCAGCAGGTGGGCGACAAGCGGGTGATCTGCGGCCTGTCCGGTGGCGTGGATTCCTCCGTCGCCGCCGTACTGATCCATCAGGCCATCGGTGACCAGCTCACCTGCATCTTCGTCGATCACGGTATGCTCCGTGCGGGCGAGGCCGAGGAAGTGGTCAAGACGTTCCGTGGCCAGTTCAATATCAAGCTGATCCACCGCGACGCATCCGACATGTTCCTCTCGGCGCTGGAAGGCGTCACGGACCCGGAGATCAAGCGCAAGACCATCGGCCGTCTGTTTATCGAAGTGTTCGAGGAAGAGGCCGCCAAGATCGGCGGCGCGGAGTTCCTCGCGCAGGGCACGCTCTATCCGGATGTGATCGAGAGTGTCAGCTTCACCGGCGGCCCTTCCGTCACTATCAAGTCGCATCACAATGTCGGTGGGCTGCCCGAGCGCATGAACATGAAGCTCGTCGAGCCACTGCGTGAGCTGTTCAAGGACGAGGTCCGTGATCTTGGTCGCGAGCTGGATATTCCGGAGAGCATCGTCGGCCGTCATCCGTTCCCCGGACCGGGTCTGGCCATCCGCATTCCGAGCGACAGCATCACCCGCGAGAAGCTGGACCTGCTGCGCAAGGCGGATTCCATCTATCTGGAAGAGATCCGTAATGCCGGTCTCTATGACGCCATCTGGCAGGCCTTCGCCGTGCTGCTGCCGGTCCGCACGGTCGGCGTGATGGGCGATGGCCGCACTTACGATCAGGCCGTGGCGCTGCGTGCTGTCACCAGCACGGACGGCATGACGGCGGATGTGTATCCGTTCGACATGGGGTTTCTGAACCGCGTGGCGAGCCGCATCGTCAACGAGGTGCGCGGCATCAACCGCGTGACGTATGACATCACGTCCAAGCCGCCCGGTACGATTGAGTGGGAGTGAGGGGGTATATAACTCATTGATTTAATTTAATAAATCAATGAAAAATGGCGATGTTTCCCACATCATCAATGGCATTTTTCATGGTATTCGGGTGACGCGCCATTGAAGAATACGCCGATACCATGAACGGGTGTCTGACCCCATCATGGTATCGGGTGAGCCTCACGACTACGTAGAGAGCATAGCGTTCATCCACTGATAAAGAAGGCGCATCAGTTGCGGACCGCGCCGGTCGTCCCGCGACAAGCGGCAATAGACACAGGCATCAATCACGCTGCTTACTGGAGCGCGTCGATATTCTGGGCATGATGGAATGACTGAGAAGGGTGGATTAAAGACAGGTGGTTTTGGGCTCGATTGAGAGGAAACGCACATCCCTTCTTCGAGTGGCGCCCTGCATCGTCGTTCGGTATGTTACTGAGAGGATGGAGCATCTGGACGTGATGACAGCAGATAAGCAGCCAGAAAAACGATCCGCTAGAAAGCGGGCCGAGGCGATACGGGACTTCCGGTGCAAAAACCTTATCGTCGTCATCGAAGACCCGGAAAACCCGCGTAATATCGGTACCGTTATCCGAAACGTAAACGCCCTTGGCGCAGAAAAAGTATATGTGATCGATCCTCGCCGGATTCTGTCAGACGACTGGAGCGAATTACGCACCGAGCCAAAATTGTCGAAACTATCTGTGTCCGCAGTGAAGTGGACATTCGTTAAGCGCTTCGACAGTACCGAAGATTGCCTTGTGCATCTCGAAAAGAACCATTTCGTATCAGTCGTTACGTCACCTCATAGAAAAGGTAAAAATAATACTCTCCTTCATGAAGGAGATTACACCGAACATGCGAAGTTGGCTGTTTGGTTTGGGAGCGAGACAAAGGGGATTAGCGACCTCGCAGTCGAACGAAGTGAACGGTGTGTATCGATACCCATGTTTGGGATGATCGAAAGCCTCAATCTCGGGACAAGCTCCGGCATTGTCCTCTACGAAATTACAAAGCAGCGGCGACAGTATCAAAGTCGCTACAGGCTGCGTGATCGCCGGGGTGAGCGTGAGGTGCCGCTACCTACTATTCTTGCTGAAGAGGCATAATTCGGCGCACTTCCGCAAGTGAGGACGATCCTTAATGACGGCTCCCAGTCATGGTGTTTTCATGGTATCAGGCGATGAGGTGTACGCAAGGCATTGAAATATAATGTTTTTTTTGCGATATAATAATCGAGTGGGAGTGGGGCCACGTCTGGTTTGTTGCTATTTTGAAAAGCCCGCATAAATGCGGGTCTTTTTCTCAGACGCTTCTGTTTCTGAGGAAAAGACGCAGCAAATTCACGGATCAAATGTCAAAAACCACTATAAATAACAAAGAAGTTTCTGGAGAATATTTTTCAAAAATCTTTAGAGAGCATCAGTCTCTTTAAAGAAGATAGTATCCCTGAAAAGGAAGCGGCGTTCTAAGCCGCTTCCATCAGCTTCCGCACCAGAACAAGATCCGCAGGCTTGTCCACATCCACAGCCGCACGGCCATCCGGCATGAAGACAAACTTCCCCTGTGCGCCAGTCAGCTTCAGAATGCGCGCCAGCAGGTTTTTCGTTCCCAGACGCTTCAGCAGAAATCGCAGCAGGATGGAAGGGCCGAGCAGCCAGCCCATCCGGAGCGGGTGCTTGCGTTCCTTTTCGACTTTCCGCCACAGCATGGCGACTCTCGCGGAAGCATGTGTACGGAAAAGGAAAAGATTGCAGCCAGAAAAGGCGACATCGGAAAGGCGGATGAAGGTTCGGCGTGTTCCCGGAACATCCCGCGTCACAGCGGCTTCGCTGGCGACACCGACGGCGATGTCGGCGCTTCCGGCATCGTCGAGGAAAAACTGCACCCATTCCGGTCGCAGAAGCGGGTTGTCCGCCGTGGTGACCAGAAGCGGTGTTCCGCAATCACGGATCGCGGCAAGAACGCTCGCGCTCGGTCCCTGAGCGGCATCCATCGTTTCCACACCGTCTGGAAGAATGCCGTCCAGAACAGAAGGGTTTTCAATACAGACAAGAATGCGCCCGATACACGGCACTGCGAGAAGCGTATCGAGCACATGCGTGATCATCGGTTTTCCGGCAATCGGGATCAGCGCCTTGTGCGAAAGCCCGGCGGCGACCGCCATCGGATCAGCGGCTCCTGCGCGCGACCCGGCCAGAACGATCGCTGTCAGTCCGGATTCACTTGCGCCGGACTCAGTCACGCCGCATCACGGTTGGCTGAACGGGTGGAAGGACGGGCGCCGTCGGGACGATCGCGTGGGGGAGAGCCGGTCAGCTTCATGACCCACGGATACCGCTTCGCCTGCTCCAGATTGTAGCCGAGGTTGAACACGCTCGGGCTGCGGGGACGGGCGCGCGCCTCTTCATAGAAAGAGCCGAACGCACGATCCACGACATAGCTGGTGATGCCGAAATTGCCGTCTTCATCATGGAAGTGATGCAGGACGTGCCACGCCTTCATCCGCTGGATCCAAGCCGCCTTCGGCTTGTAGTTCAGATGCTGGATGCAGTGAAAGAATTCGTAAATACAAGTGATCGTCACACCCGCGCCGAAAGCCGTTGCAGCGGCTCCCCAGCCGCCGATCAGCCAGCCGACGGGAATCGTCACGGCGCCGATGGTGGGCAGAGTCGTTGCAGGCGCGCCGAACAGAACATCCAGCAGATGCGGGTCCTGATGATGATCGAAGTGGATGCGCTTCCACAGCGAGGCGGTCCAGCGGGATTTGTAGAGCCACTGTCCATGCAGAATCCAGCGGTGCAGGGAGTACCAGACGACCGGATAGACCAGCATGACGGCGAGGATGGATGTGATTGTCGCACCCCAGCCGGCGAAGAAGTGTACGCTGAGAATGACGCTGACCACAATGAGGACGAAATACAGCAGAATCGTCGGATAGGTCAGATAGGCGATCCAGAGCTGACGCAGATTCATCTTGCCGAGATCGAAGCTCCGCCCGGACCTGATGGTCGGATTCCGCAGGGTGCCACTCATTTGTCTTCGTTCCTTAATAACGCGGTGCCTGCGGCCAGTGCAAAGATGATAAGGCCGGGGACAGTCGCGACCGGAGCCGGTAGGAGACCTGCGTTGCCCATCGCACGGAACATGCCCTGCACAATGATGAACAACAGACCGGCGCCGAGGCACCAGACCGGCAGCCAGCTCCTCAGCCCTGTTCTGGGGGGTATATAGATCACCGGCATCGCCAATAAAAGCATGACGATCAGAGCGAGGGGTCTGAGAAAGCGCTCGAACAGGGCCGCGCGGAGGTAACCGGGCGTCTGGTTGGTGGCGATTTTGCCGTGTAGCGCATCCAGAATCATGCCTGAAGACAGGGGAGCGGCGTCCATCGAAAGCCGCAGCATGTCGTTCGGCCCGAACGGATTTTTCCACAGGGCGTCAAGAACCGTGCTCTCGTTCGCCGTGGTGTCCAGCTCGGCGAACGAGACCGTCGCACAGTGAATGTCGGACAGGTGCCAGCCGCTGTAGCTGTAAACGGCGTGCTCTGCGTGCAGGGTGCGCAGAATCCGTCCGTCCGCGGTGCGGTCATACAGATCGACATTGAACGCCTCCCGACCCGATCGGGCGATATAGCCGACATGCGCGAGCTCACTGTCGGTCGCGGGGAGTCCGATGGCGGACCCCATGCAGGCCTGGGCGACACCATCGGGAACGTGAAACCAGAACGCCTTGCCGTTGGCCGGAGTCGGATTGGTGCGGTTCCACCACGATGCAAGAGCCAGTTCCGAGCGCGGCGTGATCTGATCCTCCAGCACGCACCCGAACAGTCCGATCAGAATCGCGGACGGCAGCAGCTTCCTCAGAAAACCCCACGGAGAAAGACCCGCCGCCCTGAGGATGGCGATTTCACTGGAGATGGTCATCTGCGTGAACATCAGCAACCCGGCGATCAGCACGCTGAGGGGCAGGGCGGTCTGGAGCATCGCGGGCAGATGCAGCCCCATGTAGGTCAGCACGCCCTTGACGCCGAGGTGACGCTTGAGGATCGGCGTCATCTGCTCAAGGAGCGCGAGAATCTCCATGAGGGCGATGAGGATGCCGCAGCACATCACCGTGCGGGAAATGAGCGTGCGGGAAAGATAGCGCAGAAGAACGTGGCGGGGACCTTTTGCGATCCGCTCTTCGGTCATCGGGCTCCCTCCACTATATCCCCGGAGGAGCCTGTGGGAGGAGTCGCAGGGCGACTGCGCCGGATCGGCAGGATGCTGGCCCGGAACAGCAGCAGCAGGGTGCAGGCGGTGCAGAACACGACGGTCGGCAGCCAGATGACCAGAAGCGGCGAGGATTTGCCGCTGGCGATCAGGCTCTCTCCAAGCTGGAGGATATGGTCATAGGTCACCAGCAGCAGGACTGCGACCGCGAGTCCGGCGCTGCCCCGTCTGCGTTTGCCGATCACGGCCAGAGCCGTGGCGAGAACGGGAATGAAAGGGATCGACAGACTGCGGGCCAGCCGGAAATTCAGTTCGGCCCGCATGTTCGTCAGGGGAATGTCGTTGCTGTCCGAGACCTCGGGAGCCGGTATCAGATCTGTATCCGTGTCCCGTGACGTGTCCGTCTTCGCGGCATGGCGAACCGCGTCGATCTTACGGGCGAGTTCACGCGAGGTCAGTTCACGCTCATCATCGCCACGGGTACGGAACGTCGCCTTGTTCGTGCGGCTGATCAGACGTTGTGCATGATCGAAAGTCGTCACGGTGGGTTGCACACCGGGCCGGATGGTCAGGATCGAGCCATGGAACAGCTCGATCTGGACTTCTCCCTTGGCGGCGTCCGTGCGGAGGGAGCCGGTCTGCGCCGTGATGTCGCGTTCCTTGCCCTCGCTCAGATCCCTGATGAACACGCCTTTCAGCTGCGACCCTGCGTGACTGACATGGTCGGCTGTCAGCATCAGGCGAGGGGAGGGGGACGCGAACATGCCGGACTGAAGAACGGGCGCCCATCCGGCGTGGCTGGCGAAATAGAATCCTTCCCGGAACTGGTAACGGGCATGGGGCTGGATATAGCCGTAAAGCAGAATCGAAAGCAGCCCGATCGCAGCGCCCGTCAGCGCGAAAGGGCGACAGATGCGCGCCAGAGAGACGCCGCTGCTCATCAGGGCGTCGATCTCGTCGCCCTCACTCATGCGTCGGATGACCGTGAAGACGGACACGCACAGCGCGGCGGGCATGGCCAGCCCCAGATAGTGGGGCATCAGGTCGGCCAGGAGCCGCAGCAGGGTGAAAAACGGACTGGCCTCGGACGCCAGCACGTTGAGAAGCACCAGAAGCCGTTCGAGCAGGAGCGCGATCAGCACTACCGAAACGGCGATGACAAAGGGTGGAATGGTCTGACCCAGCAGGTAGGTGTCGAGTGTGCCGGGACGAATCCAGGAGGGCAGCCTCGCCAGAGGCGGCCTGTAGCGGTCATTCCCCGGTGTCGTCACAGCACGGACTCTTTCGTGGGCCGGATGTCCGCTTCTGCTCGCAGGGCGGGGCGTGTGAAGCGGGTCGTCCGGAAGTCATGAAGCTGCCCGTCCGGTGCAAGGCGACGGGATTCCACCGTGATCTGCCAGTCACGGTCTTCCTTGTGGATGCTGATCCTGTTCCAGCCTGCCGCCCGTTTCAGACTATGGCCCGGTCTGTGCGACGCGGAGGTGACGCCGATGACCGGGATCTCGCTGTCGGGTATCGTGCTGAATGTCCCCTGATGGGAGTGGCCGTGCAGGACCATCTCCGCACCGGCGGACCGGACGGCTTCCGTGAAACGATCCAGCCCCCGTAACGCCTTGCTCCAGAGAACCAAGCCCTTGCGTGGCGGGTGATGAATCATGACGACGCGGCACAGTCCCTGCTCACCCGTGCGCCGGAGCAGTTCGGCCATTCTGTCGATCTGGATGTCACTGACCCGGCCAGAGGCGAAAAAGGGCGGTGAGGGAACGGCGGAACTGACGCCGATCAGGGCGGCGTCTCCGACTCTCAGGAAAACGGGAGTCTCCTCATCAGGCATGCCGCCGACATCGCGCCACAGTCCCGGCCCGTCCGCCCAGGACGCCCGGATCATGGTGTCGTGGTTGCCGGGGATGACGGCGCGGGGTGTCGGCAGGCGATCGAGCCATCGCGTGGCGGCGATACATTCCTCGCGCGTGCCCAGATTGGTGAGATCGCCGGTGATGGCCAGCGCATCGGCTCCGCAGGCGTCGATATCGCGCATGACGGCGGCGAGCGCCCTGGTTCTGTGAATATGACGTCTGTTGAAGCGCCATGAGATCATGCTGATGATCCGCTTGATCGCCCATTCCCTACGGGACGGCACGATTTCGAGCGGCAGATGTGGATCAGACAGATGTGCCAGAACGGCTGACAAGGTGCGGCTTCCTGACCTGCCTGTGCAGATCCCTTGAGGGTCACGGTTCCTGAAAGGGGCCTTGCTCCCAATCTGCTGCATCGATCCCCCAAACCGCCCGGTCAATCAAGAGTGCTGAGGGTGGAATTAATAGGCAGCGTTCTTCTCTACACCAGAACGCATCTTTTTTCGAAGCCCGCAAAGCTGCGGGTCAGGCTATCAATTAAACGCCATGATCCACAGGGATGGTCTGCGTGCGACGCATGACCGGGACCGCCGTGCGCAGAGAGGCCAGAGCCGGAAATGTGACAAGTCTGCGATGCACGTCTATATGACGCCGCGTATTCACGAAATGAGCCGTCCGGGACGGTGGTCTGGAAAGAGCGGATTGCCGAATGCCTGAACGCGTAGCCCTGATTCATAATCCGCGCAGTCGTCGTAATATAAAGAGCGGTGGGCAATTCGCCGAGCAGGCCCGAGCGGCGCTAGGTCCGCTCTTTATATGCCCTGAAGGCCGGAACGGGCTGGTCGAAGCGATTGAAGAACTGGCGCGTCAGGATGTCCGCGTGATTGCGGTGGATGGCGGCGACGGAACTGTCAGTCATGTCATCAGCGCTGTCCTGAACGCCTATCCTCACGAGCGTCTTCCGGCTCTCTCCATCCTGCCGTCAGGCAACACCAACCTGATCGCCAGTGATGTGGGATGCAGTCTGAGGGAAATGCCTGCTCTGACGCGCCTTCTGGAGAAAGCGGGGCAGGGAACGCTGATGAACGACGTGTCCTGGCGTCAGCCGGTCATTGTTTCATGGAGCGACCCGGACCGACAGCCCGTCGCCGGGATGTTCGGTGGGCTGGCGGCCTTCACCCGCGCCATCGAGCTGGCGCACAACCCCGCCATTCTCGACCGTTACGCTCATGACACGGCCATTTTCGCGACCGTTCTGTGGGGATTGCGGCTTTTTTTCAGGAAAGAAGTTCGGAACCAGTGGCTCGGCGGTTCCCCGATGACCGTTACCGTGGACGGTGGAGCACCGGATGCTCATCCCCGCTTTCTTTTCCTCTGCACGGGGCTGCACAAGCTGTCCCGCGGCGCCTGGCCTTTCTGGCTTGATTCCAGTCCGACAGGCGGCCTGATCTATCTCGATATTCTCGGACATCCGCCCCGTCTGGCGCGGAATCTTTTCTCGGTTCTGCGGGGGCGTATCTCGGCTCGACTGCGAGGTTCCAATGCCTATCGCAGTGGCATGGCGGCGACCATCAGCATCAGCACACAGGATCGTCTGGTGATGGATGGGGAAGAACTGGAGGCTGGTGCGGATGGTCTGCTGCATCTGACGGAGGGGCCGCGCATGGCCTTTGTCCGATGCTGACCTCCGACCGGACACTGGCATCGGCGCGTGCGGCGGGTGTGGTGGCCCGGACCGTGGTCGCTGAACTGACGGAACCCGTTCCCCCCATCATCACCCGCTTCGTGGAACGCATGATCGGATCGGCGCGGCCTGTCGGCGTTCTGTTTTATGGTTCGCTGGTGAGGACGCTGACAAAGGGCGATACGACGCCCGAAGCTCTCGCAGAGGGTGTGCTCGATTTCTATGTGATCGTGGACCGGCAGGCGGACTGGCCGCGCGGTCGGCTGGCGCGTCTGGCGAACGCCGTGCTGCCGCCGAATGTCGAATATCATGAGCATGAAATCGACGGCGTGCCGCTCCGGGCCAAGGTGGCGATCCTGACACTGGCCCAGTTCCGTCGTCTGACACGGCCTCAAAGCCGGGACACGACCATCTGGTCGCGCTTTTCCCAGCCGGTCCGTCTCGTCTGGGTGCGTGATTCCGGGGCTGCGGATTCCCTGCTGCGGTGCGTTGTCCGCGCTGTTGGTACCGCCGCCCGCTGGGCTGCCGAACTGGGGCCGGAGCACGGTCGGCCGGAACAGTATTGGGAGGCGCTTTTCCGCAGGACCTACGCCGCGGAACTGAGAGTCGAGAAAACCGGCCGCTCCCGCAGTCTGATCGAAGGCGAGGAGGCCCGGTTCAGCCAGCTTCTGACGGCGTCCTGGGTGGCCGGAGGGCTGGAAGCCTCTGTTCTGTCTGACGGAGAGATTGCGCCGGATATTGCGCCTGCCGAGCATACAACCGCCCTTCGTCGTTGGACGGCCCGTGCACGGCTGGGCCGTCCGCTGAACGTTGCGCGCCTGATCAAGGGAGCGTTCACCTTTACCGGTGGAGCGCAGTATCTGGTCTGGAAAATCCAGCGTCACAGCGGGATCGCCATAACGCTCACCCCGTTTGCCGAACGCCATCCGATCCTGTGCGCGCCGGCTGTACTGTGGCGACTGGCCCGGGCTGGAGTTTTCTCGCGGTCGTCCTGAGTGATGTGAGGGAATTCGGAAGAAAAAGAAGCAGGAAGACTTTTGTGTGTCTGGAAGTCGGTTTGCTCGACTATGGCATCTTTCAATCAACCAAAGTTTTGTTTCTTTTTTGAAAGAATACCCCTTCCTCTCCGCCAACCGGGAAAATCCATCAGGCATGTCCCGGCCACGTATGGGAAAGCCGCGCGCTTTACGGTAGGAAAAATCAGGCAAAACAATCATCGGGAGCCACAGGCTCCCTGTCCGGACGGGAGTGTCTTTGCATGGCGCGGTCAGCACTTGTTCTCGGTGGAGGCATGGTCGGTGTCAGCACCGCATGGCACCTTCAGCAGCGTGGTTACGACGTCGTTCTGGTTGAGCGCGGCGAGCCGGGACGTGAGACGTCCTACGGCAATGCCGGGCTGATCCAGCGCGAGGCCGTCGAGCCTTACGCCTTTCCGCATGATTTCCAGAAACTGGTGCAGGTCGCGCTCAGGCAGGGGAATGATGTCAATTACCGCCTGTCCGATCTGGCCGCCATCGCGCCCCGGCTGGTGGAATACTGGTGGAATTCCGGACCAAAGCGTTATGACACGATCACACGCGGCTTCGAGGCCCTGATCCGTCACTGTCTGACCGAGCATGACCGCATGATTGATGCGGCGGGCGCTGGAGATCTGGTCAGACACGGCGGCTGGACCCAGATCTTCCGCACGGAAAAGGGATTCGCTGACGGCGCCGCCAGAGCGCGTCATCTCGCCCGTGAGTTTGGCGTCGAAGGCCGGATTCTCGACAGTGCGACGCTGTCCCGTGCGGAACCTGCCCTGCATCGCAAAATGACGGGCGGCGTTTACTGGCCATCTCCCTACAGCGTGAAAGACCCCGGCGCGCTCGTGCAGCGTTATGCTGATCTGTTCGTCGCCGGTGGTGGGAAGATCGTGCATGGCGACGCCCGGACGCTGGCGCATCTGGCTTCAGGCTGGACGGTCCGGACGGCTGACGGACCGGTGTCCGCCGAGCAGGCGGTCATTGCGCTGGGGCCGTGGTCTTCCGATCTGACGCGCTCCATGGGGTATAAATTCCCGCTCTTCGTGAAGCGCGGCTATCATCGTCACTTCAGATGGGACGGTCATCTCAACGCGCCGATGATCGACACGGATGCCGGCGTGGCGCTGCTGCCGATGGCGCAGGGGCTGCGTGTCACCACGGGAGCCGAGTTCGCCCTGCGGGATGCGCCGCCTTCATGGAAGCAGATTCTGAAAAGCGAGAAGCTGGCGCGGGAAATGCTGGATATCGGCGAGGCGGTGGAAACGACGCCGTGGATAGGAAGCCGTCCCTGCGTGGCCGACATGCTGCCGATCATCGGCGAGGCCCCGGCCCACACCGGGCTGTGGTTCCACTTTGGCCACGCGCATCAGGGCTTCACGCTCGGTCCGGCGACTGGCCGCCTGTGCGCCGAGATGATGAAGGGTGAAACGCCTTACATCGACCCGCTGCCGTATCGTCCGACCCGGTTCCGCTTCGGACGTCGCGCTTTTCCTGTGTAAGGAAACAAGTCAAAGGTTTTTGGGTGCCGCCTTTTTTCAAAAAGGCGGCACCCAAAAACTTCTTTATGCTTGAGAAAGGCGGAATGAGCCGCCTCGCCACTGCCCTCAGGCAGAAGCAGGCAGTCGCGCCATAGCTTCGCCGAAGATCTCCACGGCGCGGTCAATCTGCTCGCTGGTATGCGTCGCCATGACGGAGCAGCGCAGTAGCGGATGATGGTCCGGCGTTGCGGGCGGCAGGCTCAGATTGACGTAGAGGCCGAGGCTGAGGAGCGTGTTCCACAGCATGATGGCTTCCGGAATCGTCTCCAGAACCACACCGACAACCGGGCTGACCGTCTTGCCCGTCGTCAGGCCAAGCCTGTTGAGGCCAGCGTGGAAGCGGGCCGCATTGTCCATCAGGCGTGTGCGGAGTTCCGGCTGCGCTTCCATGTCGTCCAGCGCGGCCATGGTCGCCGCGATGACTTCCGGCGGCAGCGAGGCGGTGAACATGTAGGGGCGGCAGTGCAGGCGCACCAGTTCCAGTTCAGGATGACGGGAGACACAGTAACCGCCCACGGTGCCGAGACTCTTGGAGAAGGTGCCGACAATGAAATCGACATCGTCTTCCACGCCGGCGGCTTCCGCCACACCGCGCCCGTTCGGGCCGAGTACGCCGAAGGAATGGGCCTCGTCCACCAGAAGGGTCGAGCCGGTCTCGCGCTTCACAGCGGCCATTTCCGCCATGGGAACGACGTTGCCGGTCATCGAGTAGATGCCTTCGACCACCACCAGCTTCGCGCCCGGTTCGTCCTTGATCCGGTTCAGGCGCTTGTGCAGGTCGTCCGGGTCGTTGTGCCGGAAACGGATGACCTGCGCGTGACCGAGACGGCTGGCGTCATAGATGCTGGCATGACTGTCGGCGTCCAGCAGCAGGTAGTCGCCCTTGCCGGCCAGCGTGGAGATCATGCCGAGATTGGCCTGGTAGCCTGTCGAGAAGACCATGCAGTGCTTCTGGTGAAAGAAGCTGGCGATGCGCTGCTCAAGCTGTTCGTGCAGACTCTGCGTGCCGTTGGCGATGCGTGAGCCGGTCGTGCCGACGCCACGGGCCTTCACGGCCTTTACGGCAGCCTCAATGGCGCGCGGAGACTGGCTCAGGCCAAGATAGTTGTTGGTGCCGAACAGAAGGGTCTCGCGGCCTTCGATAATCCCGACGGTCGATGACAGCGGACGCTCGATGACGACGGAGAACGGATTGCGCCCTCCCTCGGCCTGCAGCTCGGCGAGGCGCTGTTCGACGCCACGGAATTTGTCGAAGATGCTCATGACCAATCAGCCGCCCTTCTTCAGGGAGACGATGCATTCAGCGAGGTCGTCGATCGTGCGGATCTCGGCCAGACGGTCGAGAGGCACGGACACGTCCAGCTCATCCTCGATTTCCATGACGAAATTCATGACCGCGAGCGAGTCGAACGCGAGGTCTTCGACAATCTTGCTGGATCCGTTGATGTCACGGGGCACCTTGGGATTGGCAAGGAGCTTGTTGATGATCAGAGCCGAGACGTCCTGAACCGTTTCACTCATTCGGGCACCTTAAAACAGTCATTGCGGAGTAACCTGTGAAGGCATCTCTCCGCTCAACTGCGGGGTTATGGCGGAAAAGCCGGTCATTCGCCAGAGGTAATGTCACGCCCCAGGCGCCGCCCGGATGTGACAGGAGGACATCGGGGCGGAGGAAGCCCTGTGAACCGGGCCTTGAGCCGCCCCGAAATCAGGCGGCGGACTGTGTGTGTTCGTCGAGCCGGTTGAAAGCGCCTGCCAGAAGCATCGTCTTGGCCTTGGCCCGGGTGAGCTTGCCGGAAGAGGTCTGCGGCAGGGAGTGCGGCGGCAGCAGGATCACGGTCGCGTCCACGCCGTGACGCCGGAAGACCGAGCTGACCTGTTCGGTCAGAGACGTGCGGGCTTCGGGAGACGTGGCGCGACAATGGACCAGCGCCACGACCTTTTCCTCGCGATTCTCTTCGACGGAAAAGACCGCCACGTCATGGTTGCGGAGTCCCTCGATCTCGTTCTCGGCGCTCCATTCAAGATCCTGCGGCCAGATATTCCGACCGTTGATGATGATGAGGTCTTTGGCCCGGCCGGTCACAACAATCTGTCCATCCAGCATGTAGCCAAGATCGCCCGTGTTCAGCCATCCGTCGGCGCTGAGAGCCTCGGCGCTTTCTTTCGGGAGGCGGAAATAGCCGCTCATCAGGCTGGGGCCGCGCGCATAGATCGTGCCGATATGGCGCTCCGGCTGAACGGAACCGTTGGGCGCCCGGACCTCGATTTCATGGCCGGGCAGAACCTCGCCGCACAGCACGAAGGTCCGCAGCAGGTGGGACGGGTCATTGCAGGGATGCGCCACGCCTTCCGTTTCCAGACGACGCAGGTCGATCGTATCGGTCCGCAGGCCGACATTCAGCGGAGCGAAGCTGATGGCGAGCGTGGCTTCAGCCATGCCGTAGCTGGCGACGAATGCGCGGGCGTCGAATCCCTGCGAAGCGAAACGCTCGGCGAAGTTCTCAAGGATATGGGGGCGAATCATGTCGCCACCGATTCCAGCGACACGCCAGGTTGAAAGATCGATGTCGGCAGCGCCGGAGCGCCGTGAGCAGAGATCGTAGCCAAAGGACGGGCTGTAGGACAGCGTGCCCTTGTTGCGGGAGATCAGGTCCAGCCAGACATGCGGACGGCGCGCGAACTCACGTGTTGGCAGCAGGTCCACGGTCAGCTGACAGGCCATCGGCGTCAGGAAGAATCCGACGAGTCCCATGTCATGGTAGAGCGGCAGCCAAGAGACGCAGCGGTCGCCTGTCTCACGGACCTGAAGGCCGTCATGGCTGATGGAGTGGGCGTTGGCCATGCCGGAGCGCTGGGTCACGCAGACACCCTTCGGGAAGCGCGTGCTGCCCGAGGAGAACTGGAGATAGGACAGATCGTCCGGTCTGATGGTCGGCAGGAGACGCTCGGCGGCGGGAAGCTCCATCAGCTGGGCCGGTGAGCCACCAAACTTCAGGTCGAAGCCGGCGATGATGTCATCTGTCCAGCCAGCGATGATCTCCGGCACCACAATGGCCGAGACATCGGCGGTCTCGATCATGCCGCGGATCGTGCCGACATACGTCTCACGACCACCGAATGCGACAGGCAGCGGCATGGGTGTGGCGACAAGGCCGGCATACTGGCAGCCAAAGAAGATACGGGCGAAATCACCGTCGCTCTCTGCGATGAGGCCGACGCGATCTCCAGCTTGAAGCCCGAGCGTCAGCAGTCGGCGCGCCATTTCACGGGCCTGTTCGCGCAGCAGGCTGTAAGGCAGCGCTTCGAGCAGGACGCCACGCCCGGAATAGATGTTGTATCCCGCAGTGCCTTCGGCAGCGTAGTCCAGCGCTTCCGTGAAGGTCGCGAAATCACCGTAACGACGCTTCTGGTTGGAAGCGGTGGGAACGGGAGTGGGAGTCGTGTCCTGAAAGCCAGTGATGGTAGGCATGCTTTCGATACGGGATATGACAGTCATTCAGCTGGCCATTCTCAGGTAATATGACAACCGCTTTGCGGGCCGACGAAGGGGTAGAGACTTATCGCCGTTTCTGTCGGATTTGAGGCCTATATAATATTTTTGCCGTTTTATGAAAGGTTGCGCCGTGATCGGCGGCTTCCGATCCCTTTATCAGTCCCTGTTTTCTCACCTGCGTATCGGTCCGAAACTCTGATCGTGTGCGGACGTTTCTGGTTTAATATTATGTTTTTAAACGATATATTTTCTGGTCCTGTTTTTGAGGCGATGCTGACCCTCAGGGGTGAAACGGGCATGGAAGATATGATGCCGCAGCATTCCGCGAGACTGTTCGGTCAAGAGTTTCCAGAAAATTAAAAAAAGAAATTTCTGAATATATACAAACAGTTTTGTGAAAATTCCTGTTCTATGGGGGTGCTCTCATGAAACGGAGGGAAATAATTTTTGTTGCCTGATTGTGTCCCTGTTCAGATGGAAAAATAACGGTTTAGGCGCGGTGGGCCGTTGGTTTCGTCGTTCGCTTTGTAGGACTCCTCGTGCGGGAGTTTTGAGCCTCATAAGTGCAGAAATAAGCCTTCACCTGTTGTGGGCTGAGGTGAATATCCGGTGCCTATCTGTCGTTCTTGCATGCCTCAGCGGTCGCGTTTGCCTGCTCTTCATGGATGAGGGGCGGCATAAACGACGTAAGCACTATGTTCTGGGGCGTTACAGTTCGCGCTTTTGCGTGCTCTGCTGTGCAGCCAGTCCCTATATATGGTGGCTACCAGAGTCACCGTGACTGTCTGATGTGGGCAAGAGCCAGACGTGCGCCATTTTGGTGCTCTCGACTGATGGACGTCCTCAGCCAACCGCTCCCCCGCTCAATCTCTGCTCAGGAAAATAGAACGGTCCCCACAAGATAGGAGCGCCGGATAAAAGCAGGGGGCCGTATTCTCTCTTAAGGGGTGCCTGAAGGTTAGAGGTAGCGATCCGGTCTGGCGCCTCTTTTTTTCGAAGTGGGGTGGAGATTCTCAGGCGGCGCTGGGCAACCGGAGTGTTTGTGTGTGCCTGGTTCCTGACTGCTCTCGTGAGCCGAGAGTGATCTTCGTGGCGTGTATTAGATTCGGAGCGTCGTTTTTTTGGGAGTTCCCAGGCTTTGGCTGGCGGGATTGAGCAGGAATCGGTTGATGTTGTTCGTCTGTATGGGGCTCTTGGTGGTGGCTGGGAGGGAGCTTTCTGATTTTATTGGTTTAATTTTCCTTGGTTTTCTGGGGTTTTTGGTTGGTTTTTGGATTTTCTGTGAGATTTTTTGTGAAAGTGTGTTGACGGTATTTGTTTGTGGGGCTTATAAGCCGCTCAC
>NZ_JAAABN010000002.1 GCF_011516765.1 Acetobacter sicerae | reverse complement strand
CCCGCCGCCAGAAGCAGAATATCGTCAATATTCCAGATCGGGCTCCTGTGGGATGACTGAATTCTACAAAATGACCCGAAATTGCCTCAAGTGTGAGAAATCCGCGTCGAAAGAGCTGGCATCAACGACGGCAGCGCTCGCCGTCCCGTCTCGCCTAGATTCTGATATTGGAAATTGCTGGGAATATTCAGAGCCTCCCATAGACTCTCCGATGCCGCAGCCTGCTGAATACGGGCCATACGGCTCAGACTGTATCAGAAGAGAACGAGGAGTATACTGATTTCCACTCTCGTCCAGAGGAGTAACTCCTCCAAGTAATGCAGCTTCATAACCATGTGCATACGGATCGACACCTCCGCTATCACTACCATCGGCAATCTGCGCCCAAGCTCCGAGCCTGTCCGTTTTGCCAAGCGCAGCGCCACTGGGAGTTTTGATTGATGCTGTCACGTTACCGGAAGCATCCAGGCCGGCGACGCCGTTGGGCTGATTTATCTCCGACTGTGTCAGCGGAGTTGTTCCTGATGACTGAGCAAAAGCTGAACTATATAATAATAGCATTACAGGACTTACAAAAAACAAATTATTCTTTTTCACAAAAAGCTTCCTGGTGTTTATATCCCACTTTCAAATATGTTTTTGTTGAATTGGAAATATTTTAGAATTAAATTCTAAATATTTCCGGTAAGAGGGATGGGAAGACTATAGCTGTCTTTTATGGGATAAATAATTTTTCTACCAGTTAGGTGAAGTTGTTAGATTTCAGTAACCGGTCTTTGATCAGATGCGATCGCTGAGCTCCTGCCTTCACGTCCGCATTTCAGATCGCAGCAACCTTTATCTTCTGATGCGAGGAATTATTTCTGTTCTACAGAAAAAAACAAAAGTAAGCAGAATGATCTGCCTCCGCCACATAGGCGGCGGAGGCAGATCATATTCGAACCTGTTAGACGTTCACGGTCTCTTACATCCCGTCGAAATGTACTTCTCACCAACTTTTGATCAACCTTGGGCATATCTGAAAAAGAGACGTGCTGAATCGTCTTTCAGGAACTCCAGTTTTTTGAAAAATCAGCATATAGCGTCAGGCCGCCATCAATATAGAGTGTCTGGCCGGTAATATAGGACGCCTTTTCGGAAGCGAGAAACAGAACGGGTTCAGCGATTTCGTCGGGCTCTCCCGGACGCCCCATGGGAATATGTGATGACACGGCTTCATATTTCTCGGGATCGTTGGCCCACGTATCATTCATGGGCGTGAGAATCGCACCGGGCGCAACGCCGTTTACGCGGATACCGCGTGCTGCATATTCCAGCCCCCATGTCTTGACCATGTTGCCCACCGCGCCCTTGCTGGCGGAGTAGGCTAGAAACGCAGGTTTCGGGATGATCTGGTGAACCGAACTGTTGATGATGATGCTGCCCTTCTTGCCGGTGCTCAGCCAGCGTTTAAGCACTTCCCGCACGCAGAACATCACGCCCGTGACATTGACGTTCATAACTTTCATGAAGTCGTCATGCGTCACATCTTCGGAAGGAGATTCCGATAGAATCCCTGCGTTGCAGACGAGAACATCAAGGTCACCAAACTCACGGAAAGCCTGATCAATCGCGTCGATCACAGCCTGTTCATCGACCACATCGGCAGGACAGGAGAGGTGAGGACCGGAACTGACAGTGGGAAGGGAAGGGAGGAAGGCGTCCAGTTTTTCCTTGTGACGCCCGTTGACGGCAACGCGAGCGCCTTCCCGTGCGAATGCGTGCGAAATAGCCTGTCCAATGCCCTGACTGCCTCCACTGACAAAGACTTTCTTGTTCTCAAAATGCTTTGCAGCAGGTGTCGGGGGCATAAAAATTCTCCTGAACGTGAATGATCTGGGGAATCAATGCGTGAAAAGAGCCAGGGTTGCGCAAAAAAACTGTTTCTGAACAATCGGCTTGAACGCGCATTCAAAGACCCTCGCTGAAGTCATTGCGCATCCGTTTCCCTTTCGTATAGGATTGTTGCGTCATCGCAAGAAAGAGAGCGGGTAAGAATGCGGGTTGCCGGACTTCAGACAGCAGGAACGCCTGGTGACGTGGATGCCAATCTGCGGGAACTGGATCGGGCTGCCGGGGAGGCGCGTACTCGCGGAGCCGATCTGCTAGTCACGCCGGAACTGTTTGTGACGGGTTACGATATCGGTGAACGTCTGTTTGAACTCGCCAGCACAGACCCGCTTCCCGCGATCAAAGAGATAGCCAGCCGACACGGCCTCGCCATCCTCGTGGGCTTTGCGGAAAGTGCTGTGGAAGGCCTCTATAACAGCGCCGTCATGGTGACGCAGGACGGGCATGAAATGCTGCGTTACCGGAAACAGCATCTGTTTGGCGAACTTGATCGCCATTTTTTCCTGCCGGGAAATGCCAATCCTGAAGTTGTGTCATTCATGGGTATCCGGATTGCCACAATGATCTGTTACGACGTGGAATTTCCTGAATATGTGCGGGTCACGGCTCTGGCGGGATGTGAATTGCTTCTCGTGCCGACAGCACAGATGGAGCCTTTCACCTTTATCGCCCGTGAAGTGATCCGTGCGCGGGCATGGGAAAATCAGATCTATCTCGCCTACATCAACCATGATGGGCGCGAAGGTAATACCGAATATGTAGGGAACAGTCAGATCGTGGCCCCGGACGCCTCTGTTCTGGCGCGGATCGAGCATGGCGACGGTCTGATTATCGCCGATGTGGAGCCTGGTCTGGTCGCCAGAGCCCAGCACGAAAATCCCTATCTTCAGGACAGACGGCCATCCGCCTACAGATCTCTGATCTCCGACACACGAAAGGAAAGAGCATGAAGAAAACGGACACCTCTTCGCCGCAAGGGCGTCTTTCCGGTAATCTGGGTGTGGCGGAAATCATTTTCATGGTCGTGGCGGCGGCTGCGCCGTTGACTGTGGTCAGTGGAAACGTGCCTCTCGCCATTGCGCAGGGAAATGGTCCTTACGCTTGGACCGGTTTTGTTGCGGCCGCGCTGGTGCTGATGCTGTTTTCCATCGGTTTCGTCGCGATGACGCCCTTCATGAAAGAGGCTGGCGCATTTTTTTCCTATATCCGGGAAGGGCTCGGCAAACGTATCGGCTGTGGTGGAGCTTTTGTGGCGCTGCTGACCTATACCGCCATTCAGGTCGGCGTGTACGGGTTCTTCGGCTGGGCGGTTGATGATGCTGTCAGGGAGTGGGGTGGTCCGCATCTCCCCTGGTGGCTTTATGCCTTTGGCGTGCTGGCTGTGGTGGGTGTGCTCGGTTACCGGCATATCGAACTCAGTTCACGTGTTCTCGGCATCGCACTGATTCTGGAAATTGGTGTCGTGGTCATCATGAATGCTGCAATCGTAATGCACCCTTCTCCTGTTCCGCCTCCTGTGACGACAGGCGCCGCAGAGCCGATGGGACCATTTGCTGTGGCGCTCCTTTTCGCCATCACGGGCTTTCTGGGGTTCGAGGCCACTGCAATCTTCCGTGACGAGGCGCGTGATCCTGAGCGCACCATTCCCCGTGCGACTTATGGCGCCGTGGCGATCATTGGTGTGTTTTACGCTTTTTCCTGCTGGTGTCTGATTGAAGCGTGGGGCGTGGACTCCGTTACAGCCGTCGCCCGGAAATATCTGGCGGACGGCGGTAACATGGTTCTGGACACGGCCAGCCGTTATGTGGGCACAGGCATGCGCAACGTCATGGAAGTGCTGCTGCTGACCAGTCTGTTCGCCTGCCTGCTGTCATTTCACAACATCATTGCCCGTTATCAGCTTGTTCTCGGTCGTGAAGGTATTCTGCCCGGTTTCCTGGCGCAGACCCATTCCCGCCATTCTTCACCGCACAGCTCTTCTCTGGTTCAGACCATCACAGCGGTCCTGCTGGTCGGTGTTGCTGCACTGTCCGGGGCCGACCCTCTGGTGACGGTTTTCGGTTCGATGGCCGGTATTTCGACAGTGGGAATCGTGCTGTTGATGATTCTCACATCAGCAGCGGTTGTCATGTTCTTTCGGAACAATAAAGTGAAGCAGGGCGGCAGCCTGCAGACAAACTGGTGTCCGGTTCTGTCCGTATTTGTTCTGGTAAGCGTGCTGTTCATCATTCTTGACAACTTCACGACCATTACGGGGCTTTCTCTGGGGATCAGTGCATTTCTGGCTGTGATGCCCTTTGTCGCTCTTCTGGGCGGGTGGTGCCTCGGGGGACGTGGGGTAAGGGTTGCAGCGCAGATGCCGCAGGGGCAGGAGGTATAATCTTGCTGTTTTGCAAATATAGGGAGCGCATCGCTCTTCTTGAGTCTGGGGAAAGGAGCTTTGTCCTTTATGGAGCAGGGATAAAGCCTCCTGAAACTTTCATGCCGGATTTGTGTCTATACAGAAAAAGCCGGGTATCTACTCCCGGCTCTCTACTGGCGAATTGATCAGAATTTACTTCTTTTCGAATGCGCCCGCGATCGTCAGGGTCACGTCGTCACCCACTACCGGCAGATATTTGCTGACACCGAATTCACTGCGCTTCACCGTGGCCGTGCCTTCAAAACCGATTGTATAGGCCTTGTCCATCGGGTTGACGCCTGCGCCGATAAAGCGGGCGTGGAGCGTAGCAGGTTTGGTAATGCCGTGAATGGTCAGGTTTCCGGCGATATCGGCTTCACCTTCACCCGTCGGTGTGACTGTGCTGGAAACGAAGGTTGCCGTCGGGAACCTGGCTGAATCAAACCAGTCGGAATTTTTCAGCTCATCAGTGAGACGGGTGCTTGTCGTCTGAACGCTGTCGATTTTCAGCGTGACATCAAGTTTCGTCTTGTCGATGTGCTTGGGATTGAATTTCAGCGTGCCGGAAGCATCGGAAAAGAGGCCGCTATAGTTGGTAAAGCCGAAATGCAGCAGGGAGAAAATGACCTGTGTATGTCCCGGTTCGATCGCATACTGACCTGATGGAACGTCGGTCGGAAGCGGTGCGGCGCTGGCGGTCCCCAGCGTGGCGATCAGGCCGAGAGCGGCAAGCGAGGACGTAAGGAATGTTCGTTTCTTCATTGATTTTATCCTTGTTTGAAACGGGTCGTTAACCGAAACGGAAACCCGAGAGGGCCTTTCCCATCACGATATCGCTGTATGTGCGGACGCCGCGATCCTGACCTGCGGCGCCAGCAGCGATCATGATGGAAAGAAGATGTTCTTCGCGAGGGTGGCATATCCGTGCGCCCGGCGCCTGTTCCCAGTTGATCAGCGCCTGGTCCCGGTCCGCGGGAGCGGCTTCCACGGTCCGGGAAAGCCAGCTGTCGAATGTCCGCGCGATGGCGTCTGTCGCGGGATCGCCCGTCATGAACTGCCGGAGATTGTGATAGCTCATGCCGGTCGCGACGATCAGGATATTCTCGTCCCGCAAAGGGGCGAGGGCCCGGCCAGCACGCATTTCCTCGGCAGCATTCATGTCCTCACGCAGGGACAGCTCCACGATGGGAATGTCGGCCTCCGGAAAGGCAAGCATGAAGGGGATGAACACGCCGTGATCCAGTCCGCGACTGTCATCTTCTGCGCTCGGTATGTCAGCCTGCGCGAGCAATGACCGCACTCGGGCGGCAAGAGCCGGTGAGCCGGGGGCCGGATATTTCAGGTGGTAGGTATGATCGGGAAATCCGTAATAGTCATAGAGCAGGGAATGCCTTTCTGCTGTCGTGACTGTCGGCACGCGGGTTTCCCAATGACCCGAAACCACGAGAATGGCTGAAGGTTTGCGCGGCAGCGTGGCGGCAACGCTCCGGAGATGGGCTTCCATCTTGTCCCACCCCGACCAGTCCATGAAGAAGCATGGCCCACCGCCGTGTGGTAGGAACAGAACGGGCTGACGCTCCTCTTTGGTGATGGCGGTATCAGTCATGGGGATGCCCTCCGGTAGTGTCCTTCGTCAAACAATGGCATCCAACCTGAGTTGTGATAATGCCTGTTTCAGGCAAGATATCTGGAACTGTGAGTGTGAGATGCTGGACCGGGTGACAAGCATGCAGGTCTTCGTGCGTGTGGTTTCGCAGGGTAGTTTCGCCGCCGCCGCACGTACCCTGTCTCTCTCCCAGACCATGGTGACGCGACATATTGTGGCGCTGGAGGAGCGGCTGGGCGTGACGCTGTTTCACCGCAGCACGCGCCGTCTGTCTTTGACGGAAGCGGGGCAGAGTTATCTTTTGGGGTGTCGGAGGGTGCTGGGTGATCTCGATGAAATGGAACATGAGGTCGCCGCCGGAGGACGTGAACCACGGGGAAGATTGCGTCTGAACGCGCCCGTGTCTTTCGCCATTCGGTATCTCGGACCGGTATTGCCGGAATTCAGCAGACGATATCCCAAGGTTTCCGTGGAACTTGGGCTGGATGACGGTCTGGTGGATCTGATCGCGCAGGGTTGGGATCTGGCTCTGAGAATCAGACGGATGGAAGCGAGCAGCCTGAAGGCGCGCAGGCTGGCTCCCATTCGTTTTGTTGTGTGTGCCGCGCCATCTTATCTCAAACAGCATGGTAAGCCGAAAACAGTGGCTGAACTCGGCTCTCATGTGTGCCTTGGTTACACGCTCAGTGATGCCGTTGGCGTCGGGCGCTGGAGCTTCGGCAGGAATGGCGAGGTGACGGTTCCGGTGTCCGGGCCGTTGAGCGCAAACAATGGCGATGTGCTGACGCAGGCGGCTCTGGCCGGAATGGGAGTTATCTACCAGCCTCTGTTTATTGTGGCTGATTCGGTTCGGAGTGGAGATCTGAAAATTCTCGATCTGGACATGCCGCTTCTGGAAGGACCAGAATTGCAGGCGGTCTATGCGCCTGCCCTTACCATACCACTCAAGACCCGCGTGATGATTGATTATCTGGTGGAATGTTTTGGAGAAACACCACCATGGGAGATCTGAAAAAGATGTTGCCCTGAACGAAACGGGCAGGACAACACCTTGCGACACGAGGGAGACCCCCCCCCCCGATAAATCAGCGACTCATCAACACAAGCTGCGTGTTGTTTTCCAGAACATGACGCGTCACGCCGCCAAGAATGAGCTGACGCAGACGGGAGTGGGAATAGGCGCCCATCGCCAGCATGTCTGCTCCGAAATCCTGACAGGCTCCGAGCAGTCCTTTTCCGATATCGCGGTCAATGGCCTGAAACTCCTGCCGGTCGGCTGCGATGCCGTGCATGGAAAGATAGTCCACGACCTCCCGGGCGTCCGGGCCACGCCTCTGATAATCCTCGCAATGAAGAACACGCACTCTCTCGGACGTGCTGGCCCAGGCGAGAACCCCACGGAGAGCTGAGGCAGCTTCTGCCGTTCCATTCCACGCGATGCACACGCGCTTCACGAAGTGGGGCATAGGCACGCGGGGTGCGATGACGGCGGGACGTCCGCTGTCGAACAACACGGCGTGAAGGGCCTCGGAAGAGGAAACCTCGTCCCCGCTGTCAGGGTGCGGCACCAGTGTGAAATCGGAAAGCCGGGCATGCCATGGGATGACCTCGCTTTCTGATCCTTTGAGGACGTTAAAGCTCATGCTTGGCCGTCCCTGCGGAAACGGAATGCGGGGAGGCACGGCTTCGATGTCCGGTGTCCGGCTGGCGAAGTCCTCAAAGGCGTTCTGCACTTCACGAGACCGCTTGCCGCCTTCCTTTTCGGCGGAGGCGATGAGTTCTTCCACCATGCCGCCGGTCAGACCTTCGCCTGCGAGAGGCGCAATGTCGCGCCCGTCCGAGCGGACATGCAGAACGGCGAGGTGAGCCGAAAAGCGGCGGGCGAAGTTGGCGCCGGAGACAAAAGCGGCTTCGGCGTTGCGTGCGCTGCTGAGAGGAAGAAGAATTTTGCTGACCTGCTTCATGATGCGCTCCTGCCGATAGAGGCTGTTATTCTTATTGTACAGGATAAACGCACGAAACGGGCAAGAGTTACATTGCTGAGTGTTATGCGATGGAGGAAAAAGGGGGAAATGAGAGGAAATCCTATCTTGTCAGGCCACTGTTCTTTGGATTTTTCGCTTCTTCCTGTTTTTGGAACGGCCTCTCATTTGCAAAAGCCCATCGTCATCTGAATATTTTTTCTGTCTTCTCTCTTTCTCTATGTTGTATGAATTCTGATGAAAGGAAAAAGAAATCTATTTTAAGGGACATATATGAAATTATTTGTATTCTACCTGGGTGGCGCAGCTCCGGGCGCCAATATCGAAGTGCATGACGTTCAGTTCGCGGTGGCCGAAAAACCGGAAGAGGCTTATCCCGCCTTGGTGGAAAGGTGGTTCGGAACCCGTAACTCCCTTCACATTGATGCTTATGGGGTCGTGGAATGGGCGGATGGCTTTGCTGTGACAGTGCAGAAAGAGCGCCCGGGATCCGGAAGAAAGTTATATTTCATCAATATGGGTGGTTACGAAAAAGGCGCGCTTAGGGAAGAGCACGAATTTGCTTTTCTGGTTGCTGAATCAGCCGATGAGGCAAAAGCGAAGGCCAAGAGTATTTTGCTGCCCGGCCGGTCTCATCGTCACAGAGATAATTTTATGGAGGTTGATGATTGCGTTCCGCTGGAACAGATCGAAGGCCTGTATATCCACTTGACCCCACAGGAGGAAGGAAAGCCTGTCGTGGCGGCGTGGCAGGGCTATCAAAAAATTTAGACGGTTCTGTGGGAAGACCATGGAGGCGGAGATGTACTTTTCGCCACCCAATGATGAGAGTCCCACTCCATCATGGGACTGCCAAAAACCTACAGATCCATCCGATACCGGACAAAATCATCCGCTTTGACAAACTCGTCATAGAGCTTGCGGGCAGGATTGTCTTCCCTTGTGTGCCAGTAAAGCCGTGACCAGCCCTGTTTCCTACCGAGATCGACAAGATCCCGGATCAGGGCGCGGCCCACACCGCCGCCACGGGCCTCAGGCGTCACAAACAGATCTTCCAGATAACAGATCGGTTCTGCGACCCATGTGCCTTCATGCAGAACGTTATTGGTAAAGCCAATAACTTCTCCTGCTTTTTCAGCAACGCGGCAGAAAAGGGGATTGGTTGCGTCAAGCAGGCGTTCCCACGTATGGCGGGTCACGTCCGGTGGTACGGTCGCCTCGTAAAACCGGTTATAGCCCGCCCATAATTGGCGCCATGCGATTTCATCGGAGGCCTGAGCGTCCCTTATGACAAGAGGGATATTCATATACAGTCTCCGAATGATAATCGCCTTATGGATAGAGGCGCGTCACGTCCCATGCGTCCGCGCCATGACGGACCCAGATGGCCCGGTCATGCAGACGGTATGGACGATCCTGCCAGAATTCGAAACGATCTGGCAACAGTCTGAAGCCTGACCAGTTGGCGGGGCGGGGAATATTCTGACCGGCATACTTTTCTTCGACATCGTGGATGCGCTTCTCGAAGGTGGCGCGGTCGGGCAGGGGGCGGGACTGGTCGGAAGCGATGGCGCCGATCTGCGACATGCGGCGACGGGTGGCGAAATAGGCGTCGGCCTCCTCCGGCGTCACGGGGGTGACGGTGCCTTCGATGCGGATCTGACGACGCAGGCTTTTCCAGTGGAACAGCAGGGCGGCGACCGGTGTTGCGGTCAGTTCACGTCCCTTGCGGCTTTCAAGATTGGTGTAGAAACAGAAGCCTTTCCGGTCGAACCCCTTGAGCAGGATGATGCGGGCGGAAGGACGTCCTTCCGGCGAGACGGTGGCGAGCGTCATCGCGTTCGGGTCATTGGGCTCGGACGCTTCCGCATCCTTCATCCAGGCGGCGAAGAGATCGAACGGATCGGCCGAGAGGTCGATCAACGGCAGGTTTTCTGGGTCCTGCTGGGCGTTACTCATGAGCGTTCTCCGTTTCTCTGTCACGAGTGGAAAGGATTCTTGTTCTGTCCGGGGTTGTTCCCGCACGCGTGTTGTGCAACGACCCGAGCCATATTGTCATCATTGTAACAATAGAGGCTTTCGTATGACTGAGGACACCCTTGCGCCGGCCACCGGCACTCTGATGCGCGGAAAGAAGGGTCTTGTCATGGGTGTGGCGAATGATCGCTCCATCGCATGGGCCATCGCGAAAGCCGTTGCGGCGCAGGGCGGCGAACTCGCTTTCACCTATCAGGGTGAGGCGCTCGGCAAGCGCGTCCGTCCGCTGGCTGACAGCATTGGCTCCAGCCTCGTGCTGCCGTGTGACGTGTCTGATGACGCTGCGATCGACGAGACATTCTCCGTGCTCGAAAAGGAATGGGGCGGTCTGGACTTTGTCGTTCACGCCATTGGCTGGGCGGACAAGCAGTATCTGCGTGGCCGTTATGTGGACACTCCCCGCGAGGCTTTTCTCACGGCTCTGGACATTTCCTGCTACTCCTTCACGGCTGTCGCCCGCCGGGCCTCTGCCCTGATGAAAGATGGCGGCTCGCTGCTGACCCTGTCCTATCTCGGGGCCGAGCGTGTCATGCCGCATTACAATGTCATGGGTGTCGCCAAGGCTGCTCTCGAAGCATCCGTGCGCTACATGGCTGCTGATCTGGGGCAGGACGGCATCCGCGTGAACGCGATTTCTGCTGGTCCGATCAAGACGCTGGCGGCCAGCGGCATCGGTGATTTCCGCTATATTCTCAAGTGGAATGAATATAACGCTCCGCTTGAGCGTAACGTGGCGCTGGAAGAAGTTGGTGGTGCGGGCCTTTACATGCTGTCCGACCTCTCCCGTGGTGTGACCGGTGAGGTGCATCATGTGGATAGCGGCTACCATATTGTCGGCATGAAGAACCCGAAGGCTCCCGATATTTCGGTAGCCGGCGAGTAAGAACGGGAGCGGTCTGGGATGTCCTACAACACGTTCGGGCATATGTTCCGCGTCACAACCTGGGGCGAGAGCCACGGGCCGTCGATCGGGTGTGTGGTGGATGGCTGTCCGCCGCTGCTGAGCCTGACTGAAGAGGACATCCAGCCGTTTCTCGACAAGCGCCGCCCGGGGCAGTCTTCCTTCACGACGCAGCGTCGCGAACCGGATCAGGTGAAAATCTGTTCGGGTGTGTTTGAGGGCAAGACAACCGGCACGCCGATTTCGCTGGTGATTGAAAACACGGACCAGCGGTCCAAGGACTACGGCGATATCGCCCAGACCTTCCGTCCCGGTCATGCTGATCTGGCCTATCAGACCAAATACGGTATCCGCGATTACCGGGGCGGCGGTCGTTCCTCTGCCCGTGAAACGGCGATGCGTGTCGCAGCCGGAGCGATTGCCCGCCGTGTGCTCGGGGAAAATATCCGTATTCGTGGCGCTCTGGTGCAGATCGGCAAGCATGCCATCGACCGCAGTCGTTGGGACTGGAGCGAAGTCGAGCGCAATCCGTTCTTTTCCCCTGACCCGGAAAGCGTTCCTGTCTGGGAAGAATATCTGGGCGGTATCCGCAAGGCGGGCTCGTCGGTCGGTGCGGTCGTCGAGGTGGTCGCTGAAGGTGTTCCGGCTGGTCTCGGCGCGCCGCTTTACGGCAAGCTGGATGCTGATCTTGCCGCCGCCCTGATGAGCATCAACGCCGTCAAGGCCGTGGAGATCGGTGACGGTTTCGAAACCGCCGCCTACGAAGGGCCGGAGAACGCGGACGCCATGCGGATGCAGGGCGAAGAAGTCGCCTTTCAGAGCAATCATGCGGGCGGTATTCTCGGCGGCATCTCGACGGGACAGCCGATCGTCGCACGTTTCGCCGTCAAGCCGACCAGTTCCATGTTGATCCCGGTGCATTCGGTCAATCGTTCCGGTGAGAATGTCGATGTCATCACCAAGGGGCGTCATGACCCCTGCGTCGGCATCCGTGCGGTTCCGGTTGGCGAGGCGATGCTGGCCTGTGTTCTGGCGGATCATCTGCTGCGTCATCGAGGGCAGGTCGGACGTCTCTGACGCGCTTTCTCCGCGCCTGAACGAAGACTTTCCCTTTTCAAATCGACCACAAATCCTTAAGGCGACAGGCTTGTCCCTTATCGCCTTACAGGAGCTGTTTCCATGATCCGAGTCAGCGAGATCCGTCTGCCGCTGGAACATGCTCCGGAAGCCCTGCCGGAAGCGCTGGCCCGGCGTCTGGGGGTGAGCGTATCGGACATCACTGAATTCTCTGTCGTCCGGCGCGGATATGACGCCCGCAAGCGCGGACGGATCATGCTGGTCTATTCGGTTGACTGCGCTCTGCCGGATGAAGCGTCAGTTCTGAGCAGACACAACGATGATCCGCAGATCAGGATTACGCCTGAAACGCAGTATGAACCGGTGGATGTGGATGTCCCGGCTCTGGTGGCCCAGCCGGATTTCCAACGTCCCGTTGTCGTGGGTGCCGGTCCCTGTGGGCTGATGGCCGCGCTCATTCTGGCGCAGATGGGCCTGAAACCGATCATTCTCGAGCGGGGTAAGCCTGTGCGCGAGAGAACGGTCGATACGTTCGCCCTCTGGCGTAAATCGGAACTGACGCCGGAAAGCAACGTGCAGTTCGGTGAAGGCGGGGCCGGCACCTTCTCGGATGGCAAGCTTTACACCCGCGTGAATGACGCCCGCCATCTGGGGCGCAAGGTGCTGGATGAGTTCGTCCGCGCCGGGGCTCCTGAAGAAATTCTCTATCTGTCAAAACCGCATATCGGCACGTTCCGACTTGTCTCGATGGTCGAGCATATGCGTAGGGAGATCGAGGCGGCCGGCGGGACCTATCGCTTCTACACACGGGTCGAACGGCTGCTTCTGGACGAAAAAAGACAGGTTCGCGGCGTGCGTCTGTCGGACGGTGAGGAAATCCTGACCCGTCACGTCATTCTGGCCGTGGGACACAGTGCGCGTGACACGTTCGAGATGCTCCATGCCGAAGGTGTGGCGATGGAAGCCAAGCCGTTCTCCATCGGCGTGCGGATCGAGCATCCCCAGTCCCTGATCGACGCCGACCAGTTCGGTCCGCAGGCAGGTTCGGAAATACTGGGAGCAGCAGACTACAAACTGGTGCATCGCACCGAAGACGGGCGAGGGGTCTATTCCTTCTGCATGTGTCCAGGCGGCACGGTCGTCGCGGCGACGTCTGAGCCGGACCGTGTCGTCACCAACGGAATGAGCCAGTATTCCCGCGCCGAGAGAAACGCCAATGCGGGGATCGTGGTCGAACTGCGGCCCGGCGTGGACTATCCGGATGATCCTCTGGCGGGTGTGGCGTTCCAGCGGCACTGGGAAAGTCAGGCGTTTGTCGCTGGCGGCGGCGATTATAAAGCACCGGGACAGCGCGTGGAGGATTTTCTGGCGGGGCGTCCTTCCACCCATCTGGGAACTGTCACGCCGTCCTATCGTCCCGGTGTGACGCCCACGAGCCTTGATCGCTGTCTTCCTGACTTTGTCTGTGCCGCTATTCGTGAGGCTCTGCCAGTCTTTGCTCGCAAGCTGTCGAGTTTTGCGCTGGGTGATGCGGTGATGACGGGCGTGGAGACACGGACCTCGTCACCTCTTCAGATCCCTCGCAAGGATGACGGCGAAAGCCTCAACACACCCGGACTGTATCCCGCCGGTGAAGGCGCGGGTTATGCGGGCGGCATCATGTCGGCGGCGATGGACGGCATCCGCATAGCGGAAGCCGTGGCGCTGGCTCTGGCAGGACGACAGGCGAGCGGCCTGTTGCGGGGAAAATCCGACAGTCTTGCCTGATCCAGAAAGCCGGACTTGCGAAAATGCCGGGTTTGGGTTGTTGTGACGGAAAATCAGCCGGGGTCATGACCGGTGAAAAGGGAGCCGCCCATGCGTGCCGTTGGCTATCAGAAATCATTGCCGGTAACAGACGAGAATGCGCTCGTTGATATCGAGCTTCCGGACCCTGTCGCCTCGGGTCACGATCTTCTGGTTGAAGTGAAAGCTGTTTCCGTCAATCCGGTCGATGCGAAAGTGCGGATGCGGGCGGAGCCTGCTCCCGGAGAGTGGAAAGTTCTGGGGTGGGATGCCGCTGGTATCGTTCGGGCTGTTGGCCCGGAGGTGAAGCGTTTCCGCCCCGGTGATGAAGTCTGGTATGCGGGAGCTGTCACACGACAGGGGTGCAATAGCGAACTGCACCTCGTTGATGAACGGATTGTTGGCAAGAAGCCTCGCACCCTGAGTTGGGCCGAAGCGGCAGCCATGCCTCTGACGGCTGTGACGGCGTGGGAAATGCTGTTTGACCGCCTCGATATCACGCGCCCGATTCCCGGTGTATCGCAGGCTCTGCTCATTATCGGAGCAGGTGGCGGTGTGGGATCAATGGCGGTTCAGTTGGCCCGTCGTCCGGGGAATGTGACGGTGATCGGCACGGCCTCGCGTCCGGAAACGGCGGAGTGGGCAAAAGCGCTGGGTGCGGAGTATGTGCTTGACCACAGTAGGCCGCTTGCTCCTCAAGTCGAGGCGCTGGGACTGGGTGGTCCGGGCTATGTCTTTTCCATCACGCAGACTGACAGGCACTTTGCTGATGTCGTGAAACTGATCGCGCCTCAGGGGCGGTTCGGTCTCATCGACGATCCGCCGTCTCTCGATATCATGCCTTTCAAGGCCAAAAGCGTTTCGGCGCATTGGGAACTGATGTTTACCCGCTCGACCTTCCAGACAGCGGATATGATCCGTCAGGCGGAAATTCTGGAAGAAGTGTCCAACCTTGTGGATGCAGGCGTGCTCAAAACGACCCTGAGCGACGTGGCGGGTCCGATCAATGCGGCCAATCTTCGACGTGCGCATGCCCTGCTGGAAAGCGGAACGGCGAAAGGCAAGATCGTACTGGAAGGGTTTGGAGCGTAACTCTGTCCTCTTCTGGAAGTGAGGCTCTCCAATAATCGGTTCTGATAAAGCTTTGTGCACTGAACTTTGCACAAATACGGTTTTGCTATAGGACCAGCGTCAATTTTGGGACAATGGCGAGAAACTGTTCAATGAAGGAAGCGGCGGAAACTTTATCTGAACAGTCGCCGCGTATTGCTGTTCTGGTCCCCTGTTACAATGAAGAAGTTACGATCGGAACCGTAGTGCGTGATTTTCGAGCCGCGCTGCCTTTCGCCACGGTGTATGTCTACGACAATAATTCCAGTGACAGAACACGGGAAATAGCGAGAGCTGAAAGTGCTGTCGTCCGTCAGGAGTTCATGCAGGGTAAGGGGAATGTCATCCGTCGCATGTTCGCGGATATTGATGCTGATTACTATATCCTCGTGGATGGTGATGCGACATATGAGGCTGCTGCTGCACCTCGTATGCTTAAGGAAGCCATCGACAACCATTTCGATATGGTGACGGGGCTGAGAGTGACGGATCGGAAGGCTGCCTATCGGCCCGGACATGTTCTCGGGAACAAGGTTCTGACGTCGCTGGTCCAGCATTTTTTCGGGCGTGCAACGGATGATATGTTATCTGGCTATCGGGTGTTTTCACGCCGGTTTGTGAAATCTTTTCCTGCTGCGTCATCGGGTTTTGAAACTGAGACGGAATTTACAGTGCATGCGCTTCAGCTCAGCATGCCGATCAGTGAAATTCCGACCAGGTATATTGAACGTCCTGAAGGTTCGACCTCAAAATTGAATACCTGGAGTGATGGTGTCAGAATTCTGACGACGATTATTCAATTGGTTAAGCAGGAGCGTCCTCTATTGTTCTTTACGATTATTGCCTTGTTTCTGGCATTTGTGGGTGTCGTTCTTGGTGTGCCAGTGGTGGCGGATTACATGCGATCCGGGTTTGTTCCCCGGTTGCCAACTGCTGTTCTCGCAACGGGATGTGAAATATTGGCCGCCCTGTCACTGGTTTGTGGTCTGATCTTGGATAGCGTGGCTGCAGGTCGTTTGGAAGTAAAGCGTCTGGCTTACATTTCATGTGGTTGCTTTAATACAGAATGAATAAATTTTTATGTGTTTTTAAGTATTTTTATAAAATCAATAATTTTATTTTGTCTTTTATATATGAGAGTTTTTATGGTTTCTATACTAAGAAAACGTCTTCGCTCTGTAATGCTGTTTTGTCTCGATACTATGTCATGTGATTTGTGGGTGTTTTGTGGTGGTCCGTAAAAGTTTTTTCTTCCCTTTGGCGTATATATTATTTGCTTTAGTGGCGGTTTCAGCAAGTATCTTGCTTACCCCTCCCGGGCAGGTTGTCGATGAGATGCCCCATTTTGCTCGGGCTGCATTTCTTGCAGAAGGAGGTGTCGTAGGACATCGGCTTTCGCCAGTTGCCAGCGGGGGGCTTCTGCCCTGTAATTTCAACTTGGTATATCTGGATTTCGAGAGACCGCCTTCGAAGAGAATTGAGCCGGGACAGCCTAATACATTTACCGATAGGCCCTGGAATGAGGAACTCTGTTTCGTCGGATTTCCCAATACGGTTATCTATGCTCCATTCACTTATATACCTGCTGCGTTGACGATATGGGGAGTGCGACATACCCATATGACGATAATTCAGACAAGCTATGCAGTCAGAATTATGAATGGGTTTATTTCAGTTTTACTTTGTGCCGTAGGAATTGCATTGGCGCGGCGTGGCGTTCTGTTTCTAACGGCCATTGCCAGCATGCCTATGACCATAGCTTTGGCTGGTTCCTGTTCGCAGGATGGTATCCTGATAGGGCTCGCGGTTCTGGTTGCGGGTATTCTCACGCGTCTTGATCGTTTTACCGGGATCAGCCTGAAAAACTGGGTTTTTCTAAGCATCTTTTTCGCCATATTTTCAGTTAGTAAGCCGCCCCTTCTTATGTGCTCGATGATTCCGGCTGTGTTTATGCTGAGAAAAAACAAGCTTATGGCTCTACTGCCTGCCATCCTTGGTTTGATATCTGTAATGGCCTGGAGCCGAATTGCCATAAAGCCAGTTAAAATACAGTTTCTTCCTGATATGGGAGTGTCAGATGGTGAGCAGATTCACTGGATCATGATGCATGTTCTATCTGTGCCGGCTCTTATATTTCATACAGTGGAAAAGAATTTTTTTGGTTATATCGAAGGGGGAATTGGAGTTCTGGGTTGGCTTGATGTGCCTCTTCCATATTTTTATTACTATCTAACTTCTTTTCTGTTTTTTTGCATTTTTATTATCTCCTTTTTCCCTTTCCCAAATAGGAAGGTTGTATCTCAGGAGAAAATTGTCTCAATCGCGACGCTTCTTTGTACTCTGGCGGCTTCATGTCTCGTTTTTCTGGCGCTGTATGTAATCTGGACTAAAGTCGGAGCTTCGTTCGTGGATGGTGTTCAGGGACGTTATTTCTTACCTATAGTTCCGTTTCTTGCTCTTATGTTTCCTAAATTGAAGCAATGGGCACCGATAACTCCATCTTCTGCCATGAATCGGATAGTGATTATCGGATTTGGTGCTTATTGGATTGTGGATGCATTAACGATCATGAACGTGTTGTATGCGAGATACTGGTGAAGAATTTCATCACACAGACTCTCTGTTGAAATCGAAAAGAGCCTGAAGTCAGGTTGGGACGACTGGTTCTCCGCAACAAAATGCGGAGAACCAGCAATAGACGAATTAGATTATTTTACGTACGGATAATCCGTATAGCCTTCCGCGCCCTGACTGTACCATGTGCGGATATCGTCCTTGTTTAGCGGCAGATTATCTTCCAGACGACGCACCAGATCCGGATTGGCGAGGAATGGTCGTCCGAACGCAATGGCGTCTGCGACACCGGTCGCGACCGTTTCGATCGCCTCATCCCGCGTGTAGTCCTGATTCAGGACAAGCGGCTTCCTGAAGACTTCGCGGATCGGACCATGCAGTTTGGGCTGATCGGTCTTGCCGAATGTGCCGTTTGGACCCGGTTCGCGTAGTTCAAGGAAAGCGATGTCGAGGTCATTCAGCAGCTTCGCCGCCGGCACAAAAACCTGCTCGGGATGACTGTCTATGCAGCCTTGCGTATCGCCATTGGGCGACAGCCGTACTGACGTTTTGTCCGCGCCGATTGTGGCGATCACCCGCTCCGTGATCTCACGCAGGAAGCGGATGCGGTTTTCCGGTGAACCGCCATATTCATCGGAGCGATGATTAGTGCCGTCACGCAGGAATTCGTCAATCAGATAGCCGTTGGCGGCATGAATCTGCACGCCGTCAAAACCTGCCTGAAGAGCATTGCGGGCGGCATTTTCATAGTCGTTCAGGATACGGGCGATGTCCTCCTTGGTGAGAGGACGGGCGACTTCGGGAGCCTGCTTGCCGTCATAGGTATGGAGCGCTTCAGGCGCTTTTGTCGCCGAGCAGGAGACAGGCTGCTGTCCTGTCACGCTGGAATGCACCATACGACCCATGTGCCAGAGCTGGGCCACGATCTTTCCGCCCTTGGCATGGACTGCGGCGGTGATCGGCTTCCAGGCTTCCACCTGCTCCAGAGACCAGAGGCCCGGCGCATATGGCCAGCCAAGACCCTCCCGACTGATCCCGGTCGCCTCGGAGATGATCAGACCGGCGTCAGCCCGCTGCGCGTAATATTCGGCCATGATGGGCGTGGGGACATGCTGACGGGTGCCTCGGGCGCGTGTCAGGGGCGCCATAAGAATTCTATTTTTGGCGTAAATGCTTCCCAGTTCAATCGGCTCAAACAGGCTGGGCATGACAGATCCTTCCTCAATAGACGCAGTTCCTATTGAGTTGGGAAGGTCTACCGTTGATTACAACAGCAGGCCTGTTTTTAAGAGCGATGGATCTGGTGTGATCGCCTGAAGAAAATGAGAAAACAGGAGCTTATGGCAGAGAAAGCCGTCTGTTGCCTGTCAGTGAGAAGCCGACCCGTTTTGGACGGATTTCACGCTTCCCGTCTTTGTCCGGACGGCGATCTTCGCTGCAAAAATCCGCCCCTGCCTGTAAAAAATCCACACATGATGGGCTGCGAACCAGTCGGAGCCGAGCAGCATATCGACGGACTGTTCGGACACAGGGGAGACGGTCAGCACCGGATTGTGCTCGGTTTCCTGTCCGATGGTCAGACTGTGAAACTTATGCCACCGATAGACCGACTCTTTTCCGTCCACACCGGCCGTCGTGCCTCCGGGGTCCGTCGCGAGCTGGTCTTCTGTCAGGCCCATCCCTTCCGCTGCGCGACGGGAGAGAATGCGGGAGCGCGCCCCGCTGTCCAGCAGAGCCGTCAGATCATGACCGTCCAGCTGAACATGAAGAAGGATGCGATGGCCCCGCTCCTCTGCTTCCAGACTTTGCCACTGGACTCCGGGCAGGGAGGGTGGCTCCAGAGAGCAGGCATCCGTCTTGCGACCCGGCGCATTCCACATGGCCAGACGTCCATGCGGCGCGTCAATCTCCAGAACATCCTGCGCCAGCACATCGCCACCAAGAAGTCCTTCGACGGGAGGCGTGATATTTGGCCGACTTGGCAGAAACCCGAGCGGCATGGAAATCGGTCCGAACCCGGTGCTGCCCACCTGCAGGCTGGGAATGATCACATTCGGAACCACTCCACCGGAACCACCTGTTCCGCTGACATGGGTCAGCGCGTTCGGGTCTTCAGGCAGTTTCATGAACCGTGCAAACCACGGCGAAATCAGGCTGCCTTCCGATCCGGTATCGACAATGAAGCTGACAGTCCGCCCGGCAACCGTCACAGGCGCCGACAGAAACCCCAGATCATTCCGTAAAGGAGCTTCCATGATTGGAGTCAGTGGGCAGGGTGCAGCAAGGGCCGCTGACACTGTCAGAGTCTGTAAAACAAGGCCTGTCAGGAGAGAGCGGAGGCGCGTCATGCTCAGTCCAGATGCTCCGCGAAGCGGTCCGTGGCGTCCAGAAGCGCGGACAGGATACCGGGTTCGGACAACGCATGCCCGGCATCGTCAATCAGCCTGAAATCCGCTTCGGGCCATGCCTTGTGCAGATCCCACGCGGTCCGCACCGGCGTGGCGATATCGTAGCGTCCCTGCACGATGACAGTGGGGATCTGACGGATACGGTCCACGTCGCGGATCAGTTGGCCCTCCGCCAGCCAGCCTGCATTGACGAAGTAATGGTTCTCGATGCGGGAGAAAGCGAGCGCATAAACCGGGTCTTCATGCTGCTTCACCATGTTCGGGTCAGGGAGCAGGGTGAGGGTTGATCCTTCCCAGACAGACCAGGCGATCGCCGCTTTTTCACGCTCGACCGGATCGTCGCCGGTCAGACGACGATTATAGGCCGCCATGAGGTCGCCGCGTTCGTCTTCGGGAATGGGGGCGAGAAACGCATCCCACTTGTCCGGATAAAGCCATGCGCCGCCGCCCTGATAATACCAGAGCAGTTCCTCCCGTCGCAGCGTGAAGATGCCCCGCAGCGCCATCGCTTTCACCCGTTCGGGATGCGTCTCCGCATAGGCCAGCGCCAGCGTCGATCCCCATGAGCCACCAAAAACCACCCATTGCTCGACACCGATCATCTCCCGCAGTCGCTCGATATCGGCGACCAGATGCCAGGTTGTGTTGTTCTCAAGGGAAGCGTGCGGCGTCGAGCGTCCACAACCGCGCTGGTCGAACAGCAGAATGTCATAACGCGCCGGATCAAACATGCGGCGCTGCATCGGCGAGCAGCCGCCACCGGGGCCGCCATGCAGGAACACGACAGGCAGTGCGCCCGGCGTTCCGCAACGCTCCCAGTAGACCAGATGGCCTTCACCCGTATCGAGATGACCATGTGCGTAGGGCTCGATGGGCGGATAGAGGGTGCGGGTGGCGGTCATCATCAGTCTCCGGCGTTTTTCGAGGCGCGAGGGTGAGCTTTCTGCCAGACATCCAGCAGACGGGCTTCGTCGGCAAGGGTGTAGCGTTGCGTCGTGGACAGGCTTGCGTGGCCGAGCAGTTCCTGAATGACACGCAGATCCGCGCCACCTTCCATCATGTGGGTCGCGAAGGAGTGGCGCAGCGCGTGGGGGGTGGCGTGTTCGGGCAGGCCTTCACTTTTCCGCCATTGCCGCATGGCTTTCTGTGCGACGGCGGCGTTCAGGCGTCCTCCGCGTACACCGGGAAACAACGGCTCGTGCCGGGACGGCGAAGGGTGAAAGCCTCGCCAGCGTTGCAGGGCTTCGGATACACGCGGGAGCAATGGCACGAGCCGCTCCTTGTTACCCTTGCCACGGATGCGGAAGACGCCGGTTGAAAGGGCTTCGTCGAAGTCTCCGACATTCAGCCCGAGCCCTTCGGAAATCCGCAGACCGCCGCCATATAGCAGCAGAAACAGCGCTTTATCGCGTTCCTGCGCCATGCTGTTCACTTCCAGCATGCCGATTCCTTCTCCAGCCTCCAGCGCCTCGGTAACAGGAAGCGGGCGTGGCAGCGGCTTCTTGGTGCGGGGCGTGGCCAGCAGACTTGGCGCAGGGTTTTCGACGCCTTTATGTCGGGCGAGGAAGCGGAAGAAGGAACGGAGCGCCGAAACCCGGCGGGAGCGTGTGCGGGCCGACTTGTCGCGGGTCGTCGGACGCTGGCCTAGGCGCGGCGTCAGCGCCTGAGTCTGCTCATGAGCCAGCCACGCGCGAAGGTCGGAAAGGCTGGCGACGCCAAGGGTGGCAAGCGTCGGTTCCTCGCCATGATGGTTGGTCAGAAAGCCGAGAAAACGGGACAGATCGCCCTGATAGGCGTCGATGGTATGCTGTGACGCTCCCCGCTCGGCTGTCATCCATGCGAGGAACTGTTGCAGGGCGTCGTGAGCCTTCAACGCATATTTCTCCGAAGGAGGGCGAGACACGACGCCGTGAAGAAGGTAGAGAGAGCCATCATGGTGCAGAGCAGCCTACTGGAACCTTTGCCTTCGCGAAAGCGCGTGTCTGTCCTGCTGCCACTGCCGTTTCCCTGTGCGCTGGATTATGCCGTTCCGCAGTCGCTGACTGACTCGCTCGCTCCCGGCGATGTGGTGGTCGTACCGCTGGGTGGCCGGCGGGAAACCGGCGTGGTCTGGGAACAGACGGTGCTTCCTGTCGACCTCGCGCCTCCACCACCGCCTGAAATCGCCGCCTCCCGTCTGCGTCCGATCAAGGAGCGTCTCGACCTGCCGCCACTGTCCGCAGAATTGCGGCAGTTCATCGACTGGGTCGCAGCCTACACGCTTGCGCCGCCGGGCATGGTGCTGGCAATGGCGCTGCGGTCTCATCTGCGTGGTGAACAGATAGCGCCTGCCGTGGGATGGGTGCGTGTTGGGGAATCGCCTGAGCCGTTGCGGATGACTCCGGCTCGGCGCGCTGTGCTGGACGCCTTGCCGCATGGCGCACCGCCAGTAACGATGGCGGAACTGACGCAGAAAGCGGGCGTGGGGGTATCAGTCGTGCGCGGGCTGGCAGATGCAGGCGTGCTGCAAAGCATGCTGATGGGGCCTGTTTCTCCCTTCGCCGAGCCAGATCCATCCCATAATCTGCCGGTTCTGGAAGGCGATCAGGCTCTGGCCGCAGGGGAGCTTCGGGCGCGTGTCGAAGAGCGTGCATTTTCCGCGACGCTCCTTGAAGGTGTGACCGGTTCCGGCAAGACCGAAATCTATCTGGAAGCTGTGGCTGAATGTCTGGCGCAGGGGCGACAGGCGCTCGTTCTGCTCCCCGAAATTGCTCTCTCGGCACAGTGGATGGATCGCTTCGCCCGACGCTTCGGCGTGCGCCCGGCTGTCTGGCATTCCGAGATCGGCCAGAAGGCCCGTCGTCTGACGTGGGCGGCCTGCGAGGACGGTTCGGCCAGGGTCATTGTCGGTGCGCGATCAGCGCTGTTCATGCCGTTCCGCGATCTGGGCCTTGTGATTGTCGATGAAGAACACGAGGCTGTTTTCAAGCAGGAGGAAGGCGTCACCTACAACGCCCGTGACATGGCGGTCGTGCGGGCAAGACTGGCGAAGGCTCCCATCGTGCTGGCCTCCGCGACGCCGAGCCTTGAGACACTGAACAATGTCGAAACCGGGCGTTACCGTCATCTGGTGCTGACCGCGCGACATGGCGGTGCGGCCATGCCGGAGACGCATCTGATCGACATGCGGGAAAATCCACCGCCACGCGGGTTGTTTCTTTCACCCGTGCTGGTGAAAGCGGTGAAAACGCGGCTCGGGCGCGGTGAACAGGCGATGCTGTTCCTCAACCGTCGCGGCTATGCGCCACTGACACTCTGCCGGACCTGCGGGCATCGGATGGAATGTCCCCACTGCACATCCTGGCTGGTCGAGCACCGGAAAAAGCGTGTTCTGGCCTGTCATTACTGTGAACACACCGAACCTGTTCCGCATGCCTGCCCGACATGCGGGGCGGAAGACAGCCTGACAGCCATCGGTCCGGGGATCGAGCGAATAACGGAAGAAGCCCGCAGCGAATTTCCCGATGCGCGAATCATGGTCATGGCCAGCGACACGATCAGTGGTCCTGCGGCTACGGCCGAGGCTGTCGGAAAGATTTCGCGTCGGGAAGTGGATCTCATCATTGGTACGCAGATTGTCGCCAAGGGCTGGCATTTTCCGCATCTGACGCTTGTGGGCGTGGTGGATGCTGATCTTGGGCTCGGCGGCGCTGATCTGCGGGCAGGGGAGCGCACGATGCAGCTTCTGCATCAGGTCGCCGGACGCGCTGGGCGTGCTGAAGCGCCGGGCGAGGTGCTGCTTCAGAGTTTCACGCCCGAACATCCGGTCATGCAGGCGCTTGTTTCCGGGGATTTCGCCGCGTTCATGGCGGAGGAGGCGGATCAGAGGAAGCCGGGTTTCTGGCCACCTTTCGGACGTCTGGCGGCGCTGATCGTCAGTTCGGAAAATGCCGATGCCGCCGATAATGCCGCTCGGCAACTGGGTGTTTCCGCACCGCACGGTAACGGAATCGAGGTGCTTGGTCCTGTTCCAGCGCCGATCGCCGTGTTGCGCGGACGACATCGGCGACGGCTGTTGCTGCGGACGCATCGGAATATCGCCGTGCAGCCAATTCTGCGCCGCTGGCTGGGTCAGGTGACGTTTACGAGTGCGGTGCGTGTGGACGTGGATGTGGACCCGATTTCGTTTATGTAAAAATTATTCCACATCCCCCAGCAGCCGTGAGGCTGCCGCCGCGGCCGCAGCCCGGCCACTGAACCCAGCCTTGTTATAAAGCTGCTCGGTATGTTTATCGATTGTGCGGGGACTAATGCTGAGAATTTCGGCAATGTCCCGGCTGCTTTTGCCGCGGCTGATCCACAGGAGGACTTCCGCCTCCCGTGCGCTTAGGCCGAACTTTTCCTGTAGAATCTGCTCGGGTCGATCGAGCAGGAAAGCGATGGAGAACAGCCATTCCTGAGGGGCGTCACGTCCGACAAAGGTGACGCGCAGGACACCGTTCTGATGTGGACTGGTGAAAATGACCAGACCAGGTTCGGATTTTTTACTGACGAGATCGGACAAATGCCTGGGAGAAGGAAGTTGTTCCAGCAACTCAGCGGCTTTCGGTGTGGACCAGAGCAGTTCACCGCTATCATCCAGAGCAAAAAAACGTCTGCCCACGCTATCCAGAGCGGCATGTGCGGTTCGGATACGGCGTGCGGCTATCAGGTGAATTTCAATACGTGCCAGAACTTCGGCGAAGTGGAATGGTTTGGTCACATAGTCCGTGGCGCCTGCTTCAAAGGCGCGCAGGACATGCTCGATTTCTGTCAGACCAGTCATGAAAATGACCGGCAGGGCGTTGAGTGAGGCATCTGCCTTCATGCTGCGGCAGATATCCCAGCCGCTCAGTCCCGGCATGATCGCATCGACCAGTACGAGATCGGGCAGAGTCCGGTTCATGACTTCAAAAGCGCTGTCACCGGATTGCGCCAGCAGGACCGAGTAACCGGCGTTTGTCAGAGCTTCATCCATCATGCCGAGAGCGGCGGGATCATCATCAATCACGAGGAGAGTGGACCGGGAGGGCGTTTCACGTGTCATGCGGGAAGTTCCTCCAGTAAACGTCTGACCGTTTCGAGTTGATAGGTGCGGGCTGCTTCCTGAACGGGGGCGAGAGTCATGGCAAGATGCGGATGACTGTTGCAAAGAAGATCGAGTTTCTGTCGTAACAGGCGGACATTTCCGGAATTGATCAGTTCGGTGAGTTCCATTTTCTCATTGGCCGCCAAAGGAGTATCCGCTGAAAGAGGTGGCTGGGTATCGCCCGGAGACTGCGCAGTGACCTCGTCGGAAGTCAGCGTGAGAAAAGTTTCTTCTGACAGAGCATCATTTTCAGACTGGAATATCCATTTTATATCCAGAAGCCGTCCGATTTCATCGAGAAGAGCCTGAAAATCGACGGGTTTCGGCAGGACTGTGCAGTCATCCAGCGAGGGAACACGCCGCGACGCCAGTTCAGTCACGTTCCCGGTGAGAAAGAGCAGAGGAAGATGACCGGCGCTTGTTTCCCGAATGCGCAGAGCCAGTTCCCGTCCATCCATCCCCGGCATGGAGAGATCGAGAATGATCAGGTCGGGGAGTTCTGTTTTCAGAAACTCAAGACATTCAGCGCCACTGGAGACATCGCGGATATTGAAATGTCTGGACCCCAGGAATTCATGCATCATGCGTCGGTGAGCAGCGTTGTCATCGACCACCAGTATGGTTTTGCATGCGCCTTCATAGCCGGAGGGAAGTCCGTGAAGGGTAGGGGCGGCATCTTCGGCACGGTCGGACAGGAGCAGTCGCACCCGGAAGCGTGTTCCGTGGCCGATTTCGCTCGTAAGCGTAAGCTCTCCCCCAAGAATATGGGTGAGAAGCCGTGTGATTGTCAGGCCAAGGCCTGTGCCCGGCACGGCGTCTCCCGCCGCTCTTTCGAAAGGTTCGAAAATCCGCTCCTGATCGGCAGGCGCAATGCCCGGTCCGGTATCTTCAATGATGAATTCAGCAATCTGACCGCGCCAGTTCGCCGTGAACGTCACTGAGCCGGAGGGGGTGAATTTCACGGCATTGGACAACAGGTTGAGCAGAATCTGACGCAGACGATGCTCATCTCCCATCACCACGGGAGGCAGGTATCCAGGATGATAGTGGAAATCCAGCCTTTTGGCCCGTGCCTGTGGGCGCACCATCTGTACGACGGTGTTGAGAAACTGACCGAGAGCGATTCTGTCACTGTAAAGCTCGATCCGCCCGGCCTCGATTTTGGAAATATCGAGAAGACCGGTCAGAAGTCCCGTCATATGCTCACCACTTTCCCGAATGGTGCGCAGAACATCCTGCCGGTCTGTGGGCATACGATGATCATTCTGGAGTATCTGGGTATAACCCATGATGGTGTTCAGCGGTGCTCTGATTTCGTGACTGATTCCGCTCAGATAACGGGTTTTTGCAAGACTGGCGGATTCAGCCTTTTCCCGCGCCCGTTTCAGAGCGGCATCTGTGCGCTGATGGGCGCGGATTTCATTCATCAGAAGAAGCGTCTGTCGGCGGGTTTCTTCCCCTGCAGCCTGCCGCCCATCCTGACCGAGTACGACAAGCCAGGACGTCAGCACGACAAGAAAAAACAGAACGAGATAGGTATGATTGTGGGCAAACGAGGTGTCGCCGATCAGCAGGATCGCTGCCGTACCAAGGCCGGCAAAAAGGAGGAATCGTCCCTTTGTCGATAAAAGAAATGCCTTCATTTTTACAGGAAACAGCTCAAACGGGAGGCTGAACTGTTGCCTCAGATGCGTGACCGTTGGTTTGCAGCGATCATTGCAGCGCGCATCGAGCGAACAGCACAGCGAGCAGATGGTCCCGCCATAGGCTGGGCAGCGGGCCATGTCGGTAGCTTCAAAAGTATGCTCACAGATCACGCATTTCATGGAGCCGCGTGTGTTCCAGTCTGCTGGCGCCCGTCGTGCGAGATAGGTGCGACCGCCTGTCAGCGCGGCCAGAAAAGGTGTCACCAGAAACGACAGACCTAGCGCGATGAACGGCGAGAAAGCCGAGGCGTAAGGTCCGAAATAGCCGTCAGTACAGAGAACGCCCGTCACAGCGCCTGTGAGCGCCGCACCCAATCCCACGGGGTTTATGTCGGGCAGGAGCGCACGTTTGAATTCGACAAAGGGCGGGCTGAGCCTGAGAGGTTTGCAAAGCACAATATCCGCGAGGATGGGGCCGACCCATGCTGCGGCAAGGTCTGCATACAGGACGATGCCCGTTTCAATGGTGTTGACCAGTCCGGCAAGCATGAGAAGCAGGGCAAGCGCTACCGTGAACAGCACATAGAACACACGGCCCGGATGGGAATGTGTCAGACGGGAAAAGAAATTCGACCAGGCGAGGGAGCCTGCATAGGCGTTGGTGATATTGATCTTGAACTGAGCGACGATAACGAGAGCCGCAGTGGCAAGTGTCGCAAATACAGGCGACAGGAATGTGCCATAGGCCAGCCTGTACATCTGCTGGGGCTGCACGGCGCGTTCAGGTGAAAAACCGGCGTGAAGAACCGCCCACGCCAGAAACGATCCCGCGAAAAGCTTGGCTGCATCGAACACAATCCAGCCCGGTCCACCCGCGATCAGCGCGCACCACCATCTCAACCGGTTGGTGCGTGACAGGGGGGGCATGAACCGCAGAAAATCCACCTGTTCCGCGCTCTGGCAGATCAGTACGAACATGATGGACGCAGCACTGCCAATGGCGAAGATGTTGACGGGCTGGGTTGAGGCCAGTCCCCTGAACTGCACCCAGTCACCAATCCAGTCCGGATGAGCGTAGAGAATGGCGATCAGGGGAATGAGATTGAGCGCGAACCAGATGGGTAAAGAGAAGATCTGAAAGCGTGCGATAAACCGGAACCCGCCTGTAACCAGTGGAATGACAAGCAGGGCCGCCAGACAGCACGCAATGGTGTGGGAAACGCCGGGAATCTGCTCCAGCAATGCAGCCAGAATGGCGGCCTCGATCCCGAAAAAGATGAAGGTGAAGCTTGCATAGATCAGCGAGGTGAGGGTCGAGCCGATATAGCCGAACCCCGTACCGCGTGTAAGCAGGTCGATGTCGAGACCGCTGCGGGCGGCCGTGGCGCAGATCGGCAGGCTGACCAGAAAGATAACTGCACTGACAAAGAGGATGGCAAGGGCCGTGTTGGAAAAGCCGAACGCCATCGTCAGCGTGCCGCCGATGGCTTCAAGGGCCAGAAAGGAAATGGAGCCGAGCGCCGTCAGGGCTGCCCGCAAGGGTGTCGCGGCCCGGGCCGAACGCGCCGTGAAGCGCAGGGCGTAATCCTCAAGCGACTGGTCAGCCGCCCAGCGGTTGTAGTCGCGGCGCATACGCACGATGCGCAATGGCCTCATGGCTGAACGCCTGGGCACCCGGACAACTGCTCCTGCATCAAGATTTTCCTTTGCATCCCTCATGCCAGATGCGACATCGTAATGAACTACGCAAGTTTGCGTATGGGAAAATCTGCCCCGGTGAGGATGCTCATGTCAGTATCAGAAGGACAGAGGCCATGACGATGTCGCCGCGTTTCTCCCGCCGTGATTTTACGAAATTCAGTCTCGCTGCATCCGCTGCGATGCTCGCCGGTGTGAGAGGCGCTGCCGCCGCCACACCCAAGGGCGAGCCGATCCGCATTGGTGTGCTGCACTCCCTGTCCGGAACCATGGCGATCAGCGAGACCACGCTGAAAGACGTCATTCTGATGCTGGTCGAGTTGCAGAATCGTAAAGGCGGCGTGCTGGGACGCCCTCTGGAAGCCGTCGTGGTCGATCCGGCCTCCAACTGGCCGCTGTTCGCCGAAAAGGCCCGTCAGCTTCTCGCCGTGGACAAGGTGGCGTCCGTGTTCGGCTGCTGGACCAGCGTGTCCCGCAAGTCGGTGCTGCCGGTGTTCGAGGAACTCAACGGCATCCTGTTCTACCCCGTCCAGTATGAAGGGCAGGAGTGCAGCCGCAACGTGTTCTACACAGGCGCAGCCCCCAACCAGCAGGCCATTCCGGCCGTGGATTATCTCCTCAGCGCCGATGGCGGCGGAGCGAAGCGTTTCGCGCTGATCGGCACGGACTACGTCTATCCGCGCACGACGAATCAGATTCTCCAGAACTATCTGAAGTCCAAAGGCATCGCAGACGCCGACATCATGGTGAACTACACGCCGTTCGGTCAGTCCGACTGGCAGACCATCGTGTCGCAGCTCAAGGCGTTCGGTTCTGCGGGCAAGAAAACGGCTGTCGTGTCCACCATCAATGGTGACGCCAATGTTCCGTTCTACAAGGAACTGGGCGCGCAGGGCATTTCCGCCACGGATATTCCGGTCATGGCCTTCAGCGTCGGCGAGGAAGAACTGGCGGGCATGGACACCAAGCCGCTCGTCGGCCAGCTCGCGGCCTGGAACTACTTCGAGAGCATCGACAGCCCCGCCAACAAGTCCTTCATCAAGGAGTGGCACGACTACACGAAGAACCCGAAGCGCACGACCAACGATCCGATGGAGGCCTCCTATATCGGCTTCAATCTGTGGGTTCAGGCGGTCGAGAAAGTCGGCTCCACCGACCATGACAAGGTCATCGACGCGATGGTCGGTCTGAAGCAGGCCAACCTGACGGGCGGCACGGCGCAGGTTCTGCCGAACCATCACATCACGAAGCCGGTTTATATCGGCGAGATTCAGGATGACGGTCAGTTCAACGTCGTCTGGCAGACGCCGAAGGAAGTGCCGGGCATGGCCTGGTCGCCGTATGTGCCGGAGACGAAGAACCTGATTGGCGACTGGACCAGGCCGGTCAGTTGCGGAAATTACGATACGGTCAAAAAGGCCTGTCTCGGAGCAAAGCATGGCTGAATTTGCGATGTCGGGTCCGGCAGCCCTTTCTGGCCGGAAAATGCGTAACGGTGTGCGGGGTATCTTCGCCGCCGTCCTGCTGAGCCTGCTTTTCATTCAGCCCCATAATGCGCGGGCGGATGAAGATGTGTTCGCCGGACTTGCGACAACGCAGTTCAATACCATCGCCTCATCAGTCGATCAGATCGCACAGCAGGGCGGGCCTCGGGCTCTCCCTGTTCTGCGTGCGCTCGCCGACAGGAAACTGTTCGCCACCCGCGAAGGCGACGGTCTGTTCATCCGTACTGACAGTGGCTGGGAGGATGCCCGTTCCGGTGCCTCCGCTACTCCGGATGAAGAAACCTTGCGGCCTGTTCGGGTCAATAACCGTGTGCGGCTCGCCGTCGCGGCGGCGGAGGCCGAGCTTGAGCTGGTCTCTGGCACGCCTGCGGAACGGCAGGCTTCGGCGATGCTGTTTTATCAGCGTCACGATCCGGCCATGCTGCCAGCTATCGACAAGGCGCTGTCAAAAACCGATGACGTTACCCTGAAAAATACGCTTCAGGATGCTCGTGCGGCGGCGCTGCTTAGTCCCGGCGCTCCGGTGTCCGATGCGCAGGCTCAGCAGCAGGCTGTGGCGAAGCTCAAGGCCGCAGGGGGACTGGATGCACGCGGCGTGCTGGCTCAGGCGTCCACTTCGGAGGCGCTGGACCCGGCGACACGCAAGGCTGCCGAGGCGGCTGTCTCTTCCATCGATTTCAAACTGAAGCTCTGGGGCTTCGGGCAGGATGCGTTTTACGGGCTGAGCCTCGGTTCCGTGCTGCTTCTCGCGGCCATGGGACTGGCCATCACCTTCGGCGTCATGGGCGTGATCAACATGGCTCATGGTGAACTGATGATGATCGGCGCGTACACAACGTGGCTGACCCAGAAAGCCGTTCTGTCTGTTGCTCCTGCTCTGGGGTCTTTCAGTCTGGTTCTGGCCATTCCCGCAGCCTTTCTGGTGTGTGGCGCACTGGGGATTGTGATCGAGCGCGGACTGATCCGTTTCCTGTATGGCCGCCCGCTTGAAACATTGCTGGCGACATGGGGGCTTTCCCTGATTCTTCAGCAGGTCATCCGCTCCCTGTTCGGACCGACCAACGTGGCGGTGACCACACCGCCCTGGCTGTCCGGCTCCTTCCATCTGGGCGGCATTGAAGTCACGATTGATCGTCTTGCCATCATGATCTTTGCAGTCGTGGTCATGGCGGGTCTGATGCTGGTGCTGCGCCGCACGCCTCTTGGACTGGAAATGCGGGCCGTCACCCAGAACCGGCGCATGGCGGCGCTGATGGGCATCCGCACGGCGCGGGTCGATGCGCTGACTTTCGGCCTCGGGTCTGGCATCGCCGGGCTGGCGGGTGTCGCGGTCAGCCAGATCGACAATGTCAGCCCCAATCTGGGACAGAGCTACATTATCGACAGCTTCCTTGTCGTTGTGTTCGGCGGTGTGGGCAATCTGTGGGGGACACTCGCAGCGGCGGCCACGCTCGGTGTCGGCGGCAAGGCTCTTGAGCCGCTGGTCGGGGCCGTGTCGGGCAAGATCCTGCTGCTCGTCCTTGTCATTCTTTACATTCAGCGTCATCCGCGCGGCATGTTTCCGCTGCGGGGCCGGGGAGTGGAATCGTGAACGCATCCCTCTCATTTCGTGGCGCGTCCGTCACGGCGGTCATTGTCGTGCTGCTGACAGGCATTATGGCGATAGCCAGCCTGTTGCCGGCCTCCAGTCCGGTGCAGGTGTCACCGTTCATCATGACGCTCGCCGGCAAGTATCTGGCCTATGCCATGCTGGCGCTCGCTGTTGATCTGGTCTGGGGGTTTGCCGGAATCCTCACACTCGGACACGCAGCCTTCTTCGCGCTCGGTGGCTATGCGATGGGCATGTATCTCGTGCGGGAAATCGGTGCGCGCGGTGTCTACGGCAATGCGGACCTGCCTGATTTCATGGTCTTCCTGTCATGGAAAAGTCTGCCCTGGTACTGGTGGGGTTCTGACCACTTTCCGATGGCGCTGGTGCTGATGCTGGTCGTGCCGGCCGCTCTGGCCGGACTGTTCGGCTGGCTGGCGTTCCGTTCCCGCGTCTCGGGCGTGTATCTGTCGATCATCACGCAGGCGCTGACCTACGCGCTGATGCTGGCTTTCTTCCAGAATGGATTTGGCTTCGGTGGCAACAATGGCCTGACCGACTTCAAGGACATTCTCGGGTTTGATCTGCACAGTCCGTACACCCGCGCCGGGATGCTGTTCGTCAGCGGACTTATCCTTGCCGGGGCTTTGCTGGCCGCACGCTATGTGGTCGGAGGCCGGTTCGGAAGTCTGCTGATTGCCGTGCGTGATGCGGAAAGCCGCACGCGGTTCCTTGGCTATCGCCCGGAGCAGGTCAAATTGCTGGTATGGGTGTTCTCCGCTGTCATCGCGGCGATCGGTGGCGCGCTCTATGTCATTCAGGTTGGCATCATCAATCCCGGCGAGTTCGCGCCCGCCAACTCCATTGAAGCCGTGATCTGGGTGGCGGTCGGTGGACGTGGCACGCTGTCCGGTGCTGTCGTGGGCGCGATCCTTGTCAATCTGGGCAAGACGCTGTTCACGGCCTGGCTGCCGGAAATGTGGCTCTACGGGCTTGGCGCTCTGTTCATGGCGACGACGCTGTTTCTGCCGCAGGGGCTGATGGGGCTTATGCATCACATGCCAAAGAAGCGCCCTTCCGAAGTAACGCCTGAAGTGACAAATCCGGAAGGAGGGGAGGCATGAGCACTGAGCCGCTGCTTGAGCTGAGCCATGTGTCTGTCACGTTCGACGGTTTCCGGGCCATCAACGATCTGTCGCTGTCACTGGCTCCCGGCGAGATGCGGGCCATTATCGGACCGAACGGCGCGGGCAAGACCACGATGATGGACATTATCACCGGCAAGACGCGGCCTGATACGGGTGTGGTCCGGTTCCGCGAGCATGACCTGACGAAGCTGGATGAACCTGCCATCGCCCGTATGGGGATTGGTCGGAAATTCCAGAAGCCTACGGTGTTCGAGGAGCTGACTGTTCGCGATAATCTTCTGCTGTCTCTGAAAGGATTGCGGTCTCCGTTCAGTCTGCTTTTCGCGAAAGAAACCGCGGAAGAGACAGCCCGGATTGACGGCCTGCTGCGCACGATCCGTCTGGGGCGGGACGCGTCCCGGCAGGCGGGCGGCCTGAGTCATGGCCAGAAACAGTGGCTGGAAATCGGGATGCTGCTTGGTCAGGAGCCGGATCTTCTGCTGGTCGATGAGCCTGTGGCGGGCATGACGGATGCGGAGACCATGGAGACGGCTGATCTTCTGCGTGAGATCAACCAGACGCGAAGTGTTGTCGTTGTGGAGCATGACATGGAGTTCGTGCGGGCGCTGGATGTGAAAGTCACCGTGCTGCACGAAGGTTCGGTTCTCGCGGAGGGCGAACTGGATCAGGTGAGCAACGATCCACGCGTGATCGAAGTGTATCTCGGACGCTGAGGAAACAGACAGATGCTCGACGTTCAGGACATTCAACTTTATTACGGCGCGGCGATTGCCCTGCGCGGGGTTTCCCTTTCGGCACGTGCTGGCGCAGTGACGTGCCTGCTGGGGCGCAATGGTGTCGGCAAGACCAGCGTTCTGCGGGCCGTCACCGGGATGCATGCCGTCTCGTCCGGAAAAATCATGTGGGAAGGCGAGGATATTACGCGCCTGCCTGCCTATGAACGGGCGAGACGCGGCATTGCTACCGTTCCGCAGGGGCGTGACATCTTTCCGCTACTGACGGTGAAGGAAAATCTGGAGACCGGCTTTGGTCTTCTGCCGCGTGGCCAGAGGAAAGTATCGGACGAGATTTATGATCTCTTTCCCATTCTGGCGAAGATGCGCGACCGTCGTGGCGGTGACCTTTCCGGCGGTCAGCAGCAGCAGCTTGCCATAGGCCGGGCGCTCGTCATCCGTCCTCGGCTTCTGGTTCTGGATGAGCCGACGGAGGGCATTCAGCCGAGCATCATCAAGGATATTGGTTCGGTGATCGGCATGCTGCGGGACCGCGGCGATATGGCGATTCTGCTGGTCGAGCAGTATTTCGATTTCGCCTATGAACTGGCGCAGGACGTGGTTGTGCTGGACCGAGGCAAGGTCGTTGCCAACGGGGCGGTGGAGACGCTGGAGGCCGAGGATATCCGGGGGCTGGTGGCGATCTGAACCGACAGGGTCATGGAGACTGTAATTTTTCCTTTCAGCGGCGAAAATCCTTGCTTTCTGGCGACCGTATAAACAGATTGGTAACTGTTTTCGGACCACGAAACGAGAGACAGATTTTCCTGATGGAGGGTTTGATGATGCGTTTCTTCAGACAGTCTTTTCTGGGCAGATTTTCAGCGGTTGCCCTGCTTGCCGGTGTGGCGACAGCGTCACTTTCGCCACAGGCGCTGGCGCAGGAATTGATCCGGGTGGTTGATCCACAGGGGCATCAGATTGGTGTGTTGATCCGTGCGCCTGCAGCTCGTCCTGTCCATGTCGTGCCCATGCAGTCTCTCTTTGAAAATATGGACCGCATGATGGCGCAGCAGATGGCGATGATGCAGAAGGCTGAGCAGCAGATGCTGGAGGTTGCCCAGCATACTCCGGCTGTAGCAGCACCAGCATCTGGCACGACGGGCGGGGCTTCTTACCAGTCCATCACCAGTGTGAGCTGGAGCGGGAATGGAGCGACCTGTTCCCGGACAGTCACGATGAGTCAGAACGGACAGGCCGCTCCGATCGTGCATGTTTCAGACGCCGGGAATAAGGCCGGGTGCATGCAGGGTCACATGGCCCCTTCCTTGCAGGGCGAAGCGCCTGCTGTTCCGGGGCTGATCCATCATTCCGAACTGGTTCCGGCTGTGGACACCGGTAGCACGGAAGATGAGACGAAGAGAACGTCCAGTCACATGTGAAACGCGAGATCTGGACAGGTTCAGAGTGCACCTGTCCAGATTATTACATGTCATTTGAGGTGGTTTTATTCTGCCGGTATGGCCGGAGATGATTTTCCAGCAGAAGCTCCTGCTGGAAATAGTGAATCGTAGGCCATGTTGAAGACAAATGCATAGACGAGATAAAAGACTGCGATCGTCATGCTGAGTGAAAAAGCCTGCATGATCGATATGCCGAGATAAGCAGCGATCGCTGGCAACAGGACGACCTGTAATCCGGCTTCAAACAGGAGCGTATGCACCAGTCTTACGGTGATGCTCTTGTTTGTCGAACCCGTCAGACGAAGCATACTGCGATCGAACAGCAGATTATACACATAATTCCATATTGTCGCAGTGATGGCGCTTCCGACGCCTATGGCGCCCATGTCAGAGGCCTGCACGCCAAACAGCAGACTGCCGCACGGGATGACAATGGCCAGCGCGACACATTCAAACAGCAACGCATGACGAAGACGGTCAGCGCCGGAGCGGAGAGCTGGGGAGGGTTGAGTGGATTCGGTTGACATGGGCGGCAATCTACCCATCTTTCCAGATAGGAAAAGTTAGAACCTATCTGTTTTAAAGATGGATCAATGAGCATATCTTTTGACCAGTTACAGGCCTTCGCAGAAACAGCGGCAGCCGGTTCCTTTTCTGCGGCGGCTCGCAGAACGGGCAAAGCGCAGTCAGCGATCAGCACGCATGTCAGTAATCTGGAGGATGACCTCGGAGTCTTGTTGTTCAGCCGGGAAGGGCGTGTGCCTGTTCTGACGCCAGCCGGTCAGAGACTGCTTGAGGAAACGCGTGTCGTTCTGGATCGGCGTGAGCATCTTGTCGGTGTGGCGCGCTCTCTGGAAGAAGGCGTGGAAAACCGTCTGGTTGTCGCTATTGACGAGCTGTATCCTGAAAATGCGCTTGGACCTGTTTTTCAGGATTTTGCAGCCCGTTTTCCTCATGTGGAACTGGAGCTGCTGCTCCCGCTCATGGAAGATGTCGGTCATATGGTGCAGGCCGGGACGGCGGATCTTGGCGTGATGTGGCAGCAAACCACACCTCCGGTCGATCTTGCTTTTCGGACAATAGGACGGGTTCCGCTTCGGCTGGTCTGTGGTCGGGGCCATCCATTGGCCTCGCAACCCGTGGCCTGGGAAGAGCTGAAACGCTATCGCCAGATTCTGGTGGCGTCCCGCGGCAAGAAACAGGGGAGGGAGAGCCTGCGCATAGCGGCTGAAGTCTGGTGGGTTGAGAGTAACTGGGTCATTCTGGAAATGGTCAAGCACGGTGTGGGCTGGGCTTTCATTTCAGAACATGTTCTCGCGTCCTCGCCAGCGGCTTCCTATATTGTCGTGCCCGAACTGTTGTTTGACGCCGGTCATCATCAGGTGCCCCTGTCGATCGTATGGCATAAGAAAAAGGTGCATGGACCGGCGGCGCTCTGGTTAAGAGAGAGAATATATCAGGAAAAAAGCGTTTTTATTGTCTCTGATGGATGAGGTGCATGTTTCGGATTTGTAGGTATTTAAAATTTTCTTTGTGAGAATTGTTTGTTTTTCAAATGATATTTTCCTTGTTTGAAACATGCGCCACGAAAGCGGTTCAGAGTCTTCGCCCGCGATGATTTGTGTAAACCGCAGAGTGTCTTTGAAAAATGATGATTCTGAATTTGTTTTTATATCAAATGGTTATTTTGATTCCTGTTTTCAGTAAGTGTTTCCGGACTGTTGCTCTGGTTTGCGGTGGTCTTACGTATAGGTAATTTTACGCATTCCTCTCATACGATACGTTGCCGTAACGTAATCAGGTCGCCGGGTGATGGCTGCGGCCATAAGGGGGGTGTTCATGATTGCGCGAGTGTCACGGTTTTCTTCGGACCGAAAAAAGAAATTGCTTCGTTATGGAAGTATTTTGTCAGCTTTCACAACGCTCGGAATGATGTTGCCGCAGCACTCCCAGGCGGCGATGACCGTTAATTTCGGAAAAAATCAGTACTTTACATTCGGCGTTGGCGTGAGAGCGCAATATCTGAGCCAGGATCCCGCTGCGACCCCAAGTAATTCCAGTGCGGCCAGTGCTGCCGATCTGCGTATTTACATGGGCGCCCAGTTCCATAAATACGTCAAGACGACCCTTAATCTTGAACGATTGAGAGACGGAAACTGGAACGTGCTTGACGGTATTCTTCAGGTTGAACCCTGGAAGGAATTCAATGTCTGGTTTGGTCGCATGCTGACGGGAAGTGACCGTTCCAACCTTGATGGTCCCTATTTCCTCAGCACCTATGCCTATCCCATTGTGTCACAGTATCCGGGAGCATGGGCGGGCCGTGATGATGGCGTCACGGTATGGGGTAAGACGCTGAAAGACCGGTTCCGTTATACTCTTGGTGTTTACCGGGGGCATAACTGGGTGCACGGCGGATCGAACTACGGTGAGCATCCTTTGTTTGCCGGTCGTATGGAATACAATTTTCTCGATCCCGAGCCTTCACCTGCTTATTACACAGCCAGCACCTATTACGGTAAGGCTGATATCCTCGCGATCGGTCTGGCCGGACAGTACGAAGTCGATGGCGTCGGAACCGCAGAGCAGAAGGGCGATTACAAAGCCTGGAACATTGACGGTCTTTTTGAAAAGAAGATTGGAAAAAATGCAGAGTATGGCGTTTATACTCTGGAAGGCGCCTATTATCAGTACTATACTGACGGCGTGAAGGATATTTCTGCCGGATATGGTCAGCGGGCGCCGGAATATGGAAATGTCGGTGGTATCAACAACGGCACAGCCTTCCTCGCCAGCACAGCATATCTGATTCCCTATAAGCTGGGCTGGGGTCGTCTTCAGCCTCTGGTCCGTTATCAGCAGTTCCGTTTCAAAAAAGACCTTTACGGTCCGGGCCATCCGAAAACGACCCAGTTTGATGCTGGAGCCAACTACGTGATGGACGGGCATAACCTCCGTTTTACGTTCGATTATGTGCGTTACCATCCAGCCAGTTCCCGCACCTCAAATGCTTTTCTTCTGGGTATGCAGTTCCAGTACTGATGCCGGGTAAATGGATGACGTCATTAAGCGGGTGCGCTGCCGAACGCTGCAGCTGAGGGAGAGTGGTATGGTGACCTTGAAGCGTACAGTCCAGATTGGGACTTTTATAATTCTTTCCTGTACCGGAAAAGATTTTGCTCTGGCAGATCCTGTATATGAGACGATGGATTGTCGTCATCTTTTTGCAGAAGACGTGCGGGTTTCAGATCGGATTTCATTACTTCGGCAGAAGCAGTCAGATGCTGTATCGAGCGGAAAAGATACGTCTGATAATGGTTTTTTTGTAAAATTTGATCCTGTTCCGGGAATTGGGATCATGAATGGCATGACCCTGTCACCAGAAGGGAGACCTCTTGGCGATGAGGTATCTGATGCAGCCATCGAGAAGCAGACAAAGAAACTGACAGCCATCAAGCGGCAGGAAGTGAAGAAAGTCTGTCCGACAATGACGATGCCTGTGGAAACGCAGACCCGCCTGAAAGACGATCAGATGCGTGTTGCGCCTTAAGTCGGGTTTGGATGGTCCTTGCTGTCAAGCATCTGACGCCCGCTCTTTTAATACGTACATGTGTTTTGCACACAAGCGCTCCATCAGGGTTCTACCCCACACCCTGATGGAGCCACAGACCTCTTCATCCAATTTGGTTTGACAAATCGGGAGCGAAGGGACCACGCCCCTTTATGAAGTTCAGGGCAAAGCCCTGAAAAGAGTGTTTCCAGATATTCGTTATGATTTTTCTCTGGATGAAGACAGACCGCCCTTATCGCAAATGAACCGGGCGATCTCTTCAACCCCATCACCCTTACGAATATTTGTGAAAACAAAAGGTCTTTCGCCACGCATACGTTTGCTGTCCCGATCCATGACGGAGAGGTCTGCTCCGACATGCGGAGCAAGATCTATCTTGTTGATGACCAGAAGATCGCTTTTCGTAATGCCGGGTCCGCCTTTGCGGGGAATCTTGTCACCGGCAGACACGTCAATCACATAGATCGTCAGGTCAGCCAGTTCCGGACTGAAGGTTGCCGCCAGATTATCGCCGCCGCTTTCGACAAGAACGATATCGAGATTCGGAAATTTGGTGTTGAGTTCATCAATACCTGAGAGGTTGATGCTGGCGTCCTCGCGGATGGCCGTATGAGGGCAGCCTCCCGTCTCGATCCCCATGATACGTTCCGGCGGCAACGATCCGGCGCGTGTGAGGAATTCAGCGTCTTCACGGGTATAGATGTCGTTGGTCAGCGCCGCGATGTCGAACTCATCGCGAAAGCGACGGCAGAGTGCATCCATGAGCGCCGTCTTGCCCGTGCCGACAGGGCCGCCGATACCGACACGGAGGGGACCGTGATGTTTCTCTGTCATGTTCTGAACAACCTCGTTTCCTGAGTTTCATGATGCATCGCAGCAAGATCGGAACGGAAGCAGAGTCCGCCAGCATCTTCCAGCGTAAGGGATTTTGTCGCGGCAACAGAAGCCGCCATTCGTTCTTCCAGCGCCGCAAGGGCCCGCAGTCCGTCTGTCTGACCAAGGGGGATCAACCGCACGGCCGCTGAGACAAGGGCGGAAACCGCAACGTGCGCACATCCTGAAGCTGCCAGGTCCTCGTCAAATCCTGCGGCTTTCAGTGCAACGCCATACATCACCGGCAGGGGCCAGCGAACGGCGAGTGTATTGATGGCGGGTGGCAGACAGTTCCAGATTTTCACGGCGCGTAAAAAGGCTTCACCCTGTTTGACGGTTTCTTCAAACCGCTCACGCGAGGACGCCAGAGCACAGCCTTCCTGAGCTACCGCTCGCATGGTTTCCACCGTCTCTGCCCGCCAGGCCGCCCGCAGCAGGATCATGTCGGTGTGGAGACTGCCATGAGCCAGCAGACTGCCGATCCAATCTACAAGAGTCGGAACATTGGTGACATCGCCACATTCTATGGCCCATTCCAGACCGTGACTGTAAGCAAAGCCACCAGTCGGGAAAGCTGGTGAAAGCCACGAGAGAAGTCTGGTGAGTTGCAGGGCGTCCATCATGCGTCTCGCAGGCGGTCAGTGATGGTGATGATGCCCGTCGCCATGATCGTGTTCATGCTGATGGCTGTGCGCGTGCGTCTCTCCGTGATTGTGCGAATGTGCATGTCCGGAGGAATACGCTCCGGTTTCCGGATCGAATGGCGCACGAACGGTATGAATGTGACCACCAAGCCCACGCACCATGTCGGCAATCACATGATCGTTGCGGATCAGGATGCGTTTTTCCTCGATCATCGCAGGCAGGTGCCGGTTACCCAGATGCCACGCCATGCGCAGCAGATGCAGCGTGTCGTGACCGGTCACTTCCAGCAGGTTCTCCTCCTGCGCTTCGACCCGCACGACACGGCCGTCTTCCAGCAGCAGCCCGTCGCCAGCGCGGAGCAGGCGGGCATGCTCCAGATCGAGCAACATCCGTTCACCCGAACGCAGATCAAGCACCATGCGACGGCGATGACGGCCCTCATAATCGGCGGAAAACACATCGCACTCACGCGAACGGTCCCAGCTTCCCGCTGGCAGGATTTCAGAACATCTCATGTCAGAACAGGAAATAACGCTGGGCCATGGGAAGGATCTCCGCAGGTTCACAGGTCAGAAGCACGCCGTCAGCGCGCACTTCATAGGTTTCAGGATCAACCTCGATCACCGGGGTTGCGTCGTTGTGGATCATGCTCCGCTTGCCGATGCCACCACGGGTGTTCGCGACAGCCGACAGATGGCGCTTGAGACCGAGTTTATGGCCGATATCATCTTCCAGTGCAGCCTGAGACACGAAAGTGGTGCAGGTCGCCGCAAGACAGCCGCCGAACCCACCAAACATCATCCGGCCATGCACCGGCTGCGGAGTGGGAATGGAGGCGTTCGGATCTCCCATCATCGCATAGACAATAGCCCCACCCTTGACGACAAGATCAGGCTTCACACCAAAGAAAGCCGGATCCCACAGGACCAGATCAGCCAGTTTTCCAACTTCGACCGAACCGACTTCATGCGCCAGACCGTGCGAAATGGCCGGATTGATCGTGTATTTCGCGATGTAGCGTTTGGCGCGGTTGTTGTCCGCATCACCATCGCCCGGTAATGCGCCGCGCTGGAGCTTCATCTTGTGCGCCGTCTGCCATGTGCGGATGGACACCTCTCCCACACGCCCCATCGCCTGACTGTCCGAGGACATCATCGACAGCACACCCATGTCGTGAAAGATGTCCTCAGCAGCAATGGTTTCCCGACGGATGCGGCTTTCCGCGAAGGCGATATCCTCCGGCAGGCTCGGGTTCAGGTGATGGCACACCATGAGCATGTCGAGATGCTCGTCCAGCGTGTTGATGGTGTAGGGCCGGGTTGGGTTGGTGGAGGAGGGGAGGACGTTCGGCAGCCCCGCGACGCGGATGATGTCCGGGGCATGACCGCCGCCTGCGCCCTCGGTGTGGAAAGCGTGGATCGTGCGACCCTTGAAAGCGGCGATGGTGTCTTCGACGAACCCGCTTTCATTGAGCGTATCGGTGTGGATCATCACCTGCACGTCCATCCGGTCGGCGACCGACAGGCAGCAGTCGATGGCGGCAGGCGTGGAGCCCCAGTCTTCGTGCAGCTTCAGACAGCTAGCCCCGGCGCGCACCATCTCTTCCAGCGCCTCGGGACGGGAGGCGTTGCCCTTGCCCGCGAAAGCCAGATTGACGGGAAGACCTTCCGCCGCCTGCAACATCCGCGCCATGTGCCAGGGACCGGGCGTGCAGGTGGTCGCCGCCGTGCCGGTCGCGGGGCCGGTGCCGCCGCCGAGCATGGTGGTGATGCCGGATGACAGCGCCTCTTCGATCTGCTGCGGGCAGATATAGTGAATGTGGCTGTCGATGCCGCCCGCCGTCAGGATCTTGCCCTCACCGGCAATGACTTCCGTGCCGGGACCGACGATGATGTTCACGCCGGGCTGCACATCCGGGTTGCCCGCCTTGCCGATGGCATGGATGCGACCACCGACAAGCCCGACATCAGCCTTCACGATGCCCCAGTGATCGAGGATCACCGCGTTGGTGATGACGGTGTCCACCGCACCTTCGGCATTCGTGCGCTGGGACTGGCCCATACCGTCACGGATGGTCTTGCCACCACCGAATTTCACTTCCTCACCATAGGTGGTGAAGTCTTTTTCAATCTCGACCACCAGCGCGGTATCAGCCAACCGCAGACGGTCGCCCGTCGTTGGACCATACGTCATGGCGTAGTCAAAGCGGCTCAGTCTTGCCATCAGTCGATCTCTCCCATGACGTCACCCCGAAAGCCGATGGCGCGTCGTGCGCCCCGGAACGGCACGAGCGTGACCTCGCGTTCCTGTCCCGGCTCGAAACGCAGCGCACCACCGGATGGCACATCCAGTCGCCAGCCGAGCGCCCTGTCGCGGTCGAACTTCAGCGCCGGATTGGTTTCGGCAAAATGATAGTGACTACCGACCTGAATCGGGCGGTCACCCGTGTTCGTGACCAGCAGCGTCAGGCGTTCCGCGCCTGCGTTCAACTCAATGTCGCCCGCTTTGGGGAAAATCTCGCCGGGAACGCCACCGGGGGGGAGGGGATCAGCGTATCGGGTCATGAACCGTCACCAGTTTTGTGCCATCGGGGAAGGTCGCTTCGACCTGAACATCGTGGATCATCTCGGCGACGCCCTGCATCACCTGATCGCGGGTGATGACATGCGCGCCACGTTCCATCAGGTCGGCCACGCTCGCGCCGTCGCGTGCGCCCTCGACCACGAAATCCGTGATGAGCGCGACAGCTTCCGGGTAATTCAGCCTGACCCCCCGTTTCAGCCGCTTTCGGGCGACGATGGCCGCCATGGCCACCAGCAGTTTGTCTTTTTCCCGAGGCGTCAGTTTCATGACCCGAGTGCTCCTTTGTCCAGCCTACGGCGCGCCCGCCACCATTCTTTCATGCGATCCTGCCTCATCATGTGCGCCACGTCACCGGATCGCCTCGTCCATCCCGCAGAATGGACAGCAGACGCCGGGAGAGCCGCGACACGACGAGGCTGCTGGTCCCGAGGGCCCGCACCACAAGCATCCCGTTCCATGCCGAGGCGGCGGCCTCCACATCATTTTCCGGCGTGCCGAGCGCTTCCCGCACGGGCAGAAGCCACGCCTCCGCGTCCTGCGCGACCAGCCACAAGGTCAGCATCACCGTCCGTCCGGCGGCTCCCGCCTTCTGCTCCAGAAGGTTTGCGAGTGGTCCTTCCGCGATCAATGACTCTACCCAGAGTAATTCGCCATCCCGCTTCATCCGCAGACGGTCGCGCAGACGGATGTGCTCGACCGTCTCATCGGAGCCGGAACGTCCGAAAACCCGTATTTCATAGCCGAGGAAGGTGGCGTTTCCGGCCATTTCAACTTCCAGCAGGCGGGACGTCGCGCTCCGGTCGAAAAAGATCGTCTCCAGAGGCAGCCAGTCCAGCCGCGCTCCGGCTTCGACCCGACAGCGCGCCTCGATACGGGCGGGCGCATCCTGCTCGCGCGCCTTGTAAATCCTTTCCGCCGCCTGTGTCGTAACGGTCAGGCAGCTTCCTGCACGACAGACAATGTCGCCGCTGATCCGGTCTCCTGCCGCAATCCCGCCAGAGACATTGACCAGCACGGCTTCCGGCGTGCCCTGTGGGCGGCGTGGCATCAGGATGCGGCAACAGCCCTGCTGACGCAGTCCGGCGACCCGTGTGGCGTCCCCGGAGAGGCGGACATCCAGCCCGTAAGATCCGACAGCTCGTTGAAGGAGAGCGGGATCGTTCACTTTTGACCGGTCGGCCTTAGAGAGCAAAGACATCTGGTCGCGGGGCAGTTGGATGGTCCATCCCTTCCATGCAGCACATAAAGCCCGTTCTTTCCAGTTCCGCAATGGAGGAAAATACGTAGGGCAGGGAGGTGTATCTTGGAAATCAGGATGACCATTCAGCGAATATACTGATTTGCATTTCTTGCTTCACTGTTGATCAAACTGAACTTCGCTGGGCTCGAATGGTTTTCCCGTTGCGAATGTGTTCCAACCTGTATCAGGCTTATGATGCAGGGAGAGAAGAGACCGATGGACATTACAAAACTGGACGCCCTGCGTAAGAAATATGGCGCCGCATCGGGCAGCGACATGTTCGACCCGGAATTCCAGGCTGTCGCCGCGACACAGTTTTCTGACGGCGGCCGGCGCAGCAAGCCGTATTCCGGGGTGCAGACCTTTCTCTCCCTGCCATATCGTCCGGAAGCAGCCTCGTCCGAAGATTTCGGCGGTCTCGATGTAGCTGTTGTCGGCGTGCCGATGGATCTGGGTGTGACCAACCGTTCCGGTTCGCGCTTCGGTCCCCGCGCCGTGCGTGACATCGAGCGGATCGGTCCATACGAGCATGTCCTGAAGCGTGTGCCTTCCAGCATGTGCAAGGCGGCGGATATTGGCGATGTCGGATTCCGCAGCCGCTTCAGTCTTGAAAAGTCGCATGAGGATATTCAGGAGTTCTATGGTCGCCTGGTAAATGCTGGCGTCATTCCGCTGTCTGTCGGTGGAGACCATTCCATCAGCTACTCGATCCTCAAGGCGGTCGGAGCGAAGCAGCCGGTCGGCATGGTGCATTTCGATGCGCATTGCGACACCAGCGGCGAGTATGAGGGAGCCAAGTTCCATCACGGTGGACCGTTCCGTCTCGCAGTTCTGGACGGCGTTCTGGACCCGGAACGGTGCGTGCAGATCGGCATCCGCGGCTCTTCCGAGTATCTCTGGGAGTTCTCGAAGGACTCCGGCATGACCGTCATTCATGGCGAGGAAGTGCCGAAGCTGGGAACCGGCGCCATTCTGGAAACGGTGCGCAAGGTCGTCGGAACCGGACCTGTGTATGTCAGCTTCGACGTGGACTGTCTCGACCCGGCCTTCGCACCCGGCACAGGCACGCCGGAGGTGGGCGGTCTGACCACACGCGAGGCTCTGGAGCTTCTGCGCGGGCTCGACGGTCTTGATATTGTCGGTGGCGATGTGGTCGAAGTCGCGCCGCAATATGATGCAACCACCAACACGGCGCAGGCCGGTGCTCAGATACTCTTCGAGATCTTCAGCCTGATCGCCGGGAAAATCGCCGCTCGATAACGCGACGATGGGAGACGTCACCTGCGACCTTTTTCGCAGGTGACGTCTTTCTGTATTTTTATTGGAAATGACCAGATAATCTGAAAATCTGGGAAGACGTTCAGCGAACCCGACAGACGCTACAGAAGCGGCAAATGCCGGTCATTAGCCGGATCACGATGTCCGGGCGTGTTCGCAACAGTCAGACTCACCATCAAGATGATGGCGCCGGACGGGATAACGGCTCCTGCCCTCCAGTTTCCGAGAGCGCACCGGTTCTCTGGCTTTGTTAAGAAAAGTTTCAGTCGGGGTTTTCCCCTCAGGATTTAAGGGCGTCGCCATCGTTTGATGAACGCGTAAATCGAAAATTTTATTGATCATTATCAGCCGGTTAATTTGCTTCAAACCTTTAAAGCCCCGGAGGGTGGAGGTTCTCTGTTGGGTTTCATGGCTTTCATCGGTTATAGGGCGTTGGTGTCTTTTGACAGACACTGCACGGCGCTGTGCGTCTGGGAGGTGTCGTGGAACTGATCCGTTTGCCGCTTCAGGGGAGAACCATGCATGCAGGCTGACATTCCGGCGCGTTCCGCCGTTGTCGACCTTGGCTCCAATTCCGTCCGCATGGTCGTCTTCGATGGGATTTCACGAAATCCGGTCTCCATCTTCAACGAAAAAGCCGTTCTCCGTCTTGGTCGTGGTCTGACCCATACGGGTCGGCTGAATGAAGAAGGGGTGGCGCTCGCCGTGGACGTGCTGCGCCGTTTTCACGCCATCGCCCGGGGCATGAATGCTGATCCCTTCGAGATTCTGGCCACAGCCGCCGTGCGTGACGCCGCGAACGGCCCGGAATTTGTCGCCTCTCTTCGGGAGATCATGCCGGATGTGCCCATCCGCATCCTGTCGGGGATAGAAGAGGCTGATCATGCGGCGCTGGGTGTTCTGTGCGGCATCCCGGAAGCGAATGGTCTTGTGGCCGACATCGGTGGTGGTTCGCTGGAACTGATCCGGATTGATTCCGAAGGGCGGCATAACGCCAATACCCTGCCGCTGGGGGTTATCCGTCTTGGCGATCGGGCCAATGGGGATCTTGCTGCGGCCAAAGCCATAGCGGATGCCGAACTTGCCGGAGTCGAGTGGCTGGAGACGATGAAGGGGCGGACGCTCTATCTTGTCGGTGGCGCTTTCCGCGCTCTTGCGCGTCTGCAGATCGCCCGCACCAGCTACCCGCTGAACATCCTGCATTATTATACCCTGACGCCCCAGATGGTGCGTGAAATGACCGGCTGGCTCATCCAGAGCAACCGGAAAGTACTGGAGCGCCTGCCGGGAGCGCCGAGGAAACGGCTGGACGACGTTCCTTTCGCCGCGACCGTTCTGCGTCGTCTGCTCAAGCGCGTTTCGCCGGATCGCATCGTGTTCTGCGTCGATGGCCTGCGGGAAGGCTGGTATGTGCTGAATGTCGCGCCGGACCTTCAGCAGGAAGACCCGCTTGAATCCATGGCGCGGCAGATGTGTGAGCGCTTTGGCCGTAGCACAACCTTGCCTGAGGCGCTGTTCGACTGGATTTCCGTGATCTTCCCCGAGGAGACAGAGCGTCAGAAACGGTTGAGAAAAGTGGCCTGCTGGCTGTCTGACGTCGGCAGCCATGACCATCCGGAATATCGGGCCGAACAGACGTTTCTGCGTATTCTGTGGATGCAGAGCGGGGGCATCGATCATGAGGCCCGTGCTGCGATCGCCCTTGCGCTCGCCGTCCGGTATGAAGGCGAGGTCGATGCCGGCTGGCTGGCGCCGGCCCGCGCACTGCTCGACGCGGATACCTTTACGTGGGGGCTTACGCTCGGTCTGTCGCTCAGACTGGCTTATTCCCTGTGCGGCGGTACGGAAACGCTGCTGAACGGCACACGGCTGGAGCGCGAAAAGGACGGGCTCTGCCTGTATCTTACGTCGGCGCGCGTGGCTGTGCGCGGAGACTCCGTGCGACGCCGCCTGACCCGGCTGGCGCAGATCATGGGACTGGACTCCCGTGTTGATGAGGTTCCGTCGATCTGAAATGCCCCTCTGAGAGAGGCTGTAACTCATCATTAACGACATGATGTCGCACACTATGGCACCATTGCCCGGCTTGGGCTGCATCTGAAAAAAAGCCAGATAGTACACGCACTTGCGATCAGTCAGCTACGATGAAAAGCTGTATGCTCCATACTCTGTTTCTGTTGCGTACAAGTCTGGTCCTGTTTCAGCCCAAAACAGACTGTTTCACGACCCGGTCGTCGGCGCAGTGAGATGGAGTTGCAGGCATTCTGCATGGTGCCGCAGAGCGCCTTCACGGGAGTCGAATGGTGACTACAGCAGATCGGATTTTTTCGCAGCCGACCGCGGCGACATCGCGGGCCCCTACCGAAGGGCTGTCGGTTCGTGTGCTGGTCGCTGACAATGATCCCGAAATTCGCTCCCTTGTCCGCACGGTATTTGCTGCCTGTCCGGACTGCTCCGACTGTGTCGAGGCGGAAAATGCTGATGATGTTTTCACGGCGCTTGAGGCTTCTCCCCCGGATATAATCCTTCTTCGATCAGCGCTTGCGGGGATGAACGGATTGCAGGTTACGCGATCTGTCATGGTCCGACATCCGGTTCCGGTCGTCATCATGGCGGATCCGGAAGAAGAAGATCTTGGCCGGGCGTTTGAATGTCTCCGGTCCGGTGCGCTGGAGATTGTTTCGCGGACAGAAGCGGCTCTTTCCTCATCAGACACGGTTTCCCGCATCGTGAGCCTCGCCCGTCAGGTGAAGGAGCTAAAGCCCCGTCAGGATGTGCCGGAGAACCGGACGGATGGTTCCGCGCTCTCAGTCGGGGTTCTTTTTCTGCTGGCGGGGACGGGTGCTCTTGGCGCGGCCCTCCGTGTGTATCAGGCCAGTGATCTCTCCACGTCCGTCCCGGTTGTTCTGGTGACAGCGATTGCGCCTTCTCTCCTGCCGGACTTCGTGCGCTGGCTGGATGAAACGCTTGAAGAGGGCGCAAAACTGGCGGATCTCGCTACTGGCCAGCCTCTGAAGGCAGGACCGTTGAATGTCGTGACGACTTCTTCCCTCCCACGGGTCGTGGCGTCGGGCAGCAGGGGAGTCATTCTGGCCGGTTTGCCGGACGTTCCCTGGTCTGCTCCCCGCACATCCTCGGGGGAAAACGGTTTTGATGTGCTGCTCGCATCGACTGCCGAAGTGGCTGCAAGAGAGGCGGTGGCGGTGTTGCTGGGTGGACTCCACTCTTCCGGTGCGGCGGGTCTGTCTCTTCTGAAACGCGCTGGGGGGCGTGCCTTTGTGGAATTGCCCGCACTGTGCCCGTTTGCCCAGAGTTCTTTCACTTCCGTCAGGATCGGCGCTGCGAATGGATATGCAAATGTCAGCCGTCTCGTGACATTGCTGGATGGTCTCAGCGCGCAACAGGCATTGTCCGGTGCATAGGTATGAGCAATCGCAAGCCCCTCGTTCTTCTGGTCGGACAGTCGGAGACAACGGACCGGTTTTCCGCGGGACTGGCTGAGCACGGTTATGAGGTCAATGTGGTCGCAGACGCCGAAGCGGCGCTTGATAGTCTCGACCAGTGGCCTCCAGTCATTCTGATTACGGAATTTTCCTTGCCTGGTATGACGGGATGTAAAATGGCCCGTCAGCTTCGCCTCAACAGGCTGACACGCTCTCTGCCAATCATCATGCTGACCGATGATGAGCCCATGATTTGCGAAGCCTTCAGAGCTGGCATTGATGTCTGTGTCTCCCGCACTGCGGAGCCAGCTTTTCTCGCCGTGCGGATCGAAACGCTGCTTCGTGGTCTGAAAATTACCGCTCAGGCCATGCTGCAGGAGCGGTTCAGGCGTCCCACCGTTGCGATCGCCACGATGAACGACGGGTTGCTGCGACACTGGCCTGCGCCGTCCGGTCAGGGTGACGCCATGTCGCCTGTTGTCGATCTGCTGCGAGGCGAAGGTGTGGATACGATCCTGCTTGATCCTTCGACGCTTGCCGGAGCGCCGGATTTCTGGCTGCCCGCCGTTGATTGCGTGGTCGTGGATCTGTCGTCCCGCGCTTTCGATGGACTGGCTTTCTGCCGGATGCTCGACAGGCAGCGCTACACATCATTCGCAACCACGCTCACGCCCCCGCGTCTGCTCGGCTTTGGTGGTGACGAAGAAACGGGTGTGCTCGCGGCCTATGAAGCCGGGGTGGATGACTGCGTCGGATCGTCAGTCAGCACAGAACTTCTGCTTCTTCACGTCCGGAGCCTGCTTTATCGCAAGGCAATGCTGGATGAGAGCCTTCGCAGCGAGGCAGAACGCGCCGCGCGGGATGCCGCCATGGAGGGCGCACGGGCCAAGACGGTTCTGGCTGATGCGCTGGAACAGGCCAATGACGAACTGGGCGCGGCCAATCGCAAGCTCATCGAGGCGCAGACCCGGCTTGTGCAGTCCGCGAAGATGGCGTCGCTCGGCGAACTTGTTGCGGGCATTGCGCATGAATTCAACAATCCTCTCGCTTTCGTCATCGCCCATGAGACGACCGTGTCGAAGACCCTTGAAGGCGCATTGTCGGCATTGGAAAAAGGCGATGTCGAGAATGTCAGGGCGCTGCTTGAGAAAGGGCAGGATCGTCTTGAAGCCACCTCGATCGGGCTTGGGCGGATGCGGGATCTGGTGTCCAGCCTGAGACGTTTTTCCCGACTGGATCAGGGCGCTTTTGAAGACGTTCATCTTCCGGAGGCGATCAACACTGTCCTTGCATTGCTGTCTCCAAAACTCTCTGAAAATATCAGGGTCGATCTCGCATTCAATGCGCCGTCCATTCTCCGGTGCCAGGTGGCGCTCGTGCATCAGGTCGTGATGAACATCATCAGCAATGCAGCAGACGCCCTGCTTTCCCTGCCGGAGGACGATCAGAGGATTCCCCGGATCAATATCAGCACTGAGTTGAGTGATGCAGAGGATGCTACGGCAGGTCAGTACCTGATTTCCATCTGCGATAACGGGCCGGGTATTTCACCTTTCATGCGGGAACGTGTTTTTGAACCTTTCTTCACGACAAAGCCCGTCGGCGAAGGAACCGGCCTTGGCCTTGCCACTGCATACGGCATAGTGCAGGCTCATGGGGGAACCATTGAAGTTTCCAAATCTTCCATGGGTGGGGCCTGTTTCACTGTAGCGATCCCCTGTCTGCCCCCGGAGACAGCAGAAGGAACGGCTTTTCTTGTGGGAGATCTGCCATGAACGCGACAACTGGTGGCATTCATCAGGACAAGATTCTGATCGTTGACGACGAGCCGGAAATTCTGATTGCTCTCACTGATCTGCTTGATGACGAATTTGTGATCGTTCAGGCCTCCTCTGCACAGGAGGCATTGGCTGTTCTTCAGAAACATCCAGATATTTCAGTGATTATTTCTGACCAGCGTATGCGTGACATGACCGGTGACATGTTCCTCACCGAAGCCCGCAAAACCTCGGATGCGGGGACAATTCTCCTTACCGGTTATGCTGACCTCGATACGGTGGTTTCCGCGCTCAATCGCGGTGCGATTTCTTTTTACGCTGCAAAACCGTGGGAGGCAGGCAGCCTGCTGGCCATGGTGCGGGAAGCGGCTGCCGGCTATCGGACGCGACGTGAACTGACGACGGAGCGGGCCCTGCTGAGGAGCCTTTTCGATAACCTTCCATTGGGACTTGCGATTACCGACACGGCAGGGCGTATCACACGGCTGAATGCACTGGCAGCGGAAGCTTTCGGACGGCCATTGAAGGAGTGCATCGGGCAGGCTGAAACTGCTCTGCTTGGCGATGTGCCTGTGGAAACAAGAAGTGTTGACGATTTCAGGACGACGGACGAGTTTCCGGGCGTAAGACGGACCGGTCCCGATGGCCGTGAAAGCTGGCATCGGATTTCACGGGTTGAACTGGCGTTGCCGTCGGATTCATCCGCCATCCAGCCTGTTTCGGTCCTGATCGATCAGAATGTCACCGACCTGATCGAAATGGAAAAACGGGCGCGTCAGGCTGACAAGATGCAGGCCATCGGCACGCTGGCCGGCGGCATCGCCCATGATTTCAACAATCTTCTGACGGCCATTCTGGGTTCGCTTGAACTTGTTCAGGATATGCAGCCTCCAACCGACCCCAATATCAGTCGCCTCTTCACCAATGCGATGGATGCGGCGCGACGGGGAGCAGTGCTGACGCAGAAACTGCTCGATTTCAGCCGTCCGCGTGATCTTGCCCGCCGTCCGGTGGACGTGCCGAAACTGTTGGGTCAGATGCAGGGGCTGCTGGCGCAGAGCGTTGGGGGCGGCGGTTCACGCGCTGTTCCGGTCCGGCTCAGGCTTCCTGATGAAGAGTTGCCGCAGGCATCCACCGATCCGTCGTTGCTGGAAGTCGCTCTGGTCAATCTGTGTCTCAATGCCCGTGACGCCCAGCCGAAAGGTGGCGAGATCATCATTTCCGCCGAGGCGGTGACGTTGAGCCAGGAAGGTCAGCGGGAAAACATGGTGGTCGGGCGGTCCGGCCGACCGCTACCTCCGGGTCATTACGTTGTCGTCTCCGTGGCCGATCGCGGTGTCGGCATGACGCCTGAAACACAGGCCCGTATTTTTGAACCATTTTTCACGACAAAATCGGTCGGTTCCGGCATCGGGCTAGGCTTGCCGATGGTGTACGGCTTTGTGCAGCGTAACGGCGGCGATGTCAGGGTTTCCAGCAATCCCGGCGTCGGAACCTCCATTGAACTCTGGCTGCCTGCAATCAGCAAGGACGGCAGTCAGGGAGCCATACAGCCGGGGCCGACGGAAACGCACCACAGCCACGGAAATCAGCGCAGTATCCTTGTTGTGGATGACGATCCTGCCGTGGCTGCGGTGACTGTGGGTTTCCTCGCAAAAGCGGGTTTCAGGGTTCTTGAATGTCACAGCGGAGTGAAAGCGCTCGATCTGGTGCGCTCCCGTCCGGACATTGGCCTCGTCGTCATGGATCTCCTGATGCCGGAGATGAACGGGGATGAATGCGCCCGTCGGATTGCGGTTCTGCGTCCTGATCTGGCCGTGATTTTCGTGACGGGATTTGCCGACCGGGCCATCCTTCCCCCGGATGCCCGCGTGCTGGCCAAGCCCTTTACACGGGAGGCTCTGCTGTCCGGGGTGGAGGATCTGATTCCGGTGAAATAGGGGGTATTCCTTCGGGATTGCTGCTCTGGCGCGAAAAATGGAAAACGACCCGTTGGAACGTGGGTTGAAAGCCTCTTGATATATCGCTTTATGGACGGGTTCCCGTGCCGGGTGGGATCTTCTCATCCGCTGTCTGCATTAGGAGATAACGAAAAACCCCCGCTTTGCTGGCAGTTTGATGACCGGTGCATAAAGCCGTAATGACCATGTCGCTAGTTCATCGACTGCGCGACTGATCCAGCTTATCGTTCAACCAGCGAGAAGATCAGGAAAGCACCACAGTGACCATCACACAGGTCGCGATCGGCGCGTAAAAGGTAAAATTCTACGGTTGAATCCGGATGCCGCTCAAATGGGCGCCGCGCTGGAAACAGTCAAAGCATGCCGACGAATACCAGCGTAGCACCCAGAACAATCAATCAGGCTTTAGATATAAAATTCCCTCAGCGTTGAGCGAGCTGCGCTTCGAGCTTTTTCTTCTCTTCCGTCAGCGCATGAACATGCTCCGGGTTGTCCTTTTCTGCCCGCGCCAGATCACGCTCTACTTCTTTCAGCCGGTGGGTGAGGCTTGTGGCGGATGGTTCGTGATGTGTTGTCATTGCTCTTACTCCTGTTTCCGGTCCAGCGTCTTGCGGACGAAGGCCACCATATTGGCCTTCTCCACGCCTTCGGCGGCATGTCGATCCCGTCTTGTTTCGGGCGCGCAGTTCTCAGTTTTTGATATGGGAACGCGCCCGGATGGATTGCAGGGATGCTAACGCGGGGCAGCGATGAGCACGAGGCGTCCCAGACGCAGGTCTGACTCCCGTCGGTCGCCCAAAGAGTGCTTCTCCCGCACGTCGCCGCAGCTCTTGCGACGGGATTGGGCCGTATAATGGCTTTGTCGAAACAGTGGGACGTGGGGCCACGTCAGGGGGACAGGATCAGTCTTGATGTCCGGTCAGTATCAGTCAGCAGGATCGCTGGCATTCTGCCCGGACTGGTGAGGTTCCCATCCTGGAGGCGCCATTTCGAATTCTGAGAATGTGAAGCCCGGTGCAACCATGCAGCCGACAAGCACCCATGCCGCGTCAGTCTCCGCTGCCTGCCACTCGCCCGGCTCGACGCAGGCCTGCAGCATCTCACCATCGGCAAGGTCTTGCCCAAGATGACGCGTCGTCACATCTCCGCCGGACCATGTATGCAGACGCAACGTGCCGCCGCCCTGATGCAGCCAGATCTCGGTCGCGTCGATTTTATGCCAATGAGAGCGTTGGCCGCGTTCCAGAAGATAATAGATCAGCGAAGCACATCCTCGCTCATCATCGCCAGCACGATGATCGCGCCATGTTTCGCGGTACCAGCCTCCCTCGGGATGGGGAATGAGCCCGAGCTGGTTGATGATGTCCTGCGCGATCATGGGCGTTCTGTTTTCTTCACTGAAAGTCGATGGATTTCATGGGCTGAATTGCCAGTCAGAGGCTTGTATTTTTCCGGAACAGTCAGACAGGAAAACAATCACCCCTCAGCGAGGCGACTGTTTTCCTGAGCGGCTGCCGATCGAATGGCTCGCGCCATCGCTTCCACGCCATTGCCCCGATTGGTGGAAAGAGCCTGCACCAGTCCCAGATCACTCAGGAAAGATGGTTCTGTCTCCAGAATTTCCTCGGGCGTCCGACCGGAATAGACACGCAACAGCAGCGCTACGAGCCCCATCACGATGGCGGCGTCCGATGTGCCGGCAAAGTACATCGTCCCGTCATCCATCTGGGCTTCCAGCCAGACCTGACTCTGGCAACCGGGAACCCGATGGGCGTCATCCTCCCATTCCTTCGGGAAGCGAGGCAGCTTGCGCCCCAGTTCGATGATGTACTGGTAACGGTCCATCCAGTCATCGAACAGCGCCAGTTCATCGCCGATCGCTTCGATGGCGTCCGCAGCGGTATCGTCCTCCGGACGGACAAAAGCCTCGCCCGGCATCAGAGAATGAACCTGCTGAGATCGCCCTGCTGGGCAAGAGGCGCGACACGCTCACGAACAAGGTCCGCATCAATCGTGATGGTCTCGCCTTCATGTTCGGAGGCCGTGAAGGACACATCCTCGAGCAGCTTCTCCATGACCGTGGCCAGACGACGTGCGCCAATATTCTCGACACGCTCATTCACGTCGGCGGCCAGTTCAGCCAGAGCATCCACCGCGCCATCCGTGAAGGTGAGGGTCACACCCTCCGTGCCGATCAGGGAAACATACTGCTTGCACAGGGAGTGTTCCGGTTCGGTCAGGATACGCCGAAGATCGTCACGGCTCAGGGGCTGCAACTCCACGCGGATGGGCAGACGGCCCTGAAGCTCTGGCAGCAGGTCGGACGGTTTCGCGAGGTGGAACGCGCCGGACGCGATGAAGAGAATATGGTCCGTTTTCACGAAACCATATTTCGTCGAGACCGTCGTGCCTTCGATCAGCGGCAGCAGGTCCCGCTGCACGCCTTCACGGGAAACGTCTGCACCCCGGAACCCTTCGGAAGAACGCGCGCAGACCTTGTCGATCTCGTCGAGGAAGACGATGCCGTTATCCTGCACATGCTGCACCGCGTCGCGGTTGAGCGCGTCGTTGTCCAGCAGCTTGTCGGCTTCCTCGCGCACGATCTGTTCGCGGGCGGCGGAGACAGTAAGACGACGGGTCTGTGGGGCGCGTCCCATGATGTTCTTCATCATGTCGCCGAAATTCATCGGACCACCGGGCATCATGCCGGGTACATCGCCGCCGCTCTGGGTTGTCGGATCAGGCGCGATGGCGATCTCGATTTCCTTGTCATCCAGCGTGCCGCTACGCAGCAGCTTGCGGAAATGCGAACGTGTGTCGGCGGAAGACGCCTCGCCGGCGAGAATGGAAACCAGACGCTCTTCGGCGGCTTCCTCGGCGCGTGGACGCACATCCTTGCGGCGCTGTTCACGCAGCATGACGATGGCGTTTTCCACGAGATCGCGGATGATGCTCTCCACGTCCCGGCCGACATAGCCGACCTCGGTGAACTTGGTCGCCTCGATCTTGATGAACGGAGCCTGCGCCAGCTTGGCCAGACGACGGGCGATTTCGGTCTTGCCGCAGCCGGTCGGGCCGATCATCAGAATGTTCTTGGGAACGACTTCCTCACGCAGGCCCTCGGGAAGCTGCGCGCGCCGCCAGCGGTTCCGCAGCGCAATGGCGACGGCGCGTTTCGCGTCATTCTGGCCGATGATATAGCGGTCGAGTTCAGTGACGGTCTCGGCGGGGGAGAAATGATTGATGGTCATGGTTACGCCGCCTTCTCATCATCCGAGTGCAGGGTTTCAATCGTAACGGAATGATTGGTGTAGACGCAGATATCTCCTGCGATCTTCATGGCCCGCTGTGCGATATCGCTTGCGGTCAGTCCTTCCATAGGCAGCAGCGCGCGCGCCGCGGACAGGGCGTAATTCCCGCCAGATCCGATGGCGATGATGCCATCCTCGGGCGAAAGCACGTCGCCATTGCCGGTCACCGTGTAGGAACCCTGCCGGTCCGCGACGATCAGCATGGCTTCCAGACGACGCAGATAGCGGTCTGTCCGCCAGTCCTTCGCCAGTTCCACGCAGGCCCGCTCAAGCTGGTTGGGAAAGCGATCCAGTTTGGCTTCAAGTCGCTCCAGAAGCGTGAACGCATCGGCTGTCGCTCCGGCGAAACCGGCGAGAACCTGCTGGTTCGAGCCGATGCGCCGGACCTTGCGGGCGTTGCCCTTGACCACCGTGGAACCGAGGGAAACCTGACCGTCTCCGGCCATGGCGACCTCTCCACCCCGGCGTACGCAGATGATGGTGGTGCCATGCCAGCCGACAGGATCGTGGGGAGAAGACTGATGTGTGTTCATGGCTCAAAGAGATAGTCTTTCCGGAGGCAATCTCAAGGGTAAAAGCTACTCGAAAGATCAGGCGACCGGTGAAAAACCGCTTTCGCACTGGCGACTGAAAGAGCCTTCCGAGGGGAAACCGGAGCGTCCATTTTTGCCGGGACAGGCCGACCGGATCACTCAGAAGTGAGAACTTTCTCCCTTTCCCGAACCTGCGGTTCATACATCCTGCGGATGAAAGAATCCCGGCTCTCTGCGCGCAATGTCCGCGTGCGGCACTGCGGTTTACAGGAATTGATGGCATCCCAGCAGTGTCCTGCGTGCAGGGGCCTGTCATGATCCACTCACATTTAGACGGTAAGCACCAGACAAAGCTCTATCAAACGATTGAGGATACTGATGGAAAAGCAGGTTACTTCGCTCTGGACGCAGATCAACAACTTGATGCCGGTCATACTGGGCTATGTCGGGCAGTTTGTTCTTGCTCTCGTCGTGCTTCTGGTCGGCTGGACCGTCATCAACATGGTGACGCGCGCCATGGGACGGATGATGGCCGCCAGTCATGTCGAGCCGACGCTCCGGGGCTTTCTTCTCAGTGTTGTGGGGCTTCTGCTGAAAGCGCTGCTGCTCATCAGTGTGGCGTCGATGGTCGGCATTGCCACGACTTCGTTTGTCGCCGTGCTCGGCGCTGCTGGACTGGCGGTCGGCATGGCGCTTCAGGGCAGTCTCGCCAATTTTGCGGGTGGCGTTCTGATCCTGCTGTTCCGTCCCTTTGAGGTCGGAGATTCCATCACGGCCGGTGGCAGCTCGGGCACTGTCGTTTCGATTGAAATGTTCCGGACGGTAATGCGGGATGCGAACAACGAATTCATCTATGTGCCCAATGGCGCGCTGTCGAACAATGTCGTGATCAACAGTTCGCAGGCCGAAAGCGTCGTGGCGACAGTCGGCCTGCTGATCGACTACCGCGATGATCTCGACAAGGCGCGTGCGCTTCTGCTCAGCCTGTTGCAGGGCGACGAACAGGTTCTGGCCACACCGGCGCCATCAGTGTCCTTCCTGCCGCAATCGGCGAATATCGCTGTTTCCCTGAGTTTTCATTGCACTCCCGGCAATGCATCGGCCCTGACCGCAAAGTATGCCGAGGCAGCGATCAAGATTCTCAACAGGGAAGGGTATCATCTGGGTATCAGCGCACGAGCCAGTGCGTGAGATTCTGATCAGTCTTCAGTAATAAAGTCAGGCTGTCCGAAAGTCTTTGGATGGCCTGTCTGTCTGGTATGGCAGTCGTCGATGCGCGGTAGGCCAGACAGCAAGATCAGATACTGTCCTGTATCATCTTCAAGGCATGCAGGACGGACTGAGCGCGGACTTCCGTTCTGTCCCCGCCAAATATCTTTTTCTGTGTGATAGGTGGCTTGCCTGCGCGTTGCAGGCCAAACCAGACAAGCCCGACCGGTTTCTCCTCGCTGCCGCCATCCGGCCCGGCCACGCCCGTCAGTGAGACGGCAATGCCAGCGTCCGGCGCGTGCGCAAGAGCGCCTTCAGCCATCGCCTGCGCCACCTGCGCGCTCACCGCGCCCCATTGGGCGAGCATGTCCGCAGACACACCGAGCGCCGCCTGCTTCATCGCATTCGAGTAGGTCACAAACCCACCAGCCACCACGGCAGACGAGCCGGCATGGGCCGTAAGCGCCCCCGCCACCAGACCGCCCGTGCAGCTTTCCGCTGTGATGACCATCAGCCCTGCCGCTTTCAGTTGCTCAAGAACCGTTGCGGACTTTTCAAGCACTTCAGCAGGCAGGATGGCTGTCATGGCTGTGTTCTCCGGATGGTTATTTCAGCAGACCGACAATCCGCTCTACCTCATCCACGATCGGGTTGGCGATGGCCGCCGCCCGTGCGGCTCCAGTGCGCAGCACATGATCGAGGTGCTCGGTATCTTCGAGCAGGCGTGTGGTTTCCTGTGCAATCGGCTCGATGCGGGCGATCATCACGTCCGTCAGCGCCTTCTTGAAAGGACCGAAACCTTCGCCGCCATGCTGGGCGAGAACCTGTTCCGGCGTCAGGTCGCCCAAGGCTGCATACAGACCGACAAGATTGCGGGCTTCGGGCCGGTCCGCCAGTCCTTCGATGGAGGAGGGCAGGGGCTCCGGATCGGTTTTGGCGCGCCGGATCTTGAGGGCGATCGTATCGGCGTCATCGGTCAGGTCGATGCGGCTCTGCACTGACGGATCGGATTTGGACATCTTTTTCGAACCATCACGCAGGCTCATCACACGGGCGGCCTGAGCGGGAACGAAGGGTTCGATTTCCTGAAAGAAATCAACCTCGTAGTCGTGGTTGAACTTTTTAACGATGTCGTTGGCCAGCTCGATATGCTGGCGCTGGTCATCACCTACCGGCACCCTCACGGCCTTGTAGGCCAGAATATCGGCGGCCATCAGGTTGGGATAGACATAGAGACCGGCGGAATGATTTTCCCGATCCTTGCCTGCCTTGTCCTTGAACTGGGTCATCCGGTTGAGCCAGCCGAGGCGTGACACACAGTTGAAGATCCATCCCAGCCGCGTATGGGCGCTGACAGCGGACTGGTTGAACAGGATGTGCTTTTCGGCGTCGATCCCGGAGGCGAGCAGAACGGCGGTCTGCTGACGGGTCTGCGCTATCAGGTCTGCTGGGTTCTGCCAGACTGTCAGGGCGTGAAGATCAACCAGACAGAAGATGCATTCATGATCTGCCTGCAACGCGACCCAGTTCTGAATCGCGCCGAGATAATTGCCGAGGTGAGGAATACCGGTCGGCTGGATGCCGGAAAATACACGTGTCATTCTTGCTGCTCAGATCCCTAGGTCGCGACAGTCTGCCCCTGTCTTACGGCAGAGGATGTTTCAGGTCGAGTTTCGCACGCATTTCTGCAACCTCTCCCGCCGAAATGCGATGCGCGCGGGCTGCGGCGATGTCTTCCCGTCTGATTTCCGGGGCGGGTTTCGTCCCGCCCTGCTGTGAGAGCCATGAAAGAATAGTGGCGGCTTCCTCATCCGAAAGATACCGGAAAAGCGGCATCTCGGCGCGGTAAGGCATCCCTGCGGCCTTGATCGGGCCACTGACCCCGTTCATGAGGACGGAGGCCAGATAGACACGCCCTTCCGGGGTCGCGGCGATGCGGTCGATCCGTCCGCTCAGCGGCGGCACCGAGCCTGCCATGCCTTCGCCGCCATGATGACAGATGCCGCAGTTGGAGCCGTACAGATAACGCGGGCTTTTGTGTCGGGAGCATCCGCCGGGGAGAATGAGGATTGCCAGAAGTAAAACCAACTTTTTTCGTGCAGAGATGTTATGGAAGAACAAACGCATGAGATCTGCCTGAGTATCCGGACTGTTCTGGTCGCAGGTGGCATGCTGCGCCACTCTGGAGCATGGAAGGAATTCTGAGTGAAACCTATGACATCCTGTCGGCACCTTTTTCTCGCGGCTGCCTGTGGACTTCTGGTGTCCGCAGTCTCCCCGGAGACCGTATTCGCCGCAACACGCGAAGAGCAGACGGCGGCCTGTAAAGGGGATGCCCTGAAGTTCTGCGCGCTCTCGATCCCGAATGAAAAGAAGATCGCGGCCTGTCTGCAATCGAAACGGGACAAGCTGAGCCCTGCCTGCAAGGCGATGTTTCCCGAAAAGAAATCAGGGAAAAAGTCCGGCGGAAAAAAGAACTGAGCGCCAGAACGAAAAAGGCCGGGTCAGAGACCCGGCCTTTCTGTTTACTGCTGTCCGCCGTGTTCTACGCCAAGCAGCTGAATCTTGAAGATCAGCGGACTGTTTGACGGGATGATGCCCATCTCACGCTTGCCATAGCCCAGCTTCGCCGGGACATAGAGCATCCAGGTATCACCGACATGCATCATGGGAAGCGCTTCCATCCATCCCTCAACCAGACCGTCCAGCGGCATGCGCATGTAAGCGCCCTGACCGTGCTGGTCGGAACTGTCGAAGATCGATCCGTCAGGCAGGCGGCCTTCATAAATCAGCATCATGCTGTCGCCCTTGTTGGGCGAGGGGCCATCTTTTGGTCCCGAAGCCAGAACCTTGTAGGCCAGTCCGTCGGGAAGAACCTTGACGCCGGGCTGGGAAATCTCCTTCTGCATGATCTGCTCAGGCGTCAGTTCCGGATCCTCATGACTGCATCCCACGATCGGCAGGCAGAGCAGTCCGCCCAGAAGCAGGGTGCGGAGACGGATTGAAGTCAGTGAAGAACGCACAGCTATTCCCTCGAAACTATTGTCAGGATTGTCATTCAGATCGGAGAGACGCGCCTCAGAGCGCGCCCCCACGTCGACCGATCTGACCACCCAGACGCAGGCGCAGGGCATTGAGCTTGATGAAGCCCTGAGCGTCCTGCTGGTTGTAAGCGCCCTCGTCATCCTCAAAGGTGACGACGCGGGTGTCATACAGGCTGTTCGGGCTTTCACGACCCACGCAGATCACGTTGCCCTTGTAGAGTTTCAGGCGCACGCGACCCGTTACGGAATGCTGGGACGTGTCGATCAGAGCCTGCAACATGCGGCGCTCCGGCGAGAACCAGAAGCCGTTATAGATGATCTCGGCGTATTTCGGCATCAGGCTGTCCTTGAGGTGCATGGCCTCGCGGTCGAGCGTGATGGATTCGATGCTGCGGTGAGCCGTCAGAAGGATCGTGCCGCCCGGCGTCTCGTAAATGCCGCGTGACTTCATGCCCACAAAGCGGTTTTCGACAAGGTCGAGACGACCGATGCCGTTGGCCTTGCCGAGTTCGTTCAGCTTGGTCAGCAGCGTTGCCGGAGACATGGCGACGCCATTGATCGCAACCGGGTCACCCGAGACGAAATCGATGGTGATCTCCGTTGCGACATCCGGAGCGGCTTCCGGCGAAATCGTACGCTGGAAGACAATTTCTTCCGGTCCGACAGCGGGATCTTCGAGGATCTTGCCTTCGGAAGAAGAGTGCAGAAGGTTCGCATCCACGGAGAACGGAGCTTCACCGCGCTTGTCGCGGGTCACGGGAATCTGATGCTCTTCCGCGAACGCCAGCAGACGGGTGCGGGACGTCAGATCCCACTCACGCCACGGCGCAATCACGGTGATGTCGGGCTTCAGCGCATAGTAGGCCAGTTCGAAACGGACCTGATCATTGCCTTTGCCGGTCGCGCCATGCGCCACGGCGTCAGCGCCAACCTGTTCGGCGATCTCGATCTGACGCTGGGCGATCAGCGGACGGGCGATGGAAGTGCCGAGAAGATACTGGCCTTCATACAACGCATTCGCCCGGAACATCGGGAACACGAAGTCCTTCACGAAGGTCTCACGCAGATCTTCGACGAAGATTTCCTTCACGCCGAACATTTCGGCTTTCTTGCGAGCCGGTTCCAGCTCTTCACCCTGACCGAGATCAGCCGTGAAGGTCACGACTTCACAGCCGTAAGTGGTCTGTAGCCACCGCAGGATGACTGAAGTATCGAGGCCGCCTGAATAGGCCAGAACGACCTTCTTGATCTGTCGGGTGCCTTCGGCCGGGGCCATGCGCATTCTCTCCGGGGTTCTGCGGTGGTCGGAATGGAAAAGCGGCAAACCCTTGTCCACCGCTCTCTTTGGGGCGTCAGTAGCATCCGCGCCGACGTTGCACTAGTCCCAAGGCGAGGAGGGACGTCTTAATTCGGGACGAATGTTTTTACTCGCCTACCGCAGCGCCGCCCGGATGACGATGGTCTGCGCCGCCGAACAGAAGCGTCTGTCCGTCCCGTGTGGGGGCGAGAACGCCCGTGACGATCCCTTCCGGAATACCCCATGCGGCATGATCGTGGAAAACATACCCCTGTTCATTCAGGGTCTTCGCAACAGCAGCATCGACCGCGCCTTTTTCGACTTCAATGGTCGAGGGTTCCCACTGTTCGTGAAAGCGCGGCAGATCAATGGCCTGCTGGATATTCAGGTGATAGTCGATCACGCCGGTGATGACCGACAGCACGATGGTGGGGATGCGTGAGCCGCCGGGACTGCCGATGACCATGACCGTCTTTCCGTCTTTGGAAACGATGGTCGGAGCCATTGAAGAAAGAGGAGTCTTTCCGGGCTGGATGGCGTTCGCCTGACTGCCGATGATGCCGAACATGTTGGGCTCACCGGGTTTGGTGGAGAAATCGTCCATTTCGTCGTTCAGGAAAAAGCCTGTGCCCGGCGCTATGACCCGCGCTCCAAACCAGCCGTTGAGCGTGTAGGTGGTGGAAACCGCCAGTCCGGAAGAATCCATGACCGAGAACTGTGTGGTTTCGTGTTTTTCCCTGTTCACAGGCGGAACAGGGGCTGTGACTGAAGAGGCGGGGGCGGCAGAACCTGCAGTGAGGGCTTCTGACTTCACCGCTCCGGCATTGGGCAAGGCGTTCCGAATCTGCACGGAATAAGCCGGGTCCAGCAAATGATCGACGGGATTGGAGACGAAGGCCGGATCGCCCAGATCGCGCCGGTCGGAATAGGCGTGACGCATGGCTTCGATCTGCTGACGGAGAGCCGTGGCGCTGTGCAGTCCTTCCGCACCGAGATCATAACCAGACAGGATCATCAGCATTTCGCACAGGGCGATGCCACCACCGCTTGGAGGCGGCGCCGTGTCGATGTGGTAACCGCGATAGGAACAGGTCAGGGGCGGCATGACGCGAGGTCTGTAGCCGCTGAAATCCGCCATCTGCAGAATACCGCCATTGCGTTTGCTGGCGTCAATCACCCGACGGGCTATACTGCCTTTATAAAAAACATCCCCACCATGGCGGGAGATTTCTGAAAGGGAGTTGGCGAGGTCGGTCTGCACAAGGCGATCGCCGGGACGGAAAGACTGACCATCCGGTCGCAGGAAGATCTTGCTGACAACAGGATCAGCACTGAATTCCTTCTCGAAGGGACGAAGCAGGGCGACATCGCCTTCTTCCAGAACAAAGCCTTCCCGCGCCAGACGAATGGCGGGCTCCACGAGTGTGGCGCGGGAAAGGTGTCCCCAGCGCTCCCGCACATATTCGAGGCCCGCCACGGTTCCGGGAACAGCGACAGCTTTCCACCCGGCCGTCGAGAGGGCGGGGATGACCCGTCCGCTGGCGTCCTGAAACATGTCTGGCGTAGAAGCGAGTGGCGCTTTTTCACGGAAATCTATGAAAACAGCCTGTCCCTGTCGTGGCTTCAGAACCATGAAGCCACCACCGCCAATATTACCTGCCGCTGGGTAAACCACGGCGAGCGCATAACCAACGGCGACGGCGGCATCAGCGGCGTTTCCGCCCTGCGCCAGTATCTTGGCGCCGACTTCGGAAGCGAGATGCTGCGCGGAGACCACCATTCCATGACGGGCAGAGACAGGCCTGTCGGACGCCGGTGGCTGCACGGAGGCTGTATAGGCCAGTGGGTCAGGCACACCAGCGGGAAGGGCGGATGTCTGCGCCCAGCCATTGGTGGAGAAACTCAGGCAGGCGATGAGACCTGTTGTGAGTGAGAAGAAAGGCTGTCTGTGTTTCTTCCGTGAGAGGATACGGACTGCGACGGAAGGCAACACGGGCACGATCCTGCTTCAATGAAAAATGAGGAGAGCTCAGAAGACTTTCAGAAGTCTGCTGGAAAACGCTCTTTTAAATCATGAGAGGTTTCTGGTGAAGCTTTTTCAGGCAGGCTTCCGGAAGGCTGCTTCTCTGGAAAGCAGCTTCCGCGCATTATTTATCTGTAGGCGCTTTAGGCGAAAAGCTTCTGGCGGTCTTCGTTTCCAACAAAGATGACCGCCAGAGATTCTTTATGTTTGCCGTGTGTCGTGTGCTCAGGAGGAGCTGATCACGCGCTGTAGGGAGGGCGTGTATAGCCTTTCGGGGAGAGCGTGAAAATCTCATACCCGTTTTCCGTGACGCCCAGCATATGTTCGAACTGCGCTGTCAGGGAACGGTCACGTGTGACCGCTGTCCATCCATCCTCAAGGATTTTCACTTCCGGTTTGCCGATATTGATCATCGGCTCAATGGTGAAGACCATGCCAGCCTTCAGTTCCAGACCCGTTCCGGGTTCGCCGAAGTGAAGAACATTCGGAGCGGCATGGAAGGTGCGGCCGATGCCGTGACCACAGAAATCCTCCACAACGGAATAGCGCTGCTTTTCCGCGACTGTCTGGATCGCGTGGCCAATATCACCCAGTGTTGCGCCCGGACGCACCTGCTCGATGCCGGCCATCATGCTGTCATAGGTGATATCAATCAGCTTTTCGGCCTTTTTGGGAGCTTTGCCCGCGATATACATGCGGCTGGTGTCACCATACCATCCGTCCAGAATACATGTGACATCGATATTCAGGATATCACCGTCCAGCAATTTACGATCACCCGGAATGCCGTGGCACACGACATGGTTGATCGAGATGCAGCTGGATTTTGGATAGCCGCGATAGCCAAGTGTCGCCGGCGTCGCGTTATTCTTGAGAGTGAATTCGTGAATGATGGTGTCGAGTTCGCCTGTCGTCACACCAGGACGCACATACTCGGTGATCATATCCAGCGTTTCTGCAGCCAGTTTTCCTGCAGCGCGCAGGCCCTGAAAATCTGCCTCAGTGTGCAGGATAATACCGTTGCGTGCTGATTTACCCTCCATCATCTCCCTCTTTTTGCCTGTTGTGGGCGGACAATGCCGCTTCTGGCACATCGGTGCAAGGGAAGGTGGCCCTGCTCTTAAAGCAGGGCCACTCTTTTGTTCAGGATGAGAGGCCGTTCGTATCCTGCTTTTCCTCGCCTTCTTCCGGAGCCTCGGCTGCCGGTGAAGACGTGGCGTTCTCGAGATATTCGAACGAAAGCTCGCCGTCCTTGACGGAGATCTTGACCGCTCCGCCTTTTGTCAGACGACCGAAAAGAAGCTCTTCGGACAGGGGTTTCTTGATCGAGTCCTGAATGACGCGACCCAGAGGACGGGCGCCATACAGACGGTCGTAACCCCGCTCCGCCAGCCACTCCTTGGCCGCAGAAGACATCTCGATCGTGACGTTCCGATCCGCCAGCTGTGCTTCCAGCTGAAGCACAAACTTCTCGACCACACGGCCAACCGTTTCCGGCTGGAGATTGCCGAACGGAATGATCGCATCAAGGCGGTTACGGAATTCCGGCGTGAAGAGACGCTTGATCGCTTCCTGATCTTCGCCTTCACGGGTGTCACGCCCGAAACCGATAGCCTCTTTGCTCAGATCAGCCGCGCCCGCATTGGTCGTCATGATGAGAATGACGTTGCGGAAGTCGACAGTCTTGCCGTTATGGTCGGTCAGCTGTCCATGATCCATAACCTGCAGCAGCACGTTATAGAGGTCCGGATGGGCCTTCTCGATTTCATCCAGAAGCAGCACGGCATGCGGATGCTGATCCACAGCGTCCGTCAGCAGGCCACCCTGATCGAAGCCGACATAGCCCGGAGGCGCGCCAAGCAGTCGGGAAACGGAGTGGCGCTCCATGTATTCGGACATGTCGAACCGGATCAGCTCGATGCCGAGGGTGCTGGCCAGCTGGCGAGCGACTTCGGTCTTGCCGACACCGGTAGGACCAGAGAACAGATAGTTGCCGATCGGCTTCTCGGGTTCACGCAGGCCGGCACGAGCCAGCTTGATGGCGTCCGACAGTGTCTGAATGGCCTTGTCCTGACCGAACACCATGTTCTTCAGGTCACGTTCCAGAGCCCGCAGAACTTCCTTGTCGTCAGCCGACACGGTCTTGGCGGGGATACGGGCGATCTTGGCGATCGTGTCTTCCACATCCTTGAGCGTGATGGTCTTCCGACGCTTGCTTTCAGGCAGGAGCATCCGTGAAGCACCGGCCTCGTCAATGATGTCGATGGCTTTGTCCGGCAGCTTCCGGTCATGGATATATTTGACCGACAGCTCCACGGCCGCACGGATCGCATCATCCGTGTAGCGGACCTTGTGGTGCTTCTCGTAGTTCGTCTTCAGGCCACGAAGGATCTTCACGGCGTCATCGAGATTCGGTTCCTCGACGTCGATCTTCTGGAATCGACGGACAAGGGCGCGATCTTTCTCGAAGTGCTGACGGAATTCCTTGTAGGTCGTCGAACCGATGCAGCGCAGTGTTCCGGCAGCCAGTGCGGGCTTCAGCAGGTTGGACGCATCCATGGCGCCACCCGAAGTCGCACCGGCACCAATGACAGTGTGGATTTCATCAATGAACAGGATGCCGCCCGGATTCTGCTCAAGGTCGTTCACCACAGCCTTCAGGCGTTCCTCAAAGTCGCCACGGTAGCGCGTGCCTGCCAGCAGGGTGCCCATGTCGAGCGAGTAGATGGTGGCGTTCAGCAGAACTTCCGGCACATCGCCTTCAACGATTCGTTTGGCCAGACCTTCGGCAATGGCCGTCTTGCCGACGCCCGGATCACCCACATAAAGCGGATTATTCTTCGTGCGGCGGCAGAGAATCTGGATGGTGCGCTCTACTTCCGAGTCACGCCCGATCAGGGAATCGATCTTTCCCTCGGCGGCCTTTTTGTTCAGGTCGACGCAGTAAGTGGCCAGAGCCTCGCCGGTCTTGGAGGCGGAACCCCGTCCTTTTTCCTCACTGCCGGTCTCGTCTTTTTCGGCCGAGCCTGTAGGCGCTCCGTTCGAGCTCCGTCGTACGGAGCGATCCGGAGCCTTGGCGATTCCGTGCGAGATGAAGTTTACGGCGTCGAGACGCGTCATGTCCTGCAGTTGCAGGAAGTAGACAGCATGGCTCTCGCGTTCGGCGAAGAGGGCGACCAGCACATTGGCGCCCGTGACTTCGTCGCGGCCCGTGGACTGCACATGAATGGCGGCACGCTGAATGACGCGCTGAAACGCTGCGGTCGGCTTCGGCTCCGTAGTGCGCTCGGCAGTCAGACCTGCCAGATCCTTGTCGAGAAACTCGGTCAGATCTCCCCGGAGTTTATCCAGATCAACGCCGCAGGCCCGGAAGACGGTTACCGCGTCCGGGTCATCAATCAGAGCGATCAGAAGATGCTCAAGCGTTGCGTATTCATGATGCCGCTCACCCGCCAGCGTCAGTGCCCGGTGCAACGTCTGTTCGAGATTGCGTGACAGCATGATCAAGACACTCCTTTCGCCGTCTGGCGTATAAGGCCACGCCGCCTGAACGTGACCCTGTCACCATATTTGGGCTGTTCCGAAAGAAATGCCAGCCATAAGACGGGCCGCTGCGGAAAAAATTTCATGACCCTGTCACTTGCCTGAGAGAAAATCCGAGGAAAACGCCGATCTCCTGATCCTGAAACAGGGAGGTTTAAAAGCTGTTAGGAAAGGGAAAGCGCGAAGCGATGAGGATGGATGCAATAAAAATTTGTGTCCGGATGGCTTTGCGCCTGGCAGGGCCGTGTGCTATTCAACTTGACGGGAGATCTGTGACGGACGGGCGCCTTGCCAACCCGGTCAGATCCGGAAGGAAGCAGCCGCAGTAAGTTTTGCTCGGGTTGTTGCAGGTCTCTCACCTTCCTTTGAACAGGAAACAGATCCGCCAGAGAGGCTGTCAAGCCCGGCTGCAAGCCTGCGCGGGCTGAAAGCGGATTGGCTGGAACCATGCCTGACAGTGATAGAGAGGCGGACGACGATCTGCCATTGCCGCCGAGTGAGGGGATGGGACTCTTTTTCGGCGAAGCACCGGTAGAAGCGTCAGGCCCGGCCGGTGCCGGTCAGACGGACGCTGTCGCCATTCAGTCGCCGGAAGCTCCCGAAAAACCTTCTCAGGAAGAAGCCGCGAAACCTGCTGCTGCCTATCGGGTTCTGGCGCGCAAATATCGTCCGGCAACCCTCGACCAGCTCATCGGTCAGGACGCTCTTGTCCGCACGCTCAGAAACGCTTTTGCGGTCGGTCGCGTCGCACACGCTTTCATGCTTACCGGCGTTCGCGGGGTGGGCAAGACCACCACAGCCCGAATCATTGCCCGTGGCCTCAACTGTATCGGTCCTGATGGCAAGGGTGGCCCGACGGCGGACCCCTGCGGCGTGTGTCCGAACTGTGTGGCCATTCTGGCTGACCGCCACCCCGACGTGCTGGAAATGGATGCCGCTTCCCGCACCGGTGTCGATGATGTCCGTGAGATTATCGAGGCCTGTCATTTCCGCCCGATTCAGGGGCGCATGAAAGTCTTCATCATCGATGAAGTGCACATGCTGTCGCGCAACGCCTTCAATGCGCTGCTGAAAACGCTGGAAGAGCCGCCGCCACAGGTAACATTCATCTTTGCCACGACCGAACTGCGGAAAGTGCCGATCACGGTGCTATCCCGTTGCCAGCGATTCGATCTTCGCCGGGTTTCCCAGTCAGAACTGCTCTCCTTTTTTACAGGGATCGTCGAAAAGGAGCATGTTTCCGCCGAACAGGAGGCGCTGAAACTCATTGCCCGCGCGGCTGACGGTTCGGTGCGTGATGGACTGTCCCTGCTGGATCAGGCGATCGCGCAGGGGGCTGGCACGCTGGGGGCGAGCGACGGCAGCGTCACGGAAGCCGGTGTCGCTGCGATGCTTGGCCTGTCCGACCGTGCGGCGATTTTCGATCTGTTCGACTGTCTGATGCGCGGCGATGTGACGGAGGCGATCCGGCTTTCCGACAGCATGTATGATCGAGGCAATGATCCAGGGCTGATGCTCCGTGATCTGGCCGAACTGACTCACACGGTCACGCGTCTGAAAACCGTCCGGGGGCTGGAAGACACGCTCGAACTGCCGGAAATGGAACGGACGAGAGGGGCTGCCTTCGCCAGTTCCCTGTCGCTCTCCACACTGTCGCGTCTCTGGCAGATGCTTCTGAAAGGGATTTCGGAAGTCGATGATGCGCCGCTACGTCGTGAGGCAGCGGAGATGGTGCTGATCCGCCTTTGTCATGCCGCAACGATGCCGCCGCCGGAAGAGTTGCTGAAAAAACTGCGTTCCGGCAAAGCCGCACAGGTAGCCGCTCCCATAAACCGGGTGGCGGATGACGGGCGGGATGCGCCCCACGCCATGATGCCGCCGGATGATGGAAGCAGGCGTCAGAGAGTCGCCAATGAGCGGTGGGGTGATGTTGGGGAGGGATCATCCGAACCGATCCCTTTGGCCAGAGCAGCCGCGCCGTCAGGTCCGCGGCCTCCTCGTAGCTGGCGTGAACTGGTGGCCTTCGTGAAGGACAGCCGCGAGGCGACCCTGCACGGCCATCTGTGCCATTCCACCCATCTGGTGACGTTTGCTCCGCCTCTGGTTGAGGTGCGGGTGGATAATCCGGCTCCTCCGGACCTTGTGAAGCGGCTGCAGGAAATGCTCCGTGCAAACTTTGGAAACGAGTGGGTGGTGCGCGCGGCAGAGGCGCAGGGCGAGCCGACACTGGCTGAGCAGAGCGCCGAGATCATCCAGCTTCATAACCGTCGTTCATCGAATCACCCGCTGGTGCAGGCGATTCTCGGTGTGTTTCCGGATGCTGAACTCGGCGATGTGCGGGACCACACTCTCGACGACCATTACGGGTTGCCTCCCGAAGATTTCGAGGCGCTGGACGCTGGGCCGCTGGCAATAGGGCTTGACCCGGAACTGGACGCCCCCGAAGAACAGGACTGACAGTTTGATGCTGGTCGGACCACGCCTGTGGTCGTCAGCCATCGTGTATGCAGGGATGATTGAACATGAAAAATCTTGCCGGACTGATGAAGCAGGCTTCGCAGATGCAGTCGAAGATGGAAGAGATGCAGGCCAGCCTCGAGAAAATCGAGATTCAGGGCAGCGCCGGTGCGGGCATGGTGACCGTGACGCTCAGCGGAAAGGGTGATCTGAAAGCGATCACGATCGACCCGAAGCTGGCTGACCCGACCGAGATGGAAATGTTGCAGGACCTGATCGTCGCAGCCTGTGCGGATGCCAAGGCGCGTCTCGACAAGACGGCTTCTGAAGAAATGCAGAAGGTTACGGGTGGTCTGAACCTGCCGCCGGGACTGAAGCTGCCGTTCTGAGCTACGGCAGTCCGGTCTTAACGGATGGCTGTTGCCGATATTGATCACCTCATCGGTCTGATCGCCCGCCTGCCGGGGCTTGGTCCCCGATCGGCGCGACGGGTGGCGCTGGCGTTGTTGCGTGATCCGCAGCGCCGGATGCTTCCGCTGGCGCGTGCGATGGAAAGCGCTGCAACGTCGGTGAAGACCTGCTCGGTGTGCGGGAACCTCGACGTGACCGATCCCTGCCGGATTTGCAGCGATCCCGACCGTCCGCATGATATTGTGTGTGTCGTCGAAACCGTCAGCGATCTGTGGGCGTTGGAGAGAGCCGGCGCCCATCGTGGTGTCTATCAGGTTCTTGGCGGTGTGCTGTCGGCTCTCAAGGGCATTGGTCCCGAAGACCTGAACGTCGGTTCCCTGTTCGAGCGGCTGCGAGAGGGTTCCATAAGGGAAGTCATTCTGGCTCTTGGCTCGACCGTGGAGGGGGCGACAACCATGTACTGGTTGCAGGAAAAGATCGCTCCCTATGACGTGGTGGTCAGCCGTGTGGCGCAGGGCGTTCCGATGGGTGGCGCGCTGGATGTGCTGGACGATGGCACGCTGGCGGCGGCGGTGAGCGCCAGACGACTGATATAAAAACGCAGACAGAGTGATGAGAGACGGTATGACCGCTGAAGCCTCCCTCGCCGGAACATTGATTGCCCCGGACATTCCCCGCATTGCGTTCATTACTGGCGGCGCTCAACGGCTGGGTCGCGCCATGGCGCTGGCGTTGGCGGGGGCGGGTTTTTCTCTGGCGGTGCATTATCGGTCTGGCGAGGATGACGCGCACTCCCTGAAACGGGAAGTCGAAGCCATGGGGCGGCAATGCTGCCTGCTGCGTGCCGATCTTGCCGAAGAAAAGGAAGTCACGGGTCTCATCGCGAAAGCCGTCGCCGAACTGGGTGGAACTGTCGGTGTTCTGGTCAACAACGCCTCCACTTTCGACAGGGATGAGTGGAACACGGTCACCCGCGCAAGCTGGGACGCGCATATGGAGCCCAATCTGCGGGCGCCTTATGTGCTGACGCAGGAGTTTGCGAAGCAGCTTCCTGCCGATAGGGAAGGGATGGTGCTCAACATGCTCGACGAGCGTGTGTGGTCCCTGACCCCGCATTTTGTCAGCTACACCGTTTCCAAATCGGCGCTCTGGACGTTGACCCGGACAATGGCGCTGGCGCTGGCTCCAAAGAAAATCCGGGTCAACGCCATCGGTCCGGGGCCTGCGCTGCCGAGCACGCGTCAGACGCAGGAACAGTTTCAGGCGCAATGTGAGTCTGTGCCGCTTGGGCGAGGAACGTCGCCGGAAGAAGTGTCACGCGCCCTGCTGGCGTTTCTGATGCTGCCGTCCGTAACGGGACAGATGCTGGCGCTGGATGGGGCGCAGCATCTTCAGTGGTATTACTCACCTTCGGTCTCCACCCATGTGATGGAAGAGTAGCGCAATGACAATTCTGGCACCCTGGCCTGCTGATCTGGCTGTAAGGCGGCTCTTTCTTAAGGATATGATTGTTGACGCCTATATCGGCGTTTTTCCACATGAGCAGGGTGTGACGCAGCGCGTTCGCATCAATGTCTCGTTTGGTGTGGATGACAGTCGTGACCTGACGGAAGGCGTGGATGATCTCAGTCGGACAGTTTCTTACGAGACGGCCGTTCTGACGATCCGTCGTCTGGCGACGGAGACCCATACGCAGCTTGTGGAGACACTGGCTGAACGTATCGCCATTGAGGTGATGAAGGACCGTCGGGTGCGGGTGGTTCGGATCAGCGTTGAAAAACTCGATATCTTTTCTGACCTTGATTCAGTTGGGGTTGAGATCGAACGCTGGGCGACGGAGTAGGGACGCTTTTCTTGAAACGGTGTGATCTTGTTGAAAGGCGAATGTGAATAATCATGTGACGCTTTCTGGTGCTGGTGGAAGTGCATGATTATTTCAGCGGAAAGATTGAACTTACGTCCCTGGAATGATGCGGATCGCATATCTTTTGTCGATATGTCGGTAGATCCGGAGGTTATGGAGTTCATGATGCCGCTCAAACGGGAAGCGGCATCAGGCGCATGGATTGATGACCAGATTGCTCATCAGAAAGCGCATGGTTTCTGTTTGTGGGCTGTTGAGCGCAAGGAAGATTTACGTTTTATTGGAACGGTCGGACTGCGCAGGATTGGTTATGAGGCGGATTTTACACCTGCGGTCGAAATAGGATGGCGTATCGCGCGTCCTTTCTGGGGAAACGGGTACGCGCCTGAAGCGGCCACTGCCGCCATACAGTTTGGCTTCAAGATACTCAAACTTCCTGAAATCATTGCCATCACTGTTCCCCACAATCTCAAGTCACGCCGTGTCATGGAAAAGCTGGGCATGCAGCGTGATGAGGATGGTGATTTTGATCATCCTCTCGTCAAGAAAGGACATCCCCTGCGTCGCCATGTTCTTTATCGGTTGCGACGATCTGAATGGAACAGAAAAAGAGAAGTAAGCGACGTTTGAAATTGCGAACGATCATTCACGCATTGAGGGGGGATTCAGCATTCGCTTCGCCTTTACATTGACGCGGTGCCGCATCGCCCGTAAAAGCCCGCTTTCTGACTTAGCGAAGCCCGATTAGGCGCAACCTTACTGAGCGCCGGAGGCGCCGCTTGACCATGTCCATGACTTTTGAAGATCTCGCCCTCTCTCCGGCTCTGCTGCGCGCTCTGGGTGAAGAAGGCTATGTCAAGCCGACCCCTATTCAGGCCCAGTCCATTCCCCTGCTCCTTGAAGGCCGCGATCTGCTGGGCATGGCGCAGACCGGGACAGGCAAGACGGCGTCCTTCGTGCTGCCTCTGCTTCATCGGCTTGCCGAGACGCCTCGTCCGGCACCCAAGGGGGGCGCCCGCGTTCTGGTTCTCGCACCGACCCGTGAACTGGTTTCCCAGATTGCCGATGGTTTCGAGAGCTTTGGGCGTCATCTGGATTTTCGGGTCACAACGATTTTTGGCGGCGTCAGCCAGTTCCATCAGGTCAATGCGCTCAAGGAAGGCGTGGACGTCATCGTGGCCGCACCGGGACGGTTGCTGGATCTGATCGAGCAGGGGCTTTGCGACCTGTCTCAGCTTGAGGCGATCGTGCTGGATGAAGCTGACCAGATGCTGGATATGGGCTTCGCCAAACCGATCGAACGCATTGTCGCGACGCTACCGAAAGATCGACATACGGTGCTGTTCTCGGCAACGATGCCGAAATCCATCGCCGCTCTGGTGGACAGTCTTCTGAGCGACCCGGCGAAGGTCGAGATTGCTCCCCCTTCAACGACTGTCGATCGGATTGAGCAGTCGGTCATGTTCATGGATGCTGCGGACAAGAAAACAGCTCTTCTGGCGCAATTGCAGCAGACACCTGATATCGGGCAGGCGGTTGTTTTCACCCTGCAGAAAAACATCGCAAACGAAGTCTGCGCGTTCCTCACTGAAGCGGGTATTACTGCTGAGGCGCTGCACGGCAACAAGTCGCAGGGTCAGCGGGAGCGGGCTCTGGAAGCGTTCCGCGCCGGTGATGTACAGGTGCTTGTCGCAACGGACATCGCGGCACGCGGTATCGACGTTGATACAGTCACGCATGTTTTCAACCATGATCTGCCGAGCCTGCCGGAAAGCTATGTTCATCGCATAGGCCGGACTGGCCGCGCCGGACGCAGTGGCTACGCCATCACGCTGTGTGATGCCGAGCAGCGTGCCTGGCTGCATAACGTGGAGCGGGAAATCGGTCGTGCCCTGACTGTGCATGCTGACCACGAATGGCATTCGGACGAGGCGCAGAACTCAACCATGCGTCCTCCCGTGCTTGGCGGTGGACCCGTCAAGCAGGTCAAGCCGCAGAAAGTGCGTGAGCGCAAGATCTGGACCGAGGAAGAGAAGCAGGCCGCACGGGAAGCCGCCAGAGCGGGTAAGGAGCGGGTCTGACAAATAGGACAGGACTGCGGATAATCGCTTTCCTGATCTACAATAAATAGAAAAAAGATGAAGAAGTGCCCATGCAGCGGAGAAATGTCCCGCTGCATGGGCGTAAGATCAGTAGCGTCCGTCAACCAGCGTTACGTCCTGACCGACGAACACCGTGCCGCCAGCGGCCGTGCGTCCAATGGCTGCGCCATCCTGCCAGGTCTGTGTACGATCCAGCAGAAGAGTGACTTCGGGGACAGGCAGCAGGATGGAAGCATTCTTACCTGTGTTGTCCCAGTGGGAGAATTCCCAATAAACGATCGGTCCGTCATTGCCGCTATCCGATGTGAACAGTCCGATACCGGCACAGACAGGGTAGGTCGCCTGAGGCGCCGGAAAGACCAGATCGACTTCCGGGCGTGTTTCACTGCCGCCGCCCAGGGCCATGAAATTCACGGGAACCCGATCGTAACCGGCAAGAGTCAGCTCGGTCCATCCGGGAAGCATGAGACCTGCCCAGCCTTCAAAAAAATAGTTCATATATAATGCCTTATCCATATTGTGTGACGGTGAGCCAGGATGGGCCGCCATCACCGCCGTTTTTGTAAGTGCCACCTGGGGCCACACAGGAGCCGGAGCCCCCGCCGCCGGGGTCGCCGGGTTTACCGGTCTCTCCCGAACCTGATTCCCAGCCGCCTGCGTAATAGGGCGCACGGGCGCCGCCCGCGCCGCCATATCCGAAGAAGTAATTTTCCGAGACACCGGAGACGTGTCCTGAAAATCCGCTCTGGCCTGTTGCGTTGTTCAGAACCGTAATGCCGGTTGCGGTGGTGACCTGAACAGAACCGCCCGCGCCCGCGCCACCGATGATGGCGACACCACCGCCCTGCGCGACAAGGCCGCCGAAACCGCCCGTCACGACTACCATGTTCCCGAAGGCCGCCGATCCTCCTGCATTGCCGGTCATGGCGGTTGAGGAGGACTGTCCACCGCGGCCACCGGCTCCCAGTGTTGCGGTGACAGGCCACTGGATTTTCGAGACATCGACCATGAAGCGGCAATATCCACCAGCGCCACCGCCGCCACCGGTCCCTCCCTGAGAGGAAGAGCATGTTGGAACGCCGCCACCACCGCCGCCACCGCCGCTGAGTTCGACAATCAGAAACTTTGTTCTGGATTCAATGGAAATCTGCAGGACGTTGTAACCGCCGGCAGTAGCGGTCGGTCCAAAATAAATGTCGCTTTGAAGAAGGTTCCCAGCCGACCAGTTTGTGATGAATGCTGTTGTTGCAAGCAGGTTTGATGAGTCTCCAGCCGCCGGAGTTGGGGCGGTCGGGGTGCCGATAAAGGCCGGGGAGTCTTTTGGTGCGAGCGCTGGGATCTTGGGATAAAAAAGACTGTCATTATCAAGAGAAATCATGGACTGCGTAACGCTTGTCGCATTCGCAGGCAGATCAATGCGCCAGAGCGCAATGGCGTTTGCCGGAGGCGTCGTGGTGGAAATGTTCAGCGTAGCCACCGCTGTTCTCTGGGTGGGTTGCGCGGTCCCTGTATCGTCTTCGCCCGAGAGCGTTTTGGTGTTGTCGGCAGCATCCAGATAACGCAGCATCGTCGAGCCGGTATCGCTGAGGCCGACTGTGGCGTAAATATAGTAAGTCTGTGCCGCAGTTGATTCTGTCAGAGTAAAACTTGTCGCTGCCGCCGTGTATTGGCGCATGATGATGGTGCTGTCAGCAGAAAGCGTGCCGTAAGTAGTTGAATCCGCTGTAGCGCCTTCATTGATCTGGCCGCTGGCGACATTAACCACCAGATCCGAGCCAGAGCAGGTAGCGGCAAGACCGCTTGCAAAGGGGCCGGGTCCGCCCATGGTCATTGCAACAGCCTGACCAATGGCGCGTTCAGTATTTCGCTGCGAGATCAGAGTATCAGTATCGGCAATGACCTGAGCAGGATAAACGATCACACGATCCATGTGTGTGTTCTCCTCAGACTGATGCCTGCGATTTGTAATCCGGCAGTTTGTTGAAATATTTATTGGCAGACTCAGTGGAAACCAGTGTTCTTCCACCAAGTTTTTTGGCTTTGATGTGTCCTTCGGCGAGAAGTTTGTAGCAATATGTGCGGCCAATTCCATAAATCTTGCAGGTATTGCTAATGTTCATAAACTTTAATTCGTTTAGTTTGTCTTTATTCACTTATGAAATCCTTTTTGAACGCAAACATATGCTAGCAAACCCAGAAAGAATATGCTGTGTCCCAAGATGTTCGCGCCATCAAAAAGAGATGTTCGTATGCGGTTTGATGGAATCAGTCTGATATGAACAGATCAGATTTTACAGATTTCAGCCTGAACGGGACAAAGTCGAAAAAGACTTCGTCCCGATATCACTAAGAAAATAAACGTCTTTTACAGAAATGGATTTTCATGCAGCAAAATCATCTGTTCTCTGCGAGAGAAACAAACCGGGCTGCGTCCGTCACGTCCGCGCTCATTGTCGCAATACGGTCCAGATGCGCGACGTCCTCGCCCCAGCGCTCCATCTGTGCCCGCTCATCCAGTGTGGCGATATTGACGGCGCGCTCGGCGTCCAGACAGCCATCAATCACAGCCAGTCCCAGCGTCAGACTGCCAAGCGCAGGAACGCAGACACCGAGTGCGGCCAGAACGGCATCGCTACGTTCTGACAGAACCTGTTTCAGTTTTTCCAGAGAGGCTGGCGGTTGAGGAACAGGCATCAGACCATGCGTCACGGTCAGCGTGACGCCATAGGTCTCCCGCAGCCAGTCCAGCCACGGCTGCCACAATTCTTCCTGTCTGGAACCCAGAGGATCGGAAGCTTCCGCGCGATAGCAGAGCAGATCATGCTCACCGTAACCGGCCAGCGTATCGACAGAATGCTGGCGGTCAGGTGTGACGCGCTCGATCATGGTGCCCGCAATACGGGTCAGTGGAAGGTCTTCTGCCGCAAAACGTTTTTGCGGATCATCCATGCCCGCAGCCTGCCATTCGGCGGCCAATGCTTCGGCCAGTGTGCGGGACTGCACCTGCAGAACCGCACGCCCCGGCAGCCTCACCGGTTTGCCATCCAGCAGAACGGCAAAACCGTTGTCCGCAGGTTCTACTCTCGCCTGCGTCCAGAAGCGCTTGCGCGGCGCAGGACCATCCGCCGAGAACTTCTTCTTCTCGCTCATCGCAGGAGGCCTTTCAGCATATTCATGATGCCGCCTGCCTTGTTGGCCGGTGGTGGCGCGGCAGCGGGACCGGGGGCTCCTTCCCGTGCCGTGGCCAGCAGGTCGGGGCATTGATCGCCTGTGTCACCCGCGCCCCCGATCGAGATGGCGAAACGACCATCCGCGCCGGGTTCAAGACGCGGCTGGGGCGTATCCACTGTGCCGGTCACCGCAACCGGAGACGAGGCAGCAGCGCCGCCTACACCGATCCGTGGCGAAAGATGAAGATCAAGCGCCCCATTGGTGAGTTTGACGGTGCCATGACCCGTCAGAGACAGCAGATCGGCTTCCAGCCCCAGTCGTCCGATCGTCGCCAGACCATCGGTAAGCTGCATGTGAGCGCCGAAACACCGGAGTGCGAGCGTGCCGCGCATGGGGATATTTCGCCCGAGAATGGCCTCGAGAGCCTTGCCGTCCACGCGCCCGCCAACCATCGACAGACCGACATGGCCTGTCGCGGTCTGCTCCCATTCATCAAGTCCGGACCCATCGGCTGTGACAGTGCCAACGACCTGCATGGAGCCGTTCACAAGGGGAGGCATGCCGGTCGAGGTCTGCATCATCTGGGTAGGGAGAACAAAGGGGGCAGCGGTGATGGTCAGATGCGGCGTCGCGCCGGAGGCGTCATAGACGATCTGCCCGGACTGGGCGATGCCCTGGGTGTTGCCCGTTCCATTGCCATGCAGCGGATCGACAGTCAGTTTTTCTCCGCTGATCACCACATGCGCGGTGAGGGATTCCCATGCGACGGACTGCCAGCTCATTCTCTGCGCGCCAACATCCAGCGTTGCCTCGGATGTCTTGAGCAGAGACGCCGGATCAGCCTTTTCCAGCACGCTCAGAGGCGCGGAACTGGTCATGTGGCCATCGACCTTGAGCCCCTGAAAGCTCGGCTTGCCCGCGCCAAATGTCAGCGTGGGAAGGGCTCCATGAACGTCGAGCGAGGTCTTGCCGCCTCCAGCAACACCATCCACGGTGATGGAAGAGCCACCTTCACCCAGTGACAACGTCACGGGCATGGGCGCGGTGTCAGGGGAGCGGAGCGCCTGCGTGGTCTGGGCCAGCGTGCCGAGAGTTCCATGGACCGTGACAGGCTGCGTATCCAGCTGGCCATTCATGGAGATGGCGACGCGCTGGTCGTTATCGTCAGCATCGAGAGTGATGGTGCTGGCTTTGAGACCGGTCATCAGACGGTCGAGGCTGGCTGGTCCGGTGCGTAGGTGCAGCATCCGCAAGGAGGGCGTGCGCCCGCTGCCGGTCACGCCTGCCTGTAGGGAAACCGACGTTACGTCCGGCAGGCCGGCATTGGGGAAAACCGTTTCCAGATCACGTAACTGACTGATCGTGCCGTTGATCTGGATATCGTAACCCGCATCGTGCAGAGGGTCGGCGACCACGCCGCCAATCTGAATCTGTCCCGCCTTGCGTTTGTCTGCTGACAGGGTCGCGGTCAGGTTGAGTGGCCAGGGCTGCCCGTCAATCGGGGGCAGGGGACCGGTCGTCCCGTTGACAGTGAAGCTGCCGTTGCCGTGATGACCGCGCACATCGATTTTGGCCATTGTGCCGTCAAGACCGGTCAGATCGGCGCGATCAAGATCGGCCGTGCCGGTGACATGGTTGCGCTCATCGTTCCAGGAAGCCGCTCCATCCCTGAGATGGAGCGCTGCGAGCGCGAGATTCCAATGCTGATGACCGCCCGAAGCTGCGCCATCGTCAGCGCCGCCGGAAGAGGCGGGGGGCGTCATAATCCAGTTGGCAGTGCCGTCAGACGTGCGCTCAAGCGTCAGATGCGGGTCCGAAAGACTCACATCGTCCAGCACGACCCGATGATGGAACAGTGGGGAAATCGCCAGTCGCGCCCGCACTTCATTGGCGGTGAACATTTCCCTGTTCGCGCTGCCGGGCGTGTTGGACAGTCCAACACCCTGCGCACTGATCCAAGGGTAGGGCAGAAGCCAGATATGCAGCGAATCAATACGGAGCGTCCGGCCTGTCTGATGCTCGACGGCCTCGACAAGGCGTGTCCGCATCCAGTCCGCGTCCATGAACGCGGAGGCCAGAACCGTGCCGCCCAGCAGCACGGCGAGACCGCCGACACCAAGGCCAAGCTTCGTCTTGAATTTCATGCTCATCTCCTGCGGGGAGCCGGGGTTGAGCCGGCGGTAAAGCCGAGCGCTCTGAAAGTTTCTTTCATGTGTGGCGGCAGTTCGGCGCTGACTTCCAGCCAGCCGCCTGCCGGGTGAGGCAGAACAAGGCTGCGGGCATGCAGATGCAGACGATCGGTGAAACCGTCCACATGCGCCTTGTCGCCACCATATTTCGGATCGCCAAGGATCGGCGTGCCAAGCGATTCACAATGAACACGGAGCTGATGGGTGCGTCCGGTGAGGGGCGAGAGCCCCAGCCATGAGAACTTGCGCGCCGCGGAGTCCAGCACCTCGTAATCGGTGCGGGCTGACTGCGCGTCCTCGTCGTTACGGTCGGCGGCAATGGTGATCGAACCCGGTCCGGCCCCGAGACGGGCGAGCGGCTGGTCGATCTCACCCGACATCGGGTCAGGACGCCCGACGACGACAGCCCAGTAGGTCTTCTTCACGTCACGTCCGCGGAAGGCCGCCGCCAGTTTTGCAGCGACGCCCGGCGTGCGGGCCAGCAGCAGCAGGCCAGAGGTATCGCGGTCGATACGGTGGACGAGGCGGGGGCGTGGGTCATCACCCTCACGCAGCCCGTCCAGCATCATGTCCACATGCTGCGTGATGCCGGGACCGCCCTGCGTCGCCAGACCGGACGGCTTGTTCAGCACGATGATCTGCGGGTCCGAATAGATCACCATCTTCCGGATTTCGCTGGCCAGCTTCGGGTTCAGCGCTTTCGGCACATCGCGGGACGGCTTCGCAGCTATGGGAATGGGCGGCACCCGCACGGACTGCCCCGGCACGAGCCGCGTATTGGCTTCAACGCGCTTGCCATCCACACGGATCTGTCCCGTGCGGCAGAGCTTCTGCAACGCGCCCTGCGTCAGATGGGGGTAATGGCGACGGAAATACCGGTCGAGGCGAATGTCCGCTTCATCTTCACTGACCGTCAACATGGTCACACTCATACTCTTCCGCGCCTCACTCTTGCTTGCCCTGTTTTGCGCGGCTTGCCCTTATTCCGGCCCATGTGTCCAGCCTGCGACGCACTTCCCGTTCAAAGCCGAGCCCTTTCGGGTTGTAGAAATTCTGCCGTTTCATGTCGTCCGGGAAGTAGTTCTGGCCGGAGAAACTTTCTTCCGTGTCGTGGTCGTACTGATACCCATCTCCGTAGCCGATCTCTTTCATGAGCTTGGTCGGCGCATTGAGAATGTGGGCCGGAGGCATCAGGCTGCCGGTTACTTTCGCCGCCCGTCGTGCTGCGCCATAGGCCTTGTAGACGGCGTTTGATTTTGGCGCCGTGCCAAGATGCACGACAAGCTGCGCCAGAGCCAGTTCACCCTCCGGAGAACCCAGTCGCTCGTACGTCTCCCATGCCGCAATGGCAAGAGGCAGGGCGGACGGATCGGCCATGCCGACATCCTCGGCCGCGAAACGTGTCAGGCGGCGGGCGATGTAGCGCGGATCTTCGCCGCCTTCCAGCATCCGCGCGAACCAGTAGAGCGCCGCGTCAGGATCGGAACCGCGCAGGGACTTATGCAGCGCGGAGATGAGATTGTAGTGCTCTTCCCGGTCCTTGTCGTACAGCACGGCGCGCTTGGCCAGAATGCGAGCCAGTTCCTGCGGATCGAGCGGTTTTTCCGTTTTCAGGCTGAGGATCTGCTCGACCATGTTCAGCAGGTAACGACCGTCGCCATCCGCCATGGCGCGCAGGGTGGCGCGTGCGGATTCGGTCAGCGGCAGGGTGCGTCTGGTTTCTTCCTCCGCCCGGACCAGAAGGGCTTCCAGCGCCGGATCGTCCAGACGACGCAGCACCATGACCTGACAGCGCGACAGCAGCGCTGAGTTCAGGGCGAAGGACGGATTTTCCGTGGTCGCCCCGACCAGCACGACCGTGCCGTTCTCCACCACAGGCAGGAAGCCGTCCTGCTGGGCGCGGTTGAAGCGGTGGATTTCGTCCACGAACAGCAGGGTGCCACGCCCGGATTCCGCAAAGCGTCGCGCCTCATCAAAAGCTTTCTTCAGGTCGGCGACGCCGGAGAAGACGGCGGAAAGCTGTACGAAGCGCAGATTGGCGGCTTTGGCGAGCAGGCGCGCGATCGTAGTCTTGCCGACACCGGGACCACCCCAGAGAATGAGGCTGGCCAGCGTGCCGCGTTCCAGCATCAGCGTCAGAGCGCCGGTCGGACCAAGCAGTTGCTGTTGCCCCACCACATCGTCCAGCGTGGTCGGGCGTAGCCTGTCGGCAAGAGGCTGTGTAGGGGCGTGCCCGCGGCCTGAATGGGTGCTTTCCGATCCGGTGGTGTCCGCGACACTGCCGCCGAACAGGTCATTGCCTGATGCGGGTGGGGTCTCACGCCGCGCTGTCATGACTGGTCTCCCTGTCGTTCATCCTTCGTTCATAGCGCGGCTGGCGTCCGGATGCGACCTTGTGCGCTGGTTATTTGGAGCGGGGCTGGTCGAGTATCTCACCAGAAGGCATGATCGTTGCAGAGCCAAATGATGGAGCAGGACGGTTCATGCCATATTTTCAGCTGATCATTGCGATCTGCGCCGAAGTGCTTGCGACCTCCTGCCTGAAGGCGGCTGAAGGGTTCAGTCGGCCCATCCCGTCGCTGGTGACGCTGGTCGGGTATGGAATAGCGTTTTATTTCCTATCACTTGCATTGCAAACGATCCCCACTGGTACGACCTATGCCATCTGGTCCGGTGTAGGCGTAGTGCTGGTCACGGTGATTGCGTGGGTGGTGCAGGGACAGAAACTCGATGCAGCAGGTCTGATCGGCATGGGGCTGATCGTTGCTGGTGTTCTGGTGATCAACCTGTTTTCAAAAAACTCAGCACACTGATTGCTTCCGGTTTCCTGGAGGAAGATCCGTGTTATTTTATATGTATAAAAATCGCAGCGAAAAATAAGTTATACTGTCGTTTTTTAATATAATTTTTGTAAAAAGCGTGCGGTGCAGGCACGAAATAGCGGATGTAGTCAGGATATCCGGCTGATCGGAGCCCGCAGATCATGCTGCGCGCTCCGACTTTTCTGTCTGATCAGACAACCGTGTGATTAACCCACTCGTTTTCGTAGTGGTAATCAGGCGCCAGAGTGCCGCCGAGAGACTGGCCAATGCCAACCAGCAGCTTGGATGTGCCATAGAAAAATGCGTCAACAGCCTGGTGAACCGGTGCGATCAGGAGTGTGCCGTAATAGACAGCCGGTGCAGCAGCGTCTGCCAGAGTGTTGGCGACATTGCTGAAACCGATCAGCGCATTACCAATATCGGAACCAATGGTGCCGCCGGATACGGTGTCCAGTTCGAGGGAGGAAAGCTCTCTCATGTTGTCTTCCTTTTGATGTTACGGAGACGAGATGGAGTCAATTATTAGTTAATGTCCCCGAAAATAATATCTGGGATAAATAATAAATTCAGTCAATTATTCAATAATATGTATTTTATTTACACATAAATACTGATTATTATTTATTTTATATATTGGTTTTTTTACTGTCCTGCATCCCGAAGACGTACACCGGAGTTGATGCGGTCTTCAATATCTTCCAGTGAACACCCTTTGGTTTCAGGCACAAACATCAGACCCACGACAAAGAACAGCGCGTTGAAGCCGGCGAGGCACCAGAAGACGCCAAAGTCACCAATCACGCTCATGCTCGAGAGAAAGATATTACTGATCAGCCAGTTGGCGACCCAGCTTGCCAGGGTAGAGCACGACACGGCGAATGTGCGTCCACGCAGAGGCTGTACCTCGGAGCCGATGATCCACGGCAGCGGTCCCTGACCGACGGCAAAGGCCGCGATGAACAGAATCAGGAAGCCCATCGCAATCATGCTGGCCATCATGGAGGTCGCGCCTGTCCAGAGCAGCGTGCCGAACCCGAGCATGGCGATGGCGGAGAAGAATGTGCTGATGCTCAGAAGAAGACGCCGTCCCCAGCGGTCCATGAGAGCGACCGCCACGAAAGTCGCCGCTGTATTCACAACGCCGATGATCGTCGTGCACCACACGGAACTCGACGTATTGAAGCCCATGTGATTCAGAACGGTCGGGGCGTAATACATCAGTACGTTGATGCCGGAAAACTGCTGCAGCACCTGTAGGGCGATGCCAAGCACGAAGGTGCGCCGGAAATTGGGGTTTGAAATCAGCAGAGCCGCGCCAGCGGACTCCTCGCGTCCAAGCTGTCGATCGATACGTGAGAGTTCCGCATCGGCTTCTTCCGCCGTCTCCCTCACGCGCAGCAGAACGTCCCGCGCTTCCTGACGACGCCCCTTGGTCAGAAGCCAGCGCGGGGAATAGGGCAGGAGCAGGGTGGTCGCAAGAAACAGTACCGTCGGCACACTGAGCACGCCGAACATGATCCGCCAGTGTCCGCCCGGAGTAAGAAGGCTGTCAGACGTGAAAGCCAGCAGAATCCCGATGGTGATCATCAGTTGGTAGGAGGAGATCATCGCGCCGCGTCGGTCCTGAGAGGCGATTTCGGCGATGTAGAGAGGGGCGGCAAAAGCGGCCAGTCCCACGCCCAGCCCGAGGCAGGCGCGGCCAGCAATCATCATGCTGACACTGGTGGCCAAAGCACAGAGAGCCGTTCCGCTCAGAAACAGCCCGCCTGCGACCAGCAGAGTGCCTTTGCGTCCCCATTTGTCAGCAACAAAGACTGCGAGCACCGACCCGAAAGCCGCCGCCAGCATGAGGGAAGAAACAATCCATTCCGTCGTGCGGTCGTCGGTCTGGAATTCCTCACGGATAAATCCGAGAGCCCCTGCGATGACTCCGGTGTCGAGCCCGAACATGAGACCCGCGAGACCAGCGGCCAGTGCGAGAAAGAACGTGGTGCGGCGCACACGCGCTGAAGCATCCTGCTGGATGGATGTCGGAGTGGAAGAAGGCATCGGGGTGTTCTGACCTCTTGTGACGCAGCAGACTTATTAAAATGTCTGTGGATAACCTTTCGTGCCACCACCCCGACAAGTCAATACACTCTTAATGTTTCAGCTTTTTCTTCCATGCAGCCTTCACTTCAGCCGGGCTCATTTTTTTACCGCTGGCCTTGGGGGCTGCCTGGGCATTGCCCTTGGGCGCGGCATTCTCCTCCACTCCACCCGGCGCTTTCCCCGAGGCAGGATTGTCGTTCACTTCCTGCAGAGCCTTTTCACAGAGGGAGCCCTTGCCCACACCGAACTGGACTGTCGGCAGAAGAGCGAGCGGCGGGAACACAAAGCCAAGCCCGGCCGCCGCGGCGGCGCGACCGAGAATTTCCGCACCCGGCAGCACGGTTGGTGACTTCAGCGGACCTGTGATGTTGAATGCGCCCGGGAAGGACAGAATGGTGAATCCGGTCGAACGGGTCGTCAGGGAATAGTCGATCTTGTTGGTGCGGAAGTTGATGTCACCACGGCCGAGCGTGCGTGTGTCGTTCGTGCGCAGCAGCATGGAGCGGGTGCTGGCGATGCCGTTATTCAGCGGCATGTCGGTCACGAAGCACTCCACCTGAGAGTGGGACGGCAGACCAAGCGCCGACAGCACGGCCTCGCCAAGTTCCAGCCCGAGCGCCGCAGGAATGAGCGCCGAGATTTCGCCGCCTTTCACAAGAACGAGCGTGAGGCCACCATTACCGTTCGCCATAAGGGACGCGATCGAGTTGCCAGTGGAGTTCAGGCTGAAACGGCCGCCAATGACGCCGCCCTGCGCGCTGGTCCCGGTGGCGGTGCGCATGATGTGCGCCAGATCGATACGGGAGAAATCCACTTTGGCTTTGACGGCGAAGTTCTTGTCATTCACCGGTTTCAATGTCGCGCTGCTGGCCAGTGTGCCGGTGCCGACACCGAAGTTCAGCTTCTTCACATCGATTTCGCCGTCCTGGACCGTGAATTCGGCGTCGATATCATCCAGAGGAAGCTGCCTGTTCTGGATGTGCTCACCTTTATAGGTGACGTGGGCGTTGATCGCGCGCAGCTTCGGCACGTTGATCGGCGTGTCCGGCAGGACATTCGGGTCCTTCGCGTCCACTTTTTTCTCTGAAGCGGTCTTCTCTCCCGGCTTCGCTCCGATAAAGCCACCCAGATCCTGAATGTCCACTCGACGTGACCGGAGCGACGCCTCGACAAACGGCACAGTCTGATGCGGATCGACGGTGATGGTGCCGCTCAGATCGCTGGAACCCATGTGCCCGGTGAAGCTTCTGAATGCGATATGCTGCTGGTCGTAATCCAGTTTGCCGCGAATATCATAGGACGGCGTCTGCGGAATTGGCACGCCGGTCAGCGGGTAGAGCAGGGACATATCCGGTCCGGACAGATGCAGGACAAGCTGTGTTCCTTCAAAAGCCAGCGGATTGTTCACGGTGCCTTTGAGCGTTACCCGGGTGGGGCCGTTTTTCACTTCCAGATTGACAGGGTAGGGCGTCTTGACGTTCTGCAGGGACAGAAGCGCTCCGCCGATAAAATGACCAACGATCGGCTGCCCGGCATATCGCCCGGTCGTATCCATGACGATCGTCCCGCGATTGGTGGCGGAGGTCGGTGGCGTCGTATGCAGTTGTGAGATCATGTCCGCCCGAAGCTTCTGATCCCGGAGGCGCAGATGGCCGTCACGGATATCGAACTCTTCAATGTCGGGAAGGGTGATCGCACCGTTTTTCTTGTCGTCTTCGGTTTTCTTGCTGTCGGAAGCGAACGTGTAGTTGTTGCTACCATCCTGACGCCGCTGAATGTCCGCTCTGGGGGTATCGACCGCAATGCGGGGCAGTTCCGTCCTGCCGTGGAGAAGCGCCAGCAGACGAATTCTGACAAGCAGATGGTCTGCTGTAAAAAACGGCGTGGTTTCGGATTTGAAATTGTCAGGCTGCTCGATCCTGACGCCATCAATCCGGACCTTCGGCACAAAGCCGACACTGACATGCAGATGCTCGATGGTGGTCTTGCGGCCAAGGAGCGCGGTTACCTGTCGATTGACCAGAGGCACAAACCAGTCCCACGACCAGAATGCGATGAGCAGAAGAATCAGCACGACCGGGGTGCCGAGGCCGATGAACAGTTTTCTGTGACGGCTGAACAGGGAATGACCGGTCATGGGAGTCCGTAAAGGCTGTGAAATGGGGTGTCGGGCAAAGCAGAACACAATGTTTGTGTCAGTTTAACGCACATTCTGTGTTCGGGTTCGCCCTGAAGAAGCCCGATGGTTTTACAGCTCAAGCCATTACGGAAAACATCATACAGGCAAAGCTTCTGACGGCATCTGGCGTTGCCTGTGGTTGTTCATCAGCCACAATCCTGCACAGCCGGCCACCGCGGCGAGCGTAACGTAAAACGCTGGAGCGAGTGGCGTATAAGGTGTGATTGCAGAGATGATGGCCGGAGTCAGTCCGCCAAAAAGCGCGTAGGCGATGTTGTAGGCCAGCGAAACGCCGGAAAACCGCACCATCGGCGGGAAGGCGCGCAGCATGCCGACGGGAACCAGTCCCACAAAACCGCAGCAGAGTCCGGCAAGTCCGGCCCAGACAGGTAGGGAATGGGGAAACTGGGCAGGCAGGCTGTACAGCGTAAAAGCGCCCACGGCGAGCAGCGGTCCGCACACAAGACTCATCACGCTCAGCGAGATGCTGTCGGTCAGGGCGCTCACGGAAACGACCGAGACCGTAAGACAAAGGGTGGCGACAAGGCTCGCCAGCATGGTTTCTGACGGAGGGATATGGTGCAGGGACTGCATCAGCGGTGGCATCATCAGGATCAGCACGACAATGGCCGCCGTCAGGGTCCATGTCGTCAGAACCGAGCACAGAATGGAAAAGCGGTGATCCCGCAGCAGGATGGCGGCAGGCAGGGACGAAGCTGTTTCAGCACGCTGGTGCATTTCACGGAACACGGGTGTCTCGTCCAGCCAGCGCCGCAGGATCATCGCGCCAATTCCGAAAATTCCGCCGATAATGAACGGGAGACGCCAGCCCCAGTCGCTCACGGCGGTCGGAGAAAGCACCGCGTTCAACGCCAGGATCACCAGCGACCCGAGAAGGATGCCGCCGGTCAGCCCGCCGGTGAGCAGGCCGGTCGCCAGTCCCACGCGTCCCGGCGGAGCATGTTCGGCAACGAACACCCATCCGCCCGGAGCTTCGCCGCCGATGGCCGCTCCCTGAGCCATGCGCAGGAGCAGCAGGATCAGAGGCGCGCCCGGTCCAAGCGTTTCATAGCCGGGCAGAAGACCCATCATGAGCGTGGGAAGCGCCATCAGCAGCACGCTGAAGGTGAAGACCTTCTTGCGTCCGGCGATATCGCCAAAATGCGCCATGATGATCCCGCCAAGCGGACGCGCCAGATAACCGGCGCCGAACAGTCCGAACGCTTCTGTCTGTCTGAGCCATGCCGCCTGACTGGCCGGGAAGAAATGGAGGGCGATGAGCTTGGCCAGAAATGCGAAGATCACGAAGTCATAAAATTCGAGAGCGCCGCCCAGTGACGCCAGAACCAGAATGCGAATCTGGGAAAAGGACAGGACTCTGGACGACGCTGTCGCTGCCGGAGAGAAGACTGAAGACGAAGACATGAACCGAAATCCGTGTGAGGCCAGGCGGCAGGAAAGGCAGCGCTGAACGGGTGAGGCGGCGCTTATAAGGGAAAGTTCCGACAAATCCCACCGTCGAGGTTTTTTCAACTTCCCGTTGACAACCGGGGGCCGTCTCATCTGTTTGTGCATGAACGTAATGTGTGATGGACGTCGAAAAGGCCCTGAATTTATGACAACGCGTGCTGACAGGCCCGGAGTGATACTCGTTGTCACTGTGCTCGTGACCGCCCTGCTCGGGCTGGTTCTTGCCGGTGGCGGATTGTGGCTGGCCACTCTGGGCGGGTCGCTGTTTTATGCGCCGTGTGGCGTGGCGGTGCTTCTGACCGCCTTTCTTTTGTGGAAGCGTAACGCAGCCGCGTTGTGGCTTTATACTCTCATTGTCTTCGCTACACTCATCTGGGCTGTGGTTGAAGCTGGCTTTGATTTCTGGACGCTAGCCCCGCGCGGCGATCTGATCCTTCCTCTGGGCGTGTGGCTGCTTCTGCCGTTCGTCACCCGTCAGCTGGGTCGTAGCGCGCAGGCAGCGCGCGCGCCTCTGGCCGCAGGCATTGTCACCGGTGTTGTGATCTTCGGTTACGCCCTGACGCAGGACCCGCAGGATATCGCAGGTGCCCTGCCTCAGGCGGCAGGGGAAGTTGTTCCCGGCGATGCGGGGCAGGTAGCGGATTCTGATTGGGAGGCATATGGCCGTACCCAGTTCGGTGACCGTTATTCGCCGCTCAGGCAGGTCAACGCACAGAACGTCAGGAATCTGAAAGTGGCGTGGACCTTCCGGACCCATGATCTGAAAGGTCCGAACGATCCGGGAGAAATTACGGACGAAGTCACACCGATCAAGATCAACGACACGGTCTATCTCTGCTCTCCGCACCAGAAGCTTTTCGCTCTGGATGCCGAGACCGGAAAGCAGCGCTGGATGTTCGATCCCCAGCTCAAATACAATCCTACCTTTCAGCACATGACCTGCCGTGGCGTGTCCTACGCCGAAACGGCAGACGCTACGGATGACTGCGCCAGCCGCATCTTCCTGCCGACCAACGATGGCCGTCTGTTCGCGATCAATGCGAAGACGGGCGCCCGGTGCTCCGCGTTCGGCAAGGACGGCGAGATCGACCTGACCGACGGCATGCCGATGAAGCAGCTTGGCTTCTATGAGCCGACATCGCCGCCGGTCGTGACCAGCAAGGTTGTGATCATCTCAGGCGCTGTGACCGATAACTACTCAACGCATGAGCCGTCCGGTGTGACGCGTGGATTCGATCTGCGCACGGGTCAGCTTGTCTGGGCGTTTGACGCGGGCAATCCCAACCCGAACGAACTGCCGTCCGACACTCATCAGTATGTGGCGAATTCACCCAACTCGTGGATCACCTCGTCCTACGACGCGAAGCTGAACCTGATCTATATTCCCACGGGTGTCGCCACACCGGACATCTGGGGTGGTCACCGCACGCCGGATCAGGAGCGTTATGCTTCCGGTCTGCTGGCTCTCAACGCCGACACTGGCGAGAAAGCCTGGTTCTACCAGACCGTGCATCACGATCTGTGGGACATGGACATTCCGTCCCAGCCGAGCCTTGTCGATATTCATCAGGCCGACGGCACGGTCGTTCCGGCGATCTATGCTCCGGCCAAGACCGGCAACATCTTTGTTCTCGACCGTCGCACGGGTGTACCTGTGGTGCCGGCTCCGGAGACGAAGGTTCCGCAGGGCGCTGCGCCGGGCGATCATCTTTCTCCTACGCAGCCTTACTCCGAGCTGACATTCCGTCCGAAAAACAATCTGACGGATGCGGACATGTGGGGCGCAACCATGGTGGATCAGCTCGTCTGCCGCATCATGTTCAAGTCGCTGCGTTATGAAGGACCGTTCACGCCGCCTTCCACACAGGGTACGCTCGTTTTCCCGGGCAATCTGGGCATGTTCGAGTGGGGTGGTCTTGCGGTCGATCCTGTTCGGCAGATCGCTTTCGCCAACCCGATCGCCATTCCGTTTGTCTCCCGCCTGATCCCCCGCGGTCCCAACAATCCGGCAAAACCGGCCGAGAGCGGTGCTGCATCCGGTTCGGAGCTTGGCATTCAGCCGCAGTATGGCACACCGTTCGGCGTGGAGCTGAACCCGTTCCTGTCGCCGTTCGGCGTGCCCTGCAAACAGCCGGGCTGGGGTTATGTCGCCGGTATCGATCTCAAGACGAACAAGATTGTCTGGATGCACCGCAACGGCACCACGCGTGACAGTTCGCCTCTGCCGTTCGGCTTCAAGGTTGGCATTCCGTCGCTCGGTGGACCGATCGCGACCGCAGGTGGCGTGGCGTTCCTGACCTCGACGGCTGACTATTATATCCGGGCGTATGACATGACGACCGGTCAGCAGCTGTGGGAGGACCGTCTGCCGGCTGGCGGTCAGTCTACACCGATGACCTACGAGCAGAACGGACGTCAGTTCATTGTGACGGCTGCGGGCGGACATGGATCATTTGGCACGAAGCTCGGCGATTATGTCATCGCCTATGCTCTGCCTGATGAAGCCAAAGCTCCCTGAGGAAATGAGAAAGTCGGGTCGTCTACAGATGATCCGACCTAAAAAAACGTCACACCTTGCGGTGTGACGTTTCTTATCCGGGCAGGAAAGCACCAGATGGGGGCGAGGATTATTCCTCGCCCTTTTTTTATCAGCCACAGGAATGGGTGAATGCGCCCGTCCAGTGGATCTGCTGGTTGCAATCCGAAGGCAGGGCTGCCGTTGCACAGCCGCCCGCATGCCAATGCTCGATCTGAGTGCCACAGCCACCCTTGGAAGTGGTGGTGTTAGCCCAGTTGCTCCAGTCTGATTTGCAGCCGCTATAGTGATCCTTGGCGACACAGTCCCAGAAGTTGTTGTCGTTGTGGGTGTCGCAGGAAGTCTGATGTCCGGAGCAGTCTCCGTGACCCTTCCAGGGCAGCGTTGAAGGGGTGTGGCAGGACCCGCTGTGATGATCCCACCGGCTTTGTTGCACAAACGGGAAGGATTCACCGAGCCAACCCATTCTGGTAATGGATGGGCATGAGCAAACCACCTCCCATTCGATACCGGACGACGAACTGGCGTTCGTATAATGCCGCACTGAAGCAACGAGGCTCCCTGACGGTGTGGTTTGACCCGACCATGGCCTGGAATGGGTTCCCGACGGGACGGCGCGGCCGCAGACCAGACTATAGCGATGTCGCCATCCAGACCTGTCTGACGCTGAAGGTTTTGTTTGGTATGGCCCTGAGGCAGACGACCGGTTTTGTCGAAAGTCTGCTTCGTCTGGCCGGGTTGGCGTGGTCTGTCCCGGATTTCAGCACGCTCTGTCGTCGCCAGAAATTTCTGACGGTCGACATTCCCTATCGTGGCTCGAATGAGCCTTTGCATCTTCTGATCGACAGCACAGGGATCAAGATCGAAGGAGAAGGCGAGTGGCACACGCGCAAGCATGGCGGCTCGAAACGCAGGATCTGGCGCAAGCTTCATATCGGCATCGACGAGCGAACGTTGGAAATCCGGGCTGTCGAAATCACCGGTAACGACGTTGGTGACGCACCGGTTCTGCCGGGATTGCTGGCGCAGATCCCGCACGATGAAGAGATTGGCAGCGTGACGGCTGATGGCGCCTATGACACCCGAAGCTGCCACGAGACCATTGCGGAACGAGGTGCCGATGCGATCATTCCACCCCGGCGGAATGCAAAACTGTGGCGCCCGACAACGCCTGGCGCCCGGGCCAGAAATGAGGCCATACGGGCTTCAGAACGCTTCGGGCGGGCAATCTGGCGACGCTGGAGCGGGTATCACCGCCGAAGCCGCGTCGAGACGAAAATGCACTGCATCAAACTGCTCGGCCAGCGCCTCATGGCACGAGACTTTCGCCGTCAGATCTCCGAAGTTCACGTCCGTATCGCCATACTCAATCGCTTCACCGCGCTCGGAACCCCAATCACACAGACCGTTCGGTAAACAACGACCCATCAAAGAGCTTGCCGCGTCCAATTCCCGATTTGTGCAACAAAGCCGATCCCACCATGTCGGCGTTGTGCAGCCGTCATGGTGATGATGGTGATCGCCGCCGCCATTATTGCAGCCGCCACCGCCACCGCCACCGCCAGTGTTGGTGTTGTCATCACAGGAGCTGCTGTGGTCATGTCCCGGCGGCCAGCCGCTGACGGTCGAGGAAGACAGGTTGCTGTCGGCGATCACATAATCCCCGGCCTTGTCTTCAGTGACCGTCAGGGAACCAGGCGTGTAGCCGCTTTCTACGTTGATATTGCCAAGCGTAATGGTCTGGTTGTTGCTTGTGTCAATTGTCAGCGTATAGCTGCCATTGCTGTTTTCCGAATAGCTGGCGGAAACAGGAACAATGCCGCTGGAACCATTGATGGCGAATTCAGAGTTCTCGGAAACATTGTTGAAAACAGTGTTTACGGTTGAATAGCTCTGATCGAAGACAATCATGTTCTGCGTTGACGGATCGAAATTGACAACGCCGCCCGTTCCGTTCCCCTGGGTATAGACTGTGCTTCCACCCGTCAGGTTGACGGTCATGAGGTTGTCCAGAACGACGCCAGCGCTTTCCGTGCCCAGAGTGGAATGATTCAGGTTGATCGTGCCGTCACCCGAAAGGCTCTGGGTTGTAAGCGTGACGTTGGAGCTGTCGTCGATCGTCAGGGTTCCGGAGATCTGGTTGATTCCCAGTTGAACCGGTGAAGATGTGTCGACAATAAGGCTGCCTGTGTCGAAAATCTGCAGTGCGGCTGCTGTAAAGACAGGAGCAGCTGTAGCAGACGAGGTGTCGCAGGCAGTAATCTTGAGTGTTCCGTAGTCGCCAATAGTGAGGCTGGGAACTTCAGTGGTGTAAGCGCTTCCAATGACCGCTGTAACAGGCGCTGATTCTGTCCCGGTTATGTTGACTTCATGATAATCTGTCGGCAGTTGGCCTGATTCCCAGTTTGTCGGGTCCAGAAAATCAGTTGATGTCTGTCCCGTGAAGTAGTCAGTGGCATTTTGCACCATGATAACTCTCAGCCTTTTGCTTGTTTTGTTACCGTTGGATTATCTGAAGGAATTTTTCCTCCAGTAATCTGGTGCAACTAATACAGCATTTACCTTGTTAATGAGATATTACAGATTTGTAATTTTTGAAATTAGTCTGAATATATAAAATTGAGTCCCGGATATAAATTGAAATTTTTTGAGTAAATATAAGGGTTAATAAGATTGAACAATCTGATGCATAAAAAATAAGTTCAAATTTAAATATAAAATATCATTTTTTATACGTCTCAATTTAAAAAATAAAACCCACATTCAGTCCATGAATGTGCATTCATGGACTGAATCAGATTTTTCTTAATTTTGAGATTGTTTTCTGCAGGTTTGGTGAGGGGGACCGTTCAGGCTCCTGCCAGTCCTTTGCCGACCATTTTCCTGGGATCGACATATGTGTTGAATGTCTCTTCATCCACACCGGAAGCAAGCGCCGCCTCGCGTAAGGTTTCGCCCTTTTCCATGGCGCGGTGGGCGATGGCGGCCGCCTTGTCGTAACCGACAGCGGGGCTGAGAGCTGTCACCAGCATGACCGAGTCTTCAATGTATTTCTGAAGATTTTTCTTGTCGAGCGTTGTGCCTTCAACGGAGAAGACGCGGAAATTATGGCATCCGTCAGCCAGAATTCGAATGGCGTGGAGCACGTTCGCCACAATGACCGGCCGCATGACATTGAGCTCGAGGTTGCCCTGCGCACCGGCAAAGGCGACTGCCGTGTCGTTGCCCATGACCTGCGTCGCAATCATCACCATTGCTTCGCACTGGGTCGGGTTGACCTTGCCGGGCATGATGGAGGAGCCGGGTTCATTTTCCGGAAGATGGAGTTCTCCCAGACCGCAACGGGGACCGGAACCCAGCCAGCGCATGTCGTTGGCGATCTTCATCAGCGCCACGGCAAGCCCGCGGAGACCGGCGGAGGCTCTCACCATGGCGTCCAGACCGCCCAGTGCAGCGAATTTATTGGGAGCGGTGATAAAGGGCTTATCGGTCAGTTCAGCGATTTTAGCAGCGATGGCCTTGCTGAATCCCGGCGGAGCATTCAGGCCTGTGCCGACAGCGGTCCCTCCGGCTGCAAGCTGCGCCAGTCCCGGAATGGAGGCTTTCAGGGCGTCGAGAGCATCCTCAAGCTGCTGAGCCCAGCCGGACCATTCCTGTCCGACGGTCAGCGGTACGGCATCCTGAAGATGGGTGCGACCGATCTTGACGACATCCATCCACTGATCGGATTTGCTGCGGATCGCGGCAATCAGCGCTTCAATCTGCGGAACAAGGGTATTCTCGATTTCCAGCAGCGTCACGACATGCATGGTTGTGGGGAAGGAGTCATTGCTCGACTGCCCCATATTGACGTCGTCGTTGGGGTGTACCGGTTTTTTGGAGCCGATTTCGCCCCCAAGAAGCTGGATCGCCCGGTTCGCGATGACTTCATTGGCGTTCATGTTGGTCTGTGTGCCGGACCCGGTCTGCCAGACGAAAAGCGGGAACTCGCTATCGAGCTTGCCTTCAGTGACTTCGTCAGACGCACGTACGATGGCGTCCGCTTTCCACTGAGGCAGCCTGCCATCAGCAAGATTGACGAGAGCCGCAGCCTTTTTGACGATACCATAGGCTCTGCAGAGTTCGATCGGCATGACATCCCTGCCGATCGAAAAATGAACGAGGCTCCGCTGTGTCTGGGCTCCCCAGTAATGCTGAGCGGGAACCTCTATCTTGCCCATCGAATCAGTCTCGACGCGGGTGCCCGTGGCGTTAATGCCTATGGGGGTATCGTGCATTGTAAATGTGTCGCTCATATCTGACTCCGGTAAAGGTTTTACGCAGAGTAACGATGTATGAACCCTTCGGGGTAAGGTCTCGCGAAACCGTGACATTTATATAATTTTTTCAATGTCTTCATGGATGATTTGCCGCTTTGTTACGGTCTTTGTTTTGAAAAGCCATATCGAAAGAATTTTATGGAGAAATTAAAGGTTTATCCACGAATTTCGGTTCAATCCTATTACTCATTTCCCATTGCTATCGTGGGTGTTTCGCCGATTATGCAACCGAAAGAACAGGCTACATGACCAGCGATCATACAGTCCTTGATATTGACAGCAGACTTCGCTTTCTTGGACTTGGAAAAGCTGAACTCGACCAGATGGAAGGGCTTGTCGGAGCCATTTCCCGGGTGCTCCCTCAGGCCCTGAATGATTTCTACCTCAAGATCAGCGAAACGCCCGAAGTCGCCCACTTTTTCACAAGTGATGAGCAGAAGGCGAATGCAAGCTCAAAGCAGTATGAGCACTGGAAGAAGATTGTCAGCGGACGGTTCGGGGCCGATTATTTTCGTGATGTGGAGCGGATAGGGGTCACACACGCCCGTATCGGGCTTGATCCCAGATGGTATATTGCAGGCAACTCCCTGCTTATTGAGCATATCGTTGAAGCGGTAGTCCGTGAGAACTGGCCCTCTGTGGTGAAAGGCGGATTTGGGCGAAAGCCCAGGATCACAGGAAACGAAGAGAAGCTTGCCAAGGATCTTGGTCTGCTGATCAAGGCGACCATGCTGGACATGGAACTGGCTGTGACGTCGGCTCTCAATGAACTTGAGAAACAGCGCAAAATGGCGAAGCAGGAGCAGGAAGAGGCTCTTGAAATGCTGGCGATGGCTCTTGAGCGGGTCGCGGAGGGCAATCTCGTTCTGTCAGTGGACGACAGGCTGAAGGAAAAATCTCCGCGACTGGGAAGCGCTTTCGAGAAGCTGCTTAACGGTCTTGGAGGATTGATTTCTTCCGTGCGTGAAACAGCCGAAAAGGTCGAATCTGACGGGCGTGCTGTTGGAGAAGCCAGCCGCAAGGTAGCCCAGCAGATGAATATGCAGGTCACCGGACTTGATACCATTGTGCACACGATCGAGGATGTGACGGTTTCGGTAAAAGGCGTAGCCGATCAGACCGTGGATGCGGACACGGCGGTCAAGGACTGCTGCAAGGAAGCCGAAAGAGGGCAGGAGATTGTCTCCGATGCCTCCGCAGCCATTACAAAGATTTCCGATTCATCAGGCCAGATCAGCCAGATTATCGGGATGATTGATGAACTGGCTCTCCAAACCAACCTGCTGGCCCTGAACGCGGGAGTAGAGGCGGCGCGTGCTGGCGATGCAGGGAAGGGCTTCGGCGTTGTCGCTCAGGAAGTGCGTGCTCTGGCTGGTCGGTCTGCTGATGCCGCCAAGCAGATCAAATCACTCGTCTCCCTGAGTGTGAAAGATGTCGAAGAAGGCGTGAAACTGGCCGGCGCTGCTGGAAGCGCCATCAGCAATACGAGAAGTTCAGTCGAAAGTGTTGGCGGTCTGATCGGGCAGATCGCTGAGGCGTCAGCCACGCAGGCGGCGCGTGTTGATGAGATCAACAGGGACACCCTGCGGCTCGCTCAGGATACAAAGCGGAATGCTGCTGTTCTGCACAATACGATCAAGATAGGGCGGCAGCTTGAAGTAAGTTCGTCGCAACTGCTGGCGCTGGTCACAAATTTCAAAGTGCGCAAGCTGTTCAATGAGGCTGAGGAAGCCTGTTCCGAAGCTGAATGGAATTAATCTGAGTCTTTCTGCTGCCGGGCCATGAGTTCGAGTGCCCGGGCGTAAACGGTCTTTTTCGGTAGGCCGTTTGCCTTCGCCACAAGAGCGGCTGCGTCTTTGACTGACTGGCTGGCCAGCGCCGTTGCAAGCTGCCTGTCCAGAGTGTCGGCATCCTGCTCGGTGTCATCGAAAGGTCCAACAAGAACGGTGATTTCGCCTCTGGCCGCTGTTTCGGCGTAGAAGGCGGCCAGCGTGCCCAATGTGCCTCGTTTTGCTTCCTCAAAGCGCTTTGTGAGTTCCCGGGCGACCACGGCAGGGCGATCTGCTCCGAAAATTTCTCCCAGATCATTCAGCATTTCAGCCAGGCGATGCGGCGCTTCATGCCATATCAGCGTCGCTTTCAGGCCTGCTCTTTCCGCTGCATGCAGGGTGGCGAAACTTTCCTTTCGGGCGGCGCTTCGGGGTGGTGCGAAGCCCACAAAAAGAAAGGGATGAGGAGGGAGCCCTGAGAGAACGAGGCCTGTCAGCGCGGCGTTCGGTCCCGGAACGGCGGTGATGGCGATATCCGCTTCTATCGCTGCGCGGACCAGCCGATATCCGGGATCGGACAGGAGAGGCATTCCCGCATCCGAGACAAGCGCGATCTGCTGTCCTCCCAGAAGGCGGTCGATCAGTCCCGGAACTCTCTGTCGTTCATTGTGTTCGTGGAGAGGTTCAGCGTGCGTGCTGATATTGTGCTCTATGAACAGACGCGCCGTCACACGGGTGTCTTCGCAAAGCACAAGGTCGGCTGATCGCATGGCCTGCACGGCGCGGGGAGAAAGATCGCCGAGATTGCCGATCGGTGTGGCCACAAGGGTCAGAAGACCGCCTTCGCGAGGAGGCAAAGGCTCCGCTGCATCGGCTTCTTCATCAGACCGGGCATGACGTGGCGGCATTCCTTCGCTATGGGAAGAAGCATCATCAGGGTAACCCTCCGCCTGTGGCCCGACAGGCAACCGTTCATATGAAGAGGCGGACGATGAATCGGACATGCAGGTTCCTGTCGCGAGAGGCGGCTGACACTAAAACACACGGCTACGGCGCTACCGCGCGTCCAGTCGCCAAGAGCGACATAACGCGCAGTATTCTGCGGCATACCAGCCGAAACCTTGCGCGTCACCTTTCCGGGGTCGCGCTTCTGGCGCTTGCGGCCTGTAGCTCCGGTGGCACCAGCGGACCGGGAGGTCTTGCCGGAAGCGATGCAGCAGCCTCGGCTCCCAATGTCGGGGTGCTGCTGCCTCTGACCGGAGCGAACGGCGTTCTCGGCAATGAAATGCTGGCCGCCGCAAAACTGGCGCTGTCAAAGCAGACCGGCGCTCTGGCGCCTCCGAAGCTCGACATTCATGATACAGCAGGAGTGGGCGGCGCAGCGGGGGCCATGCAGGCGGCTATCGCTTCCGGAGATGGTATTGTTCTGGGACCGCTGACCAGCGCCGATACAGCGTCCATTGGCCCAATGGCCATACGCGCCGGTATTCCTGTGATCGCTTTCACCAGTGATCTGGTGCAGGCACGTCCCGGTGTCTGGGTGTTCGGCATTACGCCACAGCAGCAGGTCTCACGGCTTGTGGACGCTGCAAAAACGGAAGGCCGGCAGCATTTTGCGGCTTTTCTGCCTGACACACCGCTGGGCCACGCCATGGGGGACGCTCTTGTGCGCTCCTGTCGTGAAGGAGGCCTTGCGGATCCGCAGGTCGTCTATCATGCAGGCACAGCTGAGGCGATCCGAAGTGGACTTGCTACTCTGAGCGCCTATGACAGCCGGGTTGCAACAGCATCCGGTCAAACGACGGGACCAGCACAGGATCTCCCTGATGATCTGGCGGCGGCTCTGTCGTCAGCTTCCAAGGCAAGCGTGAAGGCTGATGCCCAGTCTCCGGGTGATCCAAAGGCTGCTCCTCCGGCACAGACGGCAGGCGCAACGTCTTCGGATGCTTCTTCTCCTACATTATCCTCGCCTCCGTTTGACGCGCTGCTTCTGGCCGATACGGGACTGGCGCTGAAGAATGTGCTCGATGCGCTCAAGGCCAATCAGGTCCGTTCCAGCGATGTCCGTCTCATGGGGCCAGGTCTGTGGGGTGCCTTTGCTGGAAAACTGGGATCAGTAGCCGGGGCCTGGTATGCCGCGCCCGATCCTGCGGCCCGCACGCTTTTCGTGCAGCAGTTTTCGATTCAGAATCACCGCGTTCCCAAGCCGCTGGCTGATCTGCCTTACGATGCGGGCAGTCTTGCGAATTCGGTCTATTCGGCAACAGGCGGAAAAGGGTATCCGGTTGATCTGCTGACACAGCCTCAGGGATTTTCCGGTGTTGATGGCGCTTTCACTCTGACGGAAAACGGGCAGACCCTACGCAAGCTGGGGATTTTTGAAATCCAGCCGGGAGGGGGCGCCCGTATTCTTCCCTCTCCTAAGCCTGTCGTTCCTGTGCCTGGAGCGTCCTGACGCAGTCCGTCCCTGATTTCTCGAATATATTTCAAACCGTCTCTGCTTTTTTGCAGAGACGGTTTTTTTGTGCCGCGATCCCGGAGAAGGCGAGATTTGTCTTTTCTTACAAAACGTTAACGCAGCCTCTCCCAAACTCTGGCTGCTTTCATCATGTCGTCCGGAATAGTTCTCGATCATAACAAAATGTAACAATTCTGTGTGGTGATATTGCGAGCTAGTCGCATTTGCGACATAGCCATTTCAGCTTATGCCACGAGATGTAGAAAACATGACGAATCGTTTCATCCGCCATACATTACGGCCCACACCACTCACTGCCGGACTGACTCTGGCCTGTTCCGCTCTTCATCCTCAAACTGCTGATGCCGGAACAGTGAAAACACGTCATGCTCACTCCCGAGCGGCGATACACAAACCAGTTTCAAAACCGGATGCGCCGGTGCAGGTCGCTGCTCCGACGTCTGCCGCCGGAGCAGCGACCACCCCAAACACGAGCGCCCACGCCGTGAATACGGGTGCAAAGGTTCTGGAATCTGGACCGAATTCTGAAAGTATTCTGGTGCGTGGCCACGGCATGAACGTTCTGACCCAGGATATGGGTTTTGGCCGTATGCCGCAGGATGTTCTGCACACGCCGCAGACAGTGAATGTCGTGCCGAAAGTCCTGATGGAGCAGCAGAACGTCAAATCCCTTGAAGAAGCGCTTCGGAACGTCCCCGGCATCACCGCATCGGTTGGTGAAGGTGAGGGCGGCATGAGCGGCGATCAGTTTCTGATCCGCGGATTTCAGGCCCAGAACGACATTTACCAGAATGGTCTGCGTGATTTTGGCGTCTATAGCCGTGACAGTTTCGATTATGACCATGTGACGGTCATCAAGGGACCATCTTCTGAAGTCTTTGGTAACGGGACAACAGGCGGCGCCATCAACGTCACCACCAAGGTTGCGCATCTGGGGAATAATTACGGCGGCAACTTCTCCGGCGGTTCCGGAGCGTATTATCGTGGCACCCTCGATCTGAACCAGCAGATCGGCGAGCATACGGCCATCCGTATTACCGGCATGGGCAACGAAAACGATACTGTCGGCCGGAACAATGTGTATTCGCATCGCTGGGGGCTTGCGCCGTCCATCGGGTTTGGTCTTGGCACCAAAACAACCTTTACGCTTGAATACTTCCACCAGAGCGATAACCGGATGCCTGATTATGGTGTCCCTGTTGTTACGCGTCCGGGTGCTACAGTTGGAAAACCCGCAACTGAATACGGTCTGAATCGCAAGAACTGGTATGGCACGACCTACGATCAGGACGATTCATCGACTGATATGCTGACGGCGCGGTTGAAGCATCAGTTCAACGATCACATCACAATCTTCAATGATCTCAAGGGCGGTCTTTACAGTCGTTATTTCTCAGCCTCCCAGCCGGGATGCGATGCAACCTGCCAGTCGAACTTCTTTACCAACCCGTCAGCAGCCATGATCGACAGGCGTGGACCTCTTGGTGGGCCTGAACCCTATCAGCAGGATGACTGGTCTGTGCAGAACGTGCTGTCCACTCTGGCCAAATTCAATACGGGTTCTGTCCGGCATCAGATTATTGCTGGTATTGACGTGATGCATGTTTACGATCGTCGCAAGAATTACGCCTACAATTTCAATGGTCAGAACGGCACGCCTGCGGATACGACAAGCCTGATCAACCCTTCCATGGTACAGCCCGGTCTGCTGCTTGGAGGGCTGGGGCAGTACCAGCAGAACCTGGTCAAGATTTCCAATGGCGTGGGTAACAAGCTTTACAAGACAGGCGATGCAACGGACGTCGGTGCGTTCTTCTCCGATCAGGTCTGGCTTGCGCCGTGGTTCTCGGTCAAGGCCGGTTTCCGCTGGGATCACTGGAACAGTCATTACGCCGCGACCGATGGGGCGACGTTGGCTGATACACGGCTTCATCAGTCGCAGGATACCTTCAACCCCAATGTCAGCCTGATGTATACGCCGACTGACAACGCCATGGTCTATTTCAACTGGTCAGAGTCCACGACGCCGCTGGGGCTGTACGTGACGAACAGCAGCGAGCCGCTGACGTCAAACGGTTCAAAAATGCACCCTGAGCGCAGCCGCCTTTACGAAGTTGGCGCTAAATATAATGCCTTCAAGGGGCGCGTGGGTTTCACCATTTCGGCTTTCCGGCTTGAAAAGTCGAATGCAATTCTTGGAAGTGACGGGACCAGTTCTGTCATCGCCTCCAGTGATCGTCAGCGCAATCAGGGCGTGGAACTCGGCGCTTCTGGTGAAATCATGAAAAACTGGCAGCTCATCGCGACATATGCCTACTATGACGCGACGACCACATGGTCCACGACGGCGAGCAATGTGGGTAAGCGCGTTCTCTATGTTCCGAAAAACTCGGCGACGCTCTGGACGACTTACACAGTTGCTCCCGGAAAGCCCTGGAACCTGATGTTTGGTGGCGGGCCGACCTGGCGTGAAGGCGTCTGGCTGAACGCAGCGAATACAGCGCGCGTGCCTGCCAATCTTGACTGGAGCGCAGTGATATCTCATTCGTTCCTGAACAATCACTGGCGTGTGGCCATGAACGGCTACAACCTCGCCAATCGTCTGAACTACGCTAACCTGTTCAGCAACCGGGCTGTGCCTGCCGTTGGCCGGACCTTCCTGTTTTCCGTGTCCGCCAATTACTGATCTGGGAGGCTATTTTCCGGCCGGATCATCACGTTTTGCGTGGTGATCCGGTTTTGTTCAGATGCGGATATGCTGGAATGGAATTTCCTGAAGCCGATATGGCCCTGTGCTTTGATGACCTGATTTCACGAAGACAGTAGGCTGTCGATTTCAGGCTGACGACAGTTCAGTTCCGCCTCGTAAGGCTGTTTGTCGATCATATGAGATTCGAACAGACTGTTCTGTTGTGGCAGTGCAGAACTTGGTCTTCAGATGAAGGAACTGGCGTCAGTTTTCTGATGGCCGTCAGCCTGAAGAGGCTTTTAGTCTCCGATGATTGATCAGTGCCGGCCCATTATTTTCCTGGGCCAGTCATCATCAGAGTGACATTATTACAAGATACAGCAGAAAGCGGGGATCAGGCTGCTGCGACAGATCCCTGCAGGGGAAGGGCCGGACGGACAAAGTCGAGCGCCATCTCAAAAGAGCTTTCGTGGCTGAGGACATTGCCGCGCAGAGCGTCAACGACAACCCAGTGCGTGCCTTCCGGATGAACGACATAGGCGGGGCTGGCGTTTTCACGAACCCAGATCAGCGCCTGCTCAGAGTCAGCGAAGGTCGCTTCATCGTCGATACAGATCTCTGCATCACACAGGCCCATACGCTTTCCAGCTTCAAGCCAGCGGGCGAGGTATTCCCGATGGCGCGGCAGAATGACGGCCATCCGGAATGGGATAACATTCGAAGGGAACACTGACTGTTCGGTCTGCATTGCCTGGGACATCCCTGATCTCTCCTCTACGTTCTGAGCAAACGGTATGGGCTTCTTTCCCGCCTCGCCAGTGCGAAAGAGGGGTAAGCGCTTCCAGAAGAGGCAGGTCGAAAAAACTGTGATCAAAAAGATACAGAAATATAAGGTGTGACAAAAATTAAGCATAAAAATTGATCAATTTTGGATAATATATGCACATAAAATATGCACATCGCGCAAAAATAGATCGTTTTGTAGGCGGAAAGACATGTTTTCCGTTCAGAATCGTCCTGTCATTTGAACTGATTCGACATCCTGTACAGTTCTTTGGGCCAGCGTCGGTGCAGCCATAGCCAGCTCTCGGGTCGCGCCCGGATCCATGCTTCCAGCCTGTCATTGATAGCCTGGGTGAAGGTGGCGACATCCTTCTGCCGGTTGCCGGTGTCCGGCAGGGTCATTGGTGGTTCCACCACGATCCGCAGGCGTGCCGGCCCGAGACGCTGAACGTGTCCCGGAATAACCGGGCAGCGGAATTTCAGGGCCATGGCCGCCAGAGCGGGTGCGGTCATGGCGGGCCGGTTGAAGAAACGTGCTTCAATCCCGTCATTCATTTTCTGATCGACCAGCATGCCAAGCCGATGCCCTGTCGCCACCCACCGCAGCGCGTCTCTGGCTCCCTTCGCGCCCTTTGCAAACAGGGGAAGAGGTTCCTGCATCGCGGCGTCGCGCAGGTCGCGGATCATCCGGTCCACCAGTGGATTGCCCGCCGCACGATAGAAAGAGGCAAACCCGGCGCCGTATTTGGCGACACCGGGGGGCAGCATTTCCCAGTTGCCGATATGACCTGAGACGAACAGGACCGGACCACCACTCTTGGCTACGGCCAGCAAATGCTCCTTGCCGGTCACTTCAAAGCCCGGTCCCTCCGGGGTGTCTTCCTTCAGAGACGCGATGTGTGGAAATTCCCCCACGGTGCGGCCAAGATTGTCCCAGACTCCTCTGACGATGCGTTTCCGTTCAACCTTGTTCAGTTCAGGCATGGCGAGACGGAGATTGGTGTCGGCCACTTTCGAGACAGGCAGAAGTGGCCCGATGCTGGAACACAGCTTTCCGCCGATATTGGAGGCCGTCTCAGGGCGGATCTGTCTCAGCAACCGTAAGGCGCAGCGGGCGGTCAGGGCCTCCAGCCTCATGAGAAACGGCACGGACTGACCTTTATCCGTCGTGAGAGGGGAGGAAGCTGAAGTCATGGCCGTGGCATCCGTTCCGTCAGACTGTCGAGAATATGATCCAGTTGGGCTGTTTCCGCCCATTCCAGCCCCACATCCACCACCCTGACTTTCTGACGAAAAGCTTCCGGAAGTCGTACGGCATCCTTGGGTGTGGTGACCAGAAGGGCGGAATGCTGTGCGGCGAGGCTGGTCAGGTGGGAAAGGTCAGAGGGGGTAAAAGCATGGTGATCGGGAAAAGAAACGCATTTCGTCGGGATGACGTCATTTTCCCTGAGGCAGGCAAAGAATTTGTCAGGACGGGCAAGCCCCGCAAAGGCGATCACCTTCTGCTGACGGAGGGTGGCGATGGACGATTCCATCCGTAATGCCGCCTTCAGGATTGGATAATGGACTTTGGCTGCAAGGCTTTTCTGAACACCACAGGTGTCCTGTCCTGTGATGACAATAGCGTTCGCGGCGGCCAGTCCTGTGTTCAGCGGCTCGCGTAACGGTCCGGCTGGCAGCACGCACTGATTGCCGAACCCGACAGCACCATCCACCAGAATAAGCGAAAAGTCCTTGTGCAGACCCGGATTCTGGAAACCGTCATCCATGATCAGAAAGGTGGCTCCAGCTGCAATGGCGGCGCGGGCTGACGCGGCACGGTCCGGACTGACCCAGCAGGGAGCCGTAGCGGCGAGAAGCAGGGGCTCGTCGCCGACATCCGCTGCTGTGTGATGGGCAGGATCGACCCGCAGCGGAGCCTGTCCGTTCACTGCCCGTCCCCGATAACCGCGTGTCAGACAATGCACCACGGCGCCGCGTTGGTGCAGACGTCGGATAAGATCAAGCACGGCTGTGGTTTTCCCGGTCCCGCCCACCGTGAGGTTCCCCACGCACAGCACCGGAACGGACGCACGCCAGCCAAGGCGTTGCCTGCGTTTTTTCGCCACCAGACCGACAATGGCGGCAATGGGTTGCAGAAGCGTGCTGATGAGGCCGGGAGGGCGAAACCAGAAAGACGGCGCATTCAGGCGGAGAAAGCCGGTCATGAGCAGTCGCAGGTTCGGCAGATGAGGTCCGCCAGCCGGGATGGCAGGTTCTGGTCACGTGTCGCGACCCGCTCTCCGGCCTGACCGAGCGCTGCTACCCGCGTGGGATCGTCGAGCAGGGCTTTGACCTTGCTCGCTAGATCCTGAGCAGAGCGGACAACGATGACGACCTTGCCAAGAGCAGCGAAGGTCTCTTCGAAATTGTCGATCGCCGGTCCCGTCATGATCGCGCATCCCAGCCGGGCCGGTTCAAGCGGATTATGTCCGCCGCCTTCCATCGGACTGTCCGGGGCGATCAGGCTGTTTCCCATGAAAACGATCTGTGACAGGCGGAACAGAACGCCGAGTTCACCAAGCGTATCGACAATCCAGACGGGAGCCGAGGCGTCAGGCCATTCGCCCTGTGAACGACGGGGAGGCTGTCCGTCGGAAGGAAAAGCTGCCTTTACCTCATTGGCAATGGCCGCGCCGCGTTCGGGGTGGCGTGGTGCGATGATGGTCAGAAGATCAGGGTAGGAAGCTCTCAGAATTTTCGCGGCCTCGAGGACCTGCTTTTCTTCACCGGGATGCGTGGAAGCCGCAATCCATACCGGACGCGCGCCGATGGCTCTGCGAGCCGCCTCTAGCACATGTGCGTCCGCGGCGAGGGGCGGGGCGGCTGTTTTCAGATCGCCGTCACAGAACACGTTCGATGCGCCGAGCATCCGGAAACGGGCGGCATCTTCCGGCGAACGGGCGGCGATCCATGACAGCGCACTCATCATATCCTCGCCCATCCGGGGCAGCTTCCGCCATCCCGTCAGCGCCGAACGGGACAGACGACCGTTCACCAGCATGACAGGTAATCCCGCCACGTTACAGGCCGCGACCATGTTCGGCCATAGCTCGCTTTCGGTCAGGACCAGTCCGTCCGGTCGCCAGTGACGCAGAAAGCGCCTGATCCATCGCGGCACATCGAGCGGGACGAAACTGTGCAGAACCCGTCCTGCCTGCATGGCCTCCGGTAGTTCTCGTGCCAGTGTTGCGGCGGCGGTGACGGTGCCGGTTGTGACAAGAACCGTCGGTAATGAGGTTTTTTCCAGAATGGCCCGGATGACCGGAATGATGGAGAGGGTTTCGCCAACACTGGCCGCATGCATCCAGATGAGCGGGCCGTCGGGACGGCGCATCGTGGCAAAGCCAAGGCGCTCTCTGGTGCGCTCACGGATTTCCTTGCCTCGTCGTACCCGCACCCGAAGCATCGCGATCAGACCGGGGGCGAGCAGGGAGGTCAGCATCGACCAGATGATGGGAGTGCCGACAGGCTTCGGTCTGTGCGGCGAGACTGGCGCATGAACAGGTCCGTCCACGACGGCCCGCGACGGCATGGTGGCGAGCATGTCGGGATAGATTGCTGCCTGCGTTCCGGCTTCTTCCTGCACGGCGATCAGGCGCTGGGTCAGAGTCTGGCTGGCTGCGTCTCGGTTTCCCGGTTCCACGGAAACGGGTGTGCCACAGACAATGCGTCCGCGACCAAACGGCAGCGGCACGATCATCCGGTCCCACGAAGGCGCATGCAGGCAGGTGCACTGCACGCCGACGGGCAGGATGGGGATGCCGGTCTTTTCCGCCAGCGCGATAATGCCCGGTTGTATGACACGACGCGGTCCCTTGGGACCATCGGGCATGACGGCGACGGTATGTCCCTGCGCCAGAGCCTGACGAATCTGGTGGAGGGCCGCAGCACCCCCCTTGTTCTTGCCCTTTTTGTCCGAAGAGCCGTGGATCGGCGGAATTCTCCACGGGGTGACAATCCGGGCGATCAGGCGTCCGTCATTGTTGCGGCTGATCAGGACATGCAGCCGCATGGAAGGATTGCGTGGTTCGGTCCACCACCACAGCGCGGGGGAAAGAGCCAGCGCCTCATGCCAGAAAGCGACGAGCAGCCCCGGTTGCGTCCCGTCGCCGCGCTCATGCAGCAGAAGGGCTCTGGCTTCCGGCGTCGCCTCGAAGCGCCAGCGTGTCGTGCGCAGGGCGAAGCCGAGCCAGCCATGAATGGCTTTCTCAAGAAGGTGTCGGCTCAGAGTGGTTCCGTCGGCTCTGGAAAAAGGAGGGGATGCGGATCCGGGCTGCATCCTGCGCGGTTAGCACGAGGCGGAAGAGGCGGGAAGAACGTACCCACACAGACCTGTCAGCTTAATAACATATATGTTTTTTTCATCTTTTGTCGGAACATTCAATTGCGGGGATCACGCTAATTCCATTATCGTAATTTGACGCCTGAAAATGGCCAGATTCAGGAGCGGGATAATGATACAGGCCATCCATGCAGACCGATAAGTCCTTGCGGGCGCATCTTCGGGCTGCGACGCAGTCCCGTCACGCAACGCTTGATCGGATGATAGGCCCTGTCAATTCCCGTGAAACCTATGTCGGTTATCTGTGCGGTATCGCAGCCTTCCGTATACCTGTTGAACAGCGTCTTGCGACTTTGGCCGCCTGGCCGGACAGGCTGGGTTCGTGGCGTCCGACGTTTCTTGCCCGGTGGCTGAGCCTTGACCTGACCGCGCTGCAACTGGACGTTCCGTCCGGAGTATCCGGTCTCGATCTGTCGAGCGACTCCCGTGTCATGGGAGTGCTTTATGTTCTGGAAGGTTCGATCCTCGGGGCGCACTCTGTGATCAGGCAGGCGGCTTCACTCGGTTTCAATGACAGGTCCGGCGCCCGTCACCTTTCGGTTCAGACGTCAGCCCTTGCTGGCTGGAAACAGTTTCTGACCTGTCTTGAAAAAGAAGCCGCACTGGACCGAGAGGTCACGGCGTCTGCCGCCTGCGAAACTTTTGATGAAGCTGTGACCGCGATGAACTTAGCGTTCCCTGACAGAAACCCGGCGTGACATAATGGATATTGATCTGGACAATGTTGCGTTCGGACAGGCTGACCTGACCACCTGCGAACGTGAGCCCATTCATATTCCAGCCAGTATCCAGCCCAAAGGCTGCGTCATGGTGTTCTCTGAAAATGGAGAGCGTCTGACACGCTATTCAGAGAATGTCAGTCATTATCTTGGCCTGTCCAATGTTCGGCTGGGCATGTCACTGGCTGCATGTTTTGATGCAACTGTTGCCTCGGATATCCTCGATCTGGCTCGTCAGAGCGCATCCGGGAAGCCAGCCATACGATTTGATGCGAAACTGTTCAAGCATGTTCGCAAGGATATTGTGGTGCATTATTCTGGCGACGAGCTTGTGCTGGAGTGTGAAGAGGCTACGCCCACCTGGTTGCAGGCGGACCTGCTGACCCGCCAGCGGCGTATTGCTGAAAGTGTTCGTAACCCGAAAGATGTTTCCAGTCTTCTTCAGAATGTTGTGCCGTTTCTGCGTCGGAATTTCGGCTACGACCGGGTGATGGTCTACCGTTTTGCTCCGGACTGGTCGGGCAAGGTCATCGCCGAAGATCGCAGGGAAGGACTTGAAAGTTTTCTCGGACAGCATTTTCCCAGTGGTGACATTCCACGTCAGGCCCGCGAACTTTATGAGCGCTCTCTGATCCGGGTAATATCGGATGCGGCTTTTGAGCCTGTGCCTCTGGTGCAGGAGACCGGGCTGCCTCCACTTGACATGACTTACATGCACCTTCGGGCCGTATCACCCATTCATTGTGAGTATCTGGGCAATATGGGCGTGAGAGCGTCCATGTCCCTGTCGCTGATTGTGGATGGCGTGCTGTGGGGGCTGATCGCTTTCCATCATTATGAAGTCCGCCAGCTCACCATGGCGGAGCGTATAACGGCAAAAATGGTGGGTGAACTGATCTCGCTCCAGATGGTGGCGCTGATCAGAACGCGCAGGCTGACGCTGACGGAAAATACACATCTGTTCCTTTCCGGTTTTCTGCGGAAGGCAACGGAATCCGGTAGCTTTTCGGATTATATCCAGAATCGTATCCACGAACTTCTGGAAATCATCGAGTGCGATGGTGGCGGTATCTGGCTTGATGGAGTCTGGACATCGAGGAGGCTTACGCTTGACGAAGCCTGCATTGGAGACCTGCTCACGCTGGTGAAGCAGAAGGGAGGTCATGAAATATGGGTCAGTGATCATCTTGTCCGTGATTGTCCGTCACTTGAAGGGAGAGTGTCGGAGATCGCGGGAGCCATGGTCATTCCCGTCTGGCCGGAGGGTGACGATTATCTGGTCATTTTTCGTCGAGAAATCATTCAGACCGTTTTATGGGGGGGCGATCCGAAAAAGACCTACACCACAGGTCCGCACGGAGCGCGTCTGACGCCACGACGCAGTTTTGAATTATGGAAGGAAGAGGTCCGCGCCCACTGCCTTGAGTGGACAGCCGAGGATATGGAACTGGCGTCCCTGCTGCGGACGACGCTGATGGAGATCATGGCTCTGTCGCATCAGCATAAATTGCAGGAGCGGATACAGTCCGAAGCCCTGCAGCGCACATTGAACGATGAACTCAACCATCGGGTGAAGAATATCCTGACGATCGTACAGTCGATTGTTGCGCGTCAGCCCAAGGATACGGACAGCGTCGTTGATTATAGTGACGCCTTGAAAGGCCGTATCCGGTCGCTTGCGAATGCCCACGATCAGGCGCTGGCGGCGAAAGCTGGCACCACACTCCGTGATCTGCTCGAGGCTGAGCTTGCTCCTTACGATACTGGCGGAAAGACCATCTTTCTCGAAGGACCTTCTCTGGTTCTTACCGGTCAGACACCGACATTTCTGGCGCTGCTGCTGCATGAACTGGCGACAAATGCCGCCAAGTATGGAGCATTTTCAACAGGAACCGGCAGACTGACCGTATCGTGGCATCACGATACGGCAAACGATTTCTGGAAAATCCTGTGGTCTGAAACAGGAGGACCGGAGATTTCCGAGCCAGAGCAGTCGGGATTCGGCAGTCTGCTGCTGGAAAGGGCGATCCATTACAATCTGGGGGGCAGGGCGGTCCGAAAGTTCCTGCCGGAAGGCATTCAGGTCGAGATCAGTATTCCCGGAGAGAATCTGGAAGAAAAATTCAGCGGTTTTTCGAAACCCGAGCGGCAGCGCAATGAAATGGCTGACCCGGTCCTTGCGAGTGATCTGTCAGGCAGGAGCTTACTGCTTCTTGAAGACGAATTTCTCATCGCGCTTGATGTCGAACAGGCTCTTCAGGAAAAGACCGACATGGAGGTGCACCCGGCGGCATCCATTACAGAAGCAGTTGATCTGATCAGAAGGTTTGCCATCGATATGGCCATTCTTGATGTCAACATCGCCGGTGAGACTTCGCTCTCCATTGCGGAAAGTCTGTCCGAAAAACACATACCGTTTGTCTTTACGACAGGATGCGAAGAGGAAAGTGCGGTCATCGCACGGTTTCCGAATGTACCCGTCCTGAAAAAACCTTATGAAATAGACGATCTTCTGAAATGTCTTTCAGGTCTGTCAGTCTGGCCGGTAGAAGGTTTTCTGTCGCGCCAATAAAAAATCCGGTTTCCCTATCAGAGAAACCGGATTCCAATAGAGTAGAGGCAGGGGATTTCTCTCCCGCCTCCAGAGTCAATTTTCAGAACGGTGCGTCGATATCAACAACGTCGACCAGCTTGTGGTTGACGAATTCCTTGATGCCGAGGCCGATCAGTTCACGACCGAAGCCGGAGCGCAGCACGCCACCGAACGGCAGATCAGCCTTCACCATCGTCGGGTGATTGACGAACACCATGCCGGTTTCGATCTGCTCTGCAACGCGAACGCCACGGGCTTCGTCCTTGGTGAAGACGGAACCGCCAAGGCCATACGGGCTGTCATTGGCCATACGGATGGCTTCGGCTTCGTCCTTCACGCGGAAGATCATGGAAACCGGGCCAAAGAACTCCTCGCGCATGGCGGGGTTGCCGTCCTTCACGTCCGTCAGGATGACCGGACGGAAGAATGCGCCTGCGTTCGGCATTTCCAGCGGGATTTCTTCCGCTTTCGCACCGGCTGCAACAGCGCCTTCAACCTGCTTTTTGAGATCGTCAGCGGCCTTCTGGGAAGACAGCGGAGCCAGCGTGGTGGTCGGATCCATCGGGTCGCCCATCTTCAGCTTCGCAACGCCTTCACGATACTGATTCATGAACTGGTCATAAACCGCGTCCACAACGATCATGCGCTTGGAAGAAACGCAGACCTGACCGGCATTCCAGTGACGACCGAACACGGCCCACTTCACGGTCTTCTCGAGATCGGCGTCTTCCAGCACGATGAAGGCGTCTGCGCCGCCCAGTTCCATGGTGCACTTCTTCAGGGCCTGACCGGCTTCAGCCGCCAGACGGGCACCTGCACCCTCAGAACCCGTCAGGGCCAGACCGCGTACACGGTGATCGGCAATGATGCGGGAAACCTGATCGTGCGACGGATAGAGGTTCTGGAAAGCGCCCTTCGGCAGACCAGCCTCAATCATCAGCTTGTCCATGGCTGCAGCACACTGCGGCACGTTGGAAGCGTGCTTCAGAACAACCGTGTTACCGGCTGAAAGCTGCGGCGCAATGATGCGGGCGACCTGATAGAACGGGAAGTTCCACGGCTCGACAGCGAGCAGAATGCCGAGCGGCTGGTGGATGATCTTCGCGCGACCTTCGTCCTTGTTGGCGACGGGTAGCTCTTCAGGGGCCAGCAGCTTCTCGGCGTTCTTCGCGTAATATTCGAAGATGGCGGCGGACAGCTCTGTCTCGGCTTTGGCTTCACCGAAAACCTTGCCCATCTCGAGGGTCAGCAGCTTCGAGTATTCGTCGATATTGGCGCGCAGAATGTCAGCGGCCTTCTGCATCACCTTCGCACGCTCCGCGAAGGAAGTGGTGCGCCATGACAGGAACGCATTGTGAGCAGAATCAAGTGCTGTATCAATTTCGGCATCCGTCGCGTTCGGGAACACCTTGATCTGTTCATTGGTGAATGGATTTGTCGTTGCGTAGGCCATGTGCCCAATTCCTTTCTTGTTGCGGTGCAGTTGAGGATGCCGTGTTCCTGCTCAGGACGCGACCGGGCTCAGTTCCGGAAATCCAGAACGACACGGCCATCAATGCGACCGTTTTCCAGATCATCAAAGATACGGTTGATGTTTTCCAGCTTGTCCGGCTTCACAACCGAGTGCACCTTTCCGTCTGCAAAGAATGACAGCGCCTCGATCATGTCGAGCCGTGTACCCACGATTGACCCTCGGACCGTCGTTCCGTTCATGACCATGTCGAAGATCGACACCGGGAAATCTCCCGGCGGCAGGCCATTGAGAACGATTGTTCCGCCCCGACGTGCATAGCCCATCGCCTGGGAAAAGGCGATACGGGAAACTGCGGTGACCACCACACCCTGAGCGCCGCCCACTTCTTTCTGCACGAATGCGGCAGGGTCGGTGTCCCTTGCGTTAACGGTGAGCGCCGCCCCCAGTTTCTTGGCTGTCGCCAGTTTTTCGTCGTCAATGTCCACGGCGATCATGTTCTTGCCCATGGCGACACCATATTGCATCGCCATCTGGCCCAGACCGCCGACGCCGGAGACAGCCACCCAGTCGCCGGGCTTCGTGTCCGTCATCTTCAGTGCTTTATAGACTGTCAGACCGGCGCAGAGAACCGGGGCGATCTGCAGCGGGTCTGCGCCCTTGGGGATATGGGCGACATAGCTCGGGTCCGCCACGACATACTCGGCGAAGCAGCCATTGACGGTATAGCCGGTGTCTTCCTGCTTTTCGCACAGGGTCTCCCAGCCGCCGAGGCAATGCACACAGTGACCGCAGGCGGAATAAAGGAACGGCACACCGACATAGTCGCCTTCCCTGATCCAGTTCACATTGCTGCCAACCTGAACCACATGCCCCACGCCTTCATGTCCGGGAATGAACGGTAGGGTCGGCTTGGTGGGCCAGTCACCGCGCACGGCGTGCAGATCGGTGTGACAGACGCCGCAGGCGTCCATCTTCACCAGAATCTGGTTCTCGTTGATCGTCGGGATGTCGAGTTCCTCGATCGTCAGCGGCTTGTTGAATTCGTGGGCGACTGCCGCCTTCATCTTGCCTGCCATGGATCCGGTCTCCTTTTCATCAATCTTCAGTTGGTTCCGAGAGCCTTGAGGGCCTCGACCATCTTGCCCAGCACTGCCTGCGCGTCGCCGAAGACCATCGTGGTGTTCGGCAGGAAGAACAGCGGGTTCTGCACGCCCGAGTAGCCGGTGCCCTGACCACGTTTGATGACGAACACCTGCTTCGCCTGATCGGCGTTGAGGATCGGCATGCCGTAGATGGGCGAGGACTTGTCGGTACGGGCGGAGGGGTTGACCACGTCGTTCGCGCCAATGACGAGGGCGACGTCGGTTGTCTTGAAGCTGTCGTTGATGTCGTCCATGTCGTAGATCATGTCATACGGCACGCCGGCTTCCGCGAGCAGCACGTTCATGTGGCCCGGCATACGGCCAGCAACCGGATGGATCGCGAACTTCACGTCCACGCCAGCGGTCTGAAGCATTTTCACCATCTCGTACAGCTTCTGCTGCGCCTGCGCCACGGCCAGGCCGTAACCCGGAATGATGATCACGCTGGACGCGTAACGCATCGTGGAAGCAGCATCCGCCGGATCCGTGGACTTCATCTTGCCCTGTGGACCACCGGCAGCCTCACCGGAAGACGCGCCGAAGTTGCTGAACAGCACGTTGGCGATCGAACGGTTCATCGCCTTGGCCATGAGCATCGTCAGAAGGGTGCCGGCGGAGCCGACGACCATACCGGCGATCATCAGGGCCGGATCAGCCATGACATAGCCTTCAAGACCAACCGCCAGACCCGTGAAGGCGTTATAGAGAGAGATCACCACCGGCATATCCGCGCCGCCAATCGGTACGGTCATGCAGAGGCCGAAGAACAGAGCGCCGAGGAAGAACAGCAGCGAGAACAGACCGGCTTCCGGCGCACCCTGCATCTGCGTCACGACAGCCATTCCGCCCAGAACAACGGTTCCGAGAAAGACCAGAAGATTGAAGATCTGCTGACCCTTGAACCGCATGGGGTTTTTCAGGCGTCCATCGAGCTTGGCCCAGGCGATGAGAGAGCCTGTCAGAGAGATGCTGCCGATCAGGCCGCCCAGCACCGTCACGCCCAGATGCAGCGCATCCGTCTCGTTATGGCGCAGAAGCGCGACAGCGGAGATGGCGGCAGCGGAACCGCCGCCCATGCCATTGAACAGGGCGACCATCTGCGGCATCGCCGTCATGGCGACCGTCCTGCCTTTCCAGCCGGCCCAGGCGCCACCGAGGAGCAGGGCGACAACCGCCAGCCCCAGATTCACGGGCAGGTGAGGCAGCACTTCGTCAGAAACATTGAACGCCTGCAGGAAGGCGACCGCGACAACAAAGGCCATGCCCCAGCCGGCGATGACGATGCCGCGCACCGCCGTCACAGGAGAGGACATCCCCTTGAGGCCATAAATGAACAGTCCGGAGGCGACGAGCCCGCTCAGACCGATGACGTAATCAACAGCGGTCATTGGATCAGGCCTTCCCATCCTGCGCTTTCTGCGCGGGTTTCTGCGTGCTGGGCTTGAACATGGCCAGCATGCGATCCGTGACGACGTAACCGCCCATCACGTTGCCCGCGCCGAACAGCACGCCGATGAAACCGATGACCTGCTCAGGAATATTGGTGGCGGACAGCAGCACGCTGAGAGCACCCACAACGACGATGCCGTGAATGAAGTTGGAGCCTGACATCAGCGGGGTGTGCAGGATCGACGGAACGCGACTGATGACGACGTAGCCGGTGAAAGCCGCCAGCATGAAAATATAAAGCGCTATGATGAAAGTCATGGATGTCACTGGCATTGGATTACCCTTTCGATCCCGTGGTCGGTGTCGCGCCGGCTGCTGGAGCCGGTGCTGACGTTGGGGCCGGCCCCTCGACAGCTTCACGCACGCCGTCGTTGGTGATCTTCCCGTCATGAGTGACGAGCGTCTTGGCGATCACCTCGTCCGTCATGTCGAGCGACAGTTTCCCATCCTTGATGATCTGCTGAAGCAGATTCAGGATGTTTTTCGAATAAAGCTCGCTGGCCTGCTCGGAGAGACACGACGGCAGGTTGACCGGGCCCACAAGAAGGGTGGGGCCGACCTGAACGCTCTGACCGGCGACGGTGCCTTCACAGTTGCCACCGCCTTCCGCGCCCATATCGATGATGACGGAACCAGGCTTCATTTTTGAAATCTGTTCGGCGTCAATCAGGCGGGGGGCTTTCCGGCCCGGCACGGCGGCGGTCGTCACGATCAGATCGGCACGGGCGATGTGATCCGACAGTACGCCTTTGACCTTGACCTTTTCTTCCGCCGTCAGTTCGCGGGCGTAGCCGCCCTGACCAGTGGCGTCCACGCCGGTTTCGACAAACTTCGCCCCGAGTGAATGCGCTTCCTCTTTCGTCTCAGGCCGGACGTCATAGCCTTCGGTCACAGCGCCCAGACGGCCCGCCGTCGCCAGCGCCTGCAGGCCCGCGACACCGAGCCCCATCACCAGCACCTGCGCGGCCCTCAGCGAGCCGACAGCCGTGGTCATCATGGGAAGAATTTTCGGCATGTGAACGGTGCCGAGCAGAACGGCGTAATAACCGGCCAGTGTGGCCTGACTGGACAGGGCGTCCATGGCCTGCGCACGGCTGATACGGGGGATCTGTTCCATGGCGAAACAGGTGATTTTCTGCGCCAGTAACGCCTTGACCACATCCGGGTGCGTGCGCCCGTAAATGAAGGAAATCAGGATAGAACCTGCCCTCATTCTGGCGATCATGTCCGGTGTGGGAGGATTGACGGCAAGGACAATATCGGCGCTGGCGAGCAGGGTTCCGACATCGCTCTGTATCGTCGTGTTCTTGTATAATGTGTCGGGATAGAAGGAATCTGAACCAGCCTCGGTTTCGAGTGCTGTGGTGCAGCCGAGATGCTGAAGGCGCTGGGCCACCAGCGGGATAAGCGCAACGCGTCGCTCACCCTGTTCTCTTTCCCTGATCGCCGCGATATTAAGGCTCATTGATCAGTATCCATTTTCTGGAATTGGTATTCTGGATTTGTAGACCTCCCGTGGGAGGGAGGGGCATGCGCCGGACCCACTCACTATTGATGATTATTTAATGACGTAAAGAAGTATCGTCTTTGACGTGCGTCAATTGTAATGAAATGGTCTTGTTTTGTGTGGAGCGGGCGTTCGGAAAATGCTGCGCCGCGTGGAAATATTTCTTGATCGTATTTTTAAGGAATACAGGATCGTTGCGGTCCTGAATGGAAAGATCGGAAGACAGGGAGGAGGCTCTGTTGCGGTGCACAGAGCGTGCAGCATGGTCTGACGATGGATGCGTCCGGCTTCTCTGAATCTGAAATCGTCTTTTAAGAACGGGGCAGGGCGACCGAACTTCCGGATCAGAGACTCAGGGCAGAAACACCGAGCCAATCAGACAGAAAACCAGTCCGCACACAGCAATCAGGGTTTCCAGAACGGACCATGTCTTGAGTGTCTGAGGCACTGTCAGACCGAGATATTCCTTGATCTGCCAGAATCCGGCATCGTTCATGGGACCAAGCGCCACAGAACCGGCGCCTGTGACCAGAACCATGAGTTCCGGTGAGATGGTCGGCGCATGACTGAGAATGGGCGCAACGATCCCCGAAGCCGTAGCCATGGCGACGGTTGCGGAACCGCAGGCGACACGGACGATGACCGCCAGCAGCCACGCCAGAACCAGCAGAGGCATGTGAGCGCCCAAAGCCGCGTGTGTAATTGCGTCAGATATGCCGCTATCGATGAGAACCTTGCCAAAGCCGCCGCCTGCACCAACAAGAATCATGATCAGGGCCGTGGGACCAAGACATTCCGTGGAAAAGCGAAGAATCGTTTCTCGTGAAAAACCGCGAGCCAGACCGAGAACATAAAAGGAGAGGATGGTCGCCAGCGTCAGGGCGATGACAGTGTTGCCGAGGAAATGCAGGCTGGTATTCAGGGGCGTGTGCGGCATGGAGATGAAATCCGCGCTGGAGCCCAGCAGCATCAGTATGACCGGTGAGAGAATGGTCAGTAGCGTCACTGCGAAGCCCGGCATGTTTTCAGGAGGCTCGGCGCTGACAAACTGTGCCGCCAGCGGGTTCTCTTCCATCAGTGGCACACGGCGTGCTGCGAAACGACCGAAGACAGGTCCGGCAATGATGGCGGTGGGAATGCCGACAAACAGCCCATAGAAAATGGTCTTGCCGATATTGGCGTGATAGGCGCTGACGGCGAGCAGGGCCGCTGGATGAGGCGGGATCAGGGCGTGCGTTACTGACAGGGCCGCTCCCATCGGCAGCGCGATACGCAGAAGCGAGGTATTGGTCCGCGCTGCGAGAACGAAGGCGATCGGGATCAGCAACACAAAGCCGATTTCAAAGAAAACAGGCAGTCCCACCAGCAGGCCGATGACCATCATGGCCCAGTCCGCATGCCCGCGCCCCGCCTTGCGGGAAATCGTCAGGGCGATCTGATCCGCCCCTCCTGACTCGGTCAGCATTTTGCCCAGCATGGTCCCGAGAGCGATGACGGTCCCCACATGGCCGAGCACATGGCCCGCTCCGTTCTCGAACGATCCGACCACCTTGTCCGCCGGCATGCCCGCGATCAGGGCAATGACAATGGAGGTGACGAACAGGACGATGAAAGGGTTCAGACGAAAGCGTGCAATCAGCAGGATGATACTGAAAATCGCACCTGTGGTCAGGGAAACAGCGAACAGTGGACTCATTATTCTTATTATTTCCGATTATGAGACTGTTGGTCTTCACGGGTTTATCTTTTGGATACCATTCCTGTTCTGTGTTGCAAAACCGCGCAGGACAACGCGGCATGGGGTTCTTACAGAGAGGCGGTGATTCCACCGTCCACCGTGAGGATATGTCCGTTCACAAAGCTGGAAGCATCCGAAGACAGGAACACCGCTGCGCCGATCAGTTCTTCCACCTTGCCCCAGCGTGCGGCTGGTGTGCGTTTGCATAGCCACTCAGTGAACGCCTGATCTTTCACGAGCGCCGCATTCATCTCCGTTTCAAAGTAACCGGGGGCAAGCCCGTTGATCTGCAGACCGTGTTTTGCCCAGTCCGTCGCCATGCCTTTTGTCAGGTTCTTCACAGCGCCTTTGGCGGCCGTGTAGGGCGCAATCCCCGGTCGCGCCAGTTCGCTCTGTACGGAACAGATATTCACGATCTTGCCTCGCTGACGAGAGATCATGTGGCGTGCGACTGCCTGTCCGACAAAAAAGACGGCGTTCAGATTGGTCGCCATAAGCGCATCCCAATCGGGGCGGGAGAAATCTTCCAGCGGCGCGCGTCTCTGGATGCCAGCATTATTGATGAGGATGTCGATAGGGCCGTGGGTCTGCTCGATGCTTTCGACGGCAGCAAGAACAGCGGGCTGATCAGTTACATCGAAGCAGGAAATGCAGGATTTTATTCCTGATTTTTCCAGTATGGAACGGGACTGTTCAAGAGTCACCTGATCACGTCCATTCAGGACAATTTCAGCTCCATAATCGCCCAGCCCTTGGGCGAGTGCGAACCCGATGCCTCGTGAAGAACCGGTCACAAGGGCGCGACGTCCATGAAGGGAAAACAGGTCTTTTGCAGGCATGTTCTTGATTCGATATTGTTATTTTTGGTTCTCACACCATAGGGATAAATGTGCCTGACTGCACAGCACTCTTTGAGTAAAGGCAGCTAACTTTTTCATGAGGTGACAAAAATCAGGACATTTTTTCTGATCTGGAGTTCGAGTGAAATCTTGAAATTTGTTTTGTAAATATAGTATTTTTTTTATTTTGCAGGGGAGTCATTTATACACGCTCCTGTTGTGTAGGAACGTGCTGATTAAACGGAGTATCAGGTTTAATTAAATCTGCCAGCTATAAATTGCCAGCACCATTCTGCATTATTGCCAGCAGATTCGAGATTTGATGCTTGCTCAAACTTCTGTTCTAGAACAGTCTCCAAAACTGCTCTGCGATCTTTGCACGTTGCGTTTGCAGTGTCTGTCAGGAAGACACCAAGATAGGTAGAAATTCCTGTCTGCCTCGATAGCAGTTTCATTTTCTCAAGATCTGCGAGTAATTTTCCCCCGCGACGATCTCTTTCGTCACAAATTTTAAGTTCAATGATCGCAAGAGGCTGTTCTTCGCGATATAATGCAATATCTGCACGCAAACCGCCCATATCCTCAATGATCTGGTCATTGATTGTGAGCCCTAGTTCATTCATTATTCTAAGATATGGTCTTTCGACATGAGCTTGAAGACCAAGATCGCGGTTCAGCCCGATTGCAATTTGTCCACCTAAAAAAATTTCTGGCATTTCATTGTCCCGCGGGATGCCAGAGATGCTGCGATATACTTTAACGGCTTCGACACCATGACGCACAATACTCAAATTATAATTTGCATCAGTCATATTTGATCCTGCGAGTTTATATTCACTGTGAGATGAACAAGTTATATATTCAAAAAATATGATCACAAACAAAAAGGCTGTGACCTGATATCCATCAGATCACAGCCCTTGTCGCGTTCAGACGTCCGCCTTATGGTTCAGGGTGTCGCGAGAAAGCGACGTAGTCCGAAGCCGGTTGGCTTCTCATCCAGAACTGGAGAAGGCTGGGTGGCGATCGTGAAACGACGCAGAGCCTGTTCCCATGTCGCCATATCGGCGTTACCGGAAACCTCCACGCTATCCACACCACAGCGGATCAGAAATTCATACTGATCGGGAAGAATATGGCCGGAAGCCCGGATTTTTCCCGTGAAATGCAGATGCTCCCGAAGGGCGCGCGCCTGACTGAACGCACGTCCATCCCGGAAAATCGGGAAGGTGACAACGACAAGGGCCAGCTTCGGCAGCGCCTCTTTCAGAACAGAGACCGTCTCACTGTTCGGAAGCACGACGCCAAGCCGACCATCGGAGCGACCAAGACCCTCGCTCAGTCGATCGAGAGGGACAATGACATCCCCCGCGCCAAGTGTTTCACCCTCGACAGCGTAGCGCCACGTATCCTCGACCGGATGGCAGTTCTCAAGCAGGGGCATAAACAACATCCTTGAAGACAGCCGTGCCGACGCGGCGATAGGTATCAAGAAACCGTTCGCCATTTTCACGACGCACGAGGTAGAGATCGATCAGTCTGGAAACGGCATCGACCGTTTCATCCTCAGCCATGGCCGGGCCAAGGATCTGGCCGATGGACGCATCTTCCTCGCCCGATCCGCCGAGCGTGATCTGGAACGCTTCCTGTCCGCGCTTGTCCACGCCCAGAATGCCCAGATGCGCGGCATGGTGATGACCGCAGGCATTGATGCAGCCCGAGATATTGATCCGCAGATCGCCAATTTCGCGCTGAAGTTCCAGATCGGCGAAACGGGAACTCAGTTTCTGCGCGATGGGGATCGAGCGGGCATTGGCCAGAGCGCAGTAATCAAGGCCGGGGCAGGCGACGATGTCGGTGATGAAGTTCACGTTCGCCGTGCCGAGACCGGCCTGCGACAGACGCTGCCAGACCGTGTGAAGCTGATCCTGCCGAACATGGCCCAGAACCACGTTCTGGAGGTGGGTAACGCGCAGTTCGCCAAAGCTGAATTCGTCAGCAAGATCCGCCAGCAGATCAAGCTGTTCCGCTGTTGCATCACCCGGAATGCCGCCTGCCGGTTTCAGCGAGACGACAACCGAGATATAGCCCGGGGCCTTGTGCTCATGCGTGTTGGTGCGAACCCAGGCATCGAACGCGACATCGCGGCGACGGTCCTCGGCCAGCACGGTGGCGGCGTCTCCTTCGGGAGCGAAGTCCGGCGCGCCGAAGCGGGCCTTGATGGCTGCTACAAGGGCAGGTTCCAGACGATACCGGGCCCGGTCCATGGCCACGAATTCTTCTTCGACACGACGACGGAATTCGTCAGCGCCCAGCGCCTGCACGAGGATCTTGATACGCGCCTTGTAGATGTTATCGCGGCGTCCGAACTCGTTATAGACGCGCAGGATCGCCTCCATATAGGCGAGCAGATCCTCTTCCGGCAGATCGTCGCGCAGGCTGACACCCACGATCGGTGTGCGGCCAAGTCCACCACCGACGAATACCTCGAACACTGGCCGTCCATGCGGACCGGGGCGGGCGATCAGGCCGATATCGTGGAAGCGTGCGACGACGCGATCATGCGGGCTGCCGGAGATGGCGAACTTGAACTTACGGGGCAGGAAGGTGAATTCCGGATGCAGCGTGGACCACTGACGCAGGATTTCCGCATGCACGCGCGGGTCGAGCAGCTCGTCCTTCGCGGCACCAGCGAACTCGTCCGAAGTGATGTTACGGATGCAGTTGCCGCTGGTCTGGATGGCGTGCATGTCGGCTTCCGCCAGCACTTCCAGCGCCGCCACGGTGTCTTCCAGCCTGATCCAGTTGAACTGGATGTTCTGGCGCGTGGTGAAGTGCCCGTAACCCTTGTCGAACTCACGGGCGATACGGGCGAGGGCACGGACCTGCTTACTGCCCAGCGTGCCATAAGGCACGGCCACACGCAGCATGTAGGCGTGAAGCTGGAGATACAGCCCGTTCATCAGGCGCAGCGGCTTGAATTCTTCTTCGGTCAGATCACCGGCAATGCGGCGATTGACCTGATCACGGAACTGCTCGATCCGCTCACGCAGGAAGGTGCGATCGACCTGATCGTAGCCGTAGCGGCCGACTGGCAGCACGGCGGGAGCAGCTTCAGCGCGTGTCATGGTTTCGGTTGACATGGCGCACCTCTCAGAGTGGGGAGAATTCGGGATGAACGGAAGGACCGAAGGCGCGGATACGCTCGCGGGCTGTCACGGGAATGATCCTGCCGTCCGTGTCGTCCTGCACCTGAACGCCATAGATACCGACCAGTCCCAGTTCCTGCGCCTTGCCCTTCAATGAAGAGAGCAGGTCTTCGATTTCAGTATTGGAAACGGGAGCGGACTCAGCGATGCGTTCTTTCCACGAGCCATCGGCGGCCCGCCAGACAGTAATACCGTCCAGCAACCGGTTGGCGGTGATGACGCTCTGCCCGTCTGCATCACGTCTGTTACTTCTGATGTCCACCACGTCGAAATAAATCCCCTGAACAGGCGTTCCGGCTGGTGCCGGGGCCAATCAACTACGCTTTTGCGTCCCTCATGACAACAGGAAAGCTTGAAATCACGCTTTCCGTCTGTTGAATATCACGCGGCAGCGGCGTGCCGACCATCTTTCGCGCTCAGCAGCATCCCGTCACGAAACAAACGCGCTGCATCAATGTGCAGTTTGGCTCCGGACGGAAAAATCTGCTCATTGCTCGAGCCCAGAACTTCCACAATCCGTCCGTTCAGATCAACCGCCAGACGGGAAAGTCCGTAGCGTGAACCGATACGGCGAACCGGCGCGCCACCCGCGTCCGCAGCCAGCCGCACTTCGTGGGGCCTGATCAGCGCAACCGCCGGTCCGTCTTCGTCGATCGCTACCGGAAACGGCACGACGTGCGAAATTTCCGGCAGAAAGAGACCGCCGGAAACGGTGCCCTGGAACGTCAGAGTCTCTCCCAGAAACTCCATGACGAAGGGTGTAGCCGGATGAGCCTCAAGTTCTCCGGCATCCGCGTCCTGCACGATCCGTCCATCCTGCATTACGACCAGCCTGTCAGCGACGTCCAGCGCCTCTTCCTGATCGTGTGTCACAAGGATAGTGGTGAGCCCAAGGCGATCATGCAAGGAGCGGAGCCATTCTCTTACCGTCCGGCGTACGACCGGATCGAGCGCGCCGAACGGCTCGTCGAGCAACAGATGCTTCGGGTTTGTCGCCAGAGCGCGGGCGAGCGCCACACGCTGACGCTGCCCCCCAGACAGGCGCTGCGGGTAAGCGTTGCCGAGATTGGGGAGCTGGATCAACTCCAGCAGCTCTTTCACCCGGCCATCAATCTCGGCTTTGCTCGGGCGCTCGCGGCCCGGCAGGACGTCGAGACCGAATGAGATGTTCTTCGCCACGGTCATGTGCTGGAACAGGGCGTAGTTCTGGAACACAAATCCGACATTGCGCTCACGAGGCGTCAATTCCGAGGAGTCCCGTCCGTCAATCGTCAGCAGCCCCGATGAGTGCGGGTCCAGTCCGGCGATGGAGCGCAGCAGAGTGGTCTTGCCAGCGCCAGATGGCCCGACCAGCGCTACAAACGAACCATCGGGAATATCAACGGAAACCCGGTCAAGCAGAAGACGGTCCGGGTTGCCCGGTGCGCGGCGGATGAGTTTTTCGATGTGTACGCTCATGATCCGGCATCTCCAGCCAGGGTGGCACGTCGTGCCCGGTTTTCAAAAAAGGCTCTGAATCCCACCGTCGTCATGGCCATTATCGCCAGAAGGGCCGCCATGGAGAATGCCGCGACCGACTGATAGCCATTATAGAGTGTTTCGATGTGCAGGGGCATTGTTTCTGTCATGCCCGGAATATGACCGGACACGACGGACACCGCGCCGAACTCGCCCATGGCGCGGGCTGTGGTGAGCAGGATGCCCGAGAGCAACGCCCAGCGTGCATCCGGCAGGGTGACGCGCCAGAGGATCTGCCAGAATGACGCGCCCAGCAGCGTGGCCGCGTCTTCCGCATCACGGCCCTGCTGCTCCATCAGGGGCAGGATCGTGCGCGTGACATAAGGGAATGTGACGAACAGCGTGGCCAGCAGGATACCGGCTGGAGCGAACGCGATGTGGATATTGTAATGATCCAGCGCCGCGCCCCACCAGCCCTGTGAGCCGAACAGCAGCAGCCACACCAGACCGGCGACGACAGGAGACACGCTGATCGGGATTTCGATCAAAGCGACCAGAACGCCGCGGAAGGGAAACCGGTATTTCGAGATCAGCCACGCCGCCAGAACGCCAAAGACGGTGTTGATGACCACCGACAGGACTGTCATCTCCACTGTCAGTCTGATCGCCGAGATGGCGTCCGGATCTGCAAGCGATTGCAGCGCCGTGGGAAGTCCGTCACGCAGGGCTTCCGACAGCACCAGAAGCGGCGGCAGGATCAGAACGACAGCCACAATGAGCCATGTGGCGATGACCAGTGACCATCGGGTGAAAGCGCTCATCAGTTCACTCCCGAGATCAGGCCGCGCGCCACGCGCCGACGCAGCATGGCGACGCCTGCAAGGCAAAGCATGGAGGCGACAAGCAGGAGGAAAGCGATGGAAGTCGCGCCCGCATAATCGAACTCCTGAAGGCGAACGACCACCAGCAGGGGAGCGATTTCGGTTCTGAAAGGCTGATTGCCGGCGATGAAAATGACGGAACCATATTCACCGATGCCTCGTGCGAAGGCGAGTCCGAAGCCGCTGACTGTGGCCGGAAGCAGCGAGGGCAGCACCACCCGCCACACCGTCTGCCATGAGCTTGCGCCGAGCAGTCCGGCCGCTTCTTCCTGTTCCGGAGGCAGGCCGCGCAGGACCGGCTCAACGCTGCGGACGATGAACGGCAGGCCGACAAACATCAGCGCTACGACAATCCCTGCGGTTGAGTAGGCGATGTTGATGCCGAGATGCGCCAGCGGCTTGCCGAGCCACCCCTGCGGCCCATACAGCGTGGCCAGCGTGATGCCTGTCACGGCCGTCGGAATGGCGAACGGCAGATCAATCAGCGCGTCCACAATCCGACGTCCGGGCAGGCGCACCCGCACGAGCGTCCATGTCAGCAGCAGGCCGACTGGCACATTGATCAGGGCTGCAATGAAGGCAGTGACAAAACTGACCCGCAACGCCGCGAACATGCGGCCATCATGCAGGGCCATCGTCATCGCGCCGAGCCCTTCCTGCCAGGGGCGGACGACAAGCGCGGTCAGCGGCAGGGCGACAATCAGTCCGACCCACAACAGGGTTGAAAACAGCGCCAGACGGAAGCCGGGCAGCGGGTCGCTGGTGCGGGGACGCACGGACAGGATCGCCTCAGCCATGCTGCGTATAGATCTGGTCGAAGATCCCTCCCGCCGCGAAATGTCTTTTCTGAACCGCCGCCCACCCGCCAAGACTGGCGATGTCGAATGTTTTTACCTTCGGGAACAATGCGGCATGGACACGCGCCACCGTGCTGTCGGTTGGACGGAAATAATGTGTCGCTGCGATGTCCTGTGCCCTGGGTGTGTAGAGAAATTCGAGATAGTTCTGCGCGACGGTGGTTGTGCCGTGCGTGCGGGCATTGTGATCCACCAGCGCGACCGGAGGTTCCGCCAGAACCGAGAGAGACGGCACAATGATGTCGAAGCGGTCTGGTCCCAGTTCATGGGCGGCGAGCAGGGCTTCATTTTCCCATGCAATCAGAACGTCACCCAGACCACGCTGCACGAAGCTGTTGGTGGCGCCCCGCGCTCCGGCGTCCAGCACCGGCACATGCTGGAAAAGCGCCTGAAGATAGGCGCGGGCCGACGCGTCCGTGCCGCCTTTCTGGTGGAGCGCCCACCCCCATGCCGCGAGATAGTTCCATCGTGCGCCGCCGGACGTTTTCGGGTTGGGCGTGACGACCTGAACATCGCCGCGCACCAGATCCGTCCAGTCGTGGATGGCTTTGGGGTTTCCCTTTCTGACAAGGAACACGATTGTGCTGGTGAATGGCGTGGAATTGTGAGGCAGGCGTTTCTGCCAGTCCGCCGCCACGAGACCCTTCTGCGCCAGCATGTCGATATCGCGGGCCAGACCGAGTGACACGACGTCAGCGGGCGCACCTTCCAGCACGGAGCGGGCCTGTGCGCCGGAACCGCCGTTGGAGGTGCGGACCGTTACAGACGACCCGCTGCTGTCCTTCCAGTTTTCAGAAAAAGCCGCGTTGATCCCACGATAAAGCTCACGTGTGGGATCATAGGAAACATTGAGCAGGGTTGTGGCTGCAAGAGCGGACGTTCCCCGCAGAAATGTGGCTGATCCCGCACAGGCCAGTCCCCCCAGAAGAAGGGCGCGCCGGGAGAGAGCGGAATGGACGTCTGGCAGCATGGCAGGCACTCGGTCGTTCTATATTACGGCACTGGATCGTTGTAATATGATTTTACACATAAGAGGTTGTGTCCATTTAAGCAAGCTGGAGCGGTAATGATATTATATACGATATAAAAATGTTATTTATGCAGCCACTGCGGGTGCGCACGGAAAAGCTTCCGCACTGATCGGAAAATCGGAACTCTCAGTTTATCGTGAACAGATAGGTCAGGGTAACCCGCGGATCACTGGGATCGGCGCTAACCTGTTTGGTAATGGTCACACTGTCTGTCCCATGGAAATCGGGATTGGAACGATATTGCAGGACAGATCCCTTGACGGGAACAGTGTTGCACTTGGTCAGAGGGCCAGTGGTGTGGTGAGTCACTCCGGTCGCGGACGTGCTCATGCGTAATGCGCCATGAACAGGACCTTTGACCAGATTGATCACGGGAACATAGCGCGGAGTGCAGTCCGTGTTGAGGGTCGAATAGAACACCGAGACGACTTTCCCCGCAGGAGCGGCGATAGTCTGCTGCCTTACCAGCGAAGCCGCGTGTCCCTGCCAGACGACACGATTATCGTATGCGTAGAGATGGCAGTTTTGCGTGGCCTTGCTGCAGGCTGACAGAGCGGAGGTGATGGCGTCGAAAGAGTGGCTTCCCACGCTTTCGGCATCATCACCCACGACAAAGGCTCTCGGTGTCTCCTGCGCCAGAAAAGTCTGGTAGGCCTTGCGCATCATGTCGTTCTGAGCGGGAAGTCTGCTGAAGTCGTTCAGGTCCGCATAGCCGGAAGCCGGAGGAGGAAGGATTGGGAGATAATCAGCCACGACAACCCTGTGGGGGAGCCCCGCCCGCTCAAGCATCGCATCCGCCTCTGACATCCACGGTCTGAGACCGTCGGGATCATTCAGGAGGGAATGGGAGTCATTGAGAAAGGGTGGAACATCGATCAGTTCTGCCCTGGGGTTCTTTTCCTTGTAGGCGGCATACATCGCCTTCCAGGATTCTGTCGGAGCCAGAGAATCATTCTCGCCCTGTACCCATAAGGTCGGCAGGTGGGTTTCGGCGCCAAACTCACTCGCTCCTGCCAGCAGCCGGTCAGCATCATCGTGGCAGCTTGAAACATGCATCAGAGGAAAGAACAGAAACTGGGCGCGTGTTCCGGGAAGAGGCATCGTTCCCATGGCCATCTGCACCCAGCCGCCGAAACTGAGGCCCGCCGTGACGATCCGCGTGGCGTCGATGTCTGGAAGCTGTGCGATAGCAGCAGAGATATCCCGTATGTCGTCAGCGTTGCGTCTGGCTGTCGTGGCGAGTTCGCACCCGTCAGAAATCAGCTTGCCTTCCGAACCGGCAAATCCCCTTGGCATGGGACGTAAAACGGCATAGCCGCGAGCAAGAAAATATCCCGAGAGATAGGTGTAGCGGTCGCGTGCTCCATGATTGGAACTGGAAATATGCGAAGCGCCGCCACTGACGATGGCGAGAGGAAGGGGGCCGGCTGTGTGAGGCAACAGCAGGGTTGCTTCAAGAATTGTGCCGTCTCTTGTCGGAAGGTGGAAGAGTTGTTCCGAAAAAGCTGTGTGATGTCCAGCAAGTGTTGTCTGCGTTTCGGATATGGGAGCAATGGAGGCGGCGTGCAGGGAGGAAGGGACGAATGACATCGCGGTGGCCATGATGGCAAGACATGAAACGGCACAGCGATGCATGAGGATACGCCCTTGTTGAGCCTGTCCTGTTCATTCGCGAAAAAGGGCAGGGTGTCAGATAATGCCGACCAGCATCGACAGAGAATTTCCTTTCTATACAGGAAGTATTTGAAAGTGATGAATGCTGTGAAATGCAGGGCTGGGAAGCAGTATTGACCGGATCAGAAGGCTGTATCTGATAACAGCCGTAAAGGCCTCTGATCGTCACCTTTTTTCATAAAGGCGATATTCTCTGCTTCTTATTGGAGTTTTCCTGATAAACCGGGGTAGCTTTAAAGCCACTGCATATTCAGAAAAAGTCATGCCATCGAAAGGGATGCAGAACATCTCCCTTTCGACCGGGCCATGACAGTATTGGCTCCGAGCAGGTTCTTACGGTGCTGTTCCTGCCGGAACTGAAGCCTGAACCGGGCTTGTCAGATCAGCATCGCTGCTGTGTGTCGCCACGGGAACGTCGCCAACCGGCTTCGGCGTATGCAGACCTTCATACTGCAAAGGCTTGAAAGGCCGGATCTGCTTGAGTGCAGGGAGATCCTTCGCCGACCAGCCGCCGCCAAGAGCGCCGACCAGAGCCACGACCGACTGCCGTTGCCGTGTCTGCACACCAACGAGGCTGACACGGGCGACCAGTGCAGCCTGCTGCGCCACGACGACATCAAGATAATTGGTCAGACCGCCAGTATAAAGCTGCATGGTCATCGTCTGGGTGCGGAGAGCCGCATCCACTGCCCTGGTCTGCTGGTCAGTTTCCGTGCGGAGACGATTCGTGTTGGTCAGACCATCTTCCACCTCCTGAAAGGCGGACAGGACCGTCGAGCGATAGTTTTCTTCGGACTGGCGATATTGCGACCAGGAACGCTGTAATTCGGCACGGCGCACACCACCCTGAAACAGGGGCAGGATGGCCTGTGCACCGAACTGGTACATGGAGTTCGACAGCGACGCGAGGTCGAAGCCGTTATCCATGAAGCCGGTCATCGCGTTGAACGTGACGTGTGGGTAAAAAGCGGCGCGCGATACACCGATGGCGCGATTGGCCTGCGCCATGGCCCGCTCGGAGGCGGCGATGTCAGGGCGGCGCTCAAGCAGTGTCGAGGGCAGGCCCGCCGCCGGATGGACATCGGCGAGGGCGATGGTGTCACGTGGCGCTATATGAAAGGAGGCCGGAGCCATGTTCACCAGAACGGCGATGGCATGTTCCATCACGTCCCGGCGCGCCCTGATGTCCGTCTCTTCTGCCTGAGTGGAAGCCAGTTGGGCTTCAGCACGTGATACATCCAGACCGGCCGCGATGGCGCCTGCCAGACGCATGTGGGTGATCTGCACAGCCAGCTGATAATAGCGGATGGAATCCTGATACACGGCGTCCTGCGCATCAAGACCACGCAATGCGATGTAATCGGAGGCCAGTTCCGTCGTCAGACTGAGACGTGCGACAGCATATTCGGCGGCATTTTCCTGTGCCGACTGCTTGGCGATCAGCGTCCGGTTTCTGATGGCGTTCCAGAAGTCCGGCTCCCAGGTCGCCGCCGCCTGATACTGCTCGGAGGACATGTAGACCGGACCGGTCGCACCGCCACCACGCCATAGCCTTTTACGCGAGCTCTTGTTTTTGTCGCCGCTCGCCCCGCCTATGAGTTGCGGATACAGATGAGAGGCCACCTGCGCTGCCACGTCACGGGACTGGGTGAAGTTTTCGGCTGCGGCCTGAAGGTCCGGATTGGCGGCCAGCATCCGCTCTTCCAGTCGATCGAGTTCCGGGTCGCCGAAATCACGCCACCAGTCTGACCGGGGCGCGCCGTCATCCGGCTGCCCGTAACGCATCACGCCCTGACCTTCCCATTGGGCCGGATATACCAGTTTTGTGGGGGCGTAGCGTGGCGCCATGTCACAGCCCGCAAGAGCCGAAGACGCCAAAAAAACGAGAGCGAAGTGACGGGAAAAAGAACGTCTCATTCGTGGTCGCTTGTCTCTGCCGCCGGAGCGGAATTGTCCATCGGCATGGCCCGTACATCGTCATTCTGAGACGGCGCGGCAGGTTTTTTAGGTGGTGTGGACGGCATGTTGTATCCGCGTGTTCCTGGCACAATACGGACCTTGTCGCCGTCCAGCAGCCCTGCGGACGGATTGTTTATGATCCGATCGGAGCGATTGACACCAGCCAGAACCTGCACGGTGGTGCCGAGTACGGTGCCGACCTTCACCGGGACCAGATGCACATGGTCTGTCGGATCAACCACGGCCACCTGCATGCCTTCGGCTCGGAAAATCAGAGCGCCCTGCGGCAGGATCAGAATGTTTGCGTCACCCGGCGCTTCGAAGTGCGCTGTGGCGAATGAGTCAGGCCACAGTTCGCCCAGAGGATTATCAACCATCAGCTCCGTGTTGACTGTACGGGTGTTGGGGTTGAAGGCGGCGGCCGTGGCGACATAACGCGCCTTGAAGGTCCGGCCGGGAAACTGCGGAACACTCAGCGTGGCGGTAAGGGCAGGGCTGATGATGTAGGCGTAATCCTGCGGCACGGAGACGAAGATACGCATGGCGTGGATATCGGCCACACTGAACAGTTCCGTCGCATTGCCGCGTGCGCCGACATCGCCCCGTCCGGCATTCACATAGTCACCGACATCCGCCAGACGCGCTGTCACAACACCGTCGAAAGGCGCCACGATCTTCTTGAACCCTTCGAGGGCCTGATAGCGCTCCATCTCATGACGGGCGGCTTCAACCTGAGCCTTTTCAGCTTCAGCATTGGCGGCCTGCACATCGACTTCCTGCTGGGAAACAGCCTGCGTGCCTTCCAGCGCCTTCCACCGTCTGGAGGTGATCTGGGCGAGCTTGTAGCGGGCGACCGCCACGTCCAGATTGGCCTTGGCCGCAGCATACTGGGCATCGAGGCCCGGTGTGTCGATTTCCGCCAGCACGTCACCGGTCTTCACATGCGCGCCGATGTCCTTGTACCACATCTTCACGTAGCCGGAGACCTGTGCGTAGATCGGAGCCAGATACCAGGCCGAGATATTGGCGGGTAGATCAAGGTTCATATGATCCGGCCCTGGCTGGGCCGTGATGACCTGCACCTGCGGGAGAGCGTTTTCCGTCGTCTCCCGTGCGAGATGGCCATAGTTCATGTTGCGCTGGAAAATGCCCCATGCCGCCAGAACGATGGCGAGAATGACGACAAGGATCAGCACGAGGCGTCCGCGTGAAGTCTGGGCGCTCATGCGGTTTCTCCTTCCGGGTGTGGCATCTGTTTTCCATGACGGCGTGAATGAATGGCGGCGAAGACACACGGTACGAAGATCAGCGTCGAGATTGTCGCGACAATCAGCCCTCCCATGACAGCCCGTCCGAGTGGAGCATTCTGGGAGTTGCTCATGGCCATGGGCAGCATGCCCACGATCATGGCGGATGCCGTCATCAGCACGGGGCGGATACGCTCGAACCCGGCGTCGACCGCCGCTTTCACGGCGTCGCCGTGGCGCATCAACTCGTCACGGGCAAAGGACACCACCAGAATGGAGTTCGCCGTCGCCGTGCCCATGCACATGATCGCACCCGTCAGAGCCGGAACGGACAGAGCCGTGTGGGTCAGGAACAGTGACCAGGCGATACCGGCCAGCGCGCCGGGGAGGGCGGTGATGATGATGAACGGATCAAGCCAGGACTGGAAGTTGACGACAATCACCAGATAGACCAGCAGGATCGACATGGCGAGACCGCCGATCAGCTGGATATAGGCCGCGTTCATTGTCACGCCCTGACCGTTCACGGTCATGGAGGAGCCATGCGGAAGACGTTCCTGCTCCTGCTCGACAATGCGGTCCACCTGTTTCGCCACGCGACCGAGATCAAGCCCCTCATTGGAGGCGTAGATGTCAAAGACCGGCATGATGTTGTAGTGCGCGATTTCGCCGGGCGTGCCGGTCGGGGCAATTTCACTCAGACCCCCCAGAATCTGTGGAGGCACGCCTGTCGGATTGCCATCGCCCTTGTCGATCGGGGTCAGTTCCAGATCATTCAGGGTCTGAAGGAAGTGAGCCGGGGTCTGGATGTCGATCAGATGGGAGACGCCGGTCTTCGGGTCGAGCCAGTAGACCTGTCCGACCTGTGAACTGCCCGACAGTGAGACCAGCATGTTGTTGGTGACATTCGCTTCCGTAATACCGGTTCCCAGCGCGAAGCTGCGTCGTGCGTTGACCAGCAATGTCGGCGTGGTCATCGGCTGCTGAACGGAAATGTCCGTCAGGCCCGGCACATGTCTCAGACGGGCGGCAAGCCGGTTGGCGAAGGCGAAATTGTCTTTCAGGTTTCGACCCACAATCTGCACATCCAGCGGAGCAGGCGCGCCAAAGTTAAGGATCTTTGCGGTCAGGTCGGCAGGCTGGAACGTGATCTGCGTGCCCGGGAAGGTGCGCGCAAGTCCGTTGCGTAGAATATGACGGTATTCCGCGACCGGTGATTCCTCATTCCTGAGCGTGATCGTTAGATCGCAATCCTGCGTCCCGACGGTTGGCGTAGGAATGAAGGCCTGATTGAGGGCGCTGAACGGCAGGCCGCAGTTATCGACAATCGTCTCAACCTGTCCCGGCAGCAGACGGCTGATCTCGTCATTGATGAGCTGCGAGATCTTGCCGGCTTCTTCAATGCGCGTGCCGAGGGGGGCTCGCATATGCATGGCGAGCGAGTTCGATTTGATCTCGGGGAAGAAATCCTGCCCCACGAAAAACAGCAGACCGAGTGATGAGAGCGCAGCGACGAGGAAGCCGCCGATAAAGGAGCCGCGAATGTTCTGGAGGCCCGCCAGCATGTCACGATAGGCGTGGCGGAACCGTTCGAACTTCGCTTCAAACCCGCGCTGGAACCGGCCGAAGAAGGATTTCGGCTCCCCTGCGCCATGTCCGTGTCCGGCGGCGACCTGCGCCGCCAGCATGTATTTGGCCATGGTCGGAACGAGCGTTCTGGACAGGATGAAGGAGGCGATCATCGCGAAGATGATGGCTTCGGCCATCGGCATGAACAGCCATCCGGCCACACCGCTGAGCTGGAAGAGCGGCATCCAGACGATGCAGATGCAGAGCGTGGAGACGAAGGTGGCGATGACGATCTGGTTGGCGGCGTCAATGATGGCTGTTTCCAGATCCTTGTCCATGGCCAGATGCGCGTCGATATTTTCGATCATGACCGTCGCGTCATCGACCAGAATACCCACGGCCAGCGCCAGACCGCCCAGCGTCATGACGTTGATGGTCTGACCGGCCCAGCCCAGAGCGATGATCGAACACAGCATGGCGAGCGGGATGGAGGTCGCGATGATGACGGTCGATCGCCACGAGCCGAGGAACAGCAGCACGACCAGCCCGGTCAGACACGCGGCGGTCAGCATCTCCTGCACCACGTCCCGAACGGATTCCTTCACGAACGTGGAAGCGTCGTTGATGACGTGAATATCAACGCCGGAAGGGAGGGTTTTCTGAATGCCCGGCAGGAGTTTCTTGACTCCCGCCACGACATCCAGTGTCGAGGCGTCACCACTCTTCATGATGACGATCAGAACACCCTGCTGCCCTTTGACCAGCACAAGATTGGTCTGTGGAGGGCCGCCCTGATGCACCCAGGCGACGTCACGCATATAGACGACGGAGTTCCCGACCTGTTTGATCGGCAACTCATTCAGTGAGTCGATTTCCCGTGGTGAAGCATTGGTCTGCACCATCCAGTCAAAGGTGCCGATCTTCTGGTCACCGGCGGGAAGCACGATGTTCTGCTTTCCGAGCGCCGTGGACACATCTACTGGCGACAGCCCGTGCGCAAGCAGCTTGGTCGGATCAAGATCCACCATGACGTTGCCCGGCTGGCCACCATACGGATTGGGAATGGCCGCTCCTGCCACCGACACCAGAGCCGGTCGGATCAGGTTCGACGACATGTCGTAGATTTCGGAGGCCGTCAGATGTGTTGAAGACACCTGAAGCGTCAGAACCGGAACGGAAGAAGCGTTGTAGGTGAGGACCAGTGGGGGGGTGGACCCCGTCGGCATCTGTTTCAGAACGGTCTGGGAAACGGCGGTGATCTGCGTCTGCGCGGCGGAGGGGTCCGTGCCGGGCTGGAAGAACACCTTGACGATCCCACGTCCGTAATAGGACTGGCTTTCGATGTGTTCGATGTTATTGACCGTAGCGGTCAGGGCGCGTTCATAGTAATAAATGACACGGCCGGACATATCTTCCGGCATAAGCCCCGTATAGGTCCAGACGACGGCGACTACAGGAATGCGAATGCTTGGAAAGACGTCTGTCGGCGTCGATACAATAGCACGAAGACCAAAAACCAGAATCAGGATCGACAGAACGACGAAAGTATAAGGGCGCTTCAGCGCGACCAGAACGATCTCATTCATGCCGATCCGTTTCCGGTCTGCTCTGAGCTGGATGTAATGTTCATACGGTCCTCTGTGACAGCAGGCACGGCAGGGTGCCAGTAAATTACTTTTTAGGGTGCGTTCTGTGTTCGTACGTACCCACGCCCAACATGAAATTACGGTAAACTATGGTGAAAGTTTCCCGCTTCCGATGCTGTCGATGTTTTTCCGGTCTCTGACTTACTGACGGTTTTATCAGAGGGCAAACGCTTCTTGTAAGGAAACCTGCCAAAAGCAGCAGTCCTGAAGCCTCTGGAAAATTTCGCCTGATGAGACTGTGTCGCTGGTTTTTCGCAGAGCATCCTGTCCTGGAAGCGGTTGTGAAAAATATTTGTGACAACGGCGCGCACAATGCACTAATTTAAATTGTAATATGGTTGCGTCAGCTTTTCTCAGCTTTTTCGATTCTGTTCGGGAAAGAAAATCACGGATGAGAAAGTTTTTTGATGAAAAGATTCCCAGAGGCTGAATTAATTTAAGTTATTGATATAAATATATAACATTTAAACTATTTAAAATAGTTATATGATTTTGTCGTATTGTTATACCCGTTTTCGTATTCGTTGTTTGTTGACCCTGTGATGTGAGTGTGTCTCTAATGCTTCCACACCACAAAGGGTGTTTTGAGAAAGATGAGAGTCATGCACGCGATGTCAGATCGAATGTGTCGCACGGCCCGATGTCGGGTCGACTGCGTCGACGCCATGCAGGGCGTCACTTACCCCCGATAGCCGACAGCGATCTGTCGGCCAGCCATTTTGGTCAGGAAGGCAGATTGCCATGTATGAGTCTCATACTGTTGAAATCGATGGCGTTTTTCTAGGCACCATCATTCTGGATACCAACCGGACGTCGCATCGCTTCTACGCGACACACGATAGCGTCCGCGTTCTGCACAATCAGATTCTGAACGAAAGAAGAGAACTGGTGCGTCGCGCCGCCGCACAGTTCCGGGGCTCCGCACGAGATGGAGGCCCTCATGCTTATCGCCCGGTCTGAGGGCCTCGACGTTGAGGCTCCGGTTCAGGGGGAGCATGAGCCGCCACTTCCGGACAGCGCCCACAGTCTGTTTGCTCACACACCGAAAGAGAACTCGGCCGAACTCTGGCAGATGATGCGCAAGGAAGCGCGCCTCAACGCCGATATGGTTCTGATAGGGCTGATCCGAAGCTGCATTCTGGATCAGCAGGATCTGGCGGGAGGGCTGGCGCGTCTCCTCTCCTCCAAGTTCGTGGGGGAGATGGTGCCTGCGCAGGTCCTTGAAGCCCTGATGCGAGACTTCTTCCTGACATGGCCGGACGCCGTTGAAACAGCGGCGGCAGATCTGCGCTCCATTCGGGAAAGAGACCCTGCTGCTGTCGACCACATTACGCCTTTCCTCTTTTTTAAAGGTTTTCAGGCCGTTCAGGCGCATCGTGTCGCGCACTGGCTATGGCAGGAGAACCGGAAGTTTCTCGCGCGCTATATTCAGGGCAGGGCGTCAGAACTCTTTGCTGTCGATATCCATCCCGCGGCGAAACTGGGAAAAAGAATCATGTTCGATCATGGTACTGGCATTGTGGTGGGTGAAAGTGCTGTGGTGGAGGATGATGTCGCCCTTCTGCAGAATGTCACGCTGGGCGGAACAGGTAAGGAAGGAGGAGATCGACATCCGAAAGTGCGTCGTGGCGCACTGATTGGAACCGGCGCAAAAGTGCTGGGCAATATCGAGATTGGTGAAGGCGCAAAAATAGGCGCGGGAGCAATCGTTTTAAAATCTGTTGAACCCTATACGACTGTTGTCGGTAATCCAGCCCGTCCCGTGGGGAAGAGGCATACCGAATTACCTTCTCTGACAATGGATCAGTCTCTACCCGTTATGGATTATGTGATCTGAATGATCGGATGATCTGCTTTTCCTGACCCCTTTCCGCAAAAGCGACTGTTTTTCTCAAGTGACCGGGCTTTCAATGAACACGACCTTCCGCCGGACATTGCTTCTGGCTTCACCTTTTCTCGCGTCAACGCTCCCACATAACGCCAATGCACGCTCCACCGACCCTGAAGTGCTGGAACTGCGCCGTGAACTCGCCGCCATGCGGCAGGAAATGGCGGAAATGCGTCATGATTTCAGGGTGCAGACCAATCACAGTCGCACCAACGCAGTCCATGATGCTGCGGCAAAATTCCGACATCATGACTCGCATCTGGCGACTGCCGATTCCGAGGAAGTAAAGCCGGTTTTTTCCCAGGCTGCGGCGCGTCCCACTGGTCCACGATCTCCGTCTGAAAGCCGGATCGCCCTGCCGGAAGGACCCGTGCAGTCCTGGGCCGATTTCAAGGCCGCTAGCGCCAAAAGCGAAATCCTGCAGATTGGCGGCATGCAGATCGGCTTCCCGAACGGACGACCAACCATTGCTTCTGAAGATGGTTCATACGCCTTTTCAGTTGGCCTGCTCGCTCAGGAAGATTTCGGTGGCTTTCTCGACGCAGGTCCGAGGGGCAACGAAGCCAAGGGAAATTTTAACAATTTCACCCAGAATGCCCGTCGTTTGTGGCTTTATTTTCTCTGGCGTTACAAGGATTGGGTCGTCAAAGTGACACCTAACTTTGGTTCTAGTTCCGTTGACGGCACCGTTGGTCTGTTTGAAGCGAATCTAAATTACACTGATCTGAGAAACACCATTTTGACAGTGGGCTATTTTCAACCGCGTATGGAAGAGGAAAGCGCGGAGCGATCCAGCGCATTTGAATTCCTTGAACGTCCGACCATCGTCGATCTGGTCCGTAACATTGCGGGTGGCGTGGCGCGCTTCAGCGTGGGTGGCGAGCATTGGGAAAAACGCTGGCTGGCGGCAGCCTATTTCACGGGGCAGAAATTTGGTGACCGGAACAAGGATACGACCATCACCGACAGTCAGACCGGTGGTGTCGCCCGTATCGCCGGTCGTCCTTATGTGAGCAAGGACATTGACGTCCATGTCGGCGCAGGCGCGACTGCGGCCTTCAAACTCAATGAAAATTCTTCTGGTCGCAACTATACGTTCAGCGATAACATGGAAGTTCCTCTTGGGGAGACCTCTCTGCTGACATCCGGTGCGCTCAAGGATGTGTCGCAGATATGGGCGGCAGGACCGCAGCTGGCCTTCCGCTGGAAAAACCTTCTGCTGAAAAGCGAATATTACCATATCGGCGTTTCCCGCGGGAATCAGCCTGCCGGCACCAACCTGCCTTCTCTGGGTTTTGACGGCTGGTACGTGGCGGCCAACTACACGATCTTTGGCCATCCACGCGCCTACAATCCGAAGATTGCAGCGTTCACGACGCCCGGTATCGAATATGATTTCGATCCGGCTCACAATCACTGGGGAGCGCTGGAGTTCAGCGGTCGCTGGAGCGTAACCGACCTTGGCGATGTTCCCAGCCAGGGAGGGACTGGGGTCAACGGAAACCAGCAGACCGTCTGGCAGGCAGGATTCAACTGGTATCCCAACCAGCATATAAAATTCATGCTGGATTATGCACACTATATCGTATCCCGCTCGAAAGGTGTCAGCGGCGGTGTCAATGTTCTTGGACGTGATGGCAATGCCATCGTCGCCAGAGCGCAAGCGGCATTCTGAGCAGAAAGACTGGAAATACACGTGATGAAGAATACTCTTGCTTTCAGCCGCCGTTCTCTTCTCAAGGGAGGCGTTGCTGCTGGTGTGGCCGGTCTTGTCGGGGGTATGCATTCAGCACAGGCGGCAAGCTGGTCGCTTCTGAATGTTTCCTACGATCCGACCCGCGAACTTTACGCCGATATCAACAAGGCGTTTTCGGCATTCTGGTCAAAGGACCATCCGGACGACCGTGTTCTGGTCAAGACATCCCATGGAGGTTCCGGGGCGCAGTCACGCTCGGTTCTGGAAGGCGCTCCTGCCGATATCGTCACTCTGGGACTGGCCTACGATATCGACATTCTGGCGCAGCACGGATTGCTTGCGACCGACTGGCAGAAGCGTCTGCCGCACAATTCCACGCCCTTTACCAGCACAATCGTGTTTCTGGTGCGCAAGGGCAATCCGAAGAATATTCATGATTGGCCCGACCTGATCCGTGACGATGTGTCGGTGATCACGCCCAACCCGAAGACATCGGGCGGGGCACGCTGGAACTATCTTGCCGCTTGGGGCTGGGCGCTCCGCACGCACGGTCAGTCAGAAGATGCCGCAAAGGACTACCTGAAAGCTCTCTTCAAGCACGTGCCCGTTCTCGATACGGGAGCAAGAGGAGCAACAAATTCGTTCGTGCAGCGTCATCTGGGTGACGTGCTGATTGCATGGGAAAATGAAGCGCTCCTTGCTGCGCGTGATGTCGGACCGGACCAGTTTGATATCGTTGTGCCGTCTGTCAGCGTTCTTGCCGAACCCCCTGTCGCCGTCGTTGACAAAAACGTCAAGGCGCATGGCACGGAGGCTGTCACAACAGCTTATGCAGAGTTCCTCTTCGCTCCAGAGGCCCAGAAACTGGGAGCAAAGCATTATTATCGGCCGGTTGATCCTGCGGTCCTTGCCGAAACCAAAGGCGTTTTCCAGACGATCGAGACGTTTGATATCGCAAGTCTTGGTGGCTGGCAGGCTGTACAGAAAAAGCATTTCAGTGAAAACGGAGTGTTCGATCAACTGTATAGCAAATAATATCGGGTGATTTCTGGTGGCTGGTTGGTATGACTGCCGGCTATCAGTTCAGGATCATTGAGGCAACTCCAGATGGAGTGCCCGGATCAAGTGTATCAATAAACAATGAGTTAGAATGGTATCCGTGATCCGGTCTGAATAAATGCTCTACGGGAGTGTCGGGATCACGCTGGATAGACAGGCTGGGTTATCGGTCGAAAGCGTCGTTAGTCGCATTGAGCAGGCTTGCCATTGATCAGAAAAGTCATTCTTTAAAAGAAACAATCGTGTCGCAATGCGCATGAAAACCGTCGGTTTTTTTATTCCGATATCGAAACGTAAAAGCTATCGAATACGCATCCTAACGAGCCTGTGAGCTCAATGAGAGGAGCGTCATGTCTGTGAAGAGATTGTTCACGATACAAAGAAAAACGGTCTTTTTATCTGCACTCTGTATGACAACGATTTTGTCCTCTTATCCCTTGTTCCATGATGACGCCCTTGCCGCCAGCACGCATGGCCATCAGTCGCCCGGTTCGCCCAAAGTCGCGTCAAAACCAGTGGTGGCAGGCCGGAAACACAAGACGCCAACCTCCATGGAGGCTTCTGGCGAAGGAGAGGCGATCAAGGTTTCCATCCGTCGCCGTGCGGCCGCTGGGCATGTTCTGGTCTCCCGGGCCGCAATCGCACGTCTGTCTCCGGGCATGAACCCGATGGCGGCCCTGAACCAGTCACCGGGGATCAATTTCCAGTCCGCTGATGCGCTGGGGTCGTCCACATGGGGGACACAGATCTACATGCATGGCTTTGCCCAGAAGGATGTTGGCGTCACTCTGGATGACATGCCTCTCGGGGAAATGACTTATCGTAACTACAATGGTGTCAATCCAACTCTTGCGATCGCACCGGAAAATGTAGCCGGAATCGATGTGTCTCAGTCGGCGGGCGCGGAAGAGGTCGCGGCGAGCAACAATCTGGGCGGTTCACTTGCCTATCGGTCCATTGATCCTGCCCACAAGCTGGGGGCATCCCTTCAGCAGGGCTTTGGCAGCTATTCGATGTACCATACCTACACCCGGATAGACAGCGGTGACCTGAACCCGACGGGAACGCGGTTCTACGTTTCTTACCTGCGGAATGACCAGCAGAAATGGAAAGGCGCTGGTGAACAGTTTTCGCAGCAGGCTACCGCCAAGCTGATCCAGCCGATCGCACAGCAGAGCGCCTTGTCAGCCTATTTCAATTATTATGATATGCATTCATACGAGTATCAGGACTTGTCACCGGAAGTTATCCAGAAACTGGGTTACAAGGTGGATAACTATTATAACGGCAAGGCCAGTGGATATCTGGCGGCGGTGAATGCCAGCAAGGGGATCTATCCCAAGGGATTTGAGAAGCTGTCCGACCCTCTGGACGCGTCCTATTATGACGGGCCGACCAACGAACACGGCTTCATGGGATACCTGAAATCGGATCTGACACTGACTGATCAACTGAAATGGGTGACCACGGCCTATGGTCACGCTGATATGCAGAAGACCGGCTGGAATTCTCCCTATTTCGCTTCGCCTAACGGTTCGCCGCTCAGTGAAATTGTCAAGGAGCCTTCTTTCCGGCGGTTCGGTATCCTGTCCAAGATGTCCTATGACATTGCGCGAAACCATATTGGTCTTGGCGTCTGGTATGAGAACAATGCCTACCAGTCCTCAATGTGGGCATATGAGCAGCCCAATGTCGTCAATGGTCAGATCGTCGGCGGGCTTCCGAACAATCTCGGGCACTATGGCAAGCCTTTTGCAGAAATATTTAACCAGAACTATAATTCCAACACCTTCACGGCATTTGTAAACGATACTTACCGGCCGATACAGAATCTTGCCCTGCATTTTGGTTTCAAATCCATCCTCTCGACACAAAGGGTCGGCGATGGATATCTGAGTAGCGCTTATTACGGCGCTTCGAGCGGAGGCATTACTTCCGGCGAAAGTCTGACCACGGCGAAGGCCTTTCTTCCACATATTGGCGTCGATTATAGATTTTTGAAAAATAACGAGATATTCATAGATATTTCTGAGAATGCCCGAACCTACATGGAATCGGGATTCAAGCTTTCAGCTTCGCCTTTCGCGGTCACGCAAGCGGCGTACGATTTGAGCCGTAATTCAATACGTCCTGAAAAAGACTGGACATATGCCATCGGTTATCGTTACTCGGATCGTCTGATGGATGCTTCGGTCTATGCTTATCGGACCAATTATTTCAACCGCCTTCAGCAGATTACTTCTGGATCGCTGCTTAACCCGGTGTCAGCGGTCGAGAATGTCGGCGGCATAACCATGAACGGCGTGGACGCGCAATTTGTCATCCGGCCAATCCGCAATCTTTCTATATCCAACAGTGTCAGTTACAATCACGCAGTTTACGATCAGAATATCATACAGCAGGGTGTGGCCTATCACACCAAGAATCAGCAGGTCGTGAATTATCCGCGTTTCATGTACAAGGCCAACCTCGCCTATGACTGGCGTAGCCTGAGCTTTTATATCGAGGGCAACTATATCGGCCGTAGAAATTACGATTATTCCGGGCAGATTCACGCTCCCAGTTACTGGCTCGCCAATCTCGGACTGCAATGGCACGTCAAGAAGCCGTCGGGTGATGGGTCGCGCCTGGGCGGTTTTGTTAAAGGTCTGACCGTGGCGTTCAATCTCAACAACATTACCAATCAGTATTACGTGGCCACGATGGGTGAAAATGGAAACCCACTCGATTCAGCAAGTGGCTACAGCTTTCAGTCCATGATCCTTGGTATGCCAAGGACCACTTTCGGTTCTATCAAAGCCGATTTCTGATTTTAAGATTTCGTTGTAGGAAAGCCTTGATCTTAGGTTTTCCTACAGCGGAATTGTCCTTTGGTCATGAGTGCTGGCATTTCTATTTACTGCTATCCGGCTTCTGCCTCTGGACCTGTTGTCTTCTATGCCAAGGAGCCATGATGGCTTTTTGCCAAATGACACTCGGGCACTCTCAGACTGTGCAGAAAAAGCATTTCAGCGAACAGGGGGGTGTTAAACCAACTCTTTGCAGTAAATCAGGCGATGGGAGTTACGGCGACTGGTTATTACGATGGTCAGCCATCCGTTCAAGGTGAGTGTTTTTGGCTCTTGGGAGTGGAGTTGTGAATTCGGATATAAAAACAAACGATTGTATGGTCAGAACCTGTTTATATAAGGCAGAATACATATTAACGCTATGATTTAAAAAGATATTTTTTATTTTCACTGTTTATTTTTCGTTTTGATATAAAAACATATTGACCGCATTTCTTCTTATATGAAACTCTGCGTCATGATTTCATATTTGAGAGATCGCCTGAGTGATATTCACCAAGCCCGATAAAACGTCCGGAGCGGGAAGCGTTCTTTTCCGTTGTGGCATTTTCCTTCCCGGCACAGTGCTCGGGCTCGGGCTGGTTGTCTTTTCATTGAGCCTCGTCACGTTCTTTGCATTTCGACACAATGATGGGTCGTTGCTTGGGAGAGGTTGGACGGGTTCGAACTTTCTGACCATCCTTACAGATCCGCTCTATGTCAGGATTGCTCTGCGGTCTGTGATTCTGGCGGGGCTTGCAACGCTGGCGACGGTCATCGCCGCTTACCCGGTGGCTTACTGCATTGCAGTTCATGGCGGACGTTACCGAAAACTAGTTCTGTTTCTTGTCACTCTTCCATTCTGGACCAGTTATCTCCTGCGTGTTTTCGCATGGAAGATCGTGCTTGCTTATAACGGCGTTCTGAATTCGTTTCTGGTCGGAACAGGGCTGCTCCACGAACCCTCGCTGGCCTTTCTGAATACACCAGCGGCCGTTGTCGTGACGCTGGCGCACGCCTATGCGCCCTTCGCCATCCTGCCGATCTACACCGCGCTGGAAAGCATGCCCGGTTCTCTGCTGGAAGCGGCTGCCGATCTCGGAGCCCGCCCACTGACGGCCTTCCGACGTATCGTTCTGCCGTATTCATTTCCGGGCGTTCTGACCGCCATCATGGTGGTTTTCATCCCTACAGTGGGCGATTACGTGACACCGGCTCTCGTGGGTGGACCACAGAGTGTGATGATCGGCTCTCTGATCGAAATGCAGTTCGGTCGGGCGAATGACTGGCCGTTCGGAGCCGCACTGTCCGTCGCTGTCATGCTGGTCATTGCAGGCCTGATCGCTCTTCTCAGAAAAACCGAAGCCGGAAAAGAGAGCAGGTTATGAGATTGCCTGTTATTCCCGTCCGTCAGTCCTCGTCTTCCGGGATGCTCCTGTGGGCGTATGTGTTCTGCTATCTTGTCTTTCTTTACCTGCCGATCTGTCTGATACCACTGTTTTCTTTCAATGATTCCATTCAGGCGGCTTTTCCGCTGAAGGGGTTCACTTTTGCCTGGTATCGTACCCTTCTGCACAATGAGGGCGTAAGAAATGCTCTTTTCACAAGCCTGAAAGTCGGACTGACATCGGCCGCTCTCGCCACGGTTTGTGGGATCACGATCGCCTATGCCGATGTATTCGTCCGAAACAGATTTTCCAGACTCCTTTCGTTTCTGGTCAAACTTCCCATTCTGATACCGGGCGTCATTATCGGTATCGCCATGCTGATCGTGGCTAATCTTGTCGGGATCGGCCCTTCCGCAGGCGCCATCATCTGCGGCCATATTCTGCTGGCCATGCCCGCAACCGTCATGGTCATGCATGCGAGATTCGCCGGTATTTCCCGCTCGATCCCTGAAGCGGCGGAAGATCTCGGCGCGCGGGAATGGACGTTGATGCGGCGTATTCTGCTGCCCATGGCGGCGCCCGCTATGGGATCTGCGTTCATGCTGGCCTTTCTGACCAGCTTTGATGAATTCATCATCGCTTTTTTCCTCACCGGATCACAGCCCACACTGCCAGTCTATATCTGGGGGCAGCTCCGTTTCCCGAGGTCGCTTCCAATCGTCATGGCACTGGGCAGCGTCATTCTGGCGGTGAGTGTTGTTGTAGCCGCCCTTTCCGAGCTGATACGGCGAAGAGGGCAGAACGCGTAATCATCCAAAGGTATCAAAAGGGAGAAGACATCATGAAGACTGACCGTTTTTCCATGGTTGCAAAGACTCTTGCCTGTTCTGCTCTCGCACTTTCCCTTGCGCTTCCTTCTCTCGCGCAGGCTGAGGATGGAAAGCTGAGTTACCTGACATGGTCGGGATATGAACTGCCGGAATATGATGAAGCCTATCTGAAAGCGCATCCGGACGCGGTCACTATTTCAGTCTTTGGTGATGATGACGATGCTTTTACAAAACTGAAAGCGGGCTTCCGGCCTGATCTGGCTCACCCCTGTTATGACAAGATCGCCCGCTGGCAGAAAGCCGGAATGATCGAGCCGATCGATACGACAAAAATCAAAAACTGGGACAATATCTTTCCCATTTTCCGAAATCTTCCCGACATTCAGGCCGGAGATGGAAAAGTCTGGATGGTCCCGTGGGACTGGGGCAACACGTCCATTCTCTATCGCACCGATCTGCTACCTGACGCTGAACAGAGCTGGAATCTGCTGTGGGATAAACGCTACGCAGGTCGCATGGCCACGATCGACGCTGTCCATGACACACCCGTCGTCGCAGCGCTTGTGGCAGGGGTCAATCCATTCGACCTCAGCCCTGCCGATCTCGACAAGGTCGCCGACAAACTGCGTGAACAGCGTCCTCTGATGGCGGCCTACACAACGGATATGACGTCTGTCGAGCAGTCATTGGCCAGCGGCGCTTTCGTGGCCGCCATGACATGGAATGCATCCGCCGTGACGCTGAAGAAACAGGGCGTGCCGGTCGCATTCATGCACCCCAAGGAAGGTATGCTGACATGGGCCTGTGGCTTTGTGTTCATCAAGGGCATGAAGAACAAAGACCTTGCTTATGACTTCATCAACAGTCGTCTTGAAGCCTCTTCAGGGAAACACCTGATTGAAAACAACGGCTATGGATCATCAACTTCAACCGCGTTCGCAGCCGAGACACCAGAGAAGCTGAAGGAACTGGAACTCCCGGCCAATCCGGAAGACATGCTGAAAAAGACTGTCTTTACCGGTCCGATGAAGCAGGCCGAAGAACTGGCGAAAATGCTTGAGAAGATCAAGGCCGGCGGCTGAAGCCGGAAACGGGCCTTCTCTTTTAGTCAGAGGGGAAGGCCGGTTTCGCAAGGAGCATGGGATGACAGCGGATTACATCGCGCGCGGTGCGGAAGTCTCGGAAGCTGATATCCTGATTGGCCGTAGGCTGCGCGCCCTTCGGCTGGAAAAGGGACTGTCTCTTGCTGAACTGTCAGGACGGGCAGGAATATCTGTTGGTGCGCTCAGCCAGATTGAAAGAGGCCTGTCTTCCCTGCGCGTCAAGGTGATGTGGCCTCTTGCGGCAGCCCTGTCAGTAGAACCGGAAGAACTTGTTTCAGACGGGGGTGAGCCTCGGCACGATCTCTACTGTGTGCCAGCCAGCGCCCGCAAGACGCTTCCAGTCTATTCCGAGGGGATCAGCAAGAGTCTGCTTTCTCCTCCGTCGGCGGCTCTGACCGGCATGCTGGTCGTGGTGGAGCCGGGTGCTACATCCGGATCATATACGCATGCGGGGCATGAATTCGGATATATTGTATCAGGCCAACTGATATTGTGGATTGATGGCGTTCATTACCGGTTGGGAAAAGGTGACAGCTTCGCCTTCCGGAGCTGCCTCGATCACTCTTTTTCTAACAATACACAGGATGTTGCTGAAATTCTGTGGGTCAATACGAGTAAACCGGAGAAAGATCATGAGCGCGGGACCACTTCTCAGGCTTGATAGTGTGAACAAGGTCTTTCCGGGTGGTTCGGTTGGCCTGGACAGTATCAGCCTTTCGATAGAGAGAGGCGAATTCCTCAGTCTCCTTGGGCCTTCCGGATGTGGAAAGACAACCACTCTCAGGATCATTGCCGGTTTTGAGGTTCCGACCTCAGGACGTGTGCTCCTTGACGACAAGGACATAACGCCGCTTCGTCCTTTTGATCGTCCGGTGAACACGGTTTTTCAGGATTATGCGCTGTTTCCCAACATGAATGTGCAGGAAAATATCGCGTTCGGTCTGATGCTGCGGGGGATGTCCGGACGTGATCGGGCGCGTAAAGTAAAGGAAGCTCTTGAGCTCGTGGGGCTACCCGACAGGGCGAAAGCACAGATCGGGAGTCTGTCGGGTGGCCAGAGACAGCGTGTGGCGCTGGCGCGGGCGCTCGTCTGTGAGCCACAGTTGCTGCTGCTGGATGAACCGCTTTCTGCTCTGGATGCCAGCCTGCGTGAACACATGCAGAATGAACTTAAGCGGCTGCAAAAGGAACTGGGGACCACCTTTGTCATGGTCACGCATGATCAGACGGAGGCTCTGTCGATTTCCGACCGGATCGCCGTCATGAATAAAGGTCATATCGAACAGATTGCGGACCCCGCCACACTGTATGACCGGCCAGCTTCAAAATTTGTCGCGGGCTTCATCGGCACGACCAATCTTCTGCCGGGCGTGTTTCTTCAGCGTGAGCCGACGGGCATACGGTTTCAGGTCGCTGGTGACTGGAGGCCCGTGGTGACCGGCTCTACGGAGCTGGCCGCCATGGCGGGAACCAGACTGACGATTGCCATACGTCCGGAAGATATCGTTCAGATGAGAAAAGGAGATCCGGATACGTTTCTGGGGGAGATCAGCTCGATAGCTTTCCACGGGCACAGCCTCAGACTGCTGGTAAAGCTGGGAAGCTCCAGTCTTTGGGTCGATGTGCCTCGCGACCGGGTTGAAACGGATATACGGGAAGGCGCTGTTATTGCTCTGGGACTGAGAGCGGGTGCGTGTTGCCCGTTACTTGCTGCCTGACAGAAAGCCTGAGCAGATCAGAGATTCGGAAAATGGCAGGACACTTCGTGTCCCTCGTCAATGGAGCGGAGGAGGGGCGCTTCTTCAGAGCAGCGTTTCTCCGCTTTCGGGCAGCGTGTGTGAAAGCGGCAGCCGGAAGGCGGAGAAACCGGTGACGGCACATCACCATGCAGCAGGATACGCCGGTCACTGGCCCCGATGACCGGTTCAGGGACAGCAGAAATCAAGGCGGCCGTGTAGGGATGCGCCGGACGCTGCATGACCGTGTCGGTGTCGCCAAGTTCCACGATGGCTCCGAGATACATCACCGCCACACGCGTTGAGATCTGCCTGACCACGGCAAGATCGTGCGCGATGAAAACGTAGGTGAGGCCAAGCTGTTCCTTGAGATCGGTGAACAGATTGACGATCTGGGCCTGCACCGACACATCCAGCGCGGACACCGGTTCATCCGCCACGATCAGACGTGGAGAGAGAGCCAACGCGCGGGCGATGTTGATCCGCTGGCGCTGTCCACCGGAAAACTCGTGTGGATACCGGGCAAGAGCGGAACGCGGCAGACTTACGAGGTCCATCAGTTCATCAAGTCGGGCCTCGATCACCTGACGGCTGCGTTTCTGGCCGTTCTTATCAGGATGGACCCGTAAAGGCTCGGCCAGAAGATCGCCGATCCGTCGTTTGGGATTGAGCGCGGCATAGGAATCCTGAAAGACCATCTGCATCTGTCGCCGCACGGGACGCAGGGCGCGCTCATTGGTTCTGGAAATATCCTGATCCTCGAACAGAATAGTGCCGGAAGTCAGATCTGTCAGACGCAGCAGGCAACGCCCGAGGGTGGATTTGCCGCAGCCGGATTCCCCCACAAGTCCCAGCACTTCACCGGATCGTACAGTGAGCGACACGTTGTCCAGAGCCCGTAATGTCTTGCCCCTAGGCAGACGATAATCCTTGCGGAGTTCAATGGCTTTCAGAATATCCGTCATGCCTCGGCTCCGTGGAGAATACGCGGAGGCAGCGCTTTTCCTTCACCCGGCAGAATGCAGGCGACATCCTGTTCGGCAAACCGAACAAGCGGCGGCAGGACCGAGCAGGCGTCATGCGCATAATGGCAGCGTGGCGCGAAGGCGCAGCCAGGGGGGCGTTCCAGCGGGGCAGGGGGCACGCCCGCGATGGACGGCAGACGCATGGGGCGTGGGCCGGTCAGCGGTGGGATGGAATCCAGAAGCGCCGCCGTGTAAGGGTGCGCCGGTTGGGTAAAGATCGCGGATGCAGGCCCACGCTCGGCCACACGCCCGGAATACAGCACCATCACATGGTCGCAGGTCTCCGCCACAACGCCCATATCATGCGTGATGAGCATGACGGCCGATCCGTAATCAGTGCGGAGATTCCGCAGAAGATCAAGAATCTGCGCCTGCACGGTTACGTCCAGCGCTGTGGTCGGCTCGTCGGCGATCAGCAGGGCCGGATTGCAGGACAGCGCCATGGCGATCATCGCACGCTGGCGCAGGCCGCCGGACAACTGGTGTGGATAACGGTTGGCGGTGCGTTCGGGGTCCGGCACGCCCATGTCGCCAAGCAGTCGGACCGTGCGTGTGCGGGCCTCGGACTTTGAGACGCGCTCATGCACGCGGATCGCCTCATCGATCTGCCAGCCGATTGTGTAAACTGGCGTGAAGGCCGTCATCGGGTCCTGAAAGATCATCGCGATTTCGCGGCCGCGTATGTGCCGGAACGCTTTCTGGGGCAGCGTCGTCAGTTCCTGGCCTCGGAACCGGACGGAGCCCCGCAGACTGACGCCCGGATCGTCGATCAGGCGCATGATGGCCATGGCCGTCACGCTTTTGCCAGAGCCGGATTCTCCAACGATACCAAGGATTTCCCGTTCGCACACGGTAAACGAGACGTTCTCGATGATCGGCACATCACGACCGCCCGAGCGGAAGCTCACACAGAGGTCGCGCACGTCGAGAAGGGGAGCATCACCGGCCATCGCGCACTCTCGGGTCGAGGAAGATGTAGATCACATCGACCAGCGCGTTCGCCAGCACGACGAACACGGCGGAATACATCACGCTGGCCATGATAAGCGGCAGATCGAGCGCCGAGAGCGCCTGATAGGTCAGCCGCCCGACGCCCTGAAGACCGAACACCACTTCCGTCAGCAGCGCGCCGCCGCCGATTAACTGGGCGAAATCCATGCCGAACAGGGAGACGAAGGTGATCATGGACGTCCGCAGCCCATGCACCAGCAGCACGCGCGTCGGGGATAGCCCCTTGGCGCGGGCCGTGCGCATGAAATCCTCGCCGGACACGGTGACAAGGTCCGAGCGCAGCACACGGGCATAGACGCCGATAAACAGCACCGCGAGCGTGCACCAGGGGATAATCAGCGCCTTGAACCAGCCGACCGGGCTTTCCGCAAACGGCACATAACCGAGCGCGGGCACCCATGAGAACAGCCATGTGTCGTGATAGCGCGCCTGCGTGATGAGATTGGCGACCTGTCCGAGCCAGAAGACCGGAATGGAGATACCGATCAGCCCGATGGCCATCAGCGTCCGGTCGATCCATGTGCCGCGAAACGCCGCCGCGACCGTACCCATGAGAATGGACACCACCACCCAGATCACAGCGCCACCGGTCGCCAGTGACAGCGTGACGGGCGCGGCCTTGATCAGTTCAGGCACGACCTTTTCGCCACGATTGGCGTAGGAGGTCAGATCCTGTGTGATGAAGAGCTTCTTCATCATCGTCGCATACTGGACGGGCAGGGGACGGTCGAACCCGTATTCCTGCCGCACCTTGGCGATGGTCTCGGGAGAGGCGTTCTTGCCGGCGATGCGTGAGGTCGGGTCCGCGCCCGGTGTGGCGAAGAACACCAGAAACACCAGCACGGAAATGCCGAACAGCACGAAAACGGTCTGACCGAACCGCTGGAGAAGGGCTTTCAGCATTACGCCCCCCTCTTGCTGGTCTCGCGCACGTCCAGCGCATCCCGCAGTCCATCGCCCAGCACGTTCAGCGCCACCACGACGATGACAATGGCCAGACCCGGCGCGATGGCGACCATCGGTCGGGAGTAGATCAGCCCTTCGCCATCCTGAATGATTGTGCCCCATGAGGCTGTCGGGGCCTGCACGCCGATGGACAGGAAGGAGAGAGCGGACTCAGTCAGCAGCGCGAAGGCCGCCAGCAGGGGAGTCAGCACGACAATGGAACTCGCCACATTCGGCAGGATGTCCACCACTAGAATACGCCAGCGCGGCACGCCGAGGCTGCGGGCCGCCATCACGAAATCGGCGTTCCGCAGCGCCATCACACGTCCCCGGATCGGGCGGGCGGCATAAGGCATATAGACCAGTGCGATGATGGCGATGGGGATAATCAGATTGTCAGCTTCCAGCTTGATCGGACCGATGTGCAGTCCATCACTGATGGTCACGATCGAGAGCGAAATGGCGAACAGATAGACCGGCACGGCCCACATGATGTCCATGATGCGTGACAGCACCATATCCACGATGCCGCCGAAAAAGCCCGCGAGAATGCCGACAACGCTGGCGATGACGATGCACAGCGCCGCCGCCGCGAAGGAGATCAGCAGGGAAATCCGGCCGCCATACAGCAGACGCGCCGCCACATCGCGGCCCTGACTGTCAGAGCCGAGCATGTAGGCGGACGGATTCCATGTCGGACCAGCGGGCGTCAGACCAAGATGCAGCGGATTGTCATTCGGCTGCATGATGTCGATGGTTTTTCCGTCCAGCATGAACGAGCCAGCGACATTGGCGCGGAACGGATCTGTGTGGGCGATGTGGTGAGCGTAGAACGGCGCGAGCAGGCTGAGCAGCACCATGAGGCCCAGCACGCCCAGCGCCACCATTGCCGCACGATTACGCGACAGCGCCCGGAACGCGCTGCGCCATGGACCGGGGGGAGCCATGTCTTGTGCACCACTCACGGCGCATCTCCCGCACGGCGCAGCTTCATCTGCGAAAAAACGGCTTCATAAATCGGTGTATCGAATACGCCATGTACGCGGGTGGAGGTCAGCGCCACGCGCCTTGTCTGGTCAAGCGGCACAGCCGGAGCCTGCGCCATGAGCGCGCGGGACGCTTCGGCCCACAGCGCATCGCCCGCTTTCTGGTCGGTCAGCGAGACTTCAGCCGCCCTGTCCATCAGCGCATCCAGTTTCGGGTCGCAGAACTGGGAGGCGTTGATGGAGTTGCTCGAATGCGGAATGAACGTCGCGCAGGAGAACAGCGTGCGCAGGAAGGAGGATGCGGACGGATAATCCGCGCTCCAGCCGGTCAGACCGATCTGCATCTTGTTATCGCTGTTCTGGATATAACTGAATTCGATCACCGGCGTGATGGGGCGCACGGAGGCGACGTAGCCCAGATCGACCAGCGTAGCGCGGATTTCATTGGCGATAGCGCCCGAGCCGCCCGAACCCGGTGTGACGATGACGACCTTCTGACCTTTTGTGCCGCTTTCCTCAACCAGCTTTTTCGCCAACGCGAGATCGGGTTCTTTCCACTCGGGCGCTAGATGTTCCGGGGACGCGCCCTTTGTGTAGGCGCAGCCCGGCTCATATCCCGGTGCGCCTGTCGGCAGCATCTGGCAGGCCGCCGTGGAGACCGCCGGACCTCCATTGTAGATCACCACAGCCTTGCGGTTCAGCGCGTAGTTCAACGCCTGTCGCACACGGAGATCGTTGAACGGGGGAAGATTCACGTTCAGCGCGGCGTAATAGATGACGAGCTGGTCTATCAGTTTCACACGATCGGAAAAGCGTGCGCCGATTTCCGCCTGTCGGTCCAGCGGCACGCTCTCCAGCATCCAGTCATACTGGTTGTTCTCAATGGCCGTGACAGCGGCTTCCGGGTCCAGTCCAAAGGAATAATGGATTTCGTCGGGATAGCCTGCGGGCTGGGCTACCGCATCCCATTGCCGGAAGTAGGGATTTCGCTCCATCTTCAGACCGGAATTCGGTTCGTAAGAGACGATTTTGTACGGACCCGTGCCGAGGGGCGCTTCGTTGCCGGTATCGTGTGACGGTGTGTCGGCAGGCAGGATGGAGGCGTGCTGGAACGCCAGCCGGTCGAAAAACTCGGCGTCCGGATGCGTCAGATGAAAGGTGACGGTCCACGCCCTGCCGTCAGCCTCCACACCACCGGCGAGCGTGCAGTGCTCGGCATCTTTCAGGCATGCTTCTCCGCCGACGATGTGACTGTAATACGGCCCTGCGGTCGGGCTGTTCACCTTGAAAATCCGCTGCATGGAGGCGACTACGTCATCTGGTGTCACTTCCTTGCCGTTTGAAAAACGGATGCCGTGACGCAGATGAAACACATAGGTTCGGCCGCCGTCCTGCGGTTCCGGCAGGGCTTCCGCAAGATCCGGAATGGCGTGGCTGCTGAGTTTGCTTGGTGTTTTGGCGAAGGTGGTCAGCCCGTCATAGACGATGGCTTCCATCTGGTAGGTGATGTGAACGTAGCTGATCTGCGGGTCGAGCGTTCCGCCCGAGTTCTCCGCTGTTATGCGAAGGATACCGCCTGTTTCGGGACTGTCCGGCGCGCCGGGTGCGACGGTTGCGGCTTGAAGCGGCGTTGCGCCCAGCACCAGACAGCAGGCCAGCGCGGAAAAGGTGAGACGTCTTGCTATTCTGATGTCTGACGCAGGGCGCTGTTGTTTCAGGAGAAAAGAGGATGAGAGAGCGCCCGTTGCATCGCGAAAGAACAACGGGGTTCGGAAAGAAAGTCGAAAACCGCGGAGCATCCGTCAGTGCTGCTCCAGAAGAGCACGGAGGCGTTTTTCCATTTCATCGGCGCTGGCTGCGGTCTCGATCGTTCCGGCGTAGCGTCCTTCGGGATTCATGATGACAATGCGCGGAGAGACTTCGTAAGTATATTCCCAATAAGAATCAGGGTGTTTCACGATTGGGGCGTGATATTCTTTAGCGACGGCCTCCAGTGTTGCCGGGGCGGCGGTGCCGGTGATGATCTTCGCGTTGAATTTCAGGGCGTACTGCCGCAGATTCATGGCAAGGTCACGGTTCGGATCAAGGCTGATGAACAGAGGCGCGAATAGCTTGCGGCTCGGATCGACAGCCTGAAGCGCTGCGCTCAGACGTGTGAGAGCGGGGGTGCAGGCATCATCCGTGCAATGGATCGCCCCGAACATGACGAGCATCCACCGTCCGCGGAAATGCGAATCGGTCATGGTTCCGTCCGAGGAATCCATCAGACGGAAACTGCCGCCCACCTCATTGCCGTTTGAGGAGACAACCGGCCCCATGGCGTCCGAAGCCCTGTAGGCGACATAGCCGCCGACACACGCCAGAAAGGTGATCGTCAGAGTAATGATCAGACCCGCTCTGCCAGATTTCTTTTTCGGACCGGACGGGGGTGTGGAAGTGTTCATCAGTGTGCCTCGGCCCAGTTGGCTCCAATGCCGGTTTCGACAACCAGCGGCACGGGCAGATCCGCCGCGCCTTCCATCATTTTCTTTACCAGCGCTGCGGTCTCATCTGCCGCACTCTTTTCCACTTCGAACAGAAGTTCGTCATGCACCTGTAGAAGCATGGTGGCAGGCAGACCGGCTTCCGCCAGAGCGTGGGGCAGGCGGACCATGGCGCGCTTGATGATATCCGCAGCGCCACCCTGTAACGGCGCGTTGATCGCCTGCCGTTCGGCATAGGAACGTTGCGCGCCGTTTTTCGCTGTAATGCCGGGAACATAGCAACGACGTCCGAGGGGCGTCACGACATAGCCGTGCGCCTTCGCTTCGATCTTCCGTTCGTCCATATAGTCCCGGATGCCGGGATAACGGGCGAAATAGGCGTCGATATAGGCGCGGGCTTCACCCATGGAGATGCCGAGCTGTCTGCTCAGACCGAAGGCTGAAATGCCATAGATGATGCCGAAATTGATGGCCTTGGCGCGCCGACGGGTCAGCGGATCCATGCCTTCAAGCGGCACACCGAACACCTCGGCGGCGGTGCGGGCGTGAATGTCCTGTCCCAGAGCGAACGCCTCCCGCAATGTCGGCACATCCGCGACACTGGCCAGCAGGCGTAGTTCAATCTGGGAATAGTCGGCGGACAGCAGGACCTTGCCTTCTGGCGCGATGAAGCTCCTGCGGATCTGCGCCCCTTCCTCCGTGCGGACAGGAATGTTCTGAAGGTTGGGATCGTTCGAGGACAGGCGGCCGGTGGTGGTGATGGCCATCTGGAAGGTGGTGTGAACCCGGTTTGTCGCCGGGTCCATCTGCTTGAGCAGAGAGTCGGTATAGGTGCTTTTCAGCTTGGAAAGCTGACGCCAGGCGAGAATCTTTGTGGGAAGTTCCTGTCCCTGATCGGCCAGATCCTGCAGGACGGAGGAATCCGTGCTCCATGCGCCGGTCTTCCCCCGCTTGCCGCCGGGAAGACCCATTTCATCAAACAGGATTTCACCAAGCTGCTTGGGTGAGCCGACATTGAAAGTGCGTCCGGCCGCCGTGTGAATTTCTTTCTCGATAACGCCCATACGACCTTCGAAATTCTCCGAAAGACGGCGCAGTTCATGAGCATCGACCTTGATACCGGTCTGCTCCATGTCGCTCAGCACAGTGATCAGCGGGCGCTCATAGCCCTCATACAGAGCCAGCGCCCTGTTGGTGCGCAACTGGGGATGCAGCTTCAGCCACAGACGCAGGGTCACATCGGCATCTTCGGCGGCGTAGGCTGTCGCCTTGTCCAGCGGCACCTGCTGGAAGGGGATACGATTACGGCCTGTTCCCGTGACCTGATCGTAGGTGATCGGCACATGACCCAGATGCAGCTTCGAGAGTTCATCCATGCCCTGACCATGCAGGCCAGCCGACTGGGCGTAGGAGATCAGCATCGTGTCGTCGATTGGGCCGATCGGAGCCGCGTTCGCGCCACGGAACACGAGTATGTCGAACTTGGCGTTCTGGAAAATCTTGAGCACGGATGGGTCCGTAAACAGCGGCTCAAGCGCAGCCACGGCTTCCGATACGGAAATCTGATGTCCGACAGGCGCTTCCAGCGTGCCTTCATGCAGCAGCGGAACATAGCAGGCCCGACCCGGAGCCGTCGCCAGCGAGAGGCCGACCATGCGGGCCTTCAGGGGATCGAGGCCATCCGTTTCCGTGTCCACGGCGCAGACACCGGCAGCGCGGGCTTCTGTGACCCATTTCTCCAGCGAGACAAGATCCGTGACGGTTTCATAGCCGCTATAGGGAACCTGCTCGGGAGGAGGCGTTGCGGCAGAGTGGGCGCCACCGTTGGCGAAGCGCATCGCTGCAGCGGACGCCGCCTGCGCCAGAGGTTTGCCGTCGCCAAGTCCGAACCGATGACGGATCGAGCGGAAACCCATCCGGTCGAGCCAGTCGCCCAGAGCTTCCTCATTCGGCTCCTGCACGGCCATATCGGCTACGGGAACGGGCAGAGGGACATCATTTTTCAGCGTAACCAGCTTGAGCGAAACGCGAGCGGCTTCCGCATGCTCGATCAGCGAGTCACGACGCTTGGATTTCTTCATGTCCGGCGCGGCGGCCAGCACGGCCTCCAGATTACCGAACTCGCTGACCAGCGCGGAGGCCGTTTTCGGGCCGATCCCCGGTATGCCCGGCACATTGTCTGTCGGATCGCCCATCAGGGCCTGCACGTCGATGACCTTATCCGGCCCAACGCCGAACTTGGCCTCGACTTCCCCGGCCCGGATCGGTTTCTGTTTGATGGGGTCCATCATCTCGACCTGCGGACCGATGAGCTGCATCAGATCCTTGTCGGAGGAAACGATGGTGCAGTAACCACCGGTCTGTTCGATGAAGCGGGCATAGCTGGCGATCAGATCGTCCGCCTCGAATCCTTCAAGCTCGATTCCAGGCACGCCGAAGGCCGCGGTCGCCTCACGGATCAACCCGAACTGCGGGATCAGATCTTCCGGTACGTCCGGTCGATGCGCCTTGTACTGCGCATAGATCTCGTTGCGGAACGTCACCCGTCCGGCATCGAAAACGACCGCAAGGTGTGTGCCGACATGCTCCCGCATCAGGCGGGTCAGCATGTTGCAGAAGCCATACACGGCGTTGACCGGCACGCCTTCCGGGTTGCTCATGGGAGGGAGGGCGTGAAAAGCCCGGAAGATGAAACCACTGCCATCCACCAGAATCAGGTGGGGCATGCCCGCTTTGTTCATAGAGTAAAAAACCTCAGTGCGCGCTGTCCGGCGTGGCGTTCGGGTCCAGCACGAACAGGCGGGAGCAATAGGGGCAGAATGTCTGGTCGCCGCCGATCTTCAGCCAGACCTTGGGGTGTCCGAGCGCTCCCAGACCGCCGTCGCAGGAAATCTTGCGGTTCTGCACGATCACTGTTTCGACATGGCCGAGCCGGGGCCGTGGGGTCGGATTGGTAGGCTGAATAAGCATGAACATGATCCTGTGAGATGGTCATGGGACCGGCTTCAGGGAGACACACCGGTTGGCCTGTCGGGTGCGCGATGATACGCATGAACGCCGTGAGTTCAAACCACCCGCACGCTCTTTTGTCTGGCTTTCATCATATCATGCGATTTTCAGGGCGACTGGCGACCTTAATTCTGGCGGCGCTAACATTGGCGGGATGCGCCCGTGAACCGCATATCAGGGTGCCGCCCCGTTACGCAGAATATGCCCGGCTTGTGCCACCCGACCGTGTGCTGACGCTGTCTGATCGCGCTCATATTCCTCTCCGTATCTGGCCTGCCCGGGGCGCTGAAAGAGGCGTGATTCTGGCGCTGCATGGTTTCAATGACAGCCGTGACGCCTGGGAGACGACAGCGCCAGCATTCGCTCAGGCAGGTTTCAGCGTCTGGGCGCCGGATCTGCGAGGCTTCGGCGCTGCTCCAGATCGTGGCGGCTGGGTCGGTTCAGATCGTCTCGCCGACGATGTGCGAGAAGAACTGAAGCAGCTTGCGATCGAGCATCCGGGGAAGCCTGTCTGGCTGATGGGTGAGAGTATGGGCGGTGCTGTTGCGATGGTTGTCGCCAGCCATCCGACCGGCCTCCCTCTTTCCGGTGTGGTGCTGCTGGCGCCCGCCGTCTGGGATACAGGCCCGCTGGGCAGGGCATCCGCCCATCTTCTGGCCGCCATTGCGCCGGAGGGCAGTGTCTCAGGGCGGGAACTGCCGGTTCATGTGGTGGCGAGTAATAATATCGAGGCGCTACGACGGCTCTATTTCGATCCTCTGACGCTCCACGTCACGAAGTTTGTCGCATTGCAAGGGCTCGTTGATCTGATGACGCAGGCGGCCCATGCGGCAAAATGGCAGAAGCTCCCGACACTGGTTGTGTATGGAGACCGTGATCAACTCGTTCCGGCGCAGGCCATGGCTGAGGCGTGGAGGCGTTTCCCGTCTTCGGTAAGGCGGGATCTGATTCCCGGCGGTCATCATCTGCTGCTGCGGGAGAGGGCAGGGAGGCGCGTTACGGTGGATATTCTGTCCTGGCTGGATCAACCGGATGCTCTGCTGCCATCTGGAGGCGATGTTTCCGCTGGAGTGTGGGCTGCTGAACAGGGGAGCGGACAGGACGTGAATGCGCCCTTCGGCTTGTTGCCGTCTGAGATGGACAGGCTGTCTCTTCCGTGATGGCGAAGGTTTTTGTGGGAGTGTTTACCCTCTTGGCAAACACAGCCTGTCTGCTGTAGTAAGGCGCGCAGTGGACCCGTAGCTCAGCTGGATAGAGCGTTGCCCTCCGAAGGCAAAGGTCACGCGTTCGAATCGCGTCGGGTCCGCCATGAGATGCAGGAAACTATGCAAGACCGTTGTTTCCGACAGAGATTAGACAACCAGCGATAATTATTGGCCATCGGATTTCGCGATGGGCGGCTGTGATACGCAGGCAACTCATCAATCATGAGGCTTGCGTTCCGTATTTCCTTTCATCAAAAGGTAATACGGAACAATCAGAGACTATTTTTCCGCACAAACATCCGGTGGATACGATACGTGCGCCGTATTTATCTATCCGTTCCGCATCGATGCTCCAGTAAAGTGCATAATGTCCATTGCTTTCAGGAAAATCCCTGTGTTGAGCAGTCAATTTCCTGTTTAAGATCACTCGCCATGCGGTAACATTGTGAGTGATCTTAAGGAAAAATATTTTGAGAAATGATTTATTGTAAAATGGTCATTTTCTTATCTGTTTGTTTTTCAACAAGATCCCACAAAATCTTTGCTATCATTTCACAGGAGGTGAGGGTGTCTGTGCTGAATAGAGCCTGCAGGCATTTTTTACGATTATGCGTTTGCTGGTCGTCTTTCAGGCACGTTTCTAACAAGACTGTTGCGTTTGCATCAGGGCCAATCACGGCAGGAAGAGGAAGATGGTCAAACCAAGCCAGGGGAGTGTCGTTGCCTTTATTGGAATGTTCAAGAATTAGAATTGGTCGGTCTAGGTGAAGATAATCAAACATAAGAGAAGAGCAGTCTGTAATAAGGCATGAAAATCTGTGAAGATCCGGATAAATATCAATATCTGGCGACAGAAAAATGACACCTTCATGATTATCTGTATCTCGAGACTGGAAGTTTATTGTGTCATAGGGGTGAGGTTTGATAACAAGCTGGCATCCATTGTCTCTTGCGGTGGTCGTCAGTTGGTTGATCAGTTCGGGACGGCTCCATAGAGGCGTCATGCCTGCCGAAGTAAATGTAGGAGCCCAGAGAATATAGTTTTCTGCGTCAGATAAAAGGGTATCCGCTGTATTGATACGTTCCGCCTTGGTTGCGTTGCGCAGCAGAACTTCGTTTCTTGGGAGCCCGGCACGAATGACATACTGAACGCCAAAAGCCGCCTGCCAGAAATTATCCAGTCTTTCCGATGGACTCAGTATGACGTCAATGGAGATGGCTCCAAGCGTCTGCTCTATCCAGGTGGTGTCGACCAGATTATCTGCGTTGGCTTTTATCATATCCAGTGGTTTGATGGAAACGCCATGCCAGAGCTGAATATGAATTGCGCCTTTGAGCGCTGCACGCATAAGAGGATTTTCGACGCTTTCAAAAGTATTGATGCAATGTACAGCGACTGCCGCCTGCATAAAAACAGATAGGATCTGACCAACATCCCCGTTCATATTAAGAACATGTAAGCCCTCATCAGCAAGGCGGGTGCAAAGTTCCGTATTGGAAGAACACCAGATAGCCAGAACATCCTGACGGGCAGACATATTCAGGAAAAGATATTTTGAGTTGTCAGAAAAATGATGACGACCAAAAAACAGGATAATCGGAGTTTTTTTGGTTTTTTCTGAAATGGTCTCCAGACCGTGAAGATAGCGGCTTGCTTTCTGTGTATTCTGATCGTTCATTGTGAAATTTACCTTTCTCTATTTTCTTTGTAGTGCGTTAAAGTAAATGATTTTGTAAAAGTGTATCGCGTGCGCTCCGGAGTTGATTTTCCAGGTTAACAATCTGCTGGCGATTTATGTTTTCAAATGTCTTTTTAATATCCGTTGTGGATATGTTTTCCGTTCTGGGGAGGTAATGAACAGTGCACATGGTATCCAGATCGTCGAATCTGCCTTCCCAGTCGCTTCCCATGACCAGAATGTCGGCTTTCAGGCGTTCGATATCCAATTTTTTCTGTGCCCAGTTTTCTTCAGGAAAAACGCCATCCACTTCCTTTATGGCGGCGACAATGGCGGCTCGCTGTTCATAAGGAATGATGCTGTTTTTGCCTTTGATGGCGTTAAACTCGTCGGAAGAGACGCCAACATACAATCGTTCTCCCAAAGCGCGTGCCCTTTGGAGAAGACGAACATGACCTATATGAAAGAGATCAAATGTTCCATAAGTCAAAACCGTTGTCACATAAACCTCTTATCATGTGCGTATGCTGACACGCTCCGTCATGTGAGGAGTTGTAATGACCCAGTATGGATAATTTTTTAACGGCTCGCCGATAGGGTTGGAATATGTGTTTCACCTTGGGCGTATTATCGCAGGTTACAGTTCTGTCTCATGTATCAAAGTCGTCCGGCGCTAGAATGCGTTTCCGGTGTATTGACGAAATACATGATTTTAAACGAGAAAAATCCATTTCAATCAGACGGGGTTCGCACTGCAGACGTTCCATTGTCCGGAAAATATGGATCATTTCTGTCTGTGTTTGGCTGCCAGTCTGTTCTGATAGATGCTATAGCCAGACTGTTCATCGCCAGCAGGGAGCATTTTCATGAGCGAAGGCCGTCTTGTCATAGGCACCAAGCGTTATTCTTCATGGTCCCTGAGAGGGTGGCTGCCGGTAAGGCTCGCAGGCCTAAATGTCTTGGAAGAAGTCATACCGCTCCGTCAACCGGACAGTAGTGCGCGGATAGCGCAGGTTTCTCCTAATGGTAAGGTTCCATTTCTGGAACATCGCAACGTAAAGATATGGGACAGTCTGGCGATTGCCGAATATTGCGCAGAACTTGAGCCAAAGCTCTGGCCTGAAAATCAGGACGCGCGCGCGATGGCGCGGTCCGTCTCTGCTGAAATGCATTCAGGATTTCAGGGCGTTCGCTCCGCAATGCCGATGAATCTAGGAAGAATTCAACGTCCACTTAAAGAACCTCTGTCGGATGCGATAACAAAAGATATTGCCCGCATTGATTCAATCTGGACGGAAGCGCGGCGTAATTTTGGCGGAAGCGGGGACTATCTTTTTGGTCGCCATTTTACCAATGCAGATGTTGCATTCGCTCCGATTGTCGCACGTTTTCTCAGTTATGATATTAATGTTTCTGATGTATCGCGGGCTTATATTGAATCTGTTCGCAAGCATCCTCTGATGGAACGATGGTATGAGGAGGCGGATCGCGAGCCAGAGGAATGGCTGGTCGATGCTTTCGAAACCATTGAATAAAAGAGAAAATATCTGAAGTATTGATTAAATGACTAAATCTGTTTTTTGATCAGATTGATAATCCAGTCAACAAAAACACGAAGCCTTGATGATCGATGACGCCTCTCTGGATACAAAAGAGACAGAGGCAAAGGGGGCGCCCGCCAGTCGGGCATGACCTCGACCAGTTCGCCATTGGCAAGGTGAGCTGCAACGTCATAGGCCGGAATCTGAATCAGGCCAGACCCTGCCACGCAGCAGGCAATCAACGCTTCGGCGCTGTTGACCGTGACACGTCCTTGTACGGGACAGGTCTTTGATTCACCGCGATGAACCCATTCCCATTCTTCGATTCGTCCTGTCGCGGGAGAAGCGTAGCGAATGACCTGATGGTCAGGAATATCCTGAGGAGTATGTGGAACACCGTAAGTCTTCAGGTAGAGCGGACTTGTGACATTGATGACCTGCAGATCAGCAATATGACGCGAAATCAGACTGGAATCCGCCAGCATACCGACCCGCAACGCGCAGTCTACTCCATCTTCCGTCAGATTGACGGAGCAATCCGTCACGCCCAGCTGGATGTCAATTTCCGGATAAGTGGCAAGAAATGTGGGAAGCGCCGGCGCAACAATCAGGCGTCCGATACGTCCCGGCATCTCGACCCGTAGAATGCCTCGCGGAGAACCATGCTTCTGCTGAAACAGGCTTTCCGCATCTTCTATGTCGGCAACCAGTTGCAGGGCCCGCTCATAAAACACCTTTCCATCGGTCGTGGGTGAGACAAGTCTGGTAGTGCGGGAAAAAAGTCGCGTTCCCAACCTCGTTTCAAGCTGCTGGATGGCGGTTGAAACACTGGAACGCGGCAAATTCAGCGACCCGGCGGCCCGGGAAAAATTCTCTGTCTCCATCACTCGTATGAACACACGTAACAGATCGATCCTGTCCACCAACCTACTCCTTATTGTTCGTCATTCTTGATCAGTGTTGCCTGAAATCAAGTGATTTTTCGTGAAATTTCGAACGCTAAAATGAGAGACGTTGATAGGGAGATATTTCATGACCGATCATAGTCTTAAAGGTAAAACCGCGCTGATTACCGGCGGCGCGAAAAATCTCGGCGCTCTGATTGCACGCGACCTCGCCGCAAATGGGGTCGCGGCCATCGCCATTCATTATCATGGCCCGGAAGCGGCCGGCGACGCGGAAAAGCTTGTATCCGAACTCAAAAATCAGGGCGTCGAAGCTGTGGCGCTTCAGGGAGATCTGACGACAGCAGACGCCAATACCAAACTGTTCAGGGAGACTGTCGCCGCCATTGGTCGTCCCGACATCGCCATCAACACCGTTGGTAAAGTGCTGAAAAAACCGATCCTCGACATTACCGAGGACGAATATGACAGCATGTTCGCCATCAACAGCAAGGCCGCGTTCTTCTTCCTCAAGGAAGCCGGCAGGCATGTAAATGACAACGGCAAGATCGTCACCATCGTGACATCGCTGCTTGGCGCCTACACGCCGTTCTATTCCACCTATGCCGGTTCAAAAGCGGCCGTGGAACACTTCACCCGTGCAGCGTCCAAGGAGTTCGGTGAGCGTGGTATTTCCGTGAACGCCATCGGTCCCGGACCGATGGACACGCCGTTCTTTTACGGACAGGAAGGCGCGGACGCCGTGGCCTATCACAAGACAGCGGCGGCTCTGTCGCCCTTCAGCAAAACCGGCCTGACCGACATTGAGGACATCGCGCCTTATGTAAGGTTCATGGTTTCGGAAGGCTGGTGGATGACGGGGCAGACCATCCTCGTCAACGGCGGCTATACGACCAAATAACGCCGTCGCAGCATAAAGGGCTCTGGACGAAGAACGCCTTATCCTCTCTGGTATGAACCGGAAGGAGGGCGCTACGTTCAGAGCCCTTTGTCATTCTCTCTTTACGGACGCTTCATGTCGCAGGACACAGCCAGTCACCATCCTTTCCTCCGCACCCGTGACGGTCACCACGCCGCAGTCACAAACGAAGAACTCTTCTTTGATCTGGTCTATGTCTTTGCCATCACGCAGCTCAGCCACGGGCTGCTGCACCACCTGTCGCTGTTCGGAGCCTTCCAGACTGCGGTGATCTGGCTCGCCGTCTGGCTGGGCTGGCAATATACCGGCTGGTTCACAAACTGGTTTGACCCGCGCCTGCCTGCCGTCCGGGGCGTGTTGTTCGTCACCATGGTGCTCGCCCTGCTCATGGGATCAGCGATCGCGGATTCCTTTGCGGAGCATGGTCTGCCTTTTGCGCTCTGTTTCGCGGCCATGCAGGTGGGACGCAGCGCTTTCGTCGTTGCGTGGCTGCCTCGCAATCATCCGCTTGCACCGAATTACCGACGGATCCTTGCCTGGATGCTGGTCTCCGCCGTGTTCTGGCTGACAGGCGGAGTGGCGTCGGACCCGGTGACCCGAGTGACGTTGTGGTGCATCGCCGCGCTCTGCGAATATGTCTCCCCGATGTTCGGTTTTCCTTTTCCGGGGCTGGGCCGATCCAGCTCGAAAGACGACTGGACAATTGAGGGCGCGCACCTCGTCGAGCGCTGCCAGCTTTTCGTGATCGTGGCGCTGGGTGAGGGGATCATGGCGACAGGTCTGTCCATGGCCGAAAACCAGAACTGGACACCGGTTTATCTCGTCGCTTTCGTCATCAGTTTCTTGGGAACGATGGCCATGTGGTGGCTGTATTTCGGCACATCTGGCGAGGCCGCAAGGCACAGGATCACGCAGGCCGATGATCCGGGAAAAATGGGTGCGACCATTCATTATCTCCATGCAGTGCTGATTGCGGGCATTATCGTGACGGCGGTGGGAGCGGACCTGCTGATGGAAAATCCGCTGGAGGAGGCAAGTCTGTCTTCCGTCATGGTCATGACGTCCGGGCCGGTGCTCTACCTGCTGGCCAGCATTCTCTATCGCAGGATTGTCTCAGGTTTTTTCGCCCTGTCACACATTGTCGGGATTACAGTCCTGTTGCTGCTGATCCCTTTCGGCCTGCATTTTTCCCGTCTCACGGACGCCATTCTTGTGACTGGGGTGATGCTGGCGCTTGCGTGGGGTGAACAGCGTAACGAGGCCCGAAGCGTGCTTGAGGACTGACTCGCTGTCTGTGGCTTCGACGGCATGTTTTTTCGTCACGATTTTGTGTTTGCGCGATGGAGGTGGGCACAGCTTCGTGGCAGTATGGGAGAATGCCATCTCCCCCCGCCGTCCCGTTGTTGAGTCGTTGCCTTGATGCTCTGACACTCAACCCATCGGCGTTCGCGTGGCTTTTCGCACCAAAACTTACGTCGGTTGGATTTTCACTCCGCACTACCTTTGCCTCGCTGCTGGCCCTCGCCATCGCGTTCTGGATGGAGCTTGGCCAGCCGCAATGGGCGGCCATGACGGTCTGGATCGTGGCGCAGGGAACGAGAGGCGAAAGCATCTCGAAAGGGCGCTGGCGGGTTGTGGGCACGCTGGCCGGGGTGGCTTCCGCCGTTGCTCTTGTGTCGATGGCGCCGCAACAGCCCTGGCTCTTTTTTCCGCTTCTGGCGATCTGGGTCGGACTGTGCACGGCGCTTGGCACACTGGTGAACAACTTCCGCAGTTATGCCTTCGTGCTGACGGCCTATACCTGCGCGATCGTCGCGATTTCAGCCGTGGATGCTCAGGACAGGATCTTCGAGATTGCCGTGTCACGCGGCACCTACATCCTGCTTGGCGTCATCTGCGAGATGGTGGTCGCGGCCATTTTCATCCCCGATGTGGCGACGGGCGCGCAGAAGGCCATTCGTTCCCAGTTGCGTGAAATCATTTCCCGGTCTTCAGGAGCCGTAAGAGCCATCCTCCTGCGTCAGTCGCCAGCAGCAAGCGATTTGCATGAGATCTTTTCATTGGCGCTGACCCTGAATGACCGAATGGAATTCAGTGCGATCGAAGCTGGTCGAAATGAACCTCTGGTACGGTCAGCCCGCGCCGTTCTCGGACAGGTGACACGTCTGACGTCCCGAGGTGTCGGGATGCGAAGCCGTCTTGCCGCCACCGGCAATATTCCAGGTGGCATATCGCAAAAAATGCTTGCTGACGTGGCGGCATTTTTCGAACGACTGCCTGAGGAACTGGATCATGCTGCTGCACCGGAAAAACTACGGCAGGATGTCTGGACTCTCCAGAAACGGTGTCAGGCCGGAATAGAAAGCACACTGGGTGTCGAAGAGGGAGAAAAGGAAACGGCCCTGAACGACCGGATCGTTCTGCAGGGGCTGGCTCTGCTGCTTGGAGAACTTGAGCATCTGCTCGGATGTTACGCGGGTGACATGCGTGAGACGACCCTTTCAGCGCGTTTCAGGCTTGTGCGCCCACCCGACTGGGGGGCGACATTCGCCAACGGGATACGCTCCGCTCTGGCTGTTCTGCTGGGCGCCATGATCTGGGAAGTGACGGCCTGGTCTTACGGCGCGCTTTTTGTCACCTTTGTCGCCGTGGTCTGCGCCCGCTTCGCCTCCTTCAGCAACACCGTGATCGCAAGCCGCAATTTCCTGTTCGGGGCCGTCTGGGCAGTTGCTCTTTCCATCGTGCCGGTCTTTCTCGTCATGCCGGTGACGGCGGATTATCCCGTGCTGTGTCTTGCTGTCGGCGTGCCGATGATCATCGGCGGACTGGCTGCGCGTAATCCCGCCATTGCAGCGCTTGCCGCCTCTTTCGCCAACTTCTTTCCCTACATGATCAGCCCGGAAAACCATTTCCGCACGGATGAGATTCACTGGTTCAATACAAGCCTCGCCCTGCTTGCGGGGCTGGGCTTCGGCGTGCTGGTCTTCCGGCATATCCTGCCTTTCAGCCTGCCAGCTTTCATCAGCAGTTTTCGCGCGCATGTCATACGATCTCTTCATCGTATTGCCGAAGATAGCAGGCGTATTGGAGAGCCGGTGTGGGTCGGGTTCATTGTCCGGAACATGGAGCAGCTTATCGCCAATGGCAGAGGGCTGGTGTCCCCGGAGATGGACGGATTGTTGAAAGGTGCGTTCTCGGCGATGACCATGGGGCGCAATCTCATGCAGTTGCGACATTCCGCTCTGGACGTCCGCATGCCCTCGCAGGCTCAGCTTGTTCTGACGCACATGTTTGAGGCGTTATCACCGTCTTCCCGTTCGGTCTCAGCCATGACTGTTCTGGTGGAACGGACACTGGACACCCTGTTGCAGGTTGAAAAAACCGCAATGGGTGTGGGACGTGAGCAGGTGACAATGGCTCTGGGCTGCCTGATGATCGTGCGTATGGAGCTGCGATACAAGAATCTGCTGCTGGACCCGGACTATATCGCCGACCTCAAGGCCTGGAGTTGAGCCCCATGCAGGCTGTCGTAACTGTTGCGGGCGATGACAGAGGGCGGTATCGGCCTGTTCCATGAATGAAACAGCGCATTGCAGAACTGAACTGGTGGCCGTGGTGCTTGGGCTGGACACCATTGCCGCGAAAGAGCCTCAGCTCTGTGTTCTCACGACAGGAGAAGGCGACGGGTTCCCCTCAGGTCCGTTGCAGGCCGGACAGGCTTCCCTGCAACGCAGTCTTCGCCACTGGGTTGAGAACCTGACCGGGTTCCGTCTGGGGCATACGGAGCAGCTTTATACCTTTGCTGATGCAGAGGACGGTTTCGGCAATCGGGCTGTGCGGATTTCCTATATGGCTCTGGCGCGTTCCTCCGCAGAAATGGCGTCATGGCAGTCTGTATATGCGTATTTCCCTTGGGAGGACCGGCGATCGGAGGCGACGCAGGAGTTTCTGATCCCGCTCGTCAGGCATATGAAAAGCTGGGTGTCCGACAATGAAAGGCGGTTGTCGCGTTGTTCTGTTGCGTTCGGTCTGGATGGCCATGAATGGAACGATGAGCTTGTGCTCGACCGCTATGAACTGCTCTGGGAGGCTGGCCTTCTTCCCGAAGCAGGATCATGGGAAGGAAGCAGGGCGGCGCTGTTCGCAGGCTCTCTGGGGCGCGCCATGAAGCATGATCATCGCCGTATTCTGGCGACGGCGCTTTCACGGATCCGCGCCAAAATTCGTTATACGCCAGCCGTCTTTGATTTCCTGCCTGAGGATTTCACCCTTCTGCAACTTCAGCAGGCGATGGAAACGCTGGCAGGTCGCCGGATGCACAAACAGAATTTCCGGCGTCTGGTGCAGCATCAGTCGCTGGTGGAAGAGACCGATCTCTTCGATCCGTCGGGGCAGGGGAGACCGGCACGGCTTTATCGTTTCTGCAAGGCGTCCTCCCAGAACTGTTACCTCGCCGGAGCCAAGTTGCCTTTGCCGCCACTTGTCTGAGAGATTCCTCGCTGAAAAGTGTGGCAATGTTCACTTGAGGTAATCGGTTTCAGTCTCTATATGCTCAAATTGAGCATAATGATGAGGCAGGCCCGATCCGATGACAACGCTCCTCGCGGACTCCCGAGATACTCTTTTCCAGCCTGTTGCCGGAGTGATGGCGCGACAGGACTGGGAGCGGCTTTACGCGGACGATATCGAGGCGATCCTGCGCCTGAAACGCGAGAAAAACGCCGTTATTCTGGCGCATAACTATCAGACGCCCGAAATTTTTCACTGTGTCTCCGATATTCGCGGAGACAGTCTGGCGCTGGCGCGGGAAGCCTGTGATCTGGATGCGGACGTCATCGTGATGGCAGGCGTTCACTTCATGGCGGAAACCGCCAAGCTGCTGAATCCCGCCAAAAAAGTGCTGATTCCGGATACGCTGGCAGGATGCTCTCTGGCGGAGGGGATTACGGCAGACAATGTCCGGGCTCTCAAGGCGGCTTATCCCGGCGTTCCTGTCGTGACCTATGTGAACAGCACGGCAGCCGTTAAGGCCGAAACCGACATCTGCTGCACATCGGGCAACGCTAGAAAGGTTGTCGAGAGTGTGGGCGTGCCGCGCGTCATCATGATCCCGGACGAATTTCTGGCGAAAAATATCGAAGCGGAAACAGGTATCGAAATGATAACCTGGCCTGCGCATTGCGAGGTTCACGAGCGCTTCACGCCAGAGGAAATCCGTCAATATCGTCGCATTCATCGCGGCGTTGTTGTTATTGCGCACCCCGAATGTCCGCCGGAAGTGGTCGCCGAAGCCGATTTTTCCGGCTCAACGGCGCAGATGATCGACTGGATCGCTCGGGAAAGACCTGAAAAAGTGCTGTTGGTGACGGAGTGTTCCATGAGTGACAATCTGTCGCTGCTCTATCCGGACACGCGGTTTGTGCGTCCCTGCAATCTCTGCCCGCACATGAAACGCATCACTCTGGCCGGGATCAGGAGGTCTCTGGAAACCCTCCAGACGGAAGTCACCATTCCTGCGGAGTTTCAGGAGCCTGCGCGTCGGGCTGTCGAACGCATGCTGGCTATCTGAGAGGTATCGAGATTTTTCTTTGCACATCAAGGTGATCTTATGAACGCAGCCTATCTTCCACCGATCATGTGGGAACCGATGGTCCGGGGCGCACTGCTGGAGGATTTCGGTACAGGTGGCGATGTCACTACGGAAGCGCTCGGACAGTCGGACGTTATTCTGCGAGCTGTTTTTCGTGCGAGAAAAACGGGCGTGATCGCAGGTCTTCCCGGTGCGGCGCTGGCGTTTTCCCTGCTCGATCCATCTGTTCAGTTCGATACCGTGGTCGAAGATGGACGGCAGGTGGAAGAAGGAGAGACAGTCGCCACGGTCAGCGGACCGGCCCGCGCCATACTCGGAGGGGAGAGAGTGGCGCTGAATCTCCTGTGTCATCTTAGCGGCATTGCATCGACCACGCGCTTCATCGTGGACGCCATTCAGGGCACGAAAGCCCGCGTCTGTTGCACGCGAAAGACTCTCCCCGGTCTGCGGGCTTTTCAGAAATATGCAGTGCTCGCAGGTGGTGGCTCCAACCATCGTTACCGGCTTGATGACGCTATTCTCATCAAGGACAATCATATTGCGCTCTGCGGCGGCAGTATCACAGCGACGCTCGACGCTGCCCGCAAGCGGGCGGGACATCTCATGAAGATCGAGCTCGAAGTTGATACGCTGGAACAGCTTGAGACGGCGCTGAAGCACGGTGGGGCCGATGCGTTTCTGCTCGATAACATGAGCCCCGATCAGTTGCGGAAAGCTGTTGAGATGATCGACGGAAAGGCTATTGCTGAGGCCTCTGGCGGCATCAGGCCCGAAACGGCAAGGATCATAGCGGAGACTGGCGTTGATATCCTGTCTCTGGGTTGGCTCACGCAAACGGTGACCGCTCTTGATATCGGGTTGGACGCCGCGTAGGCCAGATCTACCTGTTCCGAAACTTCATGGCTTTGTGAGTTGCCGACCTGCCTTATGCAGGTGCGGCAACTCAAGAAAGCTGAAGCTGTCTGGCGAGAACGCTTCTGCCAGTATCATTCATGGTTACAATAAAATGATTGGGCCGACTGCGACCCGATAGCCGATAATCACTTCGCCAGGGGCGTAAACTCGCTTGCGCTCTGATGTGCTGGTCACGTCTGCGCCGAAGAAACTTCAGGCTGGGAATGGCGTTTTATCCTTTGACGCATGCCCGCAGGTCATAATGTCCAGAGGATCCGGTGAATGAGGCGCAAGGCCTGTTGCCGGGATATAGATATTCCAAAATGTAACTAAAGGTTTCTTTTGGGGTGTAATAAAATAGACATATCGGTTTGGGCAAAACCGATGACGGTTGATATCGACAGAGGTCAATGAAGGAGCGCCAATGTCTTCGCAGTCTCGTCTCGCAGCATTTACAGCCTCTCTTCTGCCTGCTGCCATTGATGTTTCAGTTACGGATTACTGCAACGCTGATTGTGACTTTTGCGGATTTGCAAAGTCGAAGATGAAGGGAAAGCCGCGTCATTTCATCGATGCCGATGAATTTGTCCGGGCTCTTCCGATCCTTGCCGAACGCGGTATTTCCTTTGTGGATTTTCAGGGCGGCGAGCCTCTGCTTCACCCCGAAATCATCCGTATGGTTTCCGCCGTTCGCGACCATGGCATGAAGACCAATCTGATCACGAATGGCTGGTCTCTGCCCACTCATGCCCGCGATCTTGCTCAGGCAGGACTGAAAGCCCTGTTCATTTCCATCGACAGCCACGACATGGCTCTTCATGAGAAAAACCGGGGACTGAAAGGCGTCGAGGAGCGTATCAAGGACGGAATTGCCCTGATGAGTTCTTACGGCATCCCGGTCATGGCCTCCGTGACCGTGTCCCGTCTTGTCGATATGCGCTGCTTGCCGGACACGCTGGGCGCGCTGGGGTTCAGCGGTGTGACCTTTTCCTATCCAAGACGGGAGGCGTTTGAGTCCTCATCCCTCGTTTTCAACGAGAACAGCGATCTGATTGATTTCACGGATGCGGAACTGATTGCTGTGCTCGATCAGATTCTGGAAATGAAGAAAGAGTTTCCAGTCCTGAATCCCACAGCTTCCGTGCAGGATATCCAGCGTCATGTTCGCGGCGAGAAAGAGCATTTTCCCTGCGTAGGCGGGTTCAAATACTTCTATATGGACTGGGAACTGAACGTCTGGCGTTGCGAAGCCTGGAACAAACCGATGGGTTCTGTCTTTGACTTCGCCAGACTTCCCGACGACAGAACGAAGTGCACTGCCTGCACGATGTCCTGTTACCGTGATTCCAGCACCATGATGTTTGCCCCGCTCGCGGCATCCGCCGCGCTGGACAAGCTGACGCATGCCGAGCCGGTGCAGGCGGTCAAAACCCTGTTTGATCCACGTGTCATGGAATCCGCAAAATCAGCGGTGCAGGAAGCTGGTCTGCTACTCCGTATGTGCAAGGGTTACGCCAGAGACTGAGAGATTTTTCCTGAACAGATGAAACTGTTCAGGAAATTTGCTGAAGGCTGGTCTTCAGTCCCGCTCGTCCGCATACGGGTTTTTCGTTCCCCGCAACTGCAGACGGATAGGCACGCCGGTCAGGCCGAACGTCTCACGCAGCCCATTCACCAGATAACGCTTGTAGTCGTCAGGCAGCTGTTCTGCGCGCGTGCCGAACACCAGAAAGGTGGGAGGGCGGCTTTTGACCTGCGTGATGTAACGCAGTTTCAGACGTCTGCCCTGAACCAGCGGAGGCGCGTGCCGCTCCAGCATCATGTCGAACCAGCGGTTCAGTTCGCCTGTCGGAACACGGCTGTTCCAGATCTCGGCGGCATGACGGACGGCGGGGAGCAGTTTCTGCACGCCTGCACCGGTCTTGCCCGAGAAGGAAACGACTTCGATCCCCTTCATCTGGGCGAGCGAGGTCTGGAGACGATCATAGATCGCCTGACGTGTGGCGGTGCGATCTTCCACCGCATCCCATTTGTTCAGCGCCAGAACACAGGCCCGGCCTTCACGTTCGATCAGTCGGGCGATCTGGAGATCCTGCTCGTGCAGGCCGAGGGTGGCGTCGATGACCAGAACAACGACTTCGGCACGCTTCAGCGCCTCAATGGTCGCGGAGGTGGACATCTTTTCCAGATGCTCATCAACCCGCGCCTTTTTCCGCAGACCTGCCGTATCGACAATCTGCACTTCGCCATGTTCGTCACGTAGCAGCACGGCAATCGAGTCACGCGTCAGACCGGGTTCCGGCCCGGTAATCATGCGCTCTTCGCCGAGAAGACGGTTCATCAGGGTCGACTTGCCTGCATTCGGGCGACCGACGAAGGCGATCTTCAGAACGCCCGGCTCTTCGGTCTCGTCCTCAATGAAAACGGCATCTTCTTCGAACTCTTCCGGAATCTCGTCCGCTTCACCGGTCAGAGCGGCAAAACTGACAGTCTCTTCGACAGGCGCTTTCGGCTTTGCTTTCTTTTTGACAGGTTTCTCTTCAACGACAGGCGGCAGGATACCCTGCGGCAGGGCGTCGACAATTTCCGTCATCAGATCGGAAATGCCTTCACCATGTTCGGCGGAGATGCCGATCGGTGTGCCCAGTCCCAGAGAAAAAGCCTCCATTGCGGAAGCTGCACCGGCTCGGCCTTCGGCCTTGTTGGCGACCAGCAGAACCTTCCGGTTCTGACGGCGTAGCCATGTGGCGAAATGCTGGTCAGCAGGCGTGATTCCGGCCCGGGCGTCGATGCAAAACAGGATCAGGTCAGCCTGCTGCACAGCCAGCGCGGACGAGTTCTGCATCCGACCGAACAGTGAGTCCGGAGCCGCTTCTTCCAGACCCGCCGTGTCAATCAGGCGGATCGTGCGGCCACGCATCAGCGCTTCGCCTTCCTTGCGGTCGCGCGTGACGCCGGGGAAGTCCGCCACCAGCGCATTCCGTCGTCCGGTCAGACGATTGTATAGGGTGGATTTCCCGACATTCGGACGACCGGCGATCACCACTGTCGGCAGGCCGGAGGCGGGAAGCGGGGCTTCCGGTCGCATGGGTTGCCTCTGTCCGCGCTTTCCGGACTTTGTGCGTGGGCGTTCAGCCATAGGAGTTGAGGTCGCCTCGGTTATCAATGATCAACATTTGTCCGTCAGAGAAGATGGGCTCGACCGAAGTCGGCGCGGGAAGTTTGTCGATGGAAAAGATTTTTCCCGTCACGGGATCGAGCGAAACGATACCGTTTTCAGGAAGCGTGCTGACGCAGAGAAGCTTGCCGCCCGCCAGAACCGGTCCCGTCCAGGCGACACCGTCTTTTCTGGCGTCGACGCGGCTATACTGACGCAGCTGGGTAATCCAGCGGACCTGACCGGTAATACGGTCAAGGCAGGCCACCTGTCCATCAAGCGTGATGAGATACAGCCAGTCCTGCACGACGAGAAGCGGGGATGCGCCAGCAATGGCCCGCTCCCAGAGACGGCGTCCGGACCGCATGTCAAAGGCGACCAGAGAGGCCGAGACGCTCATCGCGTAGGCTGTGCCGTTCTGAATGACGGGCAGGCTACGGATGCAGGAAAAATCGCCTGCGGCCGACATGCTGCTACCTGCGCCCAGCGTGTCACTCCAGACGACTTCGCCACTTTCCTCACGCAGAGCGACAATATCTCCGGAGCCGAAGCCGGCCAGCACAATCCCATCCACGACAGCGGGAGCGGGAGCGCCGAACATCACGGTCGGCGCCATGCTTGCGGCATAGGTCCAGAGCTGATGCCCGGATGTCGCATCAAGGGCGAAGAGGCGGGCGTCAATCGTGCTGAAGAACAGGCGGTTCTTTTCGATGGTCGGAGCCGAGCGGCCGGGCGTGCCGACGTTCACACGCCATTTCACCTTGCCGGTTGCGGCTTCAACGGCAACCGTCTCTGCAATGCCGTCGACAATGTAGAGCGTGTCGCCATTCACACCCAGACCGCCGCCCAGATTGCTGGACTTCATCCGGTGCGGTTTGGGATTGAACGTCCAGAGGTGACGCATGTTCGGCCAGGTAAAGGCCCTGACGTCACCAACCGCGTCCAGAGTGAAAATGCGGCCTGACTGGATGACAGGGGACGCCTGAAGGACGCTCTGTCCGTTTGAGCCGAGAGCGATGAGGGCGAGCGGATCGGGCTCGGATGTGCTGGCGCCGATGGAATGGGTCCAGCGATGTTTCAGGCCGCCCCATGCGTAGTTCGATCCGACATGACTGGGAGTCCGTCCGCTCACTGGCCAGTCGGTTGTCGTGACAGGCGCAGGAATGGTGATCGGCGCCAGAGCGTCCTTGGTGCGGGTCACAGTGAGACCGCCATGGCTGGGGAGCACAGGCACGCGATGCCCAACGACAAGCGGCTTTTTATCGTCTTCAAACAGGTGACAGCCCCCGAGCGGCGCAAGGGCGGCTCCGGTCAGCAGTTTACGAAGAAAACCGCGGCGGCTGTCAGAAGGGGGCTGGTGCATGAAAAGCTCTCGGCAGACGGAGTAGAAAGGAAGAAATAACGATCCTGATCCCCGGGGCTTACCCCTGTTGGTCGAGGGTTTGCAGCATGCCCCCGGCACGCATCCTTACGCCGTTCGGCGCATTGAAATCCTGCTGCAGGCGGGTCAGACGGTCACGGGCTGATTTGACGTCGCCAGCCCGCAGATCGAGCGTCGCCAGTTGTTCATTGGCGAGAGCCGCAAAGGGCTTGCTCTCATTGGAGAGCAGGGACAGCCGGGAACGGATGGTGGCGATGTCGCCGCTATCCACCTGCCACTGGCACCACAATAGCGTCGCCACATGGCGCAGCGTCGCATCCACCTTTGTATTCTGCTGAATGCTGTCCCAGATCCTGAGCGCTTCCTGCGTCTTGCCGTGCGTGGCGTAGGAAGCCGCCTCACGGAGCTGCGCCAGCGTCGCCAGACCTGAGGGGGAAGCGTTTCCGACTTCCGCGAGGGCCGTCAACGCTTTCTGCTGGGCCGGTGTGAGAGGGAGGCTGGTTCCCGCGACCGAGCTGTCCGCACCCAGATCGTGCAGCGCACTCATATAGGTTGTGGATTTTGCCAGAGCGTCCTTGTGGAGGCTGGAGAGGTGATATTCCCAGCCGCCGATCCCCGCGCCAATAAGAACAAGACCGGCAAGACCAAGTCCCGCGAATCGACGCGCGCTTTTGCGGAGGCGTTCCATCCGCATGGCGTCATCCACTTCCCTGAAAATATCGTCAGCCACGGGAACCCACTCTCTCCTTTCGATAAGACCGTGATGCACCATGATTTCCCGGAGAAATCGCAGCGTATTCCCATCACAACCTCAAGAACTGTCCGGACAATAACCGGGAGGCAGCCCCGCGGCAAACCTGTTCACAAAACCGGTCACGCAGGCTGAAATCAGGCTGGGAGATTATCGGGGTGGGGAAGGGGATGCGGTAAGCCTTTGTTCACCGGATTGAAGCACACTGCGACCATGCACAGCACGCGCCTTTTTGCCCTCTGTCTTCTGCCGATGCTCGCGGGATGTTCTGCCCCGCAGATCGGTTCGTTCGCCATGGGGCGGACATGCAGTACGTCAGAACTGATGAAAGGCGCAGGATGGTGCTCGCCTCCTGAAACGCCGCCGCCGCCTCAGCCTTATTGCACGCAGGGATGGAGTGGCGTGGACTGCTGGAGCCGTCCGGATCTGATGCCCAATGTCGCACGCTCCGTTGCGGAAGGTCCCACAGGACTCACTGCAGAGCAGAATGCCGTGCGGCTGAACAAATCCTACACCAACGTGCCACCGTCCAATCAGAACAGCTACTGAGCCTTTTCAATCATTAAAGCAGCGTTCAACAGCTTCTTCCTGTACATCTGACAGTGTGGCCGGAGACCAGCGCGGCGCATTGTCCTTGTCGATGACTCTGGCTCTCACACCTTCAGAGAAATCGGGACGCGAGATCATGTGCAACACCAGTCGGGTTTCGAGGGCGAAGGCGTCGTCGCATGAGGCCCGGGTGGCGTGGAGTTTCTGCTGCATCCGCCAGGTGACGTGCAGCGAGAATGGGCAGACGCTGCGCAATGTAGTCAGGTCCGTTCTGGCCCATTCCTGATCGGACGCTTCCAGCCGCGAAAGCAATATCGGCAGGCCGTCGTGCGGCCCCATATCTTCCACATCGTAAAGTGTGCTGATCGCCTGAGGGAATGCCTCCGCGTGTGGTGTGTGGCCTGTTGTGGTGTAGCGGTTCAGAATGACGTCCTCTGATGTCCTGTCGCTGAGCAGTGCAGTTTTCAGCGCCTCAAGTTTTTCAGACGAAACAAGGTAATCTGCAAAACCCATGGCGACCGCCTGAGCGCCGATCATCCGTTCGCCTGTCAGCGCCAGCCGCAGCCCATAGGGACGCGGAGCCTGCGCGAGCAGCCATGAACCTCCGGCGTCCGGTGTCAGTCCGATCAGATTTTCTGGCATGGCGAGGACCGAGCGCTCCGTGGCTACCCGATAGCGGGCATGAGCACCCAGTCCGATGCCGCCGCCCATTGTGATGCCGTCCATGATGGCGATGATCGGTTTGGGATAGTCGGCGATCATCTGCATGGCCTGATAGGGAACGACCATGTTCCTGTGCGCGGCTTCAGGCCCTTCCGCCTGAATGGTTTTATAGAGGGACTTGATGTCGCCGCCCGCGCAGAACGCCTTGCTGGACGAGGAATCTATCAGAATTCTCTGGATGGCGGGGTCATCACGCCATTCGGCAAGGATCGCCATGATCGCTTCCGCCATGGCGCGATCGATCGCATTGAGGTTTCTGGGTCTGTCGAGTGTAATATAACCGACATGTCCGTGGCGGCTGCTCCGGATGGTGCTTATATTGTCCTGCATACGGTAACCCCTGTTACCAGCGTTTCTGAAGCGGTCGCATTCATTCAGAGTTTATATCTGGTTGCGACAATCCATTTAATCGCTAAGGGGTAGGCTGTATGAAGGGGCCACGACTGCACGACTGCGTGAGAGAAGGGAAGAAATTTGAGCGTTGACGGAACTCTCTTTCGGGAGGCCATGGCGCGTCTCGGCGCGGCTGTTACGGTCGTTACTACAGGCACTCTGGCCGAACCGGTCGGATTCACGGCTTCCGCCGTATGTTCGGTGACGGATGATCCTCCGACCTTGCTCGTCTGTCTCAAGCGCGCGAGTCGTGTGCGGGAAGCCTTCCATGAGGGAGGCCCGATGTGCGTCAATGTTCTGGCGTCCGCCCAGCAGCATCTGTCTGACCGATTCGCCGGCTCTCTGAGCGCCATAGAACGCTTTGCTGTCGGGCACTGGACGGCTCTGGAAACAGGGGCGCCGTGCCTTGAGGAAGCTGTCTCCTCGCTGGACTGTCGTATTGAACGTATTGTGGAGGTCGGCACCCACAGCGTGCTGTTCGGACAGGTACAGGCCGTCAGAATGGGAAGTCCGGTCCCGGCGCTTGTTTACTTCAACCGGGCCTATCATCATCTGCCGCATAACTGATCCGGGCTTCGCATCAGAAGTTCTGGATTTTTAAAGAGAGATCGTGTCATGGCGACGTGTCGTCCCAAAACCGAAGTGCCTGTTATCACCCTCCGCGCTCTTCTGATTGCTCATGCCTGCCTGATCGTGTTCATCGGACTCATGGCGTGGCTTGACTGGTCTTTGCCCAACTGAGTGTCAGTGGATCCGCTATCGGATCCACGCACATGATTCAGGCGGTCGGCGGCAGTATTTCCCGCACGATTTCCGCAGGACGACAGACACGGGCACCGAGAGCGGTCACGACGACCGGTCGGTTCAGCAGGATCGGGTGGGCTGAGATCGCCTCGATAATCTGCTCCTCCGTTGTGTCCTTTTCCATAAGCTTGAGTTCCGTCGCCAGAGGTTCCTTGGTCCGGAGCAGGCTGCCAGCTCCTGTCGGCAAACGACTGGCAAGATCGCGCAGGGTCTCAGGATCCGGTGGCGTCTTCAGATACTCCACGACGGTAAGATCCGGAATTTCGTTTCTGAGAATGTCCAGAACCGTGCGGGACGTGCCACAGCGTGGGTTGTGGTAGAGTGTGGCTTGCATGGGGCTGTTTTCCGCTTGAGGTGAAAGGGAAAGGTGTCTCGGTTTAGAGATCTTTCTGTCAGCCCACAGAGTCAACCGGACTGGGATGTTTGCGGAGGTTGACGCAGAATTCCCTTGCCAGTCTCTGATTGTCGGTTTCGTATGGTGCCAGAACGGGGCTGAGGGCTCCGGTTTTCCGAGAGGATAAAGAGTATGGCTACTGGCGCTGTGAAATGGTTCAACGTGACCAAAGGATATGGCTTCATCAAACCTGATGATTCCGACAGGGATGTGTTTGTGCATATCACTGCGGTTCAGGCGGCCGGATGGCAGGGACTGGCGGATGGCGAACGTCTCAGCTTTGATCTGACGGAAGATCGCGGCAAGACTGCTGCGACAAATCTCCAGAAAATCTGAAGCGCTCCGTAAAGGACGCTCTCTGCTGAACTGAAGAAGGAATCCCCACAGTGCTCCGGCTGGTCCGGAGCCGTCCGTGGGGAGACGTATCTGATGACAATTTTTCGATCATTGAGAGGCGGACTGCTGCTCGAATCCTCCCGAACGGTTGCGGCCTGTGCGCTTCTGGGGCTGTTGGCTGCGCCTCTGGCTGCGCATGCTGCCGATAGTGTGGAACAGAGCTTTGTCCCGTCAGGCAATGTGCATGTGCTGGCCCGGTTTCATGATGCGCAGCCTTCCGGCATTGTCCATCTTGTTGATGGTCGGTTTGTCCTGTCCTTTCCCACCAGTGCGCAGACGCATCCCGGTCCGGTGCTGGCTGTCTGGAAAGGCGGTTCTGAGCTTCAGCCATTTCCTGACGCCGCGGCCCAGAAAGAGCTGAAATCACCTCTGGGCATGACCGTGGATGCTCTCGGCAGAGTGTGGGTGATCGACGAAGGCGTCGTTGCTGGTCAGACGGAGCCTCAGACGCCCGCGATCATTCTGATTGATCCGCGCACGAACAGCATCATCCGGCGTTTTGCGCTGACATCTCCGGTTGTGCTGCCTGACAGTCATATCAATGATATTCGTGTTGACCTGACGCATGGCAAAAGCGGAACGGCCTTTATTTCCGATACGTCCCAGACGACGCATCCGGCCCTGATTGTGCTGGATATCGCAAGTGGTCAGGCCAGACGGATTCTGGCGGAGGATCGAAGTGTCAGCGCCGCAGCAGGTCATGTCATGGAAGTGGACGGAAAGCTGTTCCGTTATAATCCGGATCATCCGCAAATGCCGCAGGGTGGGGTGAACGGTATTGGCCTCAGCGTGGATTCCTCCCGACTGTTCTGGTCGCCGTTTTCTTCAAGATGTCTCTACAGCGCGCCGACAGCCGTCCTGTCTGATCCGGTGATCAGTGAAGCCGGTCTCAGTCAGGCTGTGCGTGACGAAGGTGAGGTTGGTGTTGTCGATGGCATTTTCACCGCCCCGGATGGCAGCCTCTATATGGCTGACGAGGAAAGGCATGGCGTCATTCGCCGGTCTCCCGATGGAACTCTCAGCCTTGTTGCGCATGATCCCCGTCTGATCAGTCCTGACAGTCTGGCTTCGGGAGAAGCGTCGAATCAGCCAGTAAACCGCCTGATCATGACTGTCGGACAGTGGGCCAGATTGCCCGTTTTCCATGATGGTCATGACATGCAGCAGCGGCCCTATCTGATCGTGCGCATTGATCTGAAAAACAGATAGTCGGCTTTTTAACCGGGTCAGCCTGTTCTGTCAGATGAATTGTGCAGAACAGGTCCGTCCCGTTCATTTTAATGAAATCCTAAATAACCCGCCCGATATTCACTTCATGAACCAATCTTTTGGATGTTGGATGGTCATGGCCTGTGTTGCCATGGGATTTTCCCCGGGCAAGGCGCAGGCGGCGCCGGATATGTCGTGTGACAGGGCGGCTTCTCTTGTGGAGAACAGTCTTGATATCCCTCAGGGTCTGCTTGTCGCGATCGCCCGGGTTGAAAGCAATAACCAGCCTTTCGCTGTCAACGTAAACGGACTGACTGTTTCCTTTTCTCGTCAGGAACTGGCGGTTGATGCAGTCAAAACAATGCTGAAATCAGGGGCGTTCGGCCGCCGGCCGCATGTTGACATCGGATGTTTCCAGATCAATCTCGGTTGGCATTCCGATGCATTCCCGTCCATCGAAGCTGGTTTTGACCCGGTGACCAATGGGCTGGCAGCAGGTCTTTTTCTGCGGGAGATTCATGCAAAGACGGGGAACTGGCACGAAGCGGTCGCCCGTTATCATGCGGCGTCACAGGCCGGAACCCGTTATGCGGAAGCAGTCTTCCGGAAATATGAAGGTCATTCCGGACAGAAAGCGACGGGATACTATCCGGCTCCGGAGGCGTCCCTGTTGGAACATGAAGGCCGAAGCTGGGTGAAAACAGCTTCCGCATACGGAATTACGGTGTTTGAGCCGGATGTCGGAAAGTGATCGTCATTCTGCATATGGTCTGTGTGTAGCGCTCGGATCGCATGTGCAGCGTCAGTGTGGTTTCAGGAAACAGGACCGCCAGCAGCCGCCATCGTATAGAGATTATCTCACGTTCGTCCGTTGTGGTCGTGAGACCCGCTTGCCCACCATCGGAAAGATGCTGCTGAAGGAATCCCGAATAAAAAAGTCAGCCAGTAGGGATTATCATTTCAGAACAATGTTGTCGTGATGGCTGGAAAGACACACGAACAGGGCGCTCCGGGGAAAGGCGGACAGTCTTACTGTTTTGCAGGTCTCCTGAAGCAGCTTCCTCCTTGTTCTGTTCCGTGACTGTTCGCGATCGCATGGCGAATGTGATGAAGGGAATGATCCAGTCGTGACACAATGCTTCAGATAAGCTTCTGTTTCCCCTGAAAACAGCGCCATTCAGCAGCAATGACGCGGACGATAGCTGCCGAGACGGTCCACGACGGCGAGTTGCACGGTCTGCCGTGTTTCATCGACGGACGTAAAGACGTGAGTGCGTGCGCGTCGTTCAATCTCCAGACTGTCTTCATGTTGAGAGGACGGCGTGGCCGTTTCCCGGATCAGATCCGTTACCGTCATGCCTGAATGAACGGCAAAACGCGCGACACGAAAAGCAAGACTGTTGATGACGGTTTCGGATTCCATGCGCCCAAAGGCGCTTTTGTGGAGCAGCAGGCGGTTTTTGGCGTCGGCATACAGAGTGACGACATGCCGTTCGCAGCAGGCATGGAAATAACGCTGATGCCACAAGCGGGTCTGTTCATGCTCCGCCTGAGCCAGCGAGGCGTCCCGTGCAGCCTCCCGGTCACCACTCTCACGCGCTTTCACTGCGCGGGCCGCCAGCCAGGCCCCGGCGAAATCGGAGTAGGCGCCGTTCTGCCAGAGAGAAGAGCCGTCAGATGTCTCTGAGCCGACGCGAAACCGGCGCTGCCCGTCCACCCCATAAAGCACGTGGGAAAGATCTGGCTCCGGATCACGGCCAATGATCAGTACGTCTGAGGGGCTGCCGGGATGTAGATACCGCTGGGTGGTGAAAACGTCGTAGAGCGCTTCATCGTTATAGGAGTGTTGCAGATGCTCCTTCACATATCCAAGAAAGCGGGGCGCCTGCATTTCCAGAATACTGCGTGGGCAGAAATCGAAGCTCCACCAGCGCGACATCTTGACCAGATTGAATGCGAGCGCATCGCGGAGGGGAAGCAGGGCTTCCGGTTTGCTTCCGTGCTCGCAGAGAAAGTGCACATCACGAAAACGGGCGATCAGTTTGTTGATCTGCCCGACAAAAGGTTGAGAAAGGTCGAGATAGGAAAGAAGCTGTTCCGGACGGGAGCGTTCGAGGTGCCATTCAGCAGTGAATTCCGTTGCGGTGTTCATGGGATAAGGAACCTTATTCGCGAGCAGGATTTCAGGTAGGTTATTGCAATTAAGAATTGGTCGCAATAGCGACTTGCGCGGGACCTTATTAAGAGAATGTCATTTTCCCGTTTGTGAATGTGTCTCGGTCAGGGCAGCGCTGCGGGGAGAGGGCCTGTGGTCTGACATGACGGCGTGGAAAAGGTCTGCCTGTCTTTTGCAGGCAGAAGACAAGGACACTGGCCGCATTCGGAAGTGGTCGCGGGTTTTTTATTTTGAATAAAGCGGGATCAAAGACACATCTCTGTGCGGGTTCAGAACACAGTTCTGAACAGCCATTGAGTCTGTATCTTCAAAACGTATGCGTAAGCCATAAAAAAAGAGGCCCTGTAGGCCTCTCCTTTTGCGTGAACAGTATGGATCTTACTTGTGAAGCTTGCGCTTTGGTGCGTAACGATGACGGAAAAGCGGATGAAAGCGCTGGGGAGCACGATAATTCTGCTCGATCGTGCCAACATTTTCCGGGGCTTCTGCTACTTCCGAACCGGCATCGGCTGCAACGGTCATCCGCTCTGCTGAAGCGGTCATGACAGGCGATGCGCCTTCGCTGCGGGGATAGATGAAGCCGAAGGTCGGATAGATGGAGCCGAATGACCCTTTCTGACCATTCAGTTCGACGCGGACAGCGGACCAGTCATTGTCAGGCGAAACATCGACGACGCGGACATTGCGACTGATGCCGCTCTGTCCCCAGTGAGACTGATCGATGGTGATGACACGGCTGTTCAGCGAACTGGTCACAACGGCAACATGACCGAGCGGCATACGACGGATCGGACGGAAGTTGAGAACGCTTCCAACCTCAGGCGCGGAACCACGAGCGTAGCGACCGGCTGCCTTGTACCACCAGTCACGCGCATTGCCTCTGATCTCAACAGCGGACTCAGCTTTGGCGAAGGCTACGCACTGAATGACATGGCTGCTGTAGTGGTTATGCCGCACCCAGCGACCGTAATAGGCAGGCGCGTAATGGGTGTGGTAGCCATGCTGCACGACATTGAAGGAAATGCTGTGCACACGATGGTTGATATTTTTAGGGGCTGAATGCCGTGTGCGGGCCTGACCGGAAGAGGGAAGCAGTGCATTGGTTGCCGCTACTGTGAGGGTCGCCATAACAAGGCGACGAAAGCCAGAAGTCCTCAGCAGGTCCATAATGCGCAGCCCTCAAATTTCTCTTTCATCGTGCGTAGCAAGGCTGCTTTGCATCTGACAAGGGGGCCAGCGGCACTTACTGGCCTGAAAAGTCAGATCATATCAATCTCATAAAATGAATCACGAAACATAGGATTAAAATCCTATAGTTTGTGAATAAAAGTCAATTTTTGCCTTATTTCAGATTAATAATACATTTAATGTACATTGATCTTTGCGGGCGGATGGGGGCTCTGCCGGTTTGATTCGCCCGAACCGGGCTAGTGGTCATGAGGAAGAGGAATGACGGCGAAACAGTTTTCGTCAGCACCATGCGGAATGTCCCCGGACAACCCAGTTCACGCGGGGAGGGAGTGTCCAAAGGGTCTCTAGCAGACAACTACTGAAATCTGCTCCTGCAGGCTTTTGTCTGGAAAAACGCTTCAGCTGTATTGGTGATTGAGAAACCAGCGTGAAAACTGTTCCAGTCCGGTTTCGAGCGACGTGGCGGGATGCCAGTCGATCAGTTGCTGGATCTGTTCAAGAGAGGCCCAGGTATATTCAACGTCTGCCGTTGGTCGGGACGTCAGCTGAATATCGGCTTTTCGGCCCAGAAAATTTTCCAGCAGACTGATAAGTCGTGACACCGGTTCGGGAACATTGCTTCCGATGTTCAGAATGCGGGCCTGATCGGAAGGGGGAAGATCCATGATCGCGCAGATGGCGTCGACAGCGTCATCAATGAAGGTGAAATCGCGGGCGAGAGAAGCCCCTTCATACAGCGTGACCGGTCGGCCTTCCATGATGGCTCTGGCAAAGAGGTAGTAGGCCATGTCGGGTCGTCCCCACGGACCATAGACCGAGAAAAAACGCAGTCCGGTCAGGGGAAGTTGGTGAAGATGGTGATAGCATTCCGCCGTCAGTTCAGCAGCCCGCTTGGAAACCGCGTAAAAGGAACCGGGCTGGTCCACACGGTCTGTTTCCCGGAAAGGCAACGCCGCATTGCGACCGTAAACCGAGGACGATGAGGCGTATACGATGTGCCGCAGGGCCGGAAGCCGCCGGGCAAGCTCGAAAATGGCGACCTGTCCCCGGACATTGGCGTCTGCAAAGGCAAACGGCATCATGACGGAATGGCGCACGCCTGCCTGTGCTGCAAAATGCAGGATTTCGGTAATGGAGCGTTGCTCAAGGGTCGTGAAAACAGTCAGCAGATCATCGGAGGCAATATCGATTTTCCGGAACGTGAAGTTCGGAAAAGCCGCAAGCTGGGCAAGACGGGCATCCTTGAGTGCGGGATCGTAATAGCTGTTGAGATTATCAATCCCGATAACCTGTTTTCCGGACGTAAGCAGGCGCAGGCAGGTGCTGAAACCGATGAACCCGGCGGCTCCGGTGACCAGAACTGTCACCGTATGCTCCTGTCGAACCTGATGCGTGCTGCCGGGCCGGTCATGGGATCAGTGAGACTTTTTTGCGGAAGCCGGTGGAGCCATCTTCGCCTCCAGTGACGCGGACGCCACCCGGTCTCCGACAACAATCCCCAGCTTCGCCGTAATGCCGCCCTGCAGTTCGAGGGTCGCCATAGCCGGACCATGGCTGCTGATACGCGCCAGACTCTGTGGCACGGCATTTTCGGTAATGGACTGGATGCGTCCGTCAGCATCTATGAAAACGATGTCGAGCGGAACAAGGGTGTTCTCCATCCACATGTCGCTCTGCTGCGGCGCGTTCCAGAGGAACAGCATGCCCTGATCAGCGGGCAGGGTCATGCGGAACATCTCGCCGACCTGCTGCTCGCGCAGGGTCGTCGCCTTTTCAACCGTGAATTCATGCTTGCCGGAGGCTGAGGTGATAGTCAGCGTCTCTTTCGGAAGCGGCGGCTGAGCTGCGGTGGGAGCGCCGGATGCGGCATCATCGGCATAAGCCGGCAGGATCAGCGAAAGCCCGCCTGAAGCAAGCGCAAGGGACAGGAAGAGAGTGCCAAACGTCTGACGGTTCACCGATGATGTGCCTCTGCTGATCGTTCCAAGGAACGGCTGGAAAGGGAAATAGGGGATCAGGGGAAATAAAGTCTTACTGAAGGAACTGGTTGTTCACCCGTTCAATGCCGATCTTCGTGGGCGCTCCATGTCCCGGCACGACGACAATTTCGTCACCAAGTGGGAGAAGTTTCTCACGGATCGCTGTGACCAGCTGACGGCTGTCGCCATAGGAAAAATCCGTGCGCCCGATGGTGCCGCGAAACAATGTGTCGCCTGCGAAGACAATCTGTTCCGCTGCTTCAAAAAACACGACATGGCCCGGCGTGTGCCCGGGAACATGCAGCACCTGATAATGATGACCGAGAAGGTCGAGCGTCTCTCCGTCCGAAGTGTACCGGTCGGGGCTGACGCTGTGCAGGTTCGCCAGACCGAAATGACGGGCCTGCTCCTCGACGGAGGTCAGCAGGAACTCGTCATGAGTGGTGGGGCCGATGATCTCGGGCGTCCCGGCCTGCGTGGCGGCCAGAAGTGTTCTGAGGGCCACTGTGCCGCCGACATGATCCAGATGACCATGAGTCAGAAGAATGGCGTCCACCGTCAGTCCGGCCTCGGTGATCCGGGCATGGATGCGCTCGGCGTCTCCGCCCGGATCAACCACGAAAGCCTTGTGCGTTGCCGGGTCCCAGACCAGAGAGCAGTTCTGATGGAACGGGGTGACAGGGAATCGTTCTGTGATCAGACGTCCTGTATCGCTCATCATATGCTCCTTCTGGTCTGAAAAAGGCTACGCCGGGTTTCAGGCGGTCTTCCAGCCTGTTTCCGGAATGTCGAAGTGGGAAGCCAGATCGGCAACCGGAATGTTGATCAGGTCCTTGTCGATCGACTTGATCAGCTTGGCCTGTGTCGGCTTGGCGAGATGCTCACGGATGACGTGCAGAACCTTGGCCGGAGCCGCCAGAACGAAGCCGTCCGGTTTGCTGCTGCCGTGAAGCTGGTCGTTCATCCAGGTGGCGACGCGCTTGCCGAACTCTTCCTTGTGGTGGTCGGAGACGGAGAAATCACCGCGACCATTGTCTGAAGAACCTGCAATTTCGGCCGCCGCGAAGTGGGAGACTTCGTGCATGTGGCCGTCCTTATGCTGAAGGACGCGGGCTTTGCCGCCATCGGCAACGATATAAATGACTTGTCCGTCGAAGCTGTTCGGCATCGTATGTGCTCCATGATTGGCACGTTGTTGTCCGAAAGTGCGAGGCGTGCCGATAAGACACGCCGGGATTCGGATCTCGGCGCCAAGATAGAGCCCTGATCGGGGTTTGGGGCAACCCCCCTTTCTGTCAGCGCCGCCCTGCCACAGGGATGAGGTGAAGAAACGCCTCATTCATTGTATAGTGCAGAATATGTCCAGCTCCACTCTTCCCGCAAAACGCTCCTGTCCTTTCGCTCTGGCTCAGGAGTGGCTCGCGCAGGGCAGGGCCGTCGCTTTTGCGACAGTCGTGGGAACGGGAGGGCGCTCGCCCCGGCCGCTCGGCAGCATCATGGTCATGGATGACAGTGGGCGCGTCGAAGGTTCCGTCAGTGGCGGATGTGTGGAAGCGGACGTCATGTCCATCGCAAAAGAGGTGATGAGCGGTGCGCCGCCCTGTGTCCGCAGCTATGGCGGAGAAGAGGTGGGGCTCTGGTCTGTGGGGCTGGCCTGTGGCGGTCGTCTGGATGTGTTTGTCGAGGCTGTGCGCTCGCCGCATTCTCCTGAGGGCACGTTTCCTGCCGAACTTCTTCCGCGGATTACCGATCGGCGCGCGAAAGGGGAGCCTCAGGCCATAGGCGCTGCGCTCGACGGTTCGCGCCATGCGCTGCTGGGCGGAGAGGGGACGCTGTTCTGTCCCGACGGGGAAGTTCCGTCTCCGATTGTGGACATCATGACAGACCGGGTTGCGACTGGCGAGGCGGGAGCCGTCAGTCCCACCATGACGCCCGACTGGTTTGTGCAACTACTGATGCCCGCGCCTCGGCTGCTGATCGTGGGAGCGGTTCATATCGCGCAGGTTCTGGCGGCGATGGCGGCCAATGCGGGTTATGACGTCACCATCATTGATCCCCGCACCAGTCTTGCGACGCCGGAGCGTTTTCCCGGTGTCAGGCTGGTGGATGACTGGCCTGATGACGCCCTTTCGGCCGCCAGACCGGACAGGATGACCGCCATTGTCACATTGACCCATGACAGCAAGCTTGACGACCCGGCTCTCATGGAAGCTCTGAAAGGTCCGGCTTTCTATATCGGCGCTCTGGGGTCACGCGGAACGCAGGCCTCGCGTTTGCAAAGGCTGCGCGAAGCCGGAGTGAATGATACGTCACTCCAGCGGATCAGAGGGCCGGTCGGCCTGCCGATTGGCGCTGTCGATGTGGAAGAGATCGCTATTTCCATCATGGCCGACATCGTCGCCGTGCGTCGGGGCGCGCCGCTCGCCAAAGGCATCAGCTGGTGGTCACCGCGAAAGGTGAAAGCGTGACAGATGCCGGGCCGGTCGTAGCCGTGGTGCTGGCGGCCGGCCGGTCGTCCAGATCCGGAGCGCAGCACAAGCTGCTGGCCAGAGATGCGGACGGCCAGACCATGCTCGCCCGCACACTTGCGGGACTCTGCGCCAGTCAGGTGTCGGCTCTCTGCGTCGTGCTGCCGTCTTCGGCGCGTGAAACATCCGCCGCGCTTCAGATGATCGTGCAGAAATCGTGTCCCGGTAAACGCACTGACATTCGCATTTCCACGGTTGCAGATGAAGGACTGTCCGCATCCCTGAAAGTCGGCATTGCATGGGCCATGGAACAGCAGGCCGCGGGATGCCTCGTCAGTCTTGGCGATATGCCTTTGGTGGGCAGCGTGGTCATTAACGCACTGGTCAGTCGCTTCCAGCAGGGGGACGCCGATGTGGTGCTGCCGGAATGGCGGGGACAGGTGGGCAACCCGGTCCTGTGGAAAGCAGGGTGTTTTGCATCTTTACTGACGCTGACAGGGGACCGGGGCGGGAAGGCGCTGCTGTCTCAGCCGTCTCTGAGAAAAGCCAGAGTTGCAGCCGATCCATCGGTGCTGATGGATTTTGATACTCCCGATGCCCTGCAGGAATTTGCGAGTATGCGGATGGCAGGAAACGTCTGACGATCTGCCTGTTGCGCAACAGGCTGTGATCAAAAATCATTTCCTAAAAGAAATGAACTCCGGTATGGCTTGAAGTCAGTGCGTGGCCCGATGGAGGCGCGCCTTCTGACTGACGTTCAACGGGAGGCCTCGTTCGATGGCTGTCGTTCAAACCGGAAACGGTGTCCGGATTACCGGCGATGACGGGCTGGATGTCCAGCGCACTGCGTTCACGGAAATACCGGTTATTGATCTCGCGGGCATGATGTCGCCAGATGAGGCGGAGCGCCGAAATGTTGGCGACGAGGTTCGGAAGGCGTGCACGGAAGTCGGCTTCTTCTATGTACGGAATCACGGTGTAAGCCCTGACGTGCTGGCAAGATGTTATGAAGAGAGCAGGGCTTTCTTCGCGCTGCCGGAGGCCGAAAAGAGCCTCATCCATATTAAAAACTCACCGAACCATCGTGGTTACGGGCCTCTGCTGGAAGAGAACACCAATCCTGACTCGCAGGGCGACCTGCACGAGGCCTTTGATCTTGCGGGCGATATCCCTGCCAGCGATCCGGATGTGATGGCGGGCAAGGCGCTGTATGGCCCCAATCTCTGGCCTCAACAGCCGCCCGGTTTCAAACCGGCGGTTCTTGACTGTTACAGAAGTCTCGTGGCGCTGGGACACACACTGTTCCGGGCCTTTGCTCTGGCTCTTGAACTGGAGGAGGATTATTTCCTCCCGCTGATCCGCAAACCCTGCGCCCATATGCGTATTCTTCGTTATCCACCACAGGAAGTTGTCGTCAGCGAAAAGCAGATCGGTATTGGCGCGCATTCTGACTATGAGTGCTTCACCATCCTGAACCAGAACGGTGACTCGGCGCTTCAGGTGCTGAACGCGGCTGGCGTGTGGGTGGAAGCGCCGCCCATTCCCGGTACCTTCGTCATCAATGTCGGAGACATGATGGCGCGGTGGACCAACGATCTGTTCTGCTCGACCCTGCATCGCGTCATCAACAGGTCCGGAAAAGAACGTTACTCCATCCCGCTTTTTTTCGGACCTGATTATGACACGGTCATCAGCCCGCTGCCGTCCTGTCAGGATGCGGGCCATCCGCCGCTCTATCCGCCCATCAAGGCGGGGGACTACATCCTCTCGCGGTTCGATGAGACGTATGATTATCGTCAGTCGCAGCCAGAAAAAGTCTGAATTCTTTCCAGCAGGATTATGTGCTCATGCAAGTTGAGGAAACCGGTAGCGCGGCCGTTCTGGAACGTGTGCCCACCCATCTGCGGACAACGCGCGTGGATCGGGTTTTCTGGAGCCATTTTTCACCCAACCTTGCTCCCGCTGCATGGGTGATCGGCGTGCTGGTGGTGGTGCTCGGATTGCCGGGCTGGACCGGTTTCTGGGTGCTGCTGATCGGCAATCTCCTCGGCTCGCTGCCGGTGGCGCTCTGTGCCGTGATGGGGCCTGAAACCGGACTTCCCCAGATGGAAGCGTCACGTTTCTCATTCGGCCGGATCGGGAAGCGTCTGCCCTCCCTGATCAACTGGGCCAACTGCGTCGGCTGGGATGCGGTCAACAATGTGCCATCCGCGCTGGCCTTCATCCTGCTGCTGAAAATGGTCGGTCTGGCCGTGCCGTTCTGGCTCGCTCTGGGTATCCTTGCTTTCGCGCAGTTGCTGGCGAGCATGGGCGGCCACGACATCGTTCAGGCGATTGAGAAATATCTCGGCTGGGTCCTGCTGGTTTCGTTTGCGATCGTCGGTGTGATCGCCGTTTTCCAGTCGTCGGGGCAGACAAGCGCAGCACCTGCCGCTGCACCGCGATTTGCCGATATCATGATCGGTATTGGTGCGGTCAGCAGTTTTAACATGGCCTGGGCGGCCTATGCGTCGGACTATACGCGCTATGTTCCGCCCGGCACACCGTCTTCCCGTGTTTTCTGGCTGACGTTTGGAGGAACATTCCTTTCCTCCTTCACCATGGAACTGTTCGGCCTGCTGACGGGGGCGGCGATCAGTGATCCGTCTCCCGGTTCGGTGATTGCAGCCTTGCAGAACTGGTCAGGAATTTTCGCGCCGGTTGCGCTGGCCGCCGTGGCGTTTTCCTCCATTGCGATCAATGCGGCGAACGACAATACCGCCGCCTATGCGCTGATTTCCGGTGGTGTGCATGTCAACCGCATGCTGAGCGCCGTGGTGACGGCCAGCATGGGTTATCTTCTCGCCGTGCTCGGGGAGGGAACATTCGTGTCCCTCTATGAGAATTACCTGCTTCTCGCCCTTTACTGGATCGCGCCATGGTGCGGGATCGTGCTGGCGGACTGGTATTGCCGTCCGGCCGCGTTGAAGTCCTTGCGGATGGAAACACTCGCCGGCTGGACCTCTTCCGCAACGCTGTTTGTTGTCGTGACGGTTTTGACAATCGGCCTGTTCTCTTCGACACCTCTCTATACAGGCCCTGTCGCGGCGATGCTCGGCGGTGCTGATGTCGGTTATCTCGTCGGCTTCTTCATGGCCGCTCTGGGACAGATAGCGCTGCTGAATGCGCGGGGACGACGTGTGTCTGTCGCCCGTTTTCAGGACGCCTGATACGATGAGGACATTCATGACGATCGACACGGGTACAATCTGACATGATGGATCTGGTTCTGAAAAACGGCGTCCTGCCCGATGGCAGTCGGGCGGACATCGCCATCGCCGATGGAAAAATTGCCGCTATTGAAACAGGGTTTTCAGGTGAGGCTGTCGAGACGCTGGATCTGGAAGGCTATCTTGTCTCTCCGCCTTTCGTGGACAGCCATTTTCATCTCGATACGACACTGACAGCCGGGCTGATCCGTCACAACACGAGCGGCACTCTTCTGGAAGGCATCCAGATCTGGAAGGAAACAAAGCCGCATCTGACTGAAGAGGATATCTACGCCCGCGCCCGCAAACTGTGTGAGATGACCATCTCGCAGGGCACGCTCGCCATCCGGTCTCATGTCGATATCAGCGATCCTGATCTGAAAGCGGTTCGTGCGCTGGTGCGTCTGCGAGAGGATCTGAAGCCGTGGATGACCATCCAGCTTGTGGCCTTTCCGCAGGACGGTTTTTTCCGGATGGAAGACGCGGCGGAACTGCTGGTCAGGGCGTTGGACATGGGGCTCGATCTGGTCGGCGGCATTCCTCACTATGAGCGCACGACGGTACAGGGCGGTGAGTCGATCGACGCGCTGTTCCGGCTGGCGGCGGATCGGGCGCTGCCGATCGATATGCATTGCGACGAAACGGATGATCCGAATTCGCGTCATATCGAAACCATGGCGGCCTGTGCGGTGAAATATGGGTTGCAGGGGAGGGTGACCGGCTCTCACCTGACGTCGATGCATTCGATGGACAATGCGTATGCCGACAAGCTGATCGGTCTTCTGGCTGAATCAGGTCTGGCCGCTGTCTCGAACCCGCTGATCAACATGACCCTGTCGGGACGCTACGACACATATCCGAAACGCAGGGGGCTCACGCGCATCCCCGAACTGCTGCGTGCGGGCGTGCCGGTCGGGTTCGGTCACGACTGTGTGATGGACCCGTGGTACCGGCTAGGCAGTCACGATATGCTGGAGGTGGCGTCCATGGGGCTGCACGCGGCACAGATGACCAGCGAAAGCGAGATGGCGGCCTGTTTCAGCAGCGTCACCGATATGGCGGCGGGGATTCTTGGTCTGGACGCGTACGGACTGAAAGTCGGCACTCCGGCTGATCTGGTGGTGCTACAGGCCTGCTCCGTTTTCGATGCGTTGCGGCTGCGCCCATGCCGTTTGTATGTGCTGCGAAATGGTCGGGTGATTTCCCGGACAGAGCCGCGTCTCAGCCAGTTGACGCTGTCTGAGGAGCGGACAGTCGATCTGGCGCGGATCTGAAAGTAGCCGGGTGGAGCGGAAATCGCTCCACTGTCAAACAGATATTCTCTTTTCGGCTATGCTCTCAGAAATCCAGATTGGCGTAGTAGTCCGGCGGGTTCATGCCGGGCACCCGGTCGTTCAGAAGCGGACGGAAACACGGACGGGATTTGACCCGCGCATACCACTCGCGGGCTGCGGGCTGCTTGCTCCAGTCGATATCGCCGATGAAGTCGAGACAGGAGACATGTGCTGCGGCGGCGAAGTCGGCCAGCGACAGCGTGCCGCCCGCAAGCCATGTGCGCGCCTCGGCAAGCTGGCCGATATAATCCAGATGTGGACGGATGTTGGCATATCCTTCCCGCAGGGCGGTGCCGTCGGGATTTCCGCGACCGCTCAGGCGCTTGAACACCTTCTCGCCCAGCAGCTTGCGGGTCACGTCGCGTGCGAAAACACTGTCGAACCACGCGACCAGCCGACGCACTTCAACGCGCTCGGCAAGGGTCCGGCCAAGCAGGCACGGGTCAGGATAGGCTTCTTCCAGATATTCGCAGATCACCGACGAATCAGGGACCACAAGCCCGTTGTCCTCCACCAGAACCGGCACCTCCTGCGCCGGGTTCAGGCGGGCGAATTCAGGACGGCTCTCCCAGACGCGCTCTGTCAGCGGCTCGAACGGAAGACGTTTTTCACCCAGTGTCAGCCGGACTTTGCGGCAATAGGGTGACAGGGGAAAATGATGAAGGATTCGCATGTGCCCGCTTTAAGCGATCCTCGCGTAACGCGCCAGTAGGTGTGTGGTGAGTGTGTACTGTTCGCGCATACGTGTGCGGGAGGGAAAGAAAACGCATGGTCGGGGATGTTCAGGACAGATGATGTCCGGCCTCGACAGGCGGATTGGCGAGGTGTTACCACCGGACTCATGATTATCAACCGACCGCGCAGTGGCGTGCCGGACAATTTTCCAGACCAGGGATGAGCCCCAGATCGTGACGTCGTCTACAGCTTCCGTCGATCCAGCAAGCCTGCCGCGTATCAGGGCCGGCGGTCGTTCCTTTCTCGCTCTGGTGCTTACGCCCGAGGCTCCACTCGATATCTGGCTTGTCGCTCTGGATCACCAGATCAGTCGTTCCGCCGGTTTTTTCGCAGGCAAACCGATTATCCTCGACCTCACGCTCGTGCCGCTTGACACGCCGGGCCTTGCCGACCTGCTGCCCTCGCTTGAGGAACGCAATATCCACGTTATCGGAATTGAAGGCGCGGATCGGGATGAGGAGGTTTTCGCCGGGTGGAACTGGCCGGAAGGTCTGAGTGGCGGCCGGTCCACAGCGGAGGAAGATATTCCGCTTGATTCCGTCGAGGAACTGGAGCCAACTCCCGGCGCCCTGATTGTGGAAGAGCCGGTGCGGTCCGGTCAGCACATCGTCTGGGCGGAAGGGGATGTGATCATTCTCGGCTCTGTCGCATCCGGCGCGGAAGTTTCCGCAGGCGGTTCGATCCACGTGTATGGAGCGCTCAGAGGACGCGCCATCGCGGGGATTGTGGGACGGCCGGAAGCCCGGATCTTCGCCCGGGTGATGCAGCCCGAACTGCTGGCCATTGATGGTTTTTATGCGATTGCCGAAGAAATGCCGGAAGATCTGACGGGAAAACCATCCCAGGCGGTGCTTGTTGACGAAGTGCTTACTCTTAAACCGCTAACGTAAAGAGTATTCCGGCGTAATATTAATTTCCGGGCCCGAGCCCTGATTTGGACACACATTCGGCCTATTTGATGCAATAATTAACGGGTCGATATAGCAATAAGGACGAACAGTTTATGGCGCAGGTTCTCGTCGTCACATCCGGTAAGGGCGGCGTCGGTAAGACCACCACCACCGCTGCCCTCGGCGCGGCGCTTGCAAAGACGGGCAAGTCCGTTGTTGTGGTCGATTTCGACGTTGGCCTGCGGAATCTCGATCTGGTGATGGGCGCCGAGCGTCGGGTCGTTTTCGATCTGGTGAATGTCATTCAGGGCGATGCAAAGCTGAATCAGGCGATCATCAAGGACAAGCGCCTTGATACGCTCTCGCTGCTTCCGGCTTCCCAGACCCGTGACAAGGATGCCCTGACGGAAGAAGGCGTGGCCAAGGTCATGGCCGAACTGAAAGAGAAGTTCGACTGGGTGGTCTGTGACAGCCCGGCCGGTATCGAACGCGGCGCCCAGCTGGCCATGGCTCACGCCGATCAGGCCGTGATCGTCACCAACCCGGAAGTCTCTTCCGTGCGCGACAGTGACCGTATCATCGGTATGCTGGACAGCACGACGGAAAAGGCGAAGGCAGGCGAGAAGATGCCCAAGCATCTCCTGCTGACCCGTTATGATCCGGCCCGTGCCGCTCGCGGAGAAATGCTGAGCGTTGATGACGTTCTGGATATCCTTTCGATCCCGCTGATCGGTATCATTCCGGAAAGTCAGGATGTCCTGCGCTCCTCCAATCTTGGTGCGCCTGTCACTCTGGCGGCTCCTGAAAGCGCTCCTGCCCGGGCCTATTTCGAGGCGGTCCGTCGTCTGACAGGGGAAAAAGTGGACGTCACCGTTCCTACCGAGAAGAAGGGTCTGTTTGACTGGCTCTTCAAGCGGGGTGCTGCATGAGCTTTCTCGCAAACCTTTTCAACCGCAAGTCGTCCGCGCCTGTGGCGCGCGACCGGCTGCAGATTCTTCTCGCTCATGAACGTGCCAACCTTGGCGAAGGCAAGTCCGATCTTCTGGTCCAGCTCCAGAAAGAGATCATGGAAGTGATCAGCCGACACATCGCCGTCGATCAGGACAAGGTTCAGGTCAAGCTGGACCGTGGTTCAGGCTGTTCCATGCTGGAAATCGACATCGAGGTCCCCGGCATTGAGCAGAATGGCAAGGAAAAGAAGGGCGACACACATTCCGTGTGAGTGTGGTCAGTCTGACTGAATGATGAAATGGCGTTCCGGGCGATCGGGACGCCATTTTTCGTTTCAGAAAGTCCGATGCGATGACAGAGGCCCCGGTCACCCCGCCTTGTTGCTGCGTGGATAAGATGGCGGCAGACCAAAACGCGCCTGCCGCCTGCTTTATTCAGCCGCCGAAGGGATGGAACGAACGCCGTGGACGATGCGGTCGGTAGTCACCCTCGTTCATGCGGAAGTTCGGTACGCCACCCATAAGTGGATCGGTGATGCTGTCACAGCCGTTTTCCAGATGCCCGGCGAGTTGAACCTTGAAGCTGGAGTCACCCTCAACTTCAATCGTCAGGTCATACCAGCCGCCTGTCTCCCTGGTCATGACTGTCAGCACATGGGACTCCATGGGTTCCAGAACATGACGCCCACTCAGCACTTCGCCTGAATAACCATCGGTGATCCGGAGACGGGCGCTTGTGTGGGCGTGATTGACCAGATCAATCAGAAGGACATTCTCAAAGCGCTCCGAACGGCTGTTGACGCCGACCTGAGCAAACGAACCCCCACGCAGTGTGCCCTGAAACAGACGATAGAAACCGTTCGGACCATGCACGGACAGGTCATAGGTGCGATCGGAGTCCGAAGCAGACCATGTGTCACTTAGGCGCTTGTGATCTTCGATCGTGTAGAAGCGGGCCACATCGGCCGCTTTGGCGTCGCGGACATGGAAAGCAACACCGGCGTCACCGGTATTGTGGAAGCCGAGAACCATTTTTGCGGCACTTGCGTGCGGCGTCGAATGGATGTGCAGGTCATAAGGCAACGCTCTTGCCCGGCGCACGCCTTTTTCCTGCACAGGCACGCTCTGGTTTGTGGGAACAGCAGGAACGTAGCTGTCGTGTCTCTTGGCGTCGACTGGCGCGAAGCTGGTTGTCGAGGGCAATGGAGCAACACGCGTATTCGGATTTTCGAAATCGAACGCCGATGTCAGATCACCGGAGACCACACGACGCCAGGGCGAAATGTTGGTTTCGATCAGGCCCGGATAGTGCGGAGCAAAACGGGCTTCAAGGAAGCGGATAAGCGACGTGTGGTCGAACATTTCCGAGTTGACCCAGCCACCACGGCTCCAAGGGGAAACGACCAGCATCGGCACGCGCGGGCCGAAACCATAAGGACCAGCGGCATAGCTGGATGAGCCGGGATAGATCTCGTTTTCTATGGAGACCGTTGAACTGCCCTGCGTCGTTGACGGCGGAGGTGAGGGAGGAACGATGTGATCGAAAAAGCCGTCATTTTCATCGAACATGATGAACAGGGCGGTCTTGCTCCAGACGTCTGGATTGTCCGTGAGAATGTCGAGAACCTGAGAAATGTACCAGGCTCCGTAGTTCGAAGGCCAGTTCGGGTGTTCTGAATAAGCCTCGGGCGCAACAATCCATGAAACCTGCGGCAGCGTCCCGGCTTTGACATCAGCCTTGAAAATATCAAACAGCGTGCCGGATACGGCAGTGTTGGTGCCTGTACGGGCTTTCTGGGCCAGCGGCGAGGAGTCCGCAGCGTTCTGATACTGGTGGAAATACAGGAGCGAAGTATCGCCGTAGTTTCCGATATAAGGGTTGCTCGTCCAGCCCCATGAGCCGGCGGCGCTCAGGCCGGTGCCAATGTCCTGATAGACTTTCCACGAAACACCAGCGGCTTCCAGACGCTCGGGGTAGGTTGACCAGCCGTAACCGGCTTCAGCGTTACTGACCACCGGACCGCCGCCCGTGCCGTCGTTTCCGACATAACCCGTCCACATGTAATAGCGGTTGGGATCGGTCGCGCCCATGATCGAGCAGTGATAGGAATCACAGATCGTGAAAGCGTCGGCCAGAGCGTAATGGAACGGCACGTCTTCCCGCATCAGATGCGACATGCAGGTCGTGGTCTTGGCCGGGATCCAGCCATCCCAGTTGCCGTTGTTCCAGGCTTCATGGGTCGTCGCCCAGTCGTGGGGCAGATCGGCAAGGAACTGCATGCCCATGTCCGGTGCGTCAGGATGGAACGGCATCACCTTGTCCGTGCCGTTCGGCTGGCTCCAGACCGTATTGCCGGATGGCAGGCGCACGGCGCGGGGATCATTATAGCCCCGGACACCCTGCAGCATGCCGAAATAATGATCGAACGAGCGATTTTCCTGCATAAGGAAGATGACATGTTCGATGTCGTCAATGGAGCGGGTGCGGGTATTGGCCGGCATCGCAACGGCCTTGCCGATGCTCTGCTGCAGCGTTGTCGCCATCGCGCCCGATGTCAAAAGCTTGAGAAAATTACGACGATCTGTCTCGGTCATCACTTTGCTTTCGTGACAGGTGTGGACTCACGATTGCGCTGATAGCCTTGAAGAGAAGGGCGTAGGTGACAGTATAATTAACGTGCTGTTAATGTTTTGATGCAGACCGGAAACTATTGTTTACAAAAAGATACAAATACAATTAATTGTAAAGATTTATATTGTTTGAGAATTTATTTGATGGTTTTGAAATATTGCTTTTGCGGGATTGCGATGCCGCAAAAGAAAAGGAGACTTTCTGAAGCGGCGAAATGCCTCTGTCCAGAAAGCCTCCTTCCAGGGTTTTGCGGTCATGACACAGTGCTGATCCGGCTGGAAACCCCTTCCACCTGCTCGGATCAGTGAAGCTCTCAGTCCTCCAGACGAAGGGCTTCCGTTGTGTCCTTGCGGAGCGCCTCGCAAAGCTGCTGGTTGTCAGAGAGCTTCTGACCGAAAGAGGGGATCATTTCCTTGAGCTTTGCGTCCCATGCCGGAAGCTGGGCGGCGAAGCACTTGCGGATCACATTGAGCATGATCGGGGCCGCCGTGGAAGCGCCCGGTGAAGCGCCAAGAAGCGCTGCAACCGATCCATCGGCTGAACTGATCACTTCCGTACCGAACTGAAGCACGCCGCCTTTTTTTGCATCAGACTTGATGACCTGCACGCGCTGACCGGCGACAACCAGTTCCCAGTCCTCATCGCGGGCATCAGGCACGAACTCTCGGAGCGCTTTCATCCGGTCGGAATTGCTCTGGAGAACCTGCTGGATCAGATATTTGGTGAGCGCCCAGTTATCGCGGGCCACGGCCAGAATGGCTCCGATATTGCCGGCATTGATCGAGCGCGGCAGATCAAGCAGGGAGCCCTTTTTCAGAAAGCGGGTCGAGAACCCGGCATAGGGCCCGAACAGCAGGGCTGGCTGACCGTCAATCATGCGGGTGTCGAGATGCGGCACCGACATGGGAGGCGCGCCAACGGAAGCCTTGCCGTAAACCTTGGCGCGGTGAGCGGCGATGACATCGGGATTCTTGCAGCGCAGGAACTGACCGCTGACGGGGAAGCCGCCATAGCCGCGCGCTTCCGGGATGCCGGTCTTCTGAAGCAGCGGAAGAGCGGCGCCGCCTGCGCCGATGAAGAGGAAGCGCGTGCTGATCGTGCGTGACTGGCCTGTATGAAGAGCCTTGACGCGCACATTCCACCGACCGTCAGAACTGCGTTTGATGTCCTCGATTTCGTGTCCTGTATGCAGCGCGACGCCCGGCTTTTCTTTCAGAGCCTTGATCAGAAGACGCGACAGTGCGCCGAAATTGACGTCCGTTCCGGAGGCGATCCATGTCGCCGCCAGTTTTTCGCCAGCGGGGCGGTTCTTCATCACCAGCGGAATCCACTGACGCAACTGCTCGGCGTCTTCCGAATACCGCATGCCGGAGAAAAGCGGGTGATCTTTCAGCGCTTCATAACGACGACGCAGAAAGTCGACATTCTTGTCGCCCCATACGAAACTCATGTGGGCGACGGGGGTTATAAAGTCCCGTGGATTGGCGATCTGACCTGTCTTGACAAGGTAGGACCAGAACTGGCGCGACACCTGAAACTGTTCGTTGACGTTCAGCGCCTTGGTGATGTCGATGCTGCCGTCCGCGTTTTCGGAAGTGTAGTTCAGCTCGCAGAGAGCCGAGTGTCCGGTTCCGGCGTTATTCCAAGCATTCGAGCTTTCCTGCGCCACATCGTCGAGGCGCTCAAAGATGTCGATCGTCCAGTCTGGCTGCAACGTGTTGAGAAAGGTGCCGAGCGTGGCGCTCATGACACCTCCGCCAATCAGGAGAACGTCCGTCGAAGCACGGACTTCAGTCGTTGCAGCACTCATAACACTCTCCGGTAGATAACGTGTGACAAACCTCAGGGACACATTGCCTGAGTCGGGCTGTGGGCCGGGAGAATGGCCCGGTCAAAGCCATAAGGAAAGCCTCCCCCGACCCATGTTTTCTTCGGCGTTTCATCACGGACTGACTGTTCGTCGCCCCTAAGGCCTGTACAATTCCAAAACATCGTCACCGGTATGCACATGATTTGCCCGGTTTGCTGCATCATCTCTTTGCGAGCATTGCGAAACACCTCTGGCTCTCAGGCGTTCTGATTCCCACATGGTCTGGAGCACGGCGATTCCAGACCGGAACGCAGACTGTCCTGAAGGAGCGACTGCAATGACGATCAAAAAATATGGCACGGCCCACTGGGAAGGGAACATCAAGGAAGGCAAGGGCCTGATTTCCACCGAAAGTGGCGCGTTGAAGGATCAGCCTTACGGCTTCAATACCCGCTTTGAAGGCAAGCCCGGCTCCAATCCTGAGGAGCTGATCGGCGCGGCTCACGCATCGTGCTTCACGATGGCGCTTTCGCTTATTCTCGGCGACGCCGGATATACAGCGACAGCGCTCGATACCAAGGCTGTCGTCTCTCTGGACAAGCAGGATGCCGGGTTCGCCATCACCTCGATCAGCCTGACGCTTACAGGCGCCGTGCCGGGCGTCAGTCAGGAGGAATTCCAGAAGCTGGCGGAGAAGGCGAAAGAGAACTGCCCGGTTTCCAAGCTGTTCAAGACAGACATTACTCTGGATGCGACTCTCAACTGAGAGATGTTCCGGTGCAGGATATAAACCTCCTGCACCGGTTGATCTGGATGTTATTTAGCCGAAACGGTGGTGCTCATGCCCAGCCGGTCGAGTAACTGACGGTCGCGTGTAGCCGCCGGGTTGGGGGTCGTGAGCAGACGCTCACCGTAGAAAATCGAATTCGCCCCGGCCAGGAAGCACAGGGTCTGCGCTTCATCCGTCATGTTCTCGCGTCCGGCCGCGAGGCGTACGTGGCTGGAAGGCATCGTGATGCGAGCGGCGGCGATCACGCGCACGAAATCGATCGGATCGACTTCCTCGGCTGTTTGCAGCGGTGTTCCGGCAACCTTGACGAGCAGATTGATCGGCACGCTCTCGGGATGCTTCGGCATGGAAGCCAGTGACGCGATCATCCCGGCGCGGTCTGATTCGCCTTCACCCATACCGACAATCCCGCCACAGCATACGTTGATGCCTGCATCACGGACATTCGACAATGTGTCGAGACGATCCTGATAGGTGCGTGTGGAGATGATCTCGCCATAAAATTCCGGCGACGTATCAATGTTATGGTTGTAGTAATCCAGCCCGGCGTCCTTGAGGCGGTGAGCCTGCCGGTCATCCAGCATTCCGAGGGTGACGCAGGTTTCGAGACCGAGCGCCTTCACGCCTTCAATCATGGAACAGACCGTTTCCAGATCGTGATCCTTCGGGGAGCGCCAGGCGGCCCCCATGCAGAAGCGGGCCGCGCCAGCTTCCTTGGCCCGCTTGGCTTCCGCGATCACCCCGTCAACCGCCATGAGCTTTTCCGCCTTGATCCGCTCGTCATGGCGTGAGCTCTGCGGGCAATAGGCGCAGTCTTCCGGGCAACCACCGGTCTTGATCGACAGAAGCGTCGAGATCTGGATTTCCGTCGGGTCGAAGAACTGACGGTGCAGGGTCTGCGCCCGGTAAAGCAGTTCGGGAAAAGGAAGATTCAGAAGCGTTTCGACTTCGTCACGTGTCCAGTCGTGCCGTAACGGCGTTCCTGCGTTCGTCTGGGACGGAGAAAGGGCGCTGAGGGAGCTGCCGTCTGCCATGGCCGGAAGGTGTTCCTGTTATCTGCGGGATACCCGTTCTGGCACGGAATGCTCTCCTTTTTCAACGAGCAGAAGACTCCCGGAGGAGGATAACCGGAGAAAAGCACGCTTCGACGCAGGCAGGGGTGAGTATACGCCGGATGCTTAAGCACTTTTTATCTTCTGTAAGGCATCGTTACGCACTGAACTGCGATGAGTGTGCCGGGTCAGATGGGGCTCCACGAAAATGATAGAGCCAGCGCTTCCATAGAACGCAGGCTGGAACAACTGGCGGCTCTGGCGTTTGCTGCGGCTGATGTGCTGTTTGAAGTGGATCGCGCCTTCAGAATACGTCATGTCGGGGGCGCCATTCAGAAACTGACGGGTCATAACGCCCGAGCTGTCAGGAACATGTCGCTGTTCGACATGCTCATTCCGTCCGATCGCATCTTTCTGAAACGGGTCGTGGAAGCGTTCGATCAGGGAAAGCCGGTCAGACGTACGGCTGTCCGGTTCCTGCGCGGCAAAAGCGAAAATACTGTCGCCATGCTGGGTATGACGGTCATGCCGGGCAGCGTTGGAGAGCGTCTTGTGACCGCGACCATTCTGGATCGTGGTTTTACTCCGTCCTCCTCTGAGGACGGTTTCCTTGATCGCTCCTCTTTTCTGAGTGTTGCGCAGCGTCTGATTTCAGCAGGAGACGGACAGGCGCAGTACAGCCTTGTGATGCTGGCCCTGCCTCAGACGGTGGAAAACTCCGCCATGCAGGATACGGCCCTTGGTAAGGCGTTTTATGCGGAAATCGAGGCGATTCTTCGTCTGAGCAGCGAAAACGGGGCTGTCACCCGCCTTGGCAATGGCGCTTTTGCCTATTTTCAGAAGGCTGACGACGATCCCGATCTTGTCGCGGAGAAAATCGTCGAGGCGACAGAGGTTCCGCTGACCCGCCCCTGTGTCCAGAAGCTGCCGCTCGATGCGATGCTCATGGAAAATGAGGAAGTCGAGAAGGCACTGAACTACGCGCTTGAAACATTTGCCGATGAAACGACAAGACAGAACGTAGCGTTTGAAAACCTGCCGGACTGTCTGGCCGCCGCGAATAACCGCGACCGGGGGCTTACGACATCCTGCCGCAACATCATCAATGACGAGACGTTCTTTCAGGTGCTGCAGCCCATTCTGACGCTGAAGAACGGGATCATTCAGCATTATGAAGTTCTGACACGCTTCGCCGAAGGTGTTGCCCGGGGAATTGCCAATACGGGCGATTTCATTCAGATCGCCGAGCAGATCGGCATGATCAACACGTTTGACCTGCTGAACTGCGTCAAGACCATCAAGCTGCTTCAGAAGCTTCCCAATGAAATCAAGCTCGCGCTGAATGTGTCCGGACGTTCGGTGCAGTCCGCTGAATTCGCCAGTCAGATGATGAACCTGCTGGACTCGGCGGAGATGAAGATCAGCCCGTCACGTCTGCTTATCGAAATTACCGAGACGCGGGGCATCACCAATTTTGACGGCGCGACCACGCTTCTTCAGTGGCTGGTGAAGCGTGGTCACAGGATCTGTCTGGATGACTTTGGCGCGGGTGCGATGAGTTTTGAATATCTTCGCCGCTTTCCCGTGGATTTTGTAAAAATTGATGGCCATTTCTTTCGGAACGCCATGAGCAGTGGGCGGGACAGGATTCTGATCAGGGCGATCGCCCGCTGCTCCTTCGAACTGGGATGCCGAACAGTGGCGGAAATGATCGAAACCGAAGTGGATGCGGCTCTGGCGAAAGAACTGGGTGTGGAGTGCGGGCAGGGGTGGCTGTTCGGGCAGCCCGTCACGGCCGAACAACTGCTTGCATCGGTGAAGCGGGTAACCAGAACACAGGATCGCTCAGCCTCGGAAAGTTTTCCTATTTCCCGGACTGCCTCTCTGTCATCCCAGCGCATGGATGCCGGGAAAGGACCATCCTCGATATTAAAAGCAGGCGCTTCCCGAAAGAAGATGCCGGCAAGAGATAATTCCTGACGGCGCTCCATATTTTTGCGCAGGATAAAGGATCGTTTCTTTTCGATGTCTTCTCTTGACCTCATGGGCATTTAGGCGCAGGCGAGAGCGTTTGACGCCATAGATTCAGGACGGGGGGAGGCAATGAAGCACTGGCATATCGACCAGATGGACTGGGGTAGTTTCGAGCCATCCAGAGTTGATCCGGACATTGTAGCCGTTGTGAAGGCTGCCTCTGTCGTTGAACGTAACAGTGTGGATTATGCTGTTTACCTGAATCACGTCTTTGCGGACGATGCGGATTTTCAGGAAGCGGCCGATAACTGGGCGCTTGAGGAAATCCAGCATGGCGATGCGCTGGGCCGCTGGGCCATGCTGGCTGATCCATCATGGGATTATCCTGCGGCGTTCGAACGCTATCGCAACACGTTCCACATTGACCTGAACACGACATCGTCCGTTCGCGGCTCCCGCACCGGCGAGCTGATCGCGCGATGCATGGTGGAAACCGGGACATCCTCTTTCTATTCATCGCTGGCGGACGCGACGGATGAGCCTCTTCTGAAAGCCATCTGCAAGCAGATCGCCGCTGATGAATACCGGCATTTCAAGCTGTTTTACGATCACATGCGCCGCTATCTGAAGCGGGAACGCCTCGGTGCCTGGGCCCGCACCCGGATTGCTCTGGGGCGTATTACGGAGAGCGAGGACGACGAACTCGCTTCCGCCTACTACACGACAAACGAGCCCCCCTCGGTGCGCTATGAGCGCAAGCGCTGCATCGCAGGTTATATGTCGCGCGCGCTCAAATCCTATCGTCAGAAGCATATCGACCGCGTCACGGGCATGGTCTTCAAGACCATCGGTTTCAAGCCACACAGTCGGCTGCATGCTCTTGCGGCGCGGCTGGTGTTTGCCCTGATCCGCCGTCGCCAGCGTAGTTTCGAGCGGGAAGCAGTGGCAATCGGCGCCTAGCGGCTGTCCGGGAACGGCATGGTTTTGACCGGTGCCGGTCGGCGTCCTACCATGACCGGAACAGATCGTTGAAACAGGGAACGGGTGATCGTTCCTGTGTCACAAGGTGTTGTCTCTGCATGTCGCGTTTGAAGAACAAAGTCCGTCAGTCCGCCATTCTTTCCTCCCTTTCCGGCCTGATGCTGGCCTCCAGCCTGGTCACATCCGCGATGGCCGCAACAGCCGGGCAGGGGGCTGCCATCAAGCCCTGGGGATTTGATCTGGCGGGTCGCGATACGACACTCCTGCCGGGCAATGACTTCTTTGGCTATGCGGATGGCAAGGCCGTAAAAGCCATTGATATTCCGGCCGACAGGACCTCTTTCGGCGTGTTCGACGCCCTGCGCGATCTGTCCCAGAAGCGTGTGCGCGACATTCTTGCGGATCTGGCCAGAAAACACATTGTCGCGCCGCAGACGACAGAGCAGAAGCTGGCAGTTTACTACACCAGTTTCATGGATGAAAAAGCGGTCGAGGCGTTGGGAGCGAAGCCGCTTCAGAACGATCTTGCGGCCATCCGTGCTCTGAAAACGCCAGCTGAATTCGCTCATCTGATCGGGACCGGACAGACATCTTTCCAGTTTTCCGCTTTCTCCCTGTACATCCAGCCGGATGCCAAAGACCCGACACGGTTTGCACTCACGCTGGATCAGGGCGGTCTGGGCATGCCCGACCGGGACTATTATCTGAAGCCGGAATTCGCCGCGAAGAAGACGGCGTATGAAGCCTATATCGCGAAAATGCTGACCCTTGTCGGCTGGCAGGACGCCGAGGCCCGTGCGAAGGATATTGTGGCGCTGGAAAGTCAGTTGGCTGCGGTGCACTGGCCGCGTGTCGATCTGCGCGACCCTGACAAGACCTACAATCCGTTTACGGTCGCCAGCCTGACGGAAAAGGCTCCCGGCTTTGATTGGGGCGCGTGGCTGGATGGCGCTGGACTGACGGTGCAGCAGGCCGACGCCGCCAGAATTATTGTTGGTGAGCCTTCCGCGATTACCGGTCAGGCGAAACTGCTGGGGGCTGCGCCACTACCCGTTCTGCAGGCATGGCTGGCTTTTCATCTGGCCAACAATTCCGCTGCGACGCTGTCTTCTCCCTTTGTGAACGCGTCCTATGATTTCAATCGCAAGACCATAGCCGGACAGCCGAAGCTGGCGGCGCGCTGGAAACGGGCGACCGACGCCACGGATAATGCGATGGGCTGGGCGATCGGCAAGATTTATGTCGACCGGTATTTCCCACCTGAGAGCAAGATCAAGATGGAAGCTCTGACGACCCGCCTGAAAGCGGCGTTCCGGGTCAGGCTCCAGAACAATAGCTGGATGTCCGAAGTCACAAAGCAGCACGCACTGGTCAAGCTGGATCACTTCGACATTCAGGTCGGTTACCCCAGGAAATCCCGTGATTACACGGACCTGACGGTCACGCCGGGCGACGTGTACGGCAATGCCGCCCGCGCCGTCGCCTTTGAGTGGCGTTACTGGCTGGCTCATCTCGGCAAGCCGGTTGATCGCGATGAGTGGGATATGACGCCGCAGACGGTGAACGCCTACAACCAGCCTGTCTTCAATGAAGTCGTATTCCCGGCCTCAATCCTTCAACCGCCTTTCTTTGATCCGCACGCGGATGACGCCGTCAATTACGGCGCGATTGGTGGCGTTATCGGGCACGAAATGACGCACAGTTTCGACGATGAAGGCCGCAAGTTCGATGAAAACGGCCGTCTGAGCGACTGGTGGACCAAGGAAGACGCCGCCCGTTTCGAAAAACTCGGCGAACGCCTTGGCGCACAGTATGATGCGTTTGAAGTGCTTCCGGGCGTGCATCTCAACGGCAAGTTGACAATGGGCGAGAACATCGCCGATCTCGGTGGTCTGACTCTGGCGCTGGATGCCTATCATGCGTCCTTAAATGGCAAGGATATGCCGGTTCTGAACGGCATGAGCGGGGATCAGCGGGTCTTTCTGGGCTGGGCGCAGGTCTGGCGGATGAAGGTGCGTGAAGACCGCGCCAGACAGCTGGCCGTGATCGACCCGCATTCAGCGCCTGCAGCCCGCGTCAATCTGCCTGCGCACAACATCGACGCCTGGTACAAGGCCTGGAATGTGCAGCCTGACCAGAAGCTGTATCTTGCGCCGGACCAGCGGGTGAAAATCTGGTAGTCTGCGACTGATCCTGAAAGGCCCGCTGTGAACAGGCGGGCCTTCAGCCCGTGTCTCCTTCTCTTCTCCCTGGATACAGAAAAGAACATTTCCTGATGACCGCATTTACACTCGCCTATCGGAACACTCCTCTGCACGCCGTGGTGGCGGCTGCTGTTGCGCGTGTTCTGGAGGCTTATGAGATCGAGCCGGATTACATCGCGGGAGATGACGCCTCTCTTGCGAAAATGATGGCAGACGGGGAGATTGATCTTTTCGCGACGGCATGGCTGCCGACAATGGATGAGGGGCTTCTTTCCCCCGCCGTGGAAACGCTGGGTAATCTGTATCGCCCAAGTTTCGGTTTCTTTGTTTCGGAAGGCGCGGGGAGTTCCCTGTCCGGGCTATCCTCAATCGAGGAACTGGCGGCGTCGTCCGTTGCGCGCAATCTCATCACACCGGAAAGCCTTGTTTCCCGCGTGCGGCAGGTCGTGGCGGGCTATCGTCTGACGGAAGCTGGATTCACCATCGAATCCCAGCCGGACGAGCAGGCGTACGAGACAGCCGCGGCTGCGGTAGAGGCAGGAGAGGCGGTCGTTCTGCCACTGTTCACGCCCTGCTATCTCATTCACTCCATCCCGCTTCGCCCGCTTGCTGATCCGAAAGGCGCGGCGGGCGCAGAACTGGAAGCGCGTCTGCTGATCAACAAAGCGTCGCGTGCAAAGGCGGACAGCGATCTGATTGATGAACTGGACGAACTGACGCTCGGCAACAAGGTTGTCAGCGCCCTCGACAATGCAGTCCGGCATCTGGGCATGAGCGCTGATGAGGCTGCTGAGGAGTGGCAGCGCGGCAAGCTTCTGCCTCGCTGAGGAGAGTCGGGAGTGTCGTCGGTCGCGCCGGATTGCATGAACCCGAAAGCTGTTCCGCAGCTTCATGGCGTGGATGGTATCCGCCTCGCCATGGCCATGACCGACACACATCAGTTGAGTGTGGGTGAAGGAAGCGAGACGGTGACCGTGCAGTTGCCTCCGCAGGCGCGCGGGATTTTCCCGTTGATCGACGGTCGCAATACGGTGGCGGATCTCGCTGCCCGGCTGGAGGTGCGTGGGGTTGATGCGTCCCAGTTCGAAGGCGTGTGGCGGGCCACGGTAGCGACGCTGGTCCCTTTAGGACTGCTTTCGGTTTCTCTGTCGCTTTCCTGAAGAATCGAGATGCTCCCTGTTATCGTTTTTGGTGCCGCTCTGTATCCTGACGGTTCACCGCGCCCGGCTCTTCTGGCGCGTGTGCAGGCGGCTCTTGGTTTTGGCGCACGGCACAGCGACAGTCTGTATGTTGTGACAGGCGGCGTCCCGCAGTCAGGGCGCACCGAAGCGGATGTGATGGCCGATCTGCTGCTGTCGGCGGGTGTGCCGGAAAAAGCCATCCTGCGTGAGGATCGCTCGGCTGATACGTGCGATTCCGCCATTGCCTGCACGAAGCTGCTGCGTGAGCAGGGATATGATGGCCCCGTGGCTGTCGTCACCAGCGATTTTCACATGATGCGCTGTGTCGCCATGCTGCGGGCGCTGGGCTGGATCACCGTGGCAGTACCTGCGCCTTCGCGCGCCGATCTGTCGCGTGGACGTCGGCTGTGGGTGCATCTACGGGAATATCCGGCGACGGCCTGGGATGTCCTGCTGGTGCTGATCTGGCGCTTTCGTCAGTAGGGCGCGATTTTACAGGGCGGGATTGGGATGCGGACGTAAACCGTGCTCATCGTAGCAGTCGCTGCGGGGGCAGCCTGTCCAGCGAGTAACGTGTTGCGTATGAGCCTCTTTCTCGCCGTCTTTCGACTGACGGTGCAGAGTGACGTGGCCCTTGCATTCGCGGCACCGGAAACTGCGTATCTTGCGGTCGTCAGGTCTCATAGAGAGCGCCGTCAGCACAGTCATCGGCCGCCAGACGTCGTCCGTGCCTTTGACATCAACATCCGTTGCCAGAACCATTTTCGTCCTCACGATTCCAGAAAAAATCAGATTCCAGCAGGATATCGGAGGGGGGATGACGATTTGTTAACAGAGGCGATAAAGGCCCCTGCATTGACATTCCATGACGTTTTCCCTTCATCACCCTGTGTAACGCCGGATTTTTCCGCACGTATGGCCCGCCGGACGACGGGCTGACTTCATGTCATCATCAGTCCAGGAGCTACTGAATGTCTGTCTACGCCTTTGTTTTTCCGGGTCAGGGAAGTCAGTCTCCTGGCATGGGGCAGGATCTGGCGGATGCGTTTCCGGCAGCGCGGGAAGTCTTTCAGGAAGTTGATGATGCGCTGGAGGAAAAACTTTCAAAGATTATTTTTGAAGGTCCGGCGGAGGAACTGACCAGCACGGAAAACACGCAGCCTGCGCTGATGGCGGTATCGATGGCCGTAGTCCGGGTTCTGGAGCGGGAAGGCGGCGTCGATTTCAGCACCAGAGCGACGCTGATGGCCGGTCATTCTCTTGGTGAATACTCCGCCCTTGCTGCGGCCCGTTCTTTCGGAATTGCTGAAACAGCGCGTCTGCTGCGTCTGCGCGGCCGTGCGATGCAGCGCGCTGTGCCTGCCGGAGAGGGCGGCATGGCGGCTCTGATCGGCGTGACCCCTGAGCAGGCGCAGGAAGTATGCGAGGAGGCTGCCGTTCTCAAAGTTGAAGGGCAGCCGGATCAGCGTGAGATCCTTGAGGTGGCCAACGACAATGGTGGTGGTCAGATCGTGATTTCCGGCCAGATGGCGGCCATTGACCGGGCGATTGTGATCGCCAAGGAGAAAGGCATCAAACGGGCCGTCAAATTGCCGGTTTCCGCGCCATTTCACAGCTCCCTAATGCGCCCGGCCGCCGATGAGATGGCCGAGGCTCTGGATGGCGCCGACGTGAAAGCTCCCATCGTGCCCATCATCGCCAATGTGACAGCGGCGAAAGTGACATCTCCCGACATGATTCGTGAACTGCTGGTCAGGCAGGTGACCGGCACGGTCCGCTGGCGTGAAAGTGTCGAGGCTATGGTCTGCATGGGCATCGATCATTTTGTGGAACTCGGGGCGGGCAAAGTGCTTTCTGGCCTGATTCGCCGGATTGCGCCTGAGGCGAAAACCGAGTCTGTCGGCACGCTCGACACCATCGACAGCTTCCTCCGGACCCTCTGACGGTCTTTTCCTTCTTCGGTCTGACTCCATTCGAACAGGACAGGAATTTATGTTCAGTCTTTCCAACAAGGTCGCGCTCGTTACCGGCGCCACGGGCGGCATCGGCGAGGCCATCGCCCGCCAGCTTCATCAGCAGGGCGCGACGGTCGTTCTGTCCGGCACACGCGAATCCGTTCTGGCTGAACGGGCGGCGGCTCTGGGCGGAGAGCGTGTACATGTCGTCGCAGCCGACCTGTCCGACCCGGCAGCGGCGGAGCAGCTTGTGGCCCGCGCAGAGGAAGTCGCCGGGGCTCCGCTCGATATTCTCGTGAATAATGCGGGACTTACGCGGGACACGCTGGCCATCCGCATGAAGGATGAGGACTGGTCCAGGGTGATTGAGGTCGATCTCGCCTCACCGTTCCGACTCTGCCGTGCAGCGCTCAAGGGCATGCTGCGTCGGCGTGCGGGACGTATCATCAGCATCGCCTCCGTAGTGGGGACAACCGGAAACGCGGGGCAGGCCAACTATGCCGCCGCCAAGGCCGGACTGGTGGGTATGACCAAGTCTCTGGCTCAGGAAGCCGGCTCCCGTGGAGTGACGCTGAACGTGGTTGCGCCGGGCTTTATCGCCACGGCGATGACGGATGTGCTGCCGGATGCGCAGAAGGAGAAGCTGGTGGGATCGATCCCGCTGGGTCGCATGGGCTCGCCCGACGATGTGGCGTCCGCCGTGGTTTATCTGGCGTCGGAAGAGGCGGCATGGGTCACCGGCGCGACATTGCATGTCAATGGCGGGATGGCGATGATATAAGACGAATTGCTTGGAATTCGTTGCGGAGACTACCTTTTCTCGAAAACGTGAGCTAAGGAAGGTGACTGGTTTTGAACCCGGTGCGATCATGAAACGTCATGCTTTTCATGCATCCGCTTGGCGGCGGGAATATTTCCGTGCTAATCGCCCCCGCAGCCTCGTTGGGCATACCTCGGTTGCCCCGTTCGAATGCCCTGCTCCGGCTTGTGGCCGGGACGGGGTGAGCGCCAACCATTCGCCCGAAATGCTTGGGCATACAGGAAGCAGAAACAGATGAGCGAAATCGCTGATAAGGTTAAGAAGATCGTTGTCGAGCATCTCGGCGTTGAAGAGAGCAAGGTGACACCGGACGCGTCGTTCATCGACGATCTGGGTGCAGACAGCCTCGACACGGTCGAACTGGTGATGGCGTTTGAAGAGGCTTTCAACGTAGAGATCCCGGAAGACGCAGCCGAGAAGATCGCGACCGTCAAGGATGCGATTGATTACATTGAGGCACAGAAAGCCGCTTAAGGTTTTCTGTATCTGACGGGTCCATGCAGTTGGTGCGCGGACCCATTTTGTTCTGAAAATCAGGGGGCGAGCGAGCTTGCTGCAGTCGGGCGGATCAGATTTGGGACGGAGACGCGTGGTCGTCACCGGTATGGGGATGGTAACGCCTCTCGGGCTTGGCACCGAGAACGTCTGGAAGCGTCTCATCGCGGGTGAAAGCGGTATCGACCGTATTCACTCGTTCGATCCGAGCGAACTTGCAGCGCATATCGGCGGCGAGGTGCCGGAAGGCCCTACCTCCGAGGGTAAACTCACCATTTCGGACTGGATTCCTGTAAAGGACCAGAAGAAGATGGATCGCTTCATCCATCTGGGAATGATCGCGGCCGCAGAGGCCGTCGAGGATTCCGGATGGAAGCCCGAGTCGGAAGAAGATCGCTGCGCCACAGGCGTACAGATCGGTTCCGGCATCGGTGGTCTGCAGACGATCTACGATGCTTCCATTACGGTCTATGAGGGACGGGCGAAGCGGCTTTCTCCGTTCTTCATCCCGTCGGCGCTGGGCAATCTGGTGTCTGGAAACGTATCGATCCGGTACGGTTTCAAGGGGCCGAATCATTCAGCAGTGACGGCCTGCGCCACAGGCGTTCATGCGATTGGTGACGCCGCGCGTCTCATCATGCTCGGCGATGCCGATGTGATGATTGCTGGTGGCGCTGAGGCAACGGTCTGCAAGCTCGGCATCGCCGGGTTCTGCTCGGCCCGTGCCCTGTCCACAGGGTTCAACGATCGCCCGAAGCAGGCTTCCCGTCCGTGGGATCGCGACCGTGACGGTTTCGTCATGGGCGAGGGCGCCGGTATCGTTGTGCTCGAGGAATACGAGCACGCGAAAAAGCGTGGCGCCAAGATTTACGGTGAAGTCGTGGGTTACGGCATGTCGGGTGACGCGCATCACATCACGGCCCCGGCAGAGGGCCATGAAGGGGCGTATCGCGCCATGTTCGCGGCTGTCCGCAGCGCGGGCATCACGCCGGGCGAGATCGGCTATGTAAATGCGCATGGCACGTCCACCATGGCGGATGATCTTGAGCTGGATGCGGTCGAGCGTCTCTTCGGCGATGAAGGCCGCAAGGTGGCGATGTCTTCCACCAAGTCAGCGATCGGTCATCTTCTGGGCGCGGCTGGTGCGGTGGAGGCGATGTTCTCCATGCTGGTCATTCGCGACGGTGTCGTTCCGCCGACGCTCAACCTTGATAATCCATCACGGGAAAGCATTATCGACCGCGTGGCGCACGAAGCGCAGCAGCGTAAGGTCAATATTGCGCTCTCAAACAGTTTTGGCTTTGGTGGCACCAACGCCAGTGTGATCGTCCGCGGCGTCTGAACACAGACGCACTCCGAACGGTTATCATTCAGCAGGCCATCTTCGGATGGCCTGTTTCATATCTGACCCGATACAGGTGTTTGTTTCATGAGCGATACTCTTCCAGACCGTCTGTCCGTTGATCCGGAAAGCCCATTCTACAACGAAGAGCTGCTTGCCCGTGGAATCGGTATCCGTTTCAAGGGCGTCGAAAAGACCAATGTCGAGGAATACTGCCTCAGCGAGAACTGGGTGCGTGTCGCCGTCGGCAAGTCGCTTGATCGTCGTGGCAAACCGATGACGATGAAGCTTCAGGGACCTGTCGAGGTCTGGATCAAGGGCAACGAAGAAGCCTGAGATCTAAAGCCTGCCGCCCATGAAGCGCGGCAGGCGGTTGGCTACATTTCAACATGGTCTTCAAGGCTGTGCTGAATGCCCAATGCGGATATGCGCGCTCTCATGAGAGAGAGGCCTTGATGCAACTCTCCTCTGAGCGCAGGCTTACACACCAACGTGATGTGAAACTGCATTCCTTTGAAGGAGACGAAGATCATGACTGAAGTCGCCACGCCGGTTCAGCCTGACAAACAGTTCACCATTCTCATTGTCGGAGGCGGTACAGCAGGCATCGCCATTGCCGCCCGTCTTCGCCGTGAACGGCCGTCTCTCTCCATTGGCATCATTGATCCAGCCACAACGCATGCCTACCAGCCCGGCTGGACGCTCGTGGGGGCAGGGGTCATGACCCTCAAGCAGACCCTGCGGCAGGAAGGCGGCCTGATCCCTGCCGACGTGACCTGGCTGCGGGCTGCGGCAGAGTATTTCCAGCCGGATGATCACATTGTCACGCTGGATGACGGTCAGCGCATCGGTTATCGCCGCCTGATCCTGTGCCCCGGCCTCCAGCTCGACTGGAACAGGATCGAAGGTCTCAGCGAGACGCTCGGCAAGAACGGCGTGTGCAGCAATTATTCGATGGAGCATGTCGAATATACTTGGACCTGCATCCAGACACTCAACGGCGGCAAGGCCCTTTTCACGCAGCCGCCGATGCCGATCAAATGTGCAGGCGCTCCGCAGAAAATTGCCTATCTGGCCTCGGATTTCTGGCGCAAGGAAGGCGTCCTCAACCGCACGGAAGTCGACTTCCTGCTGGCGGGCGACGCTCTGTTCGGCGTGGCCTACTACCGCCCGTCTCTCCAGTATGCCGTCGATTATTATGGTATCAACCTGCACTACAAGCACAATCTTGTGGCAGTGGATGGCGAGGCCAAAGTCGCCATTTTCGACGTGACGGCACCGGACGGCAGCAAGTCGCGTGAAACGCGCAACTTCGACATGCTGCATGTAACGCCGCCGCAGAGTGCGCCAGACTTCATCAAGAACAGTCCGTTTGCCGGAGCCGGCGGCTGGGTGGATGTTGATCCCTCGACGCTTCGTCACACGAAATATGACACCGTTTTCGGTGCTGGCGACGTGATCGGCACAAGCAACGCCAAGACCATGGCGGCAGCCCGTGCGCAGACACCTGTTATTGTAGCCAATGTGCTGGCGTCGCTGGAAGGCAAGCCGCTCACAGGAAGCTATGATGGCTATGGCGCCTGCCCGCTCACGGTCGGCTACGGCAAGGTGGTGCTGGCGGAGTTCCTCTACGGTGGAAAGCCTGCGCCCAGCTTCCCTTATGACCAGCGCAAGCCCAGTAGCTTTGCCTGGATGCTCAAGGCCAAGGTCTTCCCGCATGTGTACTGGGATCTGATGCTGAAAGGCCGCGACATCACGGTCAAGCATCACCCGGAATGGGCCAAGAACGACGGCTGATCACGCAATAAAGGCAGAGAGAAAAACCTTTCTGCCTCAAGCCGGAGTGAGCTTCGTTCAGTTCGGTAGTGGTTATTCGCCTGAACCGTAGCGTCGGTAGACAAAGGTCTCCGACGCCCGGCTGTCGGTTCCATTGATTTCCGACAGAGCCGCATCCACCACGCCACGATCAGAAGACCGGCGGCAGACAGGATCGGCAGCGTCTGCACGACCCGTCAGAGCAAGCGCCTGACAGCGACAGCCGCCCCAGTCGATCTCCTTGCGGTCACAGGACCGGCAGGGCTCCGGCATCCAGTCCACGCCACGGAACATCTGAAACAGCTTCGAGTTTTCCCAGATGTCCTTCAGGGAGGCTTCCCGCACCGTCGGGAACGCGACGCCCGGTATGGTCTCCGCCGCATGGCACGGCAGCACCCGACCTGATGGGGTAATGTTGAGAAAACGCTGCCCCCAGCCGCCCATGCAGGGCTTGGGCTCGTCGGCGTAATAATCCGGAGTCACGAAGTCGATGGCGAGGCGGGAACCGAACCGTTCGCGCGCCTCTGCAACAGCTTTTTCAGTCGCTTCGAGCTGATGGCGCGTGGGCAGCAGAGCCGCACGGTTTTTCAGGCCCCAGCCGTAATACTGCGTGTGAGCGATCTCAACGCGACGCGCGCCAAGTTCTTCCGCCATATCCAGCATGGCTGGCACGCGGTCGGCATTCAGACGATGAATGACGAAATTCAGGGTCAGCGGCATCCCGTCTTCCACGACCAGTCGGGCCGCTTCGATCTTGCGGGGCTGCGCGCCTTTCATGCCGCCGATGATCTCGGCCTGCTTCGGGTCGGCGTCCTGAAAGGAAAGCTGGACATGATCGAGCCCGGCATCCGCCAGTCGCGCCAGACTGTCACGGTCCATCAGGACGCCAGAGGTGATCAGGTTACTGTAGAGACCGGCCCTGGCGGCATGGCGCACAAGCTCAGGCAGATCCTTTCGCGCCATCGGCTCGCCACCGGAAAAATGGACCTGAAGGATGCCAAGGGCCGCGGCTTCATCGAGAACGCGGAGCCACTCTTCCGTGGAGAGTTCGTTGTTCTTCGGTTCCAGAGCCAGTGGATTGGAGCAGTAGGGGCATTGCAGCGGACAGCGATGCGTCAGTTCCGCCAGCAGGCTCATCGGTGGTGGAGCGGTCATGCCTTCCATATCAGCACCTGACGCTCGGCCAGCGAGGCGACCATGGCCAGAACATCGCCCGCGATCACCTCACGAGGGGCAGAAAACGCACCCGCCAGAGAGTTGATGATTGCTTCAAGAGAGGTCGCGCCATCCACCCGCCGCAGGATTTCCGCTGCGATGGGGTCAGCCAGAAAAGCACGCTCAGGAGCCTGAACGATCCACTGGTCACGTACCCTGTCATGCTGGAGCCGCGTGCCTCGGGCAAAGGCCGGAACAAGATCTTCTGACAGGGTGGGAGAGGGTGCTGTCATCATGCAGGCCGGAACGCGCCCGGCGGAATGTTGCCCGGCGTGACATAAGCGTAGTCCAGCGCGTCGAGCATGGACCACAGGACGCCACACTTGAATTTCAGGGCGTTGAGTACGGCATTCTGCTGTTCCACGGTCCGGGCATGCTCTTTCACATAGGCAAGCGCGAAATCGGAATCGCGGGGGGCCTGTGTCAGACGGGGCGTGAAGTAAGCCAGCGTTTCTTCTGTGATGAAGTCATAGTTCCGCAGCATCCCGGCGACCCGTTCCGAGATGATGGTCGGCGAGAACAGTTCCGTGAGAGAGGAGGCGATGGCTTCCAGAATGGTCTTTTCCCCGACGAAATGCACATAGGCATCCACAGCGAAATGGGTGCCGGGCAGCAGACCTTCAAGGGATTCCACATACTCACGGTTCAGACCCAGACCGTCCGTCAGACGCAGCCAGCGGGCAATGCCGCCTGTGTCCGGGGTGTCGCCGTCATGATCCTCGATACGACGTCGCCATTCACGGCGGAGTTCCGCCGTTGGCAGACGGGCCAACAGGGTAGCGTCCTTGGCCGGGATACGCGCCTGATAGTAGTAGCGGTTCAGAGCCCATGCCTGAACCTGCCCCCTGTTGAGTTTCCCGTCATGCAGCGCCCGATGGAACGGGTGCCGGTTGTGGTAACGCTCGGCGCCGATAGCGCGCAGCGCCGCTTCCAGTTCGTCGGGGGAGAGAGGGGCTACGCTCATAGGGTGATCCTCATGCCGTCATAAGACACTTCCCATCCGGCGGCTTCCGTCTCGGCGCGTTCGGAAGAGTCGGCCAGCAGGATGGGGTTGGAATTGTTGATGTGGATGAAAACTTTGCGCTGCACATTCAGGTCACGGAAGGCGGCGATCGTGCCGTCCGTGTCGTTGACCGACATATGGCCCATGCGCTTGCCGGTTTTTTCGCCCAGACCTGCTCTGACCATTTCATCGTCGACCCACAGCGTGCCGTCGAACAGCACGAGGTCCGCGCCTTTCAGACGTGCGCGAAGACGATCGTTCATGCAGGCGCAGCCCGGAATGAACAGGGCGCGATGCTTGCCATCGGTAATTTCCAGCCCGACGGTTTCACCGTTTTCAACGATTTCCGCCGGATTGGCGCCCTTTTCAGCGTAGAGCGGAACCTTTCCCGGCACTGCGAAGGCCGTCACGAAGATCCCGGCTGGGGTTCCGTCCGACTTTGTCAGCGCAATGGTCTCGTCGAGAGGGAATTCCTTGCGTGTCACGACGGAGCGGTTCACGGCCTCGAAAATCGGATTGGCGTCAAGCTGGTCGAGAACCTGCCGTGTCGCCAGAATTTCGAACGGCTGACGTTCACGCATGGTGAGGAGGCCGGTGATGGTGTCCACTTCCGCGCCGGTCAGAATGACCCCTGCGATCGGTGTGGAACGCAGGCCGGTCTTCGGATGAAGGGCTGGTGTCTGGTTGATCTGCTGACGTAGGTCGGGTGAGGCGTTAACCACGAACCATTCGTCACCATCACCACTGATGGCGATGGAAGCCTGAGTGCGGGCAGGGGCCAGGGGGTCGCCTGATCGGGCGCGTCGGCAGCCTTCCGCGTTTGAGTTCCACTGTGGGAAACCACCGCCGGCGGCGGCGCCGAGAACAATAAGGTCAATCATGAGACTGGTCTGTAAATGCAAAACGCCGCCAGCGCGAGGCGGGCGGCGTTTCTGGCTGTGGAAAACAAGATCCCGAAAAGGATCTTACTTCTTCTGGCCGCAAACGTAGCTGTTGATCTCAGCGCCCAAAGGCACTTCGGTGATCTTCGGTGTGTTCCATGCCATGACACGTCATCCTTATTCTGTGAGGCTGTGTCTCAGGACGATACTCTGCCTTGACGCTCTTCGCTACCGTTCTGTCGCATGGCAGACTTTGCTTCCAGACGTGACTGTGATCATCCAGAAAAAGTATGGTGATTTTCAATAACGTAATGATTTTTATATATAAAATAGATTTCCCGTCAGCATGTTCCGCTTTCCTTGGGAGTGCTCATGCGGGGCTTGTTCATGTTCCTCACGGGGTTGTGAATACATGAGCAGAGTGTGCTCTGCTCGCTGACCGATGAGCTTGGTTGGATCCCGTACTGGAATTTAATGGAGGCAGATTTTTCAGGCAGGTGGGAGGGGTATGAATTGAATCCAATTTAACTCTTTGAAATAAAACATGAATTTTCTTCGAAAATATTTTTCCATCTCGTTATTACAGGCTTGCACTGTGTATGGAGCTGCGCTAGAAGCCTCCCACCGCAACGCGGGCCGGTTTAGCTCAGTTGGTAGAGCACGTCATTCGTAATGATGGGGCCAGGGGTTCGAATCCTCTAACCGGCACCACTTAACCTTGCGGTTTCCCAATCAAAATCTGATTCTAAACAGCTTCCTGCAGTCGCTGGAAGTGGTTTTGTGTGTCTGTCCGTGATTCGGCATGGCTCCGCTCCCGTTGGTCTCGACTGACGAGGACGGACGTGTCTGGAATCGTGCTCTTCCCCTTGAGTGTTATCATCGAAACTAGATCGGCGTCGAAAACTCCTTACGAGCCATAGCGTTTGTTTCTTTCATGGCCCGGCAGCTTCTTGTCGGGGTGGGAGAAGACGGAATGCCTGTTGTGCCCACGCGATCCTTTCAGGACGGTATATCGGAATTTCGTAATGCTCTCCGGTTTGTCGAAAAAGAAGGGGATCTCGGAACTGCTGATAATGAAGAGCACTTTCCCTCCGTGTCGCTGCAAAAACTTGCAGAAATCGGAGCCCTCTCAGCCACTCTGCCTGTTGAAAATGGTGGGCTCGGTCTTGCGGACTCTCCGGCCGGAATGGTGGCGCTTTCGGAACTGCTGAGGCGGGCGGGGCGGCTCAGTCTCGCTTTGGGCCGATGTCTGGAAGGTCATATCAACGTCGTTCGTCTGGTGTCGCTGTATGGTTCTGCGCATCAACGTCAGCTTCTGGCTGAGTATCTGCGACAAGATACGCTGGCTGGAATTTGGGTAACAGATGGTGTCCCCGCCGTAACCCTTGTGCAGAACGGCAGTGAAATAAGACTTGCTGGACAGAAAGGTTTCGCCAGTGCTGTGCAGGCTGTCGGTCTGGCATTGATCACGGCCCGAACGGAACAGGAGGATACGGTCATGGTGCTCGTCCCGGTTGGGGAGAAAGCCCGTATGGGGCCGGGACCCGGCCATCTCACAGGCATGAGCGGCAGCGGGACCGGATCCTATGATTTTACGGGCGTTGTCGTTCCCGCGGACAACATCATTGGGAAACCGGGTGATTATCTGCGTCAGCCCGAGTTTTCAGCAGGCGCGTGGCGGGGATCGGCAGTTGCGCTGGGTGGGATGGATCATCTGGTCGGTCTTTTGCTGGAAGAGTTACGGGCGCGGGATCGTGCATCGAACCCACACCAGCAGGTGCGGATTGGCGAAGCGCTGATTCTTCGGGAAACAGCGTCGATGTGGGTGAGACGTGCGGCCATGGCGGCCTGCAACCCCCACGCTGAGACGGGGGAAACGGTCGCCCTTGTGAATCTTGCCCGCATCGCAGTCGAGCAGGCTGCGCTCGCATTGATCCCGCTGGTGCAACGCGGGCTGGGTGTGATGGCGTTCGTTAAAGGACGCCCTGTTGAACAGGTCATGCGGGATCTGGCGACTTATCTGCGCCAGCCAGCACCGGATGAAACTCTGACCGAGGCCGCAGGCTGGTTTACGGAGCATCCGTTCCCGGAGGACAGGACATGAAAGTCGCTGATTTCCTTGCGGACCTCGCCCGGCTGCCATTGCGGAATCTGGACGCGATCGCTCCCGGAACTTCTCTGGTCGTAGCGCCACATCCTGATGATGAAAGTCTGGGATGTGGCGGTTTCATAGCCGAAGCCGTCAGGCTGGGACGTCCGCCTGTCGTGGTCATTGCGTCAGATGGCGTTGGCTCCCATCCGAATTCACGTCGCTGGCCTGCCGATCGACTTCGGGATCTCAGAGAGAATGAAGCGCGAGACGCATTAAGCCTTCTGGGGCTTCCTCCTGACCGGGTCATCTTTCTCAGATTGCGTGATACGGCCGTCCCGACGACAGGGCCAGCGTTTGACGCTGTTGTGCAGACATTGGCCAACCTCTGTCAGACGCATGATTGCATCAATGTGCTCGTGCCATGGCGTCATGATCCTCATTGCGATCACGAGGCTGTTTCATTGATGGGCAAGGCGCTTGGGGCCATGTGTCCCGCTCTGAGAGTGCTCGCTTACCCGGTCTGGGGTCTTACACTCCCGCAGCAGACGCTGATTGATGAGAAGCCACCACATGGTTCACGTCTCGATATCAGCACTCATCTGGCGGTGAAGCGGGCGGCGATCAATGCGCACAGGAGTCAACGGGGACTGGTCATTGACGATGATCCGGAGGGTTTCGTTCTGCCGGAGGCGTTGCTGGAAAGGTTGCTGTGTCCCTACGAATGTTTCATCGCGTCATGACAAAAGAAACCTGGCAGCCGGATATCTTTGAGGCGCTGTTTCGCACCAATCCCGACCCATGGAATTTTGAAACCACTCCTTATGAGCGGAGAAAGCTGGACCATCTGCTATCCTGCATCCCGGAAGACCGCATCTGTTTCGCGGTGGAACTGGGCTGCGCGATAGGGGTCGGCACCCGCAGGCTCAGTGAGAGATGTGACCGTGTTCTGGCGGTGGATGCTTCTGCCACGGCTCTCGATCTGGCGCGAAAACGCTGTGCGGGAACTGGGAATGTCAATTTCATCAGGGCGTTTCTGCCGGATGGGTATCCCGCCTCACAGGCCGCTGGCTGTGACCTGATGATCGTGTCCGAACTGCTCTATTTTCTCGGCAAAGACGATATTCGACGACTGGCGGCATGCGCGACGGATAGTCTGGCGAAAGATGGCGTCCTGCTTCTGGTGAACTGGACAGGACAGACTGACACGCCCTGCACCGGTGATGAGGCTGCTGACTGTTTTATCCAGTCCTGTCATGAGCATTCATGGGAAGTCGATCACAGGGAGCGCTCTGGGACATATCGTCTTGAAAGACTGCGTTATACCGGGGCGTCAATGATGCAACCGGGTTATAGCGCCGATTGAGAAAGGCAAGCACGCGCTCTGCCCGGCGGTGGTGCCCGGGAAGTTCTGCACGCAGTATGGGAGACGGACTTTCATCGCTGTCGGCAAAAATTCTGGAAGTCTGTCCAACCTCATGTCGTGAAAGGTATTTCTTCACACGCAGCATGCGGGCGGAGACAGTTTCCAGAGCGTCGTCGATATAGTCATCCTGAGCGATGACCCGTCGGGCGAGTGTTTCCGCCATCCCGCCCCTGGCGCGACCAACGAAACGTGCCGAAACATAGACTTTCACGTCGGGAGCGTGCCGGACAGGAAAATTGCTGTCGCGGAGAGCATGGTAGAATGCACGGTCTTCACCGGTCGGGATCTCCGGAATGCCTCCAACGGCTTTCCAAGCGCTGTGTGTGACGGCAATGCTTGCGCCCGAATGTTCCGCGTGACGTGGCCATGGGTCATGCGGCTCGGGATTCATTTTCGCCGTGATCTGCTCAAGTAGCGCGCTGTAGGCCTGCTCCCTGTCGTCGTCCTGATGCAGATGGGCAGGGATTTTCAGAGCTTCATCGGGGAGAAGAAGCGCTCTTCCGAACACGGCGGCGACATTGAAGCGCGTGAAGGCCTCCAGTGTTTTCTGCATCCAGTCGGGCGCCACTTCAGCATCGGCGTCTGTGGTGAACAGGAGTGCGTCATCCGGTGCGCCAAGAGCCGCATGCCGCATGGCGTCGTGGCGGGCGCGTCCGGCATGAGCGGGGGCGGGAGGATAGGTGACAGTCACCACATTCAGGTCAAACGGCACGCTGGAAAGCAGGGAGAGCGCACGAGCACAGGTGTCGTCCTGAGTGTTGTTGACCCAGATGACGACCTTGTGGGGTTTAGGGCCGTTCTGCCGCGCCAGAGCCAGAAGGCAGGGAACGATATGGTCGGCTTCGTTGCAGGCGGGAATGGCGACGATACGCATTCTTTGAAAAAATGGATCACTCCTGTGAGGAGAGGCGAAAAAGGAAGGCTGAAGCATGTGGGCGTGATCCTTGCCGCCATCAAAGCGGTTATGATCAAGACGCGGCAACAGGGGTGAAGTTTGCGCCTTTCGTGTCCTGGGGCGGTAAATTCTTTTCGTACTGTGTTTGGTGAAAGCGTCTGTCGGGAAAATTCTGACCGGTTGAGGCCACCATTCGCGAGAGCCGGAAAGATCGGATTTCTGTTCGGAATGGCGGAGGGAAGAAAGGGCTTCTTTATGGAAAAGTCGTGTCTGTATATGTGTCAATAGATTTTTCGTGATCAAATATATGCATGATTAGGTATCTTTAATTGAAAAATTCAATATAAAAAGTGTATAATGCCTCCGCATACGATTGCTGTGGAATTGGATGTGACGGGTAAGGAGATTAAATGGAGAGTTTTGTCGCTCTTATTGCGGATGTCGGGATATTTGTTCTGGTTCCGTGGGTATTGTGGAGGCTTATTGGTAAAGTATTGCCAATAGTTGTTCTTCCTATACTTTTGGGTATGGGGATGGCTGTCCTGCATGTTCCAGTTACGGACATGGGTATTCCCTCCGCTATCGGCGATGAAATCGGCTGGGTAGCTGTTCTGGTTCTGGCGTTTACGGCAGGGCTGGAGATGTGGCAGCATCCCGGGGAAGACACGTCTCCCCACGCTATTCCCCAGACATCCGTAGGGCGACTGCTTGGCGGGGCAGCCGTTGCGCTGGGCGGCCCGCTCATTATCGGCTCGATCCTTGCTTATGAATTCTTTCTTCCGCTGAAAGGCTGGCATCCTCCCCATGCCACGCCTTGGGTAGCAGCCGTTTCAATCGGCCTCTGTATCGCAGTCAGCGCCTTGCCCGTTCTGATCGGGGTGGTGCGTGAACTCGATGCGTCTCAGCGCCCGCTTGGGCAACTGGCTCTCAAACTGGCCGTCGTTGACGATGCCGCGCTCTGGATTGGTCTGGCCATTCTTCAGTTCGCGGAGAAGGGAAGCGCCGCCCTGCATGGCTGGACCGGGCTGGAATTTCTGGCTGTCGGTCTGCTCGCGGGGCTGGCAGCCGCCGGATCGTGGGCTTCCCGCCATTTCAGACATCCCCCATCATGGGTCATCTGGGCGACGGTGCCGGTTTATCTGGCCGCCGGTTCATGGGCGAGTAAACAGCTTGGCCTGCATGAACTGATCGGAGCCTATTTTGCCGGTGCGATCATGCCGCCAAGCTGGGTTCGTCGTCTTCCTATCGAAGAGGTGGGGACCTTTGCTCTGATCTGGCTGGCGCCGCTGTTCTTTGGTCATAGTGGGCTGCATATCAACGGTGATGCGCTGACATGGCCGTCAGTCGTGGCTTCCTTCAGTCTTGTGGGGATTTCGATCGTCGCAAAAATCGCCTCGGTGTATGTGTTCCCGCCCGCTCCCAACCTGAGCCGGCGTCAGGCGCTGGCGATCGGTTCCCTGTTGCAGTGCAAGGGGCTGATGGAAATTGTGGCTGCGACCATCCTGCTTGGGCAGGGCATGATTTCAGAGTTTGCGTTTGCCTCGCTCATGATGCTGGCTGTGATTTCCACGATGCTGACGGGGCCCATGTTCAAACTGGTGGCGCCCCGTAGTGGGGCTGCGGCGAAAAGCTGATCCGTTTTCATTCGCTTTCTGTGCAGCCGGAGAGGAAATGGAAAGGTTTTCTATCCAGACTATCTCCGGAAAGGGCAGGCGGGCTTTGCAGGACTACGCCAGCACATAGCTGGAATTTGTTGCCGGTCTATCGGCCCCTGTCGGTTCACGCTAAGGTAGGCTGTCATGGCGTCGTCCTTACCTTCCCGGCTGTATCGCAGCGCACTGAATTTTACGCGCGGTAAACAGCTTCACAGCAGTCATGTTCAAGTCGTTGACGATCTGGTTGAATGCCCCTGTTGCGGCGAGTTTCAGCAACTGGAGGAGATTGCGCCCGGTACCGTCGCCCGATGTGTGCGCTGTGGTCAGTTGCTGGAACGACGCAACAAGGGAGGGCCGCTGGCCACTCCGCTGGCCTTCTGCATTGCATCGGCCGCTCTTTATCTGGCGACGCTCGCCTCTTCCCTGATGACGCTGAATCTCTACGGGCGGGAACGGTCCGTGGATCTGCTCACCGGACCAATGGAACTGCTCCATGAAGGCTGGGGCGAGGTCGGTATTCTCGTCGGTCTTGTGACCATCCTCGCTCCGGGCATCGTCATTGCGATGATGGGGATGATTCTGACGGCGGCCTTTTTTGAGGAATTGCCCGACTGGGCTCCCCATCTTCTGGCGTGGTACGAAAAGCTTCGCCCCTGGTCGATGATGGAAGTCTATATTCTCGGGATTTTCGTGGCCTATACCAAGCTGGTGGACATGGCGCATGTTGAGGTGGGCCCGGCAGCCTATCTCATCGCCGCCCTGATGATCAGTATGGCGGCCACGGATCAGACGCTCGATCAGGAACGGATCTGGCAGCGCCGTCGGGTTGAAGGAGTCATTCAGCTTCCTGACGGCAACGAAGTGGATGTCGATCGGGTCACCATGGCTGATCTTGGCGGACATATGCCTCCGCCGGAGCACATGCTGTCCTGCCATTCCTGCGGACTTGTCGGCGTGTTTCCAGAGCCGGTGCCCCAGACCCGGAGCGTCGGGCTGTGTCCGCGCTGTGGCCACAATCTCTGCAAGCGGAAAAACAACAGTCTGTCCCGCACCTCTGCGCTGGTGCTTTCAGCTTTCGTTTTCTATCTCCCGGCCAATCTTTTCCCCGTCATGACGGTCATCAAGGTTGGCAGCGGTGGGGGGCACACCATTATCGAAGGCGCGATCGAACTGTGGCAGGACGACATGATCCCGCTCTCCCTGCTGGTTCTGTTCGCCAGTGTTACAGTCCCGGTCGCCAAGATTCTCGGGCTGAGCTACATGATCGTCACGACGAAACTTCGCTCGACCAAAAAACTGATGTTCCGATCGAAGCTGTTCAGGATCATCGACATCATCGGTCGCTGGTCGATGATTGACGTTTTCATGATTTCCATTCTGGTTGCGGTCGTCCGCTTCAGTTCATTGGCTAATGTGGTGGCCAATGCCGGTGTGGTGTCGTTCGCAGCCGTTGTGGTGATCACCATTTTTGCAGCGCATTGCTTTGACCCACGTTTGATGTGGGATGTTGCGGGCCGTAATGGTCAGATTCCGGAGGATGATGTCCGTACCGGAAACGAATCGTCAGAATTTTCTGCGATACGAAGCCCTGAGGAACAGGACAAGATGGAGCCGGTAAAAGCGTGACTTCCGAGCAGAACAATTCTTCTTCCCAACAATCTGTCGGTAATGAAGAGCAGGGCGACAGCAGGCTGCCTGAGGCGACTGTCAGCAAGGCGCGCTTTTCCATCATCTGGATCATTCCGATCATATCGGTTCTGATCGCCGGTTTCCTGTTGTGGCGCAGTCTGTATAACCGCGGCCCGGAAATCCTGATCACGTTCGATACCGCAGATGGTCTGACCAGCGGACAGACGCAGGTGAAGAACAAGGCCGTGACGCTCGGCACGGTGTCGTCCATCACGCTGTCGAAAGACATGCATCACGTTGATGTCCGCGTGCAGATGAACTCCAGCGCCTCCGGACTTCTGACCGACAAATCCCGTTTCTGGGTTGTGCGTCCGCGCATCAATGGCGCCAGTGTCACCGGTCTGGAAACCCTGCTGTCAGGTGCGTACATCGCGTTTGACCCCGGCGCGTCAGGAGGGCAGCGCTCGACCGAATTCAGGGGGCTTGAGTCACCGCCGGGCATCCAGTCTGATCAGCCCGGCCGGACCTATACGCTTGTCGCGCCGGCCATAGGCTCGATCGGTCCCGGCGCGCCTGTCTTCTTCCGCGATGTCGATGTGGGTGAAGTGTTGGGATACACGCTGCCGCCGGGTGGCGTGGGACCGGTGATGATCCAGTTCTTCGTCAAGGAGCCGTATGATCATTACCTTCATACCAACACGCGTTTCTGGAATGTGTCGGGTGTGAAGGTCGGCTTCGGAGCAGGCGGTCTGAAGGTGCAGATGCAGTCCATTCAGGCTCTCTTTTCCGGTGGTATCGCGTTCTCACTGAACCGCACCAGCAATGATGACGAGGCGACGGAAGCGCCGGCCAATACCATTTTCCAGCTCTATGATGACAAGGAAAGCGCGGACAACGCCGGTTATCATGAGCGTGTTCCGGTCGCGACGTATCTGTCGTCTTCTGTCTCCGGTCTGACTGTCGGAAGTCCGGTTTCGATGTTCGGTATTCAGGTCGGTTCCGTGACGGATGTAAAACTGCAGATTGATCAGACGACAGGTCATGCACGTGTGCGTGTCGCCATGGATATTCAGCCTGAGCGCGTCCTGTCGCCGGAACAGATCCACAGCGACACCATGGTGAGCACCCTGCAGGCTCTGGTGGCGAACGGCATGCGCGCCTCCGCTGCGAGCGTCAGTATGCTGACGGGTGAAACCAACGTCTCCCTGGATTTCGTCAAGGCCGCCAAGGACGTCAAAACCTATATGGAGGGCAACACGCTAATCCTCCCAAGTCAGGCTGGTGGCATCAGCGGGATCATGCAGTCGCTGTCCACAGTGTCTGACAAGCTGGCCGCCATGCCGCTGGACAAGATTGGTGACAATGCGAACAATCTGCTCGCGCACGCCGATCAGCGTATCAACAGCCCTGAGGTCAAGCAGGCTCTCGTAAATCTGCGGGATTCCCTGAACAGCCTGCATCATCTTGCCGACAACGCCGACAAGGGCTTGCAGCCTCTGATGAAGCGTCTGCCGGAAATGAGCGAACAGCTTGATAGTACTCTGAAAAACGCCAACAAACTGCTGGCCAGTTATGGCGGCGACACAGACTTCCATCGCAGCCTGCAAAGCATGGTCGTGCAGCTTGGTGAAACAGCGCGCTCACTGCGTTTCATGACCAACTTCCTGGCCAACCATCCTTCCTCGATTGTCACGGGACGCTGATCCATGGAAAAGAAAAATCATCTCGCCTCCACTGGGTCTTTCTCTCGTGCGGTATTCGGGGGCGTGCTTCTTGCCGTCACCAGTGTGACGCTGACCGCCTGCAGTTCGTCAGATCCGGCGCTCTATACGCTTCAGCCCGTGACATCGGCAGTGCCAGCAGTTTCATCGTTCTCAGGACTGACCGCTCCGACACTGGTTGAAATCCGCAAGCCGACAATTCCGGAAACACTGGACCGGGATCGCGTCGTCCTGAGCGCCAGCAGCTATAAACTGGATGTTGCAAAATCTGATGCGTGGAGCGCGCCTCTTTCGGATCAGATTCCCCATGTGCTGGCAAACGATCTGCGTCATCGTCTGCCTGGTACAAGCTTTTTCGTGCAGGATGATGCGACATCAACAGACCCACAGGCATTTGTTGAACTGGTCGTGACGCGTTTCTCACGGGATGCTTCCGGAAACGCCGTCATGGATGCGCAGGTCTCAGTGCATCGTGCTGAGAGTGATGCGCCAAAGACCAACAGGTCCATCCACCTTTCAATGCCGGCAGAAGCGGGCACGGAAGGACTGGTTAGAGCCTTGAGCACATTGATGGGACAGGCGGCAGATCAGATCGCCGGAGATATCCGCACACTTCCTCCTGCTCCAAAACAATAATTCCGGAGAAGACAGCACTCTCCTTCTTTGCCGGTCTGGAATTTCCAGCATTTATAGGCAGGCATTGTCCTGCCTGATGTTTGTGCAGGAAGTTCTAACCCGCCGGAAGTGCTGTTTTAGTGTCTGACTGCAAAAGCAGTTTGACTAATTCTCTGCCCATAAGCGGAGCAATCAATACCCATTCCGCATCGCGCAGGTCTCTTGCATACTCAGGGTTATCCCGGCGGGCGATACTCGGCGCGGGTGATTTCAGTCCAGACCATCTCGATCTCATCAGGTTGTCGCAAACTCATGAATCACAACCTGCTGAAATCACTGAGTTCCTGTTCAGTAACACCGCGAAGGAAAGTCCAGTGACCCTCAGTTCTTGTCCTTCTGGATAAAGCTGGGAAGGAACGGGTTATCCGTCTGCATGGATCCCTTGCTCGGCAGGGAAGACGCATCCCAGCCACCGCCCAGCGCTTCGATCAGGCTCACGGAATCCACCATGCGGCTTTGCTGGATCGACAGCACCGTTTCCGCATTGGACAGGGCAGTGACCTGCGCCGTGATGACGGTGGTGTAAATCTCCGTGCCAGCCAGATACTGATTCATCGCAACAGTGGCGGCCTTGTTGGCGGCGTCCAGAGCAATCGCCTGCTGGGTTGCCTGTTCTGACAGAATACGCAGGTTGGAAAGCTGATCTTCCGTGCCCTGCAACGCCGTCAGGACCGTCTGACGATAGGCGGCGGTATAGCTGTCATAATTCGCGTTGGCTTCGTGAACGGCGGCCGTGCGAGCGCCACCTTCAAAAATGGTTTCCGTCGCCGCGGCGCCCAGCGACCAGATCCGGTTGGCCACCTGTACAAGCGCGCCAACCGGATCACCGCTGTAGGAGTAGGAAGCCGTCAGCTTCACATCCGGATAGAAGGCGGCGATCGCAGCGCCAATCTGGGCGTTGTATTCCTCCATCCGGCGTTCCGCTGCGGCGATGTCGGGACGACGTTGCAGCAGATCGGCAGGTACCGAAACCGGAATGGCAGGGACGGTATCTGGCAGGCGACCGGGTGCTATGGTCAGATCAGCAGGAGCTGCGCCCATCAGCACGGCGATGGCGTGTTCATATTGCGCCCGGGCGATCCCGGCCTGCACTTCCTGAGCGCGGGTCTGCTCAAGCTGCGTGCGGGCCTGAAGCAGCGCCGTCGGTTCGGCAACGCCCGCGTTATACTGGTTCAGCGTGATCTGGTAGGAATGTTCGTAAAACTGAACGGTCCTGTGCAGAAGATCTTTCAGACTGTCCTGATAACGCAGGTTGAAATAGGCCGTCGCAAGCTGCGCCTGATAGGACAGTTTGGCGTTCGCAAGATCGGCGGCGCTGGCCTGTGCTTCCGTCACCTGCGCCTGAATCTGACGACGGATCGCGCCCCACAGGTCCAGATCCCAGCTCGCCGTCGGACCCATGCCATAGGTGGTTTCTGTCGAATTGGACGGCGTGTAGGTGGTGGTGGAATCCCCCGTGCCGTAATTGACCAGCACGCCCGAAGACGCGTTACGGGAGCCGCGCCCGGTGCTGTTGCGGTTGAAGCTCAGCGAGCCGCTCAGGGTCGGGTAAAGCTGCGCCCGAATGGCGTTGATCGCGGCGCGGGCGTTGCGATACCGCGCTTCATACTGGACGACATTCTGGTTGTTGATTTCGACTTTCTCTTCCAGCCCGTTCAGGATGGGATCGTTATAGATTTCCCACCACCTGCCTTTGGGAGCCGCCGCCAGCGCAGGATTGGCGTATTGCCAGCCCTCGGCGGGCTTCAACTCCTTGAACCTGGGAGAGATGATGGCCGTGGGGCGCTTGTAATCCGGGCCGACCATGCAGCCGGACAGCAGGAACGGCGCCAGCAGAAGGGCGATACGACGGCGGGAGGGGCGGGTGTGGGTCTTCATTCCGCGTCAGGCGTCCTGAGGGTTGGCGTGGGGGGACAGGCGATTACGGCGGCGTTTGTTAAACCGTAGCGCGAGGCGATCCAGCGTCAGATAGACAACCGGGGTTGTGTAGAGGGTCAGGGCCTGACTGACCAGCAGACCGCCTACGATGGCGATGCCCAGCGGGCGGCGCATCTCCGCGCCATACCCGTTGCCATACACCAGCGGCAGGGCGCCGAGGGCGGCGGCCAGTGAAGTCATGATGATGGGGCGGAAGCGGAGAAGACAGGCGGTGCGGATGGCCTCGAACGGCGGAATATTGTTTTCCCGTTCGGCGGTGATCGCAAAATCCACCAGCATGATAGCGTTCTTCTTGACGATGCCGATCAGCAGGATCACGCCGATCATGGCGATCAGCGAAAAGTCCTCGCCGAACAGTTCGAGCGCCAGCAGCGCGCCGACACCGGCAGAGGGCAGGGTGGAGAGAATGGTCAGCGGGTGCACATAGCTTTCATAGAGAATGCCCAGAACGACATAAACCGCGACAAGGGCGGCAAGGATCAGGATCGGCTCGTCATTGACCGATTTCTGGAACTGTGCCGCATTACCCGCAAAACTGCCGTGGATGGTGGCCGGCATGTGCAGAGCCACCGTCTCATCCTGAATGATCTGCACGGCGCGACTGAGAGCCACGCCTTTCGCCAGATTGAAGGAGATGGTGGAAGCTACGGACTGACCTTCATGATTGACGGAAACCGGTGTCCGCGACGGTGTGATGTCGGTGATGAAAGTCAGCGGCACCATGGAGGCGCGTCCGGTTGACACGGCCGAGCCAGTGGAGGCCGAAGCGCCGCCCGCCAGCGTGTTGGCGATCTGGTTCTTGAAGTTCTGACTGCTGATGCTCGCCTGCGTGCTGCTGCTCGTGCTGGCCTCACTCGTGCTCGTTCTGACGCGGATGGTGTTGGATGCGGTTCCACCGGCGGCTGTGCCACCCGTTGTGGCGACCCAGACCTGCCGGATGGTGTTCGGATCGCTCCAGAACTCCTTCGACGCCTCCATGACGACACGATACTGGTTCAGCGTGTTGTAGATGACGGAGGCGGAGCGCTGCCCGAATGCGTCATAGATCGTGTTGGCGATCAGCTGTGGCGTGATCTGGAAACGCGCCGAGGTGTCACGGTCTATCTTGGCGACGATAGCCGAACCGCCCTGCTGCACATCGCTGGAAAGATCGAGGATTTCCGGATGTTTACGTAGTTCCGCCATCAGCTTGGGGGCCCAGCTATAAAGCTCGGTCGCTGAATCACCCTGCAATGTGTACTGGTAGGACGCATTGCCCTGCCGCGCCCCGGCCCGCACGCCGCCGGGCTCCATCAGGAAGAACTGCGCGCCGACAAGGTCATGCAGCCGCCCCGCAATCCGCAGCATCAGGTTGGGAGCCGGTCCGCGCTCGCTCTTGTCCTTGAGTTGCAGGAACAGGCTGGCCTGATTGGAGGAGCCGCGTCCGCCAAGGAACCCGGCAATGCTGGCCACTTCCTTTTCCTGAAGGACAGCCTTCTCGACCGTGTCGATTTTCTGCGTCATGGCCGTGAAGGAAATCGACTGGTCACCCATCAGATGGCCCATCAGCATGCCCGTGTCTTCCGTGGGGAAGAAGCCTTTCGGCATCGCCAGAAATACAGCCACCATCAGAATGATGGTCGCGGGAAGACTGAGCAGGACAAGCCGGTTGTGCCGCAATGCGACGTCGAGCGTGCGGGCATACCCCTTTTCCACAGCGGTAATGGCCGAGCCGAAAAGTGCTCCCAGTCTCGCCGTGCTTCTGTGCCACCAGTTCGGGGAGGCGGCGTTGCTGTCTGTGTGGTTGTGCGGACGGAGGATGCGTGACGCCAGCATCGGGGTGAGAGACAGGGACAGAAGCATGGAAATGACAATGGTGATGGACACCGTCATCGCCAGTTCATGGAACAGACGCCCGGCCAGCCCACCGAGCAGCAGGATCGGCAGAAACACCGCGACCAGCGAGACGGTGATCGAGATGACCGTGAAAGCCACTTCTTCCGCGCCCCTGAGCGCCGCTTCTCTTGGCGGCACACCTTCTTCGATGTGGCGGGCGATGTTCTCAAGCACGACAATCGCATCATCGACCACAAAACCGGTCGAGACCGTCAGGGCCATCAGCGACATGTTGTCGAGCGAATAGCCCAGCAGACGCATGACCCCGAAGGTCGCGATGATCGAGGTTGGCACCACAATGGCCGGGATCAGGGTCATCCGCAGCGAACGCAGGAACGCCAGCGTCACCAGCACAACAAGAATGACGCCGATGACCAGAGTGGCCTGGGTATCCTCCAGCGAGGCGCGAATGGTCAGCGACCGGTCCAGCGCCAGATGCAGCGACACGTCCTGAGGCAGAGCGGTGCGCAGGGCCGGGAGCATGGCCTTGATCTGGTCGATCGTGTGAATGACGTTGGCCCCGGCCTGCGGAAATACGATCCCGATCACGGCCCGCTGCTGGTTGAAGAAACCGGCGTTACGGATGTCTTCCACGCCATCGCTGATGACCGCAACATCAGAGAGACGCACCGGCCTGTTGGTGCGATAGGCGATGATCAGATCACGATAGGCCTGCGCCGAGCGGGCCTGATCGTTGGTGTCGAGCGTGAAACGCAGGCCGTTCTGGTCGATAATCCCCTTGGGAGTATGGGCGTTGGCCGAAGCGAGGGCCGCGCGAACGTCTTCAAAGCCGATGCCATACTGGAACAGCTTCAGCGGATTCATCTCGACGCGCACGGCGGGAAGGGCGCTGCCCGCAACCTGCACCATGCCGACGCCACGCACCTGCGAGAGATGCTGCTGGAGCACATTGCTCGCGAGGTCATACAGCACGGCGGCGGTACGGGTCGGGGATGTCAGGGCGAGAACAAGAACCGGCGCGCCATTGGGGTTGGCCTTGCTGTAGCTCGGGTTCTGCCGCAGCGAAGACGGCATGTCCGCACGGGCCGCCTGCAGGGCCGCCTCCACATCACGCGCCGCGCCGTTGATATCGCGGGTCAGCTCGAACTGGAGCATGATCCGGACCTGATTCTGCGTCGATTGCGACGTCATTTCAGTCAGACCGGCAATCTGCCCGAGATGACGTTCCAGAGGAGCCGCCACCGAACTGGCCACTTCCTCCGGCGAGCCGCCCGCCTGCTGTCCCTGCACCATGATGACGGGAAAATCGACATTCGGCAGGTCGGAAACCGGCAGCTTGAGATAACCGAGGATGCCGCCAATCAGCAGCGCCACCGTCAGAAGGGTGGTGGCGACCGGCCTTTCAATGAACAGACGGCATGGACTCATGCCGGATCAGCCCTGCTCACCAGCAGGCCGGGTTCCGTGCGGCTCATGCGCATTGCTGAAACGGCGGTTCCATTTCTGCGCCATCGTATCGAGCGCGAGGTAAATGACCGGCGTGGTGAACAGCGTCAGAAGCTGGGACACGGCGAGACCGCCGACAATAGCGAGACCCAGCGGACGACGCAGCTCGGAGCCCGTGCCGGAGGAAATCACCATCGGCAGCGCGCCGAGCATGGCGGCCAGCGTCGTCATCAGAATGGGACGGAAACGCAGGGTCGCGGCCTGCCGGATCGACTGGAGCGAGGACATGCCATGCTCACGCTCCGCTTCCAGCGCGAAGTCGATCATCATGATGGCGTTCTTCTTGACGATACCGATCAGCAGCACGAGGCCGATGATTCCCATCACATCCAGTCCCGCGCCGGAAATCCGGAGCATCAGCAGCGCGCCGATACCGGCGGAGGGCAGGGTGGACAGGATCGTGACCGGGTGCACGAAACTCTCATAGAGAATGCCGAGCACGATATAGACCGCGATCAGCGCCGCCGCGACAAGGAACAGCTCATTGCTCAGAGAGCCCTGAAACGCAGCCGCCGTTCCCTGAAAGGAAGTCTGGAAAGCCGCAGGGAGTTTAAGCTGCTTTTCGACACGCCGGATCGCGTCCGTCGCCTGTCCGAGCGCATAGCCTTCCGACACGTTGAAGGAGATTGTCGTGGCCGGGAACTGACCGAAATGCGTGATCAGCAGGGGGGCCGTCTCACGCGTGATGGTCGTGACAGTGGCCATCGGCACAAGGCCGGACGTTGGAGAACGGGTCGGGCCGGAGGTGCTCTCGCCTGAGTTGCCGGAGATGCCGGGCAGGTAAAGCTGGTCGAGCGAGGCAAGGTTTTTCTGGAAAGCCGGATCAGCTTCCAGAATCACGCGATACTGGTTCGACTGTGTGTAGATGGTCGAGATCTGCCGCTGACCAAATGAGTCATACAGCACATTGTCGATGGTCTGCGGCGTGATCGAATAACGCGCGCCAGTGGAGCGATCCAGCGTCACACGGGCGACCAGCCCTTCCGCCTGAAGGTCCGAGGTCACGTCTGACAGGGACGGTTCCTGCCGCAACGCATCAACCAGCTTCGGCACCCATGTCTTGAATTCGTTGTAGTCCGGGTTTTCCAGCAGGAACTGGTACTGCGTGGCGGCGACGGTCGTGTCGAGCGACAGATCCTGCACGGGCTGAAGATAGAGGCTGATGCCCGCGATGTTCGCGGTTTCCTCACCCAGCCGCGCGGCCACTTCCTGAGCGGAGCCGCTGCGTTCGTCATGCGGCTTGAGGTTGATCAGGAAACGGCCCTGATTGAGTGTCGAGTTCTGTCCGTCCACACCCACAAAGGAGGACAGGGAGACCACATCGGGATCTTGCAGAATGACCTTGGCCAGTTCCTGCTGATGGGTTTTCATCGCATCGAACGATGTGGCCTGAGCAGCGACGGAAATACCCTGAATGACGCCGGTATCCTGCACCGGGAAGAAGCCCTTGGGGATTTCCCAGGCCAGAAAGCCGGTCAGCAGCAGGGTCGCGCCAAAGACCAGAAGCGTGGTGCCCGAGTGCGCCAGCACGACATCCAGCGCCCGGTCATAGGCCGCGATGAGACGGTTGGTCGCGACTTCCATGCGGGCGGACCACCGCTGAAACCATGTTTTGGCGTCTTCCACCGCGTGAGGGCGCTCGCTCAGCAGCCGGGCGCACATCATCGGCACGAGCGTCAGGGAGACAACCGCGGACAGGATGATGGTGATGGCCAGCGTCAGCGCGAATTCGTGGAACAGACGGCCGATCACGTCGCCCATGAACAGCAGCGGGATCAGCACCGCGATCAGCGAGATGGTCAGCGAGATGATGGTGAAGCCAATCTCGCCCGCGCCCTTCAGGGCAGCGGTCATCCGGTCATCACCCTGCTCGATGTAGCGGGAGATGTTCTCGATCATGACGATGGCGTCGTCCACGACAAAGCCGGTGGCGATGGTCAGCGACATGAGCGAGAGATTGTCGAGCGAGAAGCCCAGAAGATCCATGACGGCGAAGGTGCCGACAATGGAAAGCGGAACCGAAAGGCTCGGGATGATTGTCGCGGGAACGTTGCGCAGGAACACGAAGATCACCGCGACGACCAGCGCCAGCGCCAGAAACAGCTCGAACTCCACATCCGCGACAGAGGCGCGGATGGTGGTGGTGCGGTCTGTCAGGGGAACAATGTCGATCCCCGGTGGCATGGATTCCTGAAGCCTCGGCAGGATCGCCTTGATGTTGTCCACCACCGCGATCACGTTAGCGCCGGGCTGACGCTGCACGCTCAGTATAAGGCCGGGAGTCGTGTTGGCCCAGGCGGCGAGCTGGGTGTTTTCCGCGCCGACGACAACCGTGGCGACATCCTTCAGCCGGATCGGTCCGTTGTTCTGATAGGCGATGACCTGATTCAGAAGCTGCGTCGCGCTGGCGATCTGCCCATCCACACGCAGTGTCGAGGCGCGCTGCGCGCCGTCGAACGTGCCGGTCGGGGAGTTGACGTTCACATTGCCGATCGTGGTCCGTAGCGTGTCGAGATCAAGGCCGTAGGATGTCAGCTTGGGAATGTTGACGCGCACCCGGATCGCCTTGCGATTGCCGCCCGACAGGGAGACGAGACCGACACCGGAAATCTGGCTGATCTTCTGCTCAAGCCGGGTATCCACATAGTCTTCGACTTCAGGCAGCGGGATCGTTTTCGAGGTGATCCCGAGCGTCAGGACGGGAGTGTCGGCAGGGTTGACCTTGGCGTAGGTCGGCGGCGCGGGCAGATCGGTCGGCAGCAGCGAGTTGGCCTGATTGATCGCTGCCTGCACTTCCTGTTCGGCCACATCCATCGACATGCTCAGCCCGAAGCGGAGCGTGACGACCGACGCGCCGCCAGAGGAGCGGGAAGTCATCTGGTCCAGTCCCGGCATCTGCCCGAACTGGGTTTCCAGCGGCGCTGTGACGGAAGTGGCCATCACGTCCGGACCCGCGCCCGGATAGAAGGTCTGCACCGTGATGGTCGGATATTCGACTTCCGGCAGCGCCGACACGGGCAGGAAGTGATAACCCAGAAGACCGGCGATCAGGATCGCCACCATCAGCAGGGTGGTGGCGACAGGCCGTTCGATGAAGATGCGTGAGGGATTCACGGTCTGGCGTCAGTTGGTGCTGTTGTGATGACGGTGTGACGAAGCCGGATGCGCGTCCTGCTTCTGCTTGGACGTGTCCGGGTGGTCGGCGGGAATGCTCACCTCGGCTCCTGCGCGGAGATGGTCGGTGCCGTCAGTCACAACGCGATCGCCCGGATTGAGACCCTCAGTCACCACTGTGCGCGTGCCATCCGTAATGCCCGGTTTGACATTGCGCACATCGACGGTGTTGTCGGCTTTCACGACATAGACGAACTGGCCGTTCGGACCGGTCTGGAGCGCGTTGGACGGAACGATGATGGCGTCATGCAGCGTTGTCACCAGCAGGCGCGCATTCACGAACTGGTTCGGGAACAGATGCTCGTCTTCGTTCGGGAAAATGGCGCGCAGACGGACCGTGCCGGTGGCCGTGTCGATCTGGCTGTCGAGAGAGCTGACGCTGCCGGTGGCGATCTTCTGTGTGTTCGAGCTGTTCCAGGCCTCGACCTGTAGCGGATGACCTGCCCGGAGCTGATCGGCAACCTGTGGAAGCTGGTCCTGCGGCAGGGTGAAGATCACGGAGATCGGCTGCATCTGGGTCAGGATGGCGAGGCCTCCCGACTGGCCGGCGGCGACGTAGTTCCCCTTGTCGACTGCACGGATGCCGACACGACCGTCCACTGGCGCCGTGATGTGGCAATAGACGAGCTGAAGCTTCTGATTGTCGACCAGCGCCTGATCCACCTTCACTGTGCCTTCAAGCTGCTTGACCGTGAATTCCTGATCCCGCGCCGTCATGGCGGCCACACTGTCCTGCTTGATCAGCTTCTGATAGCGGGCGTTGTCGATGCGGGCGCGCTCAAGCTGCGCCTGATCCTGGGCCAGCTGCCCCTGATACTGATGGAGAGCGACCTCGTAGGGACGCGGATCGATGACCGCGAGCAGATCATCTTTCTTGACGTGCTGACCTTCGGTGAACTTCACGTCCATCAGATAGCCCTCGACACGGGTCTGGACCGTCACGTTGGTGATCGGCACGACGGTTCCGAGTTCAGTCAGAATGACGGGCATGTCGCCGGTAGCGACGGTCTCGACCGTGACGGGCTGGGCTACGCCAGTTGTCGATCCGACGCGTCGGCTGGCTTTCTCCCGATGACCGAGAAAAACGTAAGCCAGTATGCCGAGCAGCAGCAGAACAAGAACGACCCATATCCAGCGGCGGGAACGGGAGGGGCGGCGGGGAGAAGAGGACGGAGAGGGAGCAGGAGAAGAATTGTGTTCACTCATAACTTCTGTCGATTTCCGTCCACAGGTTCTGTCGGGGCGTTCTTGAAGGGCTCGTGTCGATTAAGCAGAGGTCTGACCCGAGGCCTGCATAGCAGCAAAAAGCCCATCTTCAACATTCAGGAACGTGGCATTCAGCCCTTAAAAAAGTTTTCATATCACGTCAGAGTTCAATTTTATCATACTGAAAATACGAAATATTTTCGTATAAGACGTAAACATGCATCAACATGAAATTTTGTTAATTTTTGTGATCTAATTGCAAATCGTTCTCGTTAAGAGCGTCATTGTGAAATATTGCAACGGGGCGGAGAGTTTTTGCTACGTTTAGTATCAGATCACTCCACGCGATAATTATTTTGCATTTCACGAAAATACCGATTCGTCATCTCTGGCAAAAAAGCGTTTTTTTCACTAAGTGATGAGGTGCTGGGAGTACCAATCGCACAATGTACAGCTTCTGTTCTGATACGAAACGCCGGCCTGTCCGGCAGGCGCTCATACCTCTTCTGCTGCTTGCAGGAGTGGTGTCTGTGACACCGTTTCACTGGGCGCATGCTCAGGAGGCGGATCAGGAGGAAGCCGAAGACGCCGCCAAACAGGCCGAAGCAAAGCGGGACGCCCGTAAGGCGGCGCCTCCTGCGGCCTTGCCGGGCGCACAGTCGAATGAGGATGAGGCCGGTCACGCCAACGGCGACATGGAGCCGACGGCGGCCCTGTTTGAAGCGATCAACCGGGGAAGCCTCGGCGCTTCCAAGGAAGCTGTCAGCCGTGGCGCCGACCTGAGCGGGCATAATGTTCTGGGACAGACGCCGCTGGATATGGCCATCGACCTGAACCGCAACGACATCATGTTCTTTCTGCTGTCCATGCGCGCCATTGATGACTCAGCAGGCGTGACGACCAGCACTGTGGCGAATTCCGGTGTGAGCATGAGAAACGGGTCAGGTCACCTGAGCATCGGTGGTCGTGCAGCCCGCGACAAAACACAGTCGATCATTGACCGGCGTTACGATGCCTCGGGCGGACAGGCCCAGCCATCGGTCGGCTTCCTTGGCTTCGGCGGTAGCTGAGACTGTCTGTTGTGGATTGAATGACTGAATGGGGCGTTCTTCGGAACGCCTCTTTTTTTCAATCGAAGGAGATGCTGTGCTCTGGTCAGGCGCGGCAAAGCCTCACGGCTGTCACTTCGATTTCAGATATGCGCCTGAAACTGTTCAGGCGTTCTACCGGGTAGCTGCTTTGCTGGGAAATATCCCGGATACGCCCAGTATTCCTGATGGATCAGGCCGAGCGCGTGTAAAAGGGCCATTCCGCCCCTGTCACTGAGCCGCGATGGGAACCTCTGCGCTGGCCAGAGCAACAGCTTCCGCATCGGCAGCGAGGCTCTCTGACCGCAGCACATCAAGCGGCGTCAGTATATCGTCACGCTCGAAGTGCCAGAATGTCCAGCCATTGCAGGATGGGGCATTTGTCAGCAGAGCGCCCAGCTTGTGGATCGAGCCGCGCTGCGTCCCGCTGACCAGCGTGCCGTCCGGCGTCACGGTGGCGGACACGCGGCGCTGGCGGTCATAGACCACCGTTCCGGCAGTGATGAAATTCCGCTCGACCAGACTGCCAAACGGAACACGCGGCGCTTCCCGCTTCATCGGCGTGGTGGCGACGGCGTCCTGCGGCAGAGGCTCTTCACGCTCAACGCGTTCCGCTGCGGCTTTGGCGTAATCAGGGTGACGCTCGATACCAACAAAATGGCGATGGAGGCGCTTCGCCATGGCGGCAGTCGTGCCTGTTCCGGTGAAGGGATCGAGGACCACGTCGTTCTCAGCGGTGGAGGCCAGCAGCACGCGGTGAAGCAGGCTTTCCGGCTTCTGCGTCGGATGCAGCTTCAGTCCGTGATCGTTGCGCAGGCGCTCATTGCCCGTGCAGAGCGGCAGATACCAGTCCGAACGCATCTGAACGTCATCATTCAGAGCCTTCATAGCCTGATAGTTGAAGCGATACTTGCTGTCCTGACTGCGGGCAGCCCAGATCATCGTCTCATGCGCGTTGGTGAAGCGGCGGCCCCGGAAGTTCGGCATCGGATTGGATTTGCGCCACACGATGTCGTTCAGGATCCAGAAGCCGAGATCCTGCAGGATCGCGCCCAGACGGAAGATATTGTGATACGAGCCGATGACCCAGATCGTGCCATCCTTGTGCAGCAGCCGGCGCGCTTCACTCAGCCATTCCCGCGTGAAGCGGTCATAGGCCTCCAGATCCGAGAACTTGTCCCAGTCATCATCCACACCGTCCACCACACTGTCATCCGGACGACGCAGTTCACCACGAAGCTGAAGGTTATATGGCGGATCAGCAAAGATGCAGTCGACGCTGGCCGTCGGCAGGCTGCGCATGACATCGACGCATTCACCACAGAGGATCTTGTCGAGCGGAAGGTCGGAAGTGTTCTTGATAGCGCCGCTCATGCAGGGCCTCCGTTGGCGAGAGTGAGTTCAAGCTGCTTGCGGACGGTGCCGAAGCCGCGGCGATGGTGCGGAGTGCACCCTTGTGTCGTAATGGCGTTTCGATGAGCGGCGGTGCCGTAACCTGCGTTCTTCGCCCAGCCATAGCCGGGCCAGCGTGCATCCAGACGGCTCATGATTCTGTCGCGTGTGACTTTGGCGAGGATCGAGGCGGCGGCGATGGACAGGCTGATGCCGTCACCGCCCACAATCGTGCGAACAGGCACGTCGAGTGGCGGCTTGCGGTTGCCGTCAACCAGCGCGATGCGGGGAGGGGACGGCAGCTTGCCCACAGCGCGGGCCATGGCGAGCTGCGCTGCCTTCAGGATATTGAGCTGAAGAATTTCTTCGACCGAGGCGGCGGAAATGCCGATTTCGATACCCGGAACGCCAGGCAGGCGCGCTGCGATGGCCTCACGTCGGGCCGTTGTCAGCGCCTTGGAGTCATCAATGCTCGCAGCCAGATCGTCAGGAACGCCAGCGCCGAAAACAACGGCAGCCGCAACGACAGGGCCGGCGAGGGGGCCGCAACCGGCCTCATCCACTCCGGCCACGCGGCCTCCATATTCTGTTTCCAGCAAAAAATCCGGCATGGTCCCCTTTCCGAAGCCTCAAAACGACTCGATATGAATCATCGAGTCGTTTGAATCACGATTCGCAATAAAGGAAAACCATTTTCTCTCGTGACCGCGCAAGAGTCGCGAGCAAAAAAAATCTCCCACAAGGGGAGAAAACAGGATGACTCTTCACGAGTCGTAAAAAAGGGGACGGATCGAAGACCCATCCCCCTCCTGAATGTGAGGCTCAGCCCTTGCGGCGCGGCATCAGCAGCCAGCCGATGAACGTGCCGACCGCAGCGGCAATGCCCAGCGCACAGAGCGGCTTGTCACGGACGAAGGACACGCCCTTCTCCACCAGGCTCTCGCCTTCTTCATAAAGATCGGCGAATTCCTCGCGGGCGATGCCTGCAAGCTGATCGACCTTGCCGTCAGCCTGAAGGCCCATATCACCCGTCAGGCCACCGGCTGCATCCTTGATGTGGCCTTTGGCCTGATCGACGACGCCATGAATTTTTTCTTCCGTGGTGTTGATCTTGTCGTCTGACATGTCTGTCTTCCTTTCGAACATCCTGAGGCGTCAGTGGGACGCGGAACCGGAATACGGTTCGTGTCGGTACAGTTGGAACCGATCTCACTGATGATGCAACGCTTTTTGTGGCCAACGGTTTTGGCGCAATGTGAATGAGTTTCTCCCGTAAGCCATGCGTTCGCAAGGATACGTGAGCCCGCCCGCGACATATTGTGCCCCGAGCGGAAAATCTGTTTTGTGGCCCACATGCCAGCCTTACGCCGATCGCAGATCATCGCCCTGACCATTTCCAGTCTGCTGTTTATGGAGCAGCTCGACGGCACCATTCTGGCGACAGCTCTTCCGGCCATCGCTTCCTCCCTGCATGTCGATCCGGTGGCGGCTTCCGTAGCGTTGACCTCCTACATCGTCGGGCTGGCTATTTTCATTCCCGCATCCGGCGCGGTGGCCGACCGCTTCGGCAGCCGCACGACGCTGATGACGGCAATCACCCTGTTTATTGTCTGTTCCATCCTCTGCGGGCAGGCGGGTAGTCTTCCCGTGCTGGCCTTCGGACGCATGTTGCAGGGAGTAGGGGGCGCATTGATGGTGCCGGTCGGCAGGCTGGTGCTTTTGCGAAGCGTCGCCAAATCTGAGCTGCTGAAAACCATGACATGGATGATGATGCCCGCCACGCTCGGCCCGATGCTCGGTCCTGTGCTGGGCGGCTTCATCACAACCCTGCTGTCATGGCGCTGGAATTTTTACATCAACGTCCCCGTTGGCCTGCTCGGACTTTATCTGACGTGGAAACACGTCCCCCAGTTGCAGGAAAAGCAGAGCCGTCCATTCGACTGGCCGGGCATGGGACTGGCTGGCGGCGGTCTGGCGCTGCTGTCTTTCAGCGCGGAGATGATCAGCCACAATGCAAGACCCTACTGGCTTTCCGCCGTCCTGCTGATTGCCGGAGCCTGCCTGTTTCTCGGCTATTTCCGTCATATGAAACGCTGCCCCAACCCGGTTCTTGATTTCCGGTTGATGGAAATTCCCACTTTCCGTCTGTCCGTCCTGAGTGGCGCGGCGTCACGCCTCGCTGCCGGGTCTTTTCCGTTCCTGATGCCCGCCATGTTGCAGATCGGCTTCGGACTGAGCCCGGCGCAAAGCGGTATGGTCGTCTTTGCAGCCCCCATCGGGGCGCTCTGCTCACGTCTGTATGTGCCGCGCCTGTTCCGTCGCTTCGGTTTTCGAACCGTGATGATGACCATGGGGTGGGGCGGAGCGCTCGCTTTCGGAGCAATCGCCAGCTTCCAGCCAGGCTGGCCGCTCTGGACGCTGACACTGGTGTTACTGGCGTCGGGCGCTGTGCAGGCGATCCAGTTTTCGGCCTACAACTCCATCGCCTATGCCGACCTGCCGGAAGAGCGGATGAGTAACGCAACCAGTTTCTACTCCACTTTCCAGCAGATGATGCTCTCAGCAGGCATTTGCGTGGCCGCGCTGGCCGTAACGGTGTCCCGCGCCGTTCAGGACCATCCGCAGGCGGTGGCGGCGGATTTCAGGGTGGGGTTTCTGGTCGTGGGGGCGCTGACCTGCATCGCTGTGCCGGTGGCCGCGCGACTGCGGCCGGATGCGGGGGCGAATGTGAGCGGGCATGGAACGAAGTAGAGAGTTTTGTGTCTGAAACAGTTTTTGGATTGTATGTCGGCTTTCGCCCTCAACTGTGACATGCATGTTTGCACGTCTCCTGCAAGCGGACATAGCCATCTCCTCTGAATTGCTTTAATGTAGATTGATATTAAAATTTTCTGTTTTTGAATGACCTCCTTAGCTCAGGTAAGATAAGTTTGAGATAGAGATTAGCCGAACATAATCACGCGGCGTTTATCGACGCAGACAATCTTTTCATCTCAGATCGACTATGGTTTTGTTCTAAACTCGGAACGAGCGAGAATATTGTAAAAACGAGCTAACAGAAGCTTGAACACTCTGAGCTTTTCGCAATGTTAATTTTAATACGATTACTTTTTTGCTTGATTCGCCCTCGAGGCATAGCCACTGATCTTTAGCCATTTTTACGCCCCTCTTGATAAAAGGAGTAGAGCCGAATCGCTCCGACGGGCTTTATATTTGATATGCCCTCTGTCCGTCTCGCGCACCTACAAGTTTTCTACTCGATCCTTGGACGTCTTGAAGCCAAATTGGGTGGCACAAGAACCTTGGCGCTATGCAATGGAAAGATGTCATGGCCGCAGCGAGGGGTTTATTTCTTTCAGGAGCAGGGGGAATATCGTCGTGACGGTGGAGCCCGGATCGTAAGAGTGGGTACACATGCGCTTACGGACACATCCCGCACAAAATTATGGGGACGGCTTTCGCAACATCGTGGCAGAGCTAGTGTGGCTGGTGGAAATCACCGTGGATCCATATTTCGGTTGCTTGTCGGCACTGCGTTCCTCGAGCGTCGCGGAGTTCAATCTGCGACATGGGGGCTGGGCTCCAATGCTCCTGCCTATATCCGCGCTCAGGAGACAGATCTCGAAGGTGAGGTCAGTAATATTATCGGCGCTATGCCGCTTCTCTGGCTCGACATAGACGGTAGCCCTGACAGTAGATATTTACGCGGTTACGTTGAACGCAATACAATTGCCCTCCTGAGCAACTACGGTAAAGAAGCCATCGATCCCCCATCGCCTCAATGGCTAGGACATGGATGCAATCGCGAGCGCGTCCGTTCATCTGGGCTTTGGAATAACAATCATGTCGACGAGTCCTACGATCCGGCTTTCCTTGATCGTTTATCGGAACTCGTAGACGCCATGAAGGTCAAATAATGATTGCTGTCATCCAGTGCGCAGCACGAAAACGAAAGGATGCTGGCTATCTCAAAAGGGATGACGGCACGAAGGTTATGATCGTTGCGGATCCAGCTAAAGCATCGTCTGAAGAAGGCATTGCCTTTTCTCGCCCCGATGATTTTTCCAGCAGCGGACTAAGTTGGCGTGACATTCTCACTCAGTATAATGCAAAGCCGGGGAACAACCCTCTAGGCTTATTGCCCGCGTATCAACTCTATGAAAATCCCGTCTATGTATCCCTCGCAAATTATGTCGGTATCGAGAAACTCTACATCTTGTCTGCTGGATGGGGACTGATCCGAGCAGATTTTCTGACACCACAATATGACATAACGTTCAGCAAATCTGTGAAAAAATCGGCTCCGTTTAAATATCGGAGTAAAAACGATCCTTTCGATGATTTTCGGAGCATACCGTCGGACACCGAAGAACCTATCACTTTTTTTGGGGGCAAAGATTACCTGCCCTTGTTTTGCAAACTTACGAAAGGTCTCAGAGGCACCAAAACAATCTATTATAATTCTCGAAACGAGCCCGATGCACGTTGCTGCAATTTAATTGAGTTTCCCACTCGTACGCGAACTAACTGGCATTATGAATGTGTAAATGCTTTTATCGAAGGGCGGCTCGATAAAAGGATCTGACTCGCTGGTTAGCAAACGCCGATCTGAGCAAGCATTTCTTGGCCTGAGACCGTCGTTCGGTAAATCAGTCCCTGAGACCTTGAGGTTTTTCGTTAATTCATCGAGCTGGGCAGTTCGGACTGGGACGGCTTGTACAAGCAAGGCAGCCATAGCCTTGTATGAGGCAAAAAGCTGCTGCCGATTTGGAGAGACGCCTCTTAAGCTTGCATATGCAACAGTTCCTCGAAGTTGAGCATATTAATGCATAACATGAGACATGTCTTCCCATCTCACCTGCTGTCTGCTTCTGCAGTTTCCAAACTAGTAGCAGAGCTTCCCCCCCCCAAGTCGATCATTCAAATAAATGACCAAAGATCAACAGATACCGCACAATAAAAACAAGGCAGGTCATAATCTGCCCCAGTTTCGTTAACTCACCAGAGCTTACTTAACTCAGTCATTCATCAACCTGTTTGAAATCCGTAATGAGGAACCTCATCCGTAAGGTTCCGACAACCACTCCATGCGATCATCAGTCCCTGCGTGTAGGGCGAGGCATTAGCTGTGTCTTCGTGCGGTCCGTTTCTCCCCGTCCTTGATCCGCAGAAGCTCACAGCGATGATGAATGCCACCATCTTCCTGTTCGATACATGTCCTGCCATGCGTCATGGAAATGACTGAATGGTCCATGACCAACAGCACCCTGATGATGAATGACGGAACAGAGAAGCTGACACGTTCCCCAGTACCGGAAAATTGAAATGACAAATGCAACGCCATCGGTCAGATCAAACCAGCACGGCAGGGGTGAAATCGACGGTGTTCAGGCTCCGATTGAAGAAAAAGACAGAGTGCCGAATTCAGGCGACAACCGCGGAATTCATGGGCTGTCCTGCCAAATTGCCGTGCCTTGTCAGTCGGCAGTCGTTGGCGTAACCGGGGTCTCACAGAACCCTGAGCCGACTGAGCCATATCTGGTTTAAAGGGCCGTGTTTCAGGTCCACACACCTCAATGACGTTGGGATTGCGATGAACGCCTACTCAGATTACCTGACCGAAATCAAGGAACGAAAAAGTCAGGGGCTTTCACCCAAGCCGATCGACGACGGCGGCCTCGTTCGTGACATCATCGCATTGATTGAGGATGCGGGTAACGCGGAGCGGGCCGACGCCCTCAAGTTCTTCATTTACAACACATTGCCGGGCACCACGAGCGCCGCTGGCGTCAAGGCGGCCTTCCTGAAGAAGATCGTCGAGGGCGAAACGGTCGTCCCGGAGATCACGCCCGCCTACGCGCTTGAACTGCTGTCGCACATGAAGGGCGGCCCCTCGGTCAAGGTTCTGCTCGACATCGCTCTTGGTGATAACGCCGCGATCGCCAAACAGGCAGGTGAGGTGCTGAAAACACAGGTTTTCCTCTACGACGCCGACCTGTTCCGGCTGCGCGATGCCTACAAGGCAGGCAACGCCGTCGCCAAGGACGTGCTTGAGAGCTACGCCAAGGCCGAGTTCTTCACCAAACTTCCGCCTGTTGAAGACGAGATCAAGGTCGTCACCTTCATCGCCGCTGAAGGCGATATTTCGACCGATCTCCTGTCGCCGGGCAATCAGGCGCACTCACGCTCGGACCGCGAGTTGCACGGCCAGTGCATGATCTCTCCGGCAGCCCAGCAGGAAATCGTCGCGCTGCAGAAGCAGCACCCCGATGCACGCGTGATGATGATCGCCGAAAAAGGCACGATGGGCGTCGGTTCGTCGCGTATGTCAGGCGTGAACAACGTGGCGCTCTGGACCGGCAAGCAGGCCAGCCCCTACGTTCCATTCGTCAACTACGCCCCGATCGTCGCGGGCACCAATGGCATTTCACCGATCTTTGCGACGACCGTTGACGTGACCGGTGGCATCGGCATCAACCTGAAAAACTGGGTCAGAAAGACCGATGCAGATGGCAAGCCGGTTCTGAATAGCGATGGTAACCCCATCCTTGAGGAAAAATACCCGGTCGCGACCGGCACTATTCTCAATATCGATGTGAAGAACAAGAAGCTTCGCGATGCGAACGGCAAAGAACTGGCCGATATCGCTGCGTCCTTCACACCTCAGAAGCTGGAATTCATGAAGGCGGGCAGCTCTTATGCGATCGTTTTCGGCAAGAAGCTCCAGACATTTGCTGCCCAGACACTGGGGATCACGGCACCAACCGTTTTCGCGCCGAACAAAGAGATCACGATCGACAATCAGGGTCTGACCGCTGTCGAGAAAATCTTCAACCGTAACGCGGTCGGCGTGACCCCGGGCAAGGTTCTGCATGCAGGATCGGACGTTCGCGTGCAGGTGAACATCGTCGGTTCGCAGGACACCACCGGCCTGATGACCGCGCAGGAGCTTGAGGCGATGGCGGCTACCGTCATTTCGCCACTGGTGGACGGCGCGTATCAGTCGGGCTGTCACACGGCATCCGTCTGGGACAAGAAGGCGCAGGCGAACATTCCGAAGCTCATGAAATTCATGAACGACTTCGGTCTGATCACGGCCCGCGATCCGAAGGGGGTCTATCCCCCGATGACGGACGTGATCCACAAGGTTCTGAACGACCTCACCGTGAGTGACTGGGACATCATTATCGGTGGTGACAGCCACACCCGCATGTCCAAAGGCGTGGCGTTCGGCGCCGACTCAGGCACCGTGGCGCTGGCTCTGGCCACTGGCGAAGCGACCATGCCGATCCCGCAGTCGGTCAAGGTGACGTTCAAGGGCACGATGCAGCCGCACATGGACTTCCGTGACGTGGTGCATGCGACACAGGCGCAGATGCTCAAGCAGTGCAGCGAGAACGTGTTTCAGGGCCGCATCATCGAAGTGCATATTGGCACACTTCTTGCTGACCAGGCCTTCACCTTTACCGACTGGACAGCCGAGATGAAGGCCAAGGCCTCCATCTGCATCTCTCAGGCTGAAGCTCTGATTGAATCGCTCGAAATCGCCAAGTCGCGCATCCAGATCATGATCGACAAAGGCATGGATAATGCCGCCGGCACGCTGAAGGGGCTCATCGCCAAGGCTGACAAACGGATTGCCGGAATACGCTCGGGCGAAAATCCCCCGCTTGCTCCGGACGACAACGCGAAATACTTCGCCGAAGTTGTTGTCGATCTCGACGTGATCAATGAACCCATGATCGCTGATCCCGATGTCAACAACAAGGATGTGTCCAAGCGCTATACCCACGATACAATCCGCCCGGTTTCTTACTATGGCGGCACCAAGAAGGTGGATCTCGGGTTCGTGGGCTCCTGCATGGTGCATAAGGGCGATATGAAAATCGTGGCCCAGATGCTCAAGAATATTGAGAAGGCAAAAGGGAAGGTGGAGTTCAATGCTCCGCTCGTCGTGGCTGCCCCGACCTACAATATTATTGACGAACTGAAGGCCGAAGGGGACTGGGAAATTCTGGAGCGTTATTCCGGCTTCGAATTTGACGACTCACACCCGAAAAATGCTCCGCGCACCGAGTATGAAAACATCCTCTATCTGGAGCGTCCGGGCTGCAATCTGTGCATGGGCAATCAGGAAAAAGCAGAAAAGGGCGATACCGTTCTGGCGACGTCGACCCGTCTGTTCCAAGGTCGTGTCGTAGAAGATTCCGGGACCAAGAAGGGTGAATCGCTTCTGGCCTCAACCCCGGTCGTGGTGCTGTCTGCGATCCTGGGTCGTACACCGAGCAACGAGGAATACATGGCGGCCGTGGAAGGCATTGATCTGACCACATTCGCTCCGCCCAAAGCGCCTCTGATTGATTCCGCATCTGTCCATTACTGAAAACCGCTTCTGACCCTTGAGATTTGAGGGATTGGCAGTTCGTCAAAAAACTCTTTTGACGAACTGCCATTGGACGGAAAGCCATCCCAGAACGTGGCTGTGGACACTTGAGAAGAAAACCCCGGGACAGATCATCTGTTCCGGGGTTTCTCCATTCTTGGGCTCATAAATCCCGGTCACTCATTGATCGGGAAGTCTGCATAAGTTTGAAGACGGGCGCTACGCTTGCTGCACACCGCCCGCTATTCTACGCGGCGTCGCAACAGCATTTCCTCAAAGAAACGCCGTTACGAACGCCTCCAGCGTATCTGCCTCATCCGCCGGTTTGTCCTGCCGGATGCGCGACACTCTTGGAAACCGCAAGGCCACACCGCTCTTGTGCCTGCTGGAATACTGTGCCGCGTCAAACGCTATTTCCAGCACAAGATTTTTCTCGATTTCCCTGACCGGTCCGAAACGCCCGACAGTGTGATCACGCACCCATTTATCAAGAAACTTCAGTTCTTCGTCAGTAAATCCGGAATAGGCTTTACCGATCGGGACCAGCTCGCGCCGGTCTTCAACAGTGCGCCACAGGCCGAACGTGAAGTCCGAGTAGAAACTGCTGCGCTTGCCGTGACCGCGCTGGGCATACATGACGACAGCATCCACTGTCAGAGGTTCGCGCTTCCATTTCCACCACGGTCCTCGCGGGCGGCCGGGCACGTAGAGACTGTCAGCTTTTTTCAGCATCAGCCCCTCGATGCCTTCACTTCTGGCATTCTCTCGCAGGACAGCCAGTTCACTGAAGTCGGAAAACGGAATCAGTTCCGAAAGCGTCATACGAGGCGGCTGCACCCGTGCAAACCAGCTTTCCAGTCGGGCGCGGCGGAGATCGAAGGGGAGGGACCGCAGATCTTCTCCATCCTCAAACAGAATATCGTAAAGCCGGACACCCGCCGGATAGTCTCGCAGCATGGCGGCAGTCGGTGCTTTCCGGTTGAGGCGCTGCTGCAGGATGGCGAAAGGCGCGACCTCATCATCGTGAATCACAAGAAGTTCGCCATCAAGAACAACCTGACTGCCAATGTCACTCATGACAGTCAGAAGTTCGGGAAACGCCTTGCCAATATCTTCTGCTGTACGGGTGTAAACGCGTTCTCCGTCCGGGGTGGCGACAAGCTGCACCCGGATGCCGTCCCATTTCCATTCCGCACGCCATTCAGAAGGGGTAAAAGTCGCGAGATCCACGCCTTCAAGTGGCTGAGCCAGCATGGGAGGACGGAAAACCGGAGCATCTTTCGGGTCGGGCCGTGGACCTTTCCCTTCGATCCAGTGGAACAGGGGCGTGTAAGGCGCTTCCAGGCCGTGCCAGACTTCCTCGATTTCATCGGGTGTAAGACTGGCCATTTCGGCAAGCGCGGTTTTGGCCAGACGTGCTGATGCGCCCACGCGCAGGGAACCGGTGATCAGTTTCAGAAGAGCGTAGCGTGAAGAAACGTGAGAACTGTCCAGCCACCCTGTAATAACGGCAGGGACTTCTGTTCTGGTAATATCCCGAAGGGTCTCCACCACTTCCGTCAGAGTAGGTGGGGCATATGAAGATTCGTTCTGGTCCGCCTGCCAGATCAGGGCGACCGTTTCCGCCAGATCGCCGACATAGTCGTAGGACCAGGCGAAAAGTTGCGGATCAATGCGCTCCATGGCCAGCGCCCGCAACATCGCGGGTTTGGCCGACGCGAAGGAGAGAGTGCCCGCCATGGCCGCCAGCGCGTAGCCACGGTCAGGGTCGGACGCCATCGAGAAATACTCTTTCAAAAGAGCAATCTTCATGTTGCGGGATGGGGTGAAGGCAAGACGTTCAAGCAGGGCGGCAAAGGCAATCATGCCGCAGCCTCCCCATAAGACGTTTCGTCCTCTTCTTCATATCCCACCAGTCTGAGCGCACGACCCTTGATGCCCATCTGTCCCAATGCGTGGATCAGGGCGTCTTCCCGGCCATGGGTGACCCAGACTTCGGACGCGCCCGTCGCCTGACAGGTGTCGAGCAGGGCGTCCCAGTCGGCATGGTCACTGATGACGAGCGGAAGTTCGACCCCACGCGCCTTGGCGCGCTGTCGGATATGCATCCAACCGGACGTCAGACACACCACCGGCTCGGGGAGCCGTCGCGCCCATCGGTCGGCAATGGCGGAGGGAGGGGCCAGCACGATGCCTCCCCGAAGCTCTTCCTTGCGGGCGACCGTAGCGGAGTTGAGTATGCCCAGCGGCACGCCGAAGCTTTCGTAGAGCTGACACATCGGGAGCAGCGCACCATGCAGCCACAGAGGCTCGTGATAGCCTTCCTCCCGCAGCAGGGCGATCAGCCGCTGGCATTTCCCGAGCGCATAACACCCCACGACATGGGTTCGTTCTGGAAACAGCCTGACGTCATGGAGCAGTTTGGCGATCTCGTGTCTGGGATCAGGGAGCCGGAAAACCGGAAGCGCGAATGTCGCTTCGGTCACAAAGAGATCGCAGGGAACAACTTCGAACGGACGGCAGGTCGGGTCTGCGGCCCGTTTATAATCGCCGCTGACGACTGCGCGCTGTCCCTGATACTCCAAGACCACCTGAGCGCTTCCCAACACATGCCCGGCGGGCGCCAGCCAGAGCCGCACATCGTCCTGCGTCACACACTCGCCGTATGTCAGCGCCTGCTGGTGGGCGCCTGCCCGCTCTTCGCCCATGCGCAAACGCATGATGGCAAGTGTCTCTGGCGTGCCGATGACGTGCTGGTGATAGGGGCGGGCATGATCGGAATGGCCATGGGTGATGACCGCACGGGATACGGGACGGAGTGGATCAATATAAAAATTCCCCGGCTTGCAGAACAGGCCTTCAGGTTTCAGTTCCAGCCAATCCATGCCCAACCCTTTGTTGTCTCACTATTTGTTCTCTCTTACAGAACCCCTGAAACGCCTGTGCGTTCCTCATGAAGATGATCACAGAACTTCCTCCGCTCTTCCAGAGCTGGTTTGACCGGCAGGGATGGACGCCCCGCCGTCACCAGTTTGCCACAGTCCAGGCGGCGCGGGATGGCGTATCAGCTTTGCTCATCGCGCCGACCGGCGGAGGCAAGACACTGGCTGGCTTTCTTCCAAGCCTGATCGACCTTGCGGGCGACAAGGACCCTTCTCCCCATCTCCACACGCTTTATATCAGCCCTCTGAAAGCGCTTTCGAACAATGTCGCGCAGAGCCTTGCCCGACCCGTTGCTGAAATGGGGCTTCCCGTTCGGGTTGAGGTGCGGACAGGCGACACTTCCGCCAGCCAGCGCCGGCGTCAGCAGAAAACACCACCGCATATCCTGCTGACCACACCGGAAAGTCTGGCTTTGCTTCTGTCCTACCCGGAAGCGGCGGCCTATTTTCAATCGCTGAAACGTCTTGTCATAGACGAGGTTCATGCGCTTGCAGGCACCAAAAGAGGCGATCAGCTCGCCCTGTGCGCCACGCGCCTGTATGCGATGGCGCCGGCGCTGCAATGCTGCGGGTTATCGGCCACCGTGGCGCATCCTGCATCCATGGCCGCCTGGGTGTCGCCGACCGGAAAAGCTTCCGACGTGCGGACCATCATCGCGGAGGAAGGGGCTGCGCCGGATATCAGTCTGCTCATGCCGGATAGCGGCGGCTATTTTCCCTGGTCCGGTCATATGGGACTTGGAAGCGCGAGCGCCATTCTGAAAGCCATTCAGCAGGCCCGACTGACCATCGTTTTTGTAAACAGCAGGGCGCAGGCTGAACTTCTGTTTCAGGCTCTGTGGAAGGAGAATACAGACAATCTGCCAATCGGGCTTCACCATGGCAGTCTTGATGGGGCGCACCGTGCCCGTATTGAAGAGGCCATGGCCAACAGCGCGCTTCGGGCTGTCGTTGCGACTTCTTCCCTCGATCTGGGGCTGGACTGGGGCGATGTCGATAAGATCATACAGGTTGGCGCGCCGAAAGAAGTGGCGCGGCTTACCCAGCGCATTGGTCGTGCCAATCACCGCATGGATGAACCGTCACGCGCCCTGATTGCTCCAGCCAACCGCTGGGAGGTTATTGAGTGCGAAGCAGCCAGAGATGCGGTTCTGCAACACGATCTGGATGGCGAGCCGCCACGGGCAGGCACCTTTGATGTGCTGGCCCAGCATATTCTCGGCACGGCGTGTGCGGGACCGTTTGATCCAAAGCAACTTTACGAAGAAGTTCGCCGCTCCGCGCCTTACCAGAATTTATCGCTTCAGGATTTTGAAGATGTTCTCCGGTTTGTGGAGGACGGCGGTTATGCGCTGCGTTCCTATGACCGGCATCGACGTCTGTTTCGTAACGATCTGGGCCAGATCTGGGTCCGTAACGAGAAGATCATAAAACAGTATCGCATGAATATCGGTACGATTGTCGCCTCTCCGTTGCTGCGCGTCAGAACACGGCAAGGGAAATACTGTGGTGAGATAGACGAGTTTTTCGCGTCCACGCTTCTGCCCGGTGACACGTTCCTGCTTGGTGGAGGGCTGTTTGAATTTCTGGGCATGCAGGACACGAATGTTCAGGTCGCTGCCGGTCGAGGGCAGAATCCCCGTGTGCCTGTATATGGCGGCAATCGCCTGTCCATCTCATCCAATCTGGCGAAACGGGTTCTGACAATTCTGAGTACGCGCTCGCTGTGGTCTGATCTCCCTGAAACGGTTCAGAACTGGCTGCAGAAACAGGAACGCTATTCCCGTCTGCCAGCCCCGGAGGGACTTCTGATTGAAACATTTTCCTATAAGAAAAGATATTATCTGATCTGTTATGCTTTTGAAGGACGTAATGCCCATCAGACTCTGGGAATGCTTTTAACGAACAGACTTGAACAGACCGGGGCTGCGCCTCTTGGCTTCGTCGCAAATGACTATGCGCTGGCATGCTGGTCGGTCCATCCGCCTGAAAATATTGATGACCTTTTCAGCGAGCAGTTGCTGGGCGACAACCTGCAGGAATGGCTCGATAAAAGCGCCATGCTGCGGCGCACCTTTCGCGAAGTGGCGCTGATTTCCGGGCTTGTTGACCGTAATCTCCCCGGTCGTGAGAAAAGTCGGCGGCAAATGACCATGAGCACCGATCTTCTGTATGACGTTCTGCTCAAATACGATCCCGACCACATTCTCCTGCGGGCAACCCGTATGCAGGCCGCAGCGGGACTGACCGACCTCAACCGGCTTTCGGCGATGCTCAGACGGGTGCGCGGTAAACTGGACATTGTGAGCCTGCCACGGATTTCTCCTTTTGCGGTGCCTTTGCTGCTTGAACTGGGGCGTGAAAAAATCAAAGGAGGTTCTGGTGAGGAGGCGCTTCTGGCTGAAGCGGAGGCGCTTTTCAGATTGTCTGAGAAATCGTGAGCAAAACTGAAATTACACTTGGGGAAAACCGTCTTTTTCTGTTGCCGTCAGGCGCGGTTTTAATTCCTGACGACAATATTCTTGTTGTTTCAGACCTGCATTTTGAAAAGGGAAGCTCGGCACGCACGCATGGCCTGCTCCTTCCGCCGGGTGACACGTCTTCAACGCTCGAAAAACTGGAAGAGCTTGTAAAAGACTACGCTCCGCAGAAAATGATCGCTCTGGGCGACAGTTTTCACGACAGGAATGCCTTCAGTCGGCTCTCATCAGAAGACCGGAAAAGGCTGGAGCGTATCACTGAGCAGACAGACATGGTCTGGATTACAGGCAACCATGATAGCGAACCATTCCACGACCTGTCTGGGGAATGGGTTGAAGAATTCAGATGCGGAAATCTGCTGTTTCGCCATATCCCCTACAATGACATCCCGTCAGGATATGCGGAAATTTCCGGACATTTTCATCCCAAGATCCAGATGCGGATCAGGGGGCACAGGCTGAGCCGTAAATGCTTTCTCGCCAGTAAAGATCGACTGATATTGCCAGCCTGTGGAAGCTACACGGGTGGATTGGATATCAATCACCCACAGATAAAATCGCTTTTTCCGAAAGGCAGAATGTGTTTCGCGTTGGGAAACGATAAAGTCTACCGCGTGGAGTAGTCTTTGCGGATTGCATGAGAAATCCGTCGATCTGGACTAAAAAAACGGGACAGCGTGAACCGTCCCGTTTTTCTCAGACTGTGAACTGATTACCCATCAATCTGGCTGAAATCCGCAATCAGGCGCGCCATCCGCACCAGTTCCGACAACAGCTTCAGACGATTGCCACGCACCTGCGCATCGTCGGCATTCACCGTCACCTTGTCGAAGAACGTGTCCAGCACGGAGCGCAGGCTGGCGGCCTCACGCATCGCGTCCGAATAGCGTTCCTCGCCAAAGGCTGCTTCCACCTTGGGAATGACCGCACCCAGCGCATTGGCCAGAGCGATTTCCTCTGTCTGTATATAGAGCGAGGCATCGGGCGTACCTTCGTGCGGACCGTCCTTCTTGTCCTCGATCCGCAGGATGTTCGCGGCACGCTTGGTCGCGGCGAGCAGATTCTTGCCGTCCTCCGTCGCCAGCATGGAAGCCAGCGCATCGGTGCGGGCCAGCAGGCGGACGATATCGCTGTCCGTATTCCCGACCGAGATGGCGGCGAGAATGTCGTGACGCGCGCCCTCGCTGCGAAGCTGCACGCGCAGACGCTCGGCGATGAATCCGGGCAGCAGATCCAGATCAGGTGCATTCTGAAGGGCAGGGGGCAGAGCCTCGGACGCCTTCACAAACAGCGCCACCAGATCGAGACGCAGACTGTTGGTGCGGATCAGGTTGATGATCCCAAGCGCAGCGCGACGCAGACCATACGGGTCGCCGGAGCCGCTCGGCTTCGCGCCGACAGCGAAGAACCCGACCAGCATGTCGAACCGGTCTGCCAGCGCCAGAGCGATGGAAACCGGGGCCGTCGGCACGCTGTCAGCAGGACCGCGCGGCATATACTGCTCGGCAATCGCGGTGCAGACCTCGCCGACTTCCTTGTCATGGCGGGCGTAATAACCACCCATCACACCCTGAAGCTCGGGGAATTCGCCAACCATGCCGGTGGAAAGGTCGCTCTTGCTCAGCAGCGCGGCACGAGCAGCGTGGGCGGGGTTCGCTCCCACCATCGGCGCGATGATTTCCGCCAGACGCACAAGCCGTTTCACGCGCTCGCCCTGACTGCCGAGATCGGCATGGAACGTAACGCGGTCGAGACCCGCTACACGCGACTCAAGTGTCTGCTTGCGATCCAGATCCCAGAAATGACGCGCATCGGAGAAGCGGGCGCGCAGCACGCGCTCGTTACCGGCAATGACCTGCGCCCCACCATCAGTCGGCTCGATGTTCGCAACGAACGCGAAGCGCGGAGCGGCGGTGCCGTCGCTGTGACGCAGCGCGAAGTAGCGCTGGTTCACGCGCATGGAGACCTGCATCACCTCGGCAGGCAGCTCCATGAATGTTTCGTCGATCCGACCAAGCAGCGGCACCGGCCACTCGACCAGTCCGGCGACTTCGTCCACCAGCCCGGCGTCGGGAGCGATGTTCAGCCCTTCCTGTCCGGCAAGTTCGTTGATGCCTTTGACAATGGCCTGACGACGGTCAGACGCCTCGATCATCACGCGACGGCTGTTCAGCCCCTCGCGCCAGTCCGCGACACCCTTGACCGCAAACGGCTCGGCGCATGTGGAGCCAACCGGGAAGAAGCGATGCCCCTCCGTCTGGTTGCCGCTCTTCAGGCCATGACCGGTATCCGTGTCCGTCGCCAGTGAGAACGGCACAACCGTTCCGTCCAGAACGCACAGGATGCGACGCAGCGGGCGCACCCATGTAAAGCTGCTTCCGGTCCCCCAGCGCATCGACTTCGGCCAGGGAAACTGACGCAGGATCTCGGGCAGACGCTCGGCCAGAGAGACCTCGGCGGAGATGGCGGACGTCTGGCGGTTCAACACCCAGAAGCCGTTTTCCAGAACCAGATCGTCCTTGCTCACACCGTGCTTGCGCGTGAACCCGGCCAGAGCCTGTTCCGGTGCGCTCTCGCGTGGACCACGCTCAGCAACGGTCTCGGCGGGAACTTCGGTGTTCAACTGACAGGTCAGGGCGATCCGACGTGGACCGGTAAAGGTTTTTACCTCACGCGGGTTAAGGGCGGCGAAGGCTTTTCCGAACAGACGGGCCAGATCCTCGCCAGCCGTCTCCTGCATGCGCGCCGGGATTTCTTCCGAGAGAAGTTCGAGCAGAAGTTCAGCCATGACTCAGCCCTCCACCTTCTTTGTGGCGGCTTCTTCGGCCAGCCAGGTTTCACAGCAGAGTTTCGCCAGCGTGCGGACGCGACCGATATAGGAAGCGCGCTCGCTCACGCTGATGACGCCGCGCGCGTCGAGCAGGTTGAACAGGTGGCTGGCCTTCAGACACTGATCGTAAGCAGGCTGGGCCACGCCAGCTTCCGCCAGCGCCACGGACTCCTTCTCGGCGTCGATGAAGTGGCGATGGAGCATCTCCGTGTTCGCCAGTTCAAAGTTATGCCGCGAGTAATCGCGCTCGGCCCGCAGGAACACGTCGCCATATTTCAGACCCGCGTCATTGAAGGCGAGGTCATAGACGTTCTCGACGCCCTGCACATACATGGCGAGGCGCTCAAGCCCGTAGGTCAGCTCCGTGGAAGGGACCGACACCGGAATGCCGCCGACCTGCTGGAAGTAGGTGAACTGCGTCACCTCCATGCCGTCACACCAGACTTCCCAGCCCAGACCCCATGCGCCGATGGTCGGGTTCTCCCAGTCATCCTCGACAAAACGGATGTCATGCAGATCCGGGTCGATTCCGATGGCGCGATAGCTCTCAAGCAGAAGCTGCTGGCTCTCTTCCGGCGTCGGCTTCAGCAGCACCTGATACTGGTAATAGTGCTGGAGCCGGTTCGGGTTCTCGCCATAGCGCCCGTCAGATGGACGGCGGGACGGCTGCACATAGGCGGCCTTCCACGGAGTGTCGCCCAGAGCCCGCAGCGTGGTGTGCGGGGAGAGCGTGCCCGCGCCGACCTCGATGTCGTAGGGCTGGAGAATGGCGCACCCTTGGGCCGACCAGAAGCGATGGAGGGTCAGGATCAGATCCTGAAACGACAGGGGTTTGCCGGTAGGGCGAGGGGACGCCGGGTCCATGGGACTTAACAAGCTCCGCTTATATGCAGGGGCGGGCACCATACAGTGATGAGACCAGAACGGAAAGAAAGGAGCCGAAGCGGACGGTCGTGCGTTGCGGGAATGGCAGATCGCAGTGCTGTTTCTTGTCTCCAGGCGGACAGGAGGGCATGACTGGGACAAACAAAAAGAAAGAGACCGTGCCGATGAAGCGCTTCTTCAACTCCCGTGAAACTCTGGTGACGGAATCGCTAGACGGCCTGTTGCGCTCTTCCATGGGGCAGCACCTCTGCCGTCTCGACGGCTATCCGGAGATCAAGGTTGTCCTGCGCAAGGAGCGGAATCCGGAGCATGTGGCGATCATCTCCGGTGGCGGCTCTGGTCACGAACCGGCCCACGCGGGATTTGTCGGTGAGGGCATGCTGGACGCCGCAGTGTGCGGTTCCGTGTTCGCGTCACCCGGCGTCGACGCCGTTCTGGCCGCGATTCTGGCCGTCTCCGGCAAAACCGGATGCCTGCTGGTCATCAAGAGCTACACCGGAGACCGCCTGAACTTCACGCTGGCCGCCGAGCAGGCCCGCGACATGGGTATTCCCGTCGAAACGGTGATCGTGGGCGACGACATCGCTCTTCCCGGCAGCCGTTATCCGCGCGGGCTGGCCGGAACCGTGCTGGTCCAGAAGATTGCCGGTCATGCTGCGTCACAGGGCGAGCCTCTGGATGTCGTCGCCCGAAAGGCGCGGGAAGCCGCAGAGAAAATCTCGTCGATCGGTCTCTCCCTGACGGATTGCAACGCCTACGACACCGCGCATGAAACCCGGCTGGAGAAGGGGCAGGCCGAACTCGGACTGGGTATCCACGGCGAGCCGGGCGCCCAGCAGATCGACGTCGCCAGGGCGGACGACCTCATGGAGCAGGCGGCAGCCGCGCTTCAGAAGGCGCTTTCCGGTGGTGAAAAGAAATACGCCCTTCTGCTCAACATGCTCGGCAGCGTGCCGCCTGTTGAAATGACGCTGCTGCTCGAAGCCTTCGCCAAAACACCCCTCGCTCAGCAGGTCGAACTCATCATCGGGCCAGCACCCGTCATGACGGCTCTGGATATGAACGGCTTTTCGCTGACCGTCATTGAATTGACAGATGACATTACCGAAGCGCTGAAGGCGTCCGTCGAGCCGCCCGCATGGCCCGGCGTGGCGACTTTCGGCAAGCCCGCTCTGCGCAAGATGCCATCGCTTCCGAAAACCTTCGAAACAGCGCCGTCTTCCAACCCGCAACTGGAAGCCCTGATGCGCACGGGGGCCGAGGCCCTGATCAGGAACGCGGACAGTCTCAACGCGCTCGACGCCAAGATCGGCGATGGCGACGCAGGCTCGACCTTTGCTGAAGCCGCAAAGGAAATCCTCAATGCGCTGGACCGTCTGCCTCTCGCTGACCCGCACGCGCTGTTCAGCACCATCGGGCGCGTGCTGACCCGTCATACTGGCGGTTCCAGCGGGGCTCTTCTGTCGGTTCTGTTCTCGACAGCAGGCCGCAGCACGTCATCATGGGCCGTGGCGCTTCAGGAAGGACTGGAGGCCATGCAGACACTGGGAGGCGCGAAGCCGGGTGACCGGACCATGATCGACGCGATTGATCCGGCCCTGAAAGCGCTGGCTGATGGCGGCTCGCTCAGGGACGCCGCAACAGCGGCCCGCAAGGGGGCCGACGCCACCAGAAAGATGGGCAAGGCTCAGGCCGGGCGTGCGTCCTACGTGCCGGAAAGCCAGATGCACGACGTGCCGGACCCCGGCGCGGAGGCGATCGCCCGGTTGCTGGAAGCCATGTCTGCATCGTGATGATTGAAGAAGGGTTCCCGCTGTTTCGGGAACCCCGTTGCCAGAGGCATGAAGTATGAGTCTTGAATCCGTTAAAGCCTTTTTCGCCGCCAACGCGCCCGACGTGGAGATTATCGATCAGGGCGCGAGCACGGCGACCGTCCCTCTGGCGGCTCAGGCGCTGGGCGTGAAGGAAGGCCAGATCGCCAAGACACTGGCCATCAAGGTGGGCGACGAGCGGGTTCTTGTCGTCATGGCCGGAGATGCACGCCTCGATAACCGCAAGACCAGGGCCGCCTTCGGCGCACGTCCCAGAATGCTTCCCGCTGAGGAGGTGCTGGAACTCACCAGCCATCCCGTAGGCGGTGTGTGCCCGTTCGGTCTGCCGCAGCCGATGAAAGTCTATTGCGATGTTTCACTGAAAGCGTTTGACGTGGTCTATCCGGCGGCAGGTTCGCTCACGAGTTCCGTGCGGCTGACACCGGCGCGACTGGCGGAATTGGTGGAGGCGGGGTGGGTGGATGTTAGTCAGGATATGGTCGTGGAGTGAGGGGGAGGAAGGTCTGTTTCGGAATGCGATTATACCATTTGTAGATATCTCTGCTTTCACCCCTTTATCGAGGTAAAAACTTCTGAGCGACAGTTTCCGCAGCAGACGGTCCGCAAGCTTCCCTCGACGGACATGGAGTAAGTCTTCGAAATGGAAACAGGCTCGGTCGAAATGCGAGGGTTAACCAGATTAAGGGGTTTGGACAATCACAACAAAATACTATACATCAGGTGTTATCAACTTGGTCCCATTTTTCAAAATGGCCCATCCTGTTTTGTAAAGTAAATAGCAAAAGAAATCATTATCTGATAGAGGATTTTTTTCAGGAAGGTTGTTATTGTGTGTTATAAAATTCCCTAATATTCTACGAGAAACTACGGATGGAGAGTCCCCAGAAAACTTAGCTATTTTTTTCTCAATATCGTATTCTACTATAAGATTTTTCTGAATGGCAAACTCAAAAAAATCTACAAGATTTTTTATAGCTTCTGATGTGTGAATATTGATTTCTACATCGGAATTAATGTCGTTCCATATGCCATATAAATTATTTCCATCTAAATATTTTAATGCTTCAGAAAATTTCTCTGACATTTCTCACCTAAACAAAAATTGGATTTTGTTTCCCGTGCTCCGTTTTGCAACCTGTTTTTTATCTCTAATTTTTCGAGTGTCTGTTTGTCGAAATCCCTTAATTATGTTGCAAAACACAATTTGGTTTTTATAAATACATAGGGTCTTCTTCCCTTAAAAAAGACTATTTATAGATAGAATCAGCTTTTTAAACATAAAATCGTTCAAAGCTTTTAGTGCAATCAGCTTTTATCCGGTCTTTTCTGCAAACTCGCAAAAACCTTCCGCATTTTCACAACTTTCGGCGCAACAACAACCTGACAATACCCATTGTCAGGATTGCGCCTGAAATAGTCATCATGTTCCGCTTCCGCTGGCCAGAATGTGGTCAGCGGTTCGATCTGCGTAACCAGCGGCTCGTTCCACAGGCCCGACTGTTCGATTTCCTGCCTGACAGTTTCCGCCGTTTCACGCTGTTCTTCACTGGTCCAGAAAATGACCGACCGATACTGGGGGCCTCTGTCATTCCCCTGCCGGTTCAGCGTGGTCGGATCATGCAGCGTGAAGAAAATCCGCAAAAGCTGGGCATAGGAAATCACCGCCGGATCAAAGATGACTTCCACGACTTCCGCATGACCGGTGAGGCCGGAGCAGACCTCTTTATAGGTCGGGTTTTCGGTCTTGCCACCCGCATAGCCGGACTGCACGCTCAGGACACCGTTGATGGAGACCAGCACGGCCTCCACGCACCAGAAGCATCCTCCTCCGAGTATCGCTGTTTCAGTCATGGTGTGGTCCTGTCAGTTCATTCTGTGAAGGTCTTAACCTCATGTAGGTGACAGAGTTTCCCCCGTCACTCACACATAAAGTAAGTCAGCAGAAGCTGTTTCCCACAACACCCTGATCGGAAACAGAAGAAGTTTTTGGATGTCGCCTTTTTTCAAAAAGGCGACGTTCTTCAAAGCTTTTTGAAAAAAGCTTCACCAAAAACTTTTATCTGCCTAAGAAACTCAGCACTCACCCCAGACGGGCGAGTGCTGCCTTCAGGCGATCCCGATCACCCTGCTGGGTCACCAGACGCTCGCGGGTTTCCTCAACAACCTCCGGCTTGCCGCGGGCGATGAAGTCCGCATTGCCCAGCTTGCGCTCGGTTTTCTGGATTTCACCTTCCGCCTTGGTCAGTTCCTTCGCCAATCGGGCGCGTTCAGCGTCAAGGTCGATGATATCGGCAAGCGGCAGAACCAGCGTCGCTTCATCAAGCACCGCCTGAGCCGAGCCTTTCGGCACATCGCCGTCCAGAACGCCGATTTCGGAAACACGAGCCATGCGGCCGATCGTTTCCTTCCAGCGTGTGGCGCGATCCTGCGTGGTGGTCGATGCGTCCTTCAGCAGCACAGGCGACAGACGGGAAGGGGGCACGTTCATTTCCGAACGCACAGTGCGGATTTCGGAAATAAAGCGCGTCAGCCAGTCGATTTCCTCAACAGCCGCCTCGGCTCCCGGCACGGTCACAGGAACCGGCCATTTCGCACCCATAAGCTCGCCACGCGGACCATAGCCGAACTCGTGCCACAGCGTGTCAGTGACAAACGGCATGATCGGCTGAAGCAGACGCAGGATCGTCTCCAGTACCCAGGCCGTGACGGCGCGCAGTTCATCGGCTTCCGGTGTTGTGTCACCCGAGAACAGCGGCTTGGTCAGTTCCAGATACCAGTCGCAGAAACGGTTCCAGACAAAGCGGTAGCACGCGCCGGCATATTCATCGAAACGATAGGCTTCGAGCGCGCTGGTCGCCTCGCTGATGGCCTTGGACGCTTCAAAGATGATCCAGCGACCAAGCGGGCTCTGCACGGTCGAAGGATCGAAGCCCTCAACCGGCTTCACACCGTTCATCTCGCAGAAGCGCGAGGCATTCCACAGCTTGGTCACAAACGCACGGTGATCTTCGACACGCTTTGGACCGAACTTCAGATCACGTCCGACGCCGGTCAGCGCGCAGATGGTGAAGCGGACCGCATCCGCGCCGTACTGGTCGAGCAGTTCCAGCGGGTCGATACCGTTGCCTTTGCTCTTGGACATCTTCTGGCCGCGCTCATCGCGCACCAGACCATGAATGAAGACGGTGCGGAACGGCACATCCTTCATGAAGTGCAGGCCCATCATCATCATCCGGGCGACCCAGAAGAAGATGATGTCGAAGCCGGTGACAAGCACGTCGGTCGGATAATAGCGGGCCAGATCCGGCGTCTTATCCGGCCAGCCGAGGGTGGAGAACGGCCACAGCGCGGAGGAGAACCACGTGTCCAGCACGTCTTCATCCTGCGTCAGTTCGACGTCTTCGCCGTAATGCGCTTTCGCCTGCTGTTTCGCGTCGGCATCGTCATATCCGACGAAAACGGCGCCATCCGGGCCATACCAGGCTGGAATACGATGCCCCCACCAAAGCTGGCGGGAAATGCACCACGGCTGAATGTCCCGCATCCAGGCGAAGAACGTGTTTTCCCACTGGCGCGGCACGAAAGTGACATCGCCTTTTTCAACAGCTTCAATCGCCGGACCGGCGAGGGTAGCCGCATCGCAGTACCACTGTGTCGTCAGGCGCGGCTCGACCACCGCGCCACCACGCTCGGCGTGCGGCACCTGATTGGTGTGCGGCTCGATCTCGACGAGGTAACCCAGCGTTTCCAACTCGGCGACAATGGCCTTGCGGGCGTCCTCGCGGGATCTGCCTTCCAGACCGCGCACGAAAGCAGGATCGGCCAGACCTTCAACGGTGTGAAGATCGTCCTCGATTTCCGCGAGCGTAACGGCAGCGCCTTCATCCAGCACTGTCAGCATCGGCAGGTCATGACGCTTGCCGACTTCAAAGTCGTTGAAGTCATGCGCCGGGGTGATCTTGACCGCGCCGGTGCCTTTTTCCGGATCGGAATAGGTGTCGGCAACGATGGGAATACGGCGACCGGTCAGCGGCAGGACAACAAAACGTCCGACCAGAGCCTTGTAACGCTCGTCCTCGGGATGCACGGCGACAGCCGTATCGCCCAGCATGGTCTCCGGACGGGTTGTGGCGACGACAATGGATTCACCCTCAGAGTCCGCGACCGGATAGCGGATGTGCCAGAGATTGCCGCGCACTTCCTTGTTCTCGACCTCGAGGTCGGAAATGGCGGTCCGGAAATGCGGGTCCCAGTTGACGAGGCGACGGTCACGGTAGATCAGCTTCTCACGATAGAGCGTGACGAAGACTTCCTTGACGGCCTTGGACAGTCCGTCATCCATGGTGAAGCGTTCGCGCGACCAGTCGAGGGACGAGCCGAGGCGACGAAGCTGCCGGGTGATGCCGCTGCCGGATTCACCTTTCCATTTCCACACCCGGTTGAGGAATTCTTCGCGACCAAGTTCCTGTCGCGTGGTGTTTTCACCCGCAAGCTGACGTTCAACGACAAGCTGGGTCGCAATGCCCGCGTGATCCGTGCCGGGCTGCCAGAGCGTGTCGCGCCCCTGCATGCGCTGCCAGCGGATGAGCGTGTCCTGCAACGTCATGGTCAGCGCATGCCCCATATGGAGCGTGCCGGTGACATTGGGCGGCGGGATCATGATGGTGAAAGGCGTGGCCTTGCTGTTCGGATCGGCAGCGAACCGTCCCTCAGTTTCCCAGGTTTCGTAGAGCTGGGCTTCGGTGTCCGTCGCCTGAAACGTTTTGCTGAGCATCGCCTCTAACCAGATGGAAGGTGTTTGAACAAAAAGAAACGCAGCGCTTATGCCGCGCTGCGTTTCTTCATACCGCTTTGAGCGGGTCTCTGACCAGCCATCCTGAACCGTTGCCGGTCAGTCAGTCAGGCCGGGACAGAAAGATCAGCGGTCGCTGAGACGCTCGATCTCTTTCTGAACAGCCTGCTGGACAATGCCGGACAGATGCTGGTCAAGCCATTCCTTCAGGAATGCGCGCACTTCATCGCGAACGATGTCTTCGATGGTCAGGTTTCCACCACGCGTGATAGCCACTCGTCTCTCCTTGTGTTCAAAAGATTGTTTGCGGCGCAGCATCTGTTGCAGCGCACCAAAAGAATGCTCCGTAGCACCGACAGTCTGCTTGTCCAGAGCGATCTGTACGGGCTGCGGTGCATCAGAGTCGGAATAGCCGGCGGCGGTTTCCGCCGGGGTTCTGTTCTCGCTCATTCTGGTCCTAGCCTGTTGTGTCTCGATATTCTCCACCAGATGCTCGGGTGGAGACAAGGGGGGAACTACAGGTACTGGTGTTGGCAGGGTAGGGACGGGGACATGAGATTCGGTTTCTGCCGTCACCGATTCATGTGTCTCTGCAGGTTGAGCGGAAACAGGTTCCGGTTCAGGTGCAGGAGATGGTGGGGGAGCAGTCACGTGTTCTGGCTCTGCCGGCGCTTCAGCGACAGGCGCAGGCGGCTCAGGTGTCGGCTCTGGCTCCGGTTCCGGTTTCTGCTCCGCTTTCTGTTCAGGTTCCGCCGGAAGGGGAACTGGTGCATGCGCTTCTACAGGCGCGGCAGGCTGCTCCTGTTCCGTATGCTCATGTGATTCCGTCTCTTCCTCAGGTGCAAACATGGAGGAATCGAGCACGAGCACGCTGTCATCGTCGTCCTGCGGAGATGGTGCAGGTGGAGCGACTGCTTCCTCGGACTTCGGTTCCGGCTGTGCGGGCGTCTGGAGCTCAGGTGCAGTGGACTGCTGGGAGACAGCGTGCGCCTCTTTTCCTTCCTGTAGAATGCGGCGGATGGAACTCAGAACAGTGTTGATGGAACCGTTTTCCGACTGCTGCGGGTCGTTATTCTCTGTCATTAAAAAACCTTTCCACGCCGCGCTTATCGTCCGGGCTGATCCAACGCATAGTCATTCAGCCCCCACAAACGATCCTTAACCGCGTTATAGTAGGCTTTCTCATTATAAAGCGGCACGTTCAGATGCAGATCAAGTGCTGTCAAGCGCCCGATAGCAGAGGCGACGTTATAAGAGGACGTGACCATGTTACTGAGGCTCTGAACAAGCGCGACCTGCGCCTGAAGGAGGGTGCTCTGCTGCTGCAGCACTTCAAGAGCAGTGCTCGTACCCACAATAGCCTGTCGTTCCACACCATCAAGAGCGACCATACCGGCCTTGATGGCGGCGTGATTGCTTTCGATAGCAGCTTTGTAAGACACCAGACGCTGCCAGTTTGACGCGGCAGCCTGCGCAGCCGTCCGGCGCTGCACGTCAACAGCGCGACTGGAGGCCTGAGCCTGCTGTTTGGCCTGTCGGACTTCCGAATATTCCGATCCACCCTGGTAAATGGGGACGGTCACATCCAGCGTGGCGTATTTGTCGTCATTGGTCTGACCGCCCAGCTGCTGGTTGACCTGACGCATGTAGGCGACGGACGCGGCTACGGTCGGCATCAGAGCCGCCATGGCGACCGCCACAGCATCTTTCTGAGCCGATTCGGTAAAGAGCGCGGTGATGACGTCAGGATTGTTCTTCACCGCCATGGCCACGGCTTCGTTCTCCGATTTGACCGGAAGCACGAGTGGCTGGGGAGGAACGAGGTTGGGCGGCGGCGCCATCCCCACAACCTGCATATAGGTAGCCTGCGCGGTCTGGAGCGTTCCTTCAGACTGCTGGCGGGTCGCTTTCGCGCTCGCATAGGCTGATTCGGCCTGCGCCACGTCGGTGCGCGTAATTTCACCAACGCGGAAACGTTCGTTGGTGGCCTTGAGCTGCTGCTCAAGCACGCGTTCGTTGTTGATGTTCAACTGGAGAAGCTGCTCATCCTCAATTACACCGACATAAGCGTTCACAACGCTCATGAAGACCTGCTGTTCCGTGGAGATCAGCTTGGCTCTTTCGGCCATGACCTTGTTGACGGCCTGATGGGTCTGGGCTGTCGTCTTGCCGCCAGAATAGATCGGCTCGGTGGCGGACACGTTCGCGGCATAACCGAACGTGCTGTATTTGCGCTGATAGCTTGCAATGCCCTGCGCCGGATCGCCGGTATAGTTGTTGCTACCCTTATAGTAGCTGGGATTGAACTGTCCCTTGATTGTGGGATGCCAGCCTGCAAGCGCTGTGGGGACGTTTTCGTCCGTCGCCCGCAGTGTCGCACGTTCCTGCTGAAGTGTCGGGTTGGTCAGGTAGGCAACAGAAAGAGCTTCCTCCAGCGTGTGGGGAATGAAACTGGGCTCGCCGCTGCCATCATATTTCTGGGCCATGGCTGTCGAGCTGCACAGTAGAGCTGCCAGTCCCAAACCCAAGTGGCAGGAATGTTTCATGTAACTTCTCTCTTTGATACCTGCTCCGCACACTCGACCGGAGTTGAGAGCTTATGCCACGCTGATGTCGGATTTTCCACTATTCTACTTAACCGCAGATTGCCACATCGGAATTTTATATCAGCAGTAGTGCTTTCCCTCCTCAGAATGCAAACGCTGCAGGTCGTTCAAAGGCTGGCAGCACCGGAACATCAGCATCGAAAAAGCGGCGGACGGACCATCCTTCATCCTTTTCCGCCTCGGCGAGAAAAGCGGAAGACGTGCCGTCATTCGGGCGCAGTATCCCGGCCACACGACCGTTTTCGGCCAGCTGCGTGCTGCAGAAACGCGGGATTTCCTCAATGGCTCCGTCAAAAAGGATCAGATCGAACGGTGAGCTTTCGGGGGCGCCAGAGGCAAGAGACGACTGTGACCACGATACATCGACAGACGCACGAGATGTAAATGACGTGCCGATTGCGAGAAGAGCTTCATCTTCTTCCAGCGCAATCACCTCTGCGCCAAGCATCGCGACAAGGGCTGCGGTATATCCTGTGGCGGCGCCGACCACGAGGACACGCTGCCCCGGTTGAACATCTGCCATCTGAACGAAGCGCGCGGTGACCATCGGCTGTAGCAGGTAACGACCATTTCCGAGCGGAAGCGTGAGATCGGAATAGGCGAATTCCTGCTCGTTTTCCGGGAGGGCGTCTTCACGGGGCAGAACCCGCATTGCCGCAATGATGCGGGGATCGTTTACTTCCAGTGGACGCACCTGATCATCAACCATCCGCTGCCGGGAATCATCGAAAGCCAAAGCCACCGGGTTGGTCTCGGGGGAATACGGAGCCGTCACGGAGGTCAGGGCCCGGTCTGCGGCATAGGTCATGATGGCGATGTTCCGTTTCAGTCTGTGTGGTCTCCGTGGAAACACAGCGGCTCCAGGATCATTATATGACAATGACAAAACCCAGCCGAAGCCCTGCGTCAACCGATTGTAGCGTAAACTGTGCTGACAATGGGTTGAGCAGACACGACTGGCACAGGAATGACAGACAGGACTTGACCCGCCACGAGACGTGAGAGATATAGCGCTGACACCGATGAGGTCCGGTGGCAGAATGGTGATGTAGCGGACTGCAAATCCGCGAATGTGGGTTCGATTCCCGCCCGGACCTCCAGGTGCTTCTAATTCCCCGGAAAACAAGACAAAAAACAGCGCAGCTTTACAAAACAGCAGAGCCTGTTTGTAGCACAGCGAAGCGCTGTCTTTTATCTGCTCTCAGGCTCCGCTTCACCAGAAAGCGGCCTCAAGCAGATTCTCACGAAGCAGTGAATGTCGTTATCCGGTAAACAGAATGTCAGTCACGACAGGTGTGTTCCTGTCGTGTGTGGATATGCGGACCGGGACGCAATGAACTCGTCTTGTCAGGGCCTGATATGGAGCAGAACCTCTTTCTGCCTGACCAATTCAGGCAGGCGTCATTCCTTCGCCATCTGACAGGCGAGGGCTGAAGCCGCTCCGAACAGACCCGGCTCCGGGTAGTGGATCATTCTGACGGGGATTTTCCGCATCAGTGTTTCGAAGCGACCTTTTTCAATGAAACGATGAAAGAAGTCCGAGCGGGGCAGAACGTTCATCAGACGTTTCCCCAGCCCCCCGGCGATGACGATCCCTGTAGCGCCATGGGCAAGAGCCATATCGCCGGCAAATGATCCCAGCAGTCGGCAGAACCGGACCATTCCCTGCATGGCGACCTGATCATGGCCCTCGAGAGCCAGTGTCCAGAGCTGCTTGTCGTCCAGATTACGATTCACTTCGCCCATATCGTCGGCGACAAGGCCGCAGATATGAATGATCGCCGGCCCTGAAATCACGCGCTCGGCCGAGACGCGTCCGTAGATGGCGCGCAGCCGATCAAGCAGACGGTCTTCAAAATCGTCGCAAGGGCTGAAGCCGATATGGCCACCTTCCGCGCCCCGCACGAGGGTTTCTCCTCCATGCCGGATGATGCTGGCCGTGCCGAGTCCCGTTCCCGGTCCAATCGTCAGGATGGTTCCATTCTCTGGGAGCGGATGATCGGGGCCACACAGATAGGGCTGATGGTCGTGATCAAGGTGAGCCACCGCATGAGCGACAGCTTCAAAATCATTCAGCAGAAGAGGATTGTCGACCGCCAGCTGATCGGCCAGATCCGCTCTGACAATGACCCATGGATTGTTCGCCATCGTCAGAATCTCGCTCTGAACCGGGGCGGCAACCGCCAGAGCGGCCCGACGGGGGAGAGGTTTCCCCAGATTCTGGCGGAAATGGCTCCAGGCGCTTTCCAGCGTGTCATGGTCCGCCACATTCAGGATCATCGGCGCATCAAGTGAACTGACACGTCCCTGACTCACTGTCGCAATGCTGAAACGCGCATGGGTTCCGCCGATATCGGCGACGACGATCTCTTCCATGATCAGCAGGCTTCCTTTTTGTTCATCAGGGACAAAACGCGCTGTACCTCAGGGTAGATAAGGTGTTCCGAAAAGGGTGGTTTTCAGAATGTCTGTTATGAGGCGGGTTTGGTGAAGGGAGACTAGCGTGGTTTCTGGTCTGCTGTGATGCGTGACATGATCGCACTCCGAATAATCCCGGGCGTGAAACGGTCAATCAGCCGCAACAGCCGGAATGGCCAGGGAAAAATTGTCTCTCCCGTATTGCGGGCAAGAGCGGCGATGATGTGGCGGGACGCTGCTTCAGGCGTGACGAGAAAGGGGCGGGGACCGATAATGCGGCGGCTCATGGCGGTATCCACAAAGCCCGGCGCAATCAGGACCACGTTCACCCCCAGCGGAGCAAGCGCGATGCGCGCAGAGCTTGCGAATCGGGACAGACCGGCCTTCGATCCACCGTAACCGGCAGCAAAAGGGAGGTCATGATAGGCGGCTACGGAGCCGATCAACGCGATTTTTCCGCCGCCTCGCGCCTGCATCCTGTCAGCCGCCGCCATGGTGAGGGCGGAAGGCACGGCGTAATTGACAAGCCCGAGTTCCAGAACGGTTTCGGCTCGTTCCGTTTTTTCCGAAGCGGTCTTCATATCGGACAGACCGGCGCAGAGTATGACTGTATCAAACTGTGTCACGTCATCATCAGCGCGAAAGGCCGTGATGGCTGCATGACCATCAGACAGGTCGATTTCCCGTGTCAGGACAGAAGCGCCACGTTCCCTGCAAATTCGTGAAATATCCTGAAGACGATCGGCATTGCGGCCCCACAGGACAAGCGTATTGCCCGGCCGCGCGTAATCGCAGGCAAGCACTTTTCCGATCCCACCTGAAGCGCCTGTGATGAGAATACGAATCGGTTTCATCGGTGCGTGACTTGTCGCGCCGGACGTTCTGATGGATGAAAAGCAGGAAAACGGAAACAATCTGTTGTGTCGTTTCACGTTGGCAGCGGTTTCTTTCAACGGTATGTCCAATGCCCTTCACGCACCGAGAGCAAGGTGCTGGTTATGGTATCGCGCGGAACCGCGTGTTTGCAGGGAGAGTTCATGACCCAGACGGCGCGCCTTGTCATTACCCCGGTCAGGGGTTTTCGGCAGTTGTCGACCTTTATCCGGCTCCCGCGTCGACTCTATGCAGGCAAGGCGGGATACGTGCCGCCTCTGGACATGGAACAGCGCAATCTGCTCGATCCTGCGAAGTCCCCCTTCTTTCGTCATGGAAAAGCGCAGTATTTTCTGGCTTGGCGCAATGGTCGCGCCGTAGGGCGCATCTCTGCGCAGACGGACGATCTGGTGCGTGACGCCGCGCCGGAAACCGGCCTGACACCGCAAACAGGATTTTTCGGCGCCCTGGATGCAGAGTCGCCTGACGTGGTGGCCCCGCTTCTGGAAGCCGCCGCCGAATGGTTGCGCTCACAGGGCATGACTTCAATGCTCGGTCCGTGGACGCTGAACAGCAACGGTGAATACGGCACGATGATCGAGGGCCAGCAGGCCGCTCCCATGGTCATGATGCCGTGGCATCCGCCATTTCTCAGCGAGGCCATCGAGGCCGCCGGTCTGACGAAAAAGATGGATGTCCTGTCCTATCAGATGGAGATGGGACCGCAGGCCGAGAATGCGCATATCGTTCCAAAAGGACTCTCCCTCGGGGAAGGGCGGCTCGGCGCGCTGTCTGTCCGCCAGATGGATGCGAAGAATATCGAGCGCGACGGCGAGATCCTCCGCTCGATGTATAATGATACGTGGCGGGATACCTGGGGTTTCGTCCCTTATACAGACGACGACATGAGGGGCATGATCCATGAGATCAAACCCATCCTCAAATCCGAGCACTTCGTGCTCGTCGAGCAGAACGGTGAGCCGGCGGGCGTTGCGCTGGTGGTTCCGAATGTTTTTGACGTGGCAGGCGATCTGGGGGGAGCGCCATCGCCTCTCGGCTGGGTGAAGCTGGGCGTGCGTCTTCTGCGTCACGAGTTTCATTCAGCGCGGGTCATCCTGCTGGGTGTCAGCAAGGCGCTTTCAGGAACTGCTCTGGGCGCGCTTCTGCCTGCATTGCTGATCAGCGAACTGATGAAGCGGGGCCACGTCCTGCCTTACCGCCAGATCGAACTCGGGTGGGTGCTGGAAACCAACATGCCGATGCGCCGTCTGATCGAGCGGATTGTGCCGCAGCCGACCAAAAAGCACCGGGTTTTCCATCGCTCTCTTTGAGAGCCTGTGTGCTGACCTGTCTCCTGATCGGATATCATCCCACACCTCTGCGCCGTTGACGCTGCGATGTAATGCACTCAGTTTCAGGGGCGTTCAAATAATCATGATGCGCAATCTGTGAATATCACGTCGAACAGTGACGCATGGACTGCCACGTTTTGTTATTTGTAATCCTGCCCGGCACAGTTGATGAGAAGTAGTTGATTTCCGTCAACTGAGTAGTGAGGGGTGGAGAGTGGGGTGAACGCGCGCAGTCAGACATCTGCCACGCGCTGGTCGTCGCTACGACGACTGGTGTGGATGCCGTCACCCAGCAAAGAATACTTTCCAGCAGGCTGGTTCATGTTCTGTGTGCGGACATGGCTGGCCGTCTGGCTCGCTCTGGCCGTGTCATTCTGGTTGCAGATCTCCTCTCCGGGATCATCAGCCGTGACCGTCATGATTCTGGCCCAGCCTCTTCGTGGCCAGATGCTGTCCAAAGCCCTCTACAGACTTGCTGGCACCTTTGTCGGAGCGTTTGTCGCGCTGGCGCTGACATCCTGCTTCAGTCAGGACCGTTCCCTGCTTCTGGGAGGCGTCGCCCTGTGGCTCTCTCTCTGCTGTATCATGGGAACACTGGAGCGGGATTTCCGTGCTTATGCCGCCATGCTGGCAGGCTATACCGTGGCGCTGATCGCCATCGGCTGCATCGACACACCGGAGTCCGCCTACGATGTCACGGTCAACAGGGTGTCGGCCATCGTCATCGGGATCGCTGCTACGGCCGCCGTCAACGATGTCTTCGGTTCACCGACAGCCTGGAGCAAGCTGACACACGCGCTTGATTCGCTGGCCGCAATGGTGGCGCGGATCGCCCGTGATGCTGTTGCAGGCCGATCGGTGCCGGATGCTTCCGCCGCCGCCGGTATTGCAGGCCAGATCATGGCTCTGACCTCGCAGGTCTCCTTTGCCCGCACCGAGATTTCCGACGGGCGTCTCCGTATGGTCGGCGCTCGCTCCGCGATGGTGGCCCTGCTGGAGATGCTGAATTGCAGTCGCGCGATTGCCATGGCGCTCGAGCGCGGGCTGGTGTCGGACGCTGTTATCAAGCGTGTCCGCTCGGCGTTCGGCACGGGCGATGCGGTGTCATCGCCCCGCATCGCTGTGGAGGATCTGGAACAGCTGGCGCGGGAGACCCATCTGGACGCGGCAGGCAATGAAACCCGGCTGACACTGGATGAAGCGTGGTTCGTTGAGCGCGTCATGTCCCTCCTGTCCTACTGGCGCTGGGCCGAGGACGGTGTCGATTGCGTCCACAAGGGAGGGCACGCCCGGACGCAGGCGCCTGAACTGAAGATCGTGACGCATCAGGATATCATTCTGGCGCTGCTGAACGGTCTGCGTGTGCTGATCGGTTTTTCTCTCGCGGCCGGGCTCTGTATCCTCACCGGGCTGCCGCAGAGTTATTCCGCGCTGTCCCAGACGGCGATCGTTCTGACACTGGCGGCAACGACCTACGATGTCCGGGCCTTTGGCATGGGCGCGCTGATCGGCATGCCGCTGGCGATCGCCGTCGCGGCCATTCTGAATTTCGGCATTCTGCCGCACGGATCGGAAATGACGTTCTTTGCGATTATGGTGATGCCCGTCATCTTCGGCAGCTGTCTGCTGCTGCTGAATTCGAAGACGTCCGCGATCGGCTTCAATGCGGGTGTGTTCTTTTTCGTCATTCTCGGCGTCGCCAATGAACAGAGCTATGACCTCGCGCAGTTCATCAACCGTGACGAGCAGTATCTGTTTGCCGGCGTGCTGATCTTCATCACCCTGACGCTCCTGCTGCCGCCCAAGGCGAAAACCCGTCGTTTCCGTGTGGCGATGGCCATCGGGCACGATCTTCACCGTCAGTTCGAAGGGCATGGCGAGCAGGAGGGATCAGCCCTCATCAGTCGTCATTATGACCGGCTGACCAAGCTCAGGATGTGGAACAGCTATCTCAGACCTTCAAAAGGACGGGACCGTGTCTTTGCCCGCTTCGCCAGCCTTGATGATCTCGGGGCGGCGCTGGCCCGTGCACGCCGACATCTTCAGCGCGCGGCGACCATTCCCGCCGTGAGAGCCGAGGCCGAAGCAGCCCTGCGGTCCTCCATTATCTACAATGTGGATGCCGCCGTCGCCCGTATGACAATTCACGCGGAACGTCTGCTGCTGCTGTCGGAAAATCTGCCGCATGGCGAAATGGCCACGGTTCTGGGGGCTGTGTCCGGTATGGCGGGTGCGATCCGCGTTCTGGAGCATAACCGTTCCGCCATCAGGCTCTATGACATCTGTCCGGTTCCGTCGATGCGCTGGAGGGCCCTATGAACGCACCGCTCCAGTCCGTCATCAATATCGGCGGACTGCTTGTTTCATCGTTTCTCGTGCATGTCGGCCTCGGCCTTCTGACCATGGTGATCCTCAAGCCGATCCTGACGAAGACACGTCTGGACCGGTTCATGTGGAATGTGCCGCTGGCCGAGTTCGGCATGCTGATCATCTTTACCGGGATCTACACGATCCTGCTCTGAACTGAATGCTGATCCGGCACTCTGCCGGACGGAAAAAGGAGCCTTGAGGGGCAATGGAACGACTGCAAAGCGCGATGGCGTCAGGACAGAACAGAGCAGACAGAGGACCGGCCCGTGTTTGAAAAAGCGCGCAAGGCTCTCCAGTTCACGACCACGGCAGTCATTCTCATCATTGCTGCGATTACGGCCTTTGTCCTGTGGGACTACTATACCTCCGCTCCATGGACACGAAACGGACAGGTCCGTGTCCAGACGGTGAACATTGCGCCGCGTGTCTCCGGGCCGATCATCGCCCTTCATGTCCATGACAACCAGTTCGTGCATGCGGGAGACGTGCTGTACGATATTGATCCGTACGATTTTGAGGTCGCCGTCGCCAATGCGACAGCCGTTGCCGATCAGCGAAAAGCCGACCTGATCCTGAAAACAGCCCAGCATAAGCGACGTGACAAACTGACCGATGCGGCGGCGTCACCAGAGGAAAAGCAGGTCTACGAAGCGACCGCCGAAGTCGCACGGGCGGTCTATGCCCAGGCTCTGGCGCAGCTTGCCCAGGCCAAGATCAATCTGGAACGAACCCACATCCGGAGCACGGTCACAGGCCCGGTCAACAATCTGATCATGCGGGTGGGCGACTTCGCTACCGCCGGCAAAGCGAACATCACGGTCATTGATCAGAGTTCCTACTGGGTGGATGGATATTTCGAGGAAACCAAGATCGGCTCGATCAACATTGGCGATCCTGTCCGCGTTGACCTGATGGGCTTCCATCACCCGATCGAAGGGCATGTGGTGAGTATCACCCGAGGCATTGCGACAGCCAATGCGAACAGTGGCGTGCAGGGACTGCCAACTGTGGACCCGGTCTATACATGGGTGCGTCTGGCCCAGCGTATCCCGGTCCGCGTACAGATCGACCGTATTCCGGAAGATGTAACGGTGGCTGCCGGTATGACGGCGACCGTGACAGTTGTCGGCAGCAAAGGCCACCGTGCACACGATACGCTGCAGGATGCATTCGAGCGACTGCATGACACGGTCTTCGCTGTGGGAGCGGGCACGCACCGCTAAGCCTGCGTCAGCACGCCTCCTTGTAAAGGAACGTGCTGACGTTTTTCTGGTGAAGTTTGTGTTCTGTAGGTCGCTCGTGGTGCGTTGCACACTGCTCGACCGCTCACAAATGTCCCGTTTCCGTCCGTTCGAGCGGCAGCGGGACGTGGCGTTTCGCTTTGGCTTGATCTGCCCGACCGCGCCCGATAGGTTTTCCGACAGACCATTCCCGGTCTTTGCATGAGGCAGACACTGGTGCGTCGGGTGACTGAGACAAAAGTCGGAAGGTGGGGCGTGATTCTGCTGTTGCAGATCGCACTGCTTCTGGCTGCGCTGGCGCCCGCTCAGGCTACCATGCTGCATACACAGGGCGGCGCATCGTCAGCGCATATGGACGCCGGCAGTATGGCGATGGGGGGAATGGCGCAGAGCGATGGTTCCGGTCCATCGGAATGCGCTGGCCGCCATCATCACGCTCTGTCTGCTCCGACAGCCTCCCGGCATTGCAGTGTTCCCCATCACGCGCATGGACCCGATTGCTGCATGGCCGGAGGGTGCGTTCAGTTTTCGATGACGACGGATCCATGGGTCTCCACCGTTCATGGAAAATGGCTGCTCACTGAAGCTGATTACCACCGGTCAGCATTCGGCCTGCCATCGGGTGAAGCGACCATTCCGGCCCTGCCACCTCCCAGAACCCTGTCCTGAAAACCGCCTGAGGCGGTGATCTTGTCCGAAGGACCGCGTCTCCGGCTGTCCTTCCTCTGCGATCTTTTTCAGGATCTTTCAGACATGGTTGAGTCTGTTTTCCCGAAACGTACGTCCATCGGGCGTCGTCGTTTCGTCACCGGTGCTGCGGCTTTGAGTTGCGGAGCCGCGATATCACCCGCTCTGGGTCGCAAGGCCGCGATTGAAAGCACGCTTTCGGCTGAGTTACCGGAACCAGCTTCGTCCTTCCTCCTCAATGTTGAGAAAATTCCCGTTCGTGTCGGGAAGCAGCACGCCAAAGGTGTGGGCATCAACGGCTCCGTACCGGCTCCCACTCTGCGCTGGCGGGAAGGCGACACCGTCGAGATACAGGTCCGCAATCACCTTCATGAAGACACGTCGATCCATTGGCACGGTATCCGTCTTCCGGCCGACATGGACGGGGTGCCGGGACTGAGTTTCGCGGGAATTCCTGCGGGGGAGACGTTTACCTACCGTTTCCCGGTCAGACAGAGCGGCACCTACTGGTATCACAGCCATTCCGGTGGTCAGGAACAGGCTGGCCTCTATGGCGCGCTGGTGATTGATCCAGCCGGCAGGCCTGCCTACACGACGGACCGGGATTATGTGGTGCTGCTGTCCGACTGGACCGACGCTGATCCCATGGACATCGTCTCCAATCTGAAATTTGACGGCGACTATTACAACTTCCGCCAGCGTACGGTCGGCACATTTCTTCACGATATCCGTAAGGACGGCCTGATGGCGAGTGTCCGGGATCGGCTTGCGTGGGGAGGTATGAACATGGCCCCCACGGACATCTCTGACGTGTCCGGGATCATCTATACCTATCTCATGAATGGCCGGTCGCCGGAGAAAGGTTGGACCGGCCTGTTTCGTCCGGGCGAACGCATCCGTCTCCGTTTCATCAACGCAGCCTCCATGACGTTGTTCGATGTGCGTATTCCGGGTCTTACGATGCAGGTTGTCTCGGCTGACGGGAACGACGTGGAGCCGGTGCCTGTCGATGAATTCCGTATCGCGCCAGCAGAGACATACGATGTGATCGTGCAGCCGACGACTGATGAACCGTACACGATCTTCGTGCAGTCAGAAGATCGCACAGGCTATGCGCGCGGAACACTGACCACACGCGAGGGCGTTCTGGCGCCGATCCCACCGATGGACCCGCGACCGCTAAGAACGATGGCGGATATGGGCATGGGCGACATGAAGGGCATGTCCATGACCGGGGAGAATAAAAGCGACCCAATGGCCGGGATGGATATGTCGTCTCACGAGAAGGCTGCTTCTGAAAGCAAACCTGTCGAGCAGGATGCGGCAGCCCATCATCACGCAGCAATGCACGATATGGACATGAACGACATGCCGGGGATGGACATGGGGGACATGGATATGCCCGGAATGTCCATGCATCACTCCATGGCGCACGAAGACAGCCAGAAGCGACAGGACAGGGTCTCTGCCATGGCTCCGCCAGAGCCCCGTCCAGTGCCGCTGAAAACAGGTGTGGAGGTTCAGAGCCTTGCCCCTCAGCCGCAGAACCGTCTTGGAGAAGCAGGTGACGGACTGGATGGCAATGGACGCCGGTGTCTACGTTACACGGATTTGCGTGCCCTGAAGCCGGGGACAGACTCACGCGAGCCTTCACGGGAGATTGTGCTTCACCTGACCGGTAACATGGAGCGCTTCATCTGGGGCTTCAATGGCAAGAAATTTTCGGAGGCAGAGCCGATAAGTCTCGCTGTCGGGGAGCGTGTCCGGTTTGTCATGATCAACGACACCATGATGGAGCATCCAATTCATCTTCATGGTTTCTGGAGTGAACTGGAGAACGGGCAGGGGGCTTTTCAGCCGTACAAGCACACGGTGAACGTCAAACCGGGAGAGCGGTTAAGTTATCTTGTAACGGCGGATGCTCCCGGACTATGGGCGTATCATTGTCATCTGCTCTACCACATGGATACCGGCATGTTCCGGACCGTGGTGGTGTCATGAAGTGGGGACTGATCCCGTCGGCCCTGTTAATGGCGGTCGTATACAGCTCACCTTTGCACGCAGCGCCCATGAATAAAACGATGGCCGTTTCCTACGTTAATGGAATCATGCCCGTTATGGATCAGCGGGTGTATGTTCATGCTCTCCTTGATCAGTTTGAGGCACGATACAGCGGAGCCGGTGGGCAGTTCCGTTATGACGGTCAGGCGTGGTTCGGGTCCGATTACAATAAACTCTGGTTGAAATCGGAAGGGACCGTCGGAACGGATGGCCGTTTCGGGGATGGGGACCACGAGATTCTTTATGATCGCGCAATCTCACGTTATTTCGATGTGCAGTCGGGTGTGCGGCTGGACGTTGATCAAGGCCCCACGCGGGCATGGGGCGCCATAGGCTTACAGGGCCTGGCTCTGTATTTCTTCGATGCCGAGGCGACGTTCTATTTCAGCGACAGAGGTGTCGCCGGACGTCTGACTGGTTCCTACGACATCTTCATTACCAACCGGTTGATTCTTCAGCCGCAGGCAGAACTTAATTTTTATTCAAATTCTGACAGCGCCCGTGGTGTAGGGCGGGGGCTATCGGATATCGATACGGGTCTGAGGTTGCGTTACGAGTGGCATCGAAAAATCGCACCTTATATTGGAATTACCTATTCAAATATGTTCCATGAAAACAGTAACTTCCGAGGAAATATCGGGAAAAATGGCTCTGGAGCCAATTTTACGTTTGGCATTCGCAGCTGGTTTTGAATGTTTGCCAGCGGAAGAGATTATTCGAAAAATATTCTCTTCCAATTAAGTGGAAAACACGCAGCTTATTAGATTCTGTTAACTATTGATTAAATGTTTTGCGGCAAATCTCTGACAAGCCCGCGAGTGTGAAAGACCATGACCGCTCCATAGGGCGCAACAGGTAACTCACTGTGACGACAGGATCAGGACGCATGGACTACTTCATTGTTCAGAAAATGGCCGAGAGCAAAGCTGCTGAACGCATTCGCTCTTTTTTCAATGATCGCGAAGGCGTGACGGCTATTGAATACGCTCTCATCGCCGGGCTCATTGCTGTGGCATCTTTTGCCGCGATGAAAACTCTTGGTGGGTCATTGCAGACCCTGTTCAGCACCATTTCGGATACGCTGGGTAGTGCGCCGACGGCAACAGGTAGCTAAAATTACCTGACGGGCAGATTTGAAAGATGCTGCAATGCATCGCGCTAAATGCAGCATCTTTCCTGCTTGTTCTTTCGGCTGGTACGGATATTCGTTCCCGTACAATATATAACTCGGTTTCCCTTTGTATTTTTGTTCTGGCTATTTTGGTGGCGTATACGCGCGGTGATTGCCTGAGGGAAATATTGGCAGTTATCTTTTTATTCCCTCTATTTTATGTTCTTTGGATTCTCCGCATATTTGGGGGAGGGGATGTCAAACTTATTTTGGCTGTTATTCCTCTGGTTCCTCTTTACCGTTTGGTTTCTCTGTTTTTGTCGATTTCAATCGCGGGCATGTTTGTCGCTTTGTGCTGCATGGCTGTGCCGCTGCTTGGTCGGTGGAGCAATAAACCTCAGGCCTCTTTGCGCGAAGTTTCTGCCTTACGCATGAAGTCGCCCATTTCAGTCCCTTATGGCGTGGCTATCGCAGTGGGTGTTCTTGTTGAAACATTCAGAGATCAAGGCATGTAATGAAACTTTATCGCTATATATTGTATTCTTGCGTTGTTGTTCTGACAATTATTTGTTTAATCCTGATTTTCAGACTGGCGACAAAACAGCAGCCCGCTCCCAGGGTTGTGCAGGTTACGAAGCCCGAACCCATGGCGGCAGTGTTGGTCGCCAATCGACAGCTTTACGCTGGTGAAGTCCTGCATTCTTCCGATATTACCGGCGCAAGTATCCCCAAGGCCTTTGTCTTGCCCGGAACAGTCATGGACTCATCTGCTGCGCGACAGAATGTGGTTGGAGGCCTGTTGCGCGTATCAATTCCCAAGAACGCGCCCGTCAGAGGCGAGGATGTTGTTCATGCCGGTGATGGAGGATTCCTTGCTGCGCTCCTGAGCCCTGGCAAAAGAGGCGTTGCTATGCCGGTTGATCCTGCGAGTGCTGTTGGTGGCTTGATATGGCCGGGCGATTATGTGGACGTTCTCCTCATGCCAACACAGTCTCATGGCCAGGATGATGCCAATTTACAAACGTCATCTGTTAAAACGCTTTTGCGGAATGTTCATGTTGTTGCCGTAGACCAGCATCTGGTGCGAGGTCAGGGGCCTGCGACTGCAAGCACTCAGAGCGCCCGGACCGTCGTATTGGAATTGAATGCGGAAGATGCTCAGAAATTAGCTCTGGCAGAGAAAATTGGTCGTCTTACTTTGACGTTAAGATCTATGACGAAATCGTCGGAAGACGTTTCATCAACAGGCGCTACTTGGAACGATGATATTTTTGATTCCAAAGTTAAAGAAAAAAAAGTGAAAGAGAGTGAATCTGCAGCAATTGGAAATTCCCTGCATGTTTTTAATGGATTAACGGAAGTTACAGATCATGTGCATTAATGCTGTCAGATTTATATTAAAATTATCGTTTGTAAGTTTTTGCTCTTTTGTTTCAGTGGAGAAGGTAAGCTCTGCTGCTTATGCGCGAGCATCTTCAAGTATTGCTCTTGAAGTCGGCAATGGACGGCTTATCGAGTTGGACTCAAGTGTCACCAGCGCATTTGCAGCAGATCCTAAAGTGGCTGAAGTGAGGCCCGCAAATTCAAAAACACTTTTTGTATTTGGAACAGGCGTGGGACGAACCACAATCTCTGCTGTTAATAATGAAGGACGGCCTGTTGGACAGTATGACGTAATTGTAAATCCGTCCCAGTATGCCGCTCATCAGGCGAAAGAAAGCGCCTCTCAGACTTCAGTGGGAAATTATGGGGCGCATGCTGGTCAAAATGGGCTCGACTTCACCGGTGATGCTCCAAATCCAGAAAACGCTCAACGGGCTTGGGAAAATGCTAAGGACCAGGCTGGCAAGTCTGAAGTTTATGATCATGTTCGCCTAAAAGACTCTACGCAAGTCAATCTGCAGGTTCAGATTGTTGAAATGTCTAGACAGCTTGTGAGAGAAATTGGGGTCGAATGGCAGAACATGAATGCTTTGGGGACAAGTGCTGTCATTGGTCTTGCAACCAAAAATCCTTTGGCGGCTCTGGCGTCAAGTCAAAGTAGTTTTGCTTTTTTGTCGCGTTTTAAAATTGGAGGGCGGCAAACAACATTGGAAACAATCATTGATGCGCTTGCCCAGGATCAATTAGTACACATGCTGGCAGAGCCTAACTTGACAACTTCAAGTGGTGAACCGGCGAGTTTCCTTGTTGGTGGTGAATACCCGATCCCGATTTCGTCCTATAACAATACAATCTCTGTCCAATTCAAGCAGTATGGTGTTTCTTTGTCGTTTGTGCCGACGGTTCTGTCGGGTGGACGGATAAATCTTCATGTAAGACCGGAAGTCAGCCAGCTTTCCAGCAATGGCGCTGTTTCGTTTGGTGAAGGCAATTCAACCATAAGTATTCCAGCGATAACAGTGAGTAGGGCTGATACGACCATAGAGTTGGGGAGTGGTCAGAGTTTTGCTATTGCTGGTTTGTTTCAAGACAGTACAACAACCCAAGGCCTTGGGTTGCCTGGACTTGGCGACATACCAATATTAGGCGCATTATTTAAATCAAATAGTTTTCAGCACAATCAAAGCGAACTAGTTATTATTGTTACTCCTTATATCGTCAAGCCTGTTTCCAATCCAGATTTATTGTCCAAACCGAATGATCACTGGTCTGCTCCAGATGACTATCAAAGAGTGTTTCAAATGAGTCAGACAGGAGGGGAAAGAAAAGCGATTAGGAAAAATTCAAATAACAAAACAGAAGAAAGAGTGCCTTCTGATGTAGGTTTTATGGTAGAATAAAATGAAAAATAATCTAAAAATTCTATTTTTTACGGTGTCTATGGGATGTCTATTGAGTGGTTGTGCTCAGATAGATCCACTCTATCAAGCATCTGCTTGGAATGCACAAAACTCGAATAGAAAAAATCTATTACTGCAGGTTGAGAACACGAACGATCTCTCTGTTGGAAGATCTGTTTCAGATTATGATGGTTCTTTAGCTATAGATGCTGTCAAAAGACTTCGTGATGGTAAAGTAAAAAATCTTGAGAAAATCAAGTTAAGTGATGTTGCCAATAATCAGTCAGGTGGGCAATGAGCCAGTTTAAGTCGATTGATCATGGGCATTCATTTGAATCGATTTCAAAGAAAAGCTCCTCAGAATTTACCATCCAGGGATTTGTTTCGGATTCTGGGAGCGAAAATGTTTTAAGAGAAGTATTGGATGAATTTCATCCAGGTAAGTTTTCTCTATCATGTTTGTCATGCTCTTTAGCTTTGGTGAAATTAAGTCGAGGGATTTCTCCTGATATCTTAATTATTGATGTATCAGGGGAAGAGCAGCCAATCACAGCACTGGTTGAACTTTCAAATGTGCTGGAGCCTGATGTTAAAGTTCTGGTTATTGGTGATAGACAGGACGCAAATTTCTACAGACAGTTAACAAGAGGCTTGGGAGTCGCTGAGTATTTATATAAGCCTCTTAATAGATCGATGGTTTCAAGATTTTTTGGACCCTTTCTGAATGAAGATGAGTATACCCCAGAAGCTACTCGAGGAGGTAGAGTATTGGGCTTTGTGGGTGCGAGGGGAGGTGTTGGGACGACGACGATTGCAGCAAATTTCTCCTGGTATTTAGGTGAAGTCGCAAGGCGCCACAGTCTTGTTATAGATGGTGATTTGTATACTGGCGCATTGTCTATACTCATGGGTACTAAAACTGATAGCGGGCTTCGGACAGCATTTGAAACACCTCAACGAGTAGATGAGTTGTTTATTGAAAGAAGTGCACAAAAAATTGGAGAAAGGTGCGATGTTTTAAGTAGTCAAGCTGATATGTCTGAAGTTATTTCTATATCAAAGGATGGTCCAAGCCATCTTATCGATGTGGTAAAGAAAAAATACAACTATATATCAATAGATATACCTAGAGGTTTTGGAGAAATTTCTAGAAGCATGATAGATTTATGTGAGCAGAAAATAATAATAATAGATCCTTCACTTACTTCGTTGAGGGACGTCCTGAGATATATATCCTATCAAAAAAATAGTAAGTATGGGGCAAGACCTCTGGTTGTTTTAAATAAATTAGGAAAACCAGGCACTCTTTCTCTTAAAGAGGTCACTGATGGTCTTGGGCGTCCACCAGATGTGGTCATACCGTTTTTACCAAGAATCATTAATGAATGTGAAATATCTGGATATCCTGCGGCTCGATCGAAAAATTCATTTAGCTCTGCGATATCTGTTCTTGTGCAGGAAGCCGCTTCGGTTGCCATGGAAAAAAAACAGAGTAAAGTTGGAAAAATCAGAAATAGAATAGAGAATCTGTTTGCTGGGTGGCAATCATGAGCTTAACGCCACGTTTTAGAAAAGTATTGCCTCAAAGTTCATCGCATTTTGGAAAAAATGACGATATATTTGATATTCAACATAGAGAAACTATTGTTCAGTGGGCGGAGTTACATGGCCTGTGTCTGGAAAGATTAGATCCAGTTGCTGTTGCTAAACTACCCCCAGAGCGACTTATTCCTGAAATTGAACGTGTAGTTGATGAAACCGCTACAGAAAAAAGAATTCAGCTCAATGCACGTGAACAAAAAATTCTAGCAAATGAACTTGTAAATGATATAAACGGTCTTGGACCTATCCAACCGCTATTGGATGACGATAGTATTACAGATATTATGGTGAATGGTCCATTTAAGATATTTGTTGAGAAATCAGGAAAGCTCGTTGATTGCGGGGCGAAGTTTAGAGATAGACGACATTTGATGGCTGTCAGCCAAAGAATTGCATCGGCTGTTGGAAGGAGGATTGATGAATCAAGCCCAACTGTAGATGCTCGCTTGGAAGATGGTTCACGTGTAAATATAGTTTTTCCACCACTAGCTCTTGATGGACCTTATTTATCTATACGTAAATTCTCTAGAAGAAAAATAGATTTTAAACAGTTGGTTGAAAACGGTAGTTGCTCTGTTCAATTGGCCAAAATATTGGAAATTGCTTCTCGTATCCGACTAAATGTAATTGTATCTGGTGGAACAGGTTCTGGAAAAACAACTTTAATGAATGCAATGTCACGATTAATAGATCCGAGCGAGAGAATAATTACAGTTGAGGATGCCGCAGAGTTACAGTTTCAGCAGCCTCATGTTGTCCGGCTTGAGACGCGTCCTCCGTCGATTGAAGGAACTGGTGAAATTACTCAAAGAGATTTAGTCCGAAATGCATTACGTATGAGGCCCGATAGAATTATCATCGGAGAAGTTCGTGGGCCTGAAGCGTTTGATATGTTGCAGGCTATGAATACCGGGCACGATGGAAGTATGTCTACAATTCATGCTAACACAACAAGAGATGCAATAACTAGAATAGAAAATATGGTTCAAATGGGCAATTTCGGATTGCCTACATCTTCTATAAAAGCACAAATTGTTGGTGCTGTTGACCTTATAGTTCAGATAGAACGACAGCGTGATGGTGTTAGACGAATTGTGCAGGTCACAGACGTTTCTGGTATAGAAGGAGAAATTGTTACATTAAATGATATTATTTCTTTTCATATTGACGGTGAAAATTTTAATGGAAGAATAAATGGGCATTATTCTGTTTCTAGATCTCGGCCAATTTTCCATAAAACACTAATATATTATCAACTTGATCATGTTTGGTCCAGTATATTTGAGGAGTGAACTTGTGTATATTTTTAATGAAATAGTATTTTATATAATAACTATTATTTTGTGTAATGGTTTGTGTGCATTTTCGTTTTTCAGGCAGCGGAAGGCAGACTTGTGCATAAATAAAAGATTTGATGATATTGTTGATGGCGAAAGAATATCTGAGTTTTATATAGATATTCCTTCAAGGATTACAACAAACAAAATTATACAAAAAACATATTTTGATTATATTTTAAATATACTATTTTCTTTTGATAAGAACTCGGAGATGTGCTCAATACAAGAATTTAAGAAATTTACTTTTTTTTCCTTTGTTTTAGTTTTTAGTATATTTATTTTTTGTATATCCTATATTCCTATTAGCTTTGTTCTTGTTTTAGGTTTTTCTGTCCTATGGGTAGGTGGAGTGAGATTTCATTTTGCGCGGAAAAAGAATAAATATAAAAAAAATCTTGTTGAGCAATTGCCTGATACTGTCTTTATGATGGCTAGAAGTTTAAAAATAGGCGTGTCATTGTCACGGACTCTGGATTTGATTGCTAGACAGTCACCTGAACCAACAAAGTCTCTGTTTGAAGATGTCGTGAAGAAAATATCAGTAGGTAAAGATTTTGGTGAAGCGTTGGATGAGTTGTCTGTTAAAGCAGGTGTAAATGAATATAGATTTTTTTCAATTATTACAAAATTGCAGAGTAGAACTGGTGGGGGACTTGCTGATATTTTGGATGGATTTGGTAAAAATATTAGAAAAAGAATTTCGACACGAAAAAAAGCTATAGCATTGGCTTCTGAGGCGCGTATGAGTTGCTATGTATTGTCAGCTCTTCCATTATTTATGGCTGCAGTACTAAGCTTAATGAATCCACAGTATGTTTCGGTTTTATACAAAACAGCTCCTGGATTGAAGTTGCTGTATATAGCAGCATTTTTGTTTTTTTCTGGAGTGGGATCTATGTTTTTTGTAACGAAATTTACGTTGAGGTAGAGTTATGCTGATTTTTATATGTGTATATATATTGGTTATTTTAGCATTTTTTATTGATATTAAGGGATATTTTTCTTTTAACAAGCGTAAATCTTTAAGGTTAGAGGGTATTTATAAAAATTTTGATTTTGCAAGCCAAGGTAATTATAGTGAAAATTCAATAATTAGATCGATTTTATCTATAGTGGCTGGAATTGTATCTAAAACAAAATTATTTGATTTAAATGTAGATCTAAATGAAAGAAAGTATTTAAATTTATTTGGTTTGGATTATAGTTATTTTATATCACTAAAAATATGCAGTTCTTTTGTTTTTGTCTTTTTGTCTTTTTGTCTTTATTTTTTGATTAACATTCAAATGTTTTATTTCTTTTTTGTTTGTGTGTTTTTTGGGTTTGTTGGATTTAAATTTCCCAATTTTATCTTCAATCAAAAAAGAAAATGGCATTTTTCTCGAGTTGAAGCAGGGATGGCCGATGCTCTAGATTTATTTCTAGTATGTGCAGAAGCGGGACTAGCTATGGAGTCCGCAATGGAATGCGTTGCAGTCGAAATGGTATCTTTAAACAAGGATATAGCAGAAGAATTTAAAATTACAATCAATGAAATGAGAATTAGCAATGATAGAGTGAAGGTCATAGAGGATTTGGGGAAAAGAACTGGTTTAGTTGCTATGCAACGATTGAGTGGTGCTTTGATTCAAACTTTTGAAACTGGATCTTCTTTAGTTTCAGTTTTGAGAGTTCTTGTTTCTGAGATAAGAGAGGACTCATTGATAAAATTTGAAGAAAAGGCGGCAAAACTTTCTATTATGCTGACTTTTCCAATGATAATATTTTTGCTCCCGTGCATATTTATAGTCATAGCTGGTCCTGCAATGCTTAGTCTTGTTGGAGTTCTTAAAAATTAATATAGAAAATATTTAAATAAATTTATTTATTGAAGAGTTTTTCGGGGATTTTGAGTGTCTACACTGCAGCATGGCGTCAGTGAAGCCGGATCGGAATTCTTATTCAGGATGGTAGGGATTATGTGGGTGGTGTCGACCGGAGAGCGCATGTTGGCTCTTGCATGTAAAACGAAGTGCTATTCCTCTGATCTGATAGATTCAGAATGAACTCGAAATGCCGCCTGTGAACCGAAATGGGGGAAGCGGACTACCGATTTCCCTGAGATCATCAATGTAATGCAGTATTTTTCGTCCACTCAGCTGGGTCGGGAGATGCTGAAGATCCATAGCAGATCCTCTTTTGGTGGTTTCGCAAACTGATGCGCAGTTTTCTATTCCGATCACGCATAATGTCTGTCTGATGCTCGATTGTGCGGCAATGTGACGCGAGCGCCCATCTGGGAACGTTATCGCCTCCAGAACATCAAAACACCGCACACAAAGGTAAGAGACTATGATGTAGGCAAGAAACCACATTGCGGTTGATACAGAAGACCGACTGCTGCTGATGAGGCGCACGCCTTCGGGTATTCGGATATACAGGAAGCAGATAGCCTTCGAAATTTGGCATCGGCGCAGTGCATGTTGGCCAATAGATCCCATCACCGCTTGCAGTTACTGAACAAAGCAGCCTTTCTCACCGCTACGGTTAAGGTCATCAGGCGATCAGGTGCGGCAAAAGAGTTTGAAATCCTGCCGCTTTAGTGGGTAATTGAACGGACATATGACTGGATAATCCGCTGGGGATGCCTCGTGTCATGTTGAAATGTTCATCCATGAAGATTCAAAAGAACTTTGAGAAGGCTTGTGACACGCCCCGCTTATCGAATGTTTCTTTGCCAGACTGAAGCAACTCAGGCATATCTTAACTCGCTACGACAGGTTGAAATCAATCTTCCTCACGGTCGTCCCGTTCGCCTCAACTATTATCGTAGTTAACGCATGATATACCGAGGTCCTTTTCTGGATCATTCGTAGCTCAATTTAAATGACGTTATATTTTGATAAATTAACCCCGTCCTTCGCGATACCATCCCATTCCAAGTAAAAGAACCACCGCCAGGAGCGTGGCCCACGCAGGCAGCAGTGGCGATGCGCTTGTTCCAGTCAGGATATGGGCATGTCTCTGTGGAAACCCCAGCACATCAGTTGAAGCGCCGTAACGAAGAGGAGGCACATTCAGTCTGGCCACATCATCGCCAAGCCATGCGACAGTTCCACCAGTGCGGGCTGCGACGGGACCGACGGTTTCGGCTGTCAGGCGAAGATCAGAGAACTCTTCCGGATTGGCCTTCACAGGAGCGGCAAAAGCGCGATGATTGCCATCGTCGGCCGTCCAGATGCCTGATTGTGTCACAGGGATCTGTCCGACGGCGACACCGGGGCCAGCGCCATGCAAAACCATGGTCGATTTTGTTCCGTCCGGCGCGGTAAGTGTAACATCTGCCGACGCGGTATTGGAAACACTGTGGCGCGTAACGGTCAAAGCGCCTTCAGAAATATGCGCTTCAAGCCGCTCTTCCTCCAGATCGGGTTCCTTCATCAGCCAGTGTGAAATCCGTCTCAGAAGCTCAGCCTGCGGACCACCGCCCAACTCTCCACGCGACCAGAGCCAGATCTGATCGGAAAGAAGCAGGGCCACACGGCCATTATCCACATGATCCAGAACCAGAAGCGGAGATGCGTCGGGACCGCTCATCAGCACCTGGCCACGCGACTCATCAGGATGCAGCGCCCGATACCAGGGGCCCCATTCATTCGCGACTTCCCTGTCCGCATTCGCAGAAGCGTGCGGGGCAGGGGCGCCCGGAAGCTCGGCAGTCACGGGGTGACGTCGCCCTTCGTCTGTCAACTGGGGGCGGAAGCGACGAATGGTGACGCCGGGTGCGGCCTCCGTTGGGGCCAGATCAGGAGGCGACGCCGGAACATGCGCAGGCAACACATCTCCGACCGCCGTATCTTGCAGTGAGTTGGGACCAGTGAATTCCGGACCCGCAATCAGGAACAGACCACCGCCCTTGCGCACGAAACGGGCGATATTACGCAGATACACCGGTGGCAGGATGTGCCTGTTCTCAAAGCCATCAAGAATGATGAGATCGAACTGGCCGATCTTGTTCTGGAACAACTCCTCAACAGGGAATGCGATCAGAGCCAGATCGGACAGGGGCGTTCCGTCATCCTTCTCGGGTGGACGCAGAATGGTGAAGTGAACCAGATCGACGGACGGATCGGCTTTCAACAGACGCCGCCAGACACGTTCACCCTGATTGGGGGTGCCGGAAACCAGAAGCACGCGCAGTCGGTCCCTGACGCCGGTAATGGTCAGAATGTCCTGATTGTTCTGGGTGGAAACCTCGCCCGGAAGCGTGGAGACGTTCAGACCCACAAGCGTTTCGCCGGGATGAGATACAGGCAACGAAATATCCTGAGGCTCGCCCGTATGGACAGGCACGCTCAATGCCGGGTTGCCGTCAGTTGTCAGTGTAATGGTGGCGGGTGTCCCGGCTTGTGTGCCCGGTCCGAGATCATCTACCTGAACGCGGATAAGCGCGGATTTACCGACAATGGCGTAAGGGGGAGCCTGAAGGATCCGGAGACGACGGTCGGTTTCTTCTCCGCGTCCCGCCATCAGCACATGCAGCGGCAGGGTAACGGCATGACCCTGACTGTCATGCAGGGCAAGACGCTCCGGAATTCCCTTGGGCGCATCACGCGTCTGACCGTCCGTAATCAGGATTGCGCCCGCCAGTTGCTCCGGCGGAATGTCTGCGGCTGCCTGCGATAGCGCGTCGAACAGGCGCGTGCCACCAGTCTGCTCTCCCCGCACGGTGACTGTGCGTAACCCGGGCCCACCGGGACCTTGTTCACCAAGAATACGGGCAGCGGCGCGGGCGATGGCAGCCCGGTTTTTCACCTGCATGGATGCCGTCTGATCGACGATGACCAGAGCGGTTTCCGGCAGTTCCCGATGCGTTTCCTTCAGCGATTGCGGGCCGGACAGCCACAGCAGGACGACAGCGCCGGCAAGCGCACGAAGAACAGTGCCACGCATACGCACCAGCAGGCCGATCGCCGTTATGACAACCAGCAGTCCGGCCAGCGTGAACAGCAGCCAGTGCGGCAGCAGAGGAGCGAAAGCGATGGAGTGAGTGAAGGTGTCGATCATGCCGCCCTCATTGTCCCAGACGTTTGAGGATCGCCGGAACGTGGACCTGATCCGCCTTGTAGTTGCCGGTCAGCGCATAAATGACGGCGTTGACGCCGAACCTGTAGGCGGTGCGGCGCTGCTCGTCTCCGCCGGGAAGGACTGCGAACCGTGTGTCGCCATTCTGATCCACGGCCCAGGCATGCGCCCAGTCGGCGCTGCCGATAATGACCGGACTGACATCATCGTTTTCCGCTTCACCGTCACGGGCGACCCAGACAGGCTGACCTGCGTAACGGCCCGGAAAGTCATGCAGCAGATAGAATGTGTGACTCAGCACATGATGGTCATCAAGATGCGTGAGCGGAGGAATGGGCAGTCCCGCCGTAACGCGCCGGAGTGCGGCCGCACTGCCCGGAGCCTCGCCTGCCAGCGTGTCGTTATCGCCGGAAGTCGCGGTATCCACGCCCTGCGTGTCGATGATGATCATGCCGCCATGCGCAATGAAGGTGGTCAGGGCGCTGGTCACGGCAGGATCGGCATGAGCATCTGGTGTGATGGGCCAGTAAAGCAGCGGATAATAGGCGAGGTCATCCTTGCCGGGATGCACGCCGTCCGGATGTCCGATCATCGCAGAGGTGCGGGCGTTCACATAGTCCGAAAGACCCTGAAGCCCTTCCTGAGAAACGGCATCAACTTCCGGATTACCCGTGATGACATAAGCCAGCCGGGTTTCCAGAGCCGCTCCCGGCACGCTCGTGGCCATGGCGGGCGGAGCGGCTCCAGGAACGACAGGCGCATCCTGAGCAAGTCCGGAGGAGGTGAGGGCCGTAGAGGAAAGCCCCAGAAGGATCGAGAGATGAAGAGCTCTTCGTGCACGTGACAAGGAGAAGAAACCACGCAGAAAGAGCGTCGCCAGCGCATCGCCTGCCAGAAACAGAAGTGCGATGGCCAGCAATACCGGGCCCATCAGCCTGTCCGGTCGATGGCCTGCCGGGTTGGTGACAGCGCCAGTCGGAGGCAGTGAAGACAGACTACGCAGCGTATCACCCACGTTCAGGGCGCGTCGTGCGGCGCGTGATCCATACAGGCCGGGAGGGTGTTCCGGAGAGACAGCCGTGGTGCCGAACCTGCTGGAAGCCAGCCCCCGGGCAAGCGGAGACGGCGCGCCGAGGACGCCTTCTCCATCCAGCGTCATGACCGGAGCAAGCACACTGTTGTCGGAAGGGAGGTCCACACCGTCGGCATGTTCGACAAGCCGCGTCAGCATGGACACGAACAGACCGGAGAGCGGCAGGTTCGACCAGTCCGCCGTGGGGGTGACGTGAAACAGCACGATCTCTCCCTTGCCAAGTGTGACGTGCGTCACGAGAGGCGTGCCGTCAGCAAGCCGCGCCCAGCTATGAGCAGAGAGATCTGTTGCCGGCTGAGCAAGGATCTGCCGGGAAACGGTGACATCCTTTGGAACAGCAAGACCATGGAAGGGTGAATCTTCCGGAAAATCAGCCAGAGACTGCGGCTTGCCCCACGACATGGCTCCGCCCAGCTGGCGGGCCGTTGGCATCAGCGCCACAGGAAGCAACGTCTTTCCCGGATCCGCACGCGCAGCCGTTTCAGCGCGAGAGGGCTCAGGCGTGCTCTGGGCGCTGTCTTCATGCCCGGCCAGTGCGCGGCCCGCAAAACGGATGAGTGTGCCGCCTTTTCTGACCCATTCAGCGACTTTCTGCTGGGTCTCCGCATCGGCGAGAGTGCCATCCGGAGCGATCAGAACGGACAGAGGCTGGGAGAGAAGCGTGGTCGTGCTGCCTGTGTGCAGATCAGCGTTCGGTGCGAGCGCCCGCCGCAGATAGAAGAGGCTTCCCACCAGAGGCGTGTCGCCGCTGCCGGTCGCAATCAGCCCGACGGGACGCAATCTGTCGCCTTCATCCAGCAGCAATGTTCCCGGCGCGCTGGCGTTGCCGTCAATCGTCAGCATATCGACACGATTACGCATGACGGTCGGGAGGGAAACCGAAACCGGCGCACTGCTGGCTCCGGCTGGCAGCGTCACATCGGTCAGCGACAGCGTTCCGCCATCTTCACTGTGGGCTCTCACCCGAACACGGCGGGGAAGATCGGACGGCAACGTCTCCAGACGAGCCATCACACCAGCGGTCGAAAGACTCTCAGACGAAGTATCCTGCGTCTCTTCCACGGCGTGACTGAGGACAAAGGCTCCGCTGCCCGTGAAACGGATTTCCTGAACAGCCCCGAACGCCTGCATGGCTACTGTGAAAGACCGGTCTGCGGTGCCGCCATCTTTGCCAGCGGAGGCGAGGCCATTCGACAGATAGGCGACAGCCCCGAAAGAAAGGCCGTCTGACTTCATTTTTTCCAGTCGCCGTGCGGCAAGAGCACGGTCTGCGGCCCATGGCAGAGGACGTAGCGCATCGAGCGCGAGAGCGACCTGTTCCGCCGGGAGCGCGCGGAGTATCGTCGGGTTATCCTGTCCTTCGGACGCTGTCGCCAACAGGGCGGCCGAGCGGCCGGCCCGACCCGCAGCATCCAGCAGCGCATGGGCCGCGGCATTGCGTTCGCTCCAGTCAGGGGCCGTCATCATGTCGTTGTCGATGACCAGCAGCAGGGTGCCGCTGCCGGGCAGCGGAACGGGGCTGCCCGGAATGACTGGCCCGGACAGACCCAGGATAAGCAGGGCCGCCACCGCCAGACGCAGAAGCAGCAGCCAGAATGGTGGTGTCGCCGCGTCATCCTGTCTGGGATGAAGGGACGCCAGCAGAGCCACCGGCGGGAAGGTCTGGATACGCGGCGAAGGCGGACGGGCGCGCAACAGCCACCAGATGGCCGGAAGGACGAGCAGGCCCGCGAGTAGAGCAGGGAACTGAAAGATCATGGACGTCCGCCTCCCCGGTGGCCTGACAGGGAAGCGCTCAGGGACAGAAGAGCGGCTGCGGCGGAAGTGTCTGTCTGATGGGGCTGGAAAGTATGGCGGCAGCCCTCGGCAATGTTTCTGAGATGGGCCTGTCTGCGTGCGAAGACGGCGTCATACTCGGGACGCAGGGTTTCCACGGCGGGAAGGACAAGGTCCGGCTCGTGTTCCAGTCCTTCGAAACGAATGCGTCCTGCATAGGGCAGATCACGTTCGGCAGGATCAATGATCTGAAGAATGTGAGCGCGGACGCCGCCTCCCGCCAGCTGACGAAAAAGGGTCGTCACGTCTTTGTCCGGAGCAAGCAGATCGCTGGCGATGATGAGCTGTGAATGGGGAGGCAGAACCGTGCCTTTCAGAAGCGCCGTCTCATCCGGCTGTTGGGCCAGTGACGCAAGCGCCAGAGCAATACGGCTTGCAATCCTGCTCGCGCCCGGAGGCAGATCGGCAGGTCCGTTCGGCGACACAAGACGCACACGTTCCCCGCTCCGTTCCAGCAGGGACGCCGCCGCCAGCAGCAGCAGAATGGCGCGGTCACGCTTCAGGGGCAGGGAGGACGGCTGGGACGACCACACCATCGACGGGCTGAGATCGCACCAGAGATGGATGGTCTGGGCATGCTCGGCTTCCGTCTCGCGCACATAGGCCTTGTGACTGCGGGCCGACTGCCGCCAGTCGATGCGCGTGATCGGCTCTCCGGGCAGGGCCGGACGATACTGCCAGAATGTCTCACCCGGGCCGGAGCGTCTCTGACCGTGCAGGCCGGCAGCCACTGTCGCCGCAATCCGTTCGGCTTCCGGCACGAGCGAGGAGAGCGTCGCCGCCAGCCTGTCCGCTTCCGAGGCCAGTACGGCGGGGCTGCCGCTGATGACAGCGTCGGAGCCACGTCTGGCCGCAGGAGAGGCCGAGCGCATTTTGCCCGCCAGTCTGGAGAAAAAACCGCCGGACGAGGAAGGAGTGTCTTGCGCCACGATCAACCCAGACGGGAGACGAGCCCGTCGATCACATCTTCGATCCGGGTCGAATCGGCTCTGGCCGAGAAGCTGAGCGCCATACGATGCGCCAGAACGGGACGGGCGAGAGCGGCGACATCATCAAGGTCTGGCGAGAGACGTCCATCCAGCAGGGCGCGGGCGCGGGTGGCGAGCATCAGGGTCTGGGCCGCACGTGGCCCCGGTCCCCATGCGACACAGTCCTTTACGGTCTGCACATCGGTCGTCTCGGGACGCGCCGAACGGACGAGGTTCAGGATGGCGTCCACAATGCGCTCACCGACAGGCAGGGCGCGGACCATCGCCTGCGCGTAAAGCACGTCTTCGGTGGAAAGGATCTGCTGCGGCGCTTCCTGCGGCACGCCGGTCGTGGCCAGCAGCATGGCCCGCTCATCGGCGGCGTCCGGGAAGGTCAGCTGGATCTGAAGCATGAAACGGTCGAGCTGGGCTTCGGGAAGGGGATAGGTGCCTTCCTGATCGATCGGATTCTGCGTCGCCAGAACGTGGAACGGACGCGGCAGCGCATATTCCGTCCCGGCGATGGCGACACGATGCTCCTGCATGGCCTGCAACAGAGCCGATTGGGTGCGTGGACTGGCGCGATTGATTTCGTCAGCCATCAGCAACTGACAGAACACCGGTCCCGGCACGAAGCGGAAACTGCGGTGACCGGCAGCGTCTTCGTCCAGAATTTCACTGCCGGTGATGTCGGACGGCATCAGATCCGGTGTGAACTGCACACGCCGGGAATCGAGGCCGAGGACCGTGCCGAGCGTGGTGACCAGCAGGGTCTTGCCGAGGCCGGGAGCGCCGACCAGCAGGGCGTGACCACCGGAAAGAATGCTGACAAGCGCCTGATCGACAACATCTTTCTGACCGAAAATGATTCGGCCGATTTCTGCCCGCACATCCTGCAGGCGACGGGCGACAAGATCGACCTGCTGCGCTGCGGAGGCGCTGTCCGGGAAAGCGTTTCCACCGGAGGAGCCCGTCTCGGGGGCGAGGAATACGGTCTGGTTTGGCATCATTTCAGGCGTCATAGGTCCAGTCTGACACGTCCGGGGCTTACATCAAGCCGGGGGGCAACCCTATATCGGTATGGTGCGCAGGCAAACAGATGTGGGTTAATTGAACGTGACATCAGATGCTTTTGGCGAGAAATCGGGAGATGACCGCCAGATCTCCGGAGATGATCAGAAAGGACGCAAGCCGCATCAATGCGGCCGGTTGCCTTTCCTCATCCGTCGGGACGGAGTCTGGCTCTACCGGGGTTCCCCGATCAGACGAAAGCCGATGGTCTGCCTTTTCGCCTCGGCCCTTTCCCGTGCAGCGGACGGCGCCTACTGGCTTCGAACCCCCGTTGAGGAAGGGACCATTGAGGTCGAGGATGTGCCGTTCGTGGCGGTCGAACTGGAATGGTGCGGCGTGGGGCGAGAGCAGCGTCTGTGTTTCCGCACCAATATTGATCAGGTTGTCACGGCTGGCCCGGAACATCCCATTCTGGCCCGATGGGACGTGCCGCTTGATGCGTGTGACAGTGCGCCGCCGCCCTACCTCACGGTGCGGCAGGCAGAGGGAGAACTGCCATTACAGGCCAGAATCTCGCGCCCCGTCTGGTATGAACTGGCAGCGCTTGCTGAACCCGGCTGTTGTGGGGGGCAGGCCTGTCTGGGAGTCTGGAGCGCTGGCGAGTTTTTCCCGTTGGCCCTTGCGCCCCGCGGATGCCGGGAAGGCAATGATGAGGATGATGACTGCTGATGACGAAAGCCGTGCGTCTTCCTCTTGAGACGCTCCCGGATTTCCCGGCGCTCTGTCAGATATGGAAAGCGCTGCCCGAGGCCCGGCTGGTCGGCGGGGCCGTGCGCGACATGCTGAACGGTATGCCCGCCAGCGATTTTGATTTCGGCACTCCGGAAACGCCGCCGGAGGTGATGAAGCACCTGCAGGATGCAGGTATCGGAGCTGTGCCCACGGGTCTGTCCCATGGAACAGTCACCGCCGTGATTGACCATCGTGGTTATGAAATCACGACACTTCGCCGGGACGACGTAACGGATGGCCGTCATGCGAACGTCTCATGGACTCAAAGCTGGGAAGAGGATGCTGCGCGACGCGATTTCACCATCAACGCCATGTCCTGCGACCGGGGTGGGCATATCCATGATTATTTCGCCGGACAGGAAGATCTGAAGGCCGGACGGGTTAGATTTGTCGGGGATGCCGGAACGCGGATACGGGAGGACGCTCTTCGTATCCTGCGCTTCTTCCGCTTTCAGGCCCGCTTCGGTTCTGCTGCGCCAGACAAGGATACTCTGGACGCCCTCATGCACGGCGTGGGGATGATCGAGCGACTTTCAGTCGAACGGATCTGGTCTGAACTGCGGCGTATCCTGACCGGCCCGCGTGTGACTGAAACTCTGCGTCTGATGAATCAGACCGGTGTGATGGCCGCCTGTCTGCCTGAACTTTCAGGGCAGTTGCCTGCTGCAATCCAGCGTCTCGATGTTCTTATCAGGTATGACGGTCCGGCAGATTACGCCCTGCGACTGGCCGCGTTGCTTGCTGGAGCGGGTTGCGAGCCGGAGAGAGCAAAGCGGTGTGTCGAGCGGCTCCGTCTTTCACGCGCCGACGCGTCTCTCGTTCTGGCGTTTCTTCAGACGCTACCTCCGGTTCCGGAACGTATTGTGACGGACGAGGACGCCAGTAGCGTGCTGGCTGAAATACCACGGGAGGTTGCGCTGGGACAGGCATGGCTGGCGGAGGCGCAGCAGATTGTGACTGCTCCGAACCGTCATGACGCAGCCTCCTGGAAGCGTCTGCGGTTACGGCTGGCGAACCTGCCGGTTCCGGTCTTTCCTCTCGCGGGGCGTGACCTTCTGGCGGAAGGCATCCCGCCCGGACCGCGTGTAGGTGAACTGCTTTCCATGATCCGGACGTGGTGGCGGGAGTCAGGTTGTCGAGCCGGACGGGAGGAATGTCTGACTTATTTACACGATCTGCGTGAGAGTTTTCTTTGAGTTTATTTGTTAAAAAACAGAATTATCATTCTGATAATAAAAATTGTTTTTACTAAAAATATGTTGCCCTGCTGCTACGGGAGCACCGTTTAGAGAGACGTTCGGCTCCATGGTTCTTTTCGTCTGCGGTCCGCGTTGGTAGATGACGCCAATGAATGCTCTCCCACCGCGCGCCCCGTTGACTGATTTCCAGAAGAAGTCCTCGCAGTCTGATGACAGCAGAGCGCTTCTTCTTCGCCTGTGGCGAGACCAGATCAGCTACCATCGCGGCAGGATTCTCAGCGTTCTCCTCCTCACCATCGCCATGGCGACGCTGACCGCGCTCTATCCTCTGGTGATCCAGCGTGCGCTCGACATGTTCTCCACGCATGACGAGCGTATCCTCTATCAGGTGCCGCTGCTGATTGTGGCCATCACGCTGGCGAAAGCCGCCGCCCAGTACGGACAGACGCTGGCGACGCAGGGGCTGGTGCTTGTGGTCATCCGCGGCCTGCAGGGATCAATGTTTCAGCATCTGACCACTGCGGATGTGGCGCGGATCGAACAGGACGCGCCTGCCTCGCTCGCCGCCCGTTTTACAACAGACGCCATTTCGATCCGTGAAGCCATGATCCGGGCCGTCAACTCCCTCGGTGATGTGGTGACGGTGGTCGGGTTGATCGTCGCGATGATCTACATGGACTGGGAGCTCAGTCTGATCGCGGCGGTGCTGTACCCGATTGCGGCTGTGCCGATTCAGAAGCTTGGAAAGAAGGTCCGACGCGCCTCCGGCAACGTCAACGAGCAGATTGCTTCCACTGCCGCCTTCCTGACCGAAAGCTTCGCGCAGGCCCGGACGGTGCGTGTCTATCGTCTCGAAGAACGCGAGGAAAAGCGCGCCGACACGGCGTTCAACCAGCTCCATGAGGCGTTTCTGAGAATCATGCGGGGCCGCGCCCGTGTCGATCCTCTGCTTGAGGCGCTGGGTGGCTCGGCTGTGGCGGCTGTGCTGGGCTTTGCGGGATGGCGCGCCGCCATGGGGGGCGCGACCTTGGGAGATTTCTCCGGTTTTGTCGCGGCCCTGCTGCTTGCGTCACGCCCGCTGCGTGCGCTTGGCGCACTTAATGCCGCCTTGCAGGAAGGTCTGGCCGGTCTCTCCCGCATCTTCTCCCTGATCGATGAGAAACCCGCCGTGCAGGATCATCCGCAGGCCTTGGCCCTGCCAGCCGGACATGGCCATCTGCGTTTCGACACGGTCGCTTTCCAGTACGCCGACGGTCGCATGGGACTGAACGATCTCTCCTTCGAAGCGCAGCCGGGTATGACCGTGGCTCTTGTCGGACCGTCCGGCGCAGGAAAATCCACGGCGCTGTCCCTTATTCCCCGCCTGCATGACGTGACCCGGGGTGCGATCACGCTCGATGGCGTCGATCTGCGCGATGTGGGGCTGGAGCATCTGCGGAACGCGATTGCCTATGTCAGTCAGGACCCGCTGCTTTTTGACGTGTCCGTGCGCGAGAACATCCTGATGGGCCGTCCGGGCGCAACAGACGCCGAGGTGCGGGAGGCCGCCCGTCTTGCCGCCGCTGAACCGTTCATCACGGCGCTGCCCGGCGGATTTGACACGATTGTCGGCCCCGGTGGGGGAAGGCTGTCCGGCGGCCAGCGGCAGCGTATTGCTCTGGCGCGTGCCCTGCTGCGTGATCCTCGCCTGCTGCTGCTTGATGAAGCCACCAGCGCTCTGGATAGCGAAAACGAGGCGCTGGTGCAGGAGGCGCTGGGAGAGCTTCGCGCCGGTCGCACAACCATTATCGTGGCGCATCGTCTTTCCACTGTGCGCTCTGCCGATATGGTCGTGGTTATGGCGGATGGACGGGCCGTTGAGCAGGGAACGCATGCAGAACTGATTGCGCTGGATGGTCTGTATGCGCGTCTTGTCCGCAGTCAGGGGCTGGAAGAGTAAAAGCCTGAGCGAGCACATGATTTTGTCTGCGGTTGCAACTGATCCTATAACAGACAGCTCTTTTTCAGATGCGGGTGACGTCACGCAATGCAGTGGGCTGACTGGCCGGGCAAAAGCCCGATAATTCCGGACGGTGCCGAGCATCCGGCCGCTTTCCACATGCTCGATGTCGCTGCGGTGGCGGAAAGACTGATAGCCCCATTCCCTGTTGCCGCTCCCCTACGCGATGCGATGGTGGTGCTTGCCGGACTTCATGACATTGGCAAGATCAGCGAAAGTTTTCGCGCCATGCTCCGTGAGGGCGTGTCACAGCCGGGTTTTCGTCACTGGGAACTGAGCGAGGCTCTTTTTTACGTCGAGGATGCGCGGATTGCAGCCCGTCTCGGAGGTACCCCTCGCGTGCGGCAAACGCTCTATGCTGCCGCAGCCGGTCATCACGGACGTCCATCTGATCATATGCTCGGCGGCCTCCCGCCCGAAACGCGTCTGCCGCGAGAACTCCGCACGGCTCTGCAATGTGTCGGAGAAGGTCGTGACCCGGCTGCGAGATTGATCGACGCTTTCTGTGATCTCTGGCCGGAAGCCTCGCTCGACGGTCTGACCCTGGCGGACGCCACAACGCTTTCCTGGTGGCTGGCAGGGTTCTGCACGGCCGCCGACTGGGTGGGATCCAACCCAAAATGGTTCCAGCCAAAGACGGAAGCGGACAGTCTCGCCGCTTATCTGCAACAGACCCGCTCTATTGCGGCCCACGCTGTTGCCGAGGCAGGCATTGCCGGTACGGGAGCGAGAGTGGGAGGGCTGTTCGATTTTGAACTCCGCCCCATGCAGGCGGCCTGTTCAACCATCGCCCTGCCGGACGGGCCGACGCTGGCGATCGTGGAAGATGAGACTGGAGCAGGCAAGACGGAGGCGGCGCTTCTGCTCGCACACCGTATGTGTCTGGCAGGCAAGGGGCGCGGACTGTTCTTCGCCCTGCCGACAATGGCGACAGCGGATGCAATGTTCGATCGCGCCTCGCGGATCGTCGGGCGCATGTTCGACAATCCCTTCGTAACACTGGCGCATGGGCGTGCGGGCCTGTCTGTGCCGTTTCGCGATCTCGTGCAGGGAAGCAGAACAGGCGGTCCCGGAGAGATCACCTCCTCGGACTGGCTGGCAGAAAGTAACCGACGCGCATTGCTGGCCGATGTCGGCATAGGAACCATAGATCAGGCGCTGCTTTCGGTTCTGCCGGTCCGGTTTCAGACATTGCGCACTTACGGCCTGTCATCGAAGATTCTCATTGTCGATGAGGTCCACGAAATGGGCGAGCCCTATATTGCCGAAGAACTTGCGGCGCTGCTGAAAATGCACCGTGCCGCAGGCGGTTCCGCAATCCTTCTGACGGCGACACTACCCATGAAACTTCGTAGAAAATTGTTGTCGACCTATGACGGCGTATCCGATGCCACGGCCTATCCGGCCCTGACCTTTGCGGGCGGGGCGGCTATCACGCAGTTTCCGTCGGAAGATCGCCCGGTAAAAGGACCGGTGACGGTCGAAAGGCTCGATACGTCCGCAGACGCCGTCACGCTTCTTGCAAAGATGGCGACGGAGGGAGCGGCCTGCGTGTGGGTGCGTAATGCGGTGGATGACGCCATCGAAGCGGTCGAAGCTCTGCGTGCCAAGGGTGTGAACGCACGGCTTCTACATGCCCGTTTCGCGTTGTGCGACCGCAAGCGCATTGAGGCGGAGATTCTGGCTCGGGTCGGGAAAGATGGCAAGGATAGGGAAGGCTTCGTTCTTGTCGGAACACAGGTTCTGGAATCCTCCCTTGATCTGGATTTCGACGTGATGCTGTCCGACATCGCTCCTATCGCAGCGCTCATCCAGCGGGCAGGGCGACTGTGGCGGCATATGGATATTCGCCCTGCTTCAGGTCGTCCGGTTCCGAAGCCCGTGCTGCATGTCCTCTCGCCGGATCCTGCGCAGGTCGGGGACGACCGATGGCTGCACGGCACGCTGGGAAAAGGCGCTTGGGTCTATGCGGTTGCCGATGTCTGGCGGAGTGCGCATGCGCTGTTCACACAGGGACAGATCGGTACGCCGGACAGACAGCGTGCGCTGATCGAGACCGTGTATGGAACGGACGCCGAACCGGTGCCGGAGGCTCTGCTGAAAGCGGAGCAGGACAAATATGGGAAGGACGGCGCCGACAGGGGATTGGCCTGGCATAATATCGTGAAGCTCTCGGATGGTTATCGCAAAGCTGGCCGGAGCGATGACGATGTGAACTATCCCACCCGACTGGGAGAAGAGGCGCGTGTGCTGTGTCTGGCCCGTCGGACGGCGCAGGGGCTGGTTCCGTGGGCGGAAGGGGAAGGCGCGGATGCGTGGGCGCTGTCCGAAGTGTCCGCTCATCGTAAAAAGGTCGATGCTTTGCCGCTTCCCGATCAGTCCTCGCTGGACATTATGGCGATTACGAAAGACTGGCCGGAATGGAAACGCGCGCAGATCAGAGTGTGTCCAGTCGAGGAAGACGGCGGTATCTGTGACGGCTTGCGTTATAACGCGGAGTTCGGTCTTGTCTTTATCTCCTTGCCTGCAGATGATTTTGGTTCAGTCAGACTCTGAATGTAGATAGAAGCTGTTTCGAAAAAGCCCTTTAAATTCAAAAGAAATTTATAGGAAATTGTCTGAATCAAGAATGTTATTCTTGTGATGTATGGTTTCTTTGTAAAAATAGCTTATTATTTTTGTTATGAAAGTATTTTATAATTAACCGTTTTGAGAATTACAGATTTATCGGGTCAGTATTGCGGTCAATGCAGTGTTGACACTTTCTGTATCGGCTGTGAAAAGAAAATATATGAGGAGCAAGCCTGTTTCTCTCTGGATGGAAAAGCCCATGATTATTGGCTCGGCCGGAATAAACGGAAACAGGAAGTAATGAATTTGTCTGTTGAAATTCACTGTAAGCGGACGATTTAGAACCGTGTCCGAAATGCTGGTAATGTTGATGAGTGTGCTTCGTCACTTCGGACACAGCCTTTATCCCTCGCCAGCAAGCGGAGGTAATGCGTGACTCTCAACCTCATTGACGATCCTTGGATTCCGGTTCTCTGCGCGGACAAATCACGTCGGGTCATAGCGCCCTGGCAGATGACGGAGGTGGATGTCGTGCGGCCCGACTGGCCGCGCCCCGATCTCAATGTCGCCTGCCTTGAACTCCTGATCGGGCTGGTCTTTCTCGCCGATCCGCCCGCCGATAGCGAGGACTGGGACGCGCGACGCGACGCCGATCCGCGACGGTTGCGGGAAAAGCTGGCGCCTTATGCCCCGGCGTTCAATCTTCTCGGCGATGGACCGCGCTTTCTTCAGGATCTGGAGCCTCTCGCGGGCGAGGGCAATCCTGTCGATATGCTGTTCATCGACAGCGCGGGAGCGAATACCGCACGCAACAATGCGGATGTCATGGTGCATCGCAGTCGGTATGACCGTCTCGATTTCCCGTTGGCGGCTATGGCGCTTTACACATTTCAGGCCGATGCGCCCTCCGGAGGCGCAGGTAACCGCACTTCGATGAGAGGCGGTGGACCACTGGTCACGCTTGTCGATCCGGAACGGACTCTGTGGGATCTGATCTGGGCGAATGTGCCGTGCGGACAGCCTGCGAAAATGGAAAACCTGCCCTGGATGCGACCGACCCGCGTTTCAGACAAGGGACAACAGACCCTTCCTCCGGAAGGTGACCTGTTCGGGGTGGAGGCATTTTTCGGAATGCCCCGTCGCCTGCGTCTTCTGCACGATGACGAAGCGGTGACAGGCGTGATCCAGAAACCCTGGGGCACGAATTACGCGCTCTGGAAACATCCGCTCAGTCCTTACTACCGTCTGAAACCCGGCACGGAGTGGCTGCCGAAACATCCGCGGGCCGGACATTTCGGCTATCGCAACTGGCTGGGAGTGCTGATGGAAAAGAGCGGGAGCGAACTTTCCGAACTGGCGCTGTGTCTGCGTGATTGGCAGGAACGGAAAGGGGGCGGCTCCGTCATCGTCGCCGGCTGGTCGATGGACAACATGAAGCCGCGCGACTTCATCCTCTCACGTCAGCGCCTGCTGTCAGTCCTGTCTGTCGAGGCGGAAGAGCAGCTTGTCGGTCTGATTCAGGCGGCGGAAGCCGTTTCTGTGGCCCTACGGAACGCTCTTGCTCCCGTTCTGGCGGGCGGTGAAGCACGGGAGGCGGAGCGGGAGGAATTTTTCCTTCAGACTGAAACGAAATTCCTGACCCATGTCCAGGCAATCGAACGCGGAGAAAATCCGGCGCACGCATGGCTGCACGATCTTCGCACACAGGCGCTCGGACAGTTCGATGCAAAGGCTCTTCCCGGACTGAATCAGCGGGAAGTAGAGGCAATTGGTCGCATCACCGAGGCGCGCCGATATCTGGTGATGGCCCTTGCAGGCTACGGAAAACAGGGTGGTGACATCTTCACTCCGCTCGGTCTTCCGCTTCCGGAAAAAAAGAAAAGGAAAGCCGCATGAGCGGGGAGGACAAAGGACCGGGCACTGCCGCCTTCGGCTGGTGGGCGGAATATATCGAACCCCGCGACAGCAATTCCGCCGCGCGGGGTCTCGCGGCGCGGCTGCGCCGGGCGGGGGCGATCGAAGCGCTGTGCGAACCGGCGGTGCATAAGCTGGCGCAGACGCTCCATGTGTCCGGAGGAGAGGCGGAGACTGAAAAACTCGTTCGTCTCGCCTGTCTGCTCGCTGAAGTCAGGGAACGCGACGCGACGCCTCTGGCCTATCGTCTGGGTGGGAAGGAGCCTGTACTTTCACGCGGACGTTTTGAAAACCTGATGCGTGCGGAAGATCAGAATCTGACCGATCTTTTGCGCCGCGCAATCGTGATGGCGGGCCGACGCTGCAATGTCGGGGCGCTGGCACGCGACCTCTGGCACTGGAACGACCGAACACGCACGCGCTGGTGCTTTGCGTATTTCCACGCCGATGCTCCGCAGGATGACTCCAAGGAAACTGCCTGATGACGACTTTTCTGCAATTCCATCTTCTGACGACCTACGGCCCCTCGAACCCCAACCGGGACGATCAGGGACGCCCGAAGCAGGCGACGGTGGGCGGCGCGCCACGCCTGCGCATGTCATCCCAGTCGGTGAAGCGGGCGCTGCGTGAGAGCGCTTTTTTCGCACTCGATCTTGCCGATCACGAAGGAAAACGCACAAAGCGGCTGTATCAGAACCTTGTTGAGCATCTCGTCGGCACAGGCGTGAGCGAGGACAAGGCCCGCGCAGCGGCGGATCAGGTCGCCGCGATTTTCGGCAAGCTGGAAGCGCCGAACAAGGAGACGAAAAACCGGATCAGCACGACGCTCGCCTTCATCTCTCCCGATGAATGGAAACTGGCCGAGGAACTGGCGGAGAAGATCGCCGCCGGAGAGAAGGTTCCTGCGGACAAAGAGCTGAAAAAACTGGTTCTGCGTCGGGCCGATGGCGCGGTCGATATCGCCATGTTCGGCCGGATGCTGGCCGACTCTCCCGATTACAACCGTGACGCGGCGGTGCAGGTGGCCCATGCCATCACCACGCATCAGGCGCAGTCGGAAGAAGACTGGTTTTCCGCCGTCGATGATCTCAACAAAAGTGAGGACACCGGCGCAGGGCATCTGGGCGAGACCTCGTTCGGGTCTGGCGTATATTATCAGTATGTCTGCGTGAACTGCGACCTGCTCATCAGCAACCTCGCCGGTGATCGGGAACTGGCTGTAAAGGGGATCGAGGCGCTGGCCGGCGCGCTGGCCCGGACCGCCCCAAAAGGCAAGCAGAACAGCTTCGCTCACCACCCGCTCGCGCATTACATTCTGGCCGAAGCCGGAACGCAGGCCCCTCGTGATCTGTCCGGTGCGTTCTTTTCTCCCGTCCGGGCGCAGCCTCTGCTCGAAAAATCGGTCGAAGCGCTGGAAAAGACCCGCAGGGAAATTGATGACGCCTATGGCAAGGTGTGGAAAGCGGAAGAGAAGCTGCATGTGGGCAAGGGCGGCACGCTCGACGGGATCACGGCCTTCGCGGGCGCGACCGTACGGGGGGCGTGATGCAGCCCTTTCTGGTGTTCGGCCTGACCGCCTCACTGGGGGCGATGGGCGAACTCGCGGGGCATGAACGGCGCGGCTCCCTCATCTGGCCCGCGCGGTCAGCGATCATCGGACTGATGGGAGCGGCGCTCGGGATCGAACGGGACGGGGATTTTTCCGCCCTCGACGCACTGACAATTGACGTGGCGATCTTCGACGCCGGTGCGCCGCTACGCGATTACCACACCATCGAAACCGTCCCGTCCGCCACGGTGAAAGCGCCGAATTCCCGTCCGGAAGCCCTGCGGGCCGCAGGCGGAAAGACCAATACGGCGATCACCCTGCGCGATTACCGGACCAGCGTGCTTTACGGCATCGCCGTGCGGGGCGAGGGCCTCGAAAAGATTGCGGCAGCGCTGCTGGAACCGCATTTCACGCTCTATCTCGGACGTAAATCATGCCCGCTCGCAGCGCCGACCGGCGCACGGGTTGTCGAAGCGGCTTCTCCCGAGGCGGCGCTGGAACATCTGAAAGCACCGTTCTGGCGCAGGCCGCCCGTTCAGGCGCACACGCTGGTCTGTGACGATCCGGAAGGCGAGGTGGTCAGCGACGTTCCGATGGACCGCAGCCGCTGGCATTTCTCCTCCCGGCGCGTCGCCCTGCGACCGGTGAGCATCGTGGCCGGAGGCTGACATGACACTCTATTTTAGTCATATCCGGCTGGCCCGCAATCCTTCGGCGCGGGCGTTGGCCGCGTTGCTGAGACCGACGGAATCCGGAGAACGCGTATCAGCGCAGCACCATCTGCTCTGGTCGGTTTTCGCCGACAGCGCGGAGAGGGAGCGCGATTTCCTCTGGCGTGAGGAACGCGACGGCAGCTTCCTCACGCTCTCGGCTCGTCCTCCGCTTCAGACAGATCTCTTTCAGCCGCATCAGGTCAAGCCATACGCGCCGGACCTCTCTCCCGGCGAACATCTCGATTTCCTGCTCCGCGCCAACGCCACCCGGATGAGGCGGGGAGGCAAGCGGGAAGATGTCGTCAAGGCGGCGATCGATGCTCTGGAACAGCGTGAACGGGCAGGGCGACGCATGGAGATCGCTTCCTCAGAAGGGAAGGCGTGGCTGGAACGGCAGGGTGAGAAAAGCGGCTTCAGGGTCATGACGGCGGTTGCCGAGGATTATGCGACCCTGTCCCTGCCGCGTCCGGGCGCGTCACGCGGGAACGCAATGAAACTCGGCATTCTCGATCTTTCTGGCCGCGTCGAAATCACCGATCCCGCGCTTTTCATCACGCAGATGGCGCAGGGATTCGGGCGGGCCAAATCGTTCGGGTGTGGCCTGATGCTGATCCGGCGGACACGGTGAGCAAGGCGGGTGGGATTCCGGGCCTTGCCCCACCGAAACTCATCCCGCTGAAGGACCGCGCCTCGCTGATTTTTGTCGAGCGGGCGCGTCTGGACGTGCTGGACGGCGCGTTTGTGGCCGTCAACGCCGACGGGACGCGCACGCAGATCCCGATCGGCGGCATCGCCGGGATCATGCTGGAGCCGGGCGCCCGTATTTCCCACGCGGCGGTTTCGTTCGCGGCCCGCACAGGCACCCTCATCATATGGGTGGGCGAGGCCGGTGTGCGGCTCTATTCGGCGGGGCAGCCGGGAGGCGCGCGCTCGGACAAGCTGCTGTGGCAGGCGCGGATCGCGCTCGATGACGCAGCCCGTCTGCGTGTCGTGCGCAAGATGTACGCCATGCGGTTTGGCGAGGAACCTCCGGCCCGCCGGTCCATCGAACAGTTGCGTGGGATAGAGGGCGTGCGTGTGCGGGAAAGCTACGCCCTTCTGGCGAAGCAGTATGGCGTGCCGTGGAAACGCCGTCTCTACGATCCGAAGGACTGGGACGCAGGAGACATCCCCAATCGCTGCCTTTCCGCCGCCACCGCCTGCCTACACGGGCTGTCCGAGGCCGCCGTTCTGGCGGCGGGATATGCCCCCGCCATCGGGTTCCTTCATACGGGCAAGCCTCTGTCGTTCGTGTATGACATCGCGGATCTGTTCAAGCTCGAAACCGTTGTGCCGGAGGCTTTCCGTATCGCCGGACAGGCCGCGAAAGGCCGGATGGATATGGGGCCTGACCGGGCGGTCCGTCTGGCCTGCCGCGATATGTTCCGTCGGACAGGGCTTCTCGGACGCATTATTCCCGCCATTGAAGAAGTGCTCTCGGCCGGAGACATTCCGCGTCCCGAGCCGCCGCCCGAGGCTGTCCCTCCCGCCTTTGACGAGGCGCAGTCCGGTGACGCGGGGCACCGGGGATGATGGTCGTCGTTGTCACGAACGCGCCGCCGCGTCTGCGCGGCAGACTCGCCGCATGGCTGGTCGAAGTGCGGGCCGGTGTCTATGTCGGCGATTATTCGGTCCGCACGCGCGAAATGATCTGGCGGCAGGTGACGGAAGGTCTGGAAGCTGGCGATGCCGTCATGGTGTGGAAGGCGCCAACGGATCAGGGTTATGACTTTCTTACGTTCGGTCGCAACCGCCGTATGCCCGTTGATTTTGACGGGTTGAAGCTTGTAAGTTTCCACCCGGAAAAGCCCGCCTGAAAGCCTGCTTTTGGTTGGTAGGATCTTTGATAACGTAAAAACCGTTTTGAATCAGGAGTTTCCACGAAGAGTGTTCCCCGCCTGCGCGGGGATGAACCGTACGCTGACGGCTCCGGGTCCGGTCACATCCCGTGTTCCCCGCCTGCGCGGGGATGAACCGAATTGGAGATCATGATATGAGCGTCGATCTGAGTGTTCCCCGCCTGCGCGGGGATGAACCGTCATACTGGAGAGCGCGGTCGTGTCGGAAAATGTGTTCCCCGCCTGCGCGGGGATGAACCGAAATAATATTAATCAGAAACAGACCCACAATGGTGTTCCCCGCCTGCGCGGGGATGAACCGAAATAATATTAATCAGAAACAGACCCACAATGGTGTTCCCCGCCTGCGCGGGGATGAACCGGACACGACGTGGCGCTCCGGCCTGTCCTATCAGTGTTCCCCGCCTGCGCGGGGATGAACCGTAATCAGATCCATCAACCCACCATGCCGAATTGTGTTCCCCGCCTGCGCGGGGATGAACCGGGCGATAATCTCGCACGATACATCAAAGCCGCGTGTTCCCCGCCTGCGCGGGGATGAACCGTTCATGATCTTCTCTTTCTCTCGCAGGATGTGGTGTTCCCCGCCTGCGCGGGGATGAACCGCATCCGAATTTCGCGGGTGCCTGAACGGGCAAGTGTTCCCCGCCTGCGCGGGGATGAGCCGTTAAGCAGACCATTCTCGTCCGAGCCATACGGGTGTTCCCCGCCTGCGTGGGGATGAACCAACCATGAGCAACAACGGCAATGTTGCCGGCATATCTTTCTGGCTCAGCGCTGATAAATCGATTGCCACGCCCAGTGCTTCTTCCGGCAAAAGAAAGTCGTTTTCAGATAAAACCGGACTGCGAATACACGCTATAAGCAGTCAGTTCCGGGCCGCTGAACGGCGCATCTTGCAGGGATTCTCATCATGGCGACAGGCTGGGCTCCGGAAGGAGCAGTGCAGGAGCAGATCGACGATACCATTGCCGACGCAGTGAAGCAGGCCCGTTCCGGCATCCCCGCGGGAGAGAGCGCCATTTACTGCTGTGAGTGTGGAGAGCCGATACCCGAGGCCAGACGCAAGGCCCTGGCGGGCGTGAAATTCTGCATCGAATGCCAGTCAGAGCGGGACAGCCAGCGCGTGTTCAGCAGTATCAATCGTCGTGGCAGCAAGGACAGCCAGTTGCGGTAGCCGAACACAGTCGCCAGTCAGGCCGGGCGGAAACCATCCGGAGCTGGCAAACAACCCGGTCGGAACAGTGCTCATCATTGAGCAGTCTCCGCTGAGGCGACACATCCGCCCCAGCGTTTTCAGACGGTATGATCCGGTTAACGGGCCACGCCAAACGGCTTCCGCAGGATCAGCGTTCCCCAGTCGCCTTCACGAAGATGACGTTCCAGCACCAGTCCGCAACGCTGGTGCGCGGCCAGCACCATGCGCACCTGAGTATTCAGCAGCCCAGCCAGAATGACAGTGCCGCCCGGAGCAAGATGGCGGCTCAGATCCTTGGCCATCATGCAGAGCGGACGGGCAAGGATGTTGGCGAAAACCAGATCATAAGGCGCACGACGGCGGATTTCCGGCGTGGACCAGCCATTGCCGAGCCGCGCTTCGATCAGACGTGACAGGCCGTTACGGGCTGCGTTCTCCTGCGTGATCCGGACAGACCATGGATCAATGTCGGTCGCTAGAACCGGGCGGTGCAGCAACGCAGCCGCTCCCATGGCGAGAATACCGGAGCCACAGCCCAGATCGAGAATATTCCGGGGCCTGCGATGCGCCACCAGTTCAAGCGCCCGCAGACATCCTCGCGTCGAGCCATGTTCCCCGGACCCGAACGCCATGCCCGCATCCAGCGTGATGGTGATGCGGTTACTGTCGGGAGCCTCATCCAGATGGGAGCCCCGAACGATAAAGCGTTTGCCAACTTCCTGTGCCGGAAACGATTCATAGGTGCGGGCGAGCCAGCCTTCCGTCTCGGTGTTGGTGCGCTCCAGATCGGCGTTGATGCCTGTGGTCAGTGCGGCCAGAGCCAGAGCGGCTGCGAGTTCGTCTTCCGCATGACCGGTGTCTTTCACACCTTCGACGCGCCAGAGCTTTTCTTCCTCGTCAAACTCGAAAATGCCGACCGTCGCGCAGACCGTGCTGATGGCGTTCTCGTAAGCTTCAACGGCAATTTCCGGAACAGTTACGGAAATCGTTTCAAGTTCTGTCGCATGTCTGCGGCGGATGGCGGTCATTCGGGGCTCCGGGTGGCACACGCGGGAGCAGTCTCCCGTTCGGAAAGGCTGGTGTTTATCAGTATCGCAGGGAAAAGCGCCAGAGCAATGCAGAGAAACAGGCCGGTTCTTCTGCGCTCTGACTGAAGCATCTGTCAGGCGGGAGCGATAGGGTTTCCCGTGCGCGACAAGACAGCAGGCTTATCCGTTCACAGCGTTTCACGGAAAAACCTGCTGTCTGTCGGGTGGCGTAATTCCTGTCCGACCAGACAATGACATCTGGTCGGACAAAGGTCTTTAGCCGTCGAGTTTCTTGCGCAGGATGTCGTTGACGATCGCCGGGTTGGCCTTGCCACCCGTCGCCTTCATGACCTGACCGACGAAGAAGCCGAACAGCTTGTCCTTGCCGCCCTTATACTGCTCCACCTTGTCGGCGTTCTTGCTGATGATCTCGTCAGCCGTCGCTTCGATGGCCCCCGTATCCGTGACCTGGCGCAGACCCTTGCGATCCACAATGGCAAGCGGAGCCTCGCCGGTCTCGAACATGTCTTCGAGCACTTCCTTGGCGATCTTGCCGTTGATCGTGCCGTCGGCAATCAGGTCGAGCATCGCGCCAAGATTGGCCGCGCTGACCGGGCTTTCCTCGATCGACTTGCCCGTGCGGTTCAGCGCCGCGAAGAAGTCGCCCGTCACCCATGCGGCAGCCGATTTGCCGTCACGCCCCTTGGCGACACTTTCATAGAAGTCCGCCGTTGCCTGCTCCGCAACCAGCACACCCGCATCGTAAGCGGTGATCCCGTAATCCTGCTGGAAACGGGCGCGCTTTTCGTCCGGCAGTTCCGGCAGCGTCTGCTTGATCTGGTCCACCCAGCTCTGCTCGATCACCAGCGGCAGAAGGTCCGGATCAGGGAAGTAGCGGTAATCGTGCGCATCTTCCTTGGAACGCAGCGAGCGCGTCTCACCCTTGTGCGGATCGAACAGGCGCGTCTCCTGATCGACTTCGCCACCGTTTTCCCAGATCTCGATCTGACGGGCCGCCTCGATCTCGATCGCCTGCATGACGAAGCGGATCGAATTGACGTTCTTGATCTCGCAGCGGGTGCGGAACGGCTCACTGGCGCTCTTGCGAACAGAAACGTTCACGTCGGCACGCATTGAGCCTTCTTCCATGTTGCCGTCGCAGGTCCCGAGATAACGCAGGATCTGACGCAGCTTGCGAAGATAGGCGCCAGCCTCTTCCGGAGAACGGATATCCGGCTCGCTGACGATTTCCATCAGCGCGACGCCCGCACGGTTGAGATCCACGAAGGAGCGCTTCGGGTCCTGATCGTGCATCAGCTTGCCCGCATCCTGTTCAAGATGCAGGCGTGTGATGCCGATATCGCGTGTGCTGCCGTCGGAAAGCTCGATCTGCACGACACCGGTGCCGATGATCGGGTGCTCGAACTGGCTGATCTGATAGCCCGTCGGCAGATCGGCATAGAAGTAGTTCTTGCGGTCGAAGCGGCTTTGCAGGTTGATCCGCGCCTTCAGGCCAAGACCCGTGCGGACCGCCTGTTCAACGCAAGCCTGATTGATGACCGGCAGCATACCGGGGAAGCCTGCGTCAATCAGACTGACATGAGAGTTCGGCTCACCGCCGAAAAGCGTGGACGCACCGGAAAACAGCTTGGACTTGCTGATGACCTGCGCATGCACCTCAAGACCGACGACGATTTCCCACGCGCCGGTGTTGCCTTCAATCGTGTAGCTCATGCGCTTACTCCTGCGCGCAGGTCCGGAAGGGCCGTGAAACCGGCGGCTTTCTCCAGAGCGGACCCGACCGCGATGATCGTTTCCTCGTCAAAGTGCTTGCCGATCAGCTGGAGGCCGAGCGGAAGACCCTTGTCGTCAAGCTCGACCGGCACCGACATGGCTGGCTGTCCGGCCATGCTGGCAGGCACGGTGAAGATGTCGTTGAGATACATCTGCACCGGATCCTCCGGCTTCTCGTCGCGGGCGAAAGCCGCAGTCGGCGCTGTCGGGGTCAGCAGCACGTCCACCTTCTGGAAAGCCTGCGTGAAGTCCCGCTGGATCAGCGTGCGGACCTTCTGGGCCTTGAGGTAATAGGCATCGTAGTAACCGGCGGACAGCACATAGGTGCCCATCAGGATACGACGACGGACTTCCTCGCCAAAGCCATTGTGACGGGTCTTTTCGTAAAGATCGTCAAGGCTGGTTGCCCCTTCGGCCCGCTCACCAAACCGCACGCCGTCATAACGGGCGAGGTTGGACGAACATTCGGCCGGTGCGATGATGTAATAAGTCGCAAGGCCATATTTCGTGTGGGGCAGGGAGACATCCACAATCTCGCAGCCAGCTTCGCGGAGCATGTCGATGCCCTTCTGCCAGACGGCGAGGATTTCTTCCGACATGCCCGGAGCGCGATACTCAGCCGGAATACCGACGCGAAGACCCTTCAGGCTACGACCGCAGGCCGCACGATAGTCCGGCACGGCAACATTGGCGCAGGTGCTGTCCTTCGGGTCAGCGCCCGCCATTGCGGACAGCATGATCGATGCGTCCTCAACGGAGCGGGTCATTGGACCGGCCTGATCGAGCGAGCTTGCGAAGGCGATGGTGCCCCAGCGGCTGCAACGGCCATAGGTCGGTTTCAGCCCGACAATGCCGCAATAGGCTGCGGGCTGGCGGATGGAACCACCGGTATCTGTGCCGGTCGCACCCATAGCCATTCGCGCGGCGACGGCGGCTGCTGAACCACCGGACGAACCGCCCGGAACCAGAACCGACGCGTCATCCTTGCGATGCCACGGGTTCTCTACGCCGCCGAAAGCCGACGTCAGATTGCCGGAGCCCATGGCGAATTCGTCAAGGTTGGTCTTGCCCAGAAAGATCGCGCCGTTTTCGAGCAGCTTCGCCGTGACGGTGCTCTCGTAAGGCGGCACGAAATTGCCGATGATCTTGCTGGCGGCAGTGGTTCGCACACCATTGGTGCAGAACAGATCCTTGATGCCGAGCGGAATGCCGGTCAGCGCAGGAGCCTCGCCAGCGGCAAGCGTGCTGTCAGCTTTTTTAGCTGCTTCCAGCGCCTTGTCGGAGGTGACGGTGATGTAAGCGTTCACCCGACCGTTCAGCGCGTCGATGGCGTCGGTGTGCGCCTTTGTCAGTTCGACGGCGGAAAATTCTTTTTTGCGCAGACCTTCAGCGGCCTGTGCGATCGTGAGATCAGTCAGCATTATTCGACCACCTTCGGCACGGTGAAGAAGGGACCTTCACGGTCCGGGGCGTTCGACAACACCTTGTCCTGACAGTCGCCGTCAGTCACGGCATCCTCTCGGGGAAGAAGCGCCGCGTTGGTGCTGGTGCCGATCATGGGCGGTACGCCCTCGACATCAACTTCGTCGAGAATCTCGATCCAGCCGAGAATTCCTCCGAGCTGTGCGCGGACAGCTTCGATTTCCTGGTCGTCAAGCCCGATGCGAGCGAGCTTGGCAATGCGTCTCGTGGTCGCGAGATCGAGCGACATGAAGCAGAAACTCTCAAATCATGAAAAATAATGCTGGCGTCGCCGCCGGCGCGACACCATACCCTCAGGCGATGCCTCTGTTCAACATAACCGAACTCAGTGAAAAACTTTCCACCGGTCAGCGGCTGCTGGGAATTGACCCCGGCGCAAAGACCGCCGGGCTTGCTCTGTCAGATGTCATGCTGATGGTCGCCTCTCCATATGGGGCTCTGAAACGCGAAAAACTTTCGCTCATGGCTCAGAAAATCGCGGGGATTGTCAGGGAACAGGATGTCGGAGCGCTTGTGGTCGGACTGCCGCTTTCCATGGATGGTGGATTCGGCCCGGCCGCGCAGGCCGCCCGCGACTGGGCGCAGGCTCTTTCCGACCAGATAAAAATTCCTGCCGTGCTGTGGGACGAGCGATTTTCTTCAAGCGTTGTGAACCGCACCATCATCGGAGAAGCCGATCTGTCCCGGAAGAGGCGGGGAGAAATCGTCGATAAGATGGCAGCGGCTTACATGCTGCAGGGGGCTCTGGATTATCTGTCCATGGAGCGCAGCAGACATTTCTCTTCGTCTGAAGACTGAAGCAGCCTGATCCCAACTTAATGGGAAGTCAGGCTGCGACAGCAGTGCATTTCTCTCTGAGAAAATCCAGTTGCCAGTTCAGTTCCTTCGGCGTCAGCGCGTAAGAACCGTCAGCAGACGGCAGAATGGCGCGCGTCGGCGGGATCAGGGCAAGGTGGATCTGTATTGCCGCAGCCAGAGATGCAGGCAGACCAGCTTTCCATGCCAGGGCGACAAGTCCCCGGGCATTGCGTCCGTTCAGTGTTTCTCTGGTGACATCAGGCGCAATGTTCGGCGTGCGGGCAAGAATCTCGATAATGGCGTCGACATTGTCGTCATGCAGGGCCTGCGTGGCCAGATCGACGATATCGTCATTCATGACCGTAGAAACCGCAGCGTTTCTCGTCGGCTTGATGACTTCCGATGTCGCGGCAAGTTCGAAAGAGAGCTCTCTTTCAATCTTGTGTTTGACCGGCGCCACAAGATTGGCGCAGCGCTCTCTCACAAGGTTTTTCACCGTGGTGATGCACGCATATTCGAGAGTGGTTGGTCTTTCAGGTGACCGCTCCATTTCATCAAGAGCGGGTTCCAGTTCGGTCAGTGGCCGTTCCGCCAGATGCTCAAGAATGGCGTGGGACCGCACCGTCTTGACCGACGGAACCATCTTTCCATTGCGCTGACGGCGGCTGATTTCCTGCTCCAGGGTCGCGTCATCAATCTCGCTCATGAGACGTTCGGCAATGGAAGGGGATTCTGATAGCGGGCCGATGATCGAAATGGCCTGCGCATCACCCGTCGCCTGAGCGATGACACGGCGTGCGCGCTGCCAGCTTTCGGCCATCAGAACGGTCAGGGAGCCCTGAACGGAGGCTGTCAGCGTTTCAATGCGTTGAGCATTGAAGTCGGGGCGAAGAGCCGTAATGCGACTTTTCAGGCATTCCCACAATTCAGGTGTCGTCGTCATTGTGACGGTGGCGGCACTGCGTGGTTTGTCCCGTAATGCGGGACCTGCCGACGTTGGCGGAACAGAAGACAGCGAACGCGTGGGCAGGATCTGAAAAAATTTTGGATCTAATGAAGGGTTCATGTTCATGGTGAAGATTCTTCCAATGAGGTGTGCCAGCGAGCGCCCCCTGCGAGTTTCACGCTGCGCATGGCAAAACTTGCGCGGTCGATAAGCGACTCAACGCTCTCACCCGTCTCCCAATTCCGGGCGGCAAGACCGACCGAGAAAGTGAGGGTGATGGGTTCCGCAACAAAAATGGCTGCGCCGTGCTGACAGAACGCTTCCGCCCGTTCAGCTGCGACAAAATGATCAGCGCCATCGAGCCAGAGCCCGAAAATGTCTCCGCCAAGTCGGCCGGCGAGATCTGTTGGACGAATGGCGTCCCGCAGATAGCTGGCGACCTGCTGAAGGGCGCTGTCCCCGGCTTCGAAACCGAAGCGGGCGTTGATGTCTGAAAAACGATCCAGCCCGATGACCAGCAGGGTGCCGGACAGACGTTCCCGATCCAGCCGAGGCAGCCGCCGGGAAATTTCGGTCAGGAGACCGTTCCGGTTCAGCATGCCTGTAAGCGGGTCAAACCGTGCATTGCGGGCCAGCGCACGGTTGAGGGCGCTCATTTCAAGTGCAGAGGCGAATGTAGCGAGAGCAGCATCCGCCAGATTGGCGTCATCCTGCGACCAGACGCCGACATTGTTTCTCCACAACGCCATGGCGGCCGGCGCATTGTAGCGCACGCGGCTGCGGCAAAGGATGACGTCATGTCCCTCGATCTGCCTGATTTCCGGCTCGAAAGAGAGATTGCCCGCCACCGGCTGCCGCAACATGTCCTCGATCATGGCGTCGAAAGACGGTGTCGAGGTCTGAAGCCGGTGAACGATTTCGTCATCGGAATCGGTTTCGTCGCTGTCTGATTTTCCTTCCGGAGATTCGGAAATCAGCACACCACCGACAGCGCCGAGCATGGCCGCCAGTTCATCGAAGGCGGGTGGAATGCCCAGACGTGACAGGGCGCGTGAGCGCATCGTCGCCGTAATGCGCCGCACGATCTCGCTGTGAAGGCGGGCAACCGCAAGATTGGCGTTCGATCCGACTTCGTCTGACACATCGATGCCAAGGCCCCGCACGCCTGCATGCTGTCCATCCGGGGAGAGCAGGGGGGTTGCATAAACCAGCATGCAGCCAAAAGTACTGTCAGATCTTTTGATCCAGCAGCGGCGGCTGCGGATAACATTCCGTGTCTTGAAAGGGTTGGGAGCCGGAGCCGAATTCACGCAGGGAAGGAGTCTGGTGCCCTCTTCCCCGATCAGTTCCTGATCGTTCCATCCGAGCGCCGGACCAGCCTCGAAAAAGGTGAAACGGCCTTCATTGTCCGTTTCGAAAATAAAATCGGCAACCAGCTGCGTCAGGCTTTTCCAGCGACGACGACTGGCGAGAAGCGCGTCCATCAGTTTGCCATCCTGACCGGGTGGCGACGATTCTGACGCAGGAGAGGAAGGCGTGGTGTTCATGCTTTCGCATTTCATCCGGGAATAGTTTCTGTCTCGTTAAGAGCCGGTTGCGTTGACAGAAGATGCCCCGAACAGCATGGTCCGCCCTTCAGGTAACCTGTGCTGGCCCATTGGCAGGGTCGCCTTTCAGCTATTTTGACTGTGGAAGACGATGAGCGAAGAGAAACTCAGATCCCGGATCGAAGCGCTTTGGGAAGCGCGCACCACTGTGTCGCCAGCCACGACCGGGGATGACCGGTCTGCGATCGAGACGGTCCTTGAAGGACTGGACTCCGGTCGTCTCCGCGTCGCCGAGCCGGGCGAGTCAGGCTGGACGGTTCACGAATGGCTGAAAAAGGCCGTTCTGCTGTCTTTCCGTCTGTTCGATAATGCGATCATCGAAGGTGGCGCTGCTGGCGCTCCGGCTTTCGACAAGGTGCCGCTGAAGTTCGCAGGCTGGGACGCCGCACGCTTTGCGGAAGCAGGCTTCCGCGCCGTTCCGGGCTCCGTTGTCCGTCGTTCGGCCTTCATCGCGCCGGGCGTCGTGCTGATGCCAAGCTTCGTGAATGTCGGTGCGCGTGTTGATTCCGGCACCATGGTCGACACATGGGCCACCGTCGGCAGCTGCGCCCAGATCGGCAAGAACTGTCACATCAGCGGCGGCGCGGGAATCGGCGGCGTGCTGGAGCCTCTGCAGGCTGCTCCCGTCATCATCGAGGATAACTGCTTCATCGGCGCCCGTTCGGAAGTGGCCGAAGGCGTGATCGTCGAGCGCGGCTCCGTCCTGTCGATGGGCGTGTTCCTTGGCGCCTCCACCAAGATCATCGATCGTGCGACGGGCGAGGTCCACATGGGCCGCGTTCCGGCCTACTCCGTGGTCGTCCCGGGTTCGCTACCTGCGAAAGTGCCGCTCAACGCCAATGGTCAGCCCAACCCGTCTCTGGCCTGCGCCGTGATCGTCAAGCGTGTGGACGAACGGACCCGCTCCAAGACGTCCATCAACGATCTGCTGCGTGACTGAGAACACTCCATGACGCGTGCGCTTGATGTTACCGCCCTTGCTTCTGACCTGATTCGTCACCCGTCCGTCAGTCCGGATCCCGGCGAATCCCAGATCGCTCTGGGCGAAACATTAAGCGCCATGGGGTTTGAGGTTTTCCACCTTCCCTTCGGAGAAGGGGCGGAACGCACACCCAATCTCTTCGCCCGACGGGGTGCAGGCGGCCCTCATCTCTGTTTCGCCGGGCATACGGACGTCGTGCCGCCGGGACAGCAGGGCTGGCAGCACGGGCCGTTTGCAGGCTCCGTGGAGAAGGGTGTCCTTTACGGACGGGGCGCCTGTGACATGAAAGGCGGTATTGCCGCCTTTGTCGCCGCCGTTTCTTCCTTTCTTGCGAACACACCCGAACCGCAAGGCTCCATCAGCCTGCTCATTACCGGTGATGAGGAAGGCCCCGCCCGTTTCGGCACCATCAAGGTGCTGGAGTGGATGAAGGACCATGACCAGATCCCGGACTTCTGCGTGGTGGGCGAACCCACCAACCCGACCGTCATGGGCGAAGTCATCAAGATCGGACGACGCGGCAGCATCAATGTCCGTATTACGGTGAAGGGGCGGCAGGGACATGTCGCTTACCCGCATCGTGCGGATAATCCGGTCCACAGGCTGATCCGTATCCTGAGCGAACTGACGGAAAAACCGCTGGATCAGGGTTCGGAATGGTTTGAGCCGTCCAGTCTTCAGGTGACGAGCATGGACGTCGGCAATACCGCCTCGAACGTGATTCCCGCAGAGGCAAAGGCCGCCCTGAATATCCGCTTCAATGATCTTCATACAGGAGCATCGCTGCGGGAATGGATCGAAACCGTCTGTCACCGGCATGCGCCCGACTGTCAGGTCGAGGCCAGCATCAGCGGTGAATCATTTCTGACGCAGCCGGGACCGGAACTGAACGCCCTGAAAGCATCGGTTCAGGATGTGACGGGCAGGGAGCCTCGTCTCGATACGGGCGGAGGCACTTCGGATGCCCGCTTTATCGCCCTGTACTGCCCTGTGGCGGAATTTGGCCTTGTCGGGGCGAGCATGCACCAGATTGACGAGCACGTCGCCGTTTCAGATCTCGATACCCTGAAGCGTGTTTACGAACGGCTTTTGGAAAGGACAGTGGCGTGAGTGGCGTTTTCAAAGGTAATACAACGCCCAATCCAAAGTCGATCCTGGAAGGCATGACGCTGCTCGCCAGCGGAAAGTCAGAAGGGATTCAGCGTTTCGGCAACTCCGTTGAGCATCTCCTCGCGGCTCTCGCTCCCGGTCTGGCCATGTGTCTTGTCGGTCTGTTGACGGTGCCGTTGCAGAAAAACCCGGCGCTTGGCTTTATTCGCGTCGAGCTGTCTTTCTGCACGCTGCTGGCGCTTCCCGTGTTTTCATGGTTTTTCGCGAAAAAATGGGGCAGGGAAGAACTCTGGCTACGTTACGCAACGGCTGCCAGTTGGTGTGAGTGGATAACCGTTCTGGTGTCCGCCATAGCAATGGCTATTGGGAGTCTGCTGTTTTCGTCTCTCGCCGAGACAACCGGATTTGCCATCGCGATTGTTTTCAGTAGCGATCTCTATGGAATCTGGCTCGGGGTATTCGTCGCTAAAGTCGGACTTCGCCTGAGCTGGCCGCGTGCTGTGATCCTCTATGGATCAACATTCTGCTTTGCCCTGATCTGCTATGCTCTGGCCTCGCTGCTGCCCCCCCACTACAATTTCATCAACGATCTCCTGCAGCCTGTTGTCACGGCACAGGCTTCCTCTTCTTCCGCAACCTGAGGCCGGCGTCCGTTGTCAGCAGTGCTGCTGTTTTTGTCAGCACTGTCGCTTCGTTGAAAAGAGAGAGGGCGCGCATGTGTCCGGCTTTCCCCATTTTCATCCGTAGCGACTGATCCCGAACAAGTCTGTTCAGCGCGTCAGCCAGAGAGGCGCTCTCTCCCGCGGGAACCAGCAGCCCCGTTTCATCCTGCACAACCTGTTCCCGTGAGCCTCTGATATTTGTGGCGACCACAGGCAGACCACTCAGCATGGCTTCGATGATCGACATGGGAAGACCTTCGAAATGACTGGGCAGCGTGAAGATATCCGCTGCGGCCAGGATTGCCGGAATATCCGTACGATAGCCTAGCATCCGAAGTCTGCTACCGAGCATGTCATGAGCGCGCTGGAAATATGGCTCCAGCACTTCACCATGATCGCTTGAAAGCCGCTCTCCCACGATCCAGAGTTCCGCGTCAGGAACGCTCTCCATTGCGGCCAGAAGCTCGGGATAACCTTTGTGTCTGACCAGTCTTGAGACGGCGACCATCACGACACGGTCAGATGGGACATTCAGTGACGTCCTGATCCGTTCACGCGCAACCAGATCCGGGTGGAAAATCTCCGGATCCCGCCCGTTTCCAACCGCTATGGGGTTGGAGTGGATATGCAGACGTCGGGCGTCCTGCGCTTCTTCCTGCGAAACCGTCAGATAGATATCGGTGATGCGTCCGGCCAGCCATTCAAGTGTGAACGCCAGCGCGTGACGGAAAAAGGAGCCGGGCTGATTGAACAGATAACCGTGGCAGGTATAGGCGATGCAGGGCACGCCACAGAGCTTCGCCGCGAAACGCGCCAGCAGTCCGCTGATCGGCATGTGCGCATGCACCAGATCCGGTTTTTCCTGCCGGATGACCCGGAGCAGCGCAATAAAGGCACGCGTCTGGGCCTTTAATGAAAAGGATCGGGCCATGGGCACAGCGACAATACGAAAATCTTCCGCCCGCGCATCCTGAAGAAGTGGTCCTTCAGCACAGCATCCGATGACATCGTGACCTTCCGCCCGCAACTGCCGCATCAGTGGCAGCAGGAAGTGGCGAAGCGAAAAATCGACGTTGGTGACCTCAAGGATCTTCACGGTATTCTCTTGCCTGTCACCGGCCTTCAGGCATCAAGCCGCGTGAAGGCCCAACGGATGGCATTTGCCAGAACCGGAGGCACAGGCGGCTGGACAGGGCGTTCCAGATCCGAAACCTCGTCCATTCTTCCGCTGTCGCTTTCGGCTGAGAGATTTTCCTGATCGTTGACCTGGCCGTCTTCTGACGCCGCATTGTCATCAAGAGGTGCGCGATCTTTCTCCTGATCGGCTGCACCATCAGCTTCCTGTGCTTCCTCAATGGCTTTAGCCAGAGGGATCTGCTCTTTTTCGTCCTGAGCAGACTCTGAAACGCGCACCTCGGAAGGCTGGTTTGTCGCACCGGTTGCGGTCTGCTCATCCTGTTTGGCGGCAGGGTGAGAGGAAGAACTTTCCGACTGGCTGTCCGCAGGAACAGCAGGGACGACAGGACTGACTTCTGATGGCCGGACGACAATCTGCTGGGTGGGAGTCGGCTCCTTGAACCCGAAGTAAATGCTGTCTTCTATCGTGGAATAACCGTCGCTCCGGAACTTCCAGACTTCATCTCCGGCATGCAGCAGGATGTCGGTCTCTTCCAGTTCGACGCGCACGGAGGGATGAAGATGAAAGCGCAGGACGAACTCCGGCGGATCACCGGCCGTATCAAGCCTGTCTTCTCCTCGCAGATCCGTCCCTTCTCCCGAGAGAAACATGCGTCTCCGGTATGATCCGCAACCGACCGGACGATAGCAGTCTGACGCCAGCTCGATCATATGGTCGATGCCGGAGACAGAGTGTTCCCACGTCACATCAGGACGCACATCCACAGAGCCATCCCGTCGCCAGAGCACAGGAGGACAGGCCGGGATCGAAAGGACGGAGTGAGCCGGGGCGTCCCGCAGGGCTTCATGCCAGCCGGAACGAGGGCTGGCGCCGCAATTGACGACAATCTGTGAGCGTCCGGAAGACAGTTCCATCGACATGAGCCCACCATGGGCGAGGGCGTCGAACCCGGGAGGCGGAGGGCCTCCGGCATCGACGAACAGCACTGTATTGCCGGAAGTCGCCCTTACAAAACGGCCATCACGCATGTTGCGGGCGAGGATGTTTCCTCGCGGCATGGCGCGGGCGATAATCAGATCAATCAGCGTCGGCTCATGCGACCATGTGCCGTTGAACAGGGCGAGACGACCATCCCCATGGCGAAAGGCGCGGAGCACCGGAGCCATGCGGTCAAGCGCGGAGGCGAGCGTGGTTGGCATCGGAATGCGGGCCGACTGAAGCATCAGCCGCATCTCGGCCAGTTCCCGCAACACGAGAAGCTGCGCGCCGGGACTTCGGGAGGCATGACAGCCATCCGGCAGGATCTGCATTTCCAGTTCAGGGTCGATCAGCCGCATATAGCGGGCAAGAAAGGCTTTCTGTTCCGGAATGGCGACAGCAGTCGCCAGCAGACCTTTCAGACCGCGAAGCGCGGTCCAGTCATGGTGTTCCGTCGGCAGAATGGCGGCTAGCGTCCGGGCTTCGAGAACGATCCTCTGGAGAAGCGCCCGCCGATAGTCCTCGTCGGCGGAGGCCGCGAAAAAATCATATTGCGCCAGCCACGCGGCGATACGGGCTCCGGTCGTCGAGGAATCTTCCAGAGGGGTCATGCCGATGGGCTGGGCAATCCAGTCCGCAACGAGAGCACGGGCCTGAGCGCGCGCAGACTCGGACCCGAGTTCCCTCAGATCCCGCAACCATTCAAAGCTCTGGAACCAGTCCCGAAACAGGGGCGACCAGTTATCGTCGGACCAGACACCTTTACGGATCGAGATGGTTTCGCCGCCGTGAGAGGCCGTCCCGCGTACGAGCAACTCGCCGTTGCCCGCGTCACCGGGCCAGAGGTCACGAACAGTCTGCGCCGGAGTGGAGGGGATGGACCTCAGACCACCCAGAGGGCCGAGCAGCGCAAAAGAAAGTCGCGCATCACGCCACCATCGGCCCAGACCCATACTCAAGCTCCTCCTCAACCCATCTCGTCAGAAACGCACGACAACAGTTTCTAGTTGCTGTTCCGTAGCGCCCTGATGGCCGCCGCATAATCTTCACGCCCGTAAACCGCACTGCCTGCAATCAGAACGTCCGCACCCGCGGCGACAGCCAGAGGAGCCGTTTCCGGATCAATGCCGCCATCGACCGCCAGCCTGACCGGTCTGCCGCATGACTTTATCATATCACGCAAAGTTTTGATTTTTCGTGTCTGGCCATGCAGGAACTTCTGCCCCCCAAACCCCGGATTGACGGACATCACAAGAATGATGTCCACCAGATCAAGCACTTCCGACAGGGCTTCCGGCGGTGTGGCCGGACACAGTGAAACACCTGCCTTTACGCCCAGCGCCTTGATGGCCTGCAGTGAACGGTGCAGATGCGGCCCGGCCTCGGCATGAACCGTAATGTGGTCGGCTCCGGCGCTGGCGAAGGCCTCCAGAAAAGGATCGACAGGCTCGATCATGAGATGCACGTCGAACGGCAGCTTCGAATGCGGACGAAGCGCTTTTACGATGGTCGGTCCGAAAGAAATATTCGGCACGAAATGACCGTCCATCACATCCAGATGGACCCAGTCGGCGCCGGCTTTTTCTATGGCGGCGACCTCCTCGCCCAGTCGGGCGAAGTCGGCGGCCAGAATGCTCGGTGCAATCAGAGGAGAAGAAATACTGGTCATGGCCTCGTTATCGGCAAACATTGGCAGGGGCGCAACAGGTGTTCTGGCGGCTTTTGCATAAAATTCAGTGAAGCTGGTCTTGGTTGTCTTCTTTTTTGTTACAAATAGAACAGTTTTCGGAAACCTGATGATAACGCACAATCAGTCATTAAGATGGCGCATCGAATGGACTGATCAAGAATATGTCGGCCAGGTTGTCAGTTCATGAACGTAACGCTCAATGGTATGGCAAAAAAGCAGCTCGATAAGATTGATTGGCATTAAGGATCAACGGACTATCGCTGACGTAAAAGTCTGAAAACAAAGCTCATTTAAAAGAGGATGATGAATTTTATTTAATCGGACTCATTGTAGAACGCGTCAGGCGGTCACCAGAACAATTTCCAGCATCAGATGTTCCACGGCGCTAAACGCAGAAAGAAACATGCCCCGCGCGATTATCCGGAAACGAGGTCGCGTGGAAAGCGACGGGCAGGTCAGCCGGAAGAAAAGAAGGATCTAACGCGCCCTGCCGAATACTGAACGTAACTGGTTGCCGCCAGTTCTTCAGAGACGCGATTTCTTTCGCGAGCATGTGCGCCCTTGCGGTCTCCAAAGGCGAATTCCCCAGAATGGCCGTTGCGGAAGACAGGGGCAGCGCGCTCTGCCCGGCTCGCATTGAAAAAGCCTGAAACGCCTCTGAAATATCGTCCGTCAGCGGAGAAAAATCACGCATGCCGAAAGTGACGCCCGAAACGCAGCCAGGTGTCGGCGTTGTGAACAGCAAGGCGTCGATGGGAAACCCCTCGCTGCTACCGTAGCTTGCAAGAACAACGTCCGCCGCATCCGGAAAGCGGAAGAACGTCGCCTGACGATCGCCCGTCCATGAATCGCCGGAACGAATCATGCAGCCGGTATGAGGAGACGGGATGCGAAAGAACCAGCGTTCGAACAGTTCCGTCTGATACCAGAACAGCCTGCCGGGAGCGGTGGCGGACTGTTTGTCGGTCACAAAATTCAGGATGGCCTGCAACCCCGGAAGAACACCCAGCATCTCACGCCACAGGATGCGACCCTCCGGCGTGTCGATATGCTCTATCCGGGCAGGTTCCATCCCTGCAGCCCTCAGCTTTCCTTGATGAAGCGCGCCGCGAAGAAGCCATCCATCCCGCCGAGGTCCGGCCAGAGACCGGGATGGGTGCGCACCCATCCTTCAGCCGTCAGGGCCTCGGGAAGATCCTGCATTTCTTCCGGCCTGATCGGATCGGCCCTCAGTCCGAACTGACCGGCAATCTTGCGGGCCTGATCCGGTCCTTCTTCCTGCTGAAGCGAGCAGACGGCGTAAACAAGACGACCGCCCGGTTTCAGCATCCGTGCCGCAGCCGCAAGAAGACCCGTCTGTGCTTCGATCAGTGCGGCGAAATCACGGGGACGCTTGATCCACAAGGCATCCGGATGACGCCGCGCCGTGCCGGTGGCGGAACAGGGGGCGTCCAGCAGAATGGCGTCGAGCGGCGCTTCCGGCTGCCAGGCCGCCGCGTCGGCACAGACTGTCCTGACGGTGTCCAGCTTCAGGCGTGTGAGGTTTTCCTTCAGCCGCTCCAGACGGGCAGGGTCGCGTTCCAGCGCCGTCACCTGCGCGCCTGTGCAGGCGAGCTGCGCCGTCTTGCCGCCGGGAGCCGCGCAGAGATCGGCCACATGCTCACCCGGTTTCGCAGCAAGAAGACGTGCCGGAAGGGCGGCGGCGGCGTCCTGCACCCAGAATGTGCCCTCCTCGAAGCCGGGCAGATCGGGAACGCGGGTTCCGGCCGGGAAGCGCACTGATCCGGTGGGAAGGACAATCCCTTCTTCCATCGGAGGGGCGTCAGATTTCAGCGTCAGATCGAGCGGCGCTTCCTGCGCCAGACCACGGGCGATTTTGCGGGCTACGCCCGGGCCGAGATATTTCCACGAAGACCACATCCAGCCGGGGATGTTGAGCCGTTCCTGATCCAGCCCTTCCAGCAGCGTCGCGCCCTGTGTGGCGACCTTCCGCAGAACGGCGTTCGCCAGTCCGGCGAACGGCGCGAGGTCACGGCGGCGCAGCAGGTTGACCGTGGTGCCGACGGCAGCATGCGGCGGTGTTTCAAGGAACAGTAGCTGGCAGGCCCCGATGAGCAGCGCGACACGAACCGGCTCCGGCGGCTGCTTGCGGAGGAACGGCTCCAGCACGGTGGACAGCGTTCCCAGATGGCGAAGCGTCGCGGCTCCCAGACGGTGGGCGGCCGCACGGTCACGCGGCTCGGCCTCGCGTGCTTCCTGCGAACGACCGAGCGTCGTTTCCAGCATGCGGCGATTTTCGATCACGCCCCGTACGATGTCGTACGCAATTTCCCGTGTCGGATCGGGCACAACCGGCGCGGCTGGCGTGCGTGACCGGCGTGCTCTGGGCTGCCCTGTTTTGGCAGAGGCGGTCTTTTTTGACCCGTTGCGGGAGCGGGGCTGCGAAGTATTTGACGGAATGTTCATTGTTCCCGGTGTGAATATCGGCTGGCGAGGACATCGCACGTCAGGCTGGTCGGTGCCAGTGGGTTTTTAGCTGCCGACAGGTTTTTAGCAGTACGTTTTCAGTGAGCGCATTTCGTATTTCATACCACACTGGATGTTTGAAAGGACATGGCCGGACCACCCATGGAGACTCTCATCGTCGATCCGATCCCGATGCGACAGACACTTTCTCTTTCCACCGGGATCACCATTTTTCTCCCAACGACCAGTCCTCTCTGTGGCGGCATGGCTCTCCGGGTTTACCCTGAAGAACAGCCTCAGCTTCTCGTACCCAACCCCTTCGGAACCGGGGTGATGGTGGCGGGAGTGGAGGGGCAGGACAGTCTCGGCTTCACACTGACGGCGTTCGATCGGGTGCTCATCCGCCAGATGGCCTCCTTCAGGACGCTGACGCCACAGGATGTCAGGGAACGGTTTCTCGACACTGCGGCCAAAGGATTCGCAGGACGCGAGACGCAGAAGCTTGCGCGTATCGCAACCAACGGACGAACCGTCAGGCGGGCCGCCATTCACCGCAAAGTGTCTGAACTGCTCACCGGCATCCACCTGCATCCTGGCCTGTCAGCCTATCTGGAAAATATTTTTTTCCATCTCGGATTTGCTCCGGAATGCATACGCGCAGGCAGAGGCGCGTTCGCACTCAACGAGCGCACTCCACCCCGTCTGTCGATTATCCGGAATGCGCTGAGGGGACTGGCTCCCTCACTCAATTCCCTTGAGGGAAACGCCCTGACGACGGAGCGTGTGATCGCGGTGGCTACGGAAGCCCTGCGACGCATCGAGGCGCTCTATGGAGCGCACGCAGGACTTCTCAACGATCCGGCTCGTCTTGCGCATTTCAATGTCTCGTACGAGGGGGCGATCAGGGAAGTCGCCACCCTTGATGGCTGGGTGCGCTTTGCCCTGATGCTCGAGGAGATTCCCCGTGCGCCATGTGCTGTGCACATGCTCGCCGATCTGGCGTCGCTGGTGCAGATTCTGTCTCACAGCAATCATGCGTCGGCGGTGCGCTCGCCTCTGGCCAATGTCAGCAGGCCATCGCTCTCTTCATGGCCGCATGAAGTCGATCGCGGCCTCTACATCGAAGAACGCAACGAGAGACTGATTCACATGAGTCTCCTTTACGATATCAAGGAGAACTGAGCATGGCGCTTCCTGCTTTATCCGAGGCCCGGCGTGATCAGTTTTCTGCTGAAGGACCAGTCGCAACCTCCTTCACCCTGCTGTTTCGTCCTCTCTGGCCGATTATCGTTCCGTCCACGGAGTGGATGAAATCAAGCGAGCTTTCCGTGCGATCCATCCCGGATACGTTGCTGGAACCGCTGCGTATCTGGATCATGAACTGCTTTCCGCAGGCGCGGCTTGTCGCGAAACTCATTGAACTGGGCGACGGGCTGCATCTGCCGGAGAGAGACCCTCTGGATGAGACGGAATGGGCGGACCCGTTGTGGCGCGCCTCGCAAATGCTGTGGGAGCGTGCCGCGGATGTTCTGTCGCGCCCGATTCCATCTGCCGTGCTGGAGGAAATGTCAGAGACTTCAGGCCTCCGGACGGCCAGCATCGAAGCTCTTCTTCCCGCAATCCAGCTTGTCTTCGCAGGGGCGCGACACTTCTTCCAGCCCAGAAAGGCTGTCGTGCCGGTCATTCCGGACAGAGAGGATCTTGCCCTGCTGCTGAAAGAGGCGGCGGACAGAGGGGTGACGGCCTGGTGTTTCGCTCTCACGCTGCTCATGACTTCCAGAAACGAGATCGACGTCGTCCTGCCGACTGCCCGTGCAGTGGCGCATATTCAGCCAGACGCCAGAATGTGGCTGGAACTCTGTGATCAGGCCGTCACGGGCGTCTATCAGCTGTTCAATGCGCGTTGCGATCGGATCAGCAGGGAAATCGCCCGGATCAGACCTGTGGAAAGATCGGACCGCCGGGTTCTTCTCTGGCTGGAGGCGAATGAGCAGGCGACGATCCATGCTCTCATCCGCTTTGCCGGACGATGCTCGATTTACGGGGCGGCTGCGGCTGCGTTGATGGAATCTGTCGCCAAAGCGGCAAAAGCCCAGTTCGCCCTGCTTGTGCAGGAAGATCTGCTGATTGGCTGGCCGGTCACGACATGGCCTGACTCCCTGATGATCTCTTTCGAAGTAGGCAATCGTCGCTTCCGTCAGCTTGTCGCGCTTGGCGGCAGCTTTTCCCGCTTTGCAGATTATCGTGGCGGGATTGACCAGCTGGTGACCCACTATATGGACGATCGGATAACCGGTCTGAGCTTCGCTGAAAAAATACACGCCTGTGAAATGCTTCAGGCGTCTCACAAGCCATCACCCATGCTGCTGAATTATCTTCAGCTTCTGCCATCGCCAGTACAGGGTAAAATTTTCGTACGAAAGAGTGTCTCTCTCACCATGCCATGGTCTGCATCTGCTCGCTGAGCCAGAGATGCGCAGAGAGGCGGGTGGGTGCGTCACCAGTCTGAATACGCTACGAGAGGGACGCCTTTGGCGGCCTGAAGATTTTTCTGCGAGCGACAGACCTGATGCCACTTCCCGGAGACCGATTATTTACGCACTGTCTTCGTGTGGTGATGGGAAGTGTCGCAGTAGTCTGGCTGACTGGCCTTCTTCACTGCCCGCTCGCCAGTGCAGGTGAAGAGTCCGGCGCAAAACCAGGGCGGGTGATCTCTCTCAATCTCTGTACGGACCAGCTCGTCCTGCTGCTGGCTGACCCTTCGACCATTGTCGGACTGTCCCAACTGGCCTCCGACTGCGCCAATGCTCCCATGTGCGACATGGCGCGTCATTATCCGGCATTTCGCACAAACGCAGAAACCATCCTGTCCCTGAAACCGGATCTCGTTGTCACAGGCACATCGACCATGCCTGTAACCCTGCTGGCGGCAAAATCTGTTGGCACGCGCCTCGAAATGTTCGGACCCGCCCATTCGCTCGCGGATATTCCTGCCGCCATACGCAGAATGGCCAGACTACTGGGCGTTCCGGAACGTGGCGAGGTTCTGGTGAAGGCTTTTGACGAGAGACTGGCGCGTCTTTCATTGCCGTTATCTCCGGATGCCCCGGAGGCGGTGATTTACGCAGCCAACGGCTTTGTCACCGGAACCAATTCATTGCCGGACGATGTGCTGCATCATGCAGGATTCAGGAATTTCTCGACAGGCACAGGCACAGGCAGGAAACGGACGCATGCGATGTCGCTGGAAAAACTGATCGCAGCCCAACCGGATCTGCTGATCCTTGACCGCTCGGGGCAGGGCACCTCGCAGGCACAGGCATTGCTGGATAATCAGGCGCTGGCGAGCGCTTTCCGTGGCACACACCGCGTCAATATTCCTGCGTCTCTCTGGTTGTGCGGTTTGCCGCAAACCCTTGATGCGCTCGAGGAGCTGTCAAAAGCACGCAAAATGATGCAGGGGGATGGGAAATGACACGCCACCCTGATCGTATCCTGCTGATTACCCTGACTTCAGTTCTGATCCTGCTGTTTGGACTGGCGCTTGTGCGTGGTGAGACGGCATTGCCTTTTCTTCCGGCTCTTGAAGATTTTCTGGTAGGACGAGACACGGTTGGAGCCGTTATTCTTGGCCAGCTCAGACTGCCGCGTGCGCTGCTCGCCGTCATGATTGGCGGCTCGCTGGGACTTTCCGGAGCAGTCCTGCAAGGGTATCTGCGTAATCCCCTTGCCGATCCCGGTCTGCTCGGCGTGTCCAGCGGCGCGGCTTTGGGGGCGGTGCTGGTATTTTATACCGGTCTGGCTGGCGCTTTCAGTTTCGCGTTGCCGCTTGGAGGACTGGCCGGAGCCCTGCTGGCGGTTGTGCTGCTGCTCGGACTGGCAGGGCAGGGAGGTGTCGTCAGTCTGCTGCTGGCCGGAACCGCGCTGACAAGCTTTTTCGCCGCCATGACAGCCCTGACGCTCAATCTTGTGCCGAGCCCCTATGCTTCCTTTGAAATCATGCACTGGCTGATGGGGTCTCTGGCGGACCGTACCATGCTTCAGGTCTGGCTTTGCCTGCCGGGAATTTTTCTGGGTTCCCTGCTGATGGCCATGAGCGGGCGTGTGCTGGATGCGCTGACGCTTGGCGATGAGGTGGCTGAGAGTCTCGGCTTTACGCTGAAAGGTATGTGGGGCGCCCAGAATCGTATCGTTCTTGGATCGGCGCTGGCTATTGGTTCCGGTGTCGCTGTCGCCGGGGCGATCGGGTTTATCGGTCTCGTCGTGCCGCACCTTCTCAGGCCGCTGACGGGACACCGTCCGGGCCGACTGTTGCTCCCATCGTTTCTGGGCGGAGCCATTCTTCTCCTGCTGGCCGATATTTGTGCGCGGTTCATTCCTACACACACGGAACTGCATGTCGGCGTGCTGACAGCCCTGACAGGAGCGCCGCTGTTCTTCTGGCGGGTCAGCGTTTTGAGAAAAAACGGTTCATGAACACATGTCCTGAAATCCTTCGCGCTGATCATGCGACATTACTCTACGGGAACTCGCCCGTTCTCCGGGATGTTTCGCTTTCTGTCCGCACCGGGGAAGTGTTCGGCCTGATAGGCCCGAATGGTGCCGGCAAGAGCTCTTTGCTTCGTGTTCTTGCCGGATTGCAGGCCCCCGATGAGGGGAGTGTGCAGATGGAAGGGGTCAATCTCGCTGAAAAGGCAGCCTTGTGGAGAGCTCACAGAATAGCGTTCCTGCCGCAGGAGGCCGAAACGCTCCCTCCGATGGCAGTGCGGGAGCTTGTGTCGTTGGGGCGCATTCCTTTTGGAAAAGGGCAGTCTGACGAAGATAGGTTGGCTGTAGAAGAAGCATTGCAGCAGACCCGGACACTGGAGTTTGCCCATCGGGCTGTGACGGCCCTGTCGGGAGGCGAGCGTGCGCGCGTTCTGCTTTCACGGGCGCTGGCTGTCCGGGCGCCTGTTTTGCTGGCGGATGAACCGATTGCAGCACTTGATCCTGCGCACGCTCTATCCGTGATGAATCTATTCCATGACCTGTCGCGAAAGGGCGTTGCTGTCGTCGTGGTTCTGCATGATCTCGCTCTCGCGTCCCGTTTCTGTGACCGGGTGGGTCTCCTGAAAGACGGAAAGCTCGTTTCAATGGGAGCGCCCGCAGACGTATTGACGGACAATATGGTTTCCACGGTCTATGGCGTGACGGTGCAGCGGGTATGCAATGCTGTCATTCCGTGGGATCTGATTTGAAATCCGCACCGAGTATTTCCGGTTTGAAAAAGATTTATTCCTGTAAAACAGGCACATCAAATGCATATTAATGTTTTATTGACGTTTGTTACTTTCTGATGCTTTTGTTCCTCCCGAGCGCTCGAAGATGTTTTAATTGGGAGAGAAAAATGCGTGAACTCAATGTAGCTGAAACGGAAGAAGTTTCGGGTGGTTGCTGTCTTCTGCTGGGTGGTCTCGTCCTGGGCGCTCTGGCCGGCCTCGATAAATGGGGCGGCAGCAGCTGGGGTGGCAATGGCGGCGGTTGTGGCCCGGCACCTGCTCCGGCTCCCTCCAACAACTGCGGTTGCGGCACGTCTTCATTCCCGGTGGCCAATGGCGGCTGGATCGGCGGCTCCTTCAATGATGTTCTGAACAACATCATCCATAGCGCCTGAGATCGGCTTTCTGGTCAGTTCTGAAAACATATCCGTTTTCAGAGAATACTACTGGTCAGAAAAAAGTTGCCCGACTTGCTCGGGCAACTTTTTCATGTGTTCGTTTTCGAATTGAAATCAGTATTCTGAAACAGGATCAGGCAAAAGTATCGACGCCGTCATCGCTGGAAGAAGCCGTTGAACTGCGGGGCGTTCCCTCAGTCGTCTGAGAAACAATATTTCCACTTGAATCAGTAACCGTGATGGTCATTGTTCCATCGCTGTTCATGGTCTCTGACGTGGTATCGGCAGAGGATGTCGATGACGTCGAGGAACTTGAGCTGGAGCTCGTATCTGACGAAGACGACGTATTGAAAAGGCTTGCGATCGATGAGCCGCCGATGGAAGAGATTGAAGAGGACATGGATTGAACTCCCGATGTGGATACAATTTCATTTTCAGTCGGAATCAATTAACGAGAAGTGAAATCCTGTGTAACGAAGGGAAACTCCAAAAAATTTGGAGTCATTTCTTTTAATGTTGTCTGAATATATTAAGTCTTGTTTTGTTTTTTCATATGGATATTTGTTATTCCATATTTCATGAAGTCTTCTGTCAGTTCACCTCGGCGTTTAAAGCATCGTCGGAATGTGTCGATAATCGAAAAGAGTGGCAAGGTCGCTCCGTTCATATCTGAGAGTGCGCAGCCACAGCGCCAACGGTGACAGCAGACCAGTATCCAGAATGACCTGCGCAAAGCCAGGTCTGCATATACTACAGGCCAAGATTAAAAGACGAAAAACCCCTCAGACCACGTCCGAGAGGTTTATCGATCTGGAAAGCTGTATAAACAGCCTCCTTTACGCAGTCTGAAGCTGTTTCTGCACAAGCGTAATCAGGGCAGGCACAACGGACGTATCCGCCAGAGACGACAGATCACCAAGGCTGTCCGTTTCGTTGGAAGCAATCTTGCGCAGCAGACGACGCACAATCTTGCCAGAACGTGTCTTGGGAAGTTCAGTGACCAGGTAAATCTTTTCCGGTGCGGCATAGCGGCCCACACGCTCGCTGATGACCTTGCTCAGGTGCGCTTCGGACGGCAGCGTCTTGGTGTTGCGCGCTACCACAAACACGACAATACCCTGACCTTTCAGATCGTGACTGACACCGACAGCCGCCGCCTCCGCCACGGAGTGATCCGTCGCGACAGCATCCTCGATCTCGGCCGTGCCAATACGGTGTCCTGACACATTGATCACATCATCCATGCGGCCCGTGATCATGAGATTGCCATCAGCATCCCGGCGCGCGCCATCCCCGGAAAAATACCGACCTTTGCTGAAGGTGAAATAGGTTTCCCGAAACCGCTTGTGGTCTCCCCAGATGGACCGGGTCTGACCGGGCCAGGACTCATCGAAGCACAGGCAGCCTTCCGCTTCCCTGTTCTCGATGATTTCACCTTTCTCATTGGTGAGAGAAGGAACAATTCCGGGCAGACCCGTCGTCGCCCAGCCGGGTTTCAGCTTCTGCGCCCCGGCGATGGCGCTCAGCATCGGCCCGGCCGTTTCCGTCTGCCACCACATGTCGATGACCGGACATTTCTTCTGTCCGATCACTTCATAATACCACACCCACGCATCCGGACTGATCGGCTCACCCGCAGACCCCAGCCGACGGAGAGACGCAAGAGAATACTGGCGAGGCAGGTCATCGCCATCCCGCATCAGCGCACGAATGGCGGTGGGAGCCGTGAAGAAACTCGACACATTGAAGCGGTCGATAATCTCCCACCAGCGCCCGGCCTGCGGCCATCCCATCAGCCCCTCGAACAGCAGGGTCGTTGTGCCGTTCGCCAGCGGTCCGTACACCACGAAAGTATGACCCGTAATCCACGCAACATCGGCCGTGCACCAGTGCGTTGTGCCCCGTTCCGCCGGGAAGGTGACATCCACGGTATAAGCCGCCCAGACGAGATAACCGCCCGTTGTATGCACAATCGCCTTGGGTTTTCCCGTGCTGCCGGATGTGTAAAGCAGGAAGAGCACATCTTCCGCATTCATGATCTCGGGTTCGCAGATGTCTGACTGCCCGGACACCAGTTCTGCATAATCATGATCACGTCCCGGCGTCATGGGGGTGCTGGTATCGCTGACATTCACGACGATGACGTTCTTAACACTGCCGATGGAGCCAGTATGTTTCAGCGCAGCGTCGATCACCGCCTTGTGCGGAATGGTTTTCGCCCCGCGTCTGGCCGCATCACAGGTAATGACGGCCACGGCCCCACTGTCGATCAGACGTTCACCAATACCCTCCGGTGAAAACCCGCCGAACAGCACCACATGCACCGCGCCAATACGGGCGCAGGCCAGCATGCACGCGACCACCTCGACGGTCATGGGCAGATGAATCGCCACGCGATCACCGCGCCTCACCCTCAGACTTTTCAGGGCGTTGGCCACCCGACAGACTTCGGCATGCAGTTCGCGGAAGGTGAGCTGACGCGACACACCCGGATCGTTTCCCTGCCAGATCAGCGCAGTCTGGTCTCCACGCTCTTTCAGATGGCGGTCCAGACAGTTGACCGAGACATTGAGCCTGCCATCCTCATACCAGCGGATGGATACCTCGTCCTCAAAAGTCGAACGGTTTCCAACAGAGGGAAAACGCTCCCAGTCAAGACGTCTTGCCTGTTCCAGCCAGAAGGTTTCAGGATCAGCCTGCACCTGCTCACGCATCGCCCTGATCTGCGACGCCTTGTCCGGATCAACGCTTTCAATATCCCAAATGGCGAGATCGGTCTGGGGTGTGGACACCTGTTCTTCTCCTGAATGGAAACGGGCGATGTAAAATCGCCCGGATGGTGTGACCTTGGATGTGAGAGTGATGTGTTCAGGCCGCTATGGTCGGCAGAACGGTTTCCACAATGCTGCGGTCCAGCGCCTCGTATTCATGATAACGCAGCGTCCTGTACAGTTCCTCCCGCGTCTGCATGCGCGGAAGCATGGCCTCCGTACTGCCGTCACGGGCGATGGTGGCATACAGATCGGCCTGCGCCCTGTTGGCCACACGCAGCGAACTGACCGGCCAGATGATCATGCTGTAGCCCATCTCCTCGAACTCTTTCGCCGTGTAGAACGGCGTGCGCCCGAACTCGGTCATGTTGGCCAGCAGCTTCACACCCGGCATCCGCCTCGCAAATTCGCGGAACATCTCGGCATTGGTCAGCGCTTCCGGAAAGATCGCGTCCGCGCCAGCTTCGATATACTTTTTCGCACGGGCGACAGCGCCATCAATGCCTTCGCTGGCGGCGGCGTCCGTCCGGGCCACGATGACCAGATCACGACGCGCCCGACGGGCCGCGCTGACCTTCATGGCCATCTCATCCGCACTGGCGAGTTTCTTGTCGTTCAGATGTCCGCACTTCTTCGGCAGAAGCTGGTCTTCCAGATGCAACGCTCCCGCGCCAGCATCCTCGAACGCGCGAACCATGTTCATCACGTTCAGGGTTTCGCCATATCCCGTGTCACCATCGACAAGAAGCGGAAGAGCCGAGGAACGGACGATCTGACGGATGAAGAACTCCACCTGATCGATGGTGATGATCCCCAGATCCGGCAGCCCCATGCTGGCCGTCATGGCCGCGCCAGAGAGATAGAGCGCCTGAAATCCCGCATCCTTCGCCTGCAGCGCGGCCTGACCGTTATGAGCGCCCGGTAATTGTAAAATTCCCGGAGCGTCAAGGAGTTTGCGGAACCGGTTGCCTGCTGATTCCGAGGGGGCTTCCGCGCCAACCAGATAGGTCATGCTGCTTTCTCCTGCGCACTGCGGTTATGGATATGAATGAAAGCCCGGTCTTCCGGTCCGACATATTCTGCGGAAGGACGGATGATCTTGCCGTTTTCACGCTGCTCGATCACATGCGCGCTCCATCCCGCGGAACGGGCGATGACGAAGATGGGGGTGAACATCGCCGTCGGGATGCGCATCATGTTGTAGGAAACGGCGCTGAACCAATCGAGGTTGGGGAACATCTTCTTGGTGTCCGCCATGACCGCTTCAATGCGTTCCGCCACATTGTAGAGACGCATCGAGCCGTTCCTGCGTGACAGCGCATAAGCCGTGTTCTTGATGATCTCGTTGCGTGGATCAGCGATTGTGTAAACCGGATGCCCGAAGCCGATGACAACCTCGCGGTTGTCCACACGCCTGCGGATATCGGCCTCCGCCTCGTCCGGCGTCTGGTAACGCTGCTGGATTTCAAGCGCCACTTCATTCGCGCCGCCATGTTTCGGACCACGCAGGGCGCCGATCCCGCCACACAGCGCCGAATACATGTCCGAGCCCGTGCCGGCGATCACGCGACAGGTGAAAGTTGACGCATTGAACTCATGTTCTGCGTAGAGAATGAGCGACACATGCATGGCCTTCACCCATTCTTCCGACGGCGTCTTGCCGTGCAGGAGATGGAGGAAATGGCCACCGACCGTGTCATCGTCCGTCTCGACCTCAATCCGACGCCCGTTGGTGGCGTAGTGATACCAGTAGAGCAGGATCGAGCCGAGAGACGCCACGCAACGGTCCGCAATCTCCCGCGCGCCGACCGGGTTCTGGTCGCGACGTTCCGGCAGCACGCATCCCAGCGCGGAGAGGCCCGTCCGCATGACATCCATCGGATGCGAGGCAGCCGGAACCTGTTCCAGAACACGCTTCACCTGCTCGGGCAGGCCACGCATGGACCGCAGATTTTCCTTGTATTCGGCCAGTTCCGACGGATCAGGAAGATGACCATGAATGAGCAGATGAGCGACCTCCTCATATTCACAGTGCTCGGCCAGATCCCTGATGTCATAGCCACGGTAATGCAGGTCGTTGCCGCTCTGGCCGACCGTGCACAGGGCGGTTGTCCCCGCAGTAACGCCTGACAGGGCAACCGACTTCTTCGGACGTTTTTCGTGAGAGGTTTGCGTCATGGTCTGCGTCTCCTCTTTCTTGTTCTGTCGTCTGCTGCGAACGGCTTCATGAGACTGAAGCCATTCTCCCGTGTTGCTCTGCGTTATTGGCCAAAACCGAAGATGCCGACTTTCGGATTCTTCCTGAGCTCGCCAGTCGGAAGCGTGATTTCCAGTTCGCAAAGCTCTTTCGCGGACAATTCCGGCAGGCGTTGGGCCACTTCAAGGAACCGGTCCGCTTCCTGCGGCGTGATGATGCCGTCCGTCAGTGTGCGGAACTTTTGGATGTAGTCCGGGCGCGTCCACGGTGTGGCCCCGAGCGGATGGGCATTGGCGACCGCCAGTTCGTCGGAGATGACGGAACCATCATTCAGCGTGATGGTGATACGTCCACCGAAGGCCTTCACATTCGGATCGATGGAGTGGTAGCGCTCCGTCCATTCCGGACGCTCGATCGTGTGAATCTTCTGCCACAGCCTCACAGTATCGGCACGGTTGGCGCGTTCCGGCGAGTAGGAGCGGACGTGGTGCCACGAGCCATCCTGAAGCGCGACTGCAACGATATACATGATCGAGTGATCAAGTGTTTCGCGCGAGGCTTTCGGATCGAACTTCTGCGGGTCGTTCGAGCCGGTGCCGATCACGTAATGCGTGTGATGGCTGGTCTCGATCAGAACATCCTTCACGTCGTCCCAGTTTTTCACCTGCTTGCCCAGCCTGACGGCGAGGTCGATCAGCGCCTGACTCTGATACTCGGCGGAGTGCTCTTTCGTGTAGCTGTCGAGGATCGCCCGCTTGGCTTCACCGTGCTCGGGAAGACGCACGACGTAATGCGCGTCCTTGCCGTCCAGCATCCACGCGATCACGCCATCCTCGCCTTCATAGATCGGGCTTGGCGATGTCTCGCCCAGCATGGCGCGATCCACGGATTCAACCGCCATCTTGCCCGCATGGGACGGCGCATAGGCTTTCCAGGAGGAAATCTCGCCCTTGCGGCTCTGGCGCGTGGCGGTCGTCACATGCAGCGCGTGCTGGATGGACTGATAGATCGTCTCGGTCGGCAGGCCGAGCAGGGTGCCGATGCCTGCCGCTACTGACGGGCCGAGATGCGCCACATGGTCGATCTTGTGTTTGTGCAGGCAGATGCCGCGCACGAGGTCGATCTGGATCTCGTAGCCCGTGGCGATGCCGCGGATCAGATCCCTGCCGGAACGCTGGCACTGCTGCGCCACAGCGAGGATACCGGGGATGTTGTCGCCGGGATGCGAATATTCAGCGGCCAGAAACGTGTCGTGAAAGTCCAGTTCGCGCACGGCGGTGCCGTTGGCCCATGCCGCCCATTCGGCGTGAACACGAACGTCTGGCCCACAGCCGAAAATGGTCGCGCCACCCGGACGCTGATGCGCCAGAGCCTCTGCACGGGCGTTCATGACGGAGTGACGGTTGACCGACGCAATGGCGACCGAGGCGTTATCGATCACACGGTTGATGATCATCTCGGTCACGGGCGCTTCGATTTCCACCGGATCGGCCGCCACCTCGGCGATATGCCAGGCAAGCTGCTGCTCGCGGGGCAGGCGGTCTTTCTCGGGATGAACCGTGATATCGTAGGTTTGCATGTCCAGCCTCATTCACGAAAACTGCTGCGAGTATGGCCTGGGCACGAATTTCAGCTATGGTGAACGAAGCGAATTGAAGCGATGAAATGAGACTGTTTTTGCAAAGGATGCGAAGGTCATGAAACGTCTCAGCAAGGTCTTCGCTGGATCACGTATTCGGGAGTTGCGTGGGAGAATCAGAAAAACACAGCAGGATCTGGCGAAGGATCTTGGTCTGTCTCCCAGCTACCTCAATCAGATTGAAAACGACCAGCGGCCCATTCCGCCGCCTCTCATGTTAAAACTTTGCAACCTGTTCGATGTATCGCCCGGCTATTTTGGCGACAGTGATGAAATCCGGCAGATTCAGGCTCTGAGAGAAATTCTCGGCGACCCCTTGTTCAAATCGGCCTCCCTCCGACCAACGGAACTTCAGGCCGCGGTGAGGTCCGCACCAGCACTGGCTGACCGGTTTGTGACGCTTTACCGGGCTTACCGGACCATTGTCCGTGAGCGGAATGATACGGAAAATCCACACCAGAATCAGACATTTTCAGGAGTGGAACTTTCCGCGCCTCAGATTGATACGTCCGGCATACCGGTGGCGGGGGAGCCGGTAACAACAGTCTCACCTTACGAGGCCGTAGGGGACTGGGTGCAGCGTGAACGCAACTATTTTGATGAAATAGACCGTGCAGCCGAAGATCTTTACGAAACACTGGATTTTTCGGAAGGTCTTCTGGCCGCCAATCTCGAGCGTTATCTGCGCGATCATCACGGCGTCAGAACCATGACGGACAGCAGTCTGGACAGTCGTTCGGTCATCTGGCGTTTCGACAAGCGCGGGCGGCGTCTGCTTATGGCGGATGGCGTGCCTTCGGAAAGCAGCGTGTTCTGCATGGCGCAGGTCGTGGGACGCCTTGGTTACGGGCGTCTGCTGGACCGGGCCGTGAAACGGTCAGGCCTGACCTCTTCCGACGCCCGTGATCTGGCCCATGTCGGTATGAGCAACTACTTCGCCGGCGCGCTGCTGCTGCCTTACACGCGGTTCCGGCAGTCCGCCCGTACGAAATCGCATGATCTCGACCAGCTTCAACGACAGTTCGGGGTCAGTTTCGAGCAGGTCTGCCATCGTCTCTCAACGCTTCAGAGACCCGGCCATGAAGGGCTGCCATTCTACTTTATCAAAACGGATATCGCCGGGAATATTCTCAAGAGTTATAGCGCGACCCGCTTCAGTCTTCCCCGTTTTGGCGGCCTGTGCTCGCTATGGAATGTCTTCCGCGCTTTCGCGACACCCGGAGAGCTACAGGTGCAGGTCTCGCGCACAACAGATGATGCCGTGTTCCTGAACGTCGCCCGTACGGTCGGTCATGCGGGCACATCCTATTTCGATCGTCCAAGACGGGTGGCGATTGTGCTGGGCTGCTCGGTCTCTCATGCCTCTGAACTGGTTTACGCCGCTGGTCTTGATCTGTCGGATGAACGCACGATCATTCCCATCGGTCCCGGATGCCGTGCCTGTATCCGCACAGACTGCCGCCATCGCGCCATTCCGGCGGCGGGCTTTCAGATCGATGCGGGAGGAGAGGAGAGGGGGGTCGTCCCCTATCACATGGTGTCGCAGAGCGGTGAGTGAGAGCAATCCTTAAAGTCTATGCTCATGGTCCCCGACACAAGGTTCGCCCCGCAACCGTCAGCAACCAGAGACTGCTGACGACATATGGTCTCCAGAATGCGCCTGTTGTGCGGCTCGGGACGCTCTCTCAGCGTTTGCCAGAGTGAGAAGATCGGCGTTTTCTGATCAGAATGCGGACCGCCCCCCGATTGGCTTCATGCGTATGCGTGACAGCCAGAATCATGCGGCCGAGATCATCCCGCCCAAGCCAGAAAGGCAGTTCACGCCGTAGGACGCCCCCCTCAGGGCCGGAGCCAAGCCCGGTCACGATTTCAACACATCTGACGCCCTGACTGTACGCTGAAAAGAGGAATTCGTGCAGCCGCATGAAAGCCGCTTGCGCCGTCATGCCATGCAGGTCGAGCTTTCGCTCAACCGCAGTGTGCCCCTTTGAAAGTCGCTTCCAGCTTCCGGTATCCAGACCGGCCTGCCGCGTGCCGATCTGGGCCGGAGGATTGGCGGATTTTTTCCTTGCCGCCTTTCCGCGCAGATGGTTCGCCACCGCGATTTCCCCTGCCGTCATGAAGGCGGCGGACCGCATGTGACTCTGCGCAAAAGGAACGCGGGAAAGTTCCGGGTCTGAGCCGCGCACGGAGTGGTCGATTTTCGGCACGCCTTCCGCATTGCGGCGGGCAGGTAACACCTGATCCGGCGCGGTGGTTCGAGCTTTTGCGGGAAGGCCGGATGAGCGTCCGTTGAGGGCGAGCGGTTTCACACCACGGACGAAGGACGTCCATAGTGTCTGCTCTTCTTCGCTGATCCCCCGTTTCCGGCGCACCGGTTGCTCCTCCGACTGTGCGGCAACACCGCTTCGCACAAGCATCACCTGCCGGGAAGACAACTGCAAGCTGTAAGCGACGCAGACGCCCATCCGACTGATTATATTCGGGCTTTCGGTAATTTCAGCTCATGCAGTAAAAATATCATCGCAGTCAGGCAGACAGCCCCTTATGCTGGCCTGCACAATGTGCGATGCCTCGCATATCAAACGGAGCAACGAAAGGGCTGCCCCATGAGCGAAAACGAAATCAACCTTGATGACGAAGTCGTTGTCGGCTTTCTGATCCAGCGCGAGGCCGAGAACGGAGATCTCTCTTTCTGGAACCCTGAGACAAAGTGGACCGACGATCCCAACGAAGCCATGCTTTACGAAGATGAGGACGTGGCGGAAGACACGGCCGACAAGCTTCAGGCTGAAGACGAGAGCGTTGAAATCACCGTCGCCGTTGTCATCGAAGATGATGAAGAAGACGATGAGGACGAAGACGAGGTCTGAGGCTTCGATCTTTTACCGGGCAGGGCTGGCTTTGCTGGCCCTGCTTTTTTGTTTTTGGCATAACCGGCCGCCAATAATGGAAATCATTTGATTGCGACGCAGATCCTTTTTCAATGCGTCTGACTCTTGGAACTGTTTTCAGAATGATCGGCAATGGTACCGATCTTCCAGCCCAGCCAGAGGCACACCGCAATCTCTCCCTCCAGACGATAGCATTCCGGTTCGCTGAAACCTGCCTCCCTGAACCAGAGAGTCATCTGTTCGGCTGAAAATCCCAGCCAGGCATGAGCATTGGCTTCGCGTAACTCGCGTCTGTCATGGGCAGCAAAGTCCACGACAAGCAATCGTCCTCCCGGTTTCAGGACGCGGGCGGCTTCAGCAAGACCGGCGCCGGGATGCTGCGCATAATGCAGAACCTGATGCATGATGGCCGTGTTCATGCTGTCGGCAGGCAGAGGCAGCGCTGAGAGATCACCCTGCCGCCATTCCACCTGTATGTTCTGGCTGCCGCTCATCTTGCTTCGCGCCATACGCAACATGGCCGGGCTGCGGTCAACTCCGATACAGCTTTTTGCGGCTGGTCCCAGCAGTTCGATCATTCGTCCCGTACCGGTGCCGATATCGACCAGACGCCCGACAGGCTCCGGGCCAAGAAGGATTTTGATGGTCGCCTCGACTGTCGGTTCGCTCACATAGAGCGAGCGGATGGTGTCCCACCCTGCGGCATTCTGCTCGAACCACTCTTCAGCTTCTCTGGCGCGCACCGATCTGACTGTGGCAAGACGGGTCAGGTCGGCTTCCATTTCCGGATCTGATTCCTGCTGCCAACTGTCCAGCGCCGTCAGCACCGGCTTGACGATCCGGTCCGCGCCGAGTGTGACAAACACCCAGTTTCCTTCTTTCCGGCGAGCAATCAGTCCGGCCTGATCCATGATTTTCAGATGCCGTGAGACCCGGGGCTGGCTCTGTCCCAGCACCTGCGCAAGTTCGCCCACGGAAAGCTCCATGGCGCGCAGAAGAGCAAAGATTCGCAGGCGCGTCGGATCGGCGAGCGCCTGAAAGAGTTCAAGAGCGGTGTTCATTTCCATTATATATAACAATATCCTTATATATGCAATTAGTTTGACATTGTGGAAATGCACAATTACGAAAGCCGTCTGACATGGTTCCACGTCCTGCTTCAGACAGGCTGCGGCCAAGAGGGAAGTTGGTGAGAGACCAACGCTGTCCCCGCAACTGTAAGCGGCGGGCGGCGCGCATCATTCGTCACTGGAAGCGAAAGCAACCGGGAAGACAGCGTGGTCGTGAAGGCCTGCGAGCCAGGAGACCTGCCATGACAGCGAACCTCCACCGACGGGGTGCCCGGGCGGACAAGCGTGCTCTGTCACGGTGAGGGAACGCGCGTAAAATCCGTAAAGCCTGGTCCAATGCTATTGGAAAGAGACTTGATATGACAGTGGATGTTGCAACGCTGGGGCTTTCGCGTATCGGAGCCCGACGTGAACTCAAGACGGCTCTGGATGCGTTCGCCAATCGCTCCTATCCGGCGGGGATTGGGCCGGAGGTATATGACATTCACTCGCCCCGTGTCCCGACAGTTGCTGAAATGGTCGATCTTCTTCACGCGGCTCGCGAACGGCTCAAGCCTGAGCAGATATGGATCAATCCGGACTGCGATCTGAAGCCGCGCAAATGGGAGGAAGTCGCGGCTGCCCGCATTCTTCGCGCCGGACCATAAACCGTTATTGACCGGTGCAGTGAGTCGTCATCGGTTGTTACTGATATTCGAAAGTATTGAAATATGTTGTCAGAGTTTCATGAGAAAGCACCAGTCGGGGCTGAGGAGCTTTCTGTCTCTTTCGAGTTCTTTCCTCCAAGGGAAGGTCAGTCGGCTGAGCCGCTCATGAATGCTGCACAGCTTCTGTCGCAGAGTCATCCGGCTTTTCTGTCAGTCACTTACGGGGCAGGGGGCTCTACCCGGGAGCGCACGATCGAGATTGCGAAAGAACTCGTTCACAAAACGAATTCTCCGATTGCTGGGCATCTGACCTGTGTCGGCGCCAGTCGTGAGGAAGTGGACGCTGTCGCCCGGACATACTGGGAGAACGGTGTTCGTCATATCGTCGCGCTGAGGGGTGATGCACCGGAGGGAAGTGGGGGCTTTGTTCCTCATCCCGAAGGTTACCGCAATGCGGCCGATCTGGTTCGTGGACTGAAGAATATCGCTCCGTTCGAGATTTCCGTAGCGGCGTATCCCGAAGTGCATCCGGAAGCCGTCAGCGCTGAAGCGGATCTCGATAATCTGAAAGCGAAGGTGGACGCGGGGGCTACGCGGGCCATTACCCAGTTCTTCTTTGAACCTGAGACGTTCCTGCGTTTTCGGGACCGTGTGGCTGCGCATGGGATCGATGTCGATCTCGTGCCGGGTATTCTGCCAGTGGGCAACATTGCCCAGGCCATGACATTCGCGAAGGCTTGTGGAACGAAAGTGCCGGCATGGCTACAGGATCTGTTCGAAGGACTGGATGATCATCCCAGAGCGCGGTCGCTGGTCACCACCACCGTGGCGTCGGCCATGTGCAAGATGCTGAAGAAGAACGATGTAAAGAGCTTTCATTTCTACACGCTCAATCGTTCTGAAGCTTCCTTCGCTCTGTGCCGTCTGCTGGGTTGCCGGTTTTACTGACAATAAAAAAACGCCTTCGGAGAGAAAGGATTTCTCCGAAGGCGTCCGGACGTTTTGTGTGTGAGAAGGTTCAGTAGCCGCGTGGACCGCCGCCCATGCCTCCCGGTCCTCCCGGTCCCATTCCGCCGCCGTTCATTCCGCCGGGGCCCATGCCGCCACCGGGACGATTATAGCCGCCCGGGCCACTCCAGCCCCTGTGATGATGCCGGTGTCCATAGTCCGCGCAGGCAGAGAGCGTCGCTGTCATTGTGAGAGCAATACAAAGAAGAACAAGCCGTCGCATGGGGACCTCCTGAGCAGTCAGAGCACGATCTGTCCGGTCTGACCGATCATGCGATGCTCTGACATGGTGTTTTAAAATAGTTCACATGATCCGGGGGGCGCCCGATCACGGTGTGTTCTGATATCTGTAGACTGCGGATACTATCGCTCCTGAATAGGGGCGATAGTACGGCGCAGGCTCTTCATCCAGAACACGGTGAAGGGCGGAAAGTTCAGATCAGGGCGTAGCTTTGACCTGCTCCAGCGGCACGCCTTTGTATTTGCCGGTCAGCGTCTTCAGGAAAGCCGTAATGTCAGAGACATCCTGATCGGAGATCTTCGCGTCAGGCGTCTGATAATACGCCATCTTGCGGACAGCATCTTCCAGCGTCTTCACGCTTCCATCATGGAACCAGGGTCCCGTCAGGGCGACGTTACGCAGGGTCGGCACCAGGAAGCGCGACTTGTCCAGTTTGTCGTGGGTCACGTCTTCCCGACCGCTATCGGCAGCTGTGAAAGCGCCGCCTCTGTCAGCAAAGTAGTCGTGTTCGAGACCCATGACTTCCATGGCGCCGCCACCCATGTCGGGGCCGCTGTGACAGCCGGAGCAGCCGATGCTCTTGAAGAGCGCGTAACCGTGCTTCTCCTGATCCGTCAGGGCCTTGTCGTCACCCTTCAGATACAGATCGAATTTGCTGTCCGGGGTGATGAGGGTTTTCTCATACTCCGCGATCGCATCCGTGATGGTGTCCTGCCCGATCGGCTTGTCTGGATAGATGGCGGCGAACTGCGCGCCGTAATCCGGATCGTTCATGATCTTGGCGGCGACGTCTTTCCAGTCGTGCGATCCCATTTCCACGGGGTTCATGACCGGTCCTGCTGCCTGCTCGGCCAGTGTCGCAGCGCGACCGTTCCAGAACTGCACGATATTGTAGACGGAATTGTAGACGGTCGGGACATTGATCGGACCTTTCTGGCCCCCGATACCTGTTGCCGTCACAAGATTGTCCACGCCGCCCTTGTCCAGCCCATGACAGCTTGCGCAGTTCAGTGTGTTGTCACCGGACAGACGCTTGTCAAAGAACAGCTTCTCACCCAGCGCGACCTTGTCGGCGTTGACAGGCCAGCTCTCGGGGATGGGCTGAACGGGTTCGGCTGCGAATTTGGCCGCGACACCATTGCCTGCGTAATGCGCCCGGCGTTCCGCATCGATCCATGTCAGGACGGCTTTGCGCTGGTCTTCGTTCAGGTGGGCGTGCCAGTGAATCAGCAGATACAGCGACGGCGGCATGCGGTTCTGCGTGATGACTTCCTCAATGCGGGACAACTGCTCCTCGGTGGGAACATCGCCCTTCTGGAAGGCGGCGATCACCGGCTCCATGCGGAAGTGACGCAGACCCTGTTCCAGATCATGCTGCATCAGCGTGCTGGCGATGGGCAGCTTGAAGTAGAAGGGCAGGTCAGCGCCTTTCGTGTGACAGTAATCACACCGGGCTTCACGCAGCACATCGAAGGCGGCTTTTGCTGCCGGGTCTTTCAGTGTTGGTGACTCTGCCGGGAGGGTTGGTCCTCCCTGATGATCGAAGTGCTGAATATAGGCGACGGTCCCGCCATAGGCCACCAGCCCGGCACCGATCAGTCCTGCGACGATACGTTTCACAACTCTCTCCAGAATTAAATGTCTGTAACCCGTATGTGCAGGATACGGCTGCATCCTGTCAAAACGATTATATTTGTCTAAATCATCGCCAAAATCGATCAATGATCGAGATCAATCGGAGGACTGATCTTTCAGTCTCTGGCGGGCGATCGCCACGTAGGCAGGATCGATTTCGATCCCGATGCCGTGCGCCTGCAGGCGGGCTGCGGCCAGAAGGGTTGTTCCCGTGCCCATGAAGGGGTCGAGAACAACAGGAGCAGGCTGTCCATGCAGCCGGATGCAGAGTTCGGGCAATGCGATCGGAAAGGTGCCCGGATGATTGAATTTCTGCTGTCTGTCGCGCACCGTTTCATAAGGGATGAACCATGTATCGCCCCGACAGCGCCGATCCTGGGCATGACCACGACGGGCGATGTTGCTCTTGTCTTTGAACGGCACACCGGCATCGAGCCGTTTCAGTGGCACATCACCCTTTAATGTCAGGTGAAAAAGGTGCTCATGATTCCGGTTGAGGTAGCGCCCGCTGTTGACCGGCTTGAAGTGGCCGAACGATGTCTCACCGACGGCGATCGACTTGACCCATGAAATATGATTCTGGAGCACAAAAAGTTCACGCAGACGCACAGCCAGTTCGAACGGAAGCCATGGCTCCGAGGAAGTGCCTGCGATATTCAGGAAAAACGATCCCTCTGGATTCATGACGCGTCGGACAGCGCGCGCCACGTCCATCATCCAGTCGAGGTAATCGTCCTCGCTGCGGCGGTCCTTATAGGACAGGTAACCCAGACCGATATTGTAGGGAGGAGAGGTGATGACGACGTCAACTGTCTCGGCCTTCATCCTTTTCAGGACCCGAAGGCAGTCTCCCTGAACGATCTGTTGCTGACCAATGCGATACCGGCGGGTGCGGGGAGGCGGAGAGGTTTTTTCAGTCTCCGCTTTCCGTGCTGACGCGCCGTCAGTCTTGCGCTTCACGCACTCCGGGCCGCCGCCAGCCGCCAGCTTGAGCCGGCGACACCGAGCAGCTTCTCGAATGTCCAGAGGTCGGAGAACTCGGTCACGGCGTCGGTGCCGGTAACGGGTTTCCCGTCCTTGTCCACCACAAAGCTGATCTGATCGGACACAATGCGCACATCGATGGAGGCTGCGGTTCCGACGGGGCTGTCATTGAGGCGGACATCCTCGATTGCCAGACTGTCGATCCCGCGAATTTCGCTTTTCTGGGTTTCCCCGGCCTGTTCACGCGCCGTGAGGGCGGCATCAAAAGCGGCATAGGCGTCGGGTGTCAGGCGCTCTTTGAGCACATTGCGGTTACCCGCCGCATAGGCTTCCACGACCTGACGAAAAGCGCCTTCGACGCCCGTCATGAACTGCTGGGGGACAAAGCCGGATTCTTTCTGGGCGACCTGACCGAGAATGGCGCCGACCCGGGTATTGGGTGCGGGGATGTCGAGACGCGTGTCCGGGGCAGGTTCGGCCTTGCCGTCGATAACCGGTCCTGCGGGAGCTTGCTGTGCCGGAGGTGGCGCGGGCGCGATCTGGAAGCCGACTTTCTTGCCGAGAACGCTGCGCAGGCGCAGAGCTAGAAAGGCTGCAATCAGCGCGAAAATTACAATATCGACCGGAAAGTGGCCGAGAGAGCCGTCCATCAGCAATGTCACCCAACATGGATGCCGGCGCGGTTGTCGCCCGGCAAAAGGAAATCAGTCTTCTAGAATAAGGTCCGCTCTCCCGCCATGCAATGACCCCGTTCATATTTGCTCTGAGAACGGGACATTCATACGGGGGGAGCAGAGTGTTTTTCTGCCCTGTGCGCCATTGCGGACAGGGTGGCGTTGCCCCTATCTGAACAGCCATGATTGTTCTTCGTCATTGTCAGTCCGAGTTCAACCGGCTTTTCACCGCGACCCGAAAGGATCCCGGCATTGCTGACCCGCCGCTTTCCGAGAAGGGGGAGAAACAGGCGGAAGAGCTTGTCCAGGCGCTGGTGGGCGAGGGGATCAGGCACATCATTGTCTCTCCTTATACAAGGGCGCTTCAGACCGCAGAGCCGATTGCGCGCGCGCTGAACATCACGCCCACCATCAACCCTCTGATCCGGGAGAGAGCTGCTTTCTCCTGCGACATCGGCAGCCCGCCCGCCGAGCTGGCGCTGAACTGGCCGAAGATCGATTTCTCGGGACTGGATGAGATGTGGTGGAGCTCCGCCATCGAGTCTCCGGAGGCCGTGGAGGAGCGGGCCGCGCTGTTCCGGGCCGAGATGGCGGCATCGCCGATGTGGCGTGACACGCTGGTTGTCTCTCACTGGGCGTTTTTGCTGGCGTTTACCCGAAGCAGCGTTGAGAACGGTTCATGGTTCCGACTTGATCCGACCGTGCCGCCAGACATCTCCTGAAGCGGATGGTTGGCGAAAGGGGTTCGTCATGCTACCGCCGGGCACTACACAAGGGCGAATTCGTCCGAATATGAAGGAAAAGGACCATCATGTCTGATACCACGACTCAGGGAATCCCGCCGGCTCTCCCTCTTGCCGTCAATCTTCAGTACACGAAGGACCTGTCCTTCGAAGTGCCGCATGGTCCTGAAATCTTCACGGCTCTGACAGCGGCTCCCCAGATTTCCGTCAATATCGACGTGCAGGCCAATCGTCTTCAGAACGATCAGCCGCATTTTGAAGTCGCCCTGACGATCAAGGCGGAAGCTGATGAGGCTCCGGCTTCCGAGGGTGGTCCGGCTGGCCGCAAGGTGTTTATCGCCGAGCTGACCTATGCCGCCGTTGTCACGCTGAACAACCCGCCTGCCGAGCTGGTTGAGCCGCTGCTGCTGGTTGAAGTGCCCCGTCTGATCTTCCCGTTCGCTCGTAACATTCTGAGTGATGTCACGCGTGACGGTGGTTTCCCGCCGGTTGTGCTGCAGCCGATCGACTTTGTGGCTCTGTGGCAGGCCCGTCGCGCCGAAGCATCCCAGACAGTCGGCCACGCCTGATTTGTCCTGACGCAGGGAACGAAAATTTCCATCAGTCGTTCCCTGCGACAGATGTTTGATATGACAGACTAGAGGAAGCAGACTGCATGGCCCATCTTTCATCCCGCAACCGGTTTCAGGCTGTTCATGTGGGTCTGATGGCGGCGGCGCTGGTGTTTTCTTCCTTTGGTCTTTCAGGATGCGCCGAGCATCCTGGTGCTCCGTCTACTGTCCGTCCCGGCCGTATTCCTCCGCAGACATTCCCGCCGGGAACTGTCACGGAGACGCCGCCGCCAGAGGGGCAGACGCTCGTGAATGATCCTTCTGCTCCGGTCAACACGCCGCTTTGCGGAACCTCCGCACGTGAAGCGAACGCCATGGGGCAGGTGATTTATCCGCAGCCGCTGACCAATGGCGGAGCCTGCACGCAGAACGCCTGTTTTGATCCGGCGACCCAGACCTATATCGCATCCGATAACAGCAAACGCGTTTGCCGCTGAGTGTTCCCCGCTTGCGCGGGGCTAATTGGCTGTAATGGGGTTTGCCTGCTGTTTTCGGGATTTTGTCCCGGACCTGTAAAGGGGTGCAATCCCTTTGATCCCGGTTTGTTAAAGTAAGCGCAGAGCGTTGCTCTGTCTTCTGTTTGCGGCATATGTAAGCGTCTGTTGCCTATCAGAAGTTTCAGGTAATCCCACCAATCTGCAATCAGGATGGCCGCCTTGTGCGGCTTTCTTGCGACGCCATGAAGGGCGCGCGATCTCTTCGATCTGAAGCAGGCGGGGATGCCCGATCCCTGGCCAATGGTTCCAGATATTGAGGGCCGCCTTTAATGGCGGATCAGAATGTAATTCACCGTCACATCCAGATCGAAATGATCGCCCGTAATTCCCGGCGGTATCGGCGGAAGATGGGCGTTGCGGAACATGCCTGTCGTGGCTGCGTCGAGCAGATAGGAGCCTGACTGGTTCGTCAGACGCACAAATCGCACGTTTCCTGACCGATCCAGCACGACATGGACGGAAGAGGGGCCTTCCTCGCCGTTCTGTGCGGCTTCTTCCGGATAATACATATGCCGTCTGATCCAGCGATCGACTTCCTCGCTGTAATCATCGCTGACGCCACGTACCGTGCTACGGGTGGCGAAGGGTGTGTTCAGCTTACCGTTCTGCACCAGTGGTCCGAGAGACAGATCGATCGGACCGCCTGAGCCGCCTGTACGGCCGTGATGGCGTGGGCGGGGCGGCGCTGATGACTGGTCCAGTGACAGGTCGGTCATGGAGTCAAAAGGTGACGGCGCCCGCTGACGGGTCTGTGTCTGTCGGGCGGTCTGTTTGTGTGGGGTGGACTGCTTTGTTGTCTGGCGGCTTGCTTTCCCGGCCTTGTTGGAAGCCGGATTGACCGGAGCCGTTTCATTGGTCGGTTTCGGATAGCTTTCGTCCGCGGGGGCTTCCGGCATTGGGGGAGCCGCGGGTGTTTCCGGAGTGGGACGATCCGTGCCTTCGGCCGCTTCAGACTGTTCAGGCTGGGTTTCGCTGCTTTGCGAGGACTTTGTCGCGGAGGTTCCGCCTGCCTGCTGGTCCGAGTGCTCGCCTTTCATGCCGCTTTCTGCCGGGGGTGTGACAAACATCATGTCTACAGTGCCGGTCTCGGTCGCCTGCGGATTGCCGCGTGGGGAGTGATACAGGGACATATAGATGGCGAAGGCCAGCAGAAGCGCGTGGAGCAGTGCGGAAAACAGAAAAATGAACAGCAGGTCCGGATCCGCGAAGACCTGTCTGGGCGAGAGCGGTGTTTTTGCTGATTTGAGGTTACGGTAAGCGCCGGTTTTAGCGATAAACGCAGGCCGCAGGCCGATACGACCCGCCGCGTCAGTTTCATCTTCCTGAACACGGTGTCTCGTTGTGGAGGTATCCCGCTGTTTCCCGGTGCCGACGAGCAAGGGCTCTTTCTTCGTTCCGGGCGTAGCTGAAGGCCGTGGCGACGCCGTCATGGAGGTGAACATGTCTCCGGAAGAAGAAATCAGAAACGCTGGTATTCAGGGACTGTTACCGCACATTGCCACCGGGAGGGAAGTGTGGCTACCCCTCTGTTGCTTATCAAAATGTCACGTATCTTGACGATACTGTCTGCCTCCTTTGGGAGGCGGTATCGATGAGGTTTCCTTCCGGCGTCCGGATGAAACCTCCTGAGGTGTGCTGCGTTCTAAAAATACACCCCTTTCACATGATGGGGGTAAGATGAAAAAGGAGCACATCATGGGTGAGTTCAAAGACAAGCTGCAGGGTGTAGCCGACAAGGTAGCCGGCAGCGTCAAGGAAGGCATTGGCAAGGCGACGGACAATCCAGAGCTTGAGGCCGAAGGCAAGGTGCAGAAGCTCAAGGGCAAAGGTGAAGATATCAAGGGGAAGGTCAAAGGGACTATCAACGATATCTGATTGTCTCCTGTTTCCCGTCTTCAGTGCGTGATCGTCTGAAGGCGGGTCTTCAGACAGCCTTCAGGACAGGCGGCTGCGGTGCCTGAAGCTGACAGCCTCGGCGACGTGCTGTTTGCCGATGAGGGGTGCGGCCTCAAAGTCAGCTATTGTGCGTGATACACGCAAAAGCCGTGTGAAGCCGCGCGCTGAAAGACGCAGCTTTCTTGCGGCATCGGCCAGCAAGGCTCTGGCGTCATTATCCAGTTCAAACTGATCCGGGTTGGCTTCCGCGTTGCGAACGGCCTGTCCCCGTGCATGCTGGAAATTTCTCGCAGCCGCTACACGTTCCCTGATTGTTGCGGAACTTTCTCCTGCAGGTGCGGTCATCATGTCGACCGGCGAGAGTGGCTGCATACTGACCCACAGATCCATACGATCCAGCAAAGGGCCGGAGAGACGATTCAGGTAGTCTTCTCCGCATCGCGGTGCTTTGCGACATTCCCGGCTGGCGTCGCCGAGGTAACCGCACCGACAGGGATTCATGGCTGCTACGAGCTGGAAGCGGGCCGGGTAGGTGATGTGGGCTGCGGCGCGGGCGATTGTCGTCTGGCCGGTTTCGAGCGGTTGCCTCAGGGATTCCAGAGCCTGTCTTGAGAATTCCGGAAGCTCGTCCAGAAAAAGAACGCCTCGGTGCGCGAGGCTGATTTCACCCGGCTTCGCCTTGGCCCCGCCGCCGATCAGGGCCGGTTGGCTGGCCGAGTGATGCGGGTCACGGAAGGGCGGTCGGCGCACCGGGCCTCCGTCCTCGCTTATGATCCCGGCAGCGCTGTAGATACGGGTGACTTCCAGCGCTTCCAGTGGTGTGAGATCCGGCAGCAGGCCGGGCAGACGCGCCGCCAGCATGGATTTTCCGGAACCCGGAGCGCCGGACATCAGGATGGAGTGGCCACCGGCTGCTGCGATTTCCAGTGCGCGCCTTGCGACCTCCATTCCCTTTACATCGGCCATGTCGGGGAATGGGTGGGCGATTTCATCGGTGGCGGAAATGACCGGAGGCGACAGAACCTGCTCGCCGCGAAAATGATTGACCAGTCCGAGAAGGTCTGACGCGGCAAGAATATCGGGATTGCCGCCGAAGAGCGCCTCGCTGCCCTGCACGGCGGGGCAGATCAGACCGAGCTTCATTTCTGCTGCGCCGAGTGAGGCGGAGATGACGTTCGGGACACGGTTGATGCGGCCATCGAGAGAAAGTTCTCCCAGAGCGGCATAACGTCCGAGTTCCTCGATCGGGATGATTTCCATGGCCGCCAGCACGGCGAGGGCAATCGGCAGATCGAAATGCGAGCCTTCCTTGAGAAGATCGGCAGGCACCAGATTGACAAGGATTCGCTTGGGGGGAAGGGCCAGACCCATGGAGGTCATGGCGGCGCGGACACGTTCACGCGCTTCACCGACGGCCTTGTCAGGCAGTCCGACAATCAGGAAAGCGGGGAGGCCGTTCGCGATCTGGACTTCCACCCAGACCGGAACGGCCGTAATGCCCGAGAAAGCAAAAGCCCGGACGCGTGTGTTGATCATTCAGCTTTCCCGGGGAAACACGCGCCGAGGCAGGGCGTCAGGCGCCCTGATAGAGCAGTCGTGCGCGCACGGTGCCTTTCAGCTCCCGCAGCAGGGACAGCAGGTGCATGTCCTTGTCGTCGTTTCCACCGGTTTCGGCGTCAACCACGACGTAACCGATCTCGCCGTCTGTCTGGAGGTACTGCGCCGTGACGTTGCAGCCTTCGTTAGAGAAGATGTCGTTGATCTTCGACATCACGCCGGGGAGGTTGTGGTGCACGTGCATGAAGCGTGTGCCGCGCGGGCTCTGCGGCAGCTGCACGCTCGGGAAGTTCACTGCGCCAAGAGTGGAGCCGATATCCGAGTATTCGACCAGCTTGCGGGCGACTTCCACACCGATGCGCTCCTGCGCCTCGACGGTCGAACCGCCGATGTGCGGGGAGAGGATCACGTTGTCGAGGCCGCGGAGCGGAGAGACGAACTGCTCGCCCGCCACTTTCGGCTCGACCGGGAACACGTCGATGGCGGCTCCCAGAAGGTGACCGGATTTCAGGGCTTCGGCTGCCGCATCAAGATCGACCACGTTGCCGCGGGCGTTGTTGATGAGGAAGGAACCCGGCTTCATCTGACGGATCTGCTCCGCGCCGATCATGTTCTTCGTGCTGGGCAGTTGCGGAACATGCAGGCTGACGATGTCGCTCTCGGACAGAAGTGTCTCCAGCGTGTCGCAGGCCGTTGCGTTGCCGTGCGGCAGCTTGTCCACAACGTCGAAATAGAGGACGCGCAGACCGAAGGCTTCGGCGAGGACCGAAAGCTGCGAACCGATCGAGCCATAGCCGACGATGCCGAGCGTCTTGCCGCGGACTTCCCAGCTGTTGACGGCGGACTTGTCCCACTTGCCTTCGTGACAGCCGACGGAGCGCGGGAAGATCCGGCGCAGCAGCATCACGATTTCGCCCATCACCAGTTCAGCAACGGAGCGTGTGTTGCTGTAGGGAGCGTTGAACACGGGAATCGCCAGTTCGCGGGCTGCGTTGAGGTCCACCTGGTTTGTTCCGATGCAGAAGCAACCGATGGCGAACAGGCGGTCCGCGCCTTCGAGAACTTCGCGGGTCAGTTGTGTGCGGGAGCGGATGCCCACCACATGCACACCCTCAAGGGCTTCTTTAAGGGCGTTGCCTTCAAGGGCGCCCTTGTGCCGGGTGACGCTCTCATAGCCACTGGCTTTCAGGAGTGCGACAGCACTGTCGTGCACGCCCTCGAGAAGCAGGATGCGGATTTTGTCCTTCGGGAGGGACAGATGAGGTGTCATTCAGTTCGCTCGTGCTGTTAAAGCGGCCCCGGCCAGAGTGGCATTGCCCGGAGCAGCTTAATTTCTGCCTGCAGGATCATGGGAAATCCTCACGGACAAAGCATCCAGACGAAGTTGCCGGGGAAGGCAACCTAACGGGTGCGCCCTCATAGCACGTTTCCCGCGAAGCGGAAATTAACCTGCCCGGGCGTCCCGAAGGCGCGTAAAAAGGCTGTGTTGTCAGGAACGAAGGCAGGCGACTGCCGCTTCGTGAAGCACTTTGTCACCAGTGGCGAGAACGGTGCCATCGCCATCGTGACGTAGTGTCTGGCCATTCCAGTCGGTCATGACGCCGCCGGCGCCTTCCACGACCGGGACCAGGGCGCTCCAGTCCCACGGCTTCATGTCGCACTCCGCAATGACATCGATATGCCCGCCAGCCAGCAGACCGTAGGCATAGCAATCGCCCCCCCAGCTGACCCGCTTGGCGGCGGCTTTCAGCCTGCTCCACACGGGACGGAGCGCATCTTCCAGCATTTCAGGTGATGTGCAGGAGAGATCCGCTTCCGCCAGACTGCTGCACGGGCGGGTCGTGATGGGAGTGAAACCCGAGGGCTGACCGAATCCGGAGCGAAACAGCGTCGGACGGTCTGCAACTCCGATCCAGCGCTCGCCGGTGACGGGCTGGTCAATGATTCCGATGATCGGCCTGCCCTCGAAGGACAGTGAAATCAGTGTGCCGAAGGTCGGACGTCCCGTGATGAAGGCGCGAGTGCCGTCAATGGGGTCGAGTGTCCACTGATAACCGCCAGTGCTTCCGTGCAGACCAAATTCCTCTCCCAGAATCGCATGGTCGGGATGCAGTTCGGCAAGCTGGGCCCGCATCACGCGTTCGGCCATGCGGTCGGCGATCGTGACCGGGCTTTCATCGCTTTTGTCGGAAGCAGTGAGCCGGGAGCGGAAGAAGGGACGGATGACAGCCCCGGCCACGTCTGCGAGCGCGTGAGCCGTTCGGACAAACTGGTCGAGATCGTGGGACATGGGTGGTTTCCGTTCTGGTTGAGGAAAGGATTCGGGTAATTCTACCGTCAGTGCAGGGTTTTGAGCCACGCGATTATATTGGCGCGTCCGGCCACGTCAGGCAGGCCGCGAAATGACATACGTGTGCCGGGGCTGAAGGCGGCAGGATTTCGTAGCCAGGCGTTCAGTCGGGCGTCGTCCCATTGGCCACCAAGAGAAGCGAGACCACTGGAATAGGCATAGCCCGGCTGTCTGCCGATGGGGTGGCCATACACGCCGAACAGGGAAGGTCCGGCGGAGTCCTGAGCAGAGGGTGTGAAGCTGTGGCAGCGGGAGCAGGTCGCGTTGGCCAGAGTGGCGCCTTGTTCGACATTGCCAACGGGCAACGGTGCGGCTGGATCGTCTTCCGCCGTGACAATGACCGGCCGGGCGGGGAGACGGTCCGGGATCACCATGGATCCCGTGAGCAATGACGCTCCCATCATCACCGTGACGAGAAGGATGACAAAAGCCCCACGATTGGCTGCCGCGAAGTCCATTGGTGAGTGGGCGTCCCTGTATGCCGCTCCGAACCTGCCGGAAAAAAGACTGCCGGGCAGGCGTTTCGGGGCGCAGTTGCGTCAATCGACTGTCTTTCCTAGAGTGCGGTCCGCTTCATGTGAAGCCGTCGGCTGAATGCTCGCCGTTTTCTCCCACTCTCAGGTTTCCATACGCTGCAATGATCAGCCCGATCGTCATCATTCCCGCCCGCATGGCGTCCTCACGTCTGCCGGGTAAACCGATGGCCGACATTGCGGGACGCCCCATGATTCTTCATGTCCTCGAACGCGCTCAAACAGCGGCGGTCGGGCGTGTGGTTGTGGCGGCCGCCGAACAGGAAATTGTCGATGTGGTGAGGCGGGCGGGCGGTGAGGCCGTGCTGACCGACCCTGATCTGGCGTCTGGCTCGGATCGTGTCCATGCGGCCCTGTGTGAGGTCGATCCGACTGGACGGCATGATGTAATCGTCAATCTGCAGGGCGATTTGCCGGGGCTGGAACCGGTGACGCTTCAGGCGGCCTTGCTCCCGCTGCAGGACCCAGCGATCGACATCGGCACGCTGGTCGCGCCGATAACGGAAGAGCGGGAAGCGCAGGCTGAGTCCGTGGTCAAGGTTGCGTGCTCGTTTGCCTCTGAACAGACACAGAGCACGCGGGCGCTGTATTTTTCCCGGTCCTGCATTCCGTGGGGCGCAGGACCGTTGTGGCATCATATCGGCGTTTATGCCTGGCGGCGACAGGCGCTTGAGCGCTTTGTGGCGCTGCCGGAGTCACCGCTGGAAAAAAGAGAGCGTCTGGAGCAGTTGCGAGCCTTGGAAAACGGCATGATTATTGGATGTTCCCGCGTGGAAAAAGCGCCGTTCGGTGTTGATACGCCGGAGGATCTGGAAAGGGCGCGTCGGATTTTGGGAGAGCAGCTGTGACGGCCGGACACTCGCACGGGCGGATTGCCTTTCAGGGGCGGCCCGGAGCCTATTCCGATCTCGCCTGTCGCACGGCCTATCCCGGCTGGACGACCGTTCCCTGTGAGACGTTCGCCGACGCCATTTCCGCCGTGCATGACGGCCGGGCGGATCTGGCGATGCTGGCCTGCGAGAACAATCTTGCCGGTCGTGTACCGGATATTCATGCGCTGCTGCCGGAAGCCGGTCTGCACATTGTTGGCGAGCATTTCCAGCGGGTGGAACATTGCCTGATGGGTGTGCCGGGCGCGACGCTGGAACAGGCGCGCAAGGTTCACACGCATCCCATGGCGCTGGGGCAGGTGAGGGGGGTCATCAAGGATCTGCATCTGACGCCGGTGGCCGAATTCGATACGGCCGGGGCGGCCGAGATGGTCGCGAAGTGGGGACGGCCTGAAGATGTGGCGGTGGCGTCAGAACTGGCTGCCGAACTGCATGGCCTGACGATTTTGCGGCGCAATGTCGAGGACGCAAAGCACAACACGACCCGTTTCTACATCGCGGCCCGCGAGCCTTTGCCGCTTCCTGAAGACAGGCCGATCATGACCACGGTCCTGTTCAATGTCCGCAATGAGCCGGGCGCTCTCTACAAGGTGTTGGGCGGATTTGCGACCAACGGCGTCAACATGACCCGTCTTGAGAGCTACATGCTTGACGGATCGTTTGCGGCGACCCAATTCCTGCTTGATGTGGAAGGGCGGCCTGACAGGCCGAACCTGAAGCAGGCGCTTGCGGAACTGGAGTTCTTTTCCGCACGTTTCCGTATTCTCGGGGTCTATCCCCAGTCGCCTTTCCGGCAGCCGAAGAAAGCCGGGGCGGCCTGACAGTTTTCATTATTCGTGGCATACCGACCGCCACACCTGAGTTTTGCAGCGTCGGACGACAAGAAGAAAAGCCAATGACCGAAGCCATGTTCACGGGGGCGATTACAGCCCTCATTACTCCGATGAATCGCGATGGCTCGCTCGACCTTCCGGCCTTTGACCGGCTTGTCGAATGGCAGATTGCGGAAGGAATATCCGGTCTGGTGCCTGTCGGCACCACCGGTGAGAGCCCCACTCTCTCCCACGAAGAGCATCACAAGATTGTCGAGCGGACAGTGCATGTGTCGGCAGGTCGCGTGCCTGTCATCGCGGGTGCGGGGTCCAACAGCACGGCGGAAGCGGTCGATCTGGCGAAGCATGCGGAATCCGCTGGCGCGTCTGCGGTTCTTGTGGTTTCGCCCTATTACAACAAGCCTACGCAGGAAGGGCTTTACCGGCACTTCATGGCCGTGGCCAACGCCATCACGATTCCGGTTCTGCTCTACAATATTCCCGGTCGTTCCGTGGTGGATATCTCTGTCGAGACAACGGCCCGGCTGGCCGCTCACGGCAATATCGTCGGTGTGAAGGACGCGACAGCCAATCTGCTGCGTCCGCTTCAGGTGCGTCGCGCCGTAACGAACAGGCATTTCAACCAGTTGTCTGGTGAAGACGGCACGGCTGTGTCCTTCCTCGCTGCGGGTGGCGATGGCTGCATCAGCGTGTCGTCCAATATCGCGCCAGCTTTCTGCTCCAGAGTGCAGAGTCTGTGGCGGGAAGGGCAGGTGAAGGAGGCCATGGCGCTTCAGGACCGCCTGCTTCCGATTCACGACGCCATGTTCTGTGAAACCAGCCCCGGACCGGTGAAATACGCCGCCTCTCTGCTTGGGCTGGCAGGCGAGACCTGTCGTTTGCCGATTGTTCCGGTTTCGGATGAGACACGCGCCACAGTTCGGGCGGCTCTGACGGAAGCCGGGCTGCTGGGCTGATTATGGCAAAGGCAGCAAAGAAGTCTGGTCTGATTTCGCACGGCATTGCCGCGCAGAACAAAAAGGGCCGCTTCAATTATACGATTATCGACACGGTTGAAGCCGGGATCGTTCTGAAGGGACCGGAAGTAAAAAGCCTGCGGTTCGGTCGGGCGACGATCACGGAAGCCTATGCTGGTGAACGCAACGGCGAGATCTGGCTCTTCAACAGCTATATTCCGGAATATCAGGGCGGCGTGCTGTCGCGTTTCGACTCGCGTGCTCCGCGCAAGCTGCTTCTGCACGCCAAGCAGGTGGATCGTCTGCTGGGAGAGGTGGCCCGGGATGGTATCAGTCTCGTGCCGCTGGATATCCACTTCAATGCTCGTGGACTGGCCAAGATCACGCTGGGGATCGGGCAGGGACGGAAGAAAGAGGACAAGCGTCACGCCATTGCGGAACGTGACTGGCAGCGCGACAAGGCGCGGCTTATGCGGAACAAGGGACGCGATTACTGAGTTCCGCGTCTTTTCTGAGAGATTTTCTCCTTTAGATATAAAAATACCGCCGACTCATTGAGGCGGCGGTATTTTTATGGAGGGACGCCTGTTTTAACAGACGCCCGTTCCGTTCGGGATCAGTCAAAAGAGACTTCGGCAGCCTCTGGCCCCTTCTGGCCCTGAACGACCTTCACGTTGGTGCTCTGACCTTCGTTCAGCGTCTGAACGCCTGAGCGCTCCAGTGCGGAAGCGTGAACGAAGATGTCCTTGCCGCCGCTTTCCGGTGTGATGAAGCCGAAGCCCTTGGTGGCGTTGTACCACTTCACGATGCCGCGGATGTCTTCAGCGTTGGACAGATCGGGAGCCGGACGCGGGGAGCGACCACCGAAACCACCAGCCTGACGCGGGGCGCCGAAACCGCCGGCCTGACGCGGACGCTCTGGCTGGGCCGTGCTCTCGTCAACGGAGATCACTTCAGCAACCTGACGGCCCTTGGGGCCCTGTCCGATGCGGACCTGAAGCGTGGCGCCGGGGCTGACACTGTCGTGACCAGCCTGTGAAAGTGCGTTGGCGTGGAGGAATACGTCACCTGAACCATCGGCGAGTTCGACAAAGCCGAAGCCTTTCTCGCCATTGAACCACTTAACGGTGGCTTCAATTTCCGGTCCGGATGCGATCACCTGCGGTCCTGCTGCCCGACGGGGGGCTCCATAACCACCACTGTTGCCACCGCGGTCACCACCACCATAGGGGGATGAGTTTCCACGATCATATGGCGACGGCGCGCTCATGAAATCGTCGTCAAATCCGCCGCGGCGGGGGGAGCGGGAGCTGCGGTCGGTCCTGTTACTTCTCAACGGTCTTGATCCCGAGGTCTGACTGGCGATTTTTTTTAAATCGCCCTGTGAATAAAACCGGGTCGGGAGAAACAGCGCGCCAGATACGGTGCTCTGTTTTGATGTACGATGTCTCATCCTGGGTCCGGCGCCCACACCGCCGAAAGACGGTCTGAACAGAAAGAAGAAAAGCATAAGGACAGAGGCGAATGCTACTGCCTTTTTGCGAATTTACCCTTCCTCGGGATGAATTTCTTGCAACGATGACCTTTTCGGGGCTCTGAAACCGGAAAAATGCCTTTGTTGGCGTCTCAGGTAAACACGAAAACGTGAGTTTCGGGAGGCAAAATAGCTGAGAGGGCTTTTGTGTTGACATTTTTCACGGCACACAAGGAGAAGAAAAGCCCAACCATACCGTTTGCGATGAGCGGTCATGCGGAGAATCGGAAATATGCTCTCTCGTCCAGCTCGCCGTCTTTCTCTTCAGAAACCTCTTGCGCTTCTGATAGGGACAGCTCTGGGCGCATCAGGTTTCTCCCGCGCTCACGCGACACCGCTTCAGGACAAGCAGGGCACCTGGACGTTGCAGGGCGAAAACGATGCGGTCACGACCCTGAAGGGGACTTCCGACCAGTATTACACCAGTGGTCTGAGGATTAACTGGACCTCGGGCACGGACAACCTGCCGGGGCCTTTCGCGCTGATCAACAGAACGCTTCTCGGTGAGGGAATGCAGCGCATGAGCTTGGGTGTGCAGCAGCTGATCTTCACGCCAAGCGACACGCAGACCCCGAATCCCTCTCCGCGTGACCGGCCCTATGCCGGGCTGCTGCTTGGCACCATCAACATGATCAACGACACGGATCTGTCGCGGAGCGTGTTTGGCATTCAGTTGGGTATTATGGGACCGGGCGCACTGGGCAGACAGCTCCAGAACGGGTTCCATGGCGCCATTGGCGACACCTCCAATCTGGGATGGCACCATCAGCTCGCCAACCAGCCCATCTTTCAGGTTCAGGCGGGACGGACCTGGCGACTGCCGCTGGGAACGATTGGTGGTTCCAACGGGCTGTCTTTCGACATGCTGCCGTCTGCTGCGGCCCGTATCGGTGATTATCGTATCGCGGGCACCATCGGCGACACATTCCGCTTCGGTCAGGGACTCGACAGTGATTTCGGTGTTCCGACCATTGGCGCGGGAACGGACGGCACGGATGCCTACAAGCAGACGCGCCCTGTCGCGTGGTATTTCTTCGGTGGCGTGACCGGTAATGCCGTTGCTTATGATGCGACTCTGGAAGGCAACACGCTCCGGAAGAACTCGCCGCATGTGAACAAGAAATGGGATGTGGGCGAAATTCATGCCGGTGTCGCCGTCATGTTTTACGGTCTGAGAGTATCCTACAGTCAGGTCTGGCAGACTCAGGAGTTCACGACGGCCCGCTCTGGTCTGTTCAACTATGGCTCGCTGAATGTTTCCGCCAAGTTCTGATCGTGGTGGGGACAGATATACCGCTTGTTGATATTCTCGTTGTATGATGCGGGATATGAGAAGCAGAACGGGATTGTTCGTGATTTTCCAGCCGGGTAAGTGAAGTTTTTTCCGGCTGAAAAGGTCCGGGCTCACGCGGCAAAATGAGCCTCCGATCTGGTTATTGCGTTTGACGGGTTTTTGTCGCATAAGCCCGTCACCGTATGGCGTTTCTTCTTTGGATGGGTGGCCGAGCGGTTGAAGGCACCGGTCTTGAAAACCGGCGAACGTGCAAGCGTTCCGTGGGTTCGAATCCCACCCCATCCGCCATCAGGTGATAAATTTTCCAATAAAAACAAATAGTTATGGACCATCTTCTTATTGGTCCCATCATGCATCCCATCTTATGGTTTGCGGTTTCCTGCGGCGTCGGGCGGCGTAAGAACCGCTCCTGATAATTTATGTTGGTAATAAGAGCTGGGTTCTGATAGAACAAAACGAGATTTTGCTGAGGAGCTTTATCTTTAACTACCCTTCCACGTCATCCTCATACCTTCCCAACGAAGATAACTTTGTCATAGTACGACATCTCCCCAAGACAGCTCCGATCACCTGATGCTCCTCAGCATGGTGGTTTCGACAAGACGGCTGGCCGTCAGCCGTCAGGCTTGGGAGTGCGTATCATGCACGGTACAGACATATCGGTCCCAAAAGGGGCGTTTGTTACCCGGAAGGAGGCGGCGGCAATTCACCTCCATTGCCACGTGAAAACAATTGATCGTTATGTCGCCGCGGGGGCGCTCACCAAATACAAATTCGGGCGCAAAACACTGTTTTTACTGGCGGATGTTTTGGCGCTTATAAAGCCTGTGGGTGTTTTGCCGTCCACCTCCGGCCGTGGGCGGGCGTGTGTTCCTTTTCTGTCTTGGGGTATGGTGACCTTCATAGTCTCGAGCGTTGCCATTCTGTGGGCAACGTTCTTTCTCATTCATTAGCGAGATAGCTTTGTAGCGAAATGGGGACGCTTCTTTATGTATGTCCCCATGGTTGCGTGTGAGGCGAGAACTATTCTGTTAAATGCATCACGCGAGGAAATCTTGGACACTACATGAGAAAGTAATGGCAGTTAACATAATTAGGATTTTTTTGCATTGAAACAATAATAGAATCTGGAGAGATCGACCGACAGCACGACCCGGCGTCGTCCTTCCCGTCCGGCCAGCGCCAGCGGCGTTTCAGGCGCGGGCGCGTCTGGTCCAAGCCGCTTCCTGATCCGGTCTGTCGGCCAGAGCGGCAGGTAAAGAGAGACGACCCTTGCCATCACAGGCCTCCACTTCAAAATCGGCACATTCGCCCGCACGGGCACGGATCAGTTCCAGCAACCAGCGGGGACGGCCCACACCGGGCACCGGCAAAGACACAGACGGCAGGACGGACACCCGCCATCGGGTCACACTGGCAGTCGGCTGGCCGAAATCCGCAGCATCCGTCTGTCGTCGCCAGCGGCGTATCGCGATGCCCAGAGAGCCAGATGTCTCGGCCGCCAGTTGCAGGCGACGTGAGGAGGTCATGGACAGGCGGGCTACTTCCGCGACCACGGCCCCAAGGCCGCCATGCCGCAGTCCTTCCTCGAAACAGGCCAGCACATCGACGTCCGAACTGGCCTCGACAAAAATGGTTCGCCGTGCCGACAGCCCGACCTGTTTCAGGGAAGGGGCGAACACATCCTGACGGGTGACGATCCAGAGCACCTTGCCGCGCGTGCGGGCCGCAATCCCGGCGCAGAACTGACCGGCGGCGGCACTGTGCAGGGCATCATTGCCACCACCGGCCACTTCATGCAGGGCGCCCAGCGCCAGCCCGCCACCGGGCAGGCGACTGTCGATCTCGCGCACGCCAAAAGGCAGCATCCTGCGGCGTCGGTCGCTATGTCCTTCGAGACGGCTGATCGCGGCCCGCAGCGTCTCAAGACCGGGTTTTTTATGGGTTTCAGCAGTCATGTCACGGCTCGATGTCCCTTGTGCAGGCGGATTTCATGATTATATGTTCGTGATTTGTTCTGATGGGGCGATGGAAGTCAATGCAAATTCGCACCACCTCAGGCATGATGCAGGGCGCATAACCACCCGGAATTATTGGTGAAGGTACCTTAAGGAATTGAATTCAGAGACTTCTCCCGTCCTGGACCACGACGATTATCTGTCCCGTCTGAATGACGCGCAGCGGCAGGCCGTCACGCATGGGACCGGAGTCTCGGCAGGCGGGGCGGATTCATCTCCGCTGCTGGTCATCGCTGGCGCCGGATCGGGCAAGACCAACACGCTCGCACATCGGGTGGCGCATCTGATCGCTTCGGGGGCTGATCCGCGCCGCATCCTGCTGCTGACCTTCTCCCGGCGCGCCAGTGTCGAGATGACGCGACGGGTGGAGCGCATCTGCAAAACCGTGCTGGGCGACAAGACCGGTCCACTGGCCGACGTGCTGGCCTGGGCCGGGACGTTTCATTCCATCGGTGCGCGGCTGCTGCGGGAATATGCGCAGCAGATCGGTATGGATCCGGCGTTTTCGATTCATGACCGGGAAGATTCTGCTGACCTGATGAATCTGATCCGCCATGATCTCGGGTTTTCAAAAACCGAAAAGCGGTTTCCCGGCAAGGGCACGTGTCTGGCCATCTATTCCCGTGTGGTGAATTCCGGCGTGCCGCTCGCCGATGTGCTGATGAAGCACTATCCGTGGTGCGCGGGCTGGGAAGCCCAGTTGAAACAGCTCTTCGCCGGCTATGTCACGGCGAAGCAGGAGCAGGGCGTGCTGGATTACGACGATCTGCTGTTGTGCTGGGCGCAGATGGTTAGCGACCTCGTTCTGGCCACTGACATCGGCGGCAAATGGGATCATGTGCTGGTCGATGAGTATCAGGACACCAACCGGCTGCAGGCGGATATCCTGTTGGGCATGAAGCCGGACGGTCGAGGCCTGACGGTGGTGGGTGATGACGCGCAGAGCATCTATGCCTTCCGGGCCGCGACCGTGCGCAACATCCTCGATTTTCCAGCGTCTTTCGATCCCCCGGCGCGCATCGTGACGTTGGATCGGAACTATCGTTCGACGAAACCCATTCTGGATGCGGCCAATGCCGTGATCGGTGAGGCGGCCGAGCGGTTCACCAAGGATCTGTGGACCGAACGGACTTCGGAGGAAAAGCCGCGACTGGTCACCATCTGGGACGACACGGCGCAGGCCAACTACATCGCCGATCGGGTGCTGGAAGAGCGGGAGGCGGGAACACCGATGAAGCAGCAGGCCGTGCTGTTCCGGGCTTCGCACCATAGCGGCACGCTGGAGGTGGAACTGACCCGGCGCAATATTCCGTTCGTGAAGTTCGGTGGCCTCAAATTTCTCGACAGCGCGCATGTGAAAGATGTGCTGGCGCTATTGCGTTTTGCCCAGAACCCACGCGACCGCATCGCGGGCTTTCGGGTGTTGCAGCTTCTCCCCGGCGTGGGGCCGGGTTCGGCCCGACGCGTGCTGGATACGATGGGCGAGAGTGCGCATCCGTTCGAGGCGCTGAAGGATGTGAAAGCGCCGCAGCGCAGTGGCGAGGCCTGGACGGGGTTTGTGAATCTGCTGACAGCTCTCGGCAGCCATCAGGTCGGCTGGCCGGGCGAGATCGCGGCTGTGCGGTACTGGTATGAGCCGCATCTGGAGCGGCTGCATGAGGACGCCTCCACGCGGCTGGCCGATCTGGTGCAGCTTGAGCAGATCGCCGGGGGGTATCCGTCACGAGAGAAGTTTCTGACCGAACTGACGCTGGATCCGCCGGATGCCACATCCGACCAGGCCGGCGTGCCGTTGCTGGATGAAGACTATCTGATCCTCTCCACCATTCATTCCGCCAAGGGGCAGGAGTGGAAGAATGTGTTCGTCATGAACGTGGTCGATGGGTGCATTCCGTCTGATCTGGCCACTGGTGAGAAGGACGACATCGAGGAGGAGCGCCGGCTGTTCTATGTGGCTATGACACGGGCGAAGGACAGTCTCGATATCATGGTACCGCAGCGTTTTTACGTGCATGGCCAGCACAGCCGGGGCGACCGGCATGTCTATGCCTCGCGGACGCGCTTCATCGACCGGGACATGCTGCCTTTGTTCCAGTCCATGGCCTGGCCGGTCGTGAAACCGGAAGAGCAGGCCCGGCAGGAGGCGGTGCAGTCCGTGCGGATCGACATGGCAGCCCGTCTGCGCGGCATGTGGTCGTAAGGGAGCAGACAGATGTGCAATCTCTATTCCATGACTTCCAACCCACAGGCGATCAAGGACGTTGCAAAAGTCCTCGAGGATCGCACGGGGAATCTCCAGCCATTGCCCGAGATTTACCCGAACACGATGGCACCGGTTGTGCGGAATGGAGACAATGGCCGTGAACTGGTCATGGCGCGCTGGGGCATGCCGACACCGCCCGGTTACCTGAAAGGCCATAAAGTGGATCGCGGTATGACCAATATCCGCAATCCGACCTCGACATGGTGGAAGCGCTGGGAAGGGGTGGCGCATCGCTGTCTAGTGCCGCTGACCGCCTTTTCGGAACCGGAGCGTTTGCCTAATGGCAAATCACGGCCTGCGTGGTTTGTCCGCAGCGACGGTGAGCCGCTGGCTTTCTTTGCCGGGATCTGGTGCCGGTGGACGTCGGTGCGGAAACTGGCGGACGGGGAGACGACGGATGACCTGTTCGGTTTTCTGACCACTGAGGCCAATCGGGAAGTGGGCGCGATCCATCCGAAGGCCATGCCAGTGATCCTGATGCAACCAGATGAACTGGATGTTTGGATGAATGCACCGGTGGCAGAGGCTCTGTGTCTTCAGAAGTCTTTGTCAGATGGCATGCTTGCTTGCGTCGATCTCCCGCGGCTTTTGGAGTGACAGTTAGGGAGGGGAGAGCGGAATATCTGCTTTTGGGTCATTCGAGGGTAGAAACGGACATATGTTTGGCCCACTTCACCCAGAGATAATCGTAAGTTTTCTGAGACAATACTGTCACGCTCAGTAGTGGGAGCTCAGATTATATCCGCGACAGCGTGTGCACGGTCCCGTCAGTGGTCACATTGCCCGTGTTAAACGTCGTATTGGGCTCTAGCAGAACAACATGACATTCGTCGCTTAAAGCCTCGGAGCAAGGCTCGATCCCATGCGGAACAATGATGAATTCACCAGTCTCGATGTCGACCTCGTGATCCAGGGAATGCATGCGCAATGTTCCGGAAACAACCAGGAACAGTTCGTCCTCATGCTCGTGATGGTGCCAGTCGAACATCCCCTTTAATTTTGCCAGTTTAATCTGGGGCGTATTGATGTCACCCGCCACACGAGGGCTCTAGGGCGTGTCGTCAGTTAGCTCCGATGACAGCGGAGAGGAGTTGCACTGCTGCGATGAAGGTTGATTTCAGCTTGTCGTAGCGTGTCGCTATGCCTCTGAACTGCTTCAGTGTGGCGAAGAACCGTTCAATGATGTTTCGTTTTTTATAAATTGAAAAACGGATTTTCCGTGGATTGCATTGGTTTTTCTTTGACGGAATAACCGGTGTGATCCCCCGCTCTTCAGCTTTTCGATGAGGGGACCGGCGTCATAAGCCTTGTCGGCGATGAAGGTCTCGGGATCGATTTCATCCAGGAGAGGCTCTGCTTCAGTGATGTCCGCCCTTTGCCCGGGTGTCAGGGAAAGAGCCACAGCCTTTCCCGCAGCATCGACAATGGCATGGATTTTGGTAGTCAGTCCGCCACGGGATCGGCCGATGGCCTGATCCGCCCCCCTTTTTTAGGCGCCTGCGCTATGCTGGTGAGCGCGGACAATCGTGCTGTCGATCATCATGTATTCGTTGTCATGGTCAGCAGCCAGATGCCGGAAAATCCGTTCGATCACACCACTTTCACACCAGCGACGCAGCCGCCGGTGCATGTTCTTCCACTCCCCAAAGCAGACAGGCAGGTCACGCCAGGGAATGCCTGCGCGATAACGATACAACACGGCTTCGATAAACAGACGGTTATCCGCAGCAGTCCCGCCGACATGACCTTCACGACCCGGGAGAAGATCTTTTATCCGCTCCCACTGTCCATCGCTCAGACCATACCGTCGCATTCACACTCTCCCCGAAAAACAGGGAAAAAACATCACAGATCAGGCAGGAGTACAAGCGTCATAATCCTCCCGCTTAACTGACGACACGCCCTGGAATTTTGGGCTGCTATCGACACACCACACGATCACTGACAGTGTGTGCAAATTCTGAGGCTGTGTGTGTTGCCTTTGGGAGAACCTCCCTTATCAGAGGTCCCATGATCGCTTCGGGAAATGACACAACGCCACAGGTTGCGTGAGTTGTTGCGATCAAATGCCGACTTTCTGAGAAATCCAGCTGGCGAACTCATAGTTTGGTCGTTCGAGATGCGAGAGCGTGCCGGGCACGGCAAATCGGCTCTGCAGCCCTTTCCAGACACGCTCCGTGCAGCCCTGATCTTCCTGGTTCACTTCATCAAGCAATGTTTTAAGGGACGCGAAATGCTCCTGCGCCTGAGGGTCGGCCATAAATTCGGGAGACAGGCCGCCGCCGTAAAGAATGTTCACATGATCGACACCGTCCGGAGTCAGTGACAGATACCAGAAGTAACCGGGTGTCAGTGTGATGAGCAGTGAAGGATAGATCGCCAGCAACCATGTGCGACGACGGTCATCCCCCTGCAGCGTCGTGTTCTCCGGATGGGCCAGAGCCAGCGGCACTTTATCATCCTTGAGGATGTGGTGATAATTGAACGCCGGGAAACCTTCAGGACACACCATTTCGCGCAGTTTCGTGGACCCTCCTATGGTCCCCGAATGGCACATGGGCAAGTGATAGCTTTCCATGAAATTTTCAGCGAGAATCTTCCAGTTTGTGTTCCAGCGATGCTGTTCACTGAACGTCTGGACATAATCCTGCATGTGCAGATAACCCACGAGCCGATCCACATCCGCATAAAGCTCCTGCGGTAGCGGGAGATCGGGATCAAGCGTCACCATGATCCAGCCTTGCCAGTCCACACAACGTATCTGCGGCAGGCGGAACTTCTCTTTGCAAAAACTCTTGTTCTGATCCATGGCCGGAGCACCGCGAAGCGCTCCGTCAAGTCCGTAGCTCCATGCGTGATAAGGGCAGGTGATGACGGACACATGCCCTTTCCCTTCCAACAGAAGGGACATGCGATGTCGGCAGACATTCGACATCGCACACAGCTCCCCCTGAGCATCCCGCAGGACAATAACAGGCTCATCAGCGATCGTCATCGTCAGATAGTCGCCTGGCGTGGGGAGTGAACTTGTACGGCCGGCACACAGCCAGCTTCCGGCGAAAATGCGCGACTGTTCCAGTTCGAGAAAATCTGGCGATGTATAGACCGCGACCGGCATCGCTTCCGCCTGGTCGAACGGAGCGGCCACATTTTCATTCAGTTCCGCAGATGCAGCGCATGTGTTCATTACGGAAATCCTCACGATATCTTACGTGTGAAACGTGTCTTTTCAAGAATCTTCACCAAGCGTCCTGCACGCGCTTGCAGGGTCTGCGGTGGTTCTCAGCCTACCTTGATCCAGCTTGTCTTGAGGGCCGAATACTTGTCGAAAGAATGCAGGGAGAGATCCCGGCCAAAGCCTGACTGCTTCAGTCCGCCAAATGGTGTCATCACCGAAAGAGCATCCACCGTATTGATGGACACGGTTCCCGCTTCAAGTTGGTCCGACATACGTAGCGCCCTGCTCAGGTCGCGCGTCCATACGGAAGCAGCCAATCCATAAACTGTATCATTGGCGAGAGAGACCGCTTCCTCTTCTGTATCGAACGCCTGCACTGTCAGCACGGGACCAAACACTTCCTCCCGCAGCAGTTCCGCCCCGGCTGGCAAATCCGTGAAGATCGTGGGAGTGACGAACGCATCCGAACCATTGATCACATGCCGCTCGCCGCCTGTAACAAGTCGGCCATCTTTTCTGGCCTGATCGATGAATTTCATGACCCGGTCAGTGTGGCGTCCATCAACAAGCGCCCCCGCATGCGTCTGCGGATCCAGTGGATCACCCGGCTGGAAATCCGCGGCAAGCGCAGTGAGGCGTTCGAGCATCTCCGTCAGGACCGGTCGTTCGACCAGAAGGCGGGAATTCGCCGAGCAGACTTCGCCCTGATTGAAAAATATCCCGAAGGCCGCTGATGCCGCGGCTGCCTCCAGATCGGCATCGGCGAAGATTACATTCGGGCTTTTCCCGCCCGTCTCTGGCCACACCATCTTCATGTTGCTTTCGCCCGCGTAGCGCATGAACAGTTTTCCGATCGCGGTCGAGCCTGTGAACGCAATGCAGTCCACTTCCATATGGCGTCCAAGCGCCTGACCGGCATCTTCGCCAAAACCGGGCACCACATTCAGCACACCGTCAGGCAGGCCCGCTTCAGTGGCCAGTTCGGCAAGGCGGAGTGCAGAGAGAGGAGATTGCTCGGCGGGTTTGAGCACGACCGAATTTCCCACCGCCAGAGCCGGTGCAATCTTCCATATCGCCATTTCCAGCGGATAGTTCCATGGAACGACTGCTCCCACGACTCCTAGCGGCACACGTCGAACCAGCGCCAGATCCGCTGCGCCCGTGGGGGCAATTTCCCCATAGAGTTTGTCGATCGCTTCGGCATGCCATTGCAGGATGGCGGCCGAACCGGGCGCATCGTACTGCAGGCTGTCGCTGATCGGCTTGCCCATATCAAGCGTTTCAAGAAGAGCGAATTCTTCAAGATGATCACGGATCAAGGCAGTCAGACGCAGCAGCACGTCCTTGCGTTCGATGGGTTGCAAACCGGACCAGCGCCGGTCGGCAAACGACCGGCGCGCGGCGTTCACGGCCAGATCAATATCTGCCGCTCCTCCCCGCGCCACTTCGGTCAGTACTGCGCCCGTCGCCGGATTCACGCAGGGGAATGTGGCGCCTGACACGGCATCGACTGCTCTGCCATCAATCCAGCATTGATTGCGAAATTTGAGAGATGCTACACGCTTCTTCCATTCATCGTGTGTCATCATGATGAAAATATCCTCTCAGGCTGCATGTGTTTCAGGTGATGAAAACAGGAATGGCAGGATGTCGGTCGTTCCGATGATCCCAACCCGATGCCCATCGGCCGTCTCGACTCCAAATGTGCCAGATGACGCAAGGATCCGTGACGCCACTTCGACGATCCGCGCCTGTGCGGGCAGAATGCCAGCCAGGACCTCCTCCGTTGGAGGGCGCGCGATCGCGCCGACAGTGACGACATTTGCTTTTGGAATATTACGGGTAAATGCTTCAATATATGCATTCTTCGGTCTCATGACGATATCTTCGGGTGTGCCGATCTGCACGATGCGTCCCGCTTCCATCACGATGATCCGCGTGGCCAGACGCACGGCCTCGTCAAAATCATGAGTCACGAAAAGGATCGTCTTGTTCACGATCTTCTGCAGACGCAGCAGCTCCTGCTGCAGTTCGCGACGAATGAGCGGATCAAGAGCCGAAAAAGGCTCATCCAGAAACCAGATATCGGGATCTGTCACCAGAGATCGTGCAATCCCCACGCGCTGCTGCTGACCGCCGGATAACTGGGACGGATAGCGGTCAATGAGATTTCCCAATCCCACCAGATCAATGGTCTTGCGTGCCTTTTCAAGACGCGAAGTCCGAGCTTCTCCCCGGACTTCAAGGGGAAGCGCCACATTTTCCAGAACCGTACGGTGTGGCAGCAGGGCGTAATGCTGAAACACCATTCCCAACCTGTGACGCCGGATGTTGATGAGTTCCTGCGACGAGGCCCCCAGAAAATCCTGCCCGTCAATCAATAGCGTTCCATAAGAAGGCTCTATCAGCCGACTGACGGCCCGCAGCAGGGTGGACTTTCCACTGCCCGACAGCCCCATGATCGTGATCAGTTCACCGGGCATCACATCAAAGTTCACACCGCGCACAGCACCGAAGAGACCGTGCTTCTCCAGAAAGGCATCATCCGGAGCACGGTTCAGATTGCCGACCAGCCTCTCTGCGTTGGTCCCATAAATCTTCCACAACTCCCCGACCTGCAATTTTGGAGCGAGAGCCGAAGGCATGTCTGTTTCAGACACATGCGGCATCGTCTCAGCCTCCCTTGCGGATGAAGTCGGCGCCGCGTTCCGCAATCATGATGGCTGGCGCATTGGTGTTGCCGTTGATAAGTCGCGGCATGACCGAGGCGTCAACGACACGCACGCCTTCCACGCCCTGTACTTTCAGATCGGGCGTGACGACCGCAGTGGAATCACTGCCCATGCGGCAGCTTCCAACCGGATGATAAACCGTTTCGGCTTCTGCCCGAATGAAGGCATCGATTTCGGCGTCCGTGACGTTCCCGTCATGCAGGGTAATCGCACTGCCACGCACACCATCGAATACTGAACCGGAAAGAATGTCACGGGTCTTTCTTACTGCATCACGAAGAATATCAATATCGCCCGATGCCGACAGGTAATTTGCCATGATTTTTGGATGTTTCAGCGGATCATTGCTGGAAATCATGATCGCGCCACGGCTCTCGGGATAAGCATGGTTGATATAGACGGTCATACCATGTTCGCTTGGCCACCCACTGTCATGGCTGGTGACCAGAGCCGGTGTCAGATGAAGCTGGATATCAGGATATTTCTGATCTTCCGCACTTCGGAAAAATGCGCCTGTTGACAGAGGAGCCTGAGCAGCAACTCCCTTGCGCCCAAGCGCATAATGCAACACCGCTTTCATCGCCGCCGTCGGCTGGAGCCACTTGTAGTGACTGATCGGCGCGGTAATCCGCGACATCAGGCACACACACAGATGGTCCTGCATGTTTTTGCCGACCTCAGGACTGTCCACCATGACGGGAATATCAAGTCCACGCAGGACATCAGCAGGACCAATTCCCGAAAGCTGAAGAATCTGCGGGGAATTTATGGTGCCGCCAGAGAGAATGACTTCTCCCTCACAGTAAGTCCTGACAACATCACGTCCACGCACATATTCCACACCCACGGCCCGATTTCCGGTCCACAGAAGCCGACTCACTGTCGCGCCCGTGACAACCGTAAGATTGGGGCGTTTGAGAGCAGGTTTCAGAAAAGCCGTTGCCGTGCTCCAGCGCCGTCCTTTCCATACGGTGGCGTCAAAATCACCAAAGCCGTTCTGATCGGCTGCGTTGAAGTCCTCATTGTAGGGATATCCTGCCTGTAGACCGGCTTCGATAAAAAGATCGCACAGTTCGGAGGTTCTCACACCCCGCGTGACATGCAGAGGCCCCCGCGCACCATGATACCGGCTTGCGCCACGCACGTTGGTCTCACTCTTGCGAAAATATGGGAGTACATCTTCATAACTCCACCCTGTCGCACCAAGCTGTTCCCACGCATCGTAATCGCCGGCATTCCCGCGCGTATACACCATGCCGTTGATGGCGCTGCTGCCACCAAGCACCTTGCCCCGTGGCCAGAACAGTCGGCGGCCGTTCAGTTCCGCTTCGGGTTCCGTATAATATCCCCAGTTCAGGGAAGCCCGCGGCGCCACGGCTGGAAGCGCCGCCGGTATGTGGATCAGCGGATGAGCATCGCGGGAGCCAGCCTCAAGAAGCAGTACGCTGACGGTCGGATCTTCGCTCAGCCGTGCAGCCAGAACACATCCGGCCGATCCAGCTCCAACGACAATATAGGTGTGAGTCATTCGTCTGTTCCATCTTCTGGATGCATGATTACTGCGGCTGCCGACCCGCAAACCCGCCAATGATCTGATTGGCGATCAGTGAAAGGCTGGCGACGGCCAGTCCTGCGGTCAGCCCCTGACCGGGATCGACATGCGACAAGGCATTGACGGTTTCACGTCCGAGGTCCCGCGTGCCGATCAATGCGGTTACGACAAGCATCGCCAGAGCCATGTTCACGGCAAAATTGACGCCGAGAAGGATGTGCGAGTGGGCCATGGGAAGTTCGACCTTGCGCAACATCTGCCCCTCCGTCATGCCGAGCTGACGTCCTGCTTCCTGCAAGGAAAGAGGCACTTCGCGGATGCCCAGCGCCGTGAAACGAATGACCGGACACATGGCGAACACGACGACGGCGACAAAGGCGGAAAAATCACCGGAGCCAAAAAACATGATCACCGGTATGAGATAGACAAAGGCTGGAAGCGTCTGCAGAAGATCGCACGTGGTCAGGATGAGGCGTCCCCAACGTGGATACTTTCCGGCCACGATGCCCACCGGCAGTCCGATGAGGGTCGCTATCGCTACTGAAATCAGACACAGATAGACCGTCATCATTGTGGGCTTCCACACCCCGACAGCCGCTGGAAATGTGGCGAGAGCCGCCACCAGAAGCATCCCGCGCCAGCCGCGCGCGCAGTAGCCCAGAAACGCGAGAAACAGCACCACGCCACTCCAGGAGAGCGTCTGCATTTCATCGCGCAGCGGCATGAGCACATGAATCAGAAGCCACGCCTTGATGTCATCCGTGAGCCAGAAAAGATTGACGTTGACCCACTCCACAGCGTTGTCGACCACACTGCCCGAGGACAAGCGCCAGCTATCGGGAAAATGCGTGAGCGCGGTTTCATGAAAACCGATGAGGGTAGGAACAAGAAGAAGCAGCGAGGCTATGCCCAGATCAAGCCAGCCCGCGCCACAGGCGCGCGTCACGGATCGCGTCGCACAGAAGCGGTCGAGCAGAATGGCCAGAATGGTGACGCCCAGCCCGGCTTCCAGTCCGCGCCCGATGTTGAGTTGCCGCAGGGCGATCAGGATATTGTATCCCAGTCCAGCCGTTCCCACGAGCGAAGCGAGCACCGTGCAGGAAAAGGACAACATGATGACCTGGTTGACGCCGGTCAGCAGTTCTTGGCGTGCGGCAGGCACAAGGATGAGGAACAGTCGCTGCCCGAAGCGGCACCCCATTGAATCGGAGACTTCGCCGAATGCGGTCTCCGCACGGGTCAGCCCCGAAACCGTCGTGCGCGCCATGATCGGCACTGTGAAGATGACGGTCGCTAGAATGGCGGTGGCTGATCCCAACCCGAAAAATCCGACAAGCGGAACAAGATAGGCAAAAATCGGGATCGTCTGTAATTGGTCGAGTATCAGGAGTGCGGGAGCCTGCACGCGTTTCTGACGCCACAGAATCACGCCAGCACCAAACCCGAGCGCAAGGCCGAATGGCACGGCCACACCCAGCAGGGCGAGTGTCTGCATGGCGCTTTGCCACAGTCCCAATCCCAGAAGATAAAGAGCTGTCAGCAAAGCCAGTCCGGCCAGCGCCACGCCGCCACGCCGCCATCCGAACCAGACGGTCGCCAGCGACACACCCAGCCACGACAGCGGGGGCGCCACCTCTGCTTTCGCGGCGCCAGTCCCGCGGGACACGCCATCAACAAGGATTTCTTCCAGAAGATTGGCTGGCCAGGCAATGAGCCCGGCCAGAGCGCGTGTCATGTCCTTGACGGTGATTCCCGCAAAAACATGCCATCGCGCCAGTCTGTCCAACCCGTTCCCGATGGCCGTCGATAGGGGAAGCATGGCCTCACGCGGCCACACTACCAGCCAGTGCGGGAGTATGTTTCCCGCATTCGCGCACAACGTCACGATCAGCAGCAGAACGACTGGAAGGATCACAGTTCGGCCGTTCCACCGGCCCGCAGCGCTTGGTTCTGTTGACATCATGGATACGGACATCGTGAATTCACTTCAGCCAGGCTGACCACCTGTCCTTGTTGTGATCCATCCACTCGGTTACGACGGAATCGGATGTCTTGCCATCAAGGCTGATTTCCTCAAGCGCCTGCCCATATTCATGGTTATTCAGGGTCATGGCCTTGAAAATTTTGTAGGCGCCAGGCCATTTCGCATTTGCACCATTATAGGCCAGCTTGAGGATCGGGCCTTTAGGCTTTTCACAGGCGTAACTGCCGCTTTCGATACATTCCTTGGTATAGGGCGGAAGCTTCACATACTCCCCTTTGAACGCCACAGGCGCCCAGTGAGGTTCGTACAGCCACGTGAGAATGGGTTGATGGCGCTGAACGGCCGCCTTTACCTCCGCCAGCAGCGCCGCTTCAGAGCCCGCGTGCACGACTTCGAAATTCAGCCCGAGATTCTCGACGCGCTTTTCATCATTCCCGCCCCAGTCTTCCGGGTAAACCAGCAGACGGCCCTTGGACCCCGTTTCTGGAGTGGCAAACAGAGCTGCGCAGGCGTTGAGCGCCTTATAGGAAGGAAGACCGGGACATTTTTCCTTGACGTAGAGCGGGTACCAGTAACGGTCCATGCCGACGAGACCACTCTCACCCACTTCCGTTACCTTCTTCTCGGTCAGAAGCTTTTCAATTTCAGGATGGCTTGTGGTCCACGCCTCAGGCTGAAAAGTGATATCCCCGTTTTCCAGTGCCGTGTTCACGGAACTGGCATCGATGGTAATAATTTTGGTGTTGTAACCGGCTGTCTGCAGCAGTCGGGAAAGCAGCAAAGCACTGAATTCACTGCCAGCCCAATCATGTTGGGCGATGGCGATCGGATCGTTGGATTCCACTGCCGCCATGGCAATTGAGGTCGTTATGGGTAGACAGGCTACGAGAGCGGCCTTCAGAAGACGCCCGCCCCAGATACGTGAAGACATGTCTCTCTCCTCATCACAATTCGATTCGGTATCGAAACTATATGAATGTGCGCTCACTTGAGGCGCTCTGTGTGCCTTATCATACAGATAGACCGATCATTCAGGTTAAGTATAATTGTTTTTTTTGACCTTCTGGTTCCGTTTATCTGAGTGTATGGGTGAGCTTGCTACAGAAGAGAGAGTAATTTGAATGTGAGTTTTTTGCCAAAATGCGTAATTTCGAATTATTTTCAGATTTTGGTATAAATAAGAAATATTGATATGATGTTTTTGATAACTTGGGTATGGTGCTGTGGCATCACAATCTACGCGAACTGTCAGCCTATATTTACGGCGTCTCGTCAGTTAAGCCCTGAGTGTAGTATGTAAGGGTTGTACTTTGTATCTGCGTGTGCTGACTGTTTTCCCGTTTTTTGGGGGAGACAGACAAATGCGGCGCTATAGTTTACGCGACGACCAGTGGGAGCGGATAAAGGACCTTCTTCCCGGTCTCGTGAAGGTCATATCGGCGGCACAGCTGCGGACAACCGTCTGTTCGTGGAGGCGGTGCTGTATCGCTATCGCGCGGGTATTCCATGGCGCGACCTTCCTGCCCGTTTCGGGGGCTGGAAAAATGTGCACCGGCGTCTGCGCCGCTGGTGTGAAAGCGGCATCATCGAACGGATATTTCGTTATCTGGCCGCTGATCACGACAACGAATACATGATGATCGACAGCACAATTGTCCGGGCGCGTCAGCATAGTGCTGGAGCTCTCAAAAAGGGGGGGGGGTGGATCAGGCCATCGGACGCTCACTAGCCGGATTGAGCACAAAAATCCATGCCATCTGCGCCGCTCTGGGCAATCCGGTGGAGATCGACATCACACCGGGACAGGATGCCGACATCACCCAGGCGGAACCGCTTCTGGAAAACATCGGCCCGGATGCTTTCCTTGCTGACAGGGCGTATGACGCGGACAGGTTGGTCGATCGGCTGATACAGCGCGGGATTACCCCGGTCATCCCGTCAAAACGTAACAGAACGACACGACGGAAAACCGATTTTTCTCTCTACCGCGAACGGAACCATGTTGAGAGGTTCTTCAATAAACTCAGGCAGTTTCGCGCTATCGCAAACCGCTACGATAAACTGAAATCGACCTTCCTTGCAGCCGTGCAGTTCGCCTCAATCATCATCCTCCTTAACTGACGACACGCCGTCGTGACGTCCGCTTCAAGGAAACGCAAGACTGCGCTTCGGCGTCCGCAACGAGGGCGGAAGCGGACATAGCTTTGGATGCATAAGCTCCACGCTTTAGGAGGGCAGGGGGTATTTATTTCAGTGAGAGGTCATGCGTGTGCCGAAAAAAGTTCATTAAATATAGCCTATTAGACCCGCTTTGTTCTCAACTTGCGATTGCCGTAAGTTGAGAATCAATCCTAAAGCCAGTCATCCACGCCGCCGTGCCGGGGGGGCATGACCCTCTGGTATGGCGGCTTAATCCGCTTCACCAAGCGCTCGGACAGCAAAAACACGCGATCCCTCTTCTCATGCTCCTGCAGATCACAACAGTGAGATCAATTCAATAAATTAATAGTTCTAGGGACTAAGGGGAAGATCTTGAGGGATATCTTCCGTGTTTACATGGATGTATACTAAATAGATATATCAGTAAGCACGACCGAGTGGACCACTCAATGAGCGATTTAAGTTTCTTACATAGTAAATTGAGCAAAGAAGAGAAACCTGCGCCTATAATGTTCTAGTCTGTCGACGGCGAAAGAGCACCCTGTCCCTGCTGTCAGGCTTCGATTAGAAATATTCAGGTAGTATGTTAGATGTTATTTGAATTAATGTTGTAACGTGAAGGTATCTTTCCCTCGCGTTCTGTGTGATATATTCGGGATAAAAGTTATTGCACCATACGCGCGAGGACATTGTGGCCGCTCCATTGCTGAACCTTATGCCTGCCTTGCAGGATTCGTATTATGTGACTTATCCTGGTCCATGGGCAGGCCATATTCCCTTCGCATACTGGGTGGTAAATGCTCTCAAACCATCAACTATTGTCGAATTAGGGACATTCCGCGGCAATTCCTATTTTAACTTTTGTCACGCAGTTCAAAATTTTGGACTAAATACAAAAACCTATGCAGTCGACACTTGGGAAGGTGATGAGCATGGTGGTTTTTATGGCGGTCATATCTTCCGTGAAGTAGATGCCTATAACAGCAATCATTTTCCAGATTTTTCCACTCTGATCCGATCCACGTTTGATGAAGCCCTTGACGGGTTTGCTGATGGGTCAATCGATCTTCTTCACATAGACGGTTTTCATACCTATGAGGCCGTTAAAAACGATTTCGAAAAATGGCGACCAAAACTATCCGATCGAGGTGTCGTAATCCTCCATGACACGAGCGTCATCAAGAATAATTTCGGCGTCTGGAGATTTTTCGAGGATCTAAAGCATCAATATCCTTGCTTCTGGTTTACCCATTCCAATGGTCTTGGTGTGGTGCTGGTAGGTAAGAACATTCCGGAAGAGGTGTTAGCCCTTAACGCACTGCAGGCTGATAACAGCCTCTGGATGCAGGCTTTCTCAGCCTTTTCCCGCCTAGGTAGACTATGTGAGAATGAGGCTGACGCTCAGGGCAGAATCGACGCGGATTTCTCACACTTGAGGCAATTTCGGGTCATTTTGTAGAATTCAGTCATCCCACAGGAGCCCGATCTGGAATATTGACGATATTCTGCTTCTGGCGGCGGGT
>NZ_JAAABN010000001.1 GCF_011516765.1 Acetobacter sicerae | reverse complement strand
CGATCAAAGGCTCCCAGACGGACCATGCGGTATCGGAAAAGACAGACTGCATCATGCTCATCATAAACAGCTATGCAATCCGTTCCGTCATTCAAGGCCTAACAGGCCCTAAGGTCTGTTATGAGATCAGTTTCATTTTTAAAGCCTAACAGGCCATAATTCTCTTTATATATTTGGAAATGATTCATGGTGGCTTTCTGTGGTTCTGTAATTCCACCATGAACATCAATTTATATAAGTTTTTTATATTATTTACAAAGAATATTACTTATAATTTTACCCATTTTCCCTGTAACTCTTTTTTCTTCTATTAGTTTCCTAGCATCCCCTTTCCATTTATCTGCAATCACATAACCTTTTTCAGTTTTTGAATGACTTTCTTCTTCAAGTAGAACGCCATGAGATATTAATATACCGATATAATCTTCAAGGCTAATCCTACCTATTATGGTAACTTTTCGATAAATATTTTGGCTTTTCCAATTAAAGTGGTTTGCTCTAAATCCAACTTTGATAATTTTATATAAATTGTCTCTAACAGCATTATAGTTATTAGCATCAGATTGATCTTTTGCACTAAAGGCATAAGAAACGTTATCAGAAAAAGTGCATGTATCGTCAAATATGGTTTTGTCCAGCCTATCAGGAATAGAGCGATCATCGAATTTTACGTTTGTATAATAAAATATAATCTCTCCAACAAGATGTTCGCAAGATACTATATTTGTATAGTTTTCAATATAGGAATCAAATACTTTTTTCGATCTCAAATTAAGAGGATAATACTGACCTATAATACAAAAATTTTCCCAATCGTCACCATTAAAAAGAAAGTTATTAACTTTTGTTCTATCGTTTTTATCAGGACAAGTTTTTCCTGCCCAATAAAGAAATGCACTAATAGCTTTTATGTGACTATCTTCTTTAGGAGATCCTTTCGAATTTCTATATGATAATCTGAGTCCTTGGAACCATTGGAAAGTATTTTGAGACATGGAAAAATCTTCTGGATCAAGGATTTTTCTTAGTTCATCGAATAATGGGCCATCACCCTGATAACCTTCGCTAAAAAATTCGACATCAGGATGGCTTTGAAATGTTCCATTCCTGATTTGCCTTGCTAGCAATCGCGATTTAAAGAAGAATGTAAGTGAATCGTATCGAAAACTGACTAACTCTCCTTCTGTGCGAACAAAGGGCACTTTTCCAAAGTTATCGACTAATGCTAAGTTAGGATTGCTTACACATGCCCCCATTACATCTACAAGTTTGGCTCTTGTAGTTTGGGATAATGGTTCGGCTATAATAGCAATTAGTATCGCGAAAAACTCATCCCTTCCTATTTCGCCAAGTGATTGTTTTGCAACTTCTCGGTCAATTATGTTGATAATTAGAATATCTAATGAAGTTTTAAGAAAATAGGAATGTATACTGTCAGTGTGATCGGGAAATTTTCCAGTGGCATTAGTATTTTCTAAAAGAAAATCACAAATTAGCGAAACATACAAAGGAATAATATTATTATTTAGTGAATTAAAATTATTTCCTTCTTGAAAGGTTTCTAATAATTTTTTTGCTTGTGGAATAGCATTGTCTGGTATCTTTTCTTTAAAGTATTTATGTGCATCATCGTTTGAAAAACCTTTCAAACGATAAATGTCAATTTGATGAAAATATCGAAATCTCTGTATTTCGTAATCACGAACTGTCAATATTACTAGTACTTTTCTAAAGTTTTCATCTAATTGTATCAAAGAGTCTATAAACTTCGAAAAATTTAATAGCGCTCCTAGGTGAGATTCGATCTCATCAAAACCATCGATAAGAAGAACTAGGTTTCCACACCCTAAATTTATTTCAAAATTAAGATTTTCCATTTCGTATGTATCGAAAAAGCCCCTCTTAACAGCTAAGGTGTATAGATCACTAACAGACTCAATCAATGGTAAGTCTTCTATATCTCGAAAGTCGGTCGCAGATAGAAGAAGGCCACGTTTATGTTTGTGTTCATCAATATATCGAGCCACATCGTCACAAAAAGTAGTTTTCCCTATACCTGCAGGACCTACAATAATTTGTAGAGGAGCACAACTTTCGCTATTATCTAGCAACCTTCTTATATATGTTCTGGTCGCCTCGTCCTTATGAGAGCTATCATCGTTTTCAAGTTTAGAAATCTTCTGAGGAATTATATATTCTCTATGTTGACTTGAAGATGGAAGCGTTCTCATTTCAGTTGGAAGACAATTTTCCCATAGAAAATCGTCAAAATACTCTATATTTACTTTACGAAAATCATAAGAAATTTTTTGTTTAGAAATAGAATTTATATAAATAGAATTTATCGATTTTTTTCTATCTATTTCTTTTCCTAAAGAATTATATACTCGTGGAGTAATTATTGTTAGCTTATAAGGCATAGATTCTTTTATTTTAACATTAAAAGAATCTATGCTTTTTTCGAGTGACGAATTAGTCCTTAGAAAAAGATATCCTAATTCAACGCCTTCTATCTCAGTTACTATATAATCGTAATATATTTTTGAAAAACTATCCACTTCTTTTTCTTTTGTGAAGACTTTTTGTTTTGGAAATTTAATTTTCACCACATCCTCAGCACGTAAATTTTCGAACCGGCCTCGCTGCAATGCTCTTGGAGGGAAAGCGAGAGTCATCTGATGAGGAAGTTTAGGGGCAACGAGCGTAGTCTGGCCGAAGAAAGCTATATGCAAAGATCGGCATAAGAAGGAGTAAATCTCTTCCTGAGACAAACTTTCAGATACCTCGCCGCCAACATTTCCATGCGAATACTCATTGCCCACCTTCTGAATATAGCTGAGAGAAGAAGAAAATAAACCTGAATCTCGTGTGCCTATAGCATCTATTTCTTTTTTAGCCTTTGATATCAAAGATTCTAGATTTCCGGAAAAATCTTTTTCGTTTCCGATTAATATTAGTTTGCATATTAATTCAGCAGCCTGCCTATAATTATTACCCGCACCGGAAAGAGGAATTGTCTTTCTTTCTTCGATTTCTTCTAATTTTTTCTCCAAATAATATAGGTGATTATCATAATCATTTTTACTAGTCATTCTATCAGACCTCTATGTTAATTGAAATTACACGCGCAAACTATTTTCCTCAGCCTCCGTAATATAATGTCATATTGTGAAAAAATGTATAGTTTACAGTGATAATTTACAGGTTTTTTTCTCAAAAAAGCCTAATGTGAAAATGAAACGCGCTAAAATAGTCGGTTACCTCCAATCTTAGAACTTTCGTACTATGTCCGCTTTGAGGACGCGCTGATTGGCTCCTTACCGTCCGGGATGAGGCGGAAGCAGACGCCTCCGCCCCATTAGCTCCACCAGTCTCAAACGCTCTCAGCCACCCAGTTCTTCCGCTTCGTCGCTTTGCCAATACCCGGGTTCATGCAGTTGCACGGATCAAGCGAACGGTAGTGATCCAGCATCTCCTGCGGGGCCTGATAGAGGTGACCGACATTGTGCTCGGCAGGATATTTCGCACCACGGGCGTCAAGGCCGGGCAGCATGGAATGTTCAACTTCCATGGCGTCATAACCCTTTTTCACGACGTAATCCTGATGCATCACATGGCACAGGAAGTGGCCGTAATAGAGTTTGACGATCAGCTTGTCCTCAATCTCCTTAGGTAGCGTCTCGAACCATTTCCGGTCATTGCGACGCAGGGCCACGTCAAGCGCGACAATATCCTGCGCCTCCCGTGGGTGGACAGCGCGATAACGGATGGCGGCGCCCGCAGCAGCGAAGCGATGCAGGAAGGCGCGTTTGCCTTCATCGTCAGTGCATTTGAAAAACTCGCCTGTCGCCTTGCCGAAGAAATCAGTCAGATAGGCCTGCACGGGGCCTGTGAGTTCGGCTGAGACTTTCAGCATCAGATGATGCTCGAACCGGTCACGATAATTCAGCATCCGTTGCGGAAGCTGCTGGGGCAGAAGATAGCTCAGGGCCTGCATCACCCGATCACTGAAATGCTCAGGCAGAAAGCCGAGCTTTTTGGCGTAGATATCGAAGCGTGACTTCAGGGCGAACATGGTCGGCAGCACTTTCGTGCCGAAATAGCGAATGACCGCGAATGTATCCTTGCCGTATTTTTCAGCAATGTTGAAAGCATCGCGATGGATGTATTCACCGGCGATCGGCAGAGTGTCGAAACCGGTCAGCAGATGGCGACGCAGGTCTTCCAGTTCGTCGGTGCTGTTGGTGCCGATATAGAAAACGCTGGTGTTTTTCTCAGCCGGAAACGTGTCGAGACGCACGGCGAACGTGACCAGCTTGCCTGCGCTTCCGGCGGCCTCGTGCCAGCGGTGCGGGTCGGCATTGAAGCGGGCAGGGGTGTCGGCGTCGATTTCGCGAACATGACTGATATAGTTGCCGTCGTGGCCGCGTCCGGCGTTCCAGTCGATATCGGCCTCGGAAAAGCTGCCCTCTTCCAGCTTGCGGAGCATGGCTTCCGGATCATTACCAAGCTGGATGCCCAGATGGTTGACGAGGCGAAGCTGTCCGTCCTCACCGACCTGACCGAAAATCGCCATTTCGGTGTAAGCCGGTCCGCGCTGCACAAGTGCGCCGCCAGAGTTGTTGCTGACGCCACCAAGGACCGACGCACCGATACAGGAGGAGCCAATCACCGAGTGAGGTTCACGTCCGATCGCGGCCAGCTTGGCTTCCAGTTCGTAAAGCGTGGCGCCCGGCAGGCAGACGACCTGCTTGCCGCCACCGATCAGATGCGAACGATCCAGACGCAGCGTGCTGATGAGCACGATATCACGGTCATAATCATTGCCGTCCGGCGTGGAACCACCGGTCAGGCCGGTATTGGCGGCCTGCATGATGATGATCTTGCCGTCATCGGTGCAGGCTTTCGCCACGCGCCAGAGCTCCACAAGCGAGCCGGGCTGTACAACGGCGAGCACCCGGCCGGCCCCAAAGCGAAAACCATGTGTGAACCGGTAAGTAGCAGCGTCGCCTGTCATGACGTGCGCATGGCCAACAATGGTTTTCAGGGTGGAAATGAGTTCCGGGCTATTCTGGAGAGCAGACATTGTGAAAAGGCCTTGAAACTGTTGTTTTCTTATCAGCTCCACCATAGAGCGCGGGAGAGGAGAAAGGCAGTGCTCCGGGAGAGTTGATGTATATTCTTTTGATATGGCAGAGGTGAAAAAGATAAAATTTACGTCTGGAAAAGCTCACGGCATCGCTTCCCGCCGCAGCAGGTGGCGGTCAGACACCAGCCACGGCAAGACAGGTCCGGAAAACGGGAAGCTCAGGATTTTCTCACAAAGAAGCACCAGTACTTCTCGTGTGGCCTCTCCCGGATTGTTCAATAATGCGTGCAAATCTACGGGAGAGAATTCCGTTCATTCCCGAGATGCGGGTCAGCTTGTCGCGACCGTGCAGGCGCCCTTGCGGCCCGGCTCATGCAGGGCAGTGGAAGGAGAGGACGGATCGATCAGATAGAAATCCGTGAAGTTATCCGCGCCCATCGCCTGAAACACATGCCCGCTCGGATCGTGAAGTGTGCCCTGACTGCTGACGAGGTGGGTCTCGGTCTTTCCTTCGGCGTTCCGCACCACGATCTCGCCGCAGAGCGCGTAGGTGTAGGACGGCTTGTCCGGCACAGAGATGACGGCGCGGCGCTGAGGCGTCTTTTCATCCAGCACCATGGTGGCGACCAGATCGCCGTCAATATAGAGCCGGGAGGTCTCAGAAACTTCCTGTGTCGCCTTGCCGTCTTCCACGATAAACTGGGCAGCCCAGGCTGAACCATTCGTCAGAGCGGTCATCGTTGCCAGCAGGCAGGCGGCTTTGAGGGCGTTGTAAGCATAAGGGCGAGAAAAGCCCGAAGTGCGTGCAGTCATGAGAAACTGTCTCTCTCCGGTAGTGAGATGCTCGCCATCAACCGGCGATGTGTGCGAAAACCGATGTCATGAAACAGCTTTATAATACGTTATGACGCCCGCAGACGATAGCCGGGCGGGAGCCCTGATCAGTCGCGCGGCAGCGTATCTTGCTGAATCCGGAATTGATCAGGCGCGCAGGGAAGCCCGCCTGCTGTTTGAACTGGCTTACGGCAGGGAGGTCAGTTGGCAACTGACACACGCCGATGAAATCATGCCTGACACAGAACTGTTTACCGATTTCGTGCGGCGTCGCGGTGCGGGTGAGCCGATGGCGTATCTCAGCGGCAGGAAAGGATTCTGGACACTCGATCTGGAAGTTACGCCCGATACCCTGATCCCACGCGGAGATACGGAGACGCTGGTGGAAGCGCTGCTTCGGCATCGCCCAGATCGCCAGTCGATAGCATCCGTGCTGGATCTTGGGACGGGAAGCGGCTGCCTGCTGCTGGCAGCACTAAGTGAATATCCGCAAGCTTTTGGAGTGGGTATTGATCGTGCCGAAAGGACCGCGCAACAGGCGCGGAAGAATGCGGCTCTGAATGATCTGGCTTCACGGGCGGATTTCGTGGTGGCCGACTGGAGTGATCCGGTGAACGCCCGTTTCGACGTGATTCTGTCCAATCCGCCCTACATTCCGAAAGACGATATTCCCGGCCTGATGAAAGACGTGGTGGCTTATGAGCCGGGTGCGGCTCTCGATGGCGGTGATGACGGGCTGGATGCTTGCCGTCAGATCATTCCGCGACTGCCGAATCTGCTGGAGCTGCACGGACTGGCTATTCTGGAGTTCGGGATCGGTCAGGAGAAAGACGTGGCAGATATCGCCCGACAATCTGGTCTGTCTGTTGTGGAACTCTGCCCCGATCTGGCGGGGATTATCCGGGCTATTGTCCTGTCGCTCTGAGAGCATCCCGTCGGGTCAGACATTCCGGACAATCGGTTTCCGAGCGCCGCCGGGAAAGACGGCTCAGGTCTTGGAGCGGTGAGCGGACTTGGCTGCACTGTGGACCGAACGGGACACTTCACTGCTTTTGGCGCGCTTTGTAATGGGCGATTTCGCCAGAACATAGTGAATGATGCCGAGCTTCTTGAGACGACTGTTGCGCGGCGCTTCAGCAACCTGAAGCGGCTGCCTTTTCCCTAAACCACTGGCTGCATAGAGACGCAGTTCATGCCGTCGGGATGCGGAGCTGGTGTTGCGGGCAATGACAAGCGGACGGGGCGTGATAGCTCTTCTTTCAACAGGAGCGACGCCTTCATCCTGAAAGCCCTGATCCATCAGGTCAGCCATTGTGCGGGTGCGTTCGGCGTTGGAGGATGCCCCCATGACAACGCCGACCAGTCGCACATTTTCACGAAGGGCGGACGCGACGAGGTTGAGGCCCGCCTGCGCGGTGTAGCCGGTCTTCATACCGTCAGCCCCCGGATAGAAGCGGAGCATCGGGTTATGGTTCGGAATTTCACGCCCATGATAATAGAAAACGGGAGTGGAGAAATAATGGTAGTCTTCAGGAAAATCTGAAATCAGACGACGTCCGAGGGTGGCCAGATCCCGGGCGGTCGTGACCTGATCCGGGTCGGGAAGACCGGACGCATTGCGGAAGGTTGTGGACGTCATGCCAAGCGCATGGGCCTGCGCCGTCATCATGGCGGCGAAACGCACCTCGTCTCCGCCGACCAGTTCACCAAGTGCGCAGGCGGCGTCATTGGCCGACTTGGTGACAAGCCCGAGAATGGCCTGTTCCACTGTAATATAGGAACCCGGCACCAGTCCGAGTTTGGACGGCTCACGGGTGGCAGCCCGCACGGATACGGGAACAGCCTGATCCAGAGAGATCTGTCCGTTACGCAGGGCCTGAAACGCCATGTACAGAGTCATGAGCTTTGTGAGGCTGGCCGGGTAACGCTGGAGGTCAGGATTGATCTGCGCCAGCACTGTGCCTGTGCGAGCGTCCTCGATAAAGGCGCTGACATGACCGACATACTGGGCGCGGGCAGAATCGACGGCGAAGACGGATGAGAGGATGAGAGAGGCGGCGAGTCCTTTTCTGGGTGCGCGTTTGACCACAGACAATATATTGATTTTATGGAAGAAATTCTTCGCCCTGGATCGAGTGTATCCGCCATTCACTTCGGAGAAACAGGCCGGGAATCCAAAGTTCTTTTTCATGGCGGAGCGCACAACAATCCTGATGGGTGTTTGGACAAGAGCTTAACAGTGCCGAATCCATCGTCTAGAGGGAAAATTACTAATATTTTGGAAAATACAAAGCGGTCCGGGCGTTTGTAAGCAACAACTTTTTAAGAAAATTGACGACAGGGTGGCAGCGTCGCTTTGAGCACAACGCAGACTGACCATCAAAAAGGGTTCTGCTGGCCTTGTTCCTGATTTTTTGTTTCCTTGCGCAGTCGGGCGGTTTAGAGAAGCACGATAAGCGTGGCGACCCAGCCTTCTCTGTCAGGAAGAGCCAGGGGAATTGGCGCCGCGGAGCAGCCGAGTGAGTTTCATGACGGAGAATTCAGAAGACAACACATCGGATATCGGCGTTCTGGTCAGGGCTGTCCCCAAGACCAGAAAGCCATCGATGTACAAAGTCCTCATGCTGAATGATGACTACACGCCCATGGAATTCGTCGTGCATGTACTGGAGCGGTTTTTTAACAAAAATCGTGATGAAGCCACCAACATCATGCTGCATGTGCACAAGAAGGGTGTCGGAGTCTGCGGCGTCTTCACGTATGAGGTCGCGGAAAGCAAGGTTTCCCTCGTCATGGATCTGGCGCGACAGAACCAGCATCCGCTTCAGTGCACCATAGAGCGCGACTGAAACACCGGCTTTCAGCGGTTATCGGGATTTCATTGTATGGGAATGCAGGCTTTAGCCGGGCCTGTCCGGTAGCGAACGCGCGGCTCTGATCGCAGGGACGCCCCGCTTTTCAGAACTCTGAATGTGCTTTTAGCCAAGGAAACGGGGCTCTGTCGTATGTGACAGAGCCCCGTTTTGTTACGACTTAGGAGTCGTGTTCGTCTTTCTCGGACGGAACATCAATGTCCGAGCTGATGTCGTCGGCATCGTCATCCAGATCCGATGTGTCCTCAATGACATCATCATCATCGTCATCATCGTCCGCTACGATGTCGAGATCATCATCAACATCATCCTCGTCCGTCTTCGGCTTCGGAGCCTTTACCGGAGTGGCGGGAACGATCTCGCCTGTACGCTTGAGGCGAGGAACTTCAGCCGGCTGCTCAGCCCCGCATTTCGGGCAAACAGCCGGGTCTTTGGTGAGGTCATAGAAACGCGCGCCACACGAGACGCAGACGCGTTTGGAACCGAGTTCGGGCTGGGCCATATGAAACCTGTCGAATTGTATTCGTGGCAGGGGACGCGAATCCCCGACGGTATATGGTGCGACCAGAAGACCCGCACGCAATCTAAGGGCAGGCCACATGCCAGTTCAGACAGTATGCGTCAACCGAGGAAAAGACGTTCCATACCTCTGCACCCAATAAGTCCGTCTCATTTTAGCCTTAATTTTCCATTGGCATACATTCCATTGGCATACACAGGTGTAATGTTGGGATGCGTCCATTCTTTCAAGGGGGCTCGGGATGAGTCGGGGGCAGGCTGTAATCTTTCGGTCCATGACGCTGGGACTCATGCTTGGTCTGGCGGCATGCAGCGGCAGTTCACGGCCGGGCGGCAGTCCATCCCAGTGGGGCCGGGGAGATTATACCCCACCCGGTCCGGCCAGTGATCCGTGGGGACCGTATATTCGTGAGGCAGCCAATCGCTTCACTGTTCCCGAGCAGTGGGTGCGTGCCGTCATGCATCAGGAATCGGGTGGTCACGAATATCAGAATGGTCATCTGACCCGCTCCGGCTCTGGCGCAATGGGCCTGATGCAGCTCATGCCCACCACATGGTCAGAACTGGCGGCGGAATTCGGACTGGGCAACGATCCTTACGAACCGCACGACAACATCATGGCCGGAACCGGCTATATCAGGCAGCTTTATAATAAATTCGGCTCGCCGGGTTTTCTGGCGGCCTATAACGCCGGGCCGGGCCGTCTGGAGCAGTATCTTGAAACCGGCGGCTCACTGCCTGATGAAACGGTCAATTACGTCGCCTCCATCAGCCCGAATCTGGGGGATGCCGTTCCAGCTGTGACGACAACCGCACCGCCGGTCATGGTGGCCAGCGCACGAACTGCGCCGGCTTATACGGTCGCCCAAAACACAGTTACCCAGAACACAGTTGCTCAGAACGCTGTCGCAACAGGTCCCGTGGCTCGTACCTCCGATGGCTGTCTGCGTAATGTCGACGCTGCCTACGACCCGTCAAACTGTCTGGTCGATCGCGACGTGCCGCATGCCGATCCTGCTGCGCCAGTCGCGCCAGTCGCGCCACTCGCACCGCCTCAACCCGCCGTGGAAGTGGCCTCGGCGCCACCAGTCGCAGCACGTCAGCAGGCATTGCCGGTGGAACTGGCAAGTTATGTCGAGCCTGCTTCAACACGAGCCGCTCCGGCTTATCGTCTGACGCCTGTGACTTATACACGACCTGCTTCCGGCGGTGGCGGTTGGGCCGTGCAGGTCGGCGCTTTCTCATCCGGCTCTGATGCGAGAGTCGCTCTGGCGCAGGCACAGGCCATTATCGGCAGAAAAGGTGATGCCAGTCCTGTCGTCACCAGAGTTTCTCCGACGGCGAAATCCCTCTATCGCGCCCGTCTGGTCGGATTTGCCGCGCAGGATGCAACAACAGCCTGCCGTATCCTCCACACCCATTCCGTAGCCTGCTTCGCCGTTCCGCAGTCGACCTGACCACAGGCGGCATGATGCAGGCCGCACAGGCGTTGCGATCCGGGCTGCGCTCGGCTAGACCCGCGCCTTTCCGGGACTGATTTGTCCGGTCACGGGGCAATCGGGAGATGCAGGAATGGCGCGTAACCGTGTTCGCAAGGGGCGGCCTCTGGACGGCTGGCTGGTGATCGACAAACCAACCGGCATGACATCGACGGCAGTGGTCAGCATTCTCAAGCGCGCCTTCAATGCCCAGAAAGTCGGTCATGGCGGCACGCTCGACCCTCTGGCGACCGGCCTTCTGCCCATTGCGATGGGAGCCGCGACCAAGACGGTTCCTTACATTATGGATGGCACAAAGCGGTATCACTTCACCCTTAAACTGGGTGAGGCGAGGGACAGCGACGACGCCGATGGCAATGTCACGGCGACATCCGATGTGCGTCCGACGGATGAGCAGTTGCGGCAGGCCGCGGCGGATCTGACGGGTGACATCATGCAGGTGCCTCCTGTGTTTTCCGCGCTGAAAGTCGCGGGCGAGCGGGCCTACGACATGGCGCGTGACGGTCGTCCGCCCGAATTGCCGCCTCGTCCCGCCCGCATCGACCGTTTCGTGCTGATTGATCGTCCCGATGCCGATCATGCGGTGTTCGAGGTTGAATCGGGTAAAGGCGTTTATATGCGCTCGCTGGCCCGCGATGTGGCGCTGGCCTGTGGAACGGTGGGGCATATTGCTGTTCTGCGCCGGTTGCGGGTCGGCCCCTTCACCGAGGCTGATGCGATTTCACTGGACAAAATCACCGGGAGCGCCGAAGAAGGCCCCGCTTCGCCGGAACTGCTTCTTCCGGTATCGACCGCGCTGGCCGACATCCCGGCGGTGGCCCTGATGCCTGATGAAGCAGCGCTTATCCGACATGGTCAGGCTCTTGGCCTGATGGATTTCATCGACCGTATCCCGCAAACGGGTCCGGACGAGGTGGTCCGCATGATGGACGGGGAAGTGGTCCTGGGTCTGGGACGCCTTGAAGAAGGGTGGCTCAAGCCTGTTCGTTTGCTTTGAGACTGGGAGACGACGATGTCGATTACCGCAGAACGCCGCACGGCGCTGATTGAAGAATACCGCACAACCCCGACCGACACGGGTTCGCCGGAAGTTCAGGTTGCGATCCTCACGGAGCGCATCAACAACCTGACCGAGCACCTGAAGACCCACGCGAAGGACTTCCATTCCCGCCGTGGTCTGCTGGTGATGGTTGGTAACCGTCGCGGCCTGCTCGACTATCTGAAGCGCAAGAGCCAGCAGCGTTACGAGACGCTGATCGGTCGTCTGGGTCTGCGTCGCTGACAGCGGGGTTGGGCAAAAGGAAAGAAGGCGGTCAATCTGCTGTTTTCCCTGCGCCGATAATCCTGTAAAGGTTCGCCCGGGGTTCCGCTTTTGGAGCCTCGGGTTTTTTGCGTCCGGATGGTCCGGACGTGAAGCTGCGCCGTTCCGCATGCGCGGAGGCCGGGCTGGCCACGGCGTTTCAGGCCACATGGCGTTCTGGCGTTTTCGTCAGCCACCATGCCGTCCGAGACGCTGTCTGCATCCGGTTTCTCAAATCCCGGGAATCACAGGGCTGCTATCAGGCCCGGACCGGGGCTGTCGCTGGGGATGGCCGAAAGGTTTGAAGTAAGAATGTTCAATTATTTCCGTAAAGAAATTGAATGGGGCGGTCGTCCGCTGATCCTTGAGACCGGCAAGATCGCCCGTCAGGCGGACGGCGCTGTTGTCGTCACCTATGGCGAGACCGTTGTGCTGTGTACGGCCGTGGGCGCCAAGACCGTCAAGCCGGGACAGGATTTCTTCCCGCTGACAGTCAACTATCAGGAAAAAGCCTACGCTGCCGGCAAGATCCCGGGTGGTTTCTTCAAGCGTGAAGGTCGTCCCTCCGAAGCGGAAACACTCAACTCCCGTCTGATCGATCGTCCGATCCGTCCGCTGTTCCCGGAAGGGTTCCGCAACGAGGTTCAGGTCATCACGACGGTCCTCAGCCATGACATGGAAAACGATCCGGCCATTCCGGCCCTGATCGGTGCGTCAGCAGCGCTGACCCTGTCCGGCATCCCGTTCTTTGGTCCCGTTGCGGCCTGCCGCGTTGGTTACGCCAACGGCGAATACGTGCTGAACCCGACCATTGACGAGACAAAAGAGTCCGATCTCGACCTCGTTGTTGCCGGTACGTCGGAAGGCGTGCTGATGGTGGAGTCGGAAGCCAGCGAGCTTTCCGAGGCCGTCATGCTGGGCGCCGTGAACTTCGGTCACAAGGCTTTCCAGCCGGTCATTGATGCGATCATCGCGCTGGCCGAGCATGCCGCCAAGGCGCCGTGGGAGATGGAAGGTCCGAGCAAGGAAGCCATCGCTCTTCGCAAGAAGGTCGATACGCTGGGCCGCAAGCTGCTGACGGCAGCATATAAGGAAAAGGCCAAGCAGGCTCGCTACGAGAAAATTGCTGCGGCCAAGAAGACGGTCATCGAAAAGCTGACCGCTGCTGATCTGGACGCCGAGGCGGCCAAGCCGATGCTGAAGGATCTCGAAGCTGACATCGTTCGCAACTCGATCCTTGATACGGGCCTGCGCATCGACGGTCGTGACCTTGTCACGGTTCGTCCGATCGTCTCAGAAGTCGGCATTCTGCCGCGCGCCCACGGTTCCGCTCTCTTCACACGTGGTGAGACGCAGGCTCTCGTGATCGCAACGCTTGGCACGGGGCAGGACGAGCAGGTTATCGACGCGCTTGAAGGTGAATATCGCACCAACTTCATGCTGCACTACAACTTCCCTCCGTTCTCGGTCGGTGAGTGTGGTCGTACAGGTTCGCCGGGCCGTCGTGAGATTGGTCATGGCAAGCTGGCATGGCGCGCCATCCACCCGCTGCTGCCGACGAAGGCCGAGTTCCCGTACACGATGCGCGTCGTGTCCGAGATCACGGAAAGCAACGGTTCGTCCTCCATGGCGACGGTCTGCGGTTCGTCTCTTGCCCTGATGGATGCCGGCGTTCCGCTGAAGCGTCCGGTCGCTGGTATTGCGATGGGTCTCATCAAGGAAGACAGCGGTTACGCCGTGCTGTCCGATATCCTTGGCGACGAGGATCACCTCGGCGACATGGATTTCAAGGTCGCGGGAACCGAAGCCGGCATCACCGCGTTGCAGATGGACATCAAGATCACATCCATCACGCCGGAGATCATGGAAATCGCTCTGGAGCAGGCCCGTGGCGGTCGTCTCCACATTCTCGGTGAGATGTCCAAGGCGCTGACGGAAGGCCGTGCAGGCGTGTCTTCCACGGCTCCGAAGATCACGACGATGAGTGTGCCCAAGGAGAAGATCCGCGACGTGATCGGAACGGGCGGCAAGGTCATCCGTGAGATCGTCGAATATTCCGGCGCAAAGGTCGATATCGGCGATGATGGCACGATCACCATCGCGGCATCGTCCGATGAGCAGGCGCAGAAGGCGATCGCCCGTATCAACGGCATCGTGGCCGAGCCGGAAGTTGGTCGTATCTATGACGGCAAGGTTGTGAAAACGGCTGACTTTGGTGCGTTTGTTAACTTCCTTGGTGCCAAGGACGGTCTGGTTCACATCTCCGAACTGGCTCAGGGCCGCGTGGCCCGTACCACGGACGTGGTGAAGCAGGGTGACGCCGTGAAGGTAAAGGTCATCGGTTTCGATGATCGTGGCAAGGTGAAGCTCTCGATGAGGGTTGTAGATCAGGCCACCGGTGCCGATATCACAGCAGACGTCGGCGAGAAGCCTGCACGCGCACCACGCCGCGAAGACTGAGATCTTCCAGGGTCTGAAGTTGGAGCGGGCGTTGCGACTCTTCGGTCGTAACGCCCGTTTCTCTATGGCGCCTGAAGTCGCATCGGGTTAAGAGCGCCGTGTTTGCGGCACGAACAGGGACGATGACGGAACAGCATGAAGTCGATTAACGCAGTTAGGTTGGGGGGCGCTGAAGTCCTGCCTCTGGTTGAGGGTGGAAAAGGTGTTTCCGTTTCGACGGGTGAATCCGCCGGGGCCTGGGCCGCTGCTGGCGGTGCTGGCACGATCTCTGTCGTCAACGCGGATAGCTATGACGAGAATGGCGATGTCGTTCCCCAGATCTACAAGGGGCGCACACGCAGGGAACGTCAGGAAGAACTGATCGACTACGCCATCAGGGGTGGCATTGCCCAGGCCAAAATCGCGCACGAGCGCTCCGGCGGAAAAGGGCGCATCCACGCCAATATCCTCTGGGAAATGGGTGGTTCTGAGCGGGTGATCGAGGGCGTCATGGAAGGCGCTAAAGGTCTGGTTCATGGTCTGACCTGTGGCGCGGGCATGCCCTATCGTCTGTCGGAAATCGCCGCGAAATTCGGCGTTCACTATTATCCTATCGTTTCATCGGCGCGGGCGTTCAACGCGCTGTGGAAGCGCGCCTACAGCAAGGCGGCCGAGCTTCTTGGTGGCGTGGTCTATGAGGACCCGTGGCGGGCAGGGGGTCACAATGGCCTGTCCAACACAGAAAATCCGCTGATGCCGGAGGACCCTTATCCCCGCGTTCTCGCATTGCGGAAGCTGATGCGTACGTTCGGACTTGGAGACACACCCATTATCATGGCGGGTGGCGTCTGGTGGCTCGAAGAATGGCAGGATTGGATCGACAACCCTGAACTGGGGCCGATCGTCTTCCAGTTCGGGACGCGGCCTCTGCTTACGCAGGAAAGCCCCATTCCGGATGCCTGGAAATCACGGCTGCTGACCCTCAAGAAAGGCGATGTCTATCTCAATCGCTTTTCACCGACCGGATTTTATTCTTCCGCAGTGAACAACAGCTTCATGCAGGAACTGCGTGAGCGCTCGGAACGTCAGGTTGCCTATTCGTCGGAACCGCTGGGTGAGCTGGTGGCCCGGTATGGCGTCGGCGCCCGCAAACGCGAAGTCTTTGTGACCGAAGCTGACCTGCTGCACATCAAGGGTTGGGAAGCTGCGGGCTTCACGGAAGCGATGCGCACGCCGGATTCGACCCTGATTTTCGTGACGCCAGATCGTGCGAAGGAAATTCTGGCCGATCAGGTAGCCTGCATGGGGTGTCTGTCGGAATGCCGTTTTTCCAACTGGAGCCAGCGTCCGCCGGAATACAGTAACGGACGCAGAGCCGATCCGCGTTCATTCTGCATTCAGAAAACGCTCCAGACGATTTCGCATGCTGAGGGGCCGGACCAAGCTGAAATTGCTGATCACAACCTGATGTTCGGTGGCACCAATGCCTGGCGCTTTGCGACGGACCCGTTCTACTCGAACGGTTTTGTTCCGACGGTTAAGCAGCTCATCGAACGGATCATGACCGGACGCTGACCGGTATCTGATGGAATGAAGAGGCCACGGACCATGTTCTTTCGACAGAAAAGCGCCACTCTGCTGCGAGCTGTTTTTCTGGCTGGTGGTATGATCATGGCCTCACCCGTTCCGCTGTTCGGGGCAGCTTATGCGGAACCTGCACTCTCACCGGTCGATCAGGGGTGGGTCGCTCGCGTTCAGGACACGATGAACGCTGTCACCACCATGAAAGGCCGTTTTGAGCAGGTTGCGCCAGATGGTCAGCGCACGACGGGCACTGTCTGGCTGGCTCGACCAGGACGGATGCGGTTCGAATATGACAAGCCAAGTCCATTGTTGCTGGTTGCAAACGACGGCAAAGTCGTTTTTCGCGATACCCAGCTTGATCAGACCACGGAAATCCCACTGGAACGCACACCTCTGGGGCTGCTGCTCAGTGAGCATGTCTCGCTCTCGGGTGATGTGACCGTCACCAGTTTTCAGCGCCAGAACGGAACGCTTCAGATATCAGCCGTTCGCACGGCCTCTCCGGGGGAGGGAACGCTGGTTATGCTGCTGTCGGAGCAGCCACTGAGTTTGCAGGGCTGGACTGTTATTGACGCGCAGGGCCGACAGACAAGGGTGGCGCTATCTGATGTAAAGCAGGGCGTGAAGGTTTCAGACTCTCTGTTCGCGTTGCCTCGCGAGAACTGACGCCCTGTGGGGGGCTTCAGGGCTGATCTGTGTTTCTTCCCAGCATATGAAAACTTTTCACGCACCGTATGGTAGGTATTCGGGGCAGATTGTACGGATAGCTGTCTACTTCTCATGATGAAAATTGATGTTTTTCTGAATGCCGGGAAGATGGCGTAGGCCACTCTCGTAAGAGATATGTAAATCAATCTCAATCACCTTGGACATTACTGATAACGTCTCGTCATTTCTGCTCTTGCGACATGACGTGCGGGAGTGGTGGTGCTAGGTTGCCATATCATGATTGATACCAAGGGCCGTTCTCTGGAACTTTTCTATATTGATGGCCATCCGGACGGCATGATTACTGCCGAGCTTTTCAACTGGACAGGCCATGTATTCGTCACGCCTCGCACGCGTCTTGCTGAAGCCCTGAAACGGACTGAGGCTGGCTATGCCGGGGTGTATCTGCTTCTGGGTGAGAAGGACGGTGTGGATTGCGCCTATATCGGGGAAGCCGAAGATCTTGGTGTAAGGCTTAAACAGCACGCGGCGGCGAGTGACAAGGATTGGTGGGAAACCGCAGTTCTGATTTCCGCCAGCGCAAACCGACTGAATAAGGCTCATGTAAAATATCTTGAATCACGACTGATCGTTATGGCGCGAGAAATCGGACATACGCCGCTGCACAATGGTAATTCCCCAAAACCTCCGGGCCTGACGGAAGCAGATATTGCCAAGATGGAAGCGTTTCTTGCCAGTCTTATGGTGGTGCTTCCTGCCATTCGGGTCGATATGTTTATCCAGCGCAGTCGTCCGGCAGGATCGACTGTGTCTTCCATCTCACGTGAGACACCCTATTTCGAGAATTCGAAAAGTAATCCGGAAGCTGAATTCTTACTTAAATATCCGAAGTATGGAATCCAGGCGAATGCTGTGCTCAGGGAAGGTGAATTCATTGTTCTGGCTGGTTCCCAGCTTTATCCGCACTGGCAGGGGAAGGAGGGAGCGAACTATCATTCTCTCTATGAAGAACTGCTGAGAGGTGGCGTTGTAAAATCTGACGAGCAAAGCGCCGTCTTTATTAAAGACTACGCTTTTGCCAGTCCAAGTGCTGCCGCTACCATAATTTATGGACGCTCAGCCAATGGTCCGGAAAGCTGGCGTGAGATCAATAGCGACATTACGTATAAAGAATGGGAAGTCCGTCAGCTTGATGCCGTGACTGAAGAAAATACGGATGATTGATTGTCGAAAGTTCTATCGAGCAATCATAGTCCATGACTATCGTGTGTATTTCGTCTGATTTTATAATGATATTCTGTTTGGCAGTGAATTGGTCACCTGCGCGGGAGGTCAAGGCAGCACGAAAACCGCTTTCACGATCAACTGGATTTAAGGAGCGGGTGATACGACCTGACGTAACGGACAGTTATAATCTTTCCGCATCGAAATGGATTGCGGTTTACGAGACTGCTCTATCACGAAACTTTATAGATTTCGTATAAATCGCAATCGTGAATTTTAATTATTTTCACCGAACAGATGGTGGGCGCAACAGGGATTGAACCTGTGACCCCTACCATGTCAAGGTAGTGCTCTACCGCTGAGCTATGCGCCCATCTGTTCGGTAAGCGGGCTTTTAAAAGAGCTCTGCGAAGAAGGCAAGCCCATGTGAGAAAAATAGTGTAGCCTGTCAGAACGACCCCAATAATCCCTTGTTCTGAGTGCTTATGCTGGACCAATCAGGCGCTGTTTTCAGCGATTCTTTCAACACCAGAGAAGAAGACACGTCTGTCGGTTCCCACGCGAATCCGCCTGTGACTGTTGTACGTCCGGCCGGCGAATCAATACCGCTCATTATCTCGTCACCTCATTCGGGACGTGATTATTCTCCCAGCTTTCTTGCTCAGGTCAGATTGCCGCTTGAAGTGCTGCGCAGTGGCGAAGATTTTCACGTCGATACTCTGGTCGCTTCCGCGCCGGCCCATGGCGCGACCCTGCTTTCAGCTACATTTCCGAGAGTCTTCTGTGATGTGAACAGAGCCTCACTCGATCTCGATCCGGCCATGATCGCCGGAGCAGAGGAAGAGGCGCTTAGCCCTTCAGCTCGTGGGCGTGCGGGTCTGGGGAGTGTCCCGGTAGTCGTTTCCGGGGGGAGGCAGCTTTATGCAGGAAAACTCTCCATGGCGGAGACGACCGCTCGTCTGAGACGCTACTGGCATCCATACCATGCCGAGCTTCGTCAACTGATCAGGGATATGAAAGAGAAGCACGGCTTCTGTGTTCTGCTCGACATGCATTCCATGCCGGCAGGAGTGGACGGCTCAAAAGCGGATTGTGTGATTGGCGACTGTTTCGGCGCATCGAGCGAGCTGCATTATGTGCAGGCGCTGGCCCGCAATCTGCTGGCCCAGAATATGAAAGTGGCCCGTAATCATCCGTTCGCAGGCGGGTTCATCACCAGCCATTATGGCCAGCCTGCTGAAGGGGTCAGCGCCATACAGCTTGAGATGAATCGTGCGCTTTATGTGAGCCGGAGAGCCAACGGCGGCTCCGGACTGAATCCTCGTTTTGCTCAGAAAATCGAGCAGGTTATTGCGGACATGGCGGCTTATGTCGCGCAGTGTGTGAAGACACGCTGATCAGAGGGTGCGCACCATAATCCTGAATGCCGTCGCGAAATGCACGTCCGCTGCGTCAGAGGCGTCCTGATTGAGGCGGATATCGACGGTTGGTTGGGAGATCAGATAAATCTGGCAACTTCCGTTCTCCACCTGGTCCAGATGGCTTGTCACGCAGACAGCGTGGTGTGACGTGAGCGCGTTTTTCAGGGTAGGTGTGCCCGCGCCATTGGCGGATACAACAGCGACAAATGTGTTATGATTTAGATCATCGAGACGCACGGCAAAAGCGTGCATGACAATATCGATATTCTGTGAAGAGTCGGAGAAAGCCTTGCTGATCTGCATCGCTTCCTGCTCTGAACCTGACACCGCAGGATTGTAGACGACCGCCACGGAGATTTCTCCCTTTGGCGGAGGCACAACAAAGTGCAGAGCCTCGCCAAGAATGGTGACATCCTTGGAATCAAAAGCTTCTGCACATGCTGGCATGGTGATGAAAAAACCATAGCTCAGGCCGCATGCAGCCACAAATCTGGCAGTTTTTCTTAAGACGGGTATCAGCTGAACAACTTTCGATCCGACCAACTGGCTGGATAATCAGTCAGAGCTATTGAAGAACATTTAAGCAGTCGCCGGTGCGTTGAAGTATTGTTATGTCGCAATGTTTTTTTCTGTTGCCGCCAGCCACGCCGCAATCTGGGCTTCAGGATCAGGCGCAAGAATGAAGTCGGAAACGGCGGAAACACAGTCCGCACCGGCAGCAATGCACTCCGGCGCACGGGCGAGGGTAACGCCGCCGATTGCGACCAAAGGAAGATCGCCAATTCGCTGCCGCCATTCAGTCAGTTTTTCCGTGCCCTGCGGCCCAAAAGCCATCTTCTTGAGGCGTGTCGGCCAGATCGGTCCCAGCGCGACATAATCAGGCTTGACCGCCAGCGCGCGCTCCAGTTCTTCCACGCAGTGCGTGCTGATGCCGAACCGAATGCCTGCTTTCCGGATGGCGCCAAGGTCCGCTGTGTCGAGATCTTCCTGTCCCAGATGCAGCCAGGGGGCGCCGCACAGAATGGCTTCCTGCCAGAAGTCGTTGACGACCAGCGACACGCCATGGCGTTCGGCGAAGCGCAAACCTTCCTTCAATTCCTCAACGAGCGCTGCGCCCGTTTTGTCCTTGATGCGGAGCTGGATGAAACGCGCTCCGGCCGCGCCGAGACGATCAATCCAGAAAGCCCGATCCACGACAGGATAGATGCGTTGTGGAAGCGGTAAATGGGTCATGCGAGCACAGGCTTTCCGAGCAGGGGAGTGGAGGGGGCCGCCATATCACGTTCCGCCATGGGGTCCGCCTTATACGCCAGAGCGCCAGCTTCGACAGCCAGACTGAAAGCGCGGGCCATCGCTACGGGATCGCCAGCCTTGGCGACGGCCGTGTTGATGAGAACCGCGTCATAGCCGAGTTCCATGGCCTGCGCAGCGTGTGATGGCACGCCGATCCCGGCATCGACGACAAGCGGAACATCCGGGAAATGAGCCCGAAGAGCGCGCAGACCGAACACATTGTTCAGGCCCTTGCCCGAGCCGATGGGCGCACCCCACGGCATCAGCACTTCACAGCCCGCAGCGAGAAGTTTCTCCGCCACGACAAGGTCTTCAGTCGTGTAGGGAAAAACCCTGAAGCCTTCAGATGTGAGAATACGCGCGGCTTCGACAAGCCCGAACACATCTGGCTGGAGTGTATCGGCTTCGCCGATGACTTCGAGCTTCACCCAGTCCGTCTCGAACACCTCGCGGGCCATGTGGGCTGTCGTGACTGCTTCCTTGACCGTGTGACATCCAGCCGTATTGGGAAGCACCGGAACTTCAAGTTCGCGAATGAGGGACCAGAATGCCTGTCCAGCCTTCTGACCAGCAGATTCCCGGCGCAGCGACACCGTTATGACCCCAGCCTGAGCCGCTTTCACAGCGGAAGCGAGGATGTCAGGGGAAGGATACTGGGCCGTTCCGAGCATCAAAGGAGAGGAAAGTGCGGTTCCGTAAAACTTCATTGCTTTATCCACCCTGCATGGGAGCGACGATTTCAATCTTCATTCCCTCTGCAATGGTCAGGTGAGAACGGCGGGAGGCCGGCACGAAGTCGCCATCTACAGCGGTGGCGATCCGGGCACCCTTCAGGCCGAGTTCATCGACAAGCGCGGCGAGAGTGGCGGCGGTCACCTCGCGGGCCTCGTCGTTGACCAGAATGTTCATGTCAGCCTCCCTGACCAGAAGTCGTCACTTGCATGGTTCATGCATCACTTGGGGCTTTCAGGAAGACCACGCAAGTCGCGGGTCTTCTAAGAATCGAATACGAGCTTCTCGACCTGCGCGCCCAGCCATGGCGACAGCAGATAGCCGTGGCGGTACATTCCGTTGACGAAAATGGTGCGACCTTCCTGTGTCACAAGCGGTACATTATCCGGATAGGACGGCCTTAAACCTGTCCCGATATCCACGATCTCGGCTTCCGCGAAACCGGGGTGTAGCGTCCAGGCTGCGTTAAGCAGTTCGCTCATCGACCGGAGCGTCATCGGTCCGTCATTCTCGCTTTCGATCATTGTCGCGCCGACCATGAACAGGTGATCGGCGCGGGGCACTATGTAGATGGGGATCCGGGGATGCAGCATCCGCACGGGTCTGTGCAGCGTGACATCCGGACAGTGAAGAAGAAGCATCTCTCCTCTCACGCCTCGCAGCGAGGAAAGTTCCTTCCGCGCACGTAGACCTGTCGCATCAACTGTCCAGTCGAAAGTTTCGTCGGTTGGCGCCGCCGGTGTATTCAGCAACAGGCGGCCGCCCAGTTCGTTCACCAGACGATCAGCGAGGGCAGGGAGCGCCTTCCGTGGATCGAGATGGCCTTCCTCCGGAAAGAAGAGCGCTTTCTGAAAACGGTCGGCGAGATCCGGCTCCAGTTCGCCGATCTCCTGCGGACCGATTTCCCGAAAATGACTGGTGCGGCGTCCAAACCGGGCGACTTCCGCCGTGTCGCGGGGCGGGGCGACCACAAGACTGCCGTTGGACTGCACATCCGGCACGTTGGCGCGCCACCAGGCGAGGGAATCAATGGAGCGTTCGGTTACTTCTGGCGGTGCTGACTCTGCTTCGCACCAGGGAGCGAGCATGCCTCCCGCCATCCAGGACGCGCCCGAGCCGACTTTCGGTCCGGCTTCGGCCAGAGTGACACGCGCTCCCCGACTGGCCAGTCTGACAGCGGCGACAAGGCCCGCGACGCCTGCGCCACGAACCAGAATGTTTTGCGGGCGTGTCATGAGAGCCTCCCTTGCCGACAGAGCCAGAAATGTGCGCCACGATGACGATCTTCCGACGGTTTGTTAAGGGGGCCTCACGCGCGTCTGAAAAGCTCCCCAGGCGGGAGGTCTGTCATGAAATGATCTTTTTCAGTTTTTAGCGAAAAAAAATGATAATCAGGAGTAGCTGGGGTTCTATTGACCATTCGTTCAGGTTGTAACGATCTGAGGATTTGGTAATAGGTTGCTCAGATAAGTCCGTCGGAGAAAATGGAATGACTGAACCGGTAACGCCACCGCATCTTACTCCCTCCGATCTGGCAAATAATGAAAGAGCCATTGCTTATTATAACGAGCATGGCTGCGACACTGTCGAGAAGGCGTTTTACCTCGCCAATATTCTCCATACCGATCGCTGTGTTGCGGAGGCGGCCCGTGTTTATCACATCGGGTATGAACTCCATTCGAAATCTCCGGACCAGCACCCCGGCGCGCACATTCTGCTGCACGTCAGTCTTCTGTGTCAGCTGAAAGCCGGTCTGCCGCTTGATCAGGCGGATATGGACGCGCTCCGGTCCCTGTCGCTTCCTCTCTACAATTACATCCTCGGCATCCAGACAGCATGGACCACAGGCGACCTGATCAAGGCTGCCCGCATCATGGGCAACTGTTACGACGAGTTCCACACGGGCGAGGAGTGCGACAGGCTGTATCTGGAGGTCATGAACCGCCTCTACACCGAGCAGATGCGCAACGGCGTGGCTGACAGCCGTGTGCCGGGCGCTCTCATCCCCCGTAAGATCTTCATGTACTGGGACAGGGAAACGCCGGACGAAGTTGAGCGTAACTTCGAATATCACCGCAATCTCAAAGGCGTTGAGGTCAAGACTTTCAATCAGGAAGAAGCCGCCCAGTGGCTGTATGAGGTTTATGGCGTCGAAGCCCGGAACCTGTTCCTGAGCACCCGTCATCCTGCCGAGGCGGCAGATTTCCTTCGCGCTCACGTCATCCAGAAGCTGGGTGGCTGGTGGCTCGACGCCGATATCCGCATCCGTTCCGAAGACGTGTTCTTTGAGCGACTGTCCCATCACCACTCACATGTGTTCCTCCTGACCCATGACAGTGTGGTGCATAATGACTTCTTCGGTTCGGTTGCGAACAGCCCGATTCTGGAAGACGTGCTGCTGTCGCTCTATCGGAACTGCTATCTCCATCCGGGTCTGTACATCCCCTACAAGACCGGTCCCGGTGTGTTCGAGCGCGCTCTGAACCGCACGTTCCATGCAGATTTCATGCGGGTGCGTCCGATCCCGTCCATGATCGTGTATGACAACCACGTCTTCTCCGAAATCATCGAAGAACTGCACGTGGACTACAAATTCCAGGGCAAGTCCTGGCACGCCGTCAGCAACTGATCGTCCGGTCCTGAAAGGGCGTCACCCGATTTGGGGATGATACCCACAGCGTCTTAAAGCCGCCTCCATGTGGGGCGGCGGTGGCGCGACTGCCGTGACCGGGGTGGGAAGTTGCAGCGTAAGCTCCCGACTCAGGAGCTGTAACGGACCTGAAGATTCAGTTTTCCCCTCGGCGTAGATCGGGTCGCCTTTGATGGGTGTGCCCAGAAGGGCGCAATGTATCCGCGCCTGATGGGTCCGGCCCGTGTGGAGCGTCAGCTCTACCCACGAACACACACCGTCCGTGCCGAGACGCCTCAATGTCGTCCGTGCGTTCTGTCCGTCTGGAGCGGCGCACATTCTCCATCCACCGGATTTCGTGCTGATCTTTTTCAGAGGCTCATCAATCTCCGCTGTTTCCGGAGCAACGCCCTGCACGATGGCCCAGTAGATCTTGCGGGTCAGGCCTTGTGAGAAGCAGGACTGCATCGCCAGCAATGTCTGTTTGCGCAGGGCAATGGCAAGGCAGCCTGCCGTGTCGGCGTCCAGCCTGTGCGCGAGCCACGGACCATCTTTCCTTCGGCTCATCAGGGGAAACCAGTCTTCAACGCTTGGACCGCCACGTGGTCCGGGATGAACCGGCAGACCAGCGGGCTTGTTGATGATGAGCGCCTGATTGCTTTCATAGAGCGTTTCAAACGGGAGTGTTGAAGAGAGACCCGTCATGACCGTTCACTCGTTTCCAGAAACAGAGAAAGCCTGCACCGTCTGTCCAGAAGTAATAACTTAAGACCGGGGTGAGGCTGAAATTGAGAGCGGTTCCGTATTCACCTGAACGGATGAAGAAGCACGCCAGATAAGTCGTTCGAGCCATTCTGCTGACCGGTGCGCAGCGGAATGGCTCCATAAAGTGGGGCGCAGATAAATCAGTCTTCTGCGCCACGCCCGATCAGCACCTTGCGACGACCCACATGGTCGGCAGCCGTCACGATACCGTTCTTCTCCATCTGTTCAATCAGCTTGGCCGCACGGTTGTAGCCAATCGAAAGATGACGCTGGACGAAGGAGGTGGACGCCTTGCCTTCGCGGATCACGATGGCGACCGCCTTGTCATACAGACCGCCTGCATCGCCATCTCCACCGCCGCTTCCGGCTTCAAACGCTCCCGCAGCGCTGTCATCCTCGCGTTCGGAGATGACGTCTTCATCATAAATCGGCTCACCCTGTTCGCGCAGGAATTCAACCACTGCCTCGACTTCGCTATCGGCAACGAATGGACCATGCACGCGGGTGATGCGACCGCCGCCCTGCATGAACAGCATGTCGCCCTGACCGAGCAACTGTTCCGCGCCCTGTTCGCCAAGGATCGTTCGACTGTCGAACTTGCTGATGACCTGAAAGGAAATACGCGTCGGGAAGTTGGCCTTGATGGTGCCGGTAATCACGTCCACGGACGGACGCTGCGTCGCCATGATGACGTGGATACCCGCCGCACGGGCTTTCTGCGCGAGACGCTGGACGGCGGCGTCGATTTCCTTTCCTGCCGTCATCATCAGATCGGCCATTTCGTCAATGACCACAACGATGAAGGGCAGGGGGTCGAGCGTCAGAGACTGTTCTTCGAAAATCGGGTTGCCCGTTTCCGGATCGTAGCCGGTCTGGACGCGACGGGTCACTTCCTCGCCGCGCTCCCGAACCTGCGCAGCCCGTTCATTGTAACCGGCGATGTTACGCACCTGCAGATGCGCCATGGCGCGATAGCGGCGGTCCATCTCGCGCACGACCCATTTCAGGGCGGTGACGGCCTTGTTCGGCTCGGTGACGACAGGCGTCAGCAGGTGAGGGATGCCGTCATAGATCGACAGTTCCAGCACCTTGGGGTCGATCATGATCAGGCGGCACTCGTCCGGCGAATGTCGGAAAAGCAGTGACAGGATCATCGCGTTGATCCCGACCGACTTACCGGAGCCGGTGGTGCCTGCGACCAGAAGATGCGGCATCTTGGCGAGGTCGCCGAAGACCGGTTCGCCAGCGATATCCTTGCCGAGAGCCAGTTCAAGGCGGGCTGTCGTGTTCACCCATTCGGGGCATTTGAACAGTTCGGAGAGATACACCGTCTCGCGGGTCGCGTTAGGGACTTCGATACCGATGACATTGCGGCCGGGAACCGTGGCGATACGGACGCTGAGCACGGACAGGGAACGGGCGACATCGTCCGCCAGACCGATGACACGGGCAGCGCGAATGCCGGGGGCTGGCTCAAGCTCGTACAGCGTGACCACGGGGCCGGGATGCAGATCGACGATCCGTCCCTGCACGCCGAAGTCCGCAAGAACCGTTTCGAGAAGCCGGGCGTTTCCTTCCAGCATTTCCCGCGATGGCGCCATGGCGGCCCGCGAGGCGGGGGGAAGTTTCAGCAGAGAGACAGGTGGCAGAACCCAGCCCTGAGACGCCTTTGCAGCTTCCCGTCGACCTGCTGCTGACCCTCCATCATTTTCCGAGCGTCCCCCGAAGAGTTTGGAAAGCAGGGACTTCTTGCCTTCACCTTCAGCAGGCGCGCCGTAACCGGCAGACTGCGTGACGGGTTCAGGCCGGGTCGCCGGAGGTGGCGATGCCGGCTGCAAGGGAGCCGGAGCCTGAAGATCAGCAGAAGCATCAGCCTGCTCATCCCGATACGCTGAGAGGCGCTCGGTCGGCGGCGGGGCATCATTTACCGGGCCGGGCAGGGCGTAGACAGCTTCGTCCTCGTTAACCGTGTTGGCGGGCCTGCGGCCAGTCGGACGGTTTGCCGGAGGTGATTCCGGTGAGGGCGCCAGAAGAGCGAGATCGGTGCCTGTAGGGGCGGCGCTTCTGGTGGCGGCAGGCTGTCTTGCCGTTTCGGAACGCGGCGGCGGAGGTGCGAAGCGGGTTTCCTGCGCTGCTTTTGCTGCAAGATATTGCCCGGCCGAGGCGGTGGAAGCCTTGGCGCGCCGGGGAATCCACGACCGTTTGCTGCCGTTGTCCTGTTCGACAAAACCAGTTTCGGAACCGGCTGTTTCATAACCGTTGCCGTAGTCGCTGCGGGCGTATGCGTCCTCCTGCCCCGGAAGAACCCGACGCTGACGGGCAATAATCACTTTGGCGAGGCGACCGGGCTGCCGACCGATGAGCAGCATGGTCGCGCCTGTCAGTCGGGCGATGCTGTTCCATTCATTCTTGTCGAGCCCGAACGCCAGCGCGCCCAGAAGAACGGCAAGGATCAGGCCGAGGAACCAGATGATGACGCCGCCCGCAGGCCCAATGGCGGACATTCCGGCGGCAACGGCTTCCCGCGCTATGCTGGCTCCGATCCCGCCGCCTATGCCTGCGTCGGATGGCCATGCCGGTGCGTGAAAGGCCGTGATCAGAATGGGGAGCGCCGCAAGAAGAGCCGCCCCCACTGGAAGGAGGAAACAGAGGGCGACAGCCCGTATTACGAAGACGCTCAGACCGCGATGCCGGAAGATTCTCCATCCCCACGCGGCGAGGGCGACAATCAGCAGCGCCGTGGAGAGACCCACAGCCTGAATGAGAATATCGGCCAGAAAGGCTCCCGGTCGTCCAAGCAGGTTCGTAGGCGCTCTGTCGGTCGACACATCCGGGGAGGGGTCGAGCGGGTCATAGCTCCAGAAACAGGCTGTCAGGACGAGCGCCAGCACCCACAGCAGAACACCGCCGAGTTCATCACCTCGGCGTTTCAGCGACGTTTTCGTCGTGGCGGATGAAAGGCTGGCTGGAAGGATGCGGCTGATACGCGCCAAGAAACCGGTCCCAAGGTTGCAGTGTTCAAAGGCTGGATACGCCCGCCTCATACGGTCGCATGGAATGCGAACATATCGCGTGCAGGGTGCATCCTAAAGGTGAAGAACCGTTCTTAAAGCCCGGATATGTCCAAAAAGCGAAGATTTTTTGAGTTCATGAAGGAGGTTTCTCCGACTTCATGCTCACAGGGCGCGATACTGACCCAGAGCGTCGGCCATCAGATCGATTTCAGCCAGCTTGGCGTCAAGCGCGGACCAGTCATCCTGCTCGCTCAGTTTTGTCCAGAGAGCCTCGACCGTCGTGATGAGCATGTTACAGGGCTGACCGCCTGAAAAATATGGATGATCTGCGGAATAGGAGGCGACCGGGGTCCGTTTTTCGAGCAGGTCGCGCGCCTCTGCAAAGGCGCTGTCACGATAGAGATCACCACGCTCGCCATTCAGCGCACGCTCCGCACCACCACTGCCACCATACCAGTCGAAGGGAAGGCAATGGAACGGAATGCCGGAGGTTTCCATGAACAGCGTCACCGCATGGCGAAGGGCGCGGTCGGCCTCGGGAGTATCCGGATTGACGCCAAGACGACGGCACCATGCGAGGTCCAGTTCGCGTTCATAAAGCGCAGGAAAGCCGGAAAGAACGTCCGTCAGCCCGGCATGAGGGGCAAATTCCAGCAGGCATTCCGCCAGACGGGCCAGATTCCACAGCAGCGCCTGTGGCTGGCGTCCATAGGCGTAAAGCCCGTTATGGTCGAAATACGCGGCGGTAAAGCCTGCATCGAACCGGGGCAGAAACCGCCACGGGCCATAATCGAAACTCTCGCCCGTGATGGCGATATTGTCCGTGTTCAGAACGCCATGCACAAAGCCCGCCGCCATCCACTGCGCGCCTACACGGGCGACGCGACCGCAGACGGCCTCAAACAGGATCAGGGCTTCGTTGCCGTCTTCCGGGATGGAAAGGTCTGGGTAGTAGGTTTCCCGGACATAGGTACCGAGCTGCTTCAGCGCTTCTGTCTCGGCATTGGCCGCAAGGCGCTGGAAGGTTCCGATACGGATGTGTGAGTGACCGAGCCGCACAAGAACAGCCGAGCGCGTCGGGGATGGCTCGTCATGTCGTTCCAGATTTTCGCCCGTTTCGATCAGGCTGAAGGCGCGGGAGGTTTCAACGCCCAATGCTTCCAGCATGGAGGCGGCCAGAATCTCCCGAATACCGCCTTTCAGGGTCAGGCGACCATCGCCGCCCCGTGACCATGGGGTCCGGCCGCTGCCTTTGGTGCCGAGATCAAGCAGGCGTCCGGTGTCGTCACGCAACTGGGCGAACAGGAAACCGCGACCATCGCCGAGATCAGGGTTGTACTGACGGAACTGGTGGCCGTGATAACGGAGCGCCAGCGGGTGCGGCAAAGAGCCGGGGAGCGGTTTGAAACGGCCAAAGTGATCAACCCATTCGTCCTCGGTCAGCGTGTCGAGGCCGACAGTGGACGCTGCCCGATCGTTACGATAACGGAGCGTGTGTGTGGGGAAGTGAGCGGGTTGCACGACATCGTAAAACAGACCGCCGAGGCGGGTGTGATCGAGGGCCGGATGAAAAGCTTGTGAAAATGGCATCAAACTGCGCTTTCACGGGAAGTTCTATTGACTTCCCGATGGTCATTTTACAGTGTCAACAAATCCGACACACACACGAATAATAAGAAGTGGTCGCTGAATGAAAATTTTCAATATCCTGCTCCTCGCGCCCTTTGTCGGGTTGCTGTGGGTGCCCTTCTATAACCACCAGACCCCGATGCTGTTCGGATTCCCGTTTTTCTACTGGTACCAGTTCGCGTGGGTGCCGGTGACATCAGTTCTGATCTGGCTTGCCTGGAAAAAGGGAGCGCAGTCATGAACAGCATTCCCGCATCTGATACGATCGCGCTTGTCGTCTTCATCCTGTTCTTCGGGTTGACGATTGTCGCAGGTAGCACGGTTTCTCACTGGAAAGGCTGGTTTTCAGGCGGAAAAAAAACGCCATCTTCCGCGCCGGCCGAAGGGCATAGCGGCCACGACACGGAAGAGTGGGGGCTGGGTGGACGTGAGTTCGGGGCCTGGGTCACCTGGTTTCTGGTCGGCGGCGACTTCTATACAGCCTATACCGTCATCGCGGTTCCGGCGCTGGTCTATGCGGTCGGCGCTTATGGCTTCTTTGCGCTACCCTACACCATCATCGTCTATCCGTTCATCTTCATCGTCATGCCGAAGCTGTGGAAGATCGCCAACGATGGCGGTCATGCTACTGCGGCGGACATGATCCGGGCCCGCTTCGGTAGCCGCACCCTTGAACTGGCTGTTGCGTTTTCCGGGCTGATCGCGGTCATGCCCTATATTGCGCTCCAGCTGATCGGTATCCGTACGGTCGTTGAGGCTCTTGGCTTTTCGGGCCAGATTCCGCTGGTCATCGCCTTTGTCTCGCTCGCTGCCTATACGTGGCTCGGTGGTCTTCATGCGCCTGCGCTGACGGCGTTCATCAAGGACATCATGATCTATATCGCGGTGATTGCCGCCGTGACGCTGATCCCGATCAAGCTTGGCGGCTATGGCCACATGTTCGACGTCATGAACAGTGTTGTGGCGATGCCTGACGCTGATCACGTGATGAAGGCAGGGCAGATGATGCCATACGCGACACTGGCGCTTTCTTCCGCGCTGGCTGCGTTCCTGTATCCGCACACACTCACTGGTATTCTGGCGGCGAAATCCGCTGATACGGTCCGACAGAATGCTGTTTATCTACCGATCTACACCATTGTGCTCGGACTGATCGCCCTGCTCGGCATGATGGCGCACGTCGCCGGGATCGACACGACCGTGTCCTCCATGGTGGTGCCTTACCTGTTCCTGAAGCTGTTCCCCGACTGGTTCGCAGGCTTCGCCTTCGCGGCCATTGCTGTGGGCGCGCTCGTTCCTGCCGCCGTCATGGCGATCGGTGCGGCGAACCTGCTGACGAACAACATCCTGCCGAAGAGCTATGCAGGTGTGACGACTTCGCGGATCGCGGCGTTCGGTGTGAAGCTCGGCGCTCTGCTCTGCGTGATGTTCCTGAACGCAAAGTTCGCCATCGACCTTCAGTTGCTGGGGGGCGTCATCATTCTTCAGACATTCCCTGCGCTGATCCTTGGTCTCACCAAATTCCGGTTCTCATCAACCGGGATGCTGTCAGGCTGGGTGGTCGGCACGGTCTTCGGTCTGGCAATGTGCTGGTCTGATGGTCTGAAACCGGTCCACACACTCGCCATCGGCGGCTGGTCCGAACTGGTTTCCACGGGGTTGCTTGCTCTGGTGGTCAACATCATCGTGGCTGGCGTGGTTTCGGTCATTGTTCCGAACCGAAGCGTGGCTGTTGCTGCTGAATAAGCGTAACTGCCTGTCGTGATGTGTTGAAAAGCCTGCCTCCGCGAAAGCAGAGGCAGGCTTTTTTTTGTCTCATAATTCTTGGATGCGTTTACCCGAAGTCGAAAGGGGTGGCTGGATGGTCAGCCTTCCTTTACCGGCGTGCCGGGCTTGATGTCATAAGCCTTCTGCACGAGAGGCGCGCGCTGTCCCAGTCCATCCGTAACCTTCTGCGTCCAGACGGCATTGAGCTGCTCACGCTGCTCGGCGATGATCTCCTTGGGTTCGACATTCCGGTAGGTCTCGATTTCACCGGTCAGAACGCCAACGGTCGTTTCAAAGACCGGCTCGGGGTCATACTGCTCATGAGGGAAGGCGATCTTGCTGTAGTCGAAGAGACGCTCTGATGGATCATCTTCCCAGCTTTCCCAGGTCTCGAACATGCGGTCGTTGAAACCGGTGAGGAACGGACCGGGATTGACCGTCGCCACTTCGATCCCGAATTCCTTGACTTCCTGACTGAGGGCGGACGCGATCGCCTCGATAGCGTGTTTGGAGGAGGAATAGGCTCCCGCGAACGGGTCTGTGGTCAGACCGGCCACCGAAGACATGAAGACGATCTTTCCCTTCTTTTTCTTCACCATGTTCCTCAGCACGATCTGTGTCAGTGAGACCGGACCAACGATGTTGACTTCATACTGCCAGCGGAGATTGTCCGCCGGAATGTCGGCGACGGAACCGCCTTCGGAAATGCCGGCATTGTTCAGCAGGATATCCACATCCCAGGCCGCAGCCTTTTGCCGATCTCCATCATTGGTCACATCGAGTTTCTCGACGCGCAGAGAAACGCCCCGTTTCCGGGCTTCCTCCGAAAGGGTGAAGACCTGTGCGGCGATTTCCACGCCGGCAATGACATTGAACCCTTTTTCTGCCATCCGCAGTGAGACTTCATGACCAAAACCGGTGCCTGCACCCGTTATCAATACGGTCGTCATGGTGTTTCCTTTTCGAATCTACTGAGTCGAAAACGCAGTGGGTCACGGATATGTTCCCATGCAGAATTGGTCTTTCAGTTTTGTTTTTTGATGAATCCGTAATGAAATTGCCTGAAATCCAGCATTCTTCCCGCAATATCGGGACAGTCCGGAGAACCGAGCGTTCGTGTCTGTCGTCTGTGGCTGCTCCCTGATCCGGATGAATGCTGGTGCCTGCCGACCATGCCCGATAGATGGATTGCGCCAGAGATCGTGCCGCGATGAAAGCGGACGGTTACAGTCAGATCCGGTCAGATTTTTCCGCCATCCCTGTAAGAAATGTCCGGTTTTTTATGATCGGGTGTTTTCCGTCTATGACACGCTGTTCTTGAATGACCCGAACAGGTGTGGCGAAGGGAAGATCGGATGTTTCTCCGGCAGTTGAGTTATCTGGTCGCGCTCGATCACTTCCGGCATTTTTCCCGTGCCGCAGCCCATTGTGGTGTCTCCCAACCCGCTCTTTCCACGGCCATCAGGCAGCTTGAGCATGAACTGGGCGTCTCCATCGTGCGCCGCCGTCACCGTGTTCTGGGCCTTACGCCGGAAGGCGAACGGGTCGTCGCGTGGGCGCGGCAGAGTCTGGCGGCGCTTGACGGGCTGAAACAGGAAGCGGGGTTCGCGCATGACGTGGCAGGTGGTTCGCTGTCCATCGGTATCATGCCGCCCGCCGTACAGATTGCGCCGCTGCTGGCGGAAAGCCTGCGTGCCGCGATTCCGGCCCTGCATCTGGAAGTGACGGTCGTCTCTTCTGCAGAGGTAATGCATGGGCTGACGGAAGAGCGTTTCAATCTGGGGCTGGTCTATCTCGACCAGCAGACGGCCGTTCCCAATATTGAAGGACATACCCTCTACAAGGAACAGCATGTTCTGGCCGCCGCTCCGGGTGTCGCGTTGCCGGGGCGGACACGCTGCAACTGGTCGCAGGCAGCCGAACTGCCGCTCTGTCTCTTCGACCGTTCGATGAAAAGCCGTCAGATCGTGGACGCGGCTTTTGAGAAAGCGGGGGTGAAAAAGCCGGACATCCAGTTCGAGACCAATGCGCTGGCGCTGCTGCATGCCGAACTGAAGGCGGGAAGGCTGGCGTCCATTCTGCCAATCGCCGCACTTCCTCCCGGCAGTGAAGGGCAGGGATTGAACATCCGTCGTCTGGAGCCTTCGCCTGAGGTGCCGGTGGGGCTGATCAGGCTCCGGCGTCCTCTGATGAGCGCCCTGATGCAGTGCGCCTGGAACACTGTGAGCGGTCTGGATCTGACGAGCGCTCTCGTGCTTTGAAAGCTGTATTATAAGCGCTGTTTATGATTCCATCACAAGAAAGACTTGGACTTTTTCCGCGCTATCGTCTGCTTGCAACGCCATGATCAACTGATGAGCAGGGAACGGGGCGAGCGTGACAACGGCGGCGGCAGAGCGGAACTGGAGCTGGCTTTTCGCGCCGTCGCCTGCGAATCTCGGCTTCGCAGTGCGCACTTCCTGTGCGGCGATCTTTTCCCTGCTTGTCGCCATGTGGATGGAACTGGGGAGCCCGCAATGGGCGCCGCTGACGGTCTGGGTGGTCGCCACAGCTTCCCGCGGTGAGTCGATTTCCAAGGCCCGGTGGCGGATGGTCGGAACAGTGGTGGGCTGTTCCGTCGGTGTGGCGCTGATTGCGTCCTTTCCCCAGCAGGCGGCCATTTTCTTCGTGGGGCTGGCCGCATGGATCGGCCTGTGCTGCGGCTGCGCCACCTTCTTCGACGGATTTCGGAGCTACGGCTTTCTGGTGGCCGGTTTCACCACGGCCATCGTCGCGGTGGACGCCATCCCGGACCCGGACGCCGCCTTCTCCGTGGCGATGGCGCGGGGAACGTACATCATTCTGGGTATCATCTGTGAAGGTGTGGCGACGATGATGTGCCTTCCGGATATGGAAGGAAACGCGCGTCGAAACCTCGTGAAGCGCCTGAGAAGTGTCGCCGCTCATACCAGCGCAATGCTTCAGACGGTGGATTTCTCACGACCCGTGCAGCAGGCTCTTCTGGCTGACATCATGGCGGCGGCCACCCGCATTGAATACGACGTGCTGGAAATGGGGCCGACAGCCGGACGGGCGGCGGACCATGCCCGCGCCGCTCTGGCGTCGCTGCTGGCGGCGTTCGCGCGGAGGAGGGCGGAGGCTGGCAGGCCCTCCATCGAGCGCAGCCTTGCCAATGCCGACGGGCATGTCCGGATGATCATCTCTCCCCAACGTGGCGACCGATTCCGCTTTACGTCCCGTTCCGTGCGGCAGGGCGTGGAAGGCATGCGCAACGGCTTGCGCGCAGCCGCCGGGATCATGGGGGCGTGGCTGTTGTGGGAAGTCACCGGGTGGCCGTCCGGCATCACCTTCGTGTCCTATGTCGCGCTGGTCTATGGACTGCTCGCGACGCGGGAAACGCCGACACTGGCGACGGGCGGTTTTGTGCGCGGCGCGATGTGGTGCGCATTTGTGGCGGGAATCTTCGTTGTGCTGGTGGTGCCGGGCGTGACTTCGCCGGAGCTTCTGGCGGGCGCGCTGATGGTGCCGATGGTGGCGGGTGGTCTGGCGGCCCGCACGCCACGGCTGGTCAATCACGCCTTTTCCTTCAACATGTTCCTGCCGGTCCTGATCGGTCCTGCGAACACCGGGCGCTATGACGAGATTTCATTCCTGAATGGCACCTCCGCCTTTCTCGGCGCCGTGTTTTTCTCCGCTGTCATGTTCCGCTTTGTGCTGACGTTCCGTCCTGATGACCATCTGCGCCGGACCATCGTGTGGGCGCAGCGGTGTCTGCGTGATCTGACCTACCCGCGCAGTCGCATGTCCGAGCGCGCCTGGCTGATCATGAACGCGGACAGCATGGTCCGGACGGTGCGCACGGCCCGCAATGTGCCGGATGACGTGGTTTTCGCCCGCTTCTCGCAGCATATGGCGATCATGACGGTCGGCATGTATGTCATCGAAGTGCAGGAACGGGCGCAGAGCAAGGCCTGTTCCCCGTGGCTTGCACGCCAGCTGCAGGTGTTCCTGCGTCTGTGGCGACAGGATCAGGAACGTGCGGCGGCGATACTGCCTGTTCTGCTGCGGTACATCGATCGGATGCCGGGTGACCAGACGGAACTGCGTTTCGCTCTTCGGGAAATGGTGCGGTTGCAGCCCGCCATCCGGTAGAGCCGCAATTCTCCGTCAGGCATGACGGGTGCGTCTCCTTCAGGGAGGTGTTTCCGAAATCTCCATAGCCGTCCCTCCGGCTCCGTGATATGCACCCGGTCATGACCGTTCGTACGCGCTTTGCCCCATCCCCGACCGGGTTGCTGCATATCGGCAACGCCCGCGCCGCCCTCTTCAATTTCCTCTATGCCCGCCATTGCGGTGGCCAGTTCGTGCTCCGCATTGAGGACACCGACAAGGAACGCTCCACGCAGAAAGCCGTGGACGTGATTTTCGATGGCCTGAAATGGATGGGGCTGACATGGGACGGTGAACCCGTATTCCAGTCCGCGCGGGAAGACCGCCACAGGGAAGTCGCCCTCCAGCTTCTGGCGGAAGGCAAGGCCTACAAGTGCTTCTGCACGCCGGAAGAACTGAAGGAAATGCGCGAGACCGCCGTGGCGGAGGGCAGGCCGCCCCGTTACAACGGCATGTGGCGCGATCGTGACCCGTCCGAAGCGCCTGCTGGCGCGCCGTACGCCATCCGCATCAAGGCCCCGCATGAGGGCGAGAACGTGATCGAGGATCTCGTGCAGGGCGAGGTCCGCGTGGCCAATGCCGAGCTGGACGACATGATCATCCTCCGCTCCGACGGCACCCCAACCTACCAGCACGCCGTGGTGGTGGATGACCACGACATGGAGATCACCCATGTCATCCGTGGCGACGACCACCTGACCAACACCTTCCGTCAGCTGATGATCTATCGTGCGATGGGCTGGGAAGCACCGCGCTTCGCGCATCTGCCACTGATCCACGGTCCCGATGGCGCGAAACTGTCCAAGCGTCATGGCGCGCAGTCGGTGGTCGAATTCCGCGAGATGGGCTATCTGCCGGAAGCGCTCTGCAACTACCTGCTGCGTCTCGGCTGGGGTCACGGCGACGCCGAGATCCTGTCCCGCGACGAGCAGATCCGTCTGTTCGACCTCTCCGGCGTAGGCCGCTCGGCGTCGCGGATGGATTACACCAAGCTGGAACACGTCAACGCCGTCTATCTGCGTGAAGCCGATGATGAGCGTCTGACCAATGACGTGATGGAGCGTCTGGCTGGTCGTGAGGGTGTGGAAACAGGTCCGGAAGTACGCAGGCGCGTGCTGGAACTGATGCCCGGCCTCAAGGAGCGCGCCCGCACGCTGGTCGAACTCACGGACAGTGCCGCGTTCCTTGGACGTCAGGTGCCGCTGTCCTTCGACGCCAAGGCCGAGAAGCAGCTTACTCCTGAAAACCGGGAGATGCTGGCTGATCTGGCCCGTGATCTGGCCGTGGTCGAGCCCTTCACGGCGGAGCCGATCCATGAAGCGCTCAAACTGTTCGCTGAAAAGCGTGAGCTGAAACTGGGAAAAGTCGCCCAGCCGCTGCGCGCCGCGCTGTGCGGCACGACGGTCTCGCCGGGCATTGACGCCACGGCGGCGGCTCTGGGGCGTGATGAAGTGCTGGCACGGATAGGGGCCGTTCAGAATGGCTGAGGCGTCGTCCGGGGGCTCCCGTTTTTTCGGTCCCTCGGACCGACACCTTCTCGGGATTCAGGGGATGCACCCCTCCCGGATAGAACCCATTCTTGATCTGGCGGAGAGCTATGCGCTCCTGAGCCGGTCCCGCAAGACACCGCGGGATCTGCTGCGGGGACGCACACTCATCAACCTGTTCTTCGAGGACAGCACGCGCACGCGCACGTCCTTTGAGCTGGCGGGAAAGCGCCTTGGGGCTGACGTGGTGAACATGTCGGTCGCGCAGTCATCCGTAAACAAGGGCGAGACGCTGCTGGATACGGCGGCGACGCTGAACGCCATGCGCACCGACCTGCTGGTGGTGCGTCATTCCCAGTCCGGCGCGCCTGCGCTGCTGGCGCAGAAGGTCGATGCTGCCGTTATCAACGCAGGCGATGGCACGCATGAGCACCCGACGCAGGCGCTGCTTGATGCGCTGACCATCCGCCGTCATCTGGGCCGTCTCGAAGGGCTGACCGTCGCCATCTGTGGCGACATAGCCCATTCCCGTGTGGCGCGGTCCAATATCCATCTGCTGACATCCATGGCGAACAAGGTCCGTCTGGTCGGCCCTCTGACGCTGGTGCCGCGTTCGATGGCCAGCCTCGGTGTTGAAGTGCATCATTCGATGGAAACCGGTTTGCGTGATGTTGACGTGGTGATGATGCTGCGTCTTCAGAAAGAGCGGATGTCCGGCGGCCTGATCCCCAGCGCCCGTGAGTATTTCCGCTATTACGGCCTTGATCAGCGCAGGCTCGATCTGGCGAAACCGGGCGCGCTGGTCATGCACCCCGGTCCGATGAACCGTGGCGTGGAGATTGCCAGCCAGATCGCGGATTCCGACCAGAGCGTGATCCGTGAGCAGGTGGAGATGGGTGTTGCGGTGCGCATGGCCGTGCTGGATCGTCTGTCCCGTGGAGGCCGGTCATGAGCACCTGCACCGTTTTCGAAAATGTACGCCTGATTGATCCTGCATCCGGACTGGATCGGCAGGGACGGCTTCTGGTGCGTGACGGCGTGATCGTGGGACATGATCTGCCTGACGCCGAGGGCAAGCCGGAAGGCGCCGAGATTGTGGACGGACAGGGGGCAGTTCTCTGTCCCGGTCTTGTCGATATGCGTGTCGAGATCGGCGAGCCGGGCCACGAATATCGTGAAACAGTCAAATCGGCTTCCCGCGCTGCCTTTGCGGGCGGTGTGACAACGGTCGCCGTGCTGCCGACCGGCTCTCCTCCCATCGACGATCCCGCCATGGTGCGGATGCTGCGGTTCCGTGGCGAGGAGCCTGATTACGTTTCGATCCTGCCATACGGTGCGCTCACCAAGGGCTGTCAGGGCGCTGAACTGGCCGAGATCGGCCTGCTGTCTGAAGCCGGCGCCGTGGCCTTCACGGACGGTAATCGCGCCATCGCCTCGGCGCGTCAGATGAAGCTGGCGCTGACTTATGCGCAGGCTTTCGATGCGCTGGTGGTGCAGCATCCGGAAGAACCGACACTGGCTGGCGGCTGTGCGACGGAAGGCGAACTGGCCCTGCGTCTCGGCCTACCCGGAATTCCGACGGCAGCGGAAGCGATCATGATCGCCCGTGACATCCGGCTGGTGGAGATGACCGGCGGCCGCCTGCATTTCGGGCATGTCTCGACGGGTGAGGGCGTAGAACTGATCCGTCAGGCCAAGGCGCGTGGCGTGCGCGTGACCTGTGATACGGCTCCCCAATATTTTGATCTCAATGAAACGGCGATTGGCGACTTCCGGACCTACGCCAAATTCTCGCCGCCTCTGCGTCGCGAGGATGACCGGCTGGCCATCTGCGCGGCTCTGGCGGACGGGACGATCGACGCCATCGCCTCCGATCATGCGCCGCGTGACCCGGACGACAAGCGGCTGCCGTTCGCGCAGGCTTCGGCGGGTGGAACCGGGCTGGCCACGCTGCTCGGCGTCACACTGACGCGCTATCACGACGGCACCCTGTCTCTGAGCGACGCGCTGGCGCTGCTGACGTGCAGGCCCGCTGTTCTGCTCGGCGTGAATGGGGCAGCAGCACGCGGTGGTGCGCGGCCTGTGGGGACGCTCGCCGCCGGAGCGCCGGCGGACCTCTGTCTGTTTGATCCCGACCGGGCATGGCAGGTCATTGCGGGCGAGCTTCCCGGTCACGCCCAGAACACGCCGTTCGATGGCAGGGCGCTGGAAGGGAAGGTCATGGGTACCTGGAAGAACGGGCGTCGGGTCTTCGGAGGTGCTGCGTGAATTTTTTCGAGTCACCCGGCACGTTGCTGGCGGGCGTGATGCTGCTGTCCTACATGCTGGGAAGCATTCCTTTCGGCCTGCTGCTGACGGCGGCATCCGGGCAGGGCGATATCCGTCAGATCGGTTCAGGCAATATCGGCGCGACCAATGTCCTGCGCACGGGCAACAGGAAGCTCGCCGCCGCAACGCTCCTGCTGGATGGCCTGAAAGGCGCGCTCGCAGTCCTCATCGCCTGGGTGATGACGCCGCCGGAACTCGGTGACCGGGCTGCGTCTCTGGCGGCGATCTTTGCCGTTCTGGGCCACTGCTTTCCCCTGTGGCTCGGGTTCAGGGGCGGAAAAGGTGTGGCTACGGGACTCGGTGTCGTGCTGGCGATGTCGCCGCTTGCCGGTCTGGCCTGCTGTCTAATCTGGGTGGTGGGTGCGAAAGTGACGCGCATTTCTTCTGCCGGGGCGTTGCTGGCCTTCGCCTGCATGCCTGTGATTCTGTTCTTCCAGAATGGACATTCCTTTTCAGGATCGGAAAAGCCGTTGGCCGGGGTGCTGGTCGCCTTCATCATCTTCATGCGGCATCGCACCAATATCGGTCGTCTTCTGAATGGGACCGAACCCAGAATCGGCCAGTCATCACGGTGAACGGCGACGGGCGTCTGAACCCCGATCTGCCAGCGCTGCTACGGCTGGCGCGCACCGAGAATGTTGGTCCGGTAACATGGCGTCGTCTCATGCACGATCATCCGTCAGCGGAAGAGGCGTTGGCGGCTCTGCCTGAACGGGCGCGGCGCGGCGGTCGCAAAGGGCCGCTGAGAATTCCGGAACAGGCCGAAATCGAGCGGGAAATCGAAGGCGTGCTGTCGCTTGGCGGCAGAATCCTCACTCTGTTCGATCCTGATTATCCACCGCTTCTGGCCGAACTTCCTGATTCGCCGCCCATTCTTTCCATGCTCGGCAGTCCGGCCTGCCTGTCGGCTCCGCGCAGTGTGGGAATCGTGGGGGCGCGTAATGCCTCCGCGGCAGGGATGCGGTTCGCGGAAAGTCTTTCGACAGAATTGTCCCATGCCGGAATTACGGTGATTTCCGGTCTGGCCCGCGGGATCGACGCGGCGGCGCATCGGGGTGCGCTGCATGGTGAATTTCCGGAATGGGGCAGTTCGGTCGCGGCCATCGCGGGCGGACTGGATGTTGTCTATCCGGCCGAAAATGCCGTCCTGCAGGCGTTGCTCGCAGAAAAAGGCGCGGTGGTGACGGAAGCGCCTTTGGGCACACAGCCACAGGCACGTCATTTTCCACGCCGAAACCGTCTCATTGCCGGATTGTCCCTAGGCACGGTGGTTGTGGAAGCCGCCATGAACTCGGGAAGTCTGATTACGGCGCAGTTGGCGGATCGTTACAGCCGCGCCCTTTTCGCCGTGCCGGGATCGCCGCTGGACCCGCGCTGTCGGGGCAGTAACGATCTTTTGCGCAGTCGTAATGCGCATCTGGTCGAAACGATTGACGATATTCTGCCTTATCTTCGCCACGCTCATGCGGCAGCGGGACAGATGTCGCCCGGGTTTGCAGAGGCTCAGGAGGAGTGGGGAGCGCCCTCCCTAACGGGTGATGCCGACCTTGATCGTGTGAGAAGAATGATTCCTTCACTTATCTCATTCACACCGGTCCCGGTTGACGATCTGGTGCGGCGCTGTCAGTTCTCGGTCTCGGCGGTTCTGACGGTGCTCACCGAACTTGAGCTTGCCGGCCGGGTGGAGATGCTGCCCGGAGGAGCTGTTGTCCAGTTGATGCCTGACGGAACGGGGTGATTCTTTCTCCCTGCCGGTCTGGCGCGGAGAGAGCATGACTGACGTCGTCGTGGTTGAGTCGCCTGCCAAGGCGAAGACGATCAATAAATATCTGGGCGACGGTTACACCGTTCTCGCCTCGTTCGGGCACGTCCGTGACCTGCCGCCCAAGGATGGGTCCGTTCTGCCGGATGACCATTTCGCCATGAAATGGCAGTCCGATGAGCGTGGCCAGAAACAGGTCGCGGCCATCGCGAAGGCCCTGAAGGGCGCGCAGACACTGTATCTCGCCACTGACCCGGATCGGGAAGGCGAGGCGATTTCCTGGCACGTCAAGGCCATGCTGTCCGAGAAAAACGCGCTCAAGGGCGTGAATGTGCAGCGCGTGACGTTCAACGAGATCACCAAGGGGGCCATCAAGGAAGCGATGGCGCATCCGCGTGACCTCGACATGCCGCTGATCGAGGCTTACCTCGCCCGCCGTGCGCTTGATTATCTTGTCGGATTCACGCTCTCGCCTGTCCTCTGGCGCAAGCTGCCGGGCTCGAAGAGCGCCGGTCGTGTGCAGTCGGTCGCGCTGCGTCTGATCTGCGAGCGCGAAGCCGAGATCGAGGTTTTCAAGCCCCGTGAATACTGGACGGTCGGCGCGACATTCCTCACGCCGGCAGGCGCTCCTTTTACCACGCGTCTGACGCATCTTGACGGCCGGAAGCTCGACCAGTTCGATCTCGCCAATGAAGAGCAGGCTTTCGCCGCGCGGGACGCGGTGCTGGGGGGTACGTTCGCGGTCAAATCCGTCGAACGGAAAAAGGTCAAGCGCAACCCGCCGCCGCCGTTCACGACGTCCACGCTCCAGCAGGAAGCCTCGCGCAAGCTCGGCATGGGCGCGCAGAACACCATGCGGACAGCGCAGCAGCTTTATGAAGGCATCGAGCTGGGTGGTGAGACGGTCGGTCTGATCACCTATATGCGAACCGATGGCGTCACGATGGCTGGCGAGGCAATCGCTGACATCCGTCGTCACATCGGCAAGGATTTCGGCGCGAATTACGTGCCTGCCCAGCCGCGCGTCTATTCGACCAAGGCCAAGAATGCGCAGGAAGCGCATGAAGCCGTACGTCCGACGGATGTCAGCCGTACGCCGGCTTCGGTCGCGAAATATCTCAGTGACGAGCAGCGGCGTCTGTACGAGCTGGTGTGGAAGCGCGCTGTCGCAAGCCAGATGCAGTCTGCGGAGCTGGATCAGGTTGCTGTCGATGTCGCCGATCAGCCCGGCAAGACCGTGCTGCGTGCGACGGGCTCGATCATCGCGTTCGATGGCTTCCTGAAACTCTATACGGAAGGCCGGGACGAGAGCGACAAGGCAGCGGACGACGAGAGCCGTATGCTGCCGCCGATGAACGAGCGCGATCCGCTCAAGCGTGGCGATGTGGAGGCTGAACAGCATTTCACGCAGCCGCCGCCGCGTTACTCGGAAGCGTCTCTGGTCAAGAAGATGGAAGAGATCGGCATCGGTCGTCCGTCCACCTATGCCTCCATTCTGACGGTCCTGAGAGACCGTAATTACGTGCGCCTGGAAGCCCGGCGCTTCATGCCGGAAGATCGGGGACGCCTTGTTACGGCGTTCCTCGTCTCCTTCTTCGAACGCTATGTCGATCCGCAGTTCACGGCGGGGCTCGAAGAGCAGCTTGACGATATTTCGGCAGGTCACGCTGACTGGCGCAAGGTGATGAGCGCCTTCTGGGAAGCCTTCTCCGCTGCCGTGGCTCAGACAAAAGACCTGACCATCACAGAGGTCATCGACGCGCTGGATCAGGACCTCGGCTCGCATTTCTTCCCGCCGAACGCGGAAGGAACCGATCCGCGAGTCTGCACATCCTGCGGTACGGGCCGTCTGGGGCTCAAACTCGGGCGCTATGGTGCTTTCATCGGTTGCTCCAACTATCCGGAATGTCAGTACACGCGGAAGCTGGCCGTCGAAGGCGGCGAGGGTGACGGCAGCGAAGAACTGAAAGACGGGATGAAGCTGCTGGGCCAGCATCCTGTCACCGGCGAGGACATCACGGTCAAGCGTGGGCCGTGGGGTCTTTACGTCCAGCAGGGTGAACCCAACCCGGAAGACAAGAAGGCCAAGCCGAAACGCGCTTCGCTGCCGAAGGGGTTAAGTCTGGAGAATCTGACGCTGGATCAGGCGGTCGGACTGCTGAGCCTGCCCCGGATTGTGGGTATTCACCCGGAATTCAATGAGCCGATTGAAGCCGGACTGGGTCGTTTTGGTCCGTATGTAAAGATGGGCGCGATCTATGGCTCTCTCGACAAGGACGATGACGTTCTGACAGTCGGGCTGAATCGTGCGGTGGACGCGCTGGCCAAGAAGATCGCCTCTATCCGCAATCTCGGGCCGCACCCCAAGGACGGCGAGCCGGTCATGGTGCGCAAGGGCCGGTTCGGGCCGTATGTCCAGCATGGTCAGGTCGTCGCCAATCTGGCGCGTGGCGAGAGCATGGACGATGTCACGCTCGATGGCGCTCTGGAATTGCTGGCCGAGAAGGGCAAGCCTCTGAAGCCGAAAGGCAAGGCAGGCGCCAAAAAGACGACCAAAACGGCAGCAAAGACCACAGCGAAGAGTAAGGCCAAGGCAGAGGGCGACGCCGAGAAGCCGGCAAAAAAGACGACGAAAGCGAAAACGGCCACGGCTGCAAAAAAGAAGCCTGCCACCCGCAAGAAAGCAGCGACCGCGAAAGATCAGACGTCCTCTGAATGAGTGCTGATACAGGATCATTCCTGTCCTCTGGCGCAGGCCTGCCGGACAGGAATGTTCTGGCGCAGGTCCTTCGGGACTCACCTGCGCCGCTGACAGCCGGACAGTTGGTTCGTCGGCTGGGCCTGCCGCCCGATCATAAGAAGCAGGTGCGGGCCGTGCTGCACGCGATGGCGCTTGATGGCGTGTTTCGGGAAGAATCCCTGCTCGGCAAGCTGCGCGGCGAGACGGATCTGCCCCTGCTGGCGGAGATCGTTATCACCGGTCATGACCGGCATGGCGCACCGTTCGGCAGGATCGCGGCAGAGGAACCTTTCGGCAGGAGAGCCGCGGCGAAAGATGGTCAGCCAATCGTGTTCGTGCATCAACCTCCAGTTGATGAACCGCCGCTTGTGGCTGGATCTTGCTTACTGGCGCGTCTGCGTTCGGTCGGCGCTAACCGCTATGAAGCCCGGATACTGAAAAGACAGGCGCCTGTCCGCTTTGTCGGTATTTTTGGCGAACAAGAGGATGGACAGGTAAGGACCTGTGACCCGCAAAGCGCCTGCTGCCGCCCGGTTCCGGCAGATGAACGTCTCGGTCTGAAAGAAGGCGATCTCATTCAGGCGGATGATGAAGGTCACATCTGTCACCGTTTCGGCAGATGGGACGATCCGCAGGCCGTCGCGGATATGGGGCGCGCCGAATATGGTCTTCCCGAAGTCTTTCCGCCTGACGTTCTTTCCGAGGCCATGCGATTAAGCGTCCCTGAAGAAGGGCGGTTACCATCCGGTCGTAAGGATTTTCGCTCGATTCCATTCGTGACGGTCGACGGTCCGGATGCACGCGACTTCGATGACGCAGTCTGGGCCGAACGCGAAGGCGAGGGCTTTCGGCTACTCGTCGCCATTGCGGATGTCTCGCACTATGTTTCGCCAGGGTCGGCTCTTGATATGGAAGCGCGACGGCGCGGACATTCCGTTTACTTCCCGGACGGCGTCGTCCCGATGCTGCCCCTCCGTCTGTCGCAGGATCTCTGTTCGCTTCGGCCTAATGAAGACCGTTTCTGCGTTGTCTTCGATATGCGCTTCAATGCAGAGGGGCAGCCTACGGACACCCGCATCGACCGTGGCGTCATACGGAGCCGCGCGCGTCTGACTTACGAACAGCTTGAGGCAATGCGTGAAGGTTCGCACGCTTTCCTTCATGAGGATCTGGGGCGCAGCTGGGTCGATACGCTGTATGCGGCACATGAAGCGCTGATGGCGGCACGTATACGGCGGGGTTGCCTGCGAATTGCGGACAGGGATCTGCTTCGCGTGGAACTGGACAGATCGACCGGGCGTTTAGCTGTTTTGGACAGCCGACCACTTGAAAGCAGGCATCTTGTCGAGTCCTTCATGATTGCAGCTTGCCATGCCGGTGCACGGGTCTTGCGTGACAAGGGGAAAGCCGCGCTTTTTCGGTCTCATGCCGATGCACGTGCTGTGGCGGATGTGCCACGTCTGCCTGCCGTTTACGTCACCGAACCAGCGCGTCACGCGGGCCTGCAGCTGGATGTCTACGCGCATCTCACCAGCCCGATACGTCGGTATGCCGATCTGACGAATCACCGCATGCTTCTGGAAGCGATTGTTCCGGAAGAGCCGCATGCACAGGCGCAGCCTGCTGATGACCGAGATCTTCTTGCTCTGTCTGCGCATCTGACCATGACCGAGGCCCGGGCGACCGAGGCGTCCGCAGTCACGCGGCAACGTCTGTTGGCGCTCTGGTTATGTCAGGATCAGGAGAGGATCTGGTCCGGCCATGTGACTGGTGCGACCCCGGATGGCGCTCTGGTCACATTGACGGAAACGCAGACAACCGGTCTGCTTCCTTTCCGGGAAAATGCAGACCGAAAAATGCATTCGGATTCGAGTGGGGGAAGTGAAGCGTGTTCTGGCGCAGCAGCGTCCTCTCCGGATGCATGGGCAATGTTTTCCCTGCGAAAGGGGGCCGTCGTGCGTGTCAGAATCGCCGGTCTGTCACACGACGTCTTTCGGTGCATCTTTCAGTTTGCAGGGTTTTCCGCATGAGAAACCCGCGTCTGTCCGTGCTGCCTTTCTCAGACTCTCAGGGACTGCGCAGGTTTCGTCCTGTGATTCTGCCTCTGGCTGTCGCTGTCTGGCTGCTGACCACGGCAGTCTGCGCCTACGCTGCCACAACGCCGGAAGAGGAAAAGGATGGAGCGCACACTCCCGCCGTTCCCGTTGCCGGGCAGAAGCAGCCAGCCAAGGAGACGGCGACGTCGCCAAGCGAGACTGCGGCTGCCGGAGAACAGGCGGGCGCGCAGAAGGACACTTCATCGCCACTGAACGCCAGTCTCATACGGTCGGTCATCCAGACGGCTCTGGACTTCCTGCAGCCCCGGACTCTCCATCCCTATGACGCACGTCAGTTATGTCTCTGGGGACTGGGGGGAATCAGCGCGCTTGATCCGGCCCTGCGCGTTGTCGAGGTTCCTGATGGAATTCAGCTCATGCAGGGACAGTCAGTGGTTCTGAGGCGTCCTGCGCCTGTCGCGAACAGTTCGCGGGACTGGGCCGCGCTCACGACCGATTTCCTCCTGTCCGCCACGGAACATTCATCGGTTCTGCAGAGTGTGCAGGGAGACGGACTGACCCAGAGCTTCTTTGACGAACTGTTCAATCATCTCGATCCATATTCCCGCTATGTCGGTCCGACACCCGCTGACACCGACCGTACGGTACGAAGTGGCGGCAATGCGGGAATCGGCATCACGATTGATGAACAGACTGTTCCTCCCTCAGGTCGAAACAGGACAGCGTCGCGCCATCTGGTTGTCAGCGCCGTCAACACCAATGGACCCGCCTGGCCAGCCGGAGTGGATGTCGGTGAACGCCTTGTTGCTGTTGACGGACACAGCGTGGTCGGTCGGTCGGTCGAGCAGGTGAACGCCCTCATTGCGGGTGATCCCGGCAGTCACGTGTCAGTGCGACTTTATTCTCCGGTGCAGAAGCGGACGCGGACGCTGCAACTGCGACGGGAGAGAATACCGCCGGAAACGGTCTTCGCCTTCAGCGCAGGACCACTGGTGATTATCCGTATCACATCCTTTTCTTCCGAGACTGCGGAGGAAATGAGCCAGTATCTCGATCAGGCGACACAGGACCGTCATCTGCGTGGCATCCTCATCGATCTGCGGGGCAACAGGGGCGGTGTGCTGCAACAGGCTGTCACCGCTGCTGCGCTTCTGCTGGATAACGGTGTGGCTGTCGTCACAAAGGGTCGTGATCCCCAGGCGAATCATGTCTGGGCCGTGCAGGGGGGTGACATGACCAATCATCTTCCCGTTGTCGTTCTGGTGGACGGCCGTACGGCGAGCGCCGCCGAAATTCTCGCGGCGGCGCTCGCCGATCATCACCGGGCCGTGGTCGTGGGAAGTTCAACAATGGGAAAGGGGCTGGTGCAGACTGTCGCGCAGTTGCCCGATCGTGGTGAACTGTTCGTGACCTGGAGCCGGGTGATCGCGCCGCTTGGCTGGCCGCTTCAGGGACTGGGGGTGATGCCGCAGGTTTGTACGAGCCGCGGGGCTGCCGACACGGAGAAGCAGATGGCGGCGCTGCGGGACGGTCATACGCCGGAGGACGCATCCGTGGGACAGTCGCGGAGTGTCCGCTACCCGGTTCCTGTTTCCCGGATCCTTGAAATCCGGAAAACCTGTCCGGCCGCTCTTGGTGGTGATCTCGATCTGGATGTGGGACGTGACCTTCTCGAAACGCCCGCAGCCTACAGGGCGGCTCTTTTCATGATTCCAGATGAAGCGGACACAGCAGGAATGGAAGCCGAATGAGCGTGGAACCCCGTCTCAGAACTGGTTTATGGGTGAGCGCCGTGTTGCGGCAGGCCAATTCCGCTGGATGTCCGGCTTTTCGTCGTCGCCGTGGTGACGAGGATGCGGGAGGCGTGCTGGCCATTCTCACGTCGCGTGACAGAAAGGCTGTTGTGCTCGCACAGACTCGTGCGCCAGACGGCTCTCCGGCATGGATCAGGGGAAGCGGCGCTGAGCCGGTCGATGAGGCGACTGCGGAAGCTTATGTGGACAGACAGGTCGGGCGCGATCCTGATCTCTGGGTTCTCGAATTTGAAACCGAGGACCTGACACCTCCCTTCGAGGCTGTCTTGCTTTAACCCTTAAGGCGTTGCATGAGAGCCACAGATGAACGGTAAGCCGTGCGGGCCATGCAACCTCCGGCGCTCTCCGGGTTTGCAGACATGTTGAGAAAACGGCGGTAAATGCCGAACGACTGAGCAGAATTTTCAGAGTTAAAAGTCTTGTGGCCGGTGTTGCGAGTTGCGCGAAGGCCTGGTTTCGGCAAAACAAGGCCATGTGATATTGCAGTGACATTGCACCGGGTCGAAGTGTCCGGTCGATTGCGGTGCAGATGTGAGGAGAACATGATGAAGCTGCGTAACGGGTTTCTTACGGGATCAATCCTGTCGGCGCCGCTTGTCGTCCTCGCTTTGTCCGCCGCCGCTTCCGCCCAGCCTGTGCAGGGTCTGTATATTGCAGGTGAGGGTGGTGCGACTTTCAATCAGGATCAGCAGGTTCGCCTGACACACAACATGCCGAGCGGACGCGATACCTGGAAAACAGGTGCTGTTGGCATAGGCTCGATTGGTTACGGACTTGGTAACGGCTTCAGGGTGGAACTCGAAGGCAATTACCGGAACATGGATTACCATCGGCTTTCCTCTGCCACCGTCTCCACAAAGGGCGATGGGCGTCGCCAGACGTCCGGTCTGATGGCCAACGCCCTGTTCGATCTGGATATCGGTAAGAGCTGGCTGTTCCCGTATTTCGGCGCCGGTATCGGTTACGGCTGGACCCATATGCATACGAGCATCACGGGCCTTGACCGCTCACTCTCCGAGGAGGTGCGGGGCACTCATGGTGGCTTCACCTATCAGGGCATCTTCGGCCTTGCCTTCCCGGTGCCATGGGTCGTGGGCCTTTCCGCGACAGCCGAGTACCGCTTCTGGACCATGCTGGCTCCGCAGGGTTTCCATGCGACTGCGCTTGGCACGGTTGGCGGAAGGAATACGGTCAAGGAATATGGTCTGGCGGAAAACAACCGCAGTACAGCGACCGACTTCAACCATTCCCTGATGCTGGGGCTGCGCTACGAATTCAATCCTGCGCCGCCGCCGCCGCCGCCAGCGGAGGTCGCGCCGGCCCCGATGCCGACGGCAGCCAGAACCTATCTCGTGTTCTTTGACTGGGATGATGCGGGGCTGAGCGACCGCGCGCGCTCCATCGTCTCCGTGGCCGCTCAGGCATCCGGGCACACGGCCCTGACCCGCATTCAGGTTTCAGGTTACACCGATACGTCGGCAGCCCATCAGGGGCCGCGTGGCGAGCGTTACAATATGGCGCTCTCCATCAAACGCGCCGAGACGGTCAAGGCTGAACTGATCCGTGACGGCGTGGCCGGTTCCATCATTGATGTGCAGGGATATGGCCAGACTCACCCGATGGTTCCGACGGGTCCGGGAGTGAGAGAGCCTCAGAACCGGCGTGTGGAAATCGTTCTGCGCTGAACGCCTGCTCTGTAAGCCTGGTCTGCAAAGGCGGGTATAAGCTTTATTCCTGATGAGCAACGGGGCCGAAAGGCCCCGTTGTCTATTCACAGCCCGTTGAAAAGAGACGTGGACAGATAGCGCTCGGCGAAAGATGGGGCGATGGCCACGATGGTCTTGCCCTTGTTCTCGGGCTGATGAGCCAGCGTCACTGCGGCATGCAGGGCTGCACCCGATGAAATGCCGATGGGGATACCATCCAGCCGGGCGCAGCGTCGGGCGGCGGCGATGGCTTCCCGTTCAGAGACCGTCAGAACACCATCAAGGGCTCCGACATCGAGCGTGCGAGGACAGAAGCCGGGGCCGATACCCTGAATGCCATGCGGTCCCGGCTCATCTCCGTTGAGAATCGCACTTTCGGCAGGTTCAACACCAAAAACCTCAAGCCCCGGTTTTTTCTTTTTCAGGGCGTGCGCAATGCCGGACGCCGTGCCGCCCGTCCCGACGCCAGCGACGACGACATCCACTGTGCCGGCTGTATCGGCCCAGATTTCCTCAGCCGTTGTCTGCTCATGCACGAGCGGGTTGGCCGGATTGTCGAACTGGCCCGGCATCCAGGCGTCAGGAGTGGTTTTGAGGATTTCCTGCGCCCGGGCAATGGCTCCCGCCATGCCAAGACGGGAAGGGGTGAGTTCAACCTGTGCATCCATCAGCCGCAGCATTTTGCGACGTTCAATGGATGCGCCCTCCGGCATGGTCACAATCAGACGATACCCACGGGAAGCAGCGACAAACGCCAGAGAAATGCCTGTATTGCCGGATGTGGGTTCGACCAGAACACTCTTTCCGGGAGTGATGAGGCCCTGTTCTTCCGCCGCCAGCACCATGGCGGCGCCGATGCGGTCTTTCACCGATCCGAGTGGGTTAAAGAACTCAAGCTTGAGGAGAACGCGGGCCTCAAGCCTGTCTTCTTCCATCATGCGAGGCAGGCCAACCAGAGGGGTGCCGCCGACCACATCCACCACGGAATCGAAAATCCGTCCGCGAGGAGGGGCAAGCTTGAAATCAATACGGTCGGCTGGCGTCTCGGAGACCATTGCATAACCTCTTTTCTGGCGCTCTCTGCCGGCAGGACAGGGGTTTGAACCGTGCCGCCACGGAGAATCGATCTGGCTGAAGTCCTGGACAGACATCGCTTCCCGCAAATCGGGATAGGCTGGTGAAATAGCACGACAGAGCAATGTGGATAAGTGTTGCTTTCATTGCTTTTCACTTTCATGGCATGGATATGTCGCCATCGTGCGGATTGTCGGCTAATTGTCGGCGGAATGAATGGCTTTGGGGAAGGCTCAATGTTTTTGCGACGCGACCGTGCAATGACCGGCGTTATGATCATGCTGGATGTTGCATTTTATGCGGGGCGGACCGGTACCGTGAATGCAGCGGACATTGCCCAGAGGGCCGGACTGGTCCGACGGGGCATCGAACCCCTGCTGCAGATGCTGTCCCGTTCATCGCTGCTGGAGAGCGTCAGGGGACCGCGGGGAGGCTATCGGCTGGGGCGGCCGAGAAGGGATATTTCCATCTCGGAAATCGTCTCTACGGTGGTGAATACAGATCCGGAGACCGATGACGGCTCTTCAGGAGATCTCTACCAGAAGGTTCTTGATCCTTTCTGGCGTGAAGAGGATGAGGCGATTACCGCCAGACTGCGTGAAATCACGCTGGATGATCTTGTCAGGAAGGCTGAAACGGCTGGACTGCGTCGGCCTCTGACGGAACCGATCACCTTTTCGATATAACGCCTGATGCACTGTCAGTCAGTGCATCAGGACAATCGTCAGAACTGTCGCATGTGACGTGCAGACTTAGCGTTTGCGCGCTTTCGTCACCGTGCGGCGTTTGGTCGTCGTCGTCGCCTTGCGCGTTTCCTTGTGTTCGGGCGTTGGGGCGCTGACGGCTGGCTTCGGTATGACAACACCTGTTGCGTCGACTGTGACATTGACGGTCAGGTTGTCACGCTTCTGGCCGGGACCACGGATCAGCACAACCGAGAATTTGTCAGCACCGGCGTACGCCATGACGGGCGTGTAGGCGATCTGTGTCTGCCCATCGAGCGTATAGAGAAACGCCTTGCCGTGTTCAGGCGTGGGGGAGACGCCGAAGGACGCGTAAGCGCCGCCATCAGGTGGGGCGACAGCCAGAACGCAACGTCCGTCATCGCTGCGGACAGTCATGGTGGCTACGCGATCGCCCTGGGCGTCGGTCGTCGGTTTGGTGGTCTGGCAGACGGCGGATGTTTTCATGTAGCCGAACGGATCAGGTGACCCATAGCGACCGCTCTGAAGCGGACCATGATTACATCCGGCCAGAAAGCTGGTGGCCAGCACAGGCACGGCTAGGACTTTAAGACGCACGTAAAGGCTCCGCTTATAGCTGTTGACAACAGGGCGGACTGGCGGCGAATCCACCGACCGCAATGAAATCCATCCCGCTCTAGAGCATCCGACTGCTGGTTGAAAGGCATGGCGCGGGACGATTGTACGGATGCAGGAGACGGATGCCGTCGAAACGCCACAATCACGGCGGTATTATGGCCGCATGACAGATATGTCTGAAAATCTTTCACGATAATATGTCGATAAAACCGTGCTTTGAGACGACAGGTTGAGAAACAGGTTTCAGAATCCTCTCGCCATCAGGATGCGGGCAGTGCATACGTCTGAGCACGTTATATTCCATCTCTTTCAAAGAGGCTTTTCATGTCCACAGGTCTGTTCCGTCTCGCGATCGCCAGTGTGGTTTCCCTTGGTCTTACCGCTGGTTCCGGGGCCTTTGCCGCCAGTTGCAGCGGTTCCCCGGCTGCCGAAGCTTTCGATGTGCAGGGCCTCAAAAGCGAACTGATGGTGACAGCCCTCTCCTGCAAGGCTCAGGACCGCTACAACAGCTTTGTCGAGAAGTTCCGCACCAAGCTTCTGGCTGAGGAGCAGCGCCTGAACACCTATTTCCGCACGACATACGGAAAGCGGGCTCAGGTTGAGCATGACGACTACATTACGCAGCTCGCGAACGTGCAGTCCGAAAAAGGTCTTCAGTCCGGCACCATATTCTGTGACCAGCGCATGGGCATGTTCGATGAAGTCGTTGCTCTGGATGACGAGCACGACCTTTCGAAATATGCGCAGGCGAAAGACATCACGCAGCCTGCGACATTTGAGACCTGTGCTGCGCCTGCCGTAGAGAAAACCACGCAGACGCGCAGCCGCGCCCGCCGTCGCACAGCCCGCAAGGCATAACGTCTGCAATCTGAGTTCTTGACGAATCATCTGTAGAGGGAGACAGAACCGGGCATGAGCGATCTTTTCTCAGGCACCGGATCTTCTTCTCCCTCCCAGCCGACGCCGCAAAAAACGCAGCAGGCTGCGTCAGCGTCGGGTCAGCAATATGACGCCAGCTCCATTGAGGTGCTGGAAGGGCTTGAGCCTGTCCGTCGTCGTCCCGGCATGTATATCGGCGGGACGGATGAGGGCGCGCTGCATCATCTCGCCGCTGAAATTCTCGACAACTCGATGGACGAGGCGGTCGCTGGCCATGCCACGACCATTGATGTCACGCTCGAGTCCGGCAACTGGCTGACGGTGCGGGACAATGGACGCGGTATTCCCGTCGATCCGCATCCCCGTTTTCCAGACCGTTCGGCGCTCGAAGTCATTCTCACGACGCTGCATGCTGGCGGTAAATTCTCGGGCAAGTCCTATGCGACATCCGGCGGTCTGCACGGCGTGGGTTCATCCGTGGTCAATGCACTGTCGACCTGCATGGAAGTGGAGGTCGCACGCGACAGGACGCTGTGGCGGCAGGTCTATGCGCGGGGCATTCCGCAGACAGCCATAGAAAAGGTTGGCGCTGCTCCCAACCGGCGCGGCACGCAGATACGCTTTCAGCCTGATCCGGAAATTTTCGGGACCCATGCGTTCCAGCCTGCTCGCCTCTATAAATTGTGCCGTTCGAAAGCCTTCCTGTTCCGTGGGGTGACGATCCGCTGGAACTGCGATCCGTCACTGATCAGGGCTGGTGACGAAACTCCCGCCGAAGCCGTTCTGCATTTTCCGGGAGGTCTGGCCGACAGTCTGGCCGATGAGCTCGGTAAAAATGCGCCGCTGCTGGCTCCTATCTGGTCCGGTGACGCCGAACTTCCTGAAACCAACGGTGTATCAGGTGGCAAGGTCGAATGGGCGATCGCCTTCCTCGAATCCGGCACGGCCAGCTTTGTGTCATTCTGCAATACCATTCCAACACCACTCGGCGGCACGCATGAAGCCGGTTGCCGTGCGGCTCTGGTCAAAGGTTTCCGTGCATGGGGCGATCAGCGGTCGAACAAGCGTGCGAGCATTGTCACGGCTGAGGACATTCTCGGCTGCACGGCAATCCAGCTCTCCGCTTTTGTCCGTGATCCGCAGTTTCAGGGGCAGACCAAGGAAAAGCTGACCAGCGCCGAGGCATCGAAGCTGGTCGAGACTGCGCTTCGTGACCGTTTCGATCATTGGCTGTCTGGCAATCCGACGCAGGCTGATTCGTTACTGGCCTTCGTGGTCGAGCGGGCGGAAGATCGTATTCGTCGCCGTGAGCAGAAAGATACACCGCGTAAGAGCGCTACACGCCGTCTGCGTTTGCCCGGCAAGCTGACGGACTGCACCCGTGAAAAAGCCGAAGAAACCGAAATCTTCCTTGTGGAGGGTGACTCGGCTGGTGGCTCGGCCAAACAGGCGCGTAACCGTGAAACGCAGGCAGTACTGCCGCTGCGCGGTAAGATTCTCAATGTCGCCAGTGCCACGAGCGAAAAGCTGCGTGGCAATCAGGAACTGAGTGATCTGGTGGAAGCGCTGGGCTGCGGGACCGGGGATCGCTTTGATCTGACGCGGCTGCGCTACGGGCGCGTCATCATCATGACCGATGCCGACGTGGACGGCGCACACATCGCCTCGCTGCTGATGACATTCTTCTACCGTGAATTGCCTGAACTTGTGCGTTCCGGGCATCTGTATCTGGCTCAGCCGCCGCTTTACCGTCTGACGCATGCTGCCAAGACGGTTTACGCGATGGATGATGCCGACAAGGACCGGAAGATCAAAACGGAGTTCAAGGCGAACGCGAAAGTGGAAGTCTCCCGATTTAAAGGTCTTGGCGAAATGCCGCCGAAAGACCTCAAGGAGACCACCATGGACCCGAAGCGTCGCACTCTGCTGCGCGTGATGATCCATTCTGACGACAGGCTGGAGACGCGGGAGCGTGTGGAAAGTCTGATGGGACGCAAGCCAGAACTGCGTTTTGCGTTCATTCAGGAACACGCCCAGTCGCAGTCAGTGGAAATGCTCGATATCTGACCCGAAAGAACCTTCCCGGTGCCTTGAACCGGGAAGGAGGCTTTGTCAGGCGTCGGTCGTTTCGGGCGCTTTCTCGGACTGATACTCTCGGTCGAGCGTCTTCAGATCCGTTGCAATGCGCGTCACAGGACCAGACCAGTCGAGCGGTTTATCCTGCTGGTAGATCCGCACGCTCTTGTACCATGGAGAATCCGTGCGGTTGGAAAGCCAGCGCCAGCACTGGTCATAACGTGACAACAGCCAGACAGGCTTGCCGATACCGGCCGCGACATGGGCGGTGGACGTATCAACGGCGATAACGAGGTCAAGGTTGGCGATCAGCGCCGCCGTGTCTCCGAAATCGTGCAACTCGTCAGTGTAATCAATGAGTTTCATTCCAGCCGGTGGTGTGCGCGCCTGACAGGACTGATCGCCGACCTGCAAGCTGAAAAAGGCGACGTCCGGAGCGCTCTCAGCCAAAGGAGCCAGTGCTGCGAGCGTTGTTGAGCGACGTCTGTCAGCAACTTCCGCTTCGCGAATTTCACTATGCGGCGCACCCGCCCAGACGAGACCGATTCTGAGAGGATGACCGGCAGGCGTGTCCTGCTGGATACGCTGTGCCCATTTGCGGACCTTTTCGGGATCGGGTTTCAGAAAACCTTCTGGTGAAGGCAGGGTATCAAGCGTCATATTCAGTGCGAGCGGCAGACTGAGGACAGGGCACTGAAGGTCATGTGCAGGGGATGGAACTGTTTCGCTGACAAAGCGGGCCTGCGGAAAGGACCGGGCCAGCAGCCCTAGCAGTTCGGGTCTGACACGTACGACAACCGTGCCGCCACGTTCGGCAATCAGCGGAATGAAACGGGAAAATTGCAAGACGTCGCCGAAACCACCCTCGGTGTGAATCAGGAGCCTTTCGCTGTCGAATCGTTCCCCTCGCCAGAGAGGGGCGTCAAAACCGTGGTGACGAGCTGTCCTGATCTTCCAGCGCCACTCATACTCGGCAAAACCCTCCGGGTAGTTGCCCTGAGCGAGCAGCGAGAGAGCGTAGTTCGTGTGGGTTTCGGGGCTATCGGGGGCCAGCTCCACGGCAACCCGGTGAAACTTCTGGGCCATCTCGTGCTGGCCCCGGTGGCTATCCAGGGCGACTCCCAGATTGCTCGCCGCGAGAGGGTGTTCCAGACTGATGTTCAGACATTTTGAATAGGCGGCAATCGCCTCGTCATAGCGTTGCAGTGATTGCAGAGCGTTGCCCAGATTGCACCAGGCGTCGGCAAGCTGCGGAGCCAGAGCAACGGCTCGACTCAGAACCTCGAGCGCAGGCTCGAAGCGGCAGATGCCGACCAGCAATCCGCCATAATTACTCAGAGTGAGCGCATCGCGGGGCTCTTCGCCAATTCGCCTTCGGTAGACGGCTTCCGCTTCCAGAATCCGTCCTTCACGCTGCAACTGCGTGCCGGCATCGGAGAAAAAGGCTGTATTGTCGGGTTGGGGTGCGGGCGATGACGTCATGAACGCTACGTTCGCCCGACAGACTTAAAAAAATGTGACCTGAAAGCACATCATGCTCTCAGGTCAGTGTATCAGGCAGAAAATTCACTCATGCCGGGACGGTTCAGCATGGACAGCAGTTCCCGGCGCGTATCCGAGTTGTCGCGGAAAACGCCCAGCATGCGGCTGGTCACCATGGATACGCCGGGACGATGCACGCCGCGTGTGGTCATGCATTGGTGTCCGGCTTCAATGATGACTGCCGTGCCATAGGGTTCAAGCACACTGTCGATCGTGTTGGCGATCTGGGATGTCAGGCGCTCCTGAATCTGGAAACGCCGGGAATAGGCTTCCACCACGCGGGCGAGTTTGGAAATGCCGACAACCCGCTTACGGGGGAGGTAGGCGACGTGGGCGCGACCGATGATCGGCACCATGTGGTGCTCGCAATGGCTTTCCAGTCGGATGTCACGCAGCAGGACGATCTCGTCATAATCGTCGACTTCCGAGAAGGTGCGCTGAAGAAGCTCTTCCGGATTGACGGCATAGCCTTCGAAAAACTCTTCGTAGGAGCGGGCGACACGGGAAGGCGTGTCGAGCAGTCCTTCGCGCGCCGGATCTTCACCGGCCCAGCGCAGCAGGACCCGGACGGCCTCCTCGGCTTCCTCGCGGGAAGGGCGGACTGGAGTAGGAGGATTGGTCATCAGGTAGATCTCTGCTGGAATAGGTGGGCGTGTGCCATCGGGTCTCATGGCGACCGGGTCACTGCGGGAAATGTGTGGGGAAATCAGTGGAGCATGCTCGGCTGATAGGGGCTGTCGAGGCTGAAGGCCGGAATGCGCGCATCAAAGAGCCGTCTGCCCGGTTCCTCCACCATGTGAAAGAAGCCGCGCATGATACCGCTTGGCGTGTCGAGAGATGCGCCGGAGGTATATTCAAAACCGCCACCGGGCTCGAGAATGGGCTGCTCGCCCACCACGCCGTCGCCACGAACGCGGTCGACATGCCCGTTGGCGTCAATGATTTCCCATGACCGTTCGAGAAGCTGGACCGTGTTCGGCCCATGGTTCTCGATACGGATACGGTAGCCCCAGCAGTAGGAATGCTCATCCGGCTGGGACTGGTCGTCGAGCCAGAAGGCCCGGACGACAATCCGGATATTCCCGGTCGTGGCCTCGTAGGACGGCAATGCCGCAATGGCTTCGTTCAAAGCCGCTTCCGGGTCTTCGAACAGCTTGGGCGGCATGGGCGGTCTCGAGGACATGATCGGGAACTCCCTTGTTCAGTTTGCGAAGCCGCGGCTTTTCAGGGCTGCAACACCGCGGGCGAGATCGTCGATAAGATCTGCAGAATCTTCCAGACCGATCGACAGGCGGATGGCGCCGTCAGCAATGCCGAGGCGCGCGCGCTCCTCAGGACCGATCTTCATGTGGGTCGTCGTCGCCGGGTGGGTCGCCAGTGAGCGGGCGTCACCAAGATTGTTGGAGATCAGAATGATGCGCAGGGCGTTGAGGAACGCGAATGCGCCTTCCTGCCCACCGGCGACCTCGAAGGCGATCAGCGAACCGAAACCACTCATCTGGCGTGCGGCCAGTTCGTGCTGCGGGTGATCCTTGCGACCCGGATAACGCACGCTGACAATGCCCGGAGCGCTTGCGAGCCAGTCGGCCACAGCGGCTGCGTTACGGGTCATCGCATCGACACGCAGGGCGAGCGTCTCAAGGCCTTTCAGCATGACCCATGCGTTGAATGGCGACAGGGCGTTGCCGGTGTTGCGCGTGAAGGGCAGCACCGTGTCGTTGATCCAGTCCTTGCGGCCCAGAATGGCTCCGCCGAGCACGCGTCCCTGACCGTCGATATGCTTGGTGCAGGAATACACCACCACGTCAGCGCCCAGTTCCAGCGGCTTCTGGTAGACAGGCGAGGCGAACACGTTATCGACAATGACGATCGCACCGGCTCTGTGCGCCCGCTCGGCGATGGTGGCGATATCGAGCACATCCAGCATGGGGTTGGACGGGCTTTCGAGCAGCACGGCGGTTGTCGGCTTGCTGAAGGCTTCATCCCACGCCTTGAGATCGCCACCGTCAACAAAAACGGTTTCCACGCCATATTGCGGCAGCAGATTGGCGACGATCCAGTGACAGGAGCCGAACAGGGCGCGGGACGCGACAACGCGGTCTCCAGCCTTCACCTGCGCCAGAAGAGCGGAGGAGACAGCGCCCATGCCGGTCGCCGTGCAGACGCAGGCTTCCGCGCCTTCCAGATCGGCGAGGCGACGCTGCAGGGCGTCGACCGTCGGGTTGCCGAAGCGGCTGTATTGATAATGCACCGCTTCACCCGTGAAGGTGGCGGCGGCCTGCTCGGCATTGTCGTAGGCAAAGCCGGAGGTCAGGAAAAGAGCTTCACTCGTCTCGCCATATGGCGTGCGCTCGACTTCGCCATGGATCAGGCGGGTGGCGGTGCGCCACGTGGCGGCGACTTCGGGAGACGTTGTTTTGATGGACGTGTCAGTCATGCTCGGTCTCGGTTCCGTTCTGTCCGCAGCAGAAACGCCGGATCATTCAGAATCCTGCCATTCCTGCACGGGGCTTCGACCGTGGAAACCTGGCGGCATGGATCCCGCCAGAGCCTCTTTAGCGCGTTTCTTTTACCTCGCCGCAAGCCGGCCATACAAATCACGAGGCCCCTGACGGGGGAGGCAAAGGTTATCGCGGAAAAAACCGCGTGTCGTCAACAGGGGCTCTGGCATGGCTCCGCTTCATTTCATGACGCTCAGACAGGCCCGGCCCGGCGTGAACGACGCCATTTCGGTGGGCAGGGTGTTGATGCTCTGCGCGTCTTTCAGAAGGGCGCGTCCCCGCGCGGACCATCCGGCAAGGCCAATGGAAGGGCTGTTGAACGGACCGCTCACGCGGATGGGGATGTCGAGCGCCAGAGCGGCGGCTCCCCGGCTCTGGAAAGCCAATTCGAACCAGCGTCGGTTGAGATCGAACAGCGCTTCTCCGACAATGGATCCGGCTGGTGTATAGATCCGCAGCGGCACGACAGCACCTTCACCGCGACTCATTTTCAGAGCGCCGAGCAGGCAGGTCACAGGTGTCGTGCCCTTCATCGTGCCGAACAGCGTGCCGATGTTGGTCGAGGCGATGCCGATGACTTCCTTGCTGATCAGGCCGCTGTTCATGCCGACCACGGCCTGGATATCCGCATTCCGTGACGCCTCATTCAGGGTGCTGACCCCGTCCGCGCTCGCTTTCACGCGAAAGGACAGCGAGCCACTGACAGGCACGGGCGCAAGGCCGGCCTGTCTGCGGAACGTGTCGATATCGGCTTTGCTTACATCCACTGTGGCATGCAGCGAGGAGCCGCGCGGATGAGTGGCGATCTCACCCGAAGCGTGCAGTGACGCCTTCATCCAGCCGAGTTGCAGGGAGGAGATGTTGATTCTGCCGGGCTGCTGGCTTGCCGCAAGGCTTGCGTCGGAAAACACAAGGTTGTTGTAGCGCACGGATCGGGCTGAGAGATGGACGTCGAACAGCGGATCGGGGCGGGCAGGGGCCACAAGCGGGATGTCGGTGACGTGCTGTCCGGATTTCGGACTGCTCTGGCTGGCGGACTGCAGGCCGTTCAGGTCGAGCTTTGCAAACGCCATGTTTCCGGTGATTTCATCAGGAGAGCCTGATTTGCCTTCGGTGAAGGTGATGTCGGCGTTTTCAATGGGGTTGTCGCGCAGAAGGCCGGTGGTCCGGGTCATCGTCCAGACATCGCCCTTGTGTGTAAAATGCCCTTCCAGATTGAGAACCATGCTGAAGCTGTCAGGGTTCGCACCGGCGATGGCCATCAGGGGCGCTGATGTCGGTGTGCGCAGGGTCAGCTTTCCGTCAATGCCGTCAAAATCGAACAGGTCGGTCATGGCGCCGTCGAGATCGAGCGTCAGATCTCCGGATGAGACATGCAGGTTGGTCGGGTAGAGTTTTCCGGCCTGACGCAGAATGGTCAGCGGACCAAGATGAGCCGTAAGCGCGATGGGGGTGTCATTATAGCCGCCCGCGACGGTCATTTCGAAAGGACTGCTGTCGCTTGTTGAAGAGAGCGTGACAGTATCGAGGGTGGTGCGATAGGCGTGCCCGTTCGCCGAGCGATAGATGATTTCGCTGTCCTTGATGGTCGCCTGCCGGATGCCGGGAAACCAGTTCCAGTCCGCTGCTGTCTCTTTCTTTGCTTCCGGTTTCCTGTCCGGTCGGGATGGTGCGCCAAACCGCCAGTTCGGGGTGCGATCTGCCGTGCGTTCGAACAGACCGGAGAAGCGGGTCAGCACGAGATCACGGGTTTCGGCAGGTCCATGCAGAAGCGACATCAGACGCACCTGCGTATGGAGATGACCGAGGGTGATCATCTCCGGCCTGCTGCCGTTCGGGATATTGGCGATGCTGAGATCATCGACATCGAGCGTCAGCCAGCGGCCCGGAGAGACGTGCGCGCTGCCGACATGCACTGTGCGCCCGGTCGCCTTGGTCAACTTTCGGGTTGCGAGTGCGGCGAGATCAAGATGGGAGAGGGCAAGGAAACCACCGCCGCAGACCACGGCGCTCAGACCGACCACACCGAGGGCAACGAGAGCAAGACGACGCACAGACGAATCTCCGGCTATTGAACCGGGCTCTCTCATGCTCCTCAAATCGTGGGGAAATAAAGGCCGGACAGAAAAAACAGGTTATCGGGAAGACTGTTGCGCGATCCCGACAGGAGACTGGCCCCATTCCGCATGGAGGCCGGCGAGAAAGAGGCGGGCGCCTTCAGCAATGACGGCGCGGGATTCTTCAGCGCTGGTTTCCTTGTTGAACAGGGCGTGCAGCATTCTCTCTCCTGCGGTCAGGCTGAAGAGCTGCTGGGCCTTGCGGTCTATCCGTGTCTCGGGATGACCATGCTGCGTGCAGTAGGCGCATAGCCATGCCTGCAGGACGTTCGATTTCCCGCACTGCTTGAGGCTGTTCATGATGTCACGAAGATCTTCGGCCTCCGACGCGCTGGCGATGATGGCGCGGATCAGTTCGATGGTTTCCGGCCGGGTGAGGTGAGCCGCCAGATCGTCCAGCAGTCCGATCAGTTCGTCTTCGGAGGTGCGGGCATGTTCGCGGATGGACAGTGAAAAACAGAAGAGCCGTTTTTCTATCAGGGATTGAAACAGGTCCTGTTTGGACGGGAACTGCTGATACAGCGTGCGTTTGGACATGCCGGAGCACTGGGCGACCTTGTCCATGGAGACGGCCTGATAACCATATCTCCGCAGGGCTTCATCCGCCGCAGAGAGAATTCGCTCACGCCGTTCGCACTCCGCCATTTCCGGTGGTCGACCTGGGCCACGGCAGGAAGAATGCTGGTGTTCCTTAACATTCATAACCATCCCCATGTGCGCCTTCGCGCAGGATCTGTCCATTGGATGATGTGACAGAGCAGGCTTGACCTGAGGTTAGGAAACTAGGTAGTTTCTATTCAATCAGGCAATGAGATTCGTCAATTGTTCCTTTTTTTAAGGAACAGGGCCGATCATGCCGTTCCCGTTTCTATTCTACACACAATCAGCAGGATGTATCCGTGAAAAGCCCCGTCCGTAGTTTTTCAGCCCCGGCCCTGTGCGCATCGGTTGCCAGCCTGCTGGTTCTGACTGCCTGTAACAAGAAAGCCCCGCAGCAGGGTGCGCCACCGCCACAGCAGGTGGAAGTGCTGACCGTGAAGCCCCGTCCGGTCCAGATTCGTACCGTGCTTCCCGGACGTACCGAAGCCTATGAAATCGCAATGGTCCGCCCGCAGGTCAGCGGCGTCATCCAGAAGCGCCTGTTCGTTCAGGGAACGGATGTGCAGGCCGGGCAGCAGCTCTATCAGATCGATCCGAGCATCTATCAGGCGGCTTATGACAGCGCCAACGGTCAACTCGCGCAGGCTCAGGCAAATGCCATTACGGCAAAGGCCAAGCTGGAGCGTTATGGTCCGCTGAAAGCAGCGCACGCCGTCAGCAAGCAGGAATATGACGACGCTCTGGCCGCCTCGCGCTCCGCCGACGCCCAGATCCTGATCGCGAAGGGACAGGTGGAAAACGCCGCCACCAATCTGCGCTACACGCACGTCAACGCGCCGATTTCCGGACGCATCGGTCGTACGATCCTGACGGTCGGCGCTCTGGTGCAGGCCGGTCAGTCGAGCAACCTCGCCATCATCACGCGTCTTGACCCGATTTACGTTGACGTCAATCTGCCCGCGATTTCCCTGCTTCGTCTGCGCCGCGAGGTTGCCGCAGGACAGATTCACACCAATGCCGACAATTCCGTGCCGGTCTCGCTGGAGCTGGAGGACGGCTCCACATACGATCAGGTCGGAAAGATGCAGTTCAGCGAAGTCAATGTGGATGAAGCCACAGCGACAATCGTAGTCCGGGCCGTCTTCCCCAATCCGCAGAAATACCTCCTGCCGGGCATGTATGTGCATGCAACGCTCGATGAGGGCACCAATCCGCAGGCTCTGCTCGTGCCCCAGCAGGCTGTGACGCGGAACAGTCATGGTGATCCGCAGGTGATGGTCGTGGAAGAAGGGGACAAGGTCGCCCAGCGCGCGATCACGACCAGCTCCACGCATGACAGTGACTGGATCGTAAGCTCCGGCCTGAAGGCAGGAGACCGGGTGGTGGTGATCGGCCTTCAGAAAGTGCATCCGGGCGACAAGGTCACGGTTACGCCGTTCAAGGAAGCCGCTGCCCCTGACGCGCAACCTGCCAATACCCAGCCTTCAGACGCCCAGCCTGCTGGCGCGTCCTCCTCAGACGCCGGGAAAAACTAAGCAGCATGTCACGCTTCTTCATTGACCGGCCGGTCTTCGCGTGGGTCATCGGCCTTATCATCATGCTGATAGGCAGTGTGGCCATATTCCGCATGCCGATCGCGCAGTATCCATCCATCGCCCCGCCACAGGTCTCCGTCAGTGTGACCTATCCCGGCGCTTCGGCGGAAACCGTGAACAACACGGTGGTGCGGCCGATCCTTCAGCAGATGTTCGGTCTCGATCATCTCGAATATATCTCGTCGCAGTCCTATGCGTCGGGTCAGATGGAAATCGACCTGACCTTCGAGCAGGGAACCAATCCTGACATTGCGCAGGTGCAGGTGCAGAACAAGCTGCAGCTTGCCCAGCCACGTCTTCCAACGGAAGTGACCGCGCAGGGTCTTACGGTCGCCAAGGCCGTGAAGAACTTCATGATGGTCATCGGCTTCATCTCCGCCGATGGCTCCATGAACGCGCAGGATATCGCGGACTATGTTGCCTCCAACGTGTCCGATCCGCTGTCTCGTGTCACCGGCGTGGGCGATCACACCCTGTTCGGTTCGGAATACGCGATGCGTATCTGGCTCGATCCGCGCAAACTTTACAGCTACGGGCTGACCGTAGGGGACGTGCAGGCGGCTATCCAGAGCCAGAACATTCAGGTCTCGTCAGGTGAACTGGGTGGTCTTCCTGCGGTGCCGGGCGCCAGTCTGGATGCGACCATCATCGGTCCGACACGACTGACGGCGCCCGAGGAGTTCCGCAAGATCCTGCTGAAGGTCATGCCCAACGGCTCACAGGTCCGCATCGGCGACGTCGCCAAGGTGGAGTTCGGCGCGCAGAGCTACAACTTCAACTCGCTTTATAACGGCCATCCGGCCGCCGGTATGGCGCTGAAGCTGACGCCCGGCGCCAACCAGCTGACGACCGAAGCCGCCGTGCGTGAGGAAGTGAAGCGTCTTGAGAAGTTCTATCCGGCCGGGCTGAAGACCTTCTACCCGCTCGATACCGAGCCGTTCATCGTCCTGTCCATCCATGAAGTGGTCGTTACCCTTGCTGAAGCAATCGGGCTCGTCTTCCTTGTGATGCTGGTGTTCCTCCAGAACTTCCGCGCCACGTTGATCCCGACCATCGCTGTTCCGGTGGTGCTGCTCGGCACGTTCGGCTTCCTGTCGGCTCTGGGGTTCTCGATCAACACACTGACCATGCTTGCCATGGTTCTGGCCGTCGGCCTGCTGGTGGATGACGCCATCGTCGTTGTCGAAAACGTCGAGCGCGTGATGCACGAGAAGAATCTCTCACCGAGAGAAGCGGCCCGTGTGTCGATGGATGAAATCTCCGGCGCGCTGATCGGCATCGTGCTGGTGCTGACGGCCGTGTTCCTGCCCATGGCGGCTTTCACCGGCTCCACGGGTGTGATCTATCGCCAGTTCTCCATCACCATCTGCGCCGCCATGTGGCTGTCCGTGCTGGTGGCGATGATCATGACCCCGGCGTTGTGCGCGACGATGCTCAAGCCGGGCGAGCATGAAAAGACCAGGGGACTGGCTGGCTGGTTCAACCGTGCCTTCAACCGTCTGACGCATGGCTATCTGCGTGGGGTCAATCTGATCATCGGCCATCGGGTCCTGTCGATGATCGGGTTTGCCGTGATTACGGCCTGCGCGGTCTTCCTGTTCATGCGCCTTCCGGGCGGCTTCCTTCCCGACGAGGATCAGGGCCTGATCTTCGGACAGGTGACGACGCCTCCGGGCGCGACGCAGGAACAGACGGCGAAAGTCACGAAGAAGGTCTCGGATTACGTTCTCAAGACCGAGAGCGCGAATGTTGAGTCCGTCTATGTCATGAACGGCTTCAACTTTGCCGGGCAGGGACAGAGTGCCGGCGCCTTCTTCATCAAGCTGAAACCGTGGGATGAGCGCACGGGAGCGGGGCAGGGCGCGGCGGCTGTCGCCGGGCGTATCATGATGCATTTCTGGGGTGACCCGGAGGCGCAGATTTTCGCCATCAATCCGCCTGCCGTGCTCGAACTGGGTAACGCTTCAGGCTTCGACCTTGAGCTGGAAGATCGTGGCCATGTTGGTCATGACCAGCTCCTTGCCGCCCGTAACATGGTTCTCGGACGCGCTGCGCAGGACAAACGCCTGATGGCTGTCCGTCCGAACGGCATGGAAGACGCGCCGCAATATCATCTTGATATTGACCGTGAAAAAGCCAACGCGCTGGGTGTGTCGGTTGCGGACATCAACACGCTGGTCAACGGCGCATTGGGTTCCATCTATGTGAACCAGTTCATGCGCGATGACCGTGTGAAGCAGGTTTATATTCAGGGCATGCCGTCCTCGCGCATGGTGCCGGTTGATCTGGACGCCTGGTACCTGCGCAACACGGGTGGGACGATGGTTCCGTTCAATGCTGTTGTCAGCGGGAACTGGATTGTCGGGCCGCAGAAGGTGGAGAACTACAACGGCCTGAACGCCTTTGAAATTCTCGGTCAGCCTGCGGTCGGTTACAGCTCCGGCGACGCCATTGCCGCGATTACGCAGATCCTGAACGATCTGCCGCCCGGCATCGGTTATGAATGGACCGGCCTGTCCTTCGAGCAGATGGCGGCTGGCTCTTCGACCGGTCCACTCTATGCGCTGGCCGCAACCGTCATCCTGCTCTGCCTTGCGGCTCTGTATGAAAGCTGGGCCATCCCCTTCGCGGTGATCCTGGTCATTCCGCTCGGCGTGCTGGGCGCCATTGCCGCCACACTGTGGTGCAACCGCGACAATGACGTCTATTTCCAGGTCGGCCTGCTCACCACGGTCGGTCTGGCGGTCAAGAACGCCATTCTGATCGTCGAATTCGCCAAGGCGAACTTCGAAGCGGGGCAGACATTGGAAGAGGCCGTGGTCAACGCTGGACGCGAGCGACTGCGCCCGATCCTGATGACGTCGATCGCCTTCGTGCTGGGTGTGCTCCCGCTGGCCATCGCCTCGGGCGCCGGTTCCGCCGCACGTCAGGCCATCGGTATCAGCGTGGTCGGCGGCATGCTGACCGCGACCTTCCTGGCCATCTTCTTCGTGCCGCTGTTCTTTGTTCTGGTGCTGCGCCTGTTCAGGGTGCGTCGCCTGTCGGAGCGCCGTGACGATGACAGACTTCCTCCCACCGCCACGCCGGAGGCGACATGATGAGCGTTCTTTCTCGCGTCCGTAGTGGAGTGGTCTCCCGTTCCGGCAGTATGACCATGGCGGCGATGCTGCTGGCGGGCTGTACCATGGAGCCGACCTATCACAGGCCGAAAGCGCCTGTGGCGGGCGCCTATCCTGCCGAGCCGATGGCGAAGCCGAAGAAGGCTGAAGACGTCCTGCAAACACCGGCTTCTGATATCGGCTGGGCGGACTTCTTTGTTGATCCGCGTCTCAAGGCGCTGATTGCGATCGCCATGCGTGAGAACCGTGATCTGCGTGTCGCCGTAGCGAACATCGCGCAGTCGGCGGCGCAATATGACGTGCAGCACGCGTCTCTGCTTCCGCCCATCGGGGCGACGGGGCAGGCGATGTATATGGCTCCGTCCCAGACTGCCGGTTTCAGCTTCGCGCCGGGCGTCGGTGAGACCATTTCGACATTCCGTTATTACAGTGCGGGCATCGGTTTTTCTTCCTATGAGATCGATATTTTCGGTCGTATCCGCAGTCTGTCGAAATCGACGGCCGAAGCCGCCCTGAAACAGGTGGCGGCCGAACGGTCCGTGCGGATCAGCATCGTTTCGCAGGTCGCCAACGCCTATCTGGCCTGGTTGGGGGATAAGGAAGTTCTCGACATCGCCAACAGGGCAGTCGCGAATCTGGATGAGAATCTCAAGCTCATTCGCCTGCGCTACGATCATGGTGAAGAAAACCTGCTGACCGTGCGACAGGCGGAAACGCAGGTGGATCAGGCCCGTCAGCTTCAGGCGCAGCAGACCCGGCTTGTGGCGCAGGATGAAAACAACATCACCCTGCTGATCGGTGCGCCGATCCCGGCCGATCTCCCTCCGGCCCGTCCGCTGGGCGAGCAGAACCTGATGGCGGATATTCCAGCCGGACTCCCGTCGGATCTTCTGTTCCGGCGTCCGGACATCATTGCCGCCGAGCATGATCTGCTGTCGGCAAACGCCACCATTGGCGCGGCCCGCGCCGCGTTCTTCCCGAAATTCACACTGACGGCGACAGATGGCGTCAGCAGTCTGCTGTTCCACCGTCTGTTTACGGCTCCAGCGACGACATGGGGTCTGCAACCCAATGTCAGCATTCCGATATTCACTTGGGGTCAGAACAGGGGAAATCTGGAATCTGCCAAGGCGGGCAGGGACATCAAGCTGGCGACATATGAAAAGGCGATCCAGACGGCTTTCCGCGAGGTGTCGGATACGCTTGTGGCACGCGCCACCTATCTGGAAGAGAGCCGCCGCATGGACGACTATGTTCATGAGATGGCCGATGCGTACCGTCTCTCCAAGATGCGGTATTCCGTGGGAACGGACTCCTATCTCAATCAGTTGGTCATGCAGCGGAATCTGCTTCAGGCGGAGCAGTCCCGTGTGGCGGTGCAGGTCGCTCGATATGAAAATATCGTGACGTTCTATCGCGCCCTTGGGGGCGGATGGAGCGAGCAGACCGTGCGTTCACCAAGAGTTCCGTCGAAACTCTGATGATCTATCCGCCGGGCGTGGCAGTGGGCGTGGAGTGATTGCCATGCCCGATCGGGCAGATTATAGAGCAGGGGAATGCGGGTGTAGTTCAATGGTAGAACGGCAGCTTCCCAAGCTGCATACGAGGGTTCGATTCCCTTCACCCGCTCCAGAAAGACTTTTCTGAACGGGGTTTTACAAACCTCCCGATATTGTGAACGCCTGTTTCCCCCGTGAGACATGGCCCTATGCCTCCTGCATGTGTTGCGCGGAAGATTGCATTGAAGCAACATACCGACAAAGCAACAGGAGCTTTCGATGACCCGTTTTTACCTTCGCGTTCTTGCTGCGACGTCTTTTGTCGCGGGCGCCGCGTCCGTCGCACTTTCAGCCCATGCCGCCGAACTGCCTGCTGTTTACGGCAAGGCTCCTACGGCTGTTGCATCTCCGGCAGATGTCGCTTCCGTTTCTCCGGCCAACGTGGCTGGCCTGCTGAACTATTGCGTGGAGACCAATCAGGTCTCTCACGATGATGGTGACTCGCTTCAGGCTGCGATCAACGCCAAGACGAACGCTGTTCCCATGGATCACAATGGCAACATGGACTACGCGATCGGTTCATCAGGTGAGTTCCTGATCAACGGCAACCGTTCGACCATCACGTCGCTGGAACCTGCTGCTCAGGGCAATGTCTGCTCATCAGTTCTGGCCCGCGCCAAGTCTCTGATCTGATATTTCGGACAGTCCGGCAGGAAAAGTCCTCTCCAGCGCACGTTGGAGAGGACTTTTTTTATGGAAAGATCTCAGGCTCGCCCTGAAAACCTGTCTCCGGATCTGCTGCCCTCGTCGGGTTCCACGAAGGCGAACCGGGGTCTGCCATCGACAAGTTCGGTCCACATGGACAACGGTCGCGCCCACAGGGTGCCGTGGGCTTCACTTCGATAGATAACCAGCCACTCCTCCGTTTCACTGTGACGCACCGTATGAAGGACTGTATAAAGTCCCCCCTTGTAATGCCGGTACAGACCCGGCTGAATGGAAAAAGGGATGTCCTGCAAGATCGTCTCGCTCCTTCAGGGAATTACGGTATGGTAGCAGGAATAAGTGGTTGATGTGTCTTCGTCATGACCCTTCGGGCATGATCGTCAGGTGGAGTTTTTCAGTCTTGCATTCATTTTCCCTGTCGCCATCAGTAAAACGCTTCGCAGTGACGGCTTCATCTGTTCAGCAGCGTCTTCGCGGGCAACGGTCAGCGGTCATGCTGGGAGCCTGTCTGTCCTCTCTGGTGTTTTCATCAGGGTATGTACAGGCGGCCACCACGCAGACCCATCACACCACCTCCCATACAAGGCATCGCGCCACCTCTAAAACGACGAGTGCTTCGTCGAAAGGCAATCCTGTCATTCTGACCCAGCAGCCGGGAACGGAACTGGACAGGGAAGCGCGTAAACTCGCGGCTGAGGACATCGCGACATCGCGCCGTCACAAGGAAGAGCCTCTTGTGCTGATAGGCTCGGCTCCGCTTTCGACCCAAAAAGGCGATGTTGCACTGTTCATTGAACTTCAGTCGGCCGCATTATGTGGATCGGCTGGATGTTCAACCGATGTGTATCTGCACAAGGGTCAGGACTGGGTGAAAATCCTGGATTCCGTAAGCGGTCAGATTGCCGTGCTGCCGACCAGTCATCGTGGCATGTATGATCTTATGGTGGATGGTTCGGATCGCTGGCTCTGGGACGGCAATACCTATCAGGACACGATCAATGCTGCGCCGATTGGCAATCTGCGTGGAGAAATCGAACAGTTTCAGAATAAACATAAAAATACAAAAAGCAGATAATAAGGTTTAATCATATATTTCCGGCATTCATCTGTTCTGCAACTGATACAGAGCAGATGAATGCCCATTCTTTAAACAAGGCCGCCGTTTGCTCTAATTCCTATGCTGTAAGAGTAATATAGCCCGTTACTATCGGGTTGTCTGAAGATTGACGCAGAAGACGCGGCTGTTTCTGTCAAACTGGATGGTTCCGTAATTCAGGATGGCTGTTGTCAGTAACGGTCGCATATGGACCGGGGTCTGCTGGTAGCGAACAGGCGCCATGAGTTGCTGCGAGCCAAAGGCGACCGAGGCTTGTTCAATCGCTACGATTGCAGTCTGTTCTCCTGCAATCGTAGCCAGGTGTTCGCGGAAAGCATGTTGTCGGAGTGAGGGTGTCAGGGAAGGCGTATTGACTTCCAGTATCTCCGGAACGTTGTTACCCGTATCGACAATAGTGAAATCCTGACTTCCGTTCAGTGTGACAATATCCATCAGCCAGGCCTTCTGTCCGCTTCTGAGCGTAGCGAGAACAATAGGATCCGTGCAGTTCAGAGGCTTTTCCGAACCAAATTCGAGCCCTGTTTTGCTGAAAGTCACGTGAGATAATTTCAGCAGTTGCTGAAGCCCGACAATGACAGGACTATCCGGGCTGGTGACGGATGCGATCTGGTTACGAAAAACTGTTCCGCCAATATTCAGGGACGGCACAATCACAAACTGCGATGTCGCAAAAAAGGAGTGCCCCGCGCCATCCTGAATCAGGGAGCTTTTTGCGATCACCCGCAGGTTGTGTCGTCTGGCGAAGCCGCTTGGCACTGACAGGGTATCCGAACCCGTATCGAAGACAGCGTCGGTTTTTTCTCCGTCAACGGTTACGCGGCCTTTTGCGTTGATCGGCTGGTGGCCATTCACCAGTTGTGTGCTTTGCCAGAAGGGAATGGTCTCGCTTGGGGAAAGGCTGACGCTCTGTTCCGGTATGGTGTCTGGTGAAACCACGAGATCCATCTGGGAAGCGTTTCGCACTGTCAGATCCGGGATGTGATAGAACGCCCGAAGCGGCTCAAGGTATTGTCTGCGCATGGCGTCTGTCGCGATTGCCCACGCATGGATGTCACCATCGAGAAAGAAGTTGCCAGTCCGCATGGTCGCTATGATCAGACCGAGAGGCGTGATCATGCGCTCCGGGTCAGCCATTGGGCCAAGAGCATGAGCGAGTTTATCGAGCTGTTCGTTGGATGCGGAAAAATTACCGGCACTCCGCGCAATGGCCGCCAGTGAAAGCCGGGCTTCAAAAACCTTTTCAAGCGGAGACGCCGTAGGGCTGGCCTTGAGATGCTCGATGACTTTGCTCAGCCCGATAACATCTCCATCTTCCATCTGAAGTATGACGCCGAGTTTGTCGCGTGCTGAAAGATAGTAGGAACCATCAGGGTCCTGATGGATCATGCTTTTATCGAAAGCAGCGATTTTTCCAGATTGGGCGTGAAGTGTAACGGGCGAGAGGGCTGTTGCGCCAGTCAGAAACAGAGTGGCGAAAACAGCTCGCAGGCCGAGACGAAAAGCGGAAGAGCGCATGAGAAATTCCGAACCGTGACTGTAACAGTCTGTTTCGGAATGTAGCAGAGGTCAAGTTCGGGAGGCAGCGGAGAACACGGGCCTAGCCAGCGTATGGGAGAGCCATGGCGCGTCGCATGGCGTCAAGGCGTCTTGTGGACGACCGGATTGTGACACCGGCACGTGGATCAAGCTCGAATGCATGGAAGGCTCCCGGGAAAACTTCCAGTTCCACAGGAACACCCGCCTGCATGAGGCGCGTCGCGTAGTTCAGGTCTTCCGGCAGGAAGAGGTCGATCGAGCCGACGCCGATATAGGTTGGCGGCAGATCGTTGAACGAGGCGGTGCGGGCAGGCGCGGCGAACGGAGAGACGCCATCCTCTCCCGGTGTGGTTCCCAGATAGGATTCCCATCCGAACAGATTCATTTCCGGCGTCCAGACAAAAGCGCCGCTGCCGGGGATCTCCGGTGTCGCGAGAACAGTGCGATCATCGAGCATCGGGTATTGCAGGTTCTGAAACGCAAGCGCCGGACCGCCGCGCTGGCGCGTCAGCAGGGCGAGACCTGCGGCCAGTCCACCTCCAGCGCTTTCACCCGCCACACCGATGCGTCTCGCGTCAATATGCAACTCCCCGGCCTTGTCCGCCATCCACAGCAGGGTAGCGTAACAATCTTCCATGAGAGCAGGGAAAGGATGTTCCGGAGCCAGCCGGTAATCCACCGAGACAATGATGCAGTCCAGTTCCAGAGCCCACCGGCGCAGTGTGGGAGCCATGGCGTCCGGTGTGCCCATGACAAATCCGCCGCCGTGGATATGCAGAACAGCAGGGCGAGGCATGTCGGAACTCGCTTCGGGTTCGATAACGAGAACCCGGACCTCCGGGTCATCCGGCATCCCGGGGATCAGCCGCTCGGCTGTTATGACCGGAAGGTCGTCCTTCATTCCGGGAGGCGGCTGACGGCTGGCCCGTGCAGCCGGAAGAGATGCGGCATCCAGCGAGGCTGGTCCAAGACGGTCAAGAAGAGGACGCAGTTCCGGGTCAACAAACTGCCGGAGATCTGTTTCTGTCATGATGTCCTCCTCCTGCTTTTTTCAGATAGGGTTCAGCCCTTCACGCGCTCGATGTTCGCGCCACAGGCCGCCAGCTTTTTCTCGACCGCTTCATAACCACGGTCAAGATGATAGACCCGGCTGAGCGTCGTCTCTCCATGCGCAGCGAGGCCAGCGAGGATCAGCGAGAACGAGGCGCGCAGGTCCGTGGCCATGACCGGTGCGCCGGAAAGGGCATGCACGCCGCGGATAATCGCGGAAGAGCCATGCACGTTGATCCGCGCGCCCATCCGGTTGAGTTCCGGCACATGCATGAAACGGTTTTCGAAGATCGTCTCGGTGATCATCGAGGCGCCTTCAGCCACCGCCAGCATCGCCATGAACTGGGCCTGCATGTCGGTCGGGAAACCGGGATAGGGCTCGGTCATGATGTCGATGCCACGCAGCGCACCGGTGCGACGCACCCGCATGCCGTAGCTTTCCTGCGTCACTTCAACGCCGGTTTCTTCCAGCGCCCGGACAACCGCGCCGAGATCGTCCACCCGACCGCCAAGGAGCTTCAGGTCGCCACCGGTGATGCCCGCGGCGCAGGCATATGTCCCGCATTCGATACGGTCCGGCATGATCCTGTGTTCCGCGCCATGCAGGGAGTCCACGCCGTCAATGACCAGCGTGCCGCTGCCCGAACCGGTAATCTTTGCGCCCATCGCGTTGAGACAGGCGACCAGATCGCCAATTTCCGGCTCGCGCGCCGCGTTGACAATCTCGGTGCGTCCTTTGGCCAGCGTTGCGGCCATGAGCAGGTTTTCTGTCGCGCCGACCGAGGCGAACGGCAGGATGACGCGGTCGCCGATCAGTCCTTTGGGAGCGGTAGCGTTGATGTAGCCGCCCTCAAGACGGATTTCCGCGCCGAGTGTCTCAAGCCCCTTGAGGTGCATGTCCACCGGACGGGTGCCGATGGCGCAGCCGCCGGGAAGGGAGACACGGGCCTTGCCGCAACGGGCGAGCAGCGGACCGAGCACGAGGATGGAGGCGCGCATCTTCGACACGATGTCGTAGGGCGCTTCGGTGTTCGTGATCTCGCCGCCGATGGAATAGGACGTGCCGTCGCCCTTGAGATCTTCAACGGTAACGCCGTGCTGGACCAGCAGATCGCGCATCGTGGCGATATCGGCGATGCGCGGCACATTGGTCAGAACCAGACGCTCAGCCGTCAGCAGGCCGGCGACCATGAGTTTCAGACCAGCGTTCTTGGCGCCACCGATGGTGATCTCGCCATGAAGAGGCCTGCCGCCCCGGATGATGAAACGGTCCATATCTCAGAGCCTCGGTGTCGCGACGCCGCGCTGGTGCATATATTTCCCCGCACGGTCGGCGTAGCTGACCTCACAGGGAGACGCGCCCTGAAAGAACAGGAACTGGCAGATGCCTTCGTTCGCATAGATCCGGGCGGGCAGGGGGGTCGTGTTGCTGATTTCGATCGTCACCTGACCTTCCCACTCGGGTTCCAGCGGGGTGACGTTCACGATGATGCCGCAGCGGGCGTAGGTGGATTTGCCGAGGCAGACCACCAGCGTGTCGCGCGGAATGCGGAAATACTCGATCGTATGCGCCAGGACGAAGCTGTTCGGCGGAATGATGCAGACATCGGCCTTGCGGGAGACGAAGCTGTCCGCGCTGAAGGATTTCGGATCGACGATGGCGCTGTTCACATCGGTGAAAATTCTGAAGTCGTCGGCGACGCGGGCATCATAGCCGTAAGAGGACAGGCCGTAGGAGATGACGCCATCACGCTTCTGGTTTTCCACAAAAGGCTCGATCATGCCGGCATTGAGCGCCCTGTCTCGGATCCAGGTGTCAGGCATGATTGGCATCAGGGGGTCTCCGGAATGGTGGGGGAAGCGCACGAGGCATCGCCGCTCTCTGGTAAATCCTGGCGGTCTGATGATGTTTCCATCGCGGTCCGCGCACGTGCCTGCGCCTTACGCCGCCTGAGGTTGGCGCGCAAGGCCTCGGCCTCATCCGCGAGGCGTTTCTGGCGCGCTGCTTCTGCCGCCGGCGTCAGGTGCGATGTCTCGGGTTTGGGCTTCTTTTCGCCTTTTCCGGCCGAAGGGCGGTCCGGCCTGTGTGCCGGTCGGCCAACAGTATTGGTGCTGTCATCACCTGGCGCTGACATTCTGAATTTTCTGCCTGTTTTCTGTGGGTGACCCCATAAAGAAGCCAGATCATGAATTTTTCTGCAATCCACTCCTTTGTAGAGTCTGGTCGCAGTTGACCATCCGTTCATGACGTCATTCTGACGACACGGCGCGCAGGATATCTCATTGTTTGTTCATGTATGGAGGTTAAATCGGCGCAACCTTCCGTAATGACAGGCGTTCTCAGGTCATCACGCTATCTGGGAGCTGAAACAGAAATGCAGAATGTTAAAATGATCAAGGCTAGAACAACCGGCGGCCGTATTGTCCGTCTCGCCGGCGCGGCGGCTTTCATGCTGAGCCTTGCGGCATGTAATGCTGTCCATGGCGCTGGCAAGGATGTCAGTGCGGTCGGTCATGATGTGTCCCGTGGTGCGAGCGCTGCCCAGCAGGGCATCACCAACTCGACGGGTGCATCCACCCACTGATTCGGGGCTGAAGAAGCGAACTGATCAGGAAAGCAGGTCAGCCGAAGTTTTCGGTCTGGCCTGTTTTCGGGTTTTCAGGCTGGTCGCTTCCTGTAATGGAGGCATTGATCTGTCCATGAGGCGTATCGAAAAGAGATCGCATGTGGAATGATCGGTGTTCAAAATGAGGCGGAAGGAAGAGCGGAAAGCATGCGGAAAAATATGGGGCGGATTCTGTTGCTCCTGACATCGGTTTCGCTGGGGGTTGCGTTGTCCGGGCCGGCGACGGCGCAGAAACAGGCTCAGACGTCAAAAATTTCCCATGTACACCGCCCGGTTCCAGCCGGAGATGTGACGACAGGCGATGCTGCTGTTGATCGTTTCAACGATGCGCAGCTTGCTTCAGCGTATCGGGGGCCTGTTTATTATCCGGGGCAGCCTGTTCCTCAGGCGCAACCGGTCAAATTGGGCCAGAATCAAACGGTTGAGGGGGATGCGACAGGTGACGCCGAGGTTGATCTTCTCAACGATGCGCAGATAGGAGCGGCTTACAAGGGGCCGGTGTATTACGCAGGACACCCTGTTCCGCAGGCGCAGCCAGTCAGGATCGGCAGGAATGTTCCCGTCGCACTTCCAGAGAAAACCCCTCTGGCTGGTGACGCCAACGGGGACGATAAGGTCGATCTCCTGAATGCGTCCCAGATTGGTGAAGCCTACAAGGGGCCTGTCTATTATCCCGGACAGCCTGTGCCGTCGGCAAAGCCGGTCAAGATTGCGACCGTTGCGCTTCCTGCCGGGCACGGAGCGGGTGTCGTTCCTGCAGCGCCGGTTGCGGCAACCCGGTCGGTGCTCGTCGTCGCGCCGATGGCGGCCCCTGTCGCCATACAGACGATGCCTCCGGTTCCAGCCTGCGCGCCCGCTGCGTCCGTCCCGGTAGCGCCCCACCACTGATGCGATATCTGTGATAGAGCGTGAAGGCGATGCGAGTTTCGGCTGTGTGGGCGGGCCATGAAGTGGGATTGCGTCCGGGGCAGGAATCCCGGACCTTCCCGGGATCATTTATGGTTCTGAGTAGGCGCGCCATATGGTTGCCCGAAATGTTCCGCAATAGGGACAAGCTCACAGTACGGGAAACCGTTCTGGGGTAAGTCTTGTGAGACAGGATTGAGAACCGGCGCAGGACCGCTGCGCTGAAGGGGAATTTGATGGAAGTGACGGGCCTGGCGGCAGTTCTGCTGGCAATTGCGCTGCTGTTGGTTGTTGTGAGTGCGGTGCAGCCCGTCGCCCGACGCTTTGAGGTGTCGGAAACCGTGCTTCTGGCTCTGGTCGGCATCGTCATCGGTGGTGGTGCGGACCTGATCATCCGCAGCACCTATACCGGGAAAATACCCAGCGTCGCGGGAACGGCCCTGAACGGGGTGGCTGAAACCTTCCTCGACTTTCCCGTCAGCAGTGAGGTCTTCCTGCTGGTCTTTCTGCCTGTGCTGGTCTTTCAGGGCGCGCTCGTCATCGACGTGAGGCGACTGGCTGACGAGGCCGCGACTGTCCTTCTGCTGGCTGTCGTCGCGGTGCTGGTGTCCACCGCGACCATCGGGTTCGCCCTGATGCCGTTCGCGCAGATGCCGCTCATCGTCTGTCTGCTGCTTGGTTCGATCGTGGCGACCACGGACCCCTCTGCCGTGGCCGGAATTTTCCGTGACATCGGTGCTTCCTCGCGCCTGACCCGTCTGGTGGAGGGCGAGGCGCTTCTCAATGACGCCGCCGCCATCGCCATCTTCGCGGTTCTGCTGGCAGCAGTGACGTCACATCAGTCGATTCATATCGGCAGCGCTGCCCTTTCTTTTGTCATTTCATTCTCCGGGGCCATCGCGATCGGCGTCATCGGCGCGCGTATGATGCTTTATATCATCACCGCACTGGGCAACGCTCCGGCGGCCGAAACGACCATGACCGTCGCGCTGCCCTACATCGTCTATATTCTGTGCGATGAAGTGATCGGGGTGTCAGGCGTGGTGGCGACCGCCGCCGCCGGGCTGACGCTTTCGGTGTATGGGCCGTCCACGTTCCGGCCCCAGACATGGCAGTTCCTGAACGAGCTGTGGCAGCAGCTGGTGTTCTGGGCCGGGTCACTCGTCTTCGTGCTGGCCTCGATGCTGATCCCGCGCCTGCTGGTCGGCATGACCCGCTGGGATGTGGTGCTGATTCTGATTGCGAGCGCTGCGGGGCTGGTGGCGCGAGGTGCTGTGGTGTTCGGGTTGCTGCCTGTTCTGGCTTGGACCCGTCTGGCGCCTCCGGTTCCGACACCATTCAAGGTGACAATGGTGTGGGGCGGCCTGCGTGGCGCCATTACGCTGGCTCTGGCGCTGGCGGTCACGGAAAATCCGCACGTCTCCACGCCGGTTGCGCACTTCATTGGTATCATCGCCACGGGCTTCGTGCTGATCACCCTGCTGGTGAATGGCACGACCCTGAAATCCGTGGTGCTGTTCCTGAAGCTCGATCAGCTGTCGCCAATGGATCAGGCGTTGCGACATCAGGTGCTGAGCATCTCTCTTGAGAAAGTGGCCGAACGGGCGAAAGAAACCGGTGAAGAGCTTGGTTTCTCGACCGACGCCACCCGGTCGGTGATCGATGCGCTGGAAGTCCGCAGCCACGAGGAACGCTCCGCCAACACGTTCGATACGGCGCTCGGTGACCGTCAGCGCGTTACGCTGGCTCTGATTACGGTCGCCAATCAGGAGCGGTCCATCCTGTTGGATCTGTTCCGTATTCAGGGACTGTCGCGCCGCGTGATGGAAACGCTGTTGCGGACTTCGGACGCCATGGCGGACGGAGCCCGGCTGGAGGGACGCTTCGGTTACGTCAAGGCGCTCCGGAAACGTCTCAAACCGTCAATGAAATTCCGGATTGCGCAGACCATCCATAACCGGTTCCATTATGACAAGCCGCTCATGGCGGCCATGGCGGAACGGTTCGAGATGCTGATGGTCAGTCATCTGGTTTCGCTGGCTCTGGCCCGTTTCCTGAAGGACATGATGGAACCGACGCTCGGCACGCGTGTCAGCGAAATCGTGGCGGAAACCCTGTCGCGTCAGCGCAAGATGCTGGACGAGGCGCTGCTGGCCCTGCGGCTGCATTATCCCGGTTATTCGGAAGCGCTGGAGACCCGCATTTTCAGGCAGATCGTCATCCGTCTGGAAGCTCAGGAAATCGATACGCTGCATGCGGAATCGCTGATCAGCGACGAACTCTCGCGGGAACTGCACAAGGATGTGGACCGGCGTCGTGTCCGTCTTGACCGGCGTATGACCTTCAATCTGCGTAACAACATCGAGACCCGTCTGCGCGGCGCTCTCATCTTCAAGGGTTTGCCCGCCGTGGCGCTGCACGATCTGGCGCAGACAGCATCCCTCCGTTTTCCTTCTGTGGGTGAGGCCCTGCTGAAACGGGGTCACAAGGCGCATACGGTGTTTTTCGTGAGCGCCGGGCGTGCCGAAATGCATGTCAGTGAGCGCGATATCGACTATGGAGCGGGCGACATTATTGGCGCACGCGAAGCGATTGAGAACGGTCCGATGCCGGGGACGGTGCGCGCGGTTCGCTTTGGCCACATGCTCGCCATTCCGGCCCATCGTTTCAGAAGGCTGGTCGAAGAATACCCCATCGTGGCCAGAAATCTGGATGACCTCGCCAAGGTAAGAGCGCGGAGTGAGACGAGCGCCCTTGAGATGGTGGGGACGAAGGAGCCCGGTCCGGAGCCAAAAGGGCCGGGAAGCATGAAATACCTCTCTGCATCCAAGGAGTAGCCGTGGGAGCCCGTTGCATGGAGATTCTGTTGAACTCCTGCGCGCGCGCAGGTAGGTTGACGACATCATGGGCACGGCAGAAATGAACAGGGCGGAGGGGCTTGACCTCGCGCCGATCGATCTTGGTGGCGTTGTGCTGGATGCACCCGTCATTCTCGCACCAATGGCGGGCGTGACGGATGTTCCGTTCCGCAGGCTCGCCCGCCGTTTCGGCGCGGGACTGGTGGTCTCCGAGATGATCGCGTCCTGGGCGATGGTGCGCGAAAATGAAGCGACGCTTCGGATGGCCGAAGTCGCTGACGCCGCCGGACCGAATTCCATCCAGCTGGCCGGGTGCGATCCCGACGCCATGGGGGAGGCGGCCCGCATTGCCGTCAGCAAAGGCGCGGACATCATCGACATCAATTTCGGCTGCCCGGTGAAGAAGGTCGCGGTTGGTCAGATGGCGGGTTCGGCCCTGATGCGTGACGAAGTCGCGGCGGGGCGTCTGCTTGAGGCGACGGTGAAAGCGGTGAATGTGCCTGTCACGCTGAAGATGCGGATGGGCTGGGATCACGATCATCTGAACGCGCCCAATCTTGCCCGTATCGCGCAGGAATGCGGCATCCGCATGATCACGGTTCACGGGCGGACCCGACAGCAGTTCTATAACGGCTCCGCTGACTGGGCTTTCGTCCGTCAGGTGAAGGAAGCTGTCCGTCTGCCGGTGATCGTGAACGGCGATATCGTCACGGTTGACGACGCACGACAGGCGCTTGCTCTCTCGGGAGCCGATGGCGTGATGATCGGACGCGGCGCGTACGGTCGTCCATGGTTCCTTGGGCAGGTAGCGGAAGCGCTCCGCACAGGCGAAACACCCGCTGACCCTGATCTGGCGACTGAACGCGCTGTCGTACTGGAACACTATGATTCGATGCTGCGCCATTTCGGTGAGCATCCCGGCCTGCGGCTCGCCCGCAAGCACGTCTCCTGGTATTCGGCTGGCCTGCCAGAATCGGCAGGCTTCCGTGCTTCCGTAAACCGCATGGACACGGCGGCCGAGGTGATCGACGCGATCAACGCGTTCTATGACCGGCAGATCGCGGCGGGCGCTGTCCGTGCGCCGCACCGCTCGCGTGGCGATGGCAATCACACGGGTGAAGCGAGGAGTGAGGCCGACACACTTCAGGCGGCATGAAGAGCGTCTCGGGAAGAGAAGTTCATTCGCTGCAAAAAGCGCCCGGCGCGGTGCACCGTAACGAAGCCGAAGATCGTGTGCCGGATGCAGCGCTTCTGCTGGAAACCTTGCCCACCCCGGTCGTTCTTGTCGGTCAGCAGGATCATATTCTCTTCGTGAATTCGGAGGCTGAGAGCTTCTTCGCGCGCTCCCGCGCCCTGCTCAGGCAGGAAAAACTGTCTGATCTGCTGCCCGCCGATCATCCCCTGTTTCTTCTGCTTCATCAGGTTAGGCAGACCGGTAATACGGTCACCGAACATGGAGTGGTAATCAGTTCGCCGCGTTTTCATTATGACGGCGTGACCGTGCAGGGGGCGGCTGTCGCCGAGTTCCCCGGACAGGTGCTTCTCCTGATTCAGAACGCGTCTTCGACCAGGGTTCTCGATCGTCAGCTCGCCTTCCGCTCCGCCGCACGCAGCGTGTCAGGCATGGCGGCCATTCTGGCGCATGAGGTTAAGAATCCGCTTTCTGGCATCCGTGGCGCCGCCCAGTTGCTGGAAAGTTCCGTTGCCGAGAACGACAGGGAACTGGCTGTTCTGATCCGGGACGAGGCCGACCGTATCCGGGCGCTGGTCGATCGGATGGAAATGTTCAGCGAAAATCCCGAAGGCCGCCGTCCGGTCAACATTCATCGAGTGCTGGAGCATGTGCGGGCGCTGGCCGAAAATGGCGTGGCGAAAGGAATTCCGATCGTCGAGCAGTATGATCCCTCGCTCCCGCCGGTCTGGGGCAACAGGGACGAGCTGATTCAGGTTCTGCTCAACCTCATCAAGAACGCGGCGGAAGCCATTCTGGATACGGGAAAGCCGGGACAGATCACGCTGATCACAGCCTATCGACAGGGGCTGCGCCTTGCCGTGCCGGGATCGGACCGTCGGCGTCATCTGCCTCTTCTGGTGACCGTCCGGGACACGGGGCCGGGAATTGCCGAGGCGATACGTCCGCATCTGTTCGAACCGTTTCTCACGACCAAGACCTCCGGTTCCGGTCTGGGGCTGGCGCTTGCGGGCAAGATCATCAACGATCACGGAGGAGTCATTGAAGTTGAAAGCAGGCCCGGATGCACGGAGGTGAGCCTGCATCTCCCCGTGGTCAGGGACGAGGCTGGTGGTATGTCGTGACGATCCTGAAAAGGTTGTCGCTTGTTTTCCTGTAAAATCCGCTCATTATCGAGCGTGGCTTATCAAAGATGGTAAAAGACCCGCATGCCGTTGCCCACTATTCTTGTTGCTGACGATGATCGCTCGATCCGGACGGTTCTCAGTCAGGCTCTGGGCCGCGCCGGGTATCAGGTCCGCACAACGGCGAGCGCTGCGACCCTGTGGCAGTGGATTGAGGAAGGCGAAGGCGATCTGGTCATCACGGATGTGATGATGCCGGATGAAAATGGTCTGGACCTTGTGCCGCGCATCAGAAAGGCGCGTCCGGACCTGCGCATTCTTGTAATGAGCGCGCAGTCCACGCTGGTCACGGCCGTCAAGGCGACGCAGCGGGGTGCTTTCGAATATCTTCCCAAACCCTTTGACCTGACGGAACTGCTCTCTGTCGTTGAGCGGGCCCTGAGCACGCCTCAGCAGGCGCAGGTGTCTTCTCAGCCTGCGCTGTCTTCCGCCGAAGAGAAGATGCCGCTGACAGGCCGTTCGGCGGCAATGCAGGACATCTACCGGATGATCGCCCGTCTTACGACGTCCGACCTCACGGTGATGATCACGGGAGAAAGCGGGACGGGGAAGGAACTGGTCGCAAGAGCGCTCCATGACTACGGGCAGCGGCGCACAGGCCCCTTCGTCGCCGTGAATGTCGCCGCCATTCCACGAGAGCAGATCGAAGCCGAACTGTTCGGGCAGGAACGCAGTGTCAACGGTCTCACCGGGACGCGTTCCTCGGGACGCTTTGAGCAGGCGGCGGGAGGAACCCTGTTTCTTGACGAGGTCGGTGACATGTCGCCGGAAGCGCAGACCCGGGTTCTGCGTGTCCTGCAGGAAGGAGAGTTCACCACGGCGGGCGGTCGGCAGCCGATCCGGTCCAACGTGCGGATTGTCGCTTCCACGCATCGTGACCTGCATCAGGCCATCCGGGAAGGGACGTTCCGGGAGGATCTGTTCTATCGCCTGAACGTGGTGCCGATCCGTATTCCGCCGTTACGGGAGCGGACGGAGGACATTCCCTTGCTGGCGAGACATTTTCTCAGCCAGTGCAATGAGGAAGGGCAAGCTCCCAGAAGCCTCACAGATGATGCGATCATGCGTTTGCAGGCCTGGCGCTGGCCGGGGAATGTGCGTGAGCTTGAGAACTTGATGCGTCGTATTTCTGTGCTGTATCCGCACGATGTGATCAGCGGCTCGGTGATAGAGACGGAACTTTCGGAAGCAAGCAGGCAACGTCCGTTGTCCGTGGCGGCGCACGATGAGGAGGAAGAGCCTTTCTCCGTCGTCGTTGAGCGTCACCTGCGGAAATACTTCACGGCGGCCGAAGAGAACGGGGTGCCGCCCACAGCCCTGCATGAGCGGGTGATCGCCGAGATCGAGCGCCCTCTGATCAGGCTCACGCTGGATGCGACGCGCGGGAACCAGATCCGCGCCGCCGCCATGCTGGGCGTCAACAGAAACACCCTGCGCAAGCGTATCAGGGATCTCGAAATTCCCGTGACCAAGGGATCTTCCGCTCGGGAGGCAATCTGACTCGTCATGCGGCAGAAAACGGACAGCGGCCTCATGGCGGAGAACCCGGCATGCTGAGGCGTGCGCTAGAAATGCGGAGTGTGACCATCACGCTCGTCGCGCTGGCGCTCCTGCTGGTGTTCGCCATGTTCGTGGTGCTGTCGGGAGGAGGCGCGCTGGCGCATCATCCGATCCTGCAGAACAGCATCTTCATTCTGGGCGGCGCGACGCTGCTCCTGCTGGCGGTGACCAGCGGCCTCTGGGTCCGGCGTCTGATCCATGAGCGTCAGCTTGCCGGAACCGCTGGCGCCCGACTGCATGTCCGTCTGGTCGCCCTGTTCGGACTGGTCGCGGTGGCTCCTACAATCGTGGTGGGCATTTTTGCGACGATCTTCTTTGATTACGGCATCCAGATATGGTTCTCGGACCGCGTCAATACGGCCCTGAATGAAGCCCTGCAGGCGTCGCGCGGTTATCTGACCGAGCACAACGCCAACATCCGCACGGAAGCCTTCTCCCTCTCCAACTTTCTGGTGAGCGCGGAGAACGAGCTTCAGAGTAACGGTACGGATCTGCTGCATGACCCGGAAACACTGGGCCAGATGCTGGACAGTCAGGCCACCATCCGTGGTCTGACGGAAGCGGTGGTCTATGACCCGATCACCAACAAGGTGATCGCCGCCGGTGGCCTGCTCAGCCGCTCGGGCTATGACCAGCCGCTGCCACCGCCTGCGGCCACAATGATGGCCCGCACCAATGATGTGGCGATCTACGACAGCCCCGACGAGAAGGTCGTACGGGCTGTCGTGGCGCTCGGTGAAACGCCGGAAATGATGCTGGTCATCACGCGGCCGGTCGATCCGGAAATTCTCGGTCATATGCGCAAGACCGAGAAGGTGGTGTCGGATTACAAGCGGCTGGATCACAACCGGACGAAAATCCAGATCATCTTTGTGATCATCTTCGCATTGGTGGCGCTGCTTGTGATGCTGGCGGCCGCCCTGATGGGACTGACGCTCGCCCGGCAGATTGCGCGTCCGCTCGGGCTGCTCATGGATGCGTCGCATCGTGTCAGTGAGGGCGATCTTTCCGTGCGTGTGCCGGAAGAAGGGCGGGATGATGAAATCCGCAGCCTGTCTCACGCCTTCAATCTCATGACGGATGAGCTTGCGAGCCAGCGTTCGCAGCTCATGGACGCCTATGAGCAGATCAACGAGCGACGGCGATTCACAGAGGCCGTGCTTTCGGGCGTGTCGGCTGGCGTCATCGGTCTGGACGGGCTGGCGCGCATCGAACTGCCCAACCGCGTGGCGTGTGACCTGCTCGACAAGGATCTGACGGAGCATGTGGGAGAGCCTCTGGCGACTGTCGTACCGGAGTTCGAACCTGTTCTGAATGCGCTTCAGTCGGGGGATGGGCGCGTTCAGACGCAGGAATTGCAGATCGGCGTGCCCGGCAGTCGACGCGTGCTGTTCGTGCGTGCTGCTGCGGAAATGCGCAACAATCTGGTAGCGGGCTATGTCGTCACATTCGATGATATCACGGCGCTCCAGTCGGCCCAGCGCAAGGCGGCATGGGCGGATGTCGCCAGACGGATTGCGCATGAAATCAAGAATCCGCTCACGCCGATTCAGCTTGCCGCTGAACGGCTGAAACGCCGGTTCCTGCGCGAAATCACCTCTGACCCGGACACATTCCAGCAGTGTGCGGATACAATTGTTCGTCAGGTGGGTGACATCGGACGGATGGTTGACGAGTTCTCGGCGTTTGCCAGAATGCCGCAGCCACGCATGACGGAAGAGAACCTGTCCAGCATCATTCGCGACGCCCTGATCCTGCAACAGGGAGCACATCCGGAAATCCGCTACGATGTGCACCTGCTGCCGGGAGGAGGGCCGCTGCTTTTCTGTGACCGGCGGCAGATCGGCCAGACACTGACCAACCTGCTGCAGAATGCAGCGGACGCCATCGCCATGACGGGGCGCACTGTCGAGGTGGAATCTGAAAAAGGAGACGAGGCTGCCTCAGAAGTGACAGGTTCCATCGGTATGATCCGCGTTGACGTGACAGAGCAGGACGACAGGGTGCATATCGTAGTCACGGATGACGGAATCGGTCTGCCCCGGCAGGATCGGGATCGCCTGACAGAGCCTTACGTCACGCACAAGCCCAAAGGGACAGGTCTGGGGCTGGCCATTGTCAAGAAAATCATGGAAGACCATGAAGGAACGATTGAGCTGAGGGACCGTCCGAATACGGAAGGCACTGAAGCCACACTGATTTTGCCGCTCAAGGCTGGAACACAGAAAGAGAACCATGGCGTATGAAGTCCTGATCGTCGACGACGAACCGGATATCCGCATGCTGATCGAGGGCATTCTTCACGACGAAGGATATGAGACCCGTGTCGCCGGAGACTCCGACTCTGCGCTGGCGGCCTTCAGAGCGCGTAGACCCTCCCTTGTGATTCAGGATATCTGGCTTCAGGGCTCCAAACTGGACGGGCTTGAGATCCTCAAGACCATGCAGGCTGAAGATCCCAGCGTGCCGGTGGTGATGATTTCGGGGCACGGCACGATTGAAACTGCCGTCGCGGCCCTTCAGCACGGCGCCTACGACTTCATCGAAAAACCGTTTCAGTCCGATCGTCTTCTCGTCATTGTCAGGCGCGCCATCGAGGCGTCCCGTCTGGAGCGGGAAAACGCGGAGCTGCGGCTGCGCGCCGGACCGGAGAGCACGCTGTTCGGTGACAGTGTGGCGATTTCCGCCGTGCGCTCCCAGATCGAACGGGTCGCCCCGACCGGGTCACGCGTGCTCATTACCGGTGCGCCGGGCGCGGGCAAGGAAGTTGCGGCACGCATGATCCACGCCCGATCCCGGCGTGCGGAGGGACCTTTCATTGCCCTGAACTGCGCCACGCTGGCTCCAAGCCGCTTTGAAGAGGAGCTGTTCGGGCTGGAGGGCGTCGAGGGTATCCCCAGAAGAATTGGTGTGCTTGAGCGCGCCCATGGCGGCACGCTGCTGCTTGACGAAGTCTCCGACATGCCGATCGAGACACAGGGCAAGATCGTGCGTGCGCTGCAGGATCAGAGCTTTGAGCGGATTGGTGGTTCGACGCGGATAAAGGTGGATATCCGGGTCATTTCATCCACGAATCGTGATCTTCAGGCCGAGATCGGTAACGGTCGCTTCCGTGAGGATCTTTATTACCGCCTTGCGGTGGTGCCTCTGCGGATTCCGAGCCTGCGTGAGCGCCGGGAAGACATTCCCGAACTGGCGCGGCTGTTCCTGCGTCGGGCTGCCGAGACAGCCGGCCTTCCGGTGCCGGAACTGAGCGTGGATGCGATGGCGGCGTTGCAGGCCTATGACTGGCCCGGCAATGCCCGTGAACTGCGCAATCTGATGGAACGCCTGCTGATCATGATGCCGGGGAACGGCAGTGATCCGATCCGCGCCGATATGCTGCCTGCATCCATCAGTGAGGGCGCGCCTGCTCTGCTGAAATTCGATTCGAACGCGGATGTCATGAGTCTGCCTTTGCGGGAAGCGCGCGATCTTTTCGAGACGCAGTATCTTCAGGCCCAGCTTCTGCGTTTTGGTGGAAATATCAGCAGAACGGCAGGGTTCGTGGGAATGGAACGCAGCGCCCTGCATCGGAAGCTCAAGCAGCTTGGCGTCACGGCGGAAGATCGCGCCGGCGTGTAATCCTGTCTTTCGGGAAGCGGACTTCTCCTGTTCCCGTCCCGTATGCTGGCTTGCTGGGATGTGTCCAGAGGGCTGGACAGATCGTGGGGAAGCGGGCATGTCGCCTGCGTTGATCACGGCATATTTGTCGTCAAAATTAATCTGGATGACAGGTCCGGTCTTTGAGCTTCACGTTTGTGAGCGTAATGACAGAGGTAAGCCTCGAATCATACCGGGCAACAAGAACAAAGAAGAACAGGACTCCGATCGTGGCAAAGACACCGCCTCAGAACGTCCAGGACGTATTTCTCGGTCATGTCAGACGGGGGAAGGCTCCGGTTACGATCTTTCTCGTCAACGGCGTCAAGCTTCAGGGCGTTATCACCTGGTTTGACGATAGTGTGATCCTGCTCCGCAGGGACGGTCACACCCAGCTTGTCTACAAGCACGCCATCAGCACCGTCATGCCACTTGCTCCGGTCAATATTGTCGAGACAACGTCCGGCAAGGCTGGCGTCACTGTTGAGACGGAAGCGGATCAGCACCATATCCTTCATGCGGAGAGCGACGAAACTCTTGTCGACGATACCTACTGAAACAGCCACGCCCGCCACACGGGCCGCCGTTATCCTGCCTTGGGAAAAGCCTGACCGCGATCAGGATGTCAGGGCGGCCGAAGCACGACTGGATGAGGCCGTTGGCCTGACATCCTCCATCGGGCTGGTGGTTGTGCTGAAAGCCGTTCTGCTTCTCAGGGCGCGCCGACCCGCGACCCTGCTTGGAACAGGGCAGGTGGAATCCCTGCGCGAAGCCGTTGCTGAAAAAGAGATCAAGGTTGTCGTCATCGACGCCAAGCTGTCCCCCGGTCAGCAGCGCAATCTTGAAAAAGCGCTCGGTTGCAAGGTGATCGACCGGACTGGTCTCATTCTCGATATCTTCGGCGCCAGAGCCGCCACGCGGGAAGGTAGTCTTCAGGTCGAACTGGCGCATCTGGAATATCAGAGATCGCGTCTTGTCCGTCTGTGGACCCATCTGGAACGTCAGCGCGGTGGTTTCGGCTTCCTCGGTGGACCGGGTGAAACGCAGATCGAGGCTGACAGGAGAATCATTGGAGACCGCATCGTTCGCCTCAAGCGTGAGCTGGAACAGGTGCGCCGTACCCGTGGGCTCCATCGGAGCGCGCGCCGACGTGTGCCGTTCCCGATCGTGGCGCTCGTGGGCTACACCAATGCTGGCAAATCGACGCTGTTCAATGCACTGACCGGCGCGTCGGTCTATGCGCAGGATCAGCTCTTCGCCACGCTGGACCCGACGATGCGGGCGATCAGTCTGCCGTCAGGACGACAGGTGATCCTGTCCGACACTGTGGGCTTTATCAGCGACCTGCCGACAGAACTGATCGCAGCGTTCCGCGCCACACTGGAAGAAGTCGCCGAGGCCGACATCATCCTGCATGTGCGGGATATCGCGCATCCTGATACGGATGCCCAGAAGGCCGATGTGCTGTCCGTGCTGTCCGGCATGGAGCGGGACGGAATGCTGGATCCGGAATGGCGTTCCCGTGTCATCGAAGTGCTCAACAAAGCCGATCTTCTGGGCGGCCCAGAGCAGGTGGAGCATCACGGTACAGCTGTGCCCATCTCGGCCATCACGGGAGACGGCCTGCCGGAACTGATGTCAGCCATTGATGCCCATATGGTGCATGCCATGGAACTGCTGCGTTATAGCATTCCGGTCGAGGCTGGTGACGCTCTGGCGTGGCTGTATCAGCACGGCGAGGTTGTTACTCGGGAGGATCATGAAACGCACATGGACGTGCTTGTGCGTCTGCGTGAGGCTGATCGTGCGCGCTTCGATGGGCAGTTCGGAAAACTGGTCGAAAAAACAGAGTCCTGAGGAAAGGAAGGACTGTTTCTTTATCGCTGATACTTCTCGCGAGAGGGTATGGCGATGGGAGACAGTTCTACCGGTCCACACGGCCAGACAGACAAATTGCTGGGACGATCTATTCGGAAATAGAGAGGACCAAGTCTACAGTCATTTCTGTATTTTGGAAAATATCTAATAGGATGGTTGCGCTTTTGAAGAGGGCAACCGCGCCACTTTCTGATAGTATCAGGAAAGTGGCGCGAGTGACGGGGCTCGAACCCGCGACCTCCGGCGTGACAGGCCGGCGCTCTAACCAACTGAGCTACACCCGCTTTTTTCTAACGATGCCGCGTTCTGCGTCGTCGTTGAGCGGCTTTATAATGACGTTTTCAGGACTTGCAACCCCCCTTTCAAAAAAACTGTCATTTTTAGGAAAATCAAAAGGTTGCCGGTCGTGATATGGCGGCGATCCCTGAGTTTCTGGGCGGCTTTGTTCCCGAAAAGAAAAGAGGACTGTTTCCTGCAGCGATTCCGGTCCATCGGAATACTCGTTGGAAGCCTCAGGAGTGGCGTCACGCTGTCAGAGAAGGCAAAAGACGTGGAATGCGACGCGCCTTCTGCCTGATTGTCCTTCTGATGCCTCTGGTCGCGTGCACGCGCTCCATCCCCTCATCTTTCTGTCCGCAAAGTTTTTCCGAGGTGCTTCCCGTTCTGCCTGACACCGAGTTTCCGGTCGTGCAGGTGCGGCTGAACGGACATGCTGCCGCCATGCTCGTGGATACGGGGGCAGGGCGTTCCGTGATCACGCCTGAGGCGGCAAAAGAATTCGGATTGTCAGAGACAGGACAGAGCCTGACGATGCACGCTGTAGGCAGTGATATTGCGACTCCCATCGTGCGGGTCAGTTCCCTGCAACTGGGGCGACTTAAAGCCCTGGAAGCGACATTTCTGCTGGCGAAGATACCGGTCGGGTCCGTGGCCGGTCTGCCGGTAGCGGGCCTGTTCGGCGCCGATTTTCTGAGTGGTTATGACGTGCTGTTTGACCTGCCCCATCACCGCATGGCGCTGATATCAGGAAACGCCTGCATTCCGGACAATGTGCCGCCCGCTGATCGGATGGCTTTTCCTGCTGATCCGGCCGCCCGTGTCTTTCTACCGATCAGACTGGATGATCGTTCGCTGATGGCCGTTCTGGACAGCGGTTCAAACCGGACGACAATCCCGGTCTCGCTGGCTGGCGTGCAGGGCGCGAGCCTTGAAAAGGACGAAAATGTCGGCACGCGCGGACCGGATGGCCAGTATCTCGACGCCTGGCTTCATCGCTTCAGGACGGTTCAGATCGGCGCCAGCATTGATCGGGATATCGAACTGGCCATAGCCCCGATGCGGGTGCCCTATGCGCTGCTGGGAACGGATTTCCTGCGGCGTCGGATCATGCTGATCTCCTACCGTCGAGGCATGACGTACCTGCTTGTGGCACCACCGATCGCGCCCTGAGACGGTTATGGCCTGACGATACGAAAAAGGGGCACAGTGCTTCGCACTGATGCCCCTGTCATGCGTCCTGTGAGGACAGCCTGTGTCTTCCAGACGTGTTTCAGGCGACTGGTTCGGCCTGCAACGCGACGGCAATGCCGTGCACGGTCGCCGCAATGCGCACGGACGTCTGAACCTGCTCGCTGGTCAGTCCACCTTCACGCACGGCGTGTTCATGGCTCTTCACGCACATCTCGCAGCCATTGATGGCGGAAACGGCGAGGGACCAGAGTTCAAAGTCCACCTTGTCCACACCGGGACGGGCGATCACGCTCATGCGGAGCTTGGCGGGCATCTGGGTGTAGTCGCCACCCATTATGTGGGTGAAGCGGTAATAGATGTTGTTCATGCCCATGATGGCGGCCGCGGCTTTGGCCGCGTTCAGTGCTTCCGGGCTCAGCTTCTCACTGAATTCTGCGATGATGGCCTTGGTCACTTCCTCATTGCGGGAAGCGATGGCTGTGGCGACGAAGGTGCCTGCAAGCTGCTGCTCGTTCAGCGTGATGTCGGAAGCAAGGCTGCTGAGATTGAGGCGGAGGTCTTTCGCGTAATCGGGCAGGCGCTCTTTCAGGGCTTCAAACGACATGATGCTTCACTCTATTTCATGGGGGCAGGACATAGTCCCGGTAACTGGACTGGTAGCTGGGCTGGAAAAACGGAAACCAGCCAGGTGGAACGCTGCGGAGCAGGCGAGGGCGCACCCCGCAGCGTTTCGGTGTTCCGGAAGGATCAGACCTTCAGGAAGTCGTCGCCCTGTTTCCAGTTGCACGGGCACAGCTCGTCGCTCTGGAGACCATCGAGAACGCGCAGGACTTCCTGAGGGTTACGGCCGACCGACAGGTCGTTGACCGACACGTGGCGGATGATGCCCTGTGGGTCGACGATGAACGTGGCGCGCAGAGCAACACCCGGACCGGCAGCGATCACGCCGAGGGATTCGGACAGCTCGCGCTTGATGTCGGACAGCATGGGGATCTCAAGCTTCTTGAGGTCCTCATGGTGCAGACGCCAGTTCAGGTGGACGAATTCGCTGTCGATCGACACGCCGTAAACGACGGCGTCACGGTCTGCGAAGTCTTTCGCCAGCTTGCCGAACGCCACGATCTCGGTCGGGCAGACGAAGGTGAAGTCCTTCGGCCAGAAGAACACGATCTTCCACTTGCCTGCATCAGATGAGTCGGAAATCTGAACGAACTTGCCGTTCAGGCCTTCCGGACCACCCGGAACGGAAGTCAGGTCAAAGGAAGGAAACTTGTCGCCAACGGTCAGCATCGGAATGCTCCTTGCATATCTCGGTAACAGTGCAGTGCGTCGATATGGCGCGCCGCTGAACGTATCTATGGCCATGCTGCGGCAATCATGCCAATGAATAATTTATCATAATACTATTGATGAAATCGATTGAGCGGAGCGTCGGCCATGATGATCCTGCCTTCTCCCCAGCAACTCCGTTATCTGCTGGCACTGGCGGAGTTACGCCATTTCGGAAGAGCCGCTTCCGCCTGCGCCGTGACGCAGTCCACCCTGTCCGCCGGGATTCTGGCGCTGGAACGGCAGCTTGACGCCAGTCTGCTGGACCGGGAGGTCGGCAAGCGTGTGGTGTTTACGCTGCTCGGTGAAGAAGTCGTGCGACGGGCCCGTGTGGCGCTGGAACTTCTCGAAGGGATTGCGCAGATCGCCCAGGCATCGCGTGAGCCGATGACGGGGCCGGTCAGGCTGGGCGTCATCCCGACGATTGGTCCTTTCATTCTGCCTCGGCTGATTCCTCTTGTGCGGGAATGGTTCCCGCAGATCCGTCTCATCATTACGGAAGACATGACGGAGCGTCTGATAGAAAAAATCACCATCGGACGGCTGGATGCCATGCTCCTCGCCATGCCCTGCGTGTGCGAAGGGCTGGAAACGATCCCTCTCTGGCGCGATCCGTTCGTGCTGGCGCTGCCACGGAATCATGAACTGGCGAAGCTTCCGGCCGTACCGCTGGAGATGCTCACTGAAGAACGCATGGTGCTGCTGGAAGATGGGCACTGTCTCCGCGATCAGACGGTCGATGTCTGTCGTCAGGAGCGTAACTGGGCAGGAAGTGAGCCTGAGTCGGCCCACACGGCGTCTTCCCTGCACACACTGGTCCGTATGATAGGCGAGGATCTTGGTGTGGGGCTTCTGCCCGAACTGGCTGTCGCTTCCGGCATTCTTGACGGAACAGGGGTGGTGGCGCGCCCGGTGACCGGAGGGCCGGCGTGGCGCACAATCGGCTTGGGCTGGCGGCTGAAATCGCCACGGAGTGAGGATTTCCGGGTTCTGGCGCGGACATTGAAGAAGCTGGCGCCCGCTGGTGCCGAGCCTGTTTTGCAGGAGTAGCAGGAGGCACGCGCATTATCGCCGGAAGATCCGACACAGGTCATGCCCAAGACACGGTTGTGTACTTCTGATGCAGAGAAAACCGCTCTTTGCATTGACTTTTCCGCTTTGGCTGCGTATGTCGCAGCAACTTTTTCATGCGGACACCGGCCGCAGACGGATAGAAGAGACGAGTTATGAAGATCAGAAACAGCCTCAAGTCGGCAAAAGTCCGCGACAAGGACTGCCGCGTTGTGCGTCGTCGCGGTCGCGTCTACGTCATCAACAAGAAGAACCCGCGCATGAAGGCTCGTCAGGGCTGATCCTTCGATCAACCTGATGATCCCATGCACAGGAAAACCCGCCCACTGGCTCTGGAAACGGACCCAAAAGGCGGGTTTTTTCGTTGTATGAACAGAATTTCTCCCTTTGCTGCTCTGGTCTTCCTGCTGACCGCGACAGCTGCGCATGCTGAACCTGCGGCTACGAAAGCGGCTCCTGCCACGACACCCGCCTCACCGCAGAAGCTCTCGGTGGAGACCAAGAAGGCCGGGCTTGTGGCTCAGCTTGCAGCGTCAAAAAACCCTACGGAAGCAGCGCTGATCCGGGGACAGCTTGAGGAACTCCGTACACAGTCCATCAGACCCGCGACCAGACTGCTCATGCGGCGGGCCGCACGTGAGCTGTCGAGCGAGAAGCCCGGTGAGGCTGTTGAGGATTTCGGAGCGGCTCTGTCATTGCAGAATGACGTTGCCGTTCTATGGCGGCTACGGGCGCAGGGGCGGCTTATGGGTGGCGATACCAGCGGCGCGATCAGTGACCTTGGCGTCGCGCTTCAGCATGATGGAAATGATGCCGTAAGCTGGCAGCTTCTGACTGCCGCCGAAGATGCCGCAGGAGACGGGCAGGCTGCTTTAAAGGCCTGGCAGCGTGTGATGGAGCTTGATCCGCAGTTGCCGGGAGCCGCGAAGAAGTTCGAAAAGCTCCAGCTGAAAGCCTTCGGGCGTCCCACCTGATTTTGTGCTGCGGATAGTCAGCAGGCAGGCCTGAAGAACTCTTCCGAGTCTTCAGGCCTTTTTTGATCAGCTGTTCGCGCCAAACGTGGTGCGTGTGACTTCAAACAGGAACCACGTCCGCTTTTCGCTTTCGTCGATCCAGTTTTCCAGCAGGCTTGTCGTGGCGCAGTCGCCGACCTCGTCCGTCAGACCATGTACCTGACGCATGGCGGCGACCAGTTGCTTGTTGTCCTCACACAGTTCGGCGATCATGTCAGGCGCATCGACATAGACGGCGTCATTGTCCTTGATGCGCTGCAGACGGCTGATCTCGCCAATCGAATGGACCGTGATACCTCCGATGCGGCGGGCGCGTTCGGCCAGCGGATCGGTCATGGCGAGCAGTTCCGCACCCTGATCGTCCAGCATCAGATGCAGGTCGCGGAAGTGGCGACCGCTCATGTGCCAGTGGAAATTCTTCGTTTTCAGATAAAGAGCGAAGACGTCAGCAAGCAGGGCGCGGAGAGCGGCGGAAATATTTTCCACGCCTTCCTTTGGCAGGTCCGAAGGTGTGCCCAGATAATGCTGGACCTCAGCAGAACGCGCCTGTTCGACTTTGCTGGAAGCAGGTGACTTGCTCATCGGTGTTTCCCCTTTGAATGTTCCCCCTTGGCCGGTCCGGTCGTGGGACGCGCATTCCGTATTTCGGAACGTCATCAGGGCCGGAAGCGAGCGGGACAGAGCCATCAGTGGCTGCACGGTCAGTATGCAGCCGCTCAATGAAGAGGGATGTCAAGTGAAGAGAGTGTTTCGCAAAATGCGTGGCAGCATCTCTGTTCCCTGCAGAGCAGTGGGGAGTCAGAGTTCTTTCTGATGCCCGGAGACTCGCCTCGGGCTCCGGAAGGACTCGGGGAAAAGAGGCTGCCCGTTTCTCAGGATCGCCTCTGCGGCAGGAGTGAAACTGCCATCATCCTTATGCAGGACTAATCCCGGCAGGATTCTGGAGCCCGCCTGTCCTCCGCGACGGGCGCGAATCAGCACGATCCGGGATTCTTCTCCCTCATGCGGCCACAAGGGAATGATTTCGGCGCTACCGATCCGCACCTTTTCACAGGCAGCGAGTGTTTCAGCCAGCCGTGTGCTGGGAATCGCAAGCGTCAGGGAGCCTTTTTCCCTGAGAAGGCCGGCAAAAGTGGAAATCCAGCGATGCAGGGTGTCCTTTCTGGCGCGACGGGCCTTGTCCCGGCGGGGTTCGGGCGAGGCGGTCGCATTTTCCTGATGCCACGGGGGATTGGCGAAAATATGATCGAATCGGAAAGGCGGCGTTTCGGGGGCGTCGCGTAAAATCTGACCAGCATTGCAGATATCGTTCGTAACAATTTCAGTATCGTTGCAGGCGTTAAGGATGAGATTGATTCGGGCCAGAGCGGCTGTCGCGGGATCGATTTCAAATCCCGTGACAGCGAGATTCTCCACGCGGGCCTTGAGGCACAGCAGGCCAGCGCCAGCGCCGCATCCGGCTTCCAGCACGCGGTTTCCCGGACGGGCGGGAATGAGGGCCGCCATCAGGACGGGTTCGAGCCCTGTACGGTAACCCTGCCGGAACTGGTGATAGACGATGCGCCCCCCCAAAAGGGTGCCATTCGTGGTCTCGGGAAGGTCAGAAAGGGAGGGGATTGCGGGGCGGACAACTTGACCGTCTCCGGAGCGCCGCTCATATGGTTGCACTACTAGGGTCCCTTTTTCGGGAGAAAGTCATTTGCACGTTGCAGTCAATCTGCCGAATACGGAGGGCGCCGCAAGCCCGAATGCAGGTCAGGTCGAAAAGAAGGCTGGCGACAGCACACGTGTGGATGATGCCGTGAAACCTCAGAACAGTGAAAACGTCCTGAAAGCTCTGGCTGATTATCTCGCCGATGACATGATGGCCTGCAACAGGGAAATCGTGGCGCGGATGCAGAGCGACGTCCCGCTGATCCCGCAACTGGCAGCCCATCTGGTGGCGGCGGGCGGCAAGCGTCTCCGGCCTCTGCTGGTGCTCGCGGCGGCCCGTGTGGCCGGATATCGGGAGCATGGCGACGATATGCGTCATGTCGGCGTGGCGGCCTGTGTGGAGTTCATCCATACGGCGACCCTGCTGCATGACGATGTGGTCGATAACAGTCAGCTTCGTCGCGGGCTGGCGAGTGCGAACGCCGTGTTCGGCAACAAGGCCTCCGTGCTTGTGGGTGATTTCCTTTTTGCCCGCGCCTTCCAGATTCTGACAGCGGACGGTTCTCTGCCGGTCATGGCCATCCTCTCCGCTGCTTCCGCGACGCTGGCGGAAGGCGAAGTCATGCAGATGACCACGCAGAACGATCTGACCACGACGGTCGATCGCTATCTTCAGGTCATCTACGGCAAGACGGCAGCCCTTTTCGCTGCGGCCTGCGAGACGGGCGCGGTGGTCGCGAAAGCCGATGACCAGACGCGAGAAGCGCTGCGTCAGTATGGTGCGAATCTCGGCATGGCGTTCCAGCTTGTGGACGATGCGCTTGATTACGCCGCCGATCAGGCTGTGCTGGGCAAGACGGTTGGTGATGATTTCTATGAAGGAAAAGTCACTCTGCCTGTGCTCGCGGCCTATCACGCAGGAGACAGCGACGAGCAGGCCTTCTGGAAGCGCACGATCGAGAACAATGAAGAGCAGCAGGATGGCGACCTTGAGCGCGCACTGGATCTGATCGCGAAGACAGACGCCATTGATGCGACCATGGCCAAGGCCCGTGAATATGCCGAGGCCGCGAGCGCTGCTCTGGATCAGGTCTCCGACACATGTCGGGCTGCGAACGTCGATATGGAGCCGCTGCGTCAGTTGTTGAAAGACGTCGCAATCTACACGGTTGATCGCGCCCGCTGAGAGCTTGATCCCCCCTGCAGGCTGTTTTTAGCAGAAGCTGAGGAGGCGTTTTTTCAGGAAAACGTCTCTCCGTGAATGTCTTTTATGCCTTGTCAGAGACTTCGCAGACTGACGGCGTCTTTGACGATGCCTGGACAGCAGGGGGCCACTGTTCTGTATGGGTATAACCCAGCGGACGCAGATGAGCCTCCAGCTCGTTTCCATCCAGCGGTGGGGCAGTGAACCAGAGATGCTCTTCTGTGTCGGTGAGGGATTTCGATCCCGCTAAAGATTCGAGCACAGTGGCGGTCTGTCGCGCCACTGCGTCAGCCGGATCGAGCCAGACTACATGGTCGGGTGAGGCGGCACGCAGAGCATCATGCAAGAATGTGTAATGTGTGCAGCCCAGCGCGACGGCATCAATCCGATCCCCATTCGGTTGCCCGAATAAACCGGCGACTTCCCGCTCAATCAACTGTGGGACAGGGGGCTTTCCCCTGAAAGCCTCTTCTGCGTAGTCGGCCAGATGACGCGCCCCGTGTGCGATCAGCGTGCAATCGGGAGCGAACTGCCGGCGCAGCGAGTCCACATACGGGCGTCGCACGGTCGCCTTGGTGGCGAGCAGCCCGATGACGCGGCTACGGCTGATGCGGGCAGCCCAGCGGATGGCTGGAACACATCCGACAAACGGGGTCTCCGGGCAGGCTTCCCGTAACGCACCGAGCGCCAGTGTGCTGGCTGTATTGCAGGCGACGACAACGACATCTGGCCTGTATGTGGTGATGGCGTCTTTCAGCAGAGCCACGATGTGAGCGCAGAGCGCCGCGTCTTCCTGCTCGCCATAAGGAAACAGGGCGGTGTCCGCGATGTAGCTGATGCTGGCTTCAGGCAGGCGACGACGCAGCGCCGCCACGATACCCAGGCCGCCAATGCCGGAATCGAACGCCAGAATACGACCGCAGGCCGGAGAGGGGGCGAAACTCTCTCCGATTGCAGACTGATCTGACGTGGAAACCGGCACGTTCATGACACCTGGGCGTTGCCGTCAGGAATCGCGGGCTGTCTTCAGGGCCAGAGCCTCTTCAAGGCTGCCGACGCCACCATGCCTGGCGGACCATGCGCATGGGTCTTCAAGGAAGCGACGCACCTCGGCGGCGGCGCCTTCCGAGAAATACGGTCGCTCGGCGCAGGCTTCCAGCACATCCCACCAGGTGCAGAGGGAATGCAGGGTGATGCCCATTTCCGAAAGGGTTTTATGAGCGCCGGGGAATACACCGTAGAAGAACACGACGAAGGTGTGATCAACGATCGCGCCTGCATTGCGCAGAGCCTTGGCGAAGCCGATTTTTGACGCGCCGTCAGTCGTCAGATCTTCAACAAGAAGAGTACGCATGCCTTCCGGCACATCGCCTTCGATCTGGGCGTTGCGGCCAAAACCTTTCGGTTTTTTGCGGATATAGGCCATCGGCGTCATCATGCGGTCAGCAAACCATGCCGCAAAAGGAATACCGGCGGTTTCACCACCGACCACGGCGTCGATGCTCTCATATCCCACATGACGGCCGATTTTCTCGACACCGAGCTCCATGATCTTGGCCCGCGCGCGCGGGAAGAAGATGATGCGGCGGCAGTCGATATAGACGGGCGACTTCCAGCCGGATGTCAGCGTGTAAGGATCTTCAGGGCGAAAGTTGACCGCCTTGATTTCCAGAAGAAGCCGTGCGGTTGTAAGGGCTGCATCCCGGTCCCACGCAGAGGCATCATTGCCGAGAACCGATTCCTGTCCGATCATGTGCTTCATGTCCCTTTCCCATCGCGCGCATTCGCCTGCGTCGACGTGGCATAGCTGCACACAGGCGGAAAATCCATCACTGACGGCCGAAAACCCACTGACTTGTGCTGTGGGCAGGATTCGATCCTTCTCATGACAGATAGGCTGGTGCCCTCGCGTGTGCCTGTATGGGTCATTGAGTCGGCTCAGCCGGGAGGCTGTGGACCGGCTCATGCACTGGCTGGTCGTCTGGGGACTTCCTTCAGACGGCTCACGGATGTCTCTTTTGTCGAGGATGATTCAGCGTCGCCGGGTCTTGTTCTGACAGCCGGGTTCTCCGCCGGGATGGCGGGTCTTTCCCTGCGCAAAAAACTGAAGGTTCCGGTTGTTCATTGTTGCAGCAGCCGGTCAGTGGCTCTGGCTGCCAGTCGGGTTTTTGATGAGGTGATTCTTTCCAGCTGGCATGTGCCGGAGCGCGAAAGCAGTCGTGTTTTTTCTGTTCTGGGGCCTTTGAGCATTGTTTCGCCGGCACTTTATGAACGGGCCGAACGCCTCTGGAGAGAGAGGCTTGAGCATCTGCCGCGACCAAGAATTGCCGTGCGGCTGGAAGCTGGATGGAGTGACTCGGTCTCCGACGCCATGTTGGCGGCGCGGCAGATCGAGCTAAGTATGCGGCTGTTCGGAGGGTCTCTTCTCGTCACGATCGGGGAGGGGGTTCCCGCCGCGTTTGCTAATGCTTTTGCTGATGGGCTTGGTTCCTGCATCAAGCTGATCTGGCGGCACGGTGAACCCGACGATAATCCCGGTCTTGGATTTACGGCCTGTTCCGACGCTGTGATCCTCTATGGAACAAGAGTGTCTGCTCTGGTCGAGACCGCGGCTAGTGTTCTTCCCTTGTTTCTGGGACATGTCCCGGGTCATTTTGGTGGCTATAACAGTCTGGCGCGTGTTCTTCTGAAACGCGGAAATGTCCGTATATTCGACAGTGACTTTTCTCCGTGGCCACGTGAAGTTCTGGATGAGGCCGGGCGGGCTGCGTGTTTTGTCCGGAATCGTTTTGAGCTGTGAAGTAAATAAAGATATATATTTTATATTTATTTTTATTTCGTTATTTTACTGTATTTATTTTCATGCATCGTGAATGCTTATTTTTATTTGTATAAAATATAAAAAATACATCTTTTATTCGTTAAAATTCTATTGACCTTAAATTTCAAAGTTTATTATTTAAAAGCGATTGAATAATTTAAAAGGAGACTGAAATGAGAGAACTGAATACCATGGAAATGGATGCCGTTAGCGGTGGTTCAATTTCTTCCCTGATCGGGTCAGCAGTTATCGGCGTAACCAATGCTGTGAACGAGGCGTTCGACAGCCCGCTCGGCGCTGCTTTCGGTAATGCCTTGTCAGATGTTGGGCTCGGACCAGTGCATCAGCTTGCTGATCTGGGTGGTCTTGCGCTCAGCACCGCAGCCTATGCTGTTGGAACAGCTCTGGGCGGCACAGGTGATCAGACTCTGCATTATGTTGATGATGCATCTGCTGGCCGTTATGGCGTCAGCTTCTTCCAGTTTCCGCTCTTCTCCAGCGTCGGTAACTGATCGAACATTAGCCTTTGGGCTGATGTCGCGTGTAAAAGGGGCAGGCGTTTCGCTTGCCCCTTTTCTGTTAAATTTTGATGTATTAATTCCAGTCGGACAGTGATTGTCATGTCCGGCTCTGGTCTGGAATGGCAAAGCTGATATCAACGCTCCTGTAATCGGGCTATTGGGGATCTGCTGTCTGCAATGTGCTAAGCAGTTTGTGATTGAGGGAGTTTTGAAAGGTGGTGCTGACGTTGTTGGGCGAGACAGCATCCTTCAAGAGTATCCTATGAATTACAAAGCCGGCTGCGCCGATCTGCTGTCGTGGTACAAAGCGCAGATCTTTTCCTTTGTTGATGGCGCTTCAAAAAATGGCCCGTTTGGGAAGCGATTTTACATAGTTGATGGCGAAAATCATCATTACACGGGTGAAATCTCGGTTGATGTTTATCATGGTCAAACACTGGTAGAAAAAAAAATCATTCCGGTAGAGCAATTCGTGAACATGGTGCTGAAGGCGCAGAAGAGGGGGCGTCAGAGCGCATCGGTGCTTGTCTGTGTGCCTCCACAGAATATGCTGGCAACTGAAATCAGCCTACCGCATGCCGCTGAAACAGACCTTCATTCGATCATGACGTTTGAAATAGAGCGAATAACGCCTTTTTCACCCCAGGAGCTTTTCTGGTCTCTGAAAATCATAAAAAAGCTTACAGAAGCAGGAAAAATTCTGGTCACGCTGACATACGTTCCTAAAAGAAAAATTGCTTCTCTCGTTGAGGCTCTCGAACAGCATGGAGTGCAGGTCAGAGCACTTGTTGCATCACAGGATCAGAATAGCGTGCGTCCGGAAGGCTGGCTGCGCGTGGATATGCTTCGACCAAGGCAAAAGCGCGTTCCTGTTGTGTCGCTCTGTGTGGCTGCGTGTCTTTTTGTTCTGCTTGGGGGGATGTTCTGGCAGCAATACCATGAATTATCTGTGACAAATAAAGCTATAAGCACCCTGCAACCGATCGTTAAAAAGGTGCAGGCTGTCCGTTCGCACTATGAGGAACTTGTCAGCGGACCGGAAAATCTGCGCCGACAAATTGCCGGCAACCATGCCACCGCGCAGACGCTTCGCCAGCTTTCAGAGCAGATACCTGACGATACCTATCTCACGGCTCTGACAATCCAGGGGCAGCATCTGGAGATTCAGGGGATTTCGCATTCTGCGGCCAGACTTCTTGAAACTCTGGATCGTGGCGGGATGCTGAAGGACCCGGTCTTTGATGGTCCGATTGTGCGTTCGCCTGATAATGCGCAGGATATGTTCACCCTTCAGGCTGGATTTTCTGACGGAAAAGAAGGGCAGGTCCGGGCGCAAAGGCGTGGGCCATGAGCGGGATTTCTTCCATGTCATTACCCGATGGTCGGCGCGGGCAGGTGCTTGCTGGCGCTCTGACGGTCCTTGCGCTGGCCATGCTGTGGCTCTTGATTGTTTCCCCCTTATCGGGCTTTTACCTCCGAAATCGAGACAAACTTGAAACACAGCGTGCGATGTTGAGTCATATGGAAACCGTGCGCGCCACATTGCCTGCACTTGAAAGAAAGTTGAGTCGTGTTGGGCAATCAGCGCAGCAGGAAACATTCTTTCTGCCTGCGGCCAGTGACGCCACAGCAGGAGCTGAACTTCAGCAGTTGATCGGGGCTCTTGCACATGAGACGGGCTGTGAAACCTCGGCGCTGGAGAACATGCCGGCGCAGACCACGGGAAATCTGCGGAAAGTGGGGGTGCGCGTTAACCTGTCTGCTTCGTGGAGCAATTTTGTCGCGTTTTTGACGGCGCTGGAGCAGTCACAACCCAGATTGTTTGCAGATGAATTTCATATTCGCAGCCTTCAGTCGAATGATGTTGCTCAGGGTGAGATCGTGGATGTGACACTCGTGGCGAGAGGTTTCTGGCTGCCAGCACACGATGCCGGAACGTCCCGGAAAAATGGCCAGTCTGCTTCTGCAGGAATTGAATGACGTCATGACAGGCTACCGTTTTTTTAATTTGTTTCTACTTCAGGCTGCCCAGGAATACCCATGAAGAATACCCAGAATCTGTCTCTGACAGTCGGAGTGCTGGGCCTGCTGTCTCTGGCCGGCTGTCAGGAAAACGAACCTGTCGTAACGCCCTTGCCCGGCTCCGTCGTGTCGATGAACGCGCCGGAACGAACAAATGGCCAGATCAGTGTGGCAACAGGTTCAAAAGCGCTGGCGTCCTACGGACGTCGCTCTTCCAGTGGCCTGACGTCAGGCGGGCAGGGGGCTTCGGGAGACATCACACTGAACTTTGCCGGCACGGACGTCAGGGCAGCCACTGACCAGATTCTGGGTGATCTGATGGGGGTCAATTACACGATTGATCCGGGGGTGCAGGGCTCCGTCACACTGCGGGTGACGCATCCGGTCAGAAGAGATCAGCTTCTCCCTGTGCTGAAAGATCTTCTTGCGGGTGTCGGCGCAACAGTTGTGCAGGATAATGGTCTCTATCGTGTCGTTCCGCTTGCTGGCGCCGGGGGCAGGGCCGGTGGACAGGGTGGTGGCGTCGAACAAGGCCAGATCGCCATTGCGCTGAAATACACATCCGCAGAAAATCTGGCCAAGGTTCTGAAACCGTTTGAGCAGAATGGCGGACATATTGCCGCATCCTCTGGGTCAAACGTGATTATCGTCAGTGGTGATCCGGCCACGCGACAGTCTCTGGCGGATCTGGTCAGAAGTTTCGACACAGACATTCTGTCCGGGATGTCGTATGCGCTCCTGCCATCCATTTCCGGAAATGCCCAAGAGCTCTCTCATGCTTTGCAGACAGCTCTGGACGCGGGAAAGAGCGGGGCACTGTCTGGACAGCTCCAGATCGTGCCGATGTCGCGCATCGACAGCGTTCTGGTCGTAGCCCATACCGAACGGCAGATTCTGGATGTTCAGAGACTGTATCGTCTGGTGGAAGCCCGACGATATAAAACGGCACGCGTCTGGAACGTTTATTATCTCCAGAATGAGCGTGCGAATGATGTGGCCTACGTTCTGCAGCAGGCGTTTACCCCAAACCATGTGACGGCTCGGCCGACAACGCAGAACTCCTCGGTTGGTCAGATGGGCAACGCGATGAGCCAGAACGGCATGTCCGGCGGCAGTAGCTCGGGTTCCAGCTCTTCCATGGGAGATAGCAGTAGCCAGCAGGGGCTTGGCAGCCTGTCATCCGGCAGCAGTTCTTCCAACGGTCAGAGCGATGGTACGACGGGAAGCGGTGGAAGTCAGTCGTCCCAGCAGCAGGATGACGGTATTTCCAACAATCCTCTGCTTGGAGGCCTTGGTAATCAGGGGAGCGGTGAAAGCTCCCGTGAGACTGTGAAAATCATCCCTGATCTGCAGAACAATTCGATACTGGTTTATGGCACGCCGGAAGAAACCGGCGATGTGATCGCCATGCTGCACAAGATCGATATTATTCCTCTTCAGGTGCGGATTGACGCCACCGTGGCGGAAGTCACCCTCAATGATAATCTTAAGTATGGCACTCAGTTCTTTTTCAAATCGGGTGGCGTAAACGGTATTCTGAGCAGCGCGACGCAGAGTATCTCAACAACCCTGACCTCGTCCCAGTTGAGCAGTTCATTTCCGGGCTTTGTGCTGGGGGGAAGCAGTCAGGGAGGCGCGCCTTTCGTCATCAATCTTTTACAGGGAATCACGAAGGTTCAGGTTCTGTCCTCCCCTGAGCTGATGGTCATGGATAACCAGTCCGCCTCCCTGATGGTGGGTGATCTGGTCCCGTATCTGACCGGCTCCACGACGGGCGTGCTGACCTCCAATTCGACAATCACCAACTCCATCAACTATCAGCCGACCGGTGTTATTCTCCAGATCACGCCGCACGTCAGTAACGGCGACCTGGTGACGCTGGATGTGTCACAGCAGGTCAGTCAGGTATCCTCTTCGACAACAACAACCGGCAGCGGCTCCATCAACAGCCCGACCTTTTCCGAACGTCAGGTGAAATCCCGTGTGGAGATCGCCGACGGTCAGACTGTCGGCCTTGCCGGCATGATCACGGATAACCGTCAGACGGGAAATCAGGGCATGCCCTGGATCAAGGATATCCCGCTTCTGGGTGCTCTGGCAGGAAATCAGACGAACTCACGGTCCCGCACCGAGCTTCTGGTGCTGATTACGCCGCATGTCATTCACAGCCAGACGGATGCCTCAAAACTCACTCAGGACATGCGTGAACTGCTGCCCCATGCGGCAATGCTGCAACCCGAAATGGCCAAGTTGCCCATGTCAGGATCGTCTAATCCCAACCATCGTGTTCTGCGTGCCGTCGGTCTGAACGACTGAGAAGAATGCGGATTACGGGAGAGGCGATTGCTGGGCGCAGATGCCACGATCGTGGATTTGCTCTGCTCTCAGTCCTTTTTGTTCTCGGGTTCGTGGCGCTCCTGATTTCTCAGGTGACGGCCAACGGCCGGATGGAAACGCATATTGCCGAGGCGGCGCTTCTGCGAGCCCGTATTGAGAGTGCGGCCGATAGCGGTGTCCAACTGGCTCTGTTTCATCTGGCGGCCTCGGGTGAGAAGCGCTGGTCCCCTGATGGAATTGTTCGCAAACTTGCCGATGAAAACGGTATCGAGATAAAGGTCCGGATTGTTGCGGACGGCGGCAAGATCAACCCTTCCAATGCGGCGCACCCGCTTCTGTCGGCCATGCTGACAGAATGTGGCGCCAGCGAGAGCAGTGCCGCAAAAATTGCTGATGAGATTGTCGACTGGCGTCAGCAGGATCAAAAAGGCGAGGTCCTAGCCCGATACAGACAGGGTAACCATGATTTTGGACCCAGCGGGCACGCTTTTTATTCCATAGCGGATTTCCGGCTTGTTCTGGGGATGACACCGTCTCTCATTGAGTGTCTGGAGCCTCATCTGTCATTTACCCAAAGCACACAGCCTGATTATGGAAGTCATGACGTGTTTGTAAGAACAGCCGTCAAAATGAGTCTGAACGGGGCGCTGGAAGAACAGTTCGCAGCGCTTGGCAGGAAGCAGTCTTACCGCACAGAAGATACGCAGGAAGTCATTGTTGATTCGATTGCATCATTTGGAAAAGGCGAGTTGCACAGAAGGGTGTTTCTGACCGTATCGCCACAGACGAGCGCCCGGCCATTCGAGATTAAGCGTGAAATTAGTGTGCCACTATCGGATTGACCCTTCATTGCGGCTGGGGTGTCGGAGCGCGAAAACGTGGGGTCAGTCGAATTTTTTCTGACCCACGCTCAAGGTTTACAGCTGCGGGCGTGATGCTGGTCACCTTCCATCCTTCAATCATGCCTCCTGTTCCGATGGCTTTTGATGTCCTTGCTCCTGGGATCTGAAAAACCGCCTGTAACCAGTTACGGCTTGAGACAATCCCCGTAAGGATCATTTCCTCCGCGGGAACTGCGCTCGAACTGTTCTGAGAAGCGCGACGATCAGGCTTGAAAAGAGGGCGGTCGAGTAGATCATCCGCGCAGGCGTAACCCGGCATAAGCGTGAGCATCACACAGAACGCTAGGACTTTCCGGATCGTTCCAGACGGGGTTCCGGTCTTGTCTGGAGTAAACGAACATTGTGACATTTCTGGTTCCTGATGTGTAATTGAAAGAAAAGATTCCTATTGTGTACAACAATTTTGTATATTTATAAGATGTAAGAAATAAGTATAATTATAAATTGTTAAAAAGAGTTTACAATATGATATAAATACTACAAATCTAAAAATACAAACTAATAGATAAAGGGTGTTTGAGAGTTATGAAGCTTTCCAGACGTTCAGTGCTGAAAGCCGGGGTTAGCGCCGGGTGTGTCGCCGGAGGAACAGTCGGCGGATTCAGGACTGCAAATGCGGGTATGTTTCTGCCCTTTACTTTCCCCCGAAACGTCCATGTTCAATTCGGAAGTTACGTTAACTGGTCGCAGGAAATTAACATTCCTCTGATCAAGGAATTCAAGCCGACATCCGTGGATCAGCTTGTCAGCGTGATCAACTGGGCAGCTAAAAACGGCTACCGTGTGCGTCCACGCGGCAGCCGTCATAACTGGTCGCCTATCAACGTGAATCCGAATGATTCCGTGACGGGGAATGTTCTGGTGGCTGATATGACGGCGCTGACAGCGTTTTCCGTCAACACTTCCGGCGCGACCGCGAGCATCACCGCCCAGCCTGGAATCATGATGGATGACTTCCTGACCAAGGCTGAACAGTATGGCTTGGGTCTGGTGCATTGTCCCGCGCCCGGCGACCTGTCACTGGGTGGCGCGCTGGCGATCAATGGACATGGCACAGCCATTCCGGCGAAAGGCGAGAGACTGCCGGCTGGAGGTACCTACGGCTCACTGAGCAATCTCATTCTGGCTCTGAAAGCGATCGTCTGGGACGACTCCTCGCAGGCCTACGTCGTAAAGACGTTCACCCGTGATCAGCCTGAAATCGCGCCGTTCCTGACGCATATTGGTCGTGCCTTCATCGTTGAAGTCACACTGCAAATGACCCAGAATTTCCGCATGCGTTGCCAGAGCCTGGTGAATGTCAGTGCAGACGAGCTTTTCGCTGCTCCGGGTTCGTCCGGTCGTACAATAGCTGCCCTTCTCGATCAGTGTGGACGGGTCGAGACGATCCAGTTCCCGTTCACATCCAACCCATGGCTGAAAATCTGGACTGTTGCGCCGACGAAGCCTCCAACATCCCGTCAGGTGACAGGGCCGTTCAACTATCCTTTCAGCGATCTGCTCCCGCTCGATCTCACCAACATTATCGGCGCCGTTGACCGTGGCTCCTACGCGCTTACGCCACTGCTTGGCGCAACAGCTTATGGTGTTGTGACTGCGGGGCTGGCTCTTACCAACAGCGCGGATATCTGGGGCTGGGCACATGACACCCAGCATTACATCCGGCCTACGACCCTGCGTGTAACGGCAAACGGTTATGCTGTGCATATGTCTCGCAGCAATATCCAGCGTGCTGTTCACGAATTCTATGTACAGTATCAGGCGCTGGTGAAGAAATACCAGAATATGGGGCTGTTCCCGATGAACAGTGCTGTTGAGATCCGTATTACCGGGCTGGACCATGCCTCGGATGTAAGTGTCGCGAATGCCGTGACGCCGACTTTCTCGGCGCTGAGTCCGCGTGTCGATCACCCGGAGTGGGATGTTGCTGTCTGGTTCGACATTCTGACCATTCCGGGTACACCGGCAGAGGCGCGTTATTATACGGAACTCGAAAGCTGGATGTTCAGCAACTTCCAGTCCTATGGCTGCGTGCGTGCTGAATGGTCGAAAGGCTGGGCCTACACAAACAAGGGCGCCTGGACCAATCAGGATGTCATCAACACGAAGATTCCTGAATCATTCAACAACACAAACGGTTCATGGAACGATGCGGTCGCCATTCTCGATAAATACGACCCGAAGAAGGTCTTTACTGCGAACCTTCTGAATTCTCTGTTTTCCTGAACGATCAGGGGAAACGGCGAGCGCCACGATGTCCGGGGCAGGAACATCGTGGCGTCGTCACAACGATGATCTTTCCGGTGGAAACACCGGAAAGACATTTCTGACAAACCGCGAATGGGCCGCGGCAGGAAAAGCCCGTGACAGTAGCCTGACGGCGTGATCATTGGCAGAATGGCAACCGGCAACAATCAGGCGATATTCCCTTTGAAACCCCTCGCGGCAGATGATCTGCTGAATTTTCTGACGGCTCACGCAGGGCTTGACCCTAATGCTGCAGCCCGAGCGCAAAATGTTGCGGAGGAAACCGGGCAACGGGTTGCGCGGATACTGCTTCAGCTTGGTCTGCTGAGCGAACGTCAGCTTGCTCAGGCCTATGCTGAGTTTCTTGATCTGTCCGTCGCCCCCAGTGAAATTTACGAAGATCTTGAATTTCCGCCCTGTGCGGAGCGTCTGTCACCACGTTTCCTGCGACATGCAAGATGCCTGCCACTTGCGATCGAAGGTCAGACGCTTTTTCTGATCATGGCCGATCCACTGGATCACTTTACCCGTCGCTCGATTGAAATGGCGACGGATCTGGAGGTGTCCCTTCTGGTGGGTGTGCCGGTTGAACTGGAAGCTGCCTTCAACCGCTTCTGGCCTGAAGACACGGAACGAGAATCCGTGGTCGATGAAGAAAGAGACGGTGTCGAGGAGGACTCGGACCGTTTGAAAGATATGGCGTCAGAAGCGCCGGTCATTCGTCTGGTGAATCAGATGATCGCCCGGGCAGTTGAAACGCACGCTTCCGATATTCACGTCGAACCTTTCGAAAATACTCTGCGTATCCGGTATCGTTATGATGGTGTGCTGCATGAGGCTGAAACTCAGCCTGTGCGTATCACGCCTGCTGTCGTCTCCAGAATCAAGATCATGGCGCATCTGGATATTGCTGAACGACGACTGCCTCAGGATGGCCGGATCAAGCTGGCTGTCCGCGGACATGAAATCGATCTCCGTGTCTCCACGGTCCCGTCTCTGTACGGAGAAAGCGTGGTCATGCGTGTTCTGGATCGCAGCACGGTTAATTTTTCCTATTCATCGCTTGGTCTTTCTCCTGACATCACCAGAAAATTTCAGGAAACGCTTGATCTCCCCGATGGCATTGTTCTCGTCACAGGGCCTACGGGCAGCGGCAAGACGACAACACTTTATACCGGTCTGAGCGACATTAACGCCGAGACGCGCAAGATCATCACGATTGAAGATCCGGTCGAATATCAGCTTGGCGGCATCACACAGTTGCAGGTCCGTCCCCAGATCGACCTGACTTTTGCCTCTCTTCTCCGCTCGATCCTGCGGCAGGATCCCGATGTGATCATGGTGGGCGAAATCCGTGATCTCGAGACGGCCCGGATTGCCGTTCAGGCTGCTCTGACGGGGCATCTCGTGCTTTCCACCCTGCATACCAATTCAGCAGCCAGCGCCGTGACCCGTATGCGGGACATGGGGCTGGAAGATTATCTGCTTTCGGCTGTCCTGCGCGGTGTTCTGGCTCAGCGTCTTGTCCGCAGGCTCTGCAAGTCATGCCGGGTTCAGGAAGAGCCGGAAATCAGCAGGGCGCTTTGCTCACGATTTAACCTTCAGCCCCGGGAAGGGCAGGGATTCTGGAGAGCAGCAGGCTGCCGTGACTGCAATGGCACGGGATATCACGGAAGACTGGCGATAGCGGAATTTCTGCAACCCACGCCTGCAGTGCAACGGATGATCCTGTCCGGCGCCAGTGATATGGAGATTGAGGAAACTGCTTTAAAGGAAGGCATGAATTCACTTCTGTCCATAGGGCTGCATGAGGCTCTGTCCGGAGAAACGACTGCGGAAGAGGTGCTCAGGGTCGTGCGGATGGAAGGATAAGATCTGTGTCCGAGTTCCGCTATGTGGCTCTTTCAGCCGACGGTTCGACGCTGCACGGAAACATTGCTGCCGAAAACAGGGAAGAAGCCGTTCGAAAGATTGAGCGGGACGGCTTTTACCCGGTGCGTGTGGAAGATGCCGATCAGGCCAGCCAGCCAGCATCCCCGGGTTTTCTCCTGCGTTTGCTGACATTTTCCATCCAGAGAAAAAAGGGATTGCGTCAGGGGGAAATTCTGGAGTTCACGCAGGAACTGGCCCTGATGCTGGAAGCTGCGCATGATCTGGACAGAACGTTGCGTTATATCGTGGATGTAACAACGCGTGCGGAAGCACGTGAGATCATCACGAATATCCGGGACAGGATAAGGGAAGGCGGTTCGCTTGCGAATGCCCTCGCGCTTTATCCGGAAAGCTTTTCCAAACTCTATATCGGGCTGGTGCGTGCAGGTGAGGCCAGTGGGGCTCTGGCATCCGTGTTGGTCGATCTGGCGCGTTATCTGGAAAACCGTGGCCGTCAGATTGCAGAAATCCGTTCGGCGATGATCTATCCTGCTTTACTTGCGATTGCATCAATCGGGGCCGTCGTTTTCCTTCTGACCATGATTCTTCCTCAGTTTGAAACGCTTTTTAGCGAGAATGGTGCACAGATGCCGCTTGTGACGCGCATTGTGATCGCGGCAGGGCATGGATGTTCGCAGTACGGCCCGTTGCTGCTGGCCGGGTGCATCGTGTTTTATGGCATGGCGAGAGTGGCGCTGCGCTCACCGGATATGCGTCGTCGTGTTGATTCCATACGACTGAAACTCCCTGTTTTCGGAAAACTGGAACGCACCATCATTGCCGATCGTGTTTCAAGAACTCTTGGCACATTGATGAGGAATGGCGTGCCGCTGGTCAGGGCGCTCCGCATCACCGTGGATGTGGCGGGCAATGAAAAGGCGCGGACAGCTCTGGAAACTGTTCTGATCAGCGCCAAAGAGGGTGGTGGCCTTCATCGCGCCCTGAGCCGGACCGGAGTGTTTCCACGCCGAATGGTGGACCTTGTACAACTGGGTGAAGAAACAGCACGTCTGCCGGAATTATTGCTTAAATCAGCCGATATTCATGAAGGACAGGCCAGGGCGACGCTTTCTGGTCTTGTGACGCTACTGGTGCCTGCCATCACCATTCTGATGGGCGGAATCGTTGCTTTTATTGTCACGGCATTGCTGATGGCGATGCTGAGTCTGAATGACCTTGCCGCATGAGGAAGGCTTCAGGTCGATCATTCTGTGAGCACGAGCGTGGCTTTACACTTCTGGAAATTCTGATTGTTCTTTTTATTCTCGGTTTGACGACACTGCTGCTTGTGCAGCGAGGACCATTTCGCAGCCCGCATGCCGATCTTGCTGCTGCGGCAGGTAGTTTTGTCCGGCTGGCGAGGGCGGGCAGGGAAATCGCCCTGTCATCAGGCCGGCCCATGCATATTCGTATGAGTGGAGAGCAGCATCGGATTGAAGTTTCCAGTCCCGCCATGGCCATGCTTCACGACAGGCTTCCGGCTTGTATTCGTGTTGCGGAAGCGACGGTACGCGATGGCGAAGCCTCTCCTGATTTCCTTATCCAGCTTGACGGCAACGGGCTGGCGGACAGACGGCTTGTGCGACTGCGTTGTGAAAACAGTCAGATGGTCGTGTCCCTCGATCCTCTCACAGGAAGGATAGAGGCGCATGAAGTACGCTGAAGACTGTGATGGTTTTACGTTGCTTGAATGTCTGATTGCACTTGCGATCGCCTCCATGGCGCTCGCCGTGCTGTATGAAGCATCCGGCACAGGGTTGTTTGCAACCCGTCGGGCGACGCAGACGGAACTGGCTTTGTCAGTTGCCAGATCGTGTCTGGCAGATATGCGTGCCCGCCCGGTTCTGTCTGACGGTACGCGGGAGGGAGACGCCGCGAACGGTTTTCATTGGGAGGAAACTGACACACTGGTTGAGCGGGGTCTGCATCCTGATTCGCCAGCGGGAGCCCTGTTTCGGGTGAGTGTGACTGTCAGTTGGGAGGGAAGGCACCACCTTACTCTTTCCACACTTCGAACGGCTGCCATGACCGGAGCCGGTTTATGATCGAGCACAGGCGCGACAGGGGGTTCACACTGCTGGAAACCCTGATTGTTCTCGTGATTTTTTCAATGCTGTATGCGGCATTATGGGCCGGCGTGCGATATGGACTGCGTTTCTGGGACCATCAGAGAACGGATATCCGGCAGATTGAAGAGATGCGGTCCGTTGAGGCGACACTGCGCCGTCTGATCGCGCACGCTGATCCGGGAAGTTTCGTGCATGGCCTGCCTCTTGTGTGTCAGCCCGATCGCTTTTCATTCGTGACATTCATGAAAGGGGACGGCACGCTTTCAGATATGCCTGTCCTCGTGGCCATTGGCCGTGATCTGAATCACCGTCTGGTTGTTCGCTGGCAACCCTTTGTGGATGCAGCGCCTCTGGCGGGACCGGAAGCAATGCGTGAAAGCGTGCTGGTGGACGGGATACATACCATTAATTTTTCATATGCCAGTCTGACAGGGGAATGGCAGGGTTCCTGCCTGCGGGGGTTAGGGCCGACCGCGGTCAAAGTCCTGATTCAGTCGGAAGACAGGGCTATTGTCTGGCCGATTATCGAACAGGAAATATTTCTTCGTTAAATCTGGTCTTTCGTACGTGAATGCATGCTCACAGCAGAAAGGTGTGCCTTTGAATCCGTGCATTTAAGTGTAAGATACTGGCATGACGGTAGTCACATGCTGATCCAGTTACGATCAGTAAAAGAAACAATTACGGAGAGTTTTAATGGCCATGACTCCTGAGCGTATTCGCAAGCGTCTTGTGCGTGTGTTCAATACCATTCTGCCGGGAAAAAGTGCTGAGGAAATTCCCGAAGCAACAATGGACAACACGGAAGCCTGGGACTCTCTGGCGACACTGTCACTCTTCACGCTGGCTGAAGAAGAATTCGGCATCAAGCTTGGACTGGACCTGATCGGTCAGACCAAAAGTTTTGCAGCGCTTGAGAAGCTGGTCACCGAAAAAGTCGGCTGATCAGTTTCCTGTCCTGTCCAGCATTAGGAGTTGTTTGTGTCTGATTTGCCTCTTTCTGCAAAAACCATTCCCGGTCTCGGTGACATTCTGTCCACCGGCACGCGTATTGTCGCAGGGGCATGGCCGTTTGGGGAAGCGGAGGAGTTCCGCAATCTCAAAGTCCATATCATGGGCACGACAACCACCGATATGCTGGCGCGGGCGATTGCCATCGGTTGCGTTCAGGAGAAGATCCGTCCGCATATCACGCAGTCCCTGTATGGCTCATTCATGCAGGATGTGCTGAACCCGGCTTCCGAGTTTTACAGCATCAAGCCGGATATTGCGGTTATTGTCTCGGACTGGCGCAGTCTGGTGGCGGATATTCCGGCCAGCACAAGCGAAGAAGACGTCTCCGCACTCATCGACAAGAAGGCGAATGAAATCCTGTCGATGTGGCGACGCATCAGCCAGAATTGCGGCGCGAAGATCATCCACCACTTTCCGCCGCCGCCGCAGTTCCGTCTCACCGGCATTGCCGAGCAGTATCTGCCGTCCTCCTATACCAACCAGCTTCAGCAGCTTCTCAGGAGACTGTGGGCTGCCGAGACGTTTGGCGTCCAGATCATTGATTTCGGTCGGTTTGCGCTGGAATATGGGAATACCGCCGCGTTTGCTCCCAGAAGCTGGTACAGCGCCAAGCTGCCGATCGAAAACAGCGCGCTGCCTGCTTACGTGCCGCTGTTCCGCTCGGCCCTGCGCGGCGCTCTGAATACAGTTAAAAAGGCCCTTGTGCTTGATCTCGACAACACCCTCTGGGGCGGTGTGATCGGTGATGATGGCGTGGACGGTATCAAGATCGGCAGCGGTGACGCTGTATCCGAGGCTTACGCGGCCTTCCAGAGCTATGTGAAGCTTCTTGCCGATCGTGGAATCATTCTTGCCGTGTGCAGCAAGAACAATCCTGACATCGCAAGAACCGGTTTTGACAAGCCGGGCAGCATTCTCAAGGTCAGTGATTTCGCTGCTTTCGAAGCTTCATGGGGCGATAAGGCCAGCGGTCTGCGCAAGATCGCCAAGCAGTTGAATATCGGTCTTGATGCGCTTGTGTTCGTCGATGACAATCCGGCGGAATGCACGCTTGTCCAGCAGGAGCTTCCACAGATCGGCACCGTGCATCTGGATGGTGATCCGGCAGACTTCATCGCGCAGGTCGAGCAGGGCTACTGGTTCCAGTTCCAGAAATACAGCCGCGACGATTTTGCCCGCACGCAGGCTTATGCCATGCGTGCGGCGGCGCTTGCCGAGCAGGATGATGCGTCTGATCTTCCGTCCTATCTCCGTAGTCTGGAGATGGTCGGGCAGGCAGTCCGTCCTTCGGAAGGACAGATTGAACGCGTTGTGCAACTGGGACAGAAAACCAATCAGTTCAATCTTCTGACGCAGCGCTTCGACGAGCAGACAGTCCGTGGCTTCATGGCCGATGACGGCAATGTCGTTCTGGCATGCTCCCTGAAGGACAAGTTCGGCGATCATGGTCTGGTTTCGGTTCTGATTGCCCAGAAGCAGAATGATGACCTCGATATCGTCGAGTGGACGATGAGCTGCCGCGTCTTCTCTCGTACCTTCGAACAGTTCATCATGAATGAACTGATCCGGATCGCTCAGGAAAAGAATGTCCGGCGCATCGTGGGGCGCTTCAAGGCAACAGCCAAAAACAGTGTCGTGGCAGATCTTTATGAACGTCTTGGCTTTGTGCGCGAAGGCGACGATCTGTGGGTGCTGGAGCTTGCTGGTGTAACAGAACCGCTGGAAACCTATGTGACAGCAGTTTCTGCATAAAGCTTCTGGAAACGAAGAAGGGCTTCAGAGTAGTCTTGCTCTGAAGTCTTTTTTATAGGTAGCGGTATATGTTGAAAATACAGGCACGATAGCTTTTCTGCGCCTGCCGACAAGAGAGCGCAGTGCGCGTGTTTTCTGGTCTTAAAGCATCTGAACTGATCAATCCGGAGATGGTGTCAGATCAGAGCGCCTTGTTCCCGGTCCATTTTATCAATTTCATTTTTGATGGCCGCTGTTATCCGGGTGTCAAAGGCAAGTCCCACATCTTTCGTGAAATTGTTGATCTCGTTCCAATTGTAGTCGAATGGAAACGGGATGTGGAAATAGGTGACATATCGGGACTCAGGGCATTCCTCAACGGGACGGTTGCAGTTCAGGACAAGGAGCCGTGAGGCGTTCTCTTCAAGGGCTTTTTCCATGCTGCGGACAAATTCAGGAAGATCGCACTCGCCTGTTATGGCGTAGACAAGCAGGCAGTTGCCTTTGCTCCACATGCTTTGAAACGCATCTATTTTCCTGTTAATCAGAGAGAAGAAGTTTTTGTGGTCAGCACCAATGAGCGTACGACCGCGTTCGTGACCAAAATGAACGCCACTGGGCCTGTGCATCATCCGCGGAGCGCCTGCAGGATCCTGGCTTTCGTAATAATTTTCCGGATTACGAAAACTCTCAAAGTCACTGAGCAGGGCTTCTGCGGCTGAGTTCCGTCCAAAAGCACCCAGATCAAAAATCGTTATCGCATCCGGGTCACCGATATATTTGAGCAGTCCCCATCGGTTTGCCATCGAATAGGGAAGGCAGTTCTGACCGAAAGACAGGATCTGCGTCCTGCTGCTGTGGCGGGAAACTATTTTTCGGTTCCAGAGAGCTGACTCAACGATGACACGAAGATTGGCGTAATTGATGCCATCAAGGACCGGGTCGTTCGGATCGCAGCGTTGGAGAAAGATATCACAGAACTCAAGCTGACGTTCAAAATCGCCGATTGTCTCAAGAGCGAAGTAGAGCGCAGCGCCGCACTGGTCTAACCGTGTCAGCATATCCCAGTATCTGGCGAGCAGCGCCCTGATGGCGCCGAAGTCTTTCTTTTCAACGAGCGGCAGAAAAATCTCGGTTATAACGGGGAAATAGCAGAGATCCGCACGTGGATCATGCTGTTTTAATACTATGTTTCGTCGCCGGATACATTCATCCCAGTCGGCACGAGCGTCAAAGGTGCGCGTCCAGGATAGTGTAAAGCCGAGGTCATCCGGGAATGCCTTGTAACACCGCTCTATGCATTCATCCGCTTTCTCCGTCAGACGGGCATGCTGCAATGCAGACAGATATTGCCACCAGACGCCACGATCATCAGGAAAGCTTTTTGCAAGATTTTCGAATATGTCACATGCTTCTTCGTAATCCCCATCTTCCATAAGCTCTTGCGCTGCCTGGAATCTTGACGATTTTTCCTCTTCAGAAACAAGACTGTATTCTGACACCACTGCTTCTCCGGTGTGACCTACGCATTGCATAATAGAGTAACGGAAGGAATCAAGGCGAGGCGGTCAGCCAGCTGGAAGCCGAAGGTCCATCACGTTCAGAGCAGCGGTTGTTGGTCAGAATTTATCCGGCTCAGTTATTGATGTGCATGATGAAATGGGCGAGCGGCCATAGTTCTGAAGAAGCTGACACATAACGTGAGTTAAACGTGATGCCGGATCGGAAGTCATTTCCTTGCGGAGGTGGGAGGCATAAGATATAATCACGTAGTTGCAAATGATTATCAATTCTAAGGATAAATAAAGTGGTCGATAGCAGTCGGATAGCGAGAAACTGCGAAAGGGCTGTGATCACGGCTTATCATGAGCTGAAACAGGTCGGGACAAATGATGTCTCCGCGTTCAACGCCTGTACGACCCTCTACCGTATCCATCATCCCGAATCCTCCATCAATGAGGCGAGGCGTCTGGTCTCTGAATGGATTGATCATCACGTCATCAAGAAAAGCAATGAACCGACAAACGGGTGTGACTGCGTCGTAAAGTAAGCGGCGTTTTTCCTGAGCGATATGTGATTGCAACCAGTTTTTTCTGACGGGCCAGATTGGAGGGATCCTAGTCTGGTTGTCAGGTGAATAAAAAAAGGGAGGCCACCTATTATGGTAGCCTCCCTTTTTGCGGCAGTCAGAGACCTCAGCCGCGCTTACCTAGCTCGACGAAATTCCGTTCCGCATAACCGGTATAGAGCTGACGCGGACGGCTGATGCGCTGACCGGGCTCCTCGATCATTTCTTTCCACTGGCTGATCCAGCCTGTGGTGCGGGCGACGGCGAACAGCACCGTGAACATGCTGGTGGGGATGCCCATCGCCTTCAGGATGATGCCTGAATAGAAATCGACATTCGGATAGAGCTTGCGCTGCACGAAATAGTCATCGCTGAGCGCGATCTTTTCCAGCTCAACGGCGAGATCAAGTTCCACATCGTCCTTGATGCCCAGTTCGGACAGCACTTCATGGCAGGTGGCCTGCATGATTTTCGCGCGCGGGTCGAAATTCTTGTAGACGCGATGCCCGAAGCCCATGAGCTTCACGCCGCTGTTCTTGTCTTTCACCTTGGCGATGAAGTCAGGGATGTTTTCCTTGGAACCGATGCTGGCCAGCATTTTCAGCACGGCTTCATTGGCGCCGCCATGCGCAGGTCCCCACAGAGCCGCGATGCCAGCTGCGATACAGGCGAAAGGATTGGCTCCGGTCGAACCGGCCAGACGCACCGTGGAGGTCGAGGCGTTCTGCTCGTGATCGGCATGCAGGATGAGGATACGGTTCATGGCGCGGGCCAGAACCGGGTTCACCTTGTAAGGCTCGGAAGGACGGGCGAACATCATCGAGAGGAAATTCTCGGCGTAGTTCAGGTCGTTGCGCGGATAAACGAACGGCTCGCCAACCGTGTATTTGTAAGCCCAGGCGGCAATGGTCGGAATCTTGGCGATCAGACGCATGGCCGAAAGATCACGGCTTTCCTTCTTGGAGATGTCATTGGCGTCCGGATAGAAAGCGGACAGCGCGCCGACGGTGCCGCACAGGATCGCCATCGGGTGGGCGTCACGACGATAACCGTTGAAGAAGTTGCGAATCTGCTCATGCAGCAGGGTATGGTTCGTGAGCGTGTTCACGAAGGAAGCATACTGCTCCTTGTTCGGCAGCTCTCCATTGAGAAGCAGATAGACCACTTCCGGATACGATGCGTGCTCGGCGAGCTGCTCGATGGGATATCCCCGATGCAGCAGGATGCCCTTGTCACCGTCAATGAAGGTAACCTTGCTTTCGCAAGAGGCTGTCTCGCCATAACCAGGGTCGAACGTGAAAACGCCCGTATCATGGGTCAGACGACGAATATCGACGACATCCGGTCCCAGAGTGCCCTTGAGAACCGGCAGTTCAGCCGATTTGTCTCCGATTTTGATGCTGGCAGTTGTACCCGTCACAGCTTCCTCCGACGCGCTCTATGGCGCTACTTCTGAAACGATCTGGCCACGCGCCTCAAGGCGGTGGCAACCCGGTGAATGTCCCTGATCGCGAGAGAAATCGGAACCCTGCGGAGGGGTCACCTTGTTGCGAGGCAGGGGGTTCTGAGCCTGTTTCCGCTCAATTTTGCGAGAACGATTCCAGCCACGCTGTTTTTGGCCCAAGAGATTTCCATGCGAGGGCAATGGTTTCACGCTCTTCCACTTCGACATTGAAGGTCGCAAGTGTTCCGAGTTCGAAATCAGACTCGAGCGCAACTTCCACGCCATTCAGATAGCGGGCGAGGGCAGGGAGCCCCGGATTGTGCCCGACAAGCAGAATCGTGTGCACCGAATCCGAAGTGGCCCGAAGGCGTGCGAGCAGTTCATCGGGCGCAGCCAGATACAGAGTCGGCTCGATACGGATTTCTGGCCGGGCATTATTTCCGAACGGGAGAAGCCCGGCATAGGTCTGGCGTGTCCGCATCGCCGGACTGCACAGCACCAGGTCCGGGACAAGACCGGCCCGGCGCATGCTTTCGCCCCGCCGTCTAGCCATGCGGTGACCCGTATCCGTGAGCGGACGCGCAAGATCGGCCTTCGTGCTCATGTCGCCGCCTTCGGGAGGAGCGGCTTCGCAATGCCTGAGCAGCAGGAGTCGATGGGCGACCGGCTTAATCATTGCTGACGGATCCCGCGCCTGCGTCCTTCTGCTTCGCAATGGCCTCATGATGCCGGATGACTTCGCTGATGATGAAATTCAGGAATTTCTCGGCAAAGTCGGGATCCAGCTTGGCGTCCTTGGCCAGTTGCCGCAGCCGCGTGATCTGGCGTTTTTCACGGGCCGGATCGGCTGGCGGCATCCGGTAGCGGGCTTTCAGTTCGCCGACCGCCTGCGTGCAGCGGAATCGCTCGGCCAGAATCGCCACGAGCGCCATGTCGATATTGTCGATGCTCTGACGGAGCGCCGCCAGTTCGGCGTTTTGCCGGCTCAGACTGTCGGTGGAAGGAGTCGTGTCAGAGGAGGCAGAAGTCACGCCATTTGGTCCTGTTATATCATGTGTCCCGGACCTGTTTTGACGCCGGAAGACGCGGTCGGTCGGGACGATTGAAAATCCGCTGCCTCATCATGCCGCGAGCAGACGGATCAGGGCAACGGCTCGGTTGCAGGTTTGTAATAAAATCACGACTCAGAAAAACGGCGACGGAGGGAGATAGTCGGGGATGTCCCGGACTTCATCCGGCAGATCGATCCACGCCAGATGACCGCCTTTGCCTGCTCCTGTATCGACAAAAACGGCCGTCCCCCCAGAGCGTCCGTGCTTGACCCACGGGCGTCCATCCGTGGAACGGCGATCATGCCCGCAATAAACAGTGTGTCCCATCGGGATATGATCCACCCAGTTCAGCCGTCGCTCCGGATAGCCGTCGGGCTGGGTTTTCCCCGTCACCTCGCCGAAAAGCGCACGCGACAGAAGCGAAGTGACATTGTCCAGACCGGACGGCGCGGGTTCTTCCAGCATCCCGGTGTGGAAGGCCGCATGGACGAAGATTCTGCGACCAAGCCGCAGCCAGGTGGGCGCCTCTTGGAGAAGTGGGAGCAGGAGTTCCCGGATATCGGCGTTCCGGGGATCATTCACCTGTTCAAGCGTGGCTTCCAGTGGCGGATCGCGCCGCAGCTTGCGGCCCATGAGGGCGCGTCCCAGCTTGCGGTCGTGGTTGCCAAGAAGAAACAGGCCTCTCCCGTCGTGAATGATGTCCGCCATCAACCGGAGGGTGCCGGCGCTGTCGGGGCCGTAATCGACCAGATCGCCCAGCTGGATGATGAAGCGATCCGTTGCGGCGGCATGGCGAAATGCTTCCAGATCACCATGCACGTCCCCTACGACGCGAATGCGTCGGCCGGCGATACGGTGCTGTAAGTCTCTCTCGTCATACATGGCGTGCTCGCTTGCGACATCACTCTGTCATATTTGGCCAATTTTTCTCGTGAGCGAAGGGGGCCATTTCATTATTTATGTCTTTTATAACGCGGTTCTGACTTTTGTGTCGTATCGACCTCACGAAAATTCGATCAGATAACAGTGCCGAACAGGGGCTGCGCACACTCATGTGAGACGCGTTTTCGTACGAATTGAGCGTAGATGGGGAACCGAATGATCCCGGGGAGGGCTTGAGATGGTTTTCTGCACAGAAAACAAGAAACAGTCGGAAGACCGTTCCTGCTCCCGGATCAGGTGGCCCGGCACAGATGAGTCCCCGAGGGGGTATGGCTGCGGGGCCGATCCATTGAATCGAAGCTGGAACTGGAACGCTTTATGACTGATCGTATCCGTAGCCAGGCGTTGCGCGCCAAGGAAATGCCGGCGGAAGCCGCGGCCGCTCTGATTGGCAATGGCGCCACCCTGGGCACCAGTGGTTTTACCGGCGCGGCCTATCCCAAAGCCGTCCCGATGGCGCTGGCTGACCGGGTCACCGCAGCCACTGATAAAGGCGAGGAGCTCAAGGTTCGTCTGGTCACGGGTGCGTCCACGGGCCCTCAGCTGGATGGTGCTCTCGCGAAAGTGCACGGCGTATCCTATCGGTCGCCGTTCAACACAGACGCCGCCATGCGCAACAACATCAATTCGGGTGAAACCGAATATTTCGATACGCATCTCGGACTGGTCGCTCCCCGCGCCATGCAGGGCAATTACGGCAAGTTCGACTTCGCCATTATCGAGGCGACGGCGATTCGCGAAGATGGCGGGATTGTTCCGACATCCTCTGTCGGCAACTCCCAGACCTTCCTTGATCTGGCCGAGAAGGTCATCATCGAGGTCAATGACTGGCAGCCCGAGGGTCTTGAGGGCATGCACGACGTGTTCCGGGGCAATATCAGCGGTATGGCGCCCCGTGACATCATTCCTCTCACCAGTGCGGACGAGCGGATTGGCGAGACGTTCCTGCGGGTTGATCCGGCCAAGATTGCCGGGATCGTGCGCAGCAGCGAGCCGGACCGGAACGCACCGTTCGCCAAGCCGGATGATTCGGCAAAAGCCATTGCCGGACATCTGCTTGAGTTCTTCGAGCATGAAGTGAAGGTCGGTCGTCTGCCTGCGAATCTGCTGCCGTTGCAGTCGGGTGTTGGCAATGTGGCCAATGCGGTTCTGGATGGTCTCAATGAAGGACCGTTCGAGAATCTGATGGGCTACTCCGAGGTCATTCAGGACGGTATGCTGCGTATGCTGGACAATGGCCGGATGAAGATCGCGTCTGCGACGTCCTTCTCTCTGAGTCCCGACGCCGTTGAGGAAATCAACAGACGTATTTCCTTCTTCCGCGAGAAGATCATCCTTCGCCAGCAGGATGTCAGCAACAACGCCGAAGTCATCCGTCGTCTGGGCTGCATCGCCATGAACGGCATGCTGGAGGCCGACATCTACGGCAACGTCAATTCGACCCGTGTCATGGGTTCGAAAATGATGAACGGAATCGGTGGGTCGGGAGACTTCGCCCGCAATTCCTATCTGTCGATCTTCCTGACGCCATCGACGGCAAAAGATGGTCACATCTCGGCAATCGTTCCGATGGCCGCGCATGTGGATCACATCATGCAGGACAGTCAGATCATCGTGACCGAACAGGGGCTCGCGGATATGCGTGGTCTGGGACCGGTGCAGCGTGCGGAAGTCGTGATTCGCAACTGCTCACACCCGACATACAGACCGCTGCTGGAAGATTATCTGGCGCGTGCGAAGAAAAGTTCCTTTGGCAAGCATACGCCGCATCTGCTCAAAGAAGCCCTGTCCTGGCATGAGCGTTTTGTGGAGACAGGCTCCATGCTTCCGGGCTGAAGATTGTTTTCTGCCGAAGTATGGAAGGGCGTTCCGAAAGGACGCCCTTTTTTAGGTGCTTGATGCCGGAAGATGTGGTCCCATGGGGTTTTCCTCCGGCTCCGCAAAAGGGACATCAGGTCATTCTTCTGATCGACTTTTGCAAAATATGAGAATGTTCTTTCTTGCGGGATATGAATCGCGGCTACCGATTTGTCTGAACTGATCGGATTTAAAGGAGACAAAGAGTGAAAATCGCTATCATCTGCGACTCCTTCAAGGAAAGTCTCAGCGCCATATCGGTGGCAGAGGCTATTCAGGTCGGTTTTCAGGAAATATTTCCGGATGCGGAATTCATCGCCCGTCCTGCGGCTGATGGTGGCGAGGGCACTGTTTCTGCTCTTGTCTCCGCCACAAACGGCAAACTGGTGGAAGTGTCAGTGACCGGCCCGCTAGGCGCTCCGGTAAACTCCTTTTATGGCGTCACGGGAGATGGGCGCACCGCCGTGATCGAAATGGCCGCTGCTGCCGGACTTGAGATGCTTTCTTCCGACCAGCGTGATCCCGGCCGCACCACGACCCGCGGTGTGGGTGATCTGATTCGTCATGCTCTGGATGAGGGGTGCCGTCATTTCATCATCGGTCTTGGTGGGAGCGCGACAAATGATGGAGCCGCCGGTCTGGCGCAGGCGCTTGGTGCGCGTTTTCTGGACGAGCAGGGGCGGGAGCTTGAGGCTGGTGGGCTGGCCCTGAGTCGGCTTGCGCGCATTGATCTGTCGAATATGGAACCGCGATTGGCCGAATGCACGGTGGAGGTCGCGTGTGACGTTGATAATCCTCTTCTCGGTGCAGAAGGTGCGTCAGCCGTGTTTGGGCCGCAGAAGGGGGCGTCAGCTGAGCTTGTCGAAGCTCTGGATGCGGCTCTGGCTGTCTATGCGCGCCGATTGGAAGAGGATCTGGGAAAGAAGGTGGCAGATATTCCCGGTGCAGGCGCTGCCGGAGGTGCGGGAGCAGGCACACTTGCTTTTCTGAATTCCCGTCTGCGACCGGGTTTTGAAATCGTAAGCGAGATGCTTGGGCTGGAAGAAATTCTGCGGTCTGTGGATCTGGTCATCACAGGAGAGGGGCGCATTGATGGTCAGACTATCAGAGGCAAAACCCCGGCGGGGGTTGCTGCCTTGGCAAGGCGTCTGGGAAAACCGGTTGTCGCCTTTGGCGGATCATTGGGGCCGGAAGTTGAGAAAGTGCATGACGCTGGGATCGAGGCTGTGTTCGCATCGGTTTCAAGACCCTGCACGCTTGCGGAAGCCCTTGCTGAGGCGCGCCCCAATCTGATTCGTGCAGCGCGTAATGTTGCGGCGACACTCAGGCTGGGCATGACTTTGGACAGGGAAACTGGGGCAACTTAGAGATGGCTTGTTCCAGATTGCAGTAATACTGAGAAAATAATGTTTGGTCTGGATGCCAAGACTTTATTGAGTTATCCGCGGACAGCCGAAATGTTGAATAGTGCCAACAGGGTTTACAACCTGTCTGCACTATTCAACGAGTGTATTTCTTGTCCGAGTTAAGAGAAAATGTTGGTAATATTTAGCGCTTTTAATGGAGTTAGATAGAGGGGACATTGCGTTCGCCAATACAGATTCTGTGCCGGTTCTTGAGTAGCCATACATTGCACATTCTTTCTGAGATAAAGCCAAAAATACGCTGCTGATAGTCATCATAGTTTTTGTAGAATGTCATATCTTTCATGGAAAAAAGGATATTGAAAAGCCATTCACAGTATTCAGAAAGAATTTCTCTTTTTGCGATAATCATATTGTAGCTGTACATATATGTTAAATTTTGCATGACATAATCATAAGCATCTAGATAGTCAGGATGGATTTTCTTAATGATTTGGCGCACTATATACATATCTTCAATATGATGGCATGCTCCGTAATTCTGAAGAATATTTCCAACATGTTGTCGTGTGGGCAGAATTAGATCAACCTCGTGTTCAAGTTCACCGAAGTCATTCGAAGCTGCAATTTCCGGACCGTCAGTGAGAATAAGGTCGGCTTCATTCTTGTCTGTTATATATTTATCAATTCCATAATGAAGTTTGGTAAAATACCGCCTGTAATGAACGAGACCGATAAAATCGGATGATAGATCATTTTTCCAGATCCAGTACAATACAGTCAGTTCGCAAAAATTCTTGTTTAGATTGGAAATATTGTCGCCGGTATCGTCGCCCTGAAAAGAGGTTTGTGTTTTCGTAAGAGCTTTGCCCCCTTGAATGGGAACGTAGTTCCTGTCAAATGGTGGATTGAATTCTTTGTGTGATGCAATGTAAATTTTAATATTCACACGGTAACCTTTCTAAAAATACAAATCTGCGCGTAGAATGCTGACGTAATTTTTAGATAAGACAGGTGAAAAAATCATAACGATGAAATTTATAAGGGTCTGGTTCGAAAGTTCTGCTGCTGGTGAGATCTTTCGCACTTGAATGCGTTGGATTTTGCCTTGATGTCCCTTCCTCAGGGCTTCAAATGCAACCATTAAAGAATAAAAATCCTTTGCCGGACCTCTATTGGCGATTTTCGAGATGCGCTTTGGAGCGTGTGGTCCGGCGCCAAGATTTGAGTGGGTTCACTTTCTGCCTTGTCAGTCTGTAATCGTGTCAAATCCGGCCTCTGGCGGCAAGCGGCGAGGCTTGCGATTTTCATCCAGCGCAACGAATGTGAATTTGCCCTGTGTCACCCGACGACGCTCATTGGTGTTGCGCGCTCTCCGCCAGGTTTCAACGTGGACGATAATTGAGCTTGAGCCTGTCTGAGTGATCTTGGTGTAGATGCTGACCTCGTCGCCAACCGCGACGGGTTCATGGAAAATGAAGCTGTCGATCGCCACCGTGACACATCGGCCCTTGGCGCGGAAGGCTGCCGCGGTTCCAGCCGCCAGGTCCATCTGGGAGACAAGCCAGCCCCCAAAAACATCTCCAGCCGGGTTGGTGTCGGTCGGCATTGCAACAACGCGGATCGTCGGGATCACTTCGGGGGGGTAAGGAGAGCTTGTCGGCACGAGAATGATCCTTGGTCGAGATAGAATGCCGCGCAGCGTCCCGCTGTAACCAAAAAGGGACGCTCCACAACTTTAGCGGCAATCATAAGCCTGTTGTGGGCGAACTGTGCAACAGGCGATCGCATGCCCACGTGGGCATCTGTCCTGTTCGTGATGGCTCGCAACGGCGGGGCAGACAGGAAATCGCTTTCTGACCCGACAGATCACTTTTGGTTCTCAAACTATGACAGTTATGCAATCAGGAATGGTATAGGGCAGTCCTTGCCTGTAATGTTACGTCATCTGAATTTTAAAGGCGTCTTGACTCCATGAATCCCTCGACATTCTTTCGTCCGGGCAGGTCCTGCCGTGCCGTAGTCCTTGCCGCCATGATGTCTGGATGTGCAGTAACAGCTCTTGTGGCAGAGCCTGCCGCAGCCCAGAGCGTGATTACTGCCACAAACAATACGATTGCTACGGTTGAAACCGTCGATAGCACTACGGGGGAAATCCTGCTGCGTGCTGAAGACGGCGACCTGTTCACGCTTGATGTGCCGGTGAAACGTCATGTTCTGCCGCATCTCGACGTCGGAGATCGGCTGAACATTCGTGCGATCAAGACGCTGGATGCGACGCTTGCTGCTCCCGATAGCCCTGCGCCGGAATCCACCACCTCTGCTGCCCGCGGTTACGCGAATCGTCATCCGCACGGGACGCTGGTGTCCTTCAGACGTCGCCGTGTCAGTGTTGTCTCGACTGACGTGGCGACACACACGCTGACGGTAATCGACTCAGCGGGAACGCAGCGTGAAGTTGTGGTGAAGCAGAAGATCTTCCAACCGATGCTTGCTCAGCTCAAAAAAGATGACAAGGTCGACGTCACCACCATGGAGGCGGTGTCCTTCACTGTGCTTAACCGCGTGGTGGCGCCAAATGTGTCAGTTCAGCAGCAGGCTGGCGCAGCCGGTTCAGTGGTTGCCCCAGCTCAGGCACCTGCTCCAGCTTCCACTTCTGTCGGACAGTAATCCGGTATGAGGAGAAAGGCGGTTTTTCTTTCCGGAAGAACGACAGGTTCCCTCAGCACATCTACACGAAACAGGTTGGCAAAGCTGGCGACTGCCTTTGTCATCCTGTCAGCGCTCAGTGCATGTCATCCCACTGAAGGCGGTGGAAGCAGGCACCCTGTGCGCGGTTTATACGGTGTAGGAAGTCTCGGCGCGATGCCCTGAAGGCCCCTGCCTCAGGATTTAAGAGGCGCTGATTTCAAGGGGTGGCAGGCTTTTTGCGTGGTTGTCTTGCCAGACCTTTGGGAATGGTTTTCTTTGATCGCGTCGACTTCTTCTGAGGTACAGTCAGGCGGCTCGCACTGTTCGAAGGGATCGTCGTCAGAGGCTCGTCTCCCGAGACTTTCTCAGCGAAGATGCGTCCTTCTTCTCTACCGTGCGTAATATAATGTCGTAATGGCGGGATGCCGGCGGCCATTACATCGGGGTTGAGACGAAGATAGCCTGCGGGGTTAAAGGATATCGTGTTTGTTACACGGCCTTTACTGACATCGATAAAATCAATTCCAGATGTTGATTCGGATTTTTCGGATGGTTCTTCGGTCAGATAACGGTCAGTGATTCCCAAGGCTGGCATGAGATCGGCCAGTCCCTGAAAACGCAGAAATACGCCATTTCCGAATTGCTGCAGATAGTCCCCTTCTTTCATGCCCAGATAGCGGATCAGGCGGGCTTCCGGGCCGTGATAACCTGCCAGAATCTTGGGATTGTCGAGGGGAACGACTTTTTCCAGCTTGTAACGCGTGTGCTGTAGCAGACTGGAAAAAGGCTTGTTGTGCATATGGATAAAAGTAAAATCCGTAATGCGTCGATCCCGAGAAAGTCTGGACGAGCAGCCCTGAAATCCAAAATCCATGTTGTCCAGGGTATCGGCTGCGAGGAAGGTCCTGAGATGCGGTTCAGGTCGAAAATATCCCGGCCTTGAAGGCACATTGAACAGCATCGACTGGATTTCGAAAGCACGCCTGTCGCCAAGGAGGGCATCAAAGGCCGCGTGAATGGATTTTCTGGAACAGCTCAGACCGTCTTCCGTGAAAACGGCAAGAAATTCATCACAGTCGAGAGGCAGGACAAAATCATAATGTCCTCCTGAATCCCAGTGCCGGATGACGTTTTTGAAATGTTCGTTGCGGCCGAGATAATCCTCAGGACGGTTATGTCCCCAGTGAATATCCGCACCGGCGCGTTCATAGGTCTTCAGGATTTCAATAACAGTCGGATCAGTGGAGTTGTTGTCAAAAACGCAGAGATTCTCAAAACCGAAAAGATATCCGTAATATCGGAACCAGGCTTCAAGAAGGAGAGTCTCATCTCTTTGCATCATGAGGCATCTTACTCGTGCCATAGCCGCTTCTTCCTTCGCCGGTCCCGGACAATCGCTTCGGCTTATCACGGAAATTATTAAAGCTATCTTTCCCAGAAGAATGAATGAGACTGAGGGTAACAAACCGCTCAGCATAACGGATGAGACCTTTTCCTACCCTCCGGGGTGATGCTCTGGCGTGCGCAGAACAAGAACGCTAAGAGAACAAACATGACTTCACGAGCCCGCCTTATAGGCATTGATCCCGGACTGCGCTTCACTGGTTGGGGAGTGATCGACGTTGACGGCAATCGTCTCATTCACGTCGCGGACGGGGTGATCGCAACCGACAGCAGTGAGCCTGTGCCAGCCCGGCTGTGCGCCCTTTATGATGCTCTGACGGCTTTAATCCAGACGCATAAACCCAATGAGGCGGCCGTGGAGGAAACCTACGTCAACCGGAATGGCTCCTCGACCCTCAAGCTTGGATATGCCCGTGGGGTTGCGCTGCTGGCTCCCGCGTTGGAAGGTCTGACTGTCGCTGAATACGGTGCGATGTCCGTGAAACGCGCCGTGGTCGGAACGGGAGCAGCTACCAAGGAGCAGGTTGAAATGATGGTGCGTCGTCTGTTGCCCACAGCCTCCATCTCCCGCAATGACGCGTCGGACGCGCTGGCTGTCGCCATCTGTCATGCCCATCATCGCGCCAGTTCATTGCGTGTGGAAGCCGGAAGCCGCAGTGCAGCGGTCCGTAGCGCGGGTGCCCGCCGATGATCGCCTCGCTGACCGGCCTGCTGTCACATGTCGAAGCTGATCGCTGTGTGATTGATGTGAATGGGGTGGGGTATCTTGTCTTTGCCTCGACACGAACGATTTCGGCGCTTCCGAACCCGCCTGAACTCGCAAAGGTGCTGGTGGAGACCATCGTCCGGGAAGACGCCATTCTTCTCTATGGTTTCGCAACCACCGCTGAACGTGAGTGGTTTCGCACACTGACGGCCATTCAGGGGGTCGGGGCCAAGGTCGCACTTGGTTTGCTCTCCACGCTCTCTCCGTCCGAACTGATTTCCGCCATCGCCAGCGCCGACAAGGCCAGCCTGACCCGTGCGCCGGGCGTGGGCGGACGTCTTGCGGATCGTCTGCTGACCGAGTTGCGAGACAAGGCCGGAAAAATGCCGGGTGGTGGGGGTGGAACAGCAACAGCCGCCATCATCGCTCAGGGAAATGCCGGCGGGACTATTGAAGCAGACGCCTTGCTGGCGCTCGCCGGGCTGGGTTTCCGACGCGCTGAAGCCTGGCCTATCGTGTCGCGTCTGATTGCGGAAAAGGAGGCGGAGGCGACACTTGATGGCGTTATCCGTGATGCTCTGAAAGAACTGGCGAAATGAACGACCGCACAGTCGATCCTGAGCGCACCGAAGAGGATCTTGGCGAAGGAGGTCTTCGCCCGCAGACCCTCGCCGATTTCACAGGACAGAAATCCAGCAGGGAAAATCTGGCCATCTTTATCGAGGCGGCGCGTAACCGTGGTGAAGCGCTGGACCATGTCCTGCTGCATGGTCCGCCGGGACTGGGAAAGACAACACTCGCGCAGATTGTCTCGCGTGAACTCGGCGTCGGATTCCGGGCGACGTCCGGGCCGGTGATCCAGCGGGCAGGGGACCTGGCTGCGATCCTGACCAATCTTCAGCCCCGTGATGTGCTGTTCATTGACGAGATCCACCGCCTGCAACCCGCCATTGAGGAAATCCTCTACCCGGCGATGGAAGATTTTCAGCTTGATCTGATTATCGGAGAGGGACCAGCAGCCCGATCGGTCAGGATTGATCTCGCGCCGTTCACGCTTGTAGCGGCGACGACCCGTGCCGGACTGTTGGCTACACCGCTGCGGGACCGTTTCGGTATTCCGTTGCGGCTGGTGTTCTACACACCGGACGAACTGCAACTCATCGTGTCGCGAGGCGCACGCAAACTTGGTTTTGCGCTGACGGAAGCAGGGGCGATGGAGATTGCGCGTCGGTCGCGTGGGACACCGCGTATCGCCGGACGTCTTCTGCGGCGGGTCAGGGATTTCGCGTCAGTCGGCCATACCAGCGATGAGCCGGTCGGAGCAGAGCTGGCTGATGCGGCGCTGACCCGTCTTGAAGTGGATGGGCTGGGACTGGATGGAATGGACCGGCGGTATTTGCGGCGGATCGCCGAATACCATAATGGCGGTCCGGTGGGCGTGGAGACACTGGCTGCCGCTTTGGCGGAAGCCCGCGACACGCTGGAAGATGTGATCGAGCCTTACCTGATTCAGGAAGGTCTTGTGCTCCGCACAAGTCGGGGGCGCGTGCTGGGAGAGCGGGGGTGGCGGCATCTTGGATTGACGCCGCCAGCATCGGCCCAGATCTCGCAATTTGATCTTCTTGCCGAAGATGACATGACCGAAGAAGGCGAAGCATGACCATTCATAACATCGACTTTCGAATCTATTACGAAGATACCGATGCGGGAGGTGTGGTCTATCATGCGCGCTATCTGGCTTTTGCGGAGAGAGCACGTACGGAGGCCATCCGTTCGGAAGGCATGTCGGCGATGGATCTGCTGAACGATTACGGGCTGCTGTTTGTCGTTCGGAATGCGACTCTGGATTACCGCCGTCCACTACGTCTTGACGATGTTTTTACCGTTCGGACCAGACTGAGGGCGCAGGCGGCGGCAACCTGCCATCTGGTGCAGGATTTCCTCAAGGATGGTCAGCTCTGCGTCCATACGGACGTGCGTCTTGCCTGCATTCGTGCGGAAGATGGACGGCCTGCCCGATTTCCGCCTTCCTGGCGTGCTCTGCTTGCCAGACTTGAAGAATGAAACACGAATAATGGGAAGGTCTCTTCTGCTTTCCGCAGGAAGCCAGTAAGGATCGCCTGACGATTCGAATGTTTTGCGAGTCGGATATGCACTGTCTTCTTCGGCTTTTGCCGGAAGCCGGTTGCGCGGCAGGAAAAAGCAGGTCCGTATCAGGACAGGAGGCGTTTTTTGGATCAAGCAGCGGTAGACGCAACAAATCTCGCCGCAGCTGCGGGTGGGAATTTGTCGCTGTGGGGCCTGTTCGTACAGGCGTCGTTGGTTGTCAAACTGGTCATGCTCGGCCTTGTCGGTTGCAGCATCTGGGTCTGGGCCATCATTTTCGACAAGGTTGTGACCCTGCGCCGTGTCGAGCGGCAGGCCACGGCATTCGAAGACAAGTTCTGGTCCGGCGGCAGTCTGGACGATCTGTATGAGAATGAAGGCGCCAAGCCTTCCCATCCGATGGCCGCGATTTTTGGCGCGGCCATGGGTGAGTGGCGGCGGTCTTCCCGTATTCCGGGCGTGGACCTTGTTCACGGCGGCGTGCAGGAGCGCGTCGACAGGGCGATGAACATCACCATTACGCGCGAGATGGATCGTCTTGAGCGCTGGATGATTTTCCTCGCAACCATCGGTCCGATCGCACCATTCATCGGTCTCTTCGGCACGGTCTGGGGCATCATGCACTCGTTCAGTTCGATTGCGGCGATGCACAACACCAACCTGAGCGTTGTCGCTCCGGGTATTTCCGAAGCCCTGTTCGCAACGGCGATCGGTCTTGTCACCGCCATTCCGGCCGTGATCGGCTACAATGTGATCAACAATTCCCTGATGCAGTTTCAGGACCGTCTGGAGGGATTCGGCACCGAATTCGCAGCCATTCTGTCCCGTCAGTCCGAGGAAAGGGCGTAAGTCATGGGCGTGTCGGTCGGAGGAGGGGGGGGGCGTCGCGGTTCACGCCGTCGTGGTCGTCCGATGTCGGACATCAACGTCACGCCGCTTGTCGACGTCATGCTGGTGCTGCTGATCATCTTCATGGTCACGTCTCCGATGATGACCAGCGGCGTCAACGTGGATCTGCCAAAAACCGATGCCAAGCCGGTGAATACGGACACCAAGCCGATCACCGTGTCCATCAAGGCGGATGGCTCGATCTATCTCGGTGACAATCCGGTCTCTGCGGACGAACTGGTGAACCAGCTCAAGGCCGCCGCTCAGAACGATCAGGAGCACCGTATTTTCGTGCGGGGTGACGCGCATATCGACTATGGCAAGGTCATGCAGGTGATGGGCCAGATTACGGCTGGCGGCTTCACGCATGTTGCCCTGCTGGCGCAACAGCCGGCCGCTGCGGCTGGTCAGTGAGATTTGCCTTTCATGTTTCAGAACTTTCCCTTTTCCCTTCATGCGCCCCGGTGCGGTGGCCGCGGACCCCAGTGGTTCTCCGCGATCTGCTGCACTGCGGCATGACGTCAGGAGTCTGACACTCCATGGTTCGGCCCCGCCGTTCCGAAACCATTCTGATGCGGCGCTCGACGATTGTCTCGGGCACGCTGCATTTCCTGATTCTCGCCGCTCTGCTGCTGGCTATTCCAGAGCAGAAGCCACCTGAGGAACCCAAGGAACCGCCACCGGTAGAAGTGCAGTTTGAAGGTGCGAGCAGCGATTCCGGCCCTCCGGCCAAATCCGCCACGCCCTCTTCCAAGCCCGCACCCGCTCCGGCTCCAGAAAAGGTGGACGCGCCTCAGACGCCGACACCTCCAAAGCCGTTGCCGCCGGAAGAAACGCCGCCTCCGCCACCACCTCCGCCGCCCGTGCCGCCTCCGCCGCCGACAGAAGCGCCGCCGTTGCCGGATACACCTATTCCGCCAAAGATGGAGGAGCCGTCACCGGATGCTGAAAAGACGCCGCCGACACCTCCGGCAAAGCCGACACCCTCCAAGGTGGCAGCTCCGCCGTCCCTGCAGGCGCCGGCCGTGACATCATCTGCCGTCGCACCGCCGTCGCCGATGTCACAGCCGACTGACAAGCTGCCGGATATGGCTCTGCCGTCGCACATCACGCAGCCCAACCCGGCCAAGAAAACCGAGGCTGATACGCATTCGCTGCTGGAGACGCTGGATTCTTTCCGCGCTGATTCCAAGCAGACGCATGCTCCCAAAGGGCAGGCCAATCCACGTCAGGGTGGCGCGCCGGATGGTGGCGGTTCGCCCAGCGGGGATATCACGGGCAAGATGAGCGCCGGTGACCAGCGCGCCATCGGTGGCGAGGTCCGTCGTTGCTACACGGAAGATACCGCTGCCAAGGACTACGCGACTTTCGTTGCCCATCTTGTGGTGACGGTCGATGCAAGTGGCGAGGCGAGGATTGTCACTTTTGCGCCTGAAACGCAGGCGAAGATGAACAGTGATTCGTCTTATCGCGCTCTCGCCGAGCGGGCGCGGGCGGCAGTGCTCAGTCCGACCTGTTCAAAACTGCCTATCCCGAAGAACCTGCTGGGCAAGACCCAGACTCTGAAATTCGTCTTCCGGCCATAAGCCGCAGGATTAGAGAGGACACATGACCATGGTTTCGATTTCCAACCGCTATCTCCCGGATCATGAGGCTGAAGCTCTTGTTGAGGCGTTTGGTCCGAACGGAATGCGTCGCCGCTCTCTTCTGGGTGGCGGCCTGGCGGCGGGAGCCGGACTGGTGGGCGGACTGACTGCAACGCCTCTGTCAGCCTGGGCTGCTGCCGATGCGCCGGCTGCTGAAATTACGGTGGATCAGGCGCGCACGGCTCCTATTCCCATCGTCATTCCGTCCTTCGGTCCCGGCATTGGCGAGCAGATCACGCAGGTTGTGACCAACGACCTCTCCAATACGGGTCTGTTCAAGGTTCTTCCGGGCTCCGCCATGTCCGGCACACCTGATTTCGCGCCCTACAAGGCGATGGGCGCACATGCGGCGGTCACAGGTGGTTTTTCAGGAAGCGGCAGTATCCGCGTTGAATTCCGGCTATGGGATGTTCTCGCGGGTCAGCAGATTCAGGGAACGGCCTATACGACCAATTCCGCCAACTGGCGTCGGATCGCCCACATCATGGGTGACGTGATCTATCAGCGGATGCTCGGCGAAAAGGGATATTTCGACACACGCATCGGCTTCATCTCCCGTTCCGGTTCCGTGCATCAGCCCCGCATGCGGCTGGCTGTCATGGATCAGGATGGCGCAAACTGCCGTATTCTGAGCAGCACGCAGACCAAGCTGCCTGCGTTCAGCCCGGTGCGCGACCAGATCGCCTTTCTTTCCTATGCTTCCTCTGTGCCCCGGATTTACGTGTTTGATCTGGCCAGCGGCCATCAGCGCATTATTGGCGATTTCAACGGCGTTCCGCTTGGGCCGCATTATTCGCCAGACGGCAACACGCTTGTCGTTCCTGTGGCGAAAGGAAGCGGCTCAGACCTGTATTCGGTCAATATTGCGTCCGGAGCCAAGCGCCAGATTACTTCGTCGGGTGGAGCCATTAACGTCAGCCCGAGCTTTAGTCCTGACGGCTCCCAGATTGTTTTCAATTCTGACAAGGGCGGCTCACCCGCGCTTTACATCATGAGCGCAAGTGGCGGCGCAGCACGTCGACTTTCTTATGGTAGCGGTCATTACGGCGATTCCGTCTGGTCACCGCGAGGCGATCTGATCGGCTTTACACGTATTTCAGGAGGACAGTTCTCTCTGGGTGTCATGAATCCTGATGGAACAGGAGAGCGGATCATGACGCAGGGCTATACGGTGGAGTCTCCGAGCTTCTGCCCGAATGGTCGTGTTCTGGCTTTCTCTCGTGGCGGCGCGAGCGGCGGCGCTGCGATCCATACGATTGATATTACCGGATTTCATGAGCGGGCCATCCCGACCCCGGAGGGTGGTTCTGGGCCGACATGGTCACCGCTGAACGTCTGACACTGCAAGTATTCACGCTTTTGAGAGTGTCTTTCATGCAGGGTGGATATGCAAAATAGTAAGACATACGTTGAAGATGCTTGACGCGTCTTCAGCAATGTGGCTTACGAGATGGTAACCTCCGGTGGGAAACTGCTTCTGCATTGGGAGCAGTTCTCTGTTGTCGGAGAAGTAAAACTGGTCCGTTTCTATCCATCCCACCCCCTTATGTTCCGTTTCGGGAACTGATCCCAGGATCAAACAAATGAGACTGAAACTTCTTGGTGCGCTCGGTGTAGCGGCTCTTCTTGCTGGCTGCTCTAATGATCACACCAACACCGGTGCTAACACCGGATCAGGCGCTGCTGTACAGCCAAGCGGCCCGGTGCCGGGAAGCGAAGCTGATCTCGTTGCAAATGTGGGCGACCGCGTTTTCTTCGAGCTGAACCAGAGCGGCCTCTCCGGCGACGCCAAGGCGACCCTCGACAAGCAGGCTGACTGGCTTGCGAAGTATCCGCAGGTTGCCGTGCAGATTGCTGGTAACTGCGATGACCGTGGCACCGAGGAATACAACCTTGCGCTGGGTCAGCGTCGTGCAAACGCCGCCCGCGACTATCTTGTTGCAAAGGGCTCTTCCAGCTCACGTCTGACGACGATTTCCTATGGTAAGGATCGTCCGACAGCAACAGGCGAAGGTGAAGACGTCTGGGCTCAGAACCGTAACGCGATCACGTCCGTTCAGTAATTTCTGTCCGGAACAGTTTTATTGTGACGTTTGAAAGACCGGGCAGGTGCTTACGCATCTGTCCGGTCTTTCTTTTTGGGAGTCTTGAAATTCTTCCTTCTGAAAAGAATGTCTTTTTCTTCAGGGAAGAGAAGCCGCGCATGACGGGTTACTTCATGTGGTTCCTCGCCGCTTGCTAGTCGGATGAGAAATCATGTTAAAATAAGAAGATAGATGATCGTCTGTCGTTCGCATCGACAGACGCTTCACCGGCCTCTGGTCGTCTGTGTTTCGGTAACGGATATGCAGAAGCCGGAAGGGTAGGGACAACGCCAGAGGGAGACGGCTCTTCAGCCGCACAAGACTTGTCATGACAGGATTTTCTTACCCGTTCCGAAATTCATTCCGGATGAAGTGCCTGATGGCGTCTGCCGTGTTTCTGTCTTTCGGACCGGTCGTGGCGCACGCGCAGGTTTCAAGCCGGGAAGGTATCGCGCTTCAGGATCAGATTATGGAGTTGCGTCAGCAACTGTCTCAGGTCCAGAGCAGTGGGGCGTCATCGTCGGGTTCGCTGCCAGCCCCTGTGGCCGTGGGCAGCCAGTCTGGCGGAGCGAACGGAGATCTCGTCGCGCAGCTTCTCGACCGGGTGAATACACTGGAGTCCCAGCAGCGAGACATGCGCGGGCAGCTTGAAGAACTGACCAATCAGCTCAAGGAGCAGAATGCTACTCTCTCCAAGCAGATGAGCGACATGCAGTTTGCGGCACAAAACGGCGGAGGCGCTACCGCTGCCGCGGCTTCATCTTCATCGAGCAGTAAAAAAGAAGAGCCTGCAACTTCGCATGCAACGGCGTCGAGCAGCGAGGCGGCCCAGACACCGGAAGCTGCTCTCAAGGCGGGAAATGCTGCTCTCCTGAAGCATGATTACAGCGCAGCGCAGCAGAGCGCCCAGTCGGCGATTGCTCATGGAAAGGGCGCTGTAAAAATCGACGGTCAGTATCTGCTGGGACAATCATTGGCCGGACAGAAGCAGTACCGTGACTCCACGGTGGCCTATTACGATGCCTACAAACTCTCTCCGAAAGGGGCGAAGGCGCCTTACGCATTGCTGGGGGTCAGTTCAGCCCTGCTCAGTCTCGGGAATAAAAAGGCAGCCTGTCAGGCGCTGGCGAAACTGAAGTCAGAATTTCCGAGTCCTTCGGAGCGTGTAGCGAAATCAACGGCCTATTTCTCGAAACAGGGTGAGTGTTCCTGAGAGTAAGCCCACGATGACCGGTCTGCCGGGAGAACGGGATTCTTCTGTGTTCACCGGTCTGGCTACTGTTTCGCGAGCCGATTTCCAGACCATCATGCGCAGGCTGGGACCATGGCTGCCGGACGTGCCCGACGCGCCGCCAGTGGCGCTGGCTGTCTCTGGGGGCGGCGATTCTATCGCGCTGGCGTGGCTCGCGGCGTCCTGGCACAGGCGGCTGATCGCCTTTGTGGTGGACCACGGGCTGCGTCCCGAATTTGCGGATGAAGCCGCAAGTGCGCTGAAAACCCTTTCCGAACTGGGAATACCCGCTGAACTGCTCAAGGTCAGGAATCTCCCTTACGGGCCGGCTCTGGCCCGGCGGGCACGGGACGCCCGCTATGAAGTGCTTATTGATGCCTGTCGTCGGGCGGGAGCAGTCGATCTGCTTGTCGCTCATCAGGCCGACGATCAGGCAGAGACCGTGGCGATGAGACAGAGGCGGGGAAGCGGCGCAGGTCTGTCGGGTATGGCGTGGGTCTCCGAGCGTGCGGATATCCGGATTGTCCGCCCTTTGCTCGGTTATTCCCGGGAGACCCTCCGTAATACGCTTCGTCAGGCAGGGCTTGGCTGGTGTGATGATCCCTCCAATGAGAATGAACGCGCCGAACGGGTAAGGGTCAGAAAACAGCTCGAACCGGTGGAAAAGCAGGCATTGTTACGACGGGCCGAAAAGGCTGCCGAGGAGCGCATCTCTCAGGAGAGAGCGATCATCCATGAACTGATGCAGACACAGTGTCTGATGTCGTGGGGATGGGCTGCGCTCGGGGAAACACTGCCATCTGCGGACGTTCTGGCTGCATTGATTCGCTGCATTGGAGGAAGCGATTATCTTCCTCCGCTGGCTGCGATAGAGAAGCTTCGTGAAAAAAAGCTGCCGGGCACTCTTGGCGGTGTGCGGTTGCTGTGGGGAAAGGCTGGTGGGGACCGTCGGGATCAGTGGTTGCTCATACGGGAAGTGGCAGCCATGCAGCCTCCGGTTCCCGCCGGTGAAGATCAGTGCTGGGACAGGCGGTTTGTCCTCCGATACTCCGGAAAGAGCATGCCTGCCGGTCTCACGATGGGGGCCGCAGGGGCCGGATTATCCCGTAAAGACCGTGCAGGTCTGCCTGCCGCGCTGACAGCGACACTGCCTGCGCTCTGGAAAGACGGACAGCGCCTGTGTGTGCCGCATCTGGGTATTGGCGATCAGAAACTGCTCGCAGATATGGCGTTTGATTTTTCGCCGCCGTCGCCCGTGACGGCAACTTTCCGCTGGATGAACACATATTTAACCTGAGGGCCACTTTCATGCAGGGTGCAAAGACCCAATGTCAGCATGAACAGGATTGCATTCGTCGCGTGAAACCGGTCTCATGAGACCAGCGCCACAGGAACGGACGCGTATAGGAACAGTATGGAACGGATGTCGTGATCAATAATTTTGGACGTAACCTGGCCCTCTGGGTCTGCATCATTGTTCTGCTGTTGTTCCTGTTCAACATGTTCCAGCCTACCGGGACGCAGCATGCCGCACAGCAGATCGCCTATTCCGACTTCATCGGTGATGTCGATAAGGGCGAGGTGCGCTCGGTTGTCATTCAGGAACACAATATTTCCGGCACACTGACCAACGGTACCTCCTTCGAGACCTATGCGCCTCAGGATACCGGCCTTGTGTCCCGTCTGACGGGCAAAGGCGTGGAAGTGGTCGCAAAGCCGCTGGAGGCGGAAGGCAATCCGTTCCTGCGGATCGTGCTGAACTGGTTCCCGTTCCTTCTGGTGGGTGCGGTCTGGCTGTTCATGATGCGTCAGATGCAGTCGGGCGGTGGTCGGGCCATGGGCTTCGGCAAGTCCCGCGCACGCATGCTGACGGAAAAGCAGGGACGGGTGACCTTTGCTGATGTCGCCGGCATCGAGGAAGCCAAGGGTGAACTTGAGGAAATTGTCGAATTTCTGAAGGATCCCCAGAAGTTCACGCGTCTCGGCGGCAAGATCCCCAAGGGTGTTCTGCTTGTCGGGCCTCCGGGCACAGGTAAGACGCTGCTGGCGCGTGCGATTGCAGGCGAAGCCAACGTTCCGTTCTTCACCATTTCCGGCTCCGATTTTGTGGAAATGTTCGTGGGTGTTGGCGCGTCGCGTGTCCGCGACATGTTCGAGCAGGGCAAGAAAGCTGCTCCCTGCATCATCTTCATCGATGAAATTGACGCCGTCGGTCGCCACCGTGGCGCCGGTCTCGGCGGCGGCAATGACGAGCGTGAGCAGACCCTCAACCAGATGCTGGTCGAGATGGACGGGTTCGAGAGCAATGAGGGCGTGATCCTCATCGCTGCGACCAACCGTCCTGACGTGCTTGATCCCGCGCTGCTGCGTCCGGGCCGCTTTGACCGTCAGGTCGTTGTGCCGAACCCGGATGTGAACGGTCGTGAGCAGATTCTGCGCGTGCACATGCGCAAGGTGCCGCTGGCCTCCGATGTTGATCCGAAAGTCATCGCACGTGGCACGCCGGGCTTCTCCGGCGCCGATCTGGCCAACCTGGTCAACGAGGCGGCGCTACTGGCCGCGCGTCAGGGCAAGCGCACCGTCGCGATGCTGGAGTTCGAGAACGCCAAGGACAAGGTGCTCATGGGCACAGAGCGTCGCTCGCTGGTGATGAGCGACGACGAGAAGAAGATGACGGCCTATCACGAAGGCGGTCATGCGCTCGTCTCCATTCTGACGCACGGTACGGACCCGGTTCACAAGGCCACCATCATTCCGCGTGGGCGCGCTCTGGGCATGGTGATGAGCCTGCCGGAAGGGGATCGCTACTCCAAGAGCCGTGCGAAATGTGTGGCCGAGCTGGATCTGGCCATGGGTGGTCGCGCCGCTGAAGAAATCATTTTTGGCCCGGACAACGTGACCAGTGGCGCATCCGGTGACATCAAGATGGCCACCGATCAGGCGCGCCGGATGGTCACGGAATGGGGCATGAGCGACAAGATGGGCATGATCGCTTATGGCGATAATGGTCAGGAAGTGTTCCTTGGTCACTCCGTGACGCAGAACAAGAACATCTCGGAAGAGACGGCGCGTGACATTGATGGCGAGGTCAAAAAGCTGATTGATTCCGCTTATGACCGCGCCCGGACACTGCTGATCGAACACATCGATGAACTGCACCGTCTGGCGGAAGCGCTGCTTGAGTATGAAACGCTGAGCGGTGAGGAAATCCGTCAGATCCTGCGCGGTGAGCCAATCGAACGGGTTGTGGTCGATGACGCGATGCCGGAAAACCGGCGCTCCTCGGTTCCGCCGGTGATTGGTAAGCCAACAGCTCCGCCTTCTCTGGGGGATGCTTCTCCGCAGCCCGGCTAACCCCGGTTGCTTCCATCAAGGCGAGGGCTTTCTGTCCTCGCCTTTTTTTATGCCTGATTTATACAGAGGTCAGCCTGAACCGGACGGAGTGACCGATGGATACCGCGCGCCTTATCGAGCCTGTCGGTCTTGTGCATGGACCGGCTGCCGACGCTGCGGTCAAAACCGGGGTGGCTCTTCCTCTGGCTGGCGGCGGAACAGCCTTCACGCTTGTAAGGCTCATTGAGGGCGACAGGATTTCCGACCTGTTTCCTGTCGAGCGCATTCCCGGCGGCTGGCAGATGGAGCTGAACCGCATCACGGCGCGTCCTTCCGATGCGGGTTTGCCGTCCGGTTCCCTTGTGATGGGTATCCTCAATGTCACACCGGACAGTTTCAGTGATGGCGGACGCTATGTGGATCCCGCCATTGCCGTCGGCCATGCTGAAAAGCTGATCCGTAATGGGGCGCGTATTCTGGACATCGGCGCAGAAAGCACGCGTCCCGGTTCCGCACCTGTCTCAGTTGAAGAAGAATGGGCAAGGCTCCGGCCGCTGCTGCTGGAAATGTCGCGCCGTGGTGCCTGCATTTCCGTTGATACCCGTAACGCACGAACCATGGAGGCCGCGCTGGATGCAGGAGCCAGCCTGATCAATGACGTGACGGCGCTTGCGCATGATCCAGAGGCGCTTCCTCTTCTGGCGAGCCGCACCTGTCCGGTTGCACTGATGCATATGCGTGGCACGCCCGAAACGATGGGCAGTCTTACGACCTATGGGGATGTGGCGATTGATGTGGTGCGGGAGCTTGGCGACAGAATGACCGCTGCGGAAAAGGTCGGCATTTCCCGTGACCGTATGATCGTGGATCCGGGAATTGGTTTTGCAAAAACTACTGAACAGAATGCCGAACTGATTCGCAGGCTACCTCTGTTCGCCAATCTCGGTTGCCGCGTGCTGCTTGGCACATCCCGAAAGCGCATGATCGGCGCACTTGCGGGGGTGAGTGAAGCAGGCTCCCGTGATCCGGGAACGATCGCGTCGTCATTGCCTGGACTGGCTCTGTGCGACACGATCCTGCGGGTGCATGACTGCGCCGGAATGACTCAGGCCATGCGGGTATGGGAAGGAGTTTTCTCCCCAGCCTGATCCCTGAGGATCAGATGATGTAATCAATCGGAGGCAATGTCTGATCCATGGTCAGGGACGGCATTTCCTTGAGGCGCGTTCCCACTTTCCGCGCAGGGTTGCCCACGACCGTAGTATAGGGAGGGACGGCTTCCAGAACGATGGAACCGGCTCCCACCTTGGCGCCTTCTCCAACTTCAATCGCTCCCAGCACCTTGGCTCCGGCGCCGATCAGCACACCCCGACGGATTCTCGGGTGGCGATCGCCAGCGTGCTTGCCGGTGCCGCCCAGTGTCACGCCCTGAAGCAACGAGACATCGTTTTCAATGATGGATGTTTCTCCTACCACGATGCCGGTGCCGTGATCGAACAGGATGCGCCGTCCCAGTGAGGCGGCGGGATGAATGTCGACCGCGAACAGTTCGGACGCCCGGCTCTGGAGATGTTGCGCAAGGTGACGTCGGTTGCCGTGCCAGAGCCAATGGGCCACCCGATAGCACTGGACGGCGTGGAAGCCCTTGAAGAACAGGAAAGGCGTCACGTAGTCGGGGCAGGCGGGGTCACGGTCACGGATGGCCTGAAGGTCGGCGGCTCCTGCGGCGATCGTATCAGGTGTGTCGCCGTAGCACTCAAGCACGAGGCTGGTCAGTTGCTCGATGCTCACATAATGATCGCCGAGCTTGCGCCCGATCAGGGCCGCCATGGCTGTGGCGAAACTGGAATGGTTCTTGATGCCCGTGGAAAGCAGCCCCATCACAAGCGGATCGCAGCAGACCTGGGATTCCTGAACCATCTGCTTCCACAGGCTGTTCAGGTTGATGGGAGCCTCTGCTGTGTCAGAATGTGTCATCTATAAAACGATCCATTGAGTGGGCGGCAGAAGCAACCGTCTGAGGTAAGTGGAATTTTACAGACAGCACCGGCAGACCGCAACGAAGGGTTATTTTCGACGGCTGACCATGCGCGAGGCGCTCAGCAGGGCCGCGACACCTGCGCAGAAGGCGGCTCCGTCAAGACAGACGAGGCTGCCGCCTACCGGGACGAGGCGCAGGATAAGGGCTGTTCCAATACCGCCGAAGGTCTGCCCGCTCTGACGGGAGACCTGCACCATGCCGCTCGCTCCACCTTCACGTCCGGCTGTGGCGGTCAGCAGCATCGCCCGGTTGTTGGGAACCTGAAAGACGCCAAATCCGAAACCGGCGACACCGATACGCCAGGCGACATCGAAAGCGGTGGGTGAGGCTGGCAGAAAGCGCAGGGCGAGAAAGCCGATCATGGCGCAGATCAGGCCGATCGAGGAAAGGATTCCTGCCGGAATTTTATCGGCGATACGGCGGGTGACGGAGGCGGAAACGATCAGCCCGAACGCCCAGGGCGTCATCAGCAGCCCTGTGGAGGTTGCGGTCCATCCATAATGATCGTGGAGAGTGAAGGGCATGGAAATCATGAACAGATTCGAGCCGATATAGCCGATGATTCCGACGATAAAGGCTATTCTGAACCCGATGCCGCGTAGAAGATCGACGGGCAGAATGGGCTGAAGACTTCCGGACTCCTTGCGGATAAGGCTGCCCATTGCCGCCACACCGACAACCAGCATGGCGCAGGCGAGCATGGCGCCGTCGGAATGCGCGACGGAATTGCCGCCAAGACCCAGCGCGGTGACTGCGACGATGCAGAGCACCGCTCCAATAGGGTCCGGCATCTCTTTCTGACGGGGCGTGACCGGCAGGGAGGACGCCGCAAGCACAAATGTCAGTGCGCCAATGGGCAGATTGATCCAGAACAGCCACGGCCAGTGCGCCACCGCCAGAATCATGCCCGCAACGGTCGGACCAAGAGCCATGCCCACACCAACGACCAGTGTGTTCACGGCGACGCCTTTTCCGAGTTCCTCAACGGGATAAATGAAGCGGATCAGGGCGGAGACGACGCCCAGCATGGAAGCCGCTCCAAACCCCTGTATGGCGCGTGCGATGGTCAGCACTGGCAGGCTTGGCGCAAGAGCGCATCCGACTGAGGAGATGATAAAAAGAGCAATCCCCATCATGCACATGCGTGCATAACCGATCCACGCGCCAGCAGCGGCCAGAGGCAACAGCGATGACAGGCTGGCCAGCTGATAGGCGTTCACAACCCAGACCGTGTCGGAAGCGGAACTGTGCAGGTCGGCGCCGATGTCGGGAAGCGCAATATTGGCGATCGCGTAGTCGATCTGCGCCAGTAGGACGGCGAGGCAGACTGCCGTCATCGCCTTGAGACGCGCTGCACCGTAAAGGCCGGTCACCGGGGAGTGTGTGGGCTCTGAAACAGTCATCCCGTTGACCTTATCCACATCGGCAGGATTCTCAGAACAGGACAACGTCTGGAAAGCGATTGATATCTATCACAGACGGGTGACTGTCGCCCTGTCCGGGATGTCAGGGGAGACGGCAGAGAGGAGATCAGTGCTTCACCGACTTGAGGCCATCCTTGTAGCCGAGCGCTTCCCACTGCTGCTGCTGAGTGAGGTGATGATTGGAGGAGCCCCCGAACCAGGAACAGCCGGAAAGAATGAGGCTACAAAAGCCCAGAAACAGAGCGCGGTGCATGATCCCTGACATGATTTCAGTTTGCGATTCGCATGAAGGATGTACCAGAAACGCTTCGGAAGCGAGAGACCGCGCGTATTCCGGAGGCAGGGCGAGGCGTTGAGTCGATGTCTCAGGTCTTCATCTTCCCGAATGAAGGGGAAGGATAGGTCTTTCAGGCTCCTTGACCGCCACTCAAGCGGATCCGTCATAAGTGGCAAAGCGCATCGCCTGCTTTATTCCCCGCTTCCGACACGGGAGTGAACAAGAGGGCGAAGGAGCAGGAATGCTCCGACGCACGAGATGAGCCCCAGCGGACCAACCAGAACATAGCTTCCCAGCCATTGTGCGATCGCGCCGGTGACGAGAGAACCTGCGGCCATGTTCACAATCCAGGCTGACGAACACAGCACGGAAAGACGACCACCTGCATCGATCTGATAAGCGACGCTGAGTATGAGCGGATAGGCGATCAGCTAACTGACATTGAAAACGATAAGAGCGATGGCGAAACCTGCTTCATTGGAGACGAGCGTGAGTGCGGCGCATGACAGTCCACAGATGAGCAGCGCGACAGGCAGGCTCCATCGGCGCGGGATACGCGGCGCAAGAACGCCGAAGACAGTGTTGCTCACTGCGCAGGCAAGTGTCGCAATGCTCTGATATCGTCCGTAAATGACCGCCGATATACCGATTTCATGGGCGGCGCGTTCGATGAAAGGCCATAGCGCCAGACTGCCGAAACTGAACAGGGAGATCGCTATCAGGACAATCCGACCGTTATTTTTCAGGTGGTTCCATTGGATTGGTGTCTGAAAAGCTGGCGCGTTCGGTCGGTCAGGCAGGAGACTTCCACCTGCGATGGTGAACAGCACGGCCAGAACTGCAAGCATGATAAACATACCGGGCGTGCCGTGGTGTGTTCCAACGACAGGCAAGGCGAGATTGATCAGGGTGTAGACGATCGTCTGGACAGCCAGACCTATGGAAATCGCACGAGTGGGGCTGTCCGTGCGGGCCGCCGTCAGGTTCAGCGCCGTATTCGCCAGTCCGAAACCCAGCCCACACGCCGCACGCGTGACCAGAAGCGGGATAAAGCTGTCCAGCAGGGAGGAGGAAAACTGCGCCGCCCCGATCAGGGCTCCTGCCGCAAGCGCCAGTCGTCGGGGACTGAGGCGGACGACATGCGGCGCGATGAACAGCATCGTCGCCGCGTACGCCAGCAATTCCACCATACTCCACACACCCATCTGAAGCGGTGAGAAACCGAACAGGTCGATCAGCCCTCCGATCAGATAGGGAGTGAAATTGTTGCCGAGATGGGCGGTTGCGGTAATGGCTCCGAGAGCCACGACCAGCGCGACCGAAAAGGGAATAGAGACAGTCCTTGTCGGCATAACGCCGGAAACAGGATGCGTGCTGCTGTTTACTGACACGGTCTGTTTCACGCAGCGGGACGAAGCTGACGGCTGTGTCGGCCATCTGTGGAAAGGCTTGGTTCACCACGCAGGGTGAGACGCTGCATCACGCGCGGATAATTACCGTAATCATCCAGCGCATAATGCTGAGTGCTCTGGTTGTCCCAGATGACTACATCTCCCTTTTTCCATTGCCAGCGAACGGTATTTTCCAGACGTGTGATGTGTGTCTGGAAAATATCGAACAGATGTCGTGAGTCAGTGAGAGACAGGTTGGAAAATTTCTTGAAAAATCCGCCAAGGATCAGGGATTTCTCTCCGGAGAGCGGGTGCAGGCGCACCAGAGGCTGTTCTGCTTCATAAACGGAGGCGGCGAACGTCGCATGATAGGCGTCCATTGCCTGATCCGGGCGGGTTTGATTAACGGCATAGTCGTAATCGTTGGAATGTACGGCCCATAGTCCGTCGGCCAGCTGTTTGAGGTGGTCCGGGAGATGTTCGTAGGCTGCGGCTGTGTTGGCCCAGACCGTATCGCCGCCGAATGATGGTACATTGACAGCGCGGAGAATGGAGACGGCGGGATAGGCCGCCAGAAAAGTCATGTCAGTATGCCAGACATTGGCTTTTCCACCATGCTCTGCGCTCAGCTCCAGCAGATGATCGCCTGTCTGTCCCGGCGCGGTGGGATGTCCGACAGGTTCACCCCATTTCCTGCCGAAGGCTGTCTGCGTTGTGGCGTCGACGTGATGCTGGTCCCGAAAGAAGAGAACCTTGTGGTGCGTCAATGCGTCGCGGAGGACCTGAATGGTGTCTGGGCTCAGGTCCGGGGTGAGAGCAAGTTCCTGCACTTCGGCGCCGATGCGCCCTGCGATCGGCCGTAGTTTCAGGTCGGTCGCTACGTTGACGGGGTGAGAGGAAGAAATCGTATTCTGAGTCATGGCTGTTTCCTGCGGAATGAGTGTTCTGAAGGTCGTTGAGATCAGAATTCTGCCTTGATGGAGCCGAAAAACTGCCGTGGAGCGCCAACCATGAAAGACTGGTAGTCGCCGGAAACCGGATTGCCGTTTTCGCCCATCGTCGCGATATATTTCTGGTTGGCCAGATTATAGATGTCGAAGGAAAGCGTTATGTTTTTTACAAATTCAAGATTGCGGTTGTACTGCGCCATCTTGCCGAAATTATACCGCATGCCCAGATTTTCCAGCCAGTAACCGGGCGCTTTCATGTCGCCGACATAGCTGAAATTGCGTTGGCCGAGATATTGGGTGTCGATATGCGCTTCGAACCCGCCATGGCTATAGGACAGGCTGGCTTTGTACATGAAGCGCGGATAGTTGACGATCTGCTGACCATGGGTGGCGTAGCTCACGCCGGCTTCGACAAGGTTGTCACCATAAGTCGCGTGATTATAACTGACGCTGTTATAAAGAGAGACATCACGAAGAAGGCGGACTGTCAGACCGGCATCCACACCGTTCATGGTTACGGACCCGACATTCGCGACCGTCGAGATCGGATTGACGATCGTCCCGGACGTTGTCTGTTGCAGTCGGTTATGAAAATCCGTGTGATAGGCATAAACCGATGCAGACAGGATTTTGTCGAGGTAACGGTATCCCACGGCGTAGTTCCAGTCGGTTTCCGGTTTCAGACCGCCACGGATCTGATTGAACTGGATCTGGGTGACAGCAAAAGGTGAAGCGCCCTGTTTGTAGGCAGCCACCGGGTAGGCTTTCATGTTTTCCGAGATATCGAAAAAGAGCTCGTGATGACGGAGGAAATGCCAGTCTGCGCTGATATGTGGCAGGAAGGCGCGGGCCGTTGTCATGCTGCCAGCGGCGATGGCGTCTGTCCCGGTATAGGACGCATCATTGGCGTTCTGCCCTGCCCGTACTGTCTGCAACAGGGATTTGAAACCGAAATGCAGGGCGAGATTTTCGAGCGCGTGGTAGGTGTCCTGCACGAATGCCGTAAAACTGTTGGAATTAAAGGTCTGTGACCAGAAATCCTGATAGCCATCGGGCAGGGTGCCGAGGGCATTTATGGGCGATCCCTCTCCGAGAAGAGGCTGCTCAATACCGTAACGCCCAATCCGGGTATGGAAGTTTTCGTACCAGACACCGGCGCTGATATCATTGTGGGCGATCGTGTAGATCAGTGCGGATGTGAAACCGTATCTCTGCGTGTTGCTGGCGTTGATCTGCTCAGCCAGCGGCGCTCCGTTGGGCGAAGAGAGATAAGGCGTGGTCCAGCCACCACGTCTATACTGCCCATGGCCATAAATGGTCGTTTTCCAGCGCAGGGCATGTGTCAGGGAGAAATCCGCAGTCAGACCGCCGAGATAATCCCGTTCTGCCGTGACGGCATCGTAATATGACGCATCCCACGGATCCGACATCCGTGAATAACCGGCGGGAATAGCGCCGCCGGGCAGATTGTTGAGGGACTGGGCCAGTCGGTAGGCCTTGGCATAACCGTCGGGGGTTCCGACGAAGTTATCAAGTTTGTAGCCACCATTCTTCAGCATGTCGAAGGACATGTCCTGATAATTGTAGAGATCCTTGTCGGACCAGTCGAAGAAGGTTGAAATCCGGCTGTCTTGCCCAATGGGCTGGAGAAACTTCGCGTTGACCTGTTGCGCGAACTGGTTGCCGCCGCCTTTCCATTTGTCGGTGTTGTTTCTCATGTAGGAGACGTAGAAGCGCGATCCGATCTGGTTCAGATCGCCGCTGTCGACGCGGATGAAGGTGTGATAGGCGGCGTTGCTTCCGAAAGTCTGTGCTGTTGTCAGGTGGCGTTCGTGATTTGGATCAGATGAAAAATATTCAAGTGAACCACCCAGATTTGACGTGCTGGCGACAGATTCCGCTCCTGCGCTCATCGACATGTTGACGCGGCCGACATTTTCAGAGGCGATGGCGGCGGTCGTATTCAGGCCATTGAGAGAGCGGAATTCCTGATCGCCGAGCGGTATGCCATCAAGCGTCATGCCGATCTGGTTCTGCAGGAAGCCGTGCATATAAAATTGGGCGGACCACGTATCCAGACCTTGTGGATCAGCAGACTGGAACATCACGCCCGGACGGGTTGCGAGTACTTTCTGTGGATTTGTGCCCGGCACAGATCTTGCGAGCACTTCTGAGGAAATCGTTTCAGTGACGCCGCGGGCGTAAGAACGTCGTGCGCTGACCGTCAGCAGTTCGGGGTCTTTCTGTTTGACGGATTTCGGGCTGCCAGCCTGTCTGTGCGGTGCAGCGTGCGGTATTCCCCCGCCGCTCTGATGGCCTGTTTTATGGATGGTGTCGGTAGCTGCGACAGCCATGGAGTTGGCTGATACGAGAAAGGCCGTTGCGACCGTACCGTTCAGAAGAAAATGGAATTCCATAGCCACGGGCCTTTTCAGGAAAATACATGCGCGATGATTGCTCGGGCATTGAAGGGGAGAGGAGAGCGAGGCGTGGCGTTATCGACAGACTTCCGCGATATGGATGACGGAGGTGTTTTCCATTTTCTTATGGTGGTTTGTTGTGTGGCATGGATGGCTGTGAGTTTGGGTTTTGAAGTGGAAAACGGCGCTGGAAGTGATGTGAGGCATCGATTTGGTTCCGTAAGGAGCGTGAAATATCACGTCCTGATGGTGTATTTCATTATTAACAACGAAATATGATTGTTTGTGATGTAGTGCGTTTATTATGTGTGATATAACCCTGAATTATGACGCCTTACGTAGTGGAATATGTCCTCGCCCATCTTCGATTGCTGGAGGCTGTTGGCAGGCTGGGTAGTTTCAGCGCCGCCGCCGCTGAACTGGGCGTGACGCAGCCCAATGTCAGTCGGCAGATAGGGCAGATAGAGCGGGTGATTGGCCATGCGCTGTTCACCCGTGGACATCGTGGTGTGGTTTTGACGGAAGCTGGCCGACTGCTGTTCGATGCCGCGACGGAGAGCACCGGACGTATCCGCAACTGTCTGGGAGAGATCGCTGCTACGGCGGCGGGACGCAGGCAGATTGCTGTTGTGACGGATTACGGGTTTGGCGCAACCTGGCTCATGGAGCGCCTGTCAGACTTCGAACGGCTTTGCCCCGATGTGGAAGTCCAGATCGTCACCACGCGGAACCTGTCCGAGACGGCGTCAGGTGATTTTCGACCGGATGTTTCGATTCTGTTTGAGCCCGGCCCCATCAGGGAAGATGATACGGTTTTCCAACGAAAAATGCTTTTTCAGGAAGAAGTCTATCCCGTGTGTGGGCAGGCTTATCTGGATCACCACGGGCCATTCGATAGCTTGGAAGAGATCAGGAAAGCGCATCTTCTGCATCTGAAAGGCGATGGAACCTTGTGGCTGAACTGGGAGAACTGGTTCCGGGATATGGGGCCCGACATCACGCAGATGCGGAGCGGCAGACTGAACGTGTTTCGCTCATTCAGTCATTTTCCGCTTCTCATGCAGTCCGCCTGCCAGAACGAAGGCGTTGCGCTAGGCTGGCGTCCATTGATTGATAAGGCGCTGGAGACCGGGCAACTGGTGAAACTCTGGTCTAGGCCGGTCAAAAGCGAGAACGGCTACGTCCTGACGCTGCATAGGCGGACAGGTAAGGAAGCATCGGCCTTCTATACATGGGTCATCGCTCAGGCAGAGGGCAGTCGTGTTGTCCAATAGGAGACCATCATTCCCGTTGAAGTGTACATTCCTGCCTGCATCAGCCGGAGTGAATGGTGGTTTTCTCCATGAAGCGACGGGGTATTTCCGACAGTCAAATTTAAGGTGAAAATATCCTTATTTTCTTGGCGGAGATTTAAAAAAATCTTTTTAAATTCTTGTGACTGGCACTCTCAGGAGAAAAGTGCCGAAGCTCCTTGACACCCCCTATGGGCGCACCTATCTCCATACATGGCACTCCCGGGGTGGGAGTGCTAACGCACCGCGGCGTAGAGCGCGTGGCACGCGGCGACGTTGCTTTAGAAACGAGGGCGTCGTCCCAAACAGAATGTGGAGCAATCCATAATGACGAAATTCCGTCCCCTGCACGATCGTGTAGTGGTTCGCCGTCTTACAGGCGAAGAAAAGACAGTCGGTGGCATCATCATCCCTGACACGGCCAAAGAAAAGCCGATGGAAGGCGAGGTTGTGTCCGTTGGTCCCGGCGCACGCAACGAACAGGGCCAGATCGTGGCTCTGGATGTGAAGGCTGGTGATCGCGTGCTGTTCGGCAAGTGGTCCGGCACCGAAGTCAAGATCGGTGGTGAAGAGCTGCTGATCATGAAGGAAAGCGACATCATGGGCGTGATCGCCGGCTGATCACCGGCTTCTGATCCCCTTTAAGGTTTCGTTTTCATTTTCAAGGAGAATTCCCAATGGCTGCCAAGGACGTAAAGTTCGGCGGTGAAGCGCGTCAGCGCATGCTGCGTGGTGTCGACATTCTTGCCGACGCCGTAAAAGTGACCCTCGGCCCGAAAGGCCGTAACGTCGTGCTCGACAAGAGTTTCGGCGCGCCCCGTATCACCAAGGACGGTGTGTCGGTCGCAAAAGAGATCGAGCTTGCTGACAAGTTCGAGAACATGGGCGCCCAGATGGTGCGCGAAGTTGCGTCGAAGACCAACGACGTGGCCGGTGACGGCACCACCACGGCTACCGTGCTGGCTCAGGCGATTGTCCGCGAAGGCCACAAGGCCGTTGCCGCAGGCATGAACCCGATGGACCTGAAGCGCGGCATCGACAAGGCTGTTGCCTCTGTCGTTGAAGAGCTGAAGAAGAACGCCAAGAAGGTGACGTCTCCGTCCGAGACGGCGCAGGTCGGCACGATTTCCGCCAACGGCGAGAAAGAGATCGGCGAGATGATCTCGCTGGCCATGCAGAAGGTCGGCTCCGAGGGCGTGATCACGGTTGAGGAAGCCAAGGGCATCCAGACCGAGCTCGACGTCGTTGAGGGCATGCAGTTCGATCGCGGCTACATCTCCCCTTACTTCGTGACCAACGCGGAGAAGATGACGGCTGATCTCGACAACCCGTACATCCTCATCCACGAGAAGAAGCTGTCTTCCCTGCAGCCGATCCTTCCGCTGCTTGAGTCCGTCGTGCAGTCCGGCCGTCCGCTGGTCATCATCGCGGAAGATGTCGATGGTGAGGCTCTGGCCACGCTCGTCGTCAACAAGCTGCGTGGTGGTCTGAAGATCGCTGCCGTGAAGGCTCCGGGCTTCGGTGATCGCCGCAAGGCCATGCTGGAAGACATCGCCATCCTCACCGGTGGTCAGGTCATCAGCGAAGACCTCGGCATCAAGCTTGAGAGTGTTACGCTGCCGATGCTCGGCACGGCGAAGAAGGTGCACATCTCGAAAGAGAACACCACCATCGTCGAGGGTGCTGGCAACGCGGACGACATCAAGGGTCGTTGCAACCAGATCCGCGCTCAGGTCGAGGAAACAACCTCTGACTACGATCGTGAGAAGCTGCAGGAGCGTCTTGCGAAGCTCGCCGGTGGCGTTGCTGTCATCCGCGTCGGTGGTTCCACCGAGGTTGAGGTGAAAGAGCGCAAGGATCGCGTTGACGATGCGCTGCACGCAACCCGCGCTGCTGTCGAAGAAGGCATCGTTCCGGGCGGCGGCACGGCTCTGGCTCGCGCTTCCACGGCTCTCGGCCACCTGCACTACCACAACGAAGACCAGAAGGTCGGCGGCGAAATCATCCGCAAGGCTCTTCAGGCTCCGCTGCGTCAGATCGCGCACAACGCGGGTGAAGACGGCGCTGTCATCGCAGGCAAGGTTCTGGAAAACAGCACCTACACCTTCGGTTTCGACGCGCAGGCTGGTGAATACAAGGACCTCGTCGAGGCCGGTATCATCGACCCGATGAAGGTTGTCCGTACGGCTCTGCAGGATGCAGCTTCGGTTGCCGGTCTGCTGATCACCACGGAAGCCATGGTCGCCGAGCGTCCGGAGAAGAAAGCTCCGCCGATGCCAGGTGGTGGCGGAATGGGTGGCATGGGCGACATGGATTTCTGATCCACTCGTTCAGACACTGTTTCCGGAAGGGGGAGAGCGGTTTCGCTCTCCCTTTTTCTTTATTGGGGTTATGGGTTTTTCCAACGGAAGTACGAAGCCGGGTCTCGTTCGTCGCTCGTTTATTTTAACAGGCTGGGATTGTGAGTTTTTGTCGGGTTTGGGCAAAGCTCTTCGAACAGGTGCGACCCTAGGTAGGCTGCGCCTTATCCAAAGTCCTCGTTGGTACGAGAGAGTGCTTTAGGTTTTAGTCTTTGGGGGACATCCTTCATCGGGATGAGCCGAAAAGCTGCGTTATCAGACAGGTATACAGGCGCGCACGGCCCTGAACTGAAAGTTTCAGACCTCTTGTGATGGAAAGCAGTCAGAAAGGATTTACGGTTGCTTGATCAGGACGACTGACAAGTATGGGGAATGCCGCTCTCTGAAAGCTCATCCATCAGCTGTGTATTGGGCCGCAAATCAGTCACAGCCCAGCAATCGAACCTTGCCGCTCCATGTCTGCGGAGCTGACGCCGCCTTGCAAGACATTTTTAGAAAATTCAGAAGCTGACGCGGTTCACGGCCTTCGCCTGTCAGACCGTATCAGGTCAGATGCCGTCCATCATGCTGGCCAGCCGATCAGGGTGTTCGGTTATGACAATATCCACCGGTTCATCGAGAAGCTTCTGGGTCGCGACAAGATTTGCGCTGGGGTCAGGACTGTAAACGATCACCGCGTCGGCATCGCGATGAGCGGCCGCAAACAGGGAAGAAGACGCGTTGGCAGGCAGATAGAGCGCATAGGGATGGCGTCCCGCCAACAGTTTCGCCTTATGGGCATCCGAAGCGGACTGGACCGGCATCGCCACGACGACGGAGCGGTCAGCCGCCAGAGCGTCATGGGCGGATGTGAGGTCATAGGCCATCAGAACGGCTCTTTTCCTCATGCCGGTTGCGCGGAGTTCCTTCACCACTTCTGTGGCAGGGATTCCACGCAGGGACAGCATGACCAGTTCGTGCCGCTTGTAGGAAAGTTTCAGCGCATCGTGCAGCGGGAGAGAGCTATTCCCCGCGATTGCCAGTTTCCCATCATCATTGCGGACGACATCCAGAGCCACCATTGTCGGCAGACCGGAAGCGTCGAGAATTTCCGGGGTCGGCAGCGGTAGTTTGGCCAGCAGTTTGTCGGTCCGGGATGTTTCATCTGTCGCAGAGGGAAGGGTGGTCGTCGCCGCCTTTCCACTCGCGCAGATGACCAGACCATGATGGATACGGGTCAGCAGTGCGTCAGTGTGAGAGTCGCGCCAGAGCAACCCACCACCGGCAATGGCGATGACAGACAGCCCGACCAGAACATTCCGGCGGCAGGAACGGGTCAGAAAAGATCCCTTCCGTTTCTGGTCGTCCATGGAGTCCTGTATGTCAGGATCAGGCATGAGCCTCTTCCTTTTTACGTTCACCGGCCATGGCGGCAGCCCTGTCGAGATCGACAGACAGCACGCGACTTACGCCGCGTTCCTGCATGGTTACGCCGTAAAGCCGGTCCATATGAGCCATTGTAAGCTGATGATGTGTCACCACTAGAAAGCGTGTTCCTGCTTCGTTGACCATATCGCCAAGCAGCGCACAGAAGCGGCCGACATTGGCGTCATCAAGTGGAGCGTCGACTTCGTCCAATACGCAGATCGGAGCCGGATTGCAGCGAAAGACTGCAAAAATCAGAGATAGGGCCGTCAGAGCCTGTTCGCCACCCGAGAGAAGTGACAATGTGGCAAGCTTCTTGCCCGGGGGCTGGGCATAGATCTCCAAGCCAGCTTGCAACGGATCGTCGCTGCCGACAAGACCCAGATGAGCCCGTCCACCGCCGAACATGCGGGAGAACAGGGACTGGAAGTGATGATCCACCTGCGTGAAGACCGCCATCAGGCGCTCACGCCCCTCCTTGTTGAGGCTCCCGATCGACCCACGCAGCCGGGCGATGGCGGCTTCGATCTCGCCATGCTCACGCCGGATCACCTCAATCTGCTGCTCGGCTTCCTGCGCCTCGATATCGGCACGCAGATTGACCGGGCCAAGCTCTTCCCGCTCCCGGGTCAGGCGGGAAATCTTGCGTCGCAGCCCTGTTTCTGCGGACTCCGTAAGATCCCCGACCGGTGCTGTGGGAGGCTCGGGGGTCTCGGCCAGCAACTGATCGAGAATGGCCTGAGCCTGCTCGCTCTTGCCCTCGCTTCTGAGCAGATTTTCCCGGGCGGTGGCCAATTCGCCTTCAGTCCGCCGCCGCGATTCCTGCGCGTCCTTCAGCCGGTTCTCGGCAGATTCCCTTGCCGCGTTCGCTACCGCAAACTTCTCTTCCGCTTCCATCAGCGTGGCAGCCGTCCGTTCACGGAGCTGTCGCGCCTCGTCGGGAAGAGCTGTCAGGGTTTGATGATCTGCGGACACAGCATCAAAACGCAGCTGGGCTTCTTTCAGCTGCTCCTCGGCGGTAGCCGCCCGGCTGGTCCACTCCGACAGAGAGTCCTGAAGCGCCGTTTCCCGGCTGGTCAGTGTGCCGACCTCAGCGACAAGAGCGGCGCGCATTTCCCGACCAGCCTGCTCCTCACGACGCAGCTCAGAAATCTTTTCACGTAATGTTTCAATCTGGTCTGAAGACTGAGCATCGAGCTCTGTCGCCGCACGAGCCGCTTCGGCAGATTCAAGAGATTGAGCCGCCTCGGTCAGCTCGACTCCGAGCGCAGCCAGACGAGGCTCCGTGGCGGACAGGCGCGAGCGTATCTCCAGCGCCTTTTCCTGCATGGCGCGGTGGGCGGTTTCGCGCTGCGTCATTTCCTGACCAGCCGCCTCAAGCCTCGCTCGGGCGGAGACCGTCGCCTGCTCAGCCTCCTGAGCCGTTGTTTCCGCGTTTTTCAGTGCGGCAGCAGCTGATGCCGGATCGGACGACGCTTCCAGCGCCAGACGGGCCGCTTCGACAGTTTCTTCCGCCTTGGCGCGTTCGGAATCGAGGCGCGCCAGTTCGGGTAGCATGGTCGCGAGACGGGATTCGGCGTTCCCATGGCGCGTCTCGGTTTCCTGCTGCGCCCGCCGTGCCTGCTCAAAGGCGGCATCCGCTTTGCGACGGGTCTCACGTGCAGCAGCTTCCGTCTGCGTCGCTTTCTGGTCGCGGGTTCTGGCTTCATCGTGCGCTGCCCGCAGCACTTCCGGTGCGGGTAGCGCCGTCTGCGTGGCGCGTGCATCCGCGACGGCCTGTCTGGCGGCGGCAAGAGCCTGTGTCGCCCGTTCACATTGCGGGCGTACGGCATCGAGTCTGGCGCGGGCGGCTGCGTGACGGCGGGATGTCTCTGCTTCCGCCGTGCGGACTTTTCCGAGCGCCCCTTCAATGGCGGCGCGGGTCATGCGAGCCGTACGGACCGCTTCGGCCGTCTGATTGCGCGCCTGTGCGGTCTCGGCTGCTTTCTGTTCCGCAGCCGGGAGATTGGCGCCTTTCTCGTCGAAACGAAGCTGCGTTTCCTTCAGAATACGGCGCTGGGCCAGTCTCTGCGCCGCCGCGCTCGGCTGACCGGCGGCAATGCGATAGCCATCCCAACGCCAGAATGCGCCGTCACGCGTGATAAGCGACTGTCCGGCCTGAAGCGCGGAGACGAGCAAATCGCCATCCGCCACGGTCGCCACCAGTCCGGCCTGTCCAAGGGCGCGGGTGAGGGCAGGCGGCACTGAGGCAAGAAGAGATGCGAGGGGCGTCGCTTCCGGTGGCAGAGCTGGCGACGAAGCCAGCGGCCCCAGTGATGACCATGAGCGTGGCGCTTCCGGTGCGACAGAGGAAGCCGGCGCATCCAGTCCTTCTGCCAGCACCGTCGCAATGGCGATTTCCAGCCCGTCGGGAATATCAAGCTGTCCCGAAATAGGGGCGGCTTCGTCTTTCTCGTCCTCAGCGCCAAGAGCCTGTGACAGACCTTCGATCTGCGCTTTCAGACGGGTCAGTTCAGCTTTCAGGGCGCCGAGTGCAGCATCTGCCTCCTGCGCCTCTGTCGCCGCCTGAGTGGCGGCCTCTTCCGCGTTGGCAAGAGCCAGCTCCGCATCGGTCAGGCGCTTTTCTTCCGCCGCACGCGCATTCTGGGCCTGTTCCAGAACAGCATCCGGAACGGCGTTCTGTTCAGCCGAGGTGAGATCCCGGGCAAAAGTCGCAGCTTCCTGTTCCGCACGCCGAAGAGCGGCTTCGGCTGTCTGAACCGCCGCAGCGACCGAGGCGCGGGTGGCGTTGTCTTCCTGCATGCGTCCGCGTGCTTCGACGAGAGCGGCGGAGGCTGCGGCCCGTTCGGTCTCGGCTGCTTCCAGTGCGGCCACAGCCTGTGTTCGCGCGGCCTCGGCATCAGTCACAGCCTGAGCGAGGGCGTTCCTCTGCGTGTCAGGGATCAGTTCGCGCTCTGTCTGTTCCTTGCGCAGAGCCAGTGCGTCCCGGTCCTTACGGAGGCCATTGAGAGTGGCCGTCGCGGTTGCGAGGGCCTTCTCACATTCGATGTGCCGGGTTCTGGTTGTTTCCGCAGCGTTGCGGGCGATGGAAAGGGCGACCTGTGTTTCGGAACGCTTCTGGGCAGCCGCGTCCATTTCTTCCCGGCAGACCGCCAGAGCCGCCGCAGCCTGCTGCACGACAGCTTCCGCCTCAGCAAGCACATCCGGCGCAGGCAGTTCCGCCTGCAAGGCGTCGATCTGCCTTTTCAGCGTGGCATGGTCTTCGGCAAGACGGGTATGGCGCAGGGTCGCAGCCTCAAGAGCTGACTGGGCCTGTTCGGATCGCGTGCGCGCCGCAGTCGCCTCGGCCATCAGGCGCTCCAGTGTTTCAGAAGCGTCCTGCAACGCAGTCTGAAGACCGGTGAGTTGGGCCTCCGCTTCCGCCTGTCTGTCGGGCAGGCTGGCGCGAGCCGCCTGAACTGCCGCCATCTCTTCCTGTAAGCGGGTTAGTGTGGCGGACGCATCCTCAAGCCGGGAACGGGCCGCATCACGATCGGCCTCACTCTGTCTGAGGCGTTCTGTTGCCGCTTCGGCAGCCTGCGCGGCGCGTTGCTCTTCAACCGCCACACCTTCAGCAGCAACCCTCTGACGTTCCAGCGCTGTGCGGGCGAGTTCGGCGGCTTCACGAATGGCCGGAAGCGCCTTGTCGGCTTCATAGTCCGCAAGAACAGCGGTTTCGGAGGCTTCCTCGGCTGCGATCAGGGCGGTGCGGGCCTGCACGGCTGCCAGTCTGGCGCGCTCAACCTGCTGTCGGGCGCGCGCATGGAGCAACGCCAGCAGGGACACTTCGGCGTCGCGCAGATTGGAGGACAGTTCCCGATAGCGGGACGCCTGTTCGGACTGGCCGGTCAATCCTTCAAGGCGGCTTTCCAACTGGGTCCGGAGATCTTCGGCGCGGGTCAGATTGGTCTCGGTGGCGCGGAGCTTGAGTTCGGCTTCATGCCGCCGCGCGTGCAGGCCGGTGATGCCCGCTGCTTCTTCAAGAATGGTGCGCCGCTCTTCAGGGCGGGCGCCGACCAGCATCGCCACGCGACCCTGACTGACCATGGCCGAGGAACGTGCGCCGGAGGCGAGGTCGGCGAACAGGGTCTGCACGTCGCGGGCGCGGATGGCCTTGCTGTTCAGACGGTAATCACTGCCCGAACCACGCTCGGCGCGACGGGACACTTCCAGATCGTCCTGTTCGGCGAATGGACCCGGGCCAAGGCCTTTTGCGTTTTCGAGAACCAGCGTGACTTCAGCGAGGTTACGGGCAGGGCGGTTGGTTGTGCCGGCAAAGATGAGATCGTCCATCTCGCCGCCACGCAGCGAGCGTGCCGAGCTTTCGCCCATGGCCCAGCGCAGGGCTTCCACGACATTGGATTTGCCGCAGCCGTTCGGCCCGACAATTCCGGTCAGACCGGGAAGAATATCCACGGAGACCGGGTCGGCAAAGCTTTTGAAGCCTGCGATACGTAACTGGACGAACCGCGCGCTCATCGGTCCGTCAGCACATGTGGGGAAATGTCAGACATGTCCGGCTCTAGCCGTCACACCGTCAGTCCGGCTGAGGCTTCAGCCGCCAGCCGCGATGACTTTTTTCTCGAACGCATCATAGGTCAGCTCACCCTGACGATAGACCTCGTTATTGAAACGGAAGGCAGGCGTGCTGTCGATCTTGTAGTCTTTTTCGGCGCGGGTCTGTTCGGCGAGAATGGCGTTCTGGAAGGCGACGTCGTTGACGGCCGTGTCGAACTCGGCCGGTGACATGCCAGCAAGACCGGCCATCTTGCGAAGCTGTTCTTCCGGATTGACGTTCTCGCCATAGGCCCAGCGGTCGAGGTTGGAGAAGAGCGATATCATGAACGGCTCATAACGCTCGAGCGGCAGGCTGCGGGCGACCTGAGTCGCCATCAGGGCCGTGCGGTCAAGCGGGAAGTCGCAGAAAACATAGCGGATGCGACCTGTGTCGATCAGCTTCTTGCGGATTTCCGGGAACACATCCAGTTCGAAGCGGGCGCAATGCGGGCAGGTGAAGGAGAACCACTCTTCAACCACCACCTTGGCGTTCGGATTGCCGAAGGCGCGCGGAGCCATTCGCGGGTCTGCCGCATCCGCGGCCAAGGTCTGGCCGATCAGATTCGGGGCGAACGTGGCCGGAACGGCGAGTGCAAGCAGGGCACGGCGTGTAAGCGACATGACATGGAACTCCGCAAAAACAGGGCCACTTAAGAAAACTGCCGGAGGTCATGACCGGTCTCATGGGAGAACGTCAAGCCCGCGCACGTCATCAATAGGCGTGAAATGTTACAAAGTATTGTCGTTGTTCTGGTTTTCGCCGCAATTCTGGGGCAAACTCAGGAAGTTGGTCCTGCTACGGCAGAACCTGATTTTTGAAATGGCGCTGTAATGAAAAAACTTCTCACTCTCTCCCTCGCGGCTGTGATGGCTGTCGGTGCGGTTCCGGCGGCGCATGCCGAACCCGGCGGTTGCATCAAGTATGGCGCCGCTGGCGCCGTGGGTGGCCATGTAGCCAATCACCACGGAGTTCTGGGCGCTATGGGTGGCTGTGTGACCGGCATGTATGTCCGCCACCGCTACCGCAAGGAATCCCGTGCCAAGGCAGCTCTGTATGACAAGGAGCATCCCGGCGCGAAAGGAACCTATGCAGAGAAAGCTACGGCCTATGACGTCGAGCATTCCACCCAGCCGGGAACAATGACGCCCGGCAGCAATGCTCCTCAGACCAATGGTCCGGCTCCGCAGGGGCAGCCAGCACCAGACGCGACTCACATGTGATTTCGGCCTGTGTGGCGGCTTCGGCTGCCACACAGATCCACTTTTACAGAGTGTCCGGCGTGCGGATGGTGTGTTTCTGTCCGTTCGGATCGCTCACCGCGCTCAGGGATGGCTCAAGATAGTCCGGTCCCAGCGGAACCTTCCCATATCCCCCCGGAATATCGAGCACGTATGTCGGCCAGGCCAGGCCGGTCACGCGTCCCCGCAATCCCGCGAGAAGTCGGCGGCCTTCCTCAATGGGAACATGGAAGCGGGCTGTGCCGGGAGCTGGGTCAAGCTGATGCAGGTAATAGGGCTTCATCCTGCTTTCGACCATGGCACGAAACAGTCCTTCCAGAGCCTCTTCGCTGTCATTGACGCCGCGCAGAAGAACCGACTGGCCCAGCACGGGAATCCCGCGACGCTGAATCTTTTTTAACGCCTCACGACCGGCAGGGCTGAATTCCCGTGCGTGATTGGCATGAACGACCAGCCACACCGCCTTGTCCGCGTCCATGGCGTCCAGAAGCGCGTCTGTGATTTTCTCGGGGGCGGCCAGAGGAACACGACTGTGAATCCGCAAGGTCGTGACATGCGGGATGGAAGCCAGTTCCCGCATGATATGCTCAAGCCGTCTTGGCGAAAGCATCAGTGGATCGCCGCCCGTCAGAATCACCTCACGGATGGCGGCGTTGTCACGCAGCCAGTTGAACGCGACAGCCAAAGCCTCTTCGTCGAGAAGGCCGCCATCAGGGCCTACATGCTCACGCCGGAAGCAGAAACGGCAGTAGAGCGGGCAGATCAGCAGCGGTTTCAGCAAAGCGCGGTCGGCATAGCGATGAACGATACCCGGCACCGGCGACAGGGCGTCGTCACCGATCGGGTCGGCGAGTTCATGGGGGGCCGCGACCAGTTCTTCCGGCGAGGGGATGACCTGCACACCAATCGGGTCATCCGGTGTTTCGATCAGATCCCGAAATGCAGGCGGAATGGCGGTGGCATACTGCTCCGCGACATCCGCAATGGCTGGCAACGTGTCCCGCGTCACAAAACCTGCCTCCACAAGTTCCTCCGGTGTCCGGAGTGTTCTTGCGTGGATCGGGCTGGGGCTGGCGGTGGCAGTGCGGGAGGACGACATGAGGCGTTTCTAATGGTTTCGCAGGCTTTCCCGCAATATTCAGGAAACGAAACTGTGGTTGGCTTGCTGCAGTCCGACATGCGCGGCATCAGTCGCTGCATGAAGAGGCAAGGGAGAACGGGCATGATCGAGAGCAGGGCAGGAGAGGACACCGCACGCATAGCGGAACGTCTGCCGCTGCTACGTCGCCGCGCCCTGATGATGCAGGCGGTAAGAGCGTTCTTTGACGGTCGGGATTATCTGGAAGTCGAGACGCCTTACGCGGTACCCACTCCCGGCGAGGAGGTGCATCTCCACGTGTTCGGCACGGAACGGGAAGCGCCGACAGGTGAGCGGGAGCCGCTTTTTCTGCACACAAGTCCAGAATTTGCGATGAAGCGGATTGTCGCCGCGACGGGACAGAAAATTTTCCAGATGGCCCGTGTCTGGCGCAATGGCGAGGGAAGCGCCCTGCATGCGCCGGAATTCACCATGCTGGAATGGTATCGACCGGGCGCTACCCTCGACGATCTGATGGATGAAACGGAAGCGCTTGTCCGCACGACGCTGCCTCCGGTCGTCCAGCGCGACGGATACGAGATCCCGATGACGGAGCCGTTTGAGCGGCTGACCGTCGCGGACGCCTTTCAGCGTTATGTCGGAGCGGATGTTCTGGCGACTGCGGACGATGCTTCAGCTCTGGCGGCACAGGCTGGCGTGGCCCTGAGAGCCGGAGAAGAGTGGGAAGATCTTTTCTTTCGGCTGCTGCTGGAGCGTGTGGAGCCTGTCATCGGGCGGGACAGACCGACCTTTCTCACGCACTGGCCTGCCAGTCAGGCGGCATTGGCGCGTCGCTGTCTGAAGGACCCACGCGTGGCGCTACGATTCGAGTTGTATATCGGAGGCGTTGAGCTGGCCAACGCCTTTGAGGAACTCTCGGACGCCACCGAGCAGAGAGAGCGCTTCGAGAACGATCGGCAACGGCGCGCAACGCTTTACCCTGAGCGACCGAACTGGAAAATGGACGAAAATCTGCTGGCGGCCTTGCCTCATCTGCCGCAGACATCCGGTATCGCACTTGGGTTTGACCGGCTGGTGATGCTGGCCACCGGTGCGCCACGTCTGTCAGATATCTTGTGGATGGGATGATTTCGCGCAAGCATCCTGTCCAGTCACTGTTAAGTCACCTTCTCCAGCCTGAGTGTGCGGGAGAACTGATCGGGGAATTTGTTATGATCATCCGGCGTATCGGACCGTCTCTGGCGCTCGCCTCTCTGATGCTGGTCTCCCTGACGGCATGTTCCGGTCCTACAAAGGAGCAGCGTCGTCAGCTTGATGCGCTTGTGGGCAAGACGGAGGTGGATGTCGTGCGTGCCTATGGTGTGCCGACACGGACATTCCTTGCCAATAATCACCTGTTCCTCGCCTACATAGACAACGAAACGCAGTACTATCCCGGCAGCATGGGCTGGGGCTGGGGCTGGGGCGGCCCCGGCTGGGGCGGCATGGGCGGCTGGGGCATGGGCGGCGGCTGGGGCGGAATGGGTGGCTGGGGCTGGGGCATGGATGGCGGCTTCCCCCCCAGTTATTACAACTCCGTCTGCCAGACCACGTTCGAACTGTCTGACGGACTGGTGCGCGGATGGACCATGCGGGGAGATGGTTGCTGATTGTCCCCACTTTCCAGAGGCTTGAAAAAAGGAGTAATCCTCCTTTGCGGTCTGGCGAGGGATTTACAGATACGAAACCCGGACCCCATAGAAGTAACAGCACAGCTACCCGTCGTGGGCGGGGGCATGAGATTTGTAATAGGGGTATCAGGATGCGGCCAGAGCGGGCAGTGCAGTGGAGCGTGGCAGGCGCTGCTATGGTGATGGCGCTGTCCGTTGGGGGATGCCAGAGCAATGCACGGCAGGATTCCTACAAGCAGGTAGGAAGCGTCTGTTCCTTCATGGCTCCCACCGTGTCCGGCACCAGAAACTACACGCCGGCCAGCGAGAAAGAGGCGCCTGACAGCCGGATCGCCTATGCTGATCCGGAGACGCCGATTTATTGTGACCGTCCCATTTCGGAAGGAGTGTCGGCGGCGATCGAACTGGCGAATTACGCTCAGGCGCTGCACATTTCGGGCTACTTCGCCATTCTGCAGCAGAAAGGCCCCTACACGGTCTTTGCCATCCCCAATGAGCCACTGGCGCACTACTCGGCGCAGTTCCAGAACGGATTGCTTGACCCGGCCAACCGGGCGGCCCTGAAAGCGCTGATCTCCTATACGATCGTTCCGGGAAAGTGGCCTGTGAATCGGGTCAAGGCGCTTCTCGCCAAGTCGCCTACCCATGCTTTCAGCCTGAAGACACTTGCCGGAATTCCGCTGACCTTTTCGCTTGATCCGGCATCCGGCCAGCCGGTGGTCAGCAACGCTGCGGGCGCGAGCAATCATCTGTGGGTGACAGGCGTGCCTCAGTCCAACGGCGTCCTGTATTTTACACAGTCAGTGCTTGAGCCAGTCTTTCCGCCCCAGCCTGTTGTGAACCCTGCTTCTCCCAAGGGTATCGTGGCGGCGCCGTTATCGGCGACACACTGAGTTCCGTCAGACTGATTGGGCGTGGAAAACAACACGTCCAATCAGTTTGAAGTGCCGAGGAAAAACCGCCTCTTTCCAGTCTGTTCTGAATTGTCTGTCCGACTGGCGCACAGGCTTTGCTGCCCCATGTCTGCCAGTGACGAAGAGGTTGTCCGGTGAAGTGTTTTTCACGCACTTCATGACGCCCGCCTTCGCAAAAAACAGACTGAAAAGTATTTTTGTTTTTTATTATCAGATAATTGCTTGGGAATCTTAACTGTATTTCCCAAGGAATATTGGGCAGTTTCCAGACGATTCATCTCTCTGATGAAATCGCTGGAGGCAAGAAAAACTGTTTCTTGCAGCAAACGGCTTACCACCCGGACAACGCGATAAACGCCATCCAGGTGGTGTTCTGTTTTCTGCTGATCAGGCGTTCATTGCGGCTGTAATCCCGGCACGCACGGCGTTGAGCGCCGCATCGGCTGCGCCGACATCCGGCCCACCTGCCTGAGCCATGTCACGGCGACCACCGCCACCTTTGCCGCCAAGGGCTGCACTCGCAGCCTTGACGAGGGAGACGGCGTCAATTCCTTCCGGGAGTGCGGAATTGACGGACACCACAACACTGGCTTTGCCGTCCGCTGTCGACACAAGAGCGACGACACCTTCGCCGATCTGTTTGCCGATCGTGTCAGCCAGTCCCTTGAGCTCCTTGGCCGGGGTTTCCCCGACATTGCGACCGGCAAAGGCAATGCCTGCAATGGTCTCAACCTTGGTCGCATCACTTCCGCCTGCCGCCAGCTTGCGCTGAAGATCGGAGATTTTCCGCTCCATGATCTTGCGTTCATCCAGAAGCGTGGCAAGGCGCTCTGGGGCTTCCGCCACGGTCACTTTCAGCATGGCGGCGATCTGGGTAAGGCGCTCCTCGTTGGCGACTGCAACGGCCTCGGCAGCGGAGCCAGCCACGGCCTCGATCCGTCGAACGCCAGCCGAAACACCGGATTCCGAAGAAATCCGGAACAGGCCGATGTCACCGGTGCGGCTGACATGCGTGCCGCCGCACAGTTCCACTGACCACGCAGGCTTGCTGCCGTCAGCATCCTTACCGCCCATGGAGACGACACGGACTTCATCGCCGTATTTCTCACCGAACAGAGCCATCGCCCCTTCGGCCGAGGCCTCATCCGGCGTCATGATGCGGGTTGTGACTGCCGTGTTTTCCCGAATACGGGCGTTCACTTCAGCCTCGATCTCGTTCAGCTCTTCACGGGTGATCGGGCGGGGCTGGCTGACATCGAAACGCAGTCGGTCCGGCGTATTGAGGCTGCCTTTCTGCATGACGTGGTCGCCCAGACGACGACGCAGCGCTTCATGCAGGAGATGGGTCGCGGAATGATGTGCACGGATGGCGGAACGACGGGCGTGCTCCACCTTCGCCGTAACGGCCATTCCCGCTTTCAGCGTGCCTTCCGTAACAGTTCCATAATGCACCAGAAGATCACCGAGCTTTTTCTGGGTGTCCGAAATGGCCACTTTTACACCCGGTGCTTCGATCTCGCCGGTGTCGCCAACCTGTCCGCCACTTTCACCATAGAAAGGCGTCTGGTTGAGAAGGATGGCGACTTCGGTGCCCGGTCCGGCGGTTTCAACGCTGACGCCATTCGAGGCAATAAGCTGAACTTCCGCCTGAGTTGTTTCCGTGCTGTAGCCAAGGAACTCCGTCGCGCCGAACCTGTCACGCGCCTCGAACCAGACAGTCTCGACGGCTGTATCTCCGGAGCCGGACCACGCTGCGCGGGCACGATCTCTCTGCACCTTCATGGCGGCTTCAAAGCCCGGAACGTCCACAAGATGACCGCTTGAGCGCAGGGCGTCCTGCGTCAGATCAAGCGGGAAACCGAACGTATCGTAGAGCTTGAAGGCGACGTCGCCCGGCAGGGCGCCACCGGCTGGCAGCTTGTCGGTCTCTTCCGTCAGAAGTGAAAGTCCGCGTCCGAGCATGGCCTTGAAGCGCTCTTCTTCACCGCGCATCGTTTCCCGGATCAACGCTTCCGCCTGACCGAGTTCCGGATAGGCCGCACCCATCTGCTGGATGAGGGCGGGAAGCAGCTTGTAGAAGACCGGCTCGGACGTGCCCATCATGTGCAGATGACGCATGGCGCGCCGCATGATCCGACGCAGCACATAACCGCGGCCATCCTTGGAGGGAAGGATGCCGTCCGCGATCAGAAACGCTGTGGAACGCAGATGGTCTGCGACGATACGGTGGCTCGCCTTGAACTGACCGTCCGGATCCTGCGATGTCACTTCAGCCGATGCGAGGATCAGGGAGCGGAACGTATCGGTGTCGTAGTTATCGCGCTTGCCCTGCATGATGGCGGCAAAGCGCTCAAGCCCCATGCCGGTATCAATCGAGGGACGGGGAAGCGGCGTGCGCGTGCCCGGTGGGTCCTCGAAGAACTGCATGAACACGAGGTTCCAGATTTCTACGAAGCGATCTCCGTCCTCGTCAGGAGAACCCGGAGGGCCACCGAATACGTCGGGGCCGTGGTCAAAGAAGATTTCCGAGCAGGGGCCGCACGGTCCGATATCGCCCATACGCCAGAAATTGTCCGAGGTCGGGATGCGGATGATGCGGTCATCGCTCAGACCGGCAATCTTGCGCCATAGCCCGGCTGCTTCCTCGTCTTCGGAGTAGACTGTGACGAGGAGTTTTTCTTTCGGGAGACCGAAGTCCTTCGTGATGAGATTCCAGGCCAGTTCAATCGCACCCGGCTTGAAGTAATCTCCGAAGGAGAAGTTCCCCATCATCTCGAAGAAGGTGTGATGCCGGGCTGTGTAGCCGACATTATCTAGGTCGTTATGCTTGCCACCGGCCCGCACCACCTTCTGCGCGGTTGTGGCGCGTGAGTAGGGGCGTGTTTCCTGACCGGTAAAGACGTTCTTGAACTGCACCATCCCAGCGTTGGTGAACAGCAGCGTCGGGTCATTACTGGGAACCAGTGATGACGAGGGGACGATCTGATGGTCGTTGGACGCAAAATAATCCAGAAAAGCGGAGCGGATTTCATTTGTTGTTGGCATGGTGCGGAAAAGCGTCCTGTGGCGGCCGCCGTCTGTCAGGGACAGCCGGTGAGCAAGAGAAATATCTGAAGCGAAACATTAGCGCAGTCAGGGTGGGCAGGGAAAGGTGGCTAGGGATGACGAGCGGATGATGACGACTCATCATCCAGACATTGTGGGAGTTCTGCATCAGCCACGCCGGCTGAAATTTCCGCAAGATCCATGACCGATTTTGGAGGCCTCTCCCGGAAGACAAGTCTTTCACTCAGCTTGAAATTGGCTGTCATGCCAGCGAGTGCGCCTGCTGCGAGTGCAATTACGGGATGATGCATGCAGAAGGGCGAGATAAAGAAAAGCGCATATACCGTGCCACGATTAAGCAGAAATCCAAAACTGTTGGCGGAGAGAAAGCGAAGCCACTGAAGAACCGGATGGTCGTGACGCCCGACATCACCGAACGTCCAGAATCGATTGATGGCCCAGTTGAGACTGGCGGCCACAAAATAGGCTGCGAAAGTAGCAGCATTCAGTCCAATGACGCTCCGCAGTCCGTACACGGTGCCTGCATCCCAGAGAAATCCCAGACTGCCGACCACTGCGAATCTGAAGAGACGCAGGCATGTAGACTTCCGGTCAGCCATGAAGGGTTCCTGATCACGTAAAGACATAAAAAAAGGGTGCCTCGAAAGGCACCCTTCTTCGTAGCGTTTCCTGAAAGATCCGGAAAGCGGATCAGTGCAGGATGATTTCCACGCGACGGTTCTGAGGCTCGCGAGTGTTCGGGCCTGTCGGAACCAGCGGGTGTGCTTCGCCGTAACCATGGATATCGATGGCCGAAGCCGGCACGCCGTCACGGATCAGCTCAGCTTTGACGCTGTCTGCACGACGGATCGAGAGACCCATGTTGTACTTCGCACCAGCAGCGCCACCACGAGCCGACGAGTTGTCGGTGTAGCCGTTGACTTCGATGCGTGTCGTCTGAACGTGCGTGGAAGCCTGAGCTGCCTCTGCAACGATCTGGCGGGCGCGAGCCGTCAGGTTAGCCTTATCCCAGTCAAAGAAGACGAGGTAGGTACGGGCTGCCTGCGGAGCAGGAGGAGCAACGTAAGGCTGAGCCGGCGGCGGCGGGGGAGCCGTGTCGAACGCATAGCGCAGACCGACGATGAACTGGTGGTTGAAGCGATGATCGAAGCCAGTGTTGCCACTGCCGATCTTCGCGCCGCCAGGAGCATACGCTGTGGTCTTGAATGCGCCGTCAGAGAACGTCTGACCGATCATGCGGTATTCGGTTGTGACCTGCAGACCCGGAACGCCCGTGTCGTAAGCCGCACCGACGATGCCCTGATACGCGAAGCTGCCGTTCGTGCCGCCCAGACGTGAACGTGAGCCGTTGGCGAAGTTCGAGTCAGTCGGGTTGTAATGCTGCCACAGGTAACCGGCACCAACACCGACGAACGGTGTGACAGGCGCATCGATACCGAACTGCTTCAGGTCGATGTCATACAGGACGTTGACAAGGCCACCATAGGACTGGTCGCTGCCACGCGTCTTGTTGTTGGCGACACCGGCACCGTTGCGGTGGTTGATTTCGGAGTAGTTGTAAACACCCTCGACCTCAACGCGCAGACCGTTGCCGAAGCCCCAGCCGAATGCACCAAAACCGGTGAAACCGTTCTGGTGACGGTACTTGGAGCTGACCGTGCTCTGTGAACCCGGATCCCATGTGCTGGCATGCTGGGTCTGTGTCAGATCATAACCACCACCGACATTGACGTACGGCCCGGTGATTGTTGTTGCGGAAGCAGCGACCGGCGCTGCTGCCATCAGTGTTGTTGCGAGTAACGCACTGCGGAGACGCATTTTTTCGTCCTCATTTATCAACTGTTTGGGCTGGATCGATGAAGTGCGATCCCTTGCCCCTACAGGCTGTCTAAAAGCCCTATAAAACGATGGGTTCCGTGAATGGAACCCATCTGATGAGGCTTTCGCCTATTACACGCCATAAGCGTGATTTATATGCAACAGTTCATGTTTGGGTCATGAACTTTGTGGTGTTGCAAATAATGTATGCCTCACCGTTTTTCTCCAGCCCGAACGCCTGTACAGGGCCGGTTGGTGGGGTTTTGTAACGACCTATGTGGCTTTCAGATGTCAGTTCCACGACCAGCGTGTGTCTGCATCGCATCTGCTGCACACCCATCTTCCACAAGAACATCATGAACCGCCTGCGCCGGAACATCCCGGCAGGTAAACGCCTGACCGATTCCCCGGACCAGAACGAATGTGAGTTTGCCGTCATGCATCTTCTTGTCCCTTGTCATGTGGTCAAGAAGTGTCCGGGCGTCAAAGGAGCGATCCAGTTGGGAAATCCGGGCAGGCATGCCTGTCGCATCCAGATGGGCGGTCACCCGGTCCAGATCGGTCTGAGGGCAGTAGCCCAGACGCACGGAGAGCATGAAAGCCAGACGGAGACCGATCGAGACGGCCTCCCCATGCAGAAGGCTGCCATTGTAGCCCATTTCCGCCTCAAGGGCATGACCGAACGTGTGGCCGAGATTGAGAAGGGCGCGACCCCCCTGGGATTTCCGCTCGAACTCATCCTCGGTCACGATGGCGGCCTTGAAAGCGCAGGCTCTTTCGACGGCTTCGGCCAGCATGTCGGGGTCCTGGGCAATGACAGCCGCGCCATGCCGTTCACACCAGGTGAAAAGGTCAGCGTCTCCGATAAGCCCCGCCTTCACAATTTCGGCATAACCCGCACGGATCTCCCGCACGGGTAATGTTGCAAGGCTGGAAACATCGGCCAGAACCATTGCGGGCTGATGAAACGCGCCGAGCAGATTCTTGCCCCAGGACGTGTTGATGCCAGTTTTGCCGCCGACAGAAGAATCGACCTGCGACAGCAGGGTTGTCGGCATCTGGACAAAAGGCAGGCCGCGGAGAGTCGCAGACGCGACAAAGCCTGCCAGATCACCGACCACACCGCCGCCAAGAGCGATGACGGTCGTTCGGCGCTCGACCTTCTGCTCCAGAATGGCGTCCGTGACGCGCCTGAATTCATCCAGTGACTTTGACTGTTCGCCGGGTGGCACCACGATGGACTGAACGGCAAAGCCGGAGTCTGTGAGAGATTCAATGAGAGGGTGGAGATAAAGCTCGGCCACCGTCGTGTCGGAGATCACAACGACACGCTTCTGTGGCAACACCGTCGCCAGCAGGGCGCCAGCGCGTTCTATCAGGCCGGTGCCAATGATGACTTCGTAAGGATTGCGCTCAAGCCGCACAGGGAGGCGACGTGGGCGGTGATTGAGAGCCAGCGCCTCGATGACGCGGGTTGTGGCGTTGTCCACGTTGTCTTCTCCACATTGCACGATGATATCAGCTTCCGCGTAAACCGGATGACGGATGAGCATCAGACGTTCGAGCACGTCGCGAGGCTTGGCGCCGTTCAGCAGGGGCCGGTGCGTGCGTCCGCTTACCCGCTTCAGCAGGACAGGCAGCGGGCAGCGCAGCCAGACCGAGATGGCGCGTTCCCGGATGAGCGCACGGGTCTGCTCGTTCATGAAAGCGCCACCGCCTGTCGCAATCACGCGGGAAGGCCCGTCAATCAGCCGTTTCAGGACGCGCCGTTCGCCATCCCTGAAGGCTTCTTCGCCGTAAAGGCGGAAGACGTCGTTGATCGAACAGCCTGCGGCACGTTCAATTTCGGCATCGGCGTCGACAAACCCGAGTCCGAGGCGCTGGGCGAGGCGACGGCCTATGGTTGATTTTCCGGCTCCCATCAGGCCGATCAGCAGAATGCTTCGACCGCAGAGAGGACCGAAGCCGGTGCTGCTGCGAACCGCGTCGAGATTGAGCGGCAGGGCAGGCGCGGGCTCGGAAACCGTGTCCGGAGGCGGGGAGGGAGGCAATGCAGGCGTCTGCTCAGGCAGGACAGCATTCCCCCGTTCAGGTAAGAATGGGCGTGACATGGCTGCCATCGTAACATAGAGCGGGCAAACACACGTCATCATGGGAACGCGGCGGATATTACCGGCTGCGGGACTGAAAGAATCGAGGCTGAAATGCGCCGAATCGTCCTTATCGCAGCCGGTGCCGCTGCTGTCGTCATCTGTGGTGGAATCCTTTCTCTTGGACTGTCATCGGGTCCGCCTGCGTCCCAGCAGATGGTCCACAAGGAACTCTCTGTGGCCAGCCTGACGGCCGTCCCACAGTCTCCGCCGATTTCCGTGGTTCCACCGCAGACTGTGGTCCCGACTGCTGCTCCGGCTCCCGCTCCAGCAGCAACACCGTCCGTTGCGCCGCCAGCGGCGCCCGCTGCACCAGCGCCCTGAGTAAGTCTACCAAGGGTACAGATGAGGTGCTCCGGCAGGCACGGATTTCCCTGTTTTCGCAAAAGCTGAGTTCAGGGAAACTGCTTCAGCCTTCAGGAGAAACAGAGTGACTGAGGATTCAGTCGATTCGTTTCTGGAAATGCTGGCGGCTGAACGAGCGGCGGCTCCGGCGACTCTCGCGGCCTATACGAGGGATCTGGAGCATTGCAGCGAGGCGCTTGGCGCTGAGGGAGAGACCCTCGCCACGGCTTCCGTTGACGCTCTGCGCCGGTGGGTCGCCGAAATGGCGTCAGACAAACTGGCCCGCCGCACGATCGCACGCCGGATTTCATGCATCCGCCAGTTCTATCTCTTCCTGCTGCGGGAAGGACGGCGGCAGGATAATCCTGCCAGTCAGCTTGATGCGCCTTCGCCCCAGCAGACGCTCCCCAAATTTCTCACCGAAACCGAAGTCTCGGCGCTTATCGATGCGTCCACCTGCTCGCCTGACAGCAGTCCCGCGCAGCGTCGCCGTCTGCTGCTGGGCCGTGCCGCACTGGAGTTGCTCTACTCCACGGGATTGCGAATCTCGGAGCTGCTGACCCTGAGGCGGGACATGTTCCGGGAGGATGTCCGGATGCTGATGATTCGCGGTAAGGGCGGTCGGGAGCGTCTGGTGCCGCTGTCCGACCCGGCTCGCGACGCTGTCATGAGTCTGCTGCTGGAAGACGAGGCGAAGAAAAGTCTCTGGCTTTTCCCCGGTCGCACTGCCTTGCGTCCGATCACACGGCAGGGGTTCGACAAGATCCTCGCGGATCTCGGTTCACGCGCCGGAATCGATCCGGCGCAATTGTCGCCGCATGTGCTGCGTCATTCGTTTGCGACCCACATGCTGGCGCATGGAGCGGATCTCCGGGTGCTTCAGATGCTGCTGGGACATGCAGATATCGCGACCACCCAGATCTACACCCATGTGCAGGCAGACCGGTTGCGGGCAGTCGTCGAATCGCATCATCCGCTGGGAAAAGCGGCTGCCGAGGCGGAGACCGCAGAGGGGCAGGGTCTCATGCAAAAAGACGCTGGCGAGAAAAAACCGTAAGAAAGAGCAGGTGTGGAAAATCTGCACGCTTGGAATTGTCTGTGAGTGTGCTATCGGCGTCGACCATGCGTCAGTTTCTGGATTTCGAAAAACCGGTCGCCGAGCTTGAGACCAAGATCGATGGCCTTCGCAACACCGCCGCCGCAGCCGATGGCGGTAGTGATGGCGTCAGCATCTCCGACGAGATCGGAAAGCTTTCCGACAAGGTCGAGAAGCAGCTGCGCTCGCTTTATGCCAAGCTCACCCCGTCGCAGAAGGTGCAGGTCGCGCGCCATGCGCAGCGGCCGCATACCCTCGATTATATCAGGGGGCTGATTACCGATTTCACGCCGCTTGCGGGCGATCGTCAGTTTGCCGATGACAAGGCCATCATTGGTGGCCTCGGTCGTTTCAACGGGCAGTCGGTGGTCGTCATCGGGACCGAGCGAGGCTCCGATCTGGAAACCCGCCTGCAGCATAATTTCGGCATGGCGCGGCCGGAAGGCTACCGTAAAGCCATCCGTCTCATGGAAATGGCCGGACGTTTCCGTCTGCCGATTCTCACTTTCGTGGATACTTCCGGAGCATGGCCCGGCATTGACGCGGAAGCCCGTGGTCAGGCGGAAGCCATCGCCCGTTCCATCGAGACCTGCCTGACAGTGCCGGTGCCGTTGATCGCGACCGTGATTGGTGAGGGTGGTTCCGGTGGCGCGGTTGCTCTGGCGACGGCTGACCGGGTGCTGATGCTTGAGAACGCCATCTATTCGGTGATTTCACCGGAAGCCTGTGCATCGATTCTCTGGCGTGACCCGAAGCAGGCGGCAACAGCAGCCGAAGCACTGCGTCTGACAGCTCAGGATCTGCGGAAACTGGGTCTGATCGACCGGATTATCGAAGAGCCGGTCGGAGGCGCACAGCGTGATCCTCAGTCGATGATCGAGAAGCTCGGCCAGTCAATTGCGGAAGAACTGATGCCGCTTCTGAGCGAGGGCGCAGCGGCGCTTATTGCCCAGAGACGCGAAAAGTTCCTTGCCATGGGGCGCAGCGCGCTAAGCTGAACTTTCCGCCTGTCAGCCATATAAAAAAAGGCCCGGAACGTTGCGTCCGGGCCTTTCTGCGTTGTGCAGGCTTGAGAAGTGTGGATCAGGCTTTTGGTTCGCCCTCTATCGGTGTCTCTCCAGTCGCCGCGATGAGATCGTGGATCGCCTGTGAAGCGGCTGCGAGATTGGCCGGGTCAGAGCCTTTCGCCACAAGGGCGACACCGCCGCGTCCGTCAGCTCTTTTGAACGGATAGGAGCCGAGGTCCAGATCAGGATAGCGATTCTGGACGGCTTCCAGAGCGGCGGCGATGACGCTCTCATAGATGCCGAGCGCGTACCATGTTTTCGACTGGATGGGCTGACCCCGCCTGAGCGTCGGGCTGACGGCATGGAACATGGCCTGCATGATGGACGGCACACCGGCCATGACATGCACGTTGCCGATGGAAAAACCCGGCGCGATGGAGGCGGCGTTCTTGATTGGCGTTGCTCCGCGCGGCAGCATCGCCATGCGCTGACGGGCCGTCGTGAACTGATCCCGGCCATAATGCTCTTCCAGCAGCGCGGCGCTTTCCGCATGCAGTTCGAGCGGCACACCAAACGCTTCAGCCACACAGACTGCGGTGATGTCGTCATGGGTCGGCCCGATTCCGCCCGTCGTGAAGACCTGATCGTAACGCGCCTTCATCTCATTGACGGTGGCGACGATCGTTTCCCGTACATCGGGGATGATACGGACTTCCTTGAGCGGGGCGCCGATATCGCCGAGATGCGTCGCCAGAAAACGGATATTGGCGTCCTGCGTGCGCCCGGAAAGAATTTCGTTACCGATAACGATAAGAGCGGAAGTGGGATTCATGACCGGATATCTCGTTTTCTCATGCACAGTGAAGACAATCGTGCGTGTCAGACAGTCAAAGAAGGTCACGCAGAAAGGGAATGACAGGAATATCGGCGGGCGGCATCGGATACTGATCCAGATCACAGGCCTCAACCCAGGCGAGCTTCTGCCCTTCTCGCCCTTCCGGATGGCCCTGCCACTGTCGACACAGATAGATCGGCATAAGCAGATCGAATTTTTCGTAACTGTGGGACACGAAGGTGAAGGGCGCAAGGCAGGCGCGACTGGCGTCAATGCCGAGTTCCTCTCGTAATTCCCGGATCAGCGAGGTTTCAGGTGCTTCGCCCGGCTCCATCTTGCCGCCGGGAAACTCCCATAATCCTGCGAGCGTCTTGCCTTCCGGGCGTCGGGCCAGAAGGATACGGTTGTTCGCGTCAATCAGAACGGCGGCTACCACCAGCACAAGGCGGCGGGGTTCTTCTGTCTGTTCAGCGGAGGCGTCGGCGTCTGCGGGAGGCTTGCTCTCATGAGCGGCATCGAAGCTTTCTCGTGAGGCGCTGAACAGCAGGACGCTCACATTTCCGCCTCTGGCTGTGAAGACCTGAGTGGCGGCGCCTGTCTGGCGGAAGCCGAGCTTGTTCAGCACGGCAACCGATGCGACATTATCCTGCGCGACAGAGGCTTCGATCGTGTCGACAGGCAGGTTCGCGAAGGCCCAGCTGCACAGCCGGTCTGACGCAAGGGTAGCAATACCCTGTCGCCAGTATTCACGCCCGATCCAGTAGCCCAGTGAGCCGCGATACTGGCCATCAGTCTGGCTCAGCGTCAGACCGATACACCCGATAACAGCGCCAGCCTGATTTTCGATCGCAAAGTGGTAGGCCGTTCTGGCTTCGGCCTGCTGGACGGTGCTGGCGATCCAGCGCTCGGCGAGATCACGGGGGTAGGGGAACGGTAGCCGGCTGAGCATCCGGATGACGTTCCAGTCGTTGACCTGCGCATGAATGGCCCCCGCATCGTCAGGGCGGAGGCCTCGCAGGCAGAATGTTCCAGCCATCAGCCTTGGCGGTTCGACCGGAAAAGTCACTGTTGCCTCGATATTGTCAGGAAACGGAAGGAGTCACGGAGTTTTCTTTCTGGGGTTTCCTGCTCCGATGACGTTTCCGCTTTGGCGGTGCTGCTGCTGCCTTCGGGGCGGATGTCGCCGTTTTTTCGCCAGTACCCGCGGCTCTCTGACGTGCCGGCGTACTTCCGGCTGCCGTAGAGGGAGCAGGTTTGCCAGCAGGCGCGGACGCATCGGCCGCTTCTGCCGGACGGGAGGCGGTGGCTACGGGCTGCTCTGCGGTCCTGCAGGACGTGCTGCCCGCACAGGCTGTGGGCGTATCTGTTTTGCTGGTGTCTGCAGGAACGCCGCACTCGGCCAGAAGCGCGCGCAGATTGTTGATGACCGGGAAGACCTCAAGATTGTGGTCGCCGCCCAGATCCTTCCATGCCTGCTGCTCAAGCTCGACGATTTCACGGTCTTCCGCAAAGATCCGCTCGGTGAACGCAATCAGGAAAGGCCAGGCGAGATCGAGCAGGCCCGGAATACCTGGACGTTTGACCGACAGAAGACCGAACGTGCGGTTCGTCAGCTGGTCCTTGTCCTGCGGCGTGTAGGCGATCCACAGATCCATCACCGGCGCTTCGTCGCCCGTCTGGATATGCAGGGTCTGATACGGATAGGTCGTGCGGATCGTCATGACGTCACGATCCTGATGCTTCGCTGACGCATCCCGACGCTCGCCAAAGATCAGGGCTTCACCCAGCGGCTGTTTTCCGCCTGTACGGGCGAAGGAGTAGCGCGCCTCGACAAGGCCCGGTTCACGCTTCTGACCGAGGAAACGGGGGCGCATCTGGCCCATCTGTTTCATGTGCATGAACTGATGGTTCATATCCATCAGGTTCTCATGCATGAAGCTGTAGTGGCAGCCGACTTCCTGACCAAACCGGCGGGTCTTGTAAGCCGGATCATCCACGCGGGCGAGTGTGGCGGGCAGTTGCACTGTCCTGGCTTTTTCCGGATCGCCGGGGAACACGAAGATCAGCCCGTCCTGCTCGATCACGGGGAAGGTGCGCACGCCGTTCGGCAGTTTGCCCTTGCCGAGATAGGGAACGTCGATACAGCGACCTGAACGTCCGTAAGCCCAGCCATGGTAGCAGCACTGAACCGACTGCCCCTGCACGCGCCCTTTGCTCAGGGGAACCTGCCTGTGCGCACAACGGTCTTCGAGGGCGAAGACATTCCCTTCTTCAGGGCGGATCAGCGCGATGGGCTGTCCGGCGTAACGCACGCCGATCGTCTTGCCGCGCTTCAGTTCACGCGACCACGCGACGGGATACCAGAAGTCGGGATCACAATGGACACGCCGCAGATCGACCGTCTGGTTACGCTTTGCTCCAGACACTGTTTCGCAGGAGGTTTCGAAGTCGTCTGACAGTTCGGTCGCGGTTGGCTGATCCATCGTTTGTCTGCTCACATCTCATAAAGCACAGCATGCACTGTTTTTCGTAACGGTATAAAAAATAAAGTCATTTTCCTATAGCACTTCCATCCTCGCGGTGAAGTGAGGCAGATCAACAGGAAAGATTTTGTAAAGTTATTGACTGCCGCTTTTCAGCGACGCCGTCAGGTCATCCATGAACTGTGCTGCGACACGGCCGGACCGGTTGCCTCGCGTGACTGCCCATTCGTTGGCGCGTGCACAGAGATCCTCGTCCGAAATCTCCAGCTTGCGTTCTTTCGCGTAGGCTCTGACCATATCGAAATAAACGTCCTGCGCACAGACATGAAAGCCCAGCCAGAGACCAAAACGGTCCGACAGCGAGACTTTTTCTTCTGTCGCCTCGGACGGATTGATGGCTGTTGCCCGCTCGTTCTCGATCATGTCGCGAGGCATCAGATGACGACGGTTGGAGGTGGCGTAGAACAGCACATTTTCCGGCCGTCCGGCGATGCCGCCGTCGAGGACCGATTTGAGCGCCTTGTAATCCGCATCCTCGCGCTCGAAGGACAGATCGTCACAGAAAACGATGAAGCGGCGGCTGGATGTGCGGAGAAGATCCATCAGGTCGGGGAGGGTGCCAAGATCCTCACGTTCGATCTCGATAAGGATCAGGTGCTGGTCCTGGGGAAGCGTCGCATTGATCTCGGCGTGACAGGCTTTCACGAGGGAGGATTTCCCCGTGCCGCGGGAGCCCCACAGCATCGCGTTGTTGGCCGGAAGCCCCGCTGCGAAATGCGCCGTGTTGTTCAGAAGAAGCTGTTTCTGGGAATCGACTCCCTGAAGCAGCTTCAGGGCGACATGCGAGACGGTGCGCACAGGGGAAAGCCGGCCGCGCTGTGGCTGCCAGATGAAGGCGTCAGCAGCGTCGAGACCATCCAGCGAGGCCGTTGCCGGTGCAAGACGTTCCAGTGCGGAGGCGATACGTTCCAGAACGGGCATGATATCTGTTGTCATCTCGATTTCCGAAAAACAGTCCTGTTGCGGAAGATGGCGGCATAAAGCACAGTTGACGCATCGTCCCCAAAATCTATGGTCCCGGCCTATCAGTCAGCTATGGCTGACCGCAACCCGTCGGACGAAAAGTTACCATAATGAGTGATTTCCTTATTTCCCCTGCTTACGCTCAGGCTGCCGGCGGTGCCGGAGGCGGCATGAGTGGCTTGTATCAGTTGCTTCCTTATGCGCTGGTTTTTGTAATCTTCTATTTCATGATGATCCGCCCGCAGCAGCTGAAACAGAAGAAGCTGAAAGAGAGTCTGAAGAACATGCGCCGTGGCGACCGGATCGTCACAGCGGGAGGGATCATCGGTGTGGTGCGCAAGGCTACGCCGGAAATGGATGAAATCGACGTGGAAATTGCACCGAATGTTTCTGTGAAGGTTCTCCGTTCTACGATTTCAACCGTGCTGTCGAGCGTTGAGAAGCCCGCCAACGATACTGGCGCAAACGCCGGAAAAGCCTGATCTGACAAGGGGGAGAAGGTAAAACTGCTCCCCTCTCGGCCTGTCGGGGGCAATGAAAACCTGGAGCGCTCATCCCTGACCTGAAAGACGGCGTGAAGGGTGTCTGGTTTCTGCTCGCGGTGGCGCGCGCCATGCGTCCGTCACGGCAACCAGAACGCCGCCAAGCGAGGCGGACGCCACCCATCCGACAACGCCTTCTGATCCAGCCAGCAGAATGGACAGAATGAGGCCGGTCGCGGGCAGTAGCGCGCGGCCCGCCTGCATGCTCTGCTGCGCGGAGCGGGAAGGGAACCAGCTCCGACGCCTCTGCCAGCCGCTCTGCAGGCGGGCATGACAGGCGAGCGCAATGCTCCACAGAACAAGATTGAACAGCAGCGTCGCTGTCAGCATGGTCATGACACGATTTCTTTTGAGAAGGACGCTTCAGGCAGACTGGTGGTTGCATTGGTCCTGCGTCGCAGAACGACTGACAGTCGCAGCGCAATGAGACCCAGAACGACCGATGTCAGATCGACGGCGGCATAGACGGTCTGATCCTGTCCCGCGATCCATTTCCAGCGCGTGGCCAGATCAAGAACGGGAAGCAGGCAGAGGAGCAGGGACAGCAGACTGCTCTGCTCGATCCATCCCTTCATTACCCTGCGACCGAACGCCCGGCCAAGCGCATGGACAGTCAGCGCGCCCCACAGGACGAACAGTGTGGAACCCTCAACCGTGACGCGGGAGGGGAGATCAGCCGGAAGCAGCCGGTTCATCCAGAGAACGCCGGTGCAGGCCAGAGGCATGCCCAGCACGGTTCCAAGCGCAAGACCTTCCGCAATCTCCATAGGCAGGGAGTTCTTCTGTGTTGCCGTGCGACGACGCTTGATGAGGAACATCACCAGCCCTGTCGCGAACATCACGTAACCGGCGCAGCCCGAAATGAAATAGAACCAGCGGACCGGAACAGGAGCCCAGCGCGCCATATGCAGGCCGCCGAGAAACTGGGAGGTGCGGGCCGCCGGACTGTTCTTGCTGACCAGCCCGATGCGTTCGCCTGTCGTGCGATCATAATCAATATGATCCCGGCTGATGCCGATCCTGGAGTTGTCAGCCCGCACCACGGTCACTGTTTTCGGGGAAAACTGGATGAAGCCCAGCCTGTCCGCACCGAATGTTTCAGCCGCATCGGCCAGCAGAGGCGCCAGCGGCGGCAGGGGGGACGCGTGGTGATGACCATTCCGTCCCGGTCCGTCCCGGTTCGGACGCTCTATGGCGGTATTGGGGAAGAAGCGATTCGCATGGATCAGGACGCCTGTGTAGGCGATCATGAACATGAAGGGCAGGAACAGCACGGCGGCGATTACATGCGCATCAATCCAGGGGCGGGGGCTACTGGATTGCGGGCGGAAGGCCACGAGATTGGGCAGCAGGGCTTTCAGATGGATGATGACGCCAGAGCCGAGCGTAACCAGCATCCCGACGGCGAGCACCTGCACCAGAATCACGCCGAACATGCGGCCCATATAAAGAGTGTAATGGAAGGAGAAGAAAAACAGTCCGCCTGCCGTCTCTCTCAGGGGAACAGTCTGGCCGGTCTGCGGGTGAAAGTTCTCACTCCTGAAGACGTCATGATCCATATAGGTCACATGAAGCAGTGGATCGCGGTCTGAAGGCAGGCTGAGAAAGATGCGGTTTTTCTTGCCTTCCTGCTCAGTCACTGCGGCAGCGGCCCGATCAAGCGCTTCGGCGGAGGGAATGCCGGGCTGCGCGGACGGCGTCTCCGGCTGCATCCAGTGCGTGATCTCCGTGTCGAAGACCGACATGGTTCCGGTCACGAAAATACAGACCAGAAGCAGGCCTGCAATAAATCCAACCCATGCGTGAAGCCATCCCATGCGCATACGCAGGGAGGGCACGCTCTGCTTGTGCGTGGCTGTCATTGCGTCACTGAGGTCCGAAGGCAGCGAGCGGAAGCGCGATAAGCATGGTGGCGGCAATGACCGCGACGGCTGCCAGCAATCCTCCCAGGAGAGAGCGTGTCCCGAAGATGGTCAGAACCGTGGCGGGCACCACGATGACCGCTCCCACCTGAGCCACGAAAAAGGAATCCGGCCGGGGCATATGCAGCAGGTGAGGCAGGAACGTTGCGACGACCAGCCCTGCCGGATAGGCCAGAAGGGATGCAATCAGCAGGCGGGGCAGGTAGTAGGATGAGAAAGCCATGGTGGAGCCGGTTTCTGTAAATGATATTTATTCGCAATTGATAGGGGGTGTCTTCATGTCCTGTAAAGCGGATAATCTCGGGAAGCATCCCACGAAATTGTTGAAAATTGTTCCATGCCAAAATCTGTAGGCGGCATTGCATCTCTCCGCCTTTTATCTGAAGCCAGATGAGTCAATGTGTGGTGATCGTTTTCCTGGAGAAATTTATGACTATTCGCGCCTTTCTGACTTCAGCCCTCATGACTGCCGCAGTCTGTGCCCAGCCCGCTTTTGCGGCTCCTGTGACAGCCGGACAGGTTGATCAGGATTTCGGGCGTCTTTCGCAGGAGGGTCTGAGAGCTTTTGCCGATGTGGATGTGGCGCGGCGGGCGATTATCGGGAAAGATCAAAAGATCGCCACTGACGCGCTGGCTGACGCCAACCAGACACTGGCGCGGGCGTCGAAGGATAACCGCCAGTTTCTGAAGGCCGAGAACGAACTGCATCCGGCGCCTGCGGTTCCCGCCGGGCATCCGGGCAAGCTTCCTTCCTCAACGGCGGTTGCTGACCCTGTCCTGTGGCTGCCGGTCCTTGGGCAGTATGTCATTTCGTCTCAGGCGAAACAGTCTCCCGGACAGCAGCAGGCCATCGCTGAAGCCAATGACCTGATGAAGAAGGGGAACTCCGGGGCTGCGGCCGAAGGGCTTGAAAAGGCCGGTGTGGATGTTCAGTTCGTCCTCGCCATCGCGCCGCAGCAGGTTTTCACAGCAGACGTTTATCGCGCCTCTGTTCTTTTTGAGGGTGGAAAAACAGACGAAGCTGTCGCCGCGCTGACTGAGGCGCAGGAGTCGCTCCGTTTTGTCAGTGAAGACAATGTTCTGGGAACAGCGGCAAAGAAGCCGGCTTCCACTCAGCCGGCCCAGTAAAACGGGGCCTTTGTTTCCGTCCGGGAGCCAGACTTAAAGGCTCCCGGTCCGGGTAAATGCCATTGTCAGTCGGGATAGGCAGGCCATCTCGAAAGCTTGCCTTATGACGTTATCAGGCTTTCCCTCTTTTCCGATTCAGACGGCGTTTCAGGCCATCAAGGGCGCTGGCCAGATCCAGCACACCGAACAGGTGCAGGGACAGCAGATAAAGCAATCCCCCTATCGGCACTTCACAGGACAGCAGGATGGCCAGCCAGAATGTCACGTGTGACGCTGGCATTGTGAGCAGGCTGTTCAGCCCAAGCAAAGCCAGCGCCATGACGATGGACGCAAGGCTCATCAGCATAATCCGCCGAAGCATGGAAGCGTCAGGGCGAAGGGCATCCCGGCGAATGAGCAGAGCAGCAAGGACGCTGACATTCACGATCGCCGCGAGACTGCTGGCGAGGGGAGGCCCGATATGCGCGAGAGGTTTCATCAGCAGCAGGTTGAGGATCAGATTGATCGTCAGGGTAAAGAAACCGATTTTGACGGGTGTGGACGTATCGCCGCGCGCGAAGAACGCCGGAGCCAGCACTTTCGCCAGCACAAAGGCGGGCAGGCCAAGCGCATAGGCCCGGAGTGACTGGGCTGAAAGCGCTGCGTCCAGCAGGCTGAAAGAGCCGTGAGCAAACAGAACCTGCATGATGGGCGTGCCGAGAACGAGCAGTCCGGCCATGGCGGGCAGGGTGAGCATCAGCACGTAATCCATGGCCCGGTTCTGCGCCGCATGGGCGGCGTCGATGTCGTCTGAGGCCAGATGTCGGGTCAGGACCGGTAGAAGCGTCGTTCCGGCCGCGGCTCCAAGGACGCCAAGCGGCAACTGGTTCAGGCGATCGGCAAAATACATCAGCGAGACACTGCCTGCAGGAAGCAGGGTGGCGATGATCGTGTCGATGGTCAGATTGATCTGCGTGACGCCGCTGCCGATCAGGCCCGGCAGCATGCGACGCCCAAGCTGACGGATCTTGGGTGTGATGTGCGGCGGCAGTGGCGTGAGGTCAAAGCCTGCCTTGCGCGCCGCATACATCAGCAGCCCAAGCTGAACGAAGCCGGACGCCGTCACACCCCAGGCAGCCGCGTGAGCGACATCAGGAAAGAACGGCGTTGCAAAAAGAACGGCGGCGATGCCCACAACATTGAACGAGAGATAGGCCGCCGCGGCCATGCTGAAACGATGCAGCCCGTTCAGCACGCCGGACACGAGCGCCGCCGCGCAGATCAGCACCAGATAGGGGAACGTGATGCGGCTGAGGGAAACGGCCAGTTCATACTGTGAGCCGTTTTCGGCGAAACCCGGAGCGATCACCCGCAGAACGGCGGGCATGAAGATCTCTCCCAGCACACACAGGATCACCAGCCACGTCAGAAGAACGCCGAACACCCGTCGCGCCATGTTTCGGGCCGTGTCTTCTCCTTCCGTCGCCAGCTCTGCCGAAAAGAGCGGCACGAAGGCGGCGTTGAACGCGCCCTCGCCGAACAGACGCCGGAACATGTTGGGGAGGCGGAACGCCACCTGATAGGCGTCCTGCATCGGCCCGGCCCCCATGAAGGCGGCGAGAAGCTGATCGCGGACAAGGCCGAGGATGCGGCTGAGCATGGTCCAGCCGCCAACAGTGAGGAACCCTTTGAGCATGAACGCTTATAGGAGCGTCCAGCGGTTATCGGGAAGACGGCTTGTGGAGTGACGCGCAGAAAAATATGTACCGGGCGTGCGTAAAACCTACATCAGGCCGGTCTGCCCTTTTCTGCATGAGAGAGGACGTGAAGTCATGGGTTGTCCTGCCTCTGAGAGATGCTAGAGCTTGAGGCTGCTTCCTCACCAGTTGCCGGACAGGAGCGCACCCGGAGTCATCATGCGGCCGATCAGACGTTTTCCCATCAGTTCCACATCAATCGTAAGGATCGTGGCTTTTGTCGCTGGCGTATTGATGCTGGTGGCCGCGACACGGTTTGTGGCCGAACTGCCTTCCGTCATGCCCGGCAATGCTGCCGGAACGCTGGTCCTTGTCGCGCTGGGAACCATTTTCGTGCTGGCGGCCATCTGGCTCGGCGTCTGACTGCCTAGGCGTCTGCTTTTGGTGGGAAGCCGCGAGCAGACGATCGACGGGTTCTTAATGCCGGGCCTTGCGCCCGCTTTTTTCCGATGTGCCGAAATTATGTGTTTTCATGCAGGAAACAAATGAGTCGAGTGTCTGCGTGCTGCCTTCCAGAGGGATCGGGTCGCCATCGGCAGAGCCAATCCGGATCGTCAGGCTCGGCGCTTTTTTGAAAGCCTCCAGTGTGTTGCGCAGGACGTCAGCCTGAACATGTGCTGAGAGAACACCCGTTTCCGTTGAGGTCATGGGGAATGTTCTGGCGAAGGTTCCAGCGGTCAGCGTCACGGGCAGCGACTGTCCGGAAGAGGCGCTTTCGTCCGCCACCTGAATGGAAATCTCTTTTCCTGCCGCCCGAAACTGAAGCGTCGGTCCGCTGGCCTTGAGGATGCAGGCGTCCACATGCTCACCACCGTCGGAAGAGTGGTGCAGGGCTACCCACGGGCCATCCATTCTTTCCGGTGTGGTGATGGCTTCCTGTGCCTGGGCTGAAAAGCAGAACAGTAGTCCCGCAGCAATACTTGCTCGCCGCATTTCATTCTCCGCAAGAGTATTGGCTGGCTCTATCACCTGACTGCATCAGTCGGTAGTCACGATATGTCGTTTTTACAAAATGGAACGCATCGCACCGACCGGCGTTATTCCGCTTCAGCGTGTCAACGCAGTCGGAGATCTTTTATGGAAACTGTTCACCGTCCGAAAAGCGCGGCGGAGTGGGCCACATTCGCTGTGGCTGTTCTGATTGTCCTGCTTGGACTGCCTCTGCTCATCATGGGAGCGCAACTCGCGGTTCTGGGTGGGTCCTTATATTACGTGCTGTTCGGAGCGGCGATCATCACGGGTGGCATTCTGATGGCGTTCGGGCGTGTCGCCGGGGCGTTCCTCTATCTTGCCGCATGGCTTTGCACATGGCCCTGGGCTTTCTGGGAAGTCGGAATGGATGGCTGGGGACTTCTTCCCCGCCTGTTCGGACCCAGCCTTGTCGCTATTGCTGTCCTGCTCACCATTCCGGTTCTGCGTCGCACCCAGCGCGAGACATCTCTCAGAGGAAGTGCGGTATGATGCGTAAAACCACTCTGCTGGCGGCAACCATCATGTGCGGGCTGTCGTCTCTCCTTGTACCTGTGACGGCGTCATGGGCTCAGGTGCCATCCAAGAATGAAGATCCACCGGGCGAGGGGAACGGAACCAGCAAGGATGCTCTGCCCCATCCCGGAAGCTGGTATGGCGCACCGTCACCCAGCGCGCCTCAGGCGGGCGGCGTGAATGCGGGGAACATTCCCGATGGTCCTCCTGCTCCTCCCAGTGAAGTTACTCCCGCAGTAGCGCAGGAAAGCAGCAATCCGGCTCACGACGACTGGCCTGCTTATGGCCGGGACAGCAACGCCACACGCTATTCTCCGCTTGATCAGATCACGCCTGAAAATGTGGGACAACTGAAGCAGGCGTTCGTCTATCACACCGGCAGCAAGCCCGGTCCGGGGCAGGCCAACAAATGGGCCGCCGAAACCACACCGATCAAGGTCGGCGATGGGCTTTATATGTGTTCCGCCATGAACGACATGATGCGGATCGATCCTGCCACGGGCAAGGAAGTCTGGCACTTCAAGGCTGGCGTCAAATACGAGAGCATTCCCTATACGGCGGCCTGTAAAGGCGTGACGTACTACACGTCCTCGACCGTTCCTGAAGGGCAGCCCTGTCACAACCGTATTCTCGAAGGCACGCTGGACATGCGGCTGATCGAGGTCGATGCGGAGACCGGCCAGAAGTGCGAAGGCTTCGGCTATCATGGCGAAGTCAATCTCATGAAAGGCATGGGAGAGTCGGTTCCGGGGTTCGTCTCCATCACAGCCCCCGTGCCGGTTGTGAACGGCGCGGTTGTGACCAATCAGGAAGTGCTTGACGGGCAACGCCGCTGGGCGCCGTCCGGGGTGATCCGTGGTTACGACGCGGAAACGGGACGCTTCCTGTGGGCGTGGGATGTCAATCGTCCCAATGATCATGGCGAGCCGAAAGAAGGTGAGCATTACAGTCGCGGCACGCCAAATTCCTGGGCTGCGATGACCGGCGACAATGATCTTGGGCTGGTCTATGTGCCGACAGGCAACGCCGCGGCCGACTATTACAGCGCCATGCGTTCTCCCGAGGAAAACGCTGTTTCGTCTTCAATCGTCGCCATCGACGTCAGGACGGGCTCTCCTCGCTGGGTCTTCCAGACCGTGCACAAGGATGTCTGGGACTACGACATGGGCTCCCAGGCGACGATGATGGATCTGCCGACGGCTGATGGCACTGTTCCCGCACTGATCGTGCCGACAAAACGTGGTCAGACCTTCGTGCTGGATCGTCGTACCGGCAAGCCGGTTCTGCCGGTGGAAGAGCGTCCGGCTCCGACGGCGACAGATGTGCCGAACGACCCGCGTTCTCCCACTCAGCCCTGGTCGGTCGGTATGCCGCGTCTCGGTTTTCCTGATCTCAAGGAAAGCGACATGTGGGGCATGACGCCCATCGATCAGCTTTACTGCCGTATCCTGTTCCGCAAGTCGAAATATGAGGGTGAGTTCACAGCGCCTGAGATCAGCAAGCCGTGGATTGAATATCCGGGTTACAACGGCGGCAGTGACTGGGGCAGCATGGCGTATGACGCCAGAACCGGCATTCTGATCGCCAACTGGAACAATACCCCGATGCGGGACCAGCTTGTGGATCGCACCAAAGCCGATGAACTCGGCCTCCTGCCGATCGACAGCCCGCACTTTAACGCCAAGGCTGGTGGCGCCGAAGGAAACGGTGCGATGGCCGACACGCCTTATGGTATTGTCGTGACGCCGTTCTGGAACCGCTTCACCACCATGATGTGCAACAAGCCGCCGTACGGCATGATCACCGCGATCGACATGCACACCAAAAAAGTGCTGTGGCAGCATCCGCTGGGTAGCGCGCGCGCCAACGGTCCATGGGGGCTTCCAACCCATCTGCCGCTGACGATCGGCACGCCGAACAATGGTGGTCCGGTGATTACCGCCAGTGGACTGGTGTTTGTGGCCGCGACGACGGACAATCTCATCCATGCTTTCAACCTGAAAACAGGCAAGGAAGTCTGGAATGCAGTATTGCCGGGCGGCGGACAGGCGACGCCGATGACGTATGAGTACAAGGGCAGGCAGTATGTGGCGATCATGGCTGGAGGGCATCACTTCATGATGACGCCGGTTAGCGATGAGCTGGTTGTCTACGCTCTGCCTGATACGCACTGAGCAAGGAGACTGCCTCCCTTTTCCTCTGTCGCCAGACAGGGTGGAAGGGGAGGTCCCTGACGACGGTCCATTTCAGAAATGGATTTTGCAAATAGAAAACCCGCAGAGAGACTCTGCGGGTTTTCTGTTGTGATCAGATGTTGGAGCGCCTCGTTCCTATGAAGAAACGTCGCTGAAAAGAAAGAGTATCAGAAGGGCTTCTGCTGCGACTTGGCGGTGGCAGTCATCGGAATGCCGGCTTCATCCTTCGATGCCACCAGAACAGCAATCAGGCCATTCGAGACAAAACGGGCGATGCGGGTGACCATGGCACGGGCTCCTGTTTCGTTTGGGGCTTAATCCTGTGCCGAATCTAACATCGATAACCATTCTGGTAAACGAAAATCGTAATCCAGACATGAAAAAATAACATGACTGTAACAGAAGGTATCATGTCGTGTTCAGCAGGATCCCTGTTGTCGGTACAACGTCATTCCGCATGCGCCAGTTCCCGATCTGATCGTCAGAAATCACTGCCAGCTGGTCGTATTCCTTGTTGGCCCGTGACAGCCATTTCTCTCTCACTGCGGTAAAGGACAACGGTGTCATCAGCGGAATGCCGATATCGACAATGGCTGTTCTGGAATGAGTGACGGCAAGGCGAGGGGAGCCGACACTGACATCGTGCTGTGTGAGCCCCAGCTCTTCTTCGGCTTCTGCGAGAATCTGCTCAGTCAGGGAAAGGGACAGCCCGTCTCCCCGCATTTCAACAGTTCCTGCGGGTGGTGATTGCCAGAAACCCCCGAGATACAGGGACGAAGGGTTCCGCCTGCCCAGAACGATGCCGTCCGCACAGCGAAGCAGACCGCAAACGGCAAGCTGGTGTAGTGGCGTATCGCCGAAAATGGTCGGGTCCGCCATTTGCGCCAGCGCCCGGCGGTATTCCGTCCAGTATCCTTCGATACGTTCAGGCGTGATTGTCTCCATGCAGAAAATCCGCCCGTTAAAAAGCCTGGGGCGACTGGCGCAGGCATCGTCCCAGATGGCCTGAACACGTTGTTCAACATCCGGCGTCAGGACAGGTTCGGACACATTCACGATCAGACGGACATCAGGATGGAGCGTTTCGTGGCGCCAGTGTTGCAGAGTGTGAGCGAGCGTGTGGGGCGTTCCAGAACTGTCGGATGAGGCAGGCATTTCGACTCTTTGGGCAGGGATGTTCACGACAGAGTGTTGGTAAGTTCGGGAGGGATCATTAATTTTTTTTAGAATCGTAACGAAAAGGACTGTCGAAGCGACGAGAGCTGGGGTTTAATCCTTCAGGGACCGATCTGGAAAGATGACGATGACGCTGAACGTCGCGCTGACTCACAAGACAACGTATCATTATGACCGCCCCGTTATGATGGGGCCTCAGGTCATTCGCCTCAGACCGGCCGCGCATGCCAGGACAAATATTCTGTCCTATGCGCTGACCATTGAACCGAAACCTCATTTCATCAACTGGATGCAGGACCCGTCGGGCAACTGGCAGGCCCGCGTCGTGTTCCCTGAGCGTGTCACGCACTTTGATGTCACCGTCGATCTTGTCGCGGATATGGCGACCATCAATCCGTTCGACTTCTTTCTGGAGCCTGAGGCGGAAGAATGGCCGTTTACGTATGACCATGTTCTCGATCAGGAGCTCGCGCCCTACAGAAAGCTGGAACCGGCCGGCCCTCTGCTCAGGGCGCTGATCGCTGAAATTCCCAAGGAAAAACAGCGCACTGTCGATATGCTGGTGGCGCTCAATCAGGCGGTCCAGAAGCGTATCAGCTATATCGTCCGGATGGAGCCCGGCGTGTGGTCGCCGGAGAAGACGCTGGAAGAAGGCAAGGGCTCCTGCCGTGACAGCGCCTGGCTGCTTGTCCAGTTTCTCCGCAATCTGGGTTACGCCGCCCGCTTTGTTTCCGGATATCTTATCCAGCTCGTCGCGGATGAAAAGCCGCTTGAAGGACCCTCAGGCCCGACCGAGGATTTCACTGACCTGCATGCATGGGCCGAGGTGTATCTGCCCGGCGCGGGCTGGATTGGTCTGGACGCAACATCCGGCATGCTGACGGGCGAGGGGCATATTCCCCTCGCTGCGACGCCTGAACCCGGTTCAGCCGCGCCGATTTCCGGTGGCGTCGAGGTCTGCGAAACGGAATTCGGTTTCGACATGCAGGTGAAGCGTGTCGCTGAGACGCCCCGCACGACCAAACCATATGACGAGCAGACATGGGAAGCCATTCTCGCGGCAGGCGAGGTGGTCGACCGGCAGCTTGAGGCGAGTGATGTCCGCCTGACGATGGGTGGCGAGCCGACCTTTATCGCCGCCGATGACATGGACGCGCCGGAATGGAATATCGAGGCGCTTGGTCCGACCAAGCGGGCCTACGCCAACCGTCTGCTCCGGCGCCTGATGTCGATCTGGTCGCCCGGTTCGACCTATATGACCCTGTTCGGCAAGCATTATCCGGGCGAACAGCTTCCGCGATGGGCGCTGACGACGTACTGGCGGCGCGACGGAGAGCCGGTCTGGCTGAACCGTGGCCTGCTGGCGTCAGACGATGATACTGACAACGCCACTGAGCATGATGCCCGGCGTTTCGCCCAGTCTCTGGCGAGCAAATTGCAGGTCGATCCGGAACTCGTCACGCCTGCTTATGAAGATATCCATTATTATCTCTGGAAAGAGCATCGCCTGCCAGCCAACGTGCTGGCGGAAGGTTCAAAGCTGAACGATCCGCTTGAGCGGGATCGTCTGGCGCGGGTTTTTGGGCGTGGACTGTCGCGCGAATCCGGGTCAGTGCTGCCGCTGCGTGTCGTCGTGCAGGATGGCGTGCGGCGCTGGCAGTCGGGGCGCTGGTTCATGCGGGGCGATACGATCTTCCTTGTTCCCGGTGACTCGTCCATCGGGTTCCGCCTGCCATTGCAGAGCCTGCCATGGGCTGACGCAGACGATATTGATCAGGCGTTTCCAGTCGATCCGTTCGCACCGCATCCGCGTCTGCCACCCCATCCGGATTTCGCCCGCCGTTCGCCGCAGGCCTACCGGGCGACTGTGCCGGATCTCATCAGCCGGTCAGGGACGCCGCCTGAGCGTCCGATGGCGCAACTTTCCGATCTTTCGGCGCTGCCGCCCTATCCTGTGCGCAAGCCGTGGCGGATCAGCACTGAAAAGGCCCTCAGCGAGCATCTGCTGGAGATCAATCGTGAGGAACCGGATGTCGTCCGTACGGCGCTGACCGTAGAGTCCCGCGGCGGCATCCTGCATGTGTTCTTCCCACCGCTTTACGCCGTGGAGGACTGGCTTGATCTCTGCGCCGCCGTTGAGGCGACGGCTGCCGAGTTCGGGCGCAAGGTCGTGCTGGAAGGCTACGCGCCACCGCGTGATCCGCGTCTACTCTCTTTCTCGATCACGCCTGATCCGGGTGTGATCGAAGTCAACGTGCATCCTGCGTCGAGCTGGGACGAGCATGAGACCCGCAGTCGCCAGCTTTACGAGGAAGCCCGCACTGTCGGGCTGATTGCGGAAAAGTTCATGCTCGACGGACGGCACGTCGGCACGGGGGGCGGCAATCACGTGGTTATGGGCGCGGCCAATGCCGAGGATAGTCCCTTCCTGCGACGGCCCGATCTGCTCAAGTCGCTGGCCGGGTTCTGGCACAATCATCCGTCGCTGTCCTACCTGTTCAGTGGTCTGTTTATTGGCCCGAGTTCGCAGCATCCCCGTATCGACGAGGCCCGGCAGGACTCCCTTTACGAACTGGAGATAGCGTTCCGGCAGGTCAATCGGGAGGTGTTTACGCCACCCTGGCTGACGGATCGGCTGTTCCGCAATCTGTTTGCGGACATCACCGGCAATACGCACCGCACTGAATTCTGCATCGACAAGCTCTACGCGCCAGAAAGCAGTTCCGGGCGGCTCGGGCTGATGGAATATCGTGCGTTCGAAATGCCGCCTCATCACCGCATGTCGGCGGCGCAGGTGCTGCTCATGCGTGCGGCGATCGCGGCGTTCTGGGATAAACCGTATGAACGGCGTCTGGTGCGCTGGGGCACGCGTCTGCATGATGATTTCATGCTGCCGCATTATGTCAGGCAGGATTTTGGGGATGCCATCGACGAATTGCGGATGCTGGGTGCGCCTCTCGAAAAAGAATGGTTCGAGCCTCACTTCCAGTTCCGTTTCCCCGAAATCGGCTCCATCACCGAACTGGGCATGACGCTGGAACTCCGCACGGCGCTTGAGCCGTGGAACACGCTTGCGGAAGAGCCCGCAGCCGGCGGCACGGCGCGCTATGTCGACAGCTCTGTCGAGCGTGTGCAGGCTCTTGTTTCCGGCTGGGTGGATGAGCGGTACATTCTCGCCTGCAACGGGCGCGCCGTGCCGCTGACCGGCACGCAACGACAGGGTGAATATGTCGGCGGCGTGCGGTTCAAGGCGTGGAATCCGCCCAGTTCCCTGCATCCGACCATCGGGGTCGAATCGCCTCTGCTGTTCGATATCTATGACACATGGACGGGACGCAGCATTGGCGGCGTGACCTATCATGTGACCCACCCGGGTGGACGCAATTACGAGACCCGGCCCGTCAATGCCAATGAGGCAGAGGCGCGTCGTCGTATCCGTTTCTTCCCGTTTGGTCACACGCCGGGCGCAATGACGGAACCGCACGCGGAACGGTCGATGGAGCAGCCAAGAACACTTGATCTGAGACGATTCTGAAAAACCGTGACCGGCGGGACAGATTTCTAATGTCTCGCCGGTGTTTTGTGGAAAGGCTATGAAACTGCCTTTTTCAAAAAGGCAGTTTTGAAAATATCTGACCGGTTTCGTGGTGGCTGACGCAAACTTTCTTTTTATGAAGGCGGTCTGAACCGATTTTATGCGTTGGTCGAAAGGATCGAGTTGGACGTCGACGACGCATTTCCACTGTTCTTGTAAGTAGGAATCTCAAACAGTCTCAGCATGTCATTCTGACTGCTCCTGTTTTCGTTGAGGCGGGCGAGGGCCACTTCCGCCTGCGCGGTCTGTTTGGCGATTTCAGTGGCTGCGCCAGAACTGTCTGTCGTGGTGGTGCTTTCCGTGTCCGCACCCGGATGGCCGTAGGTCGATTTCAGGTAACCGGCGACATCGTTGATTATGGAAGACAGCATGGAATCATCACTGTCAGATGAGAACCAGCTTGCCATCTCGGAGGACATTGAATCCAGATTGACGGCCGTGACCGAGGTTGCCGTGTAAATATAGGCGTAATTATAATTCGTGACTTGAGCGCCCTTGATATCCTTCATGGCGACGCCGTCAAACAATGTATTACCGGTCCCAGAGACTGTTCCTGCGCTACCGGGTTCTTTTACCGTATACATAGACGAATTATCGATCTCGACAGCGACCTGTGTGTCGCTGGTTTCGGAAAGAGAAAGTGAACCGGTGTCAGTCGTGATGGCGCCACTGGCTGCCGAACTGATATCCAGAATAAAGGAAGGCTGGATCTGGCCTGTATCAAAAGCAAACTTGTCTGTGGACAGGAGAGCGGGAATGACCAATGGGCCCGTTTTGGTTGAACCGAATTCGGATCCGGTGGCGTGGCCGTTCATCATGTCGTCAACGACTGAGCTGTCCTGAAACGTCGTCGCGATTGTCGCATTCAGTGACGTATAGGCTGTTGAGGTCATGGTCATGATGGGCCGCTCCGTTTTCGATAAAAAACGATTGCGTCAAAAAATTATTCTCAGGTTAATTCATCTTCACAAACATATGATTACAGTAAAGAAATGAATGGCGGCGCAGCAACCCTATGCAACGAACCTGCCTGCTGCACGTTCACCGGGCAGATGGATGTAGAGGGAAGTCACGCTATCATGAAGCTGTTCAGTTGCCAGAGTTGTGGTCAGGTTCTCTTCTTTGAAAACACACACTGCGAAAGCTGTGGTCACAGGTTGGGTTACTGCACGGAGAGCAGCAGACTTCTGGCGCTTGAGTCTGCCGCCGACGGCAACGGCTGGCTTGCCGTGGGGGAAGGCATCGAGGCGCCGACCCGCTTTTTCTGCACCAATGCGGAATATGATGTGTGCAACTGGCTTGTTCCGGAAGGAAGCACGGACGCGCTCTGCGTGGCGTGCCGCTATAATCACGTCATCCCCGATCTGAACAAGGAAGGTAATCAGGAACTGTGGCGGCGTCTGGAGCAGGCCAAGCATCGCCTGTTCTACAGTCTTTTGCTGCTGCATCTCCCCATGCCCACCCGTGCCGAGAACCCGACGGGCGGACTGGTCTTCAATTTCCCTGATGACCCTGAAAACGGCGAAGGGAAAGTCATGACAGGCCATGACGAGGGGGTCATCACCATCGCCTTGCGCGAGGCGGATGATGTCGAGCGTGAGAAGATGCGTGTGGAAATGGGAGAGCACTATCGCACCTTGCTCGGACATTTCCGGCATGAAGTCGGACATTTCTACTGGAACATCCTCGTGCGTGACGCAGGTAACGAAGACGCCTGTCGCGCCATGTTCGGTGACCACACGCAGGATTATGGAGCCGCCCTTCAGCGGCATTACGAAAATGGGCCGCCAGCGGGATGGCCGGAGAATTACGTCAGTTCCTACGCCACGACGCATCCATGGGAAGACTTTGCCGAGACATGGGCGCATTATCTGCACGTTGTGGATACGCTTCAGACGGCAGTGGCTTTCGGCGTGGCTGTCAGTCCGGCTGTAGCGAAGGACGGCAGCCTGTCACAGAGCTTCAATTTCGATACTTATGCGGCGACCAGTTTTGATCAGCTTCTGGCGGCCTGGCCACCTCTCACGCTGGCGGTGAACGCGCTCAACCGGTCGATGGGGCAGGCGGATCTCTATCCGTTTGTCATTACATCCGCCATCGCGAAGAAACTGCATTTCGTGCATAACCTCGTACATGGACTGCCTTTAACAGCCGTTGCCGCCGTGCCACAGTAAGTCTTTGTTTTGTCTGATTTCACATAGGAAACCTGCTGCTATCTTCAATGCAGGATTGCATGGGGAGAGCGTGACACCCTAGAACCGATCGGATGAATGGCGTGATTCCAATTGATGAGATGGTGAACGGCCAGGGAGGTGTGCGCCCCCAGTGGCGTCGTCTTCTGAGTGCCATTTCTGATCTTGGGCATCCGGAGCTTCTCGCGCGCCAGCAGCAGATGGCGCTTGCTCTGGCCGATCAGACCGGCGCGCTGTCTTCCTCATCGTCGTCCGGCGCCAGAGAGGCGCTGGAAAGTCATGGCGGAAGCGGCTTTATCGGGGCGCAGTGCGATCCGATTCCCCTGCTGCTGAAGGCGGATGAGTTCAGCAGGCTGGAGGCGGGAATCATCCAGCGCGCCCGTTTGCAGGAAGCGCTTCTGCGGGACATTTATGGCGAGCGGAGCGTGCTGGCCGACCACTTGCTGCCTCCGGCGCTGGTCTGGGCCAACAAAGGTTTTCTGCGCTGCGGCGAGGTGGATGCTCTTCGGCCTGCCGAGCATTATTTCATATCATCCTATGCCGTGGATCTCGTGCGCGAACCAGACGGGCAATGGCGTGTGCTGGCCGATCGCGTGCGACAGGCCAACGGTCTGGGTCTCGCGCTGGAAAATCGCAGACAGATGACGCGGGCGATCCCCGAACTGTTTGCGGGAGAGGCGTTGCAGAGGCTCCGTTCTTTCCTTGAGCGCTGGCAGGACAGTGTTCAGAAGACAGGAATGGGTGAGACAGCCAATCCGGCGTTATTGACCCCGGGGCCTTCCAGTCCTTTCTGGAGCGAGCACGTCATTCTCGCCCGGGAACTGGGATGCACGCTGGTGGAGGCGGGTGATCTCACCGTGCGGGAAGGGGCCCTGTGGCTCAAGACTGTGCGAGGTCTGCGAAAGATAGACGCCCTCCTCCTCCGGCAGAATGCTGATTCGATTGATCCGCTTGAGCTGGAAGGGACTGGATCGGCGGGTGTGTCCGGCCTGCTTGATGCGGCGCGCAACGGGTCCGTCCGACTGATCAATGACCCGAGAGCCGGATTTGTCGAAGCGCTTGGCGTGCAGTCATTTCTGCCGGGCATTGCCTCTCGACTTTTCGGTGAAACGCTCAGTCTGGAGAATGTGGAAAGTCTCTGGCTCGGACAGCCGGATAACCGGGTTTTCCTTGAGCAACTCCTGTTTGGACGGTCGCAGCCCCATCAGGATACAATCGATTATTGGGCCATTGCGTCCGCCATTGGAGAAGATTTGCCGGCGCAGCGTCTGGCGACGCTTGATGAGAAGCAGCGTATGCTTCTCTGGGAAAAGGTCCGGACGGAGCCCTGGCGTTATATCGCCTGTCGTGAGCCGTTAGCGTCCCTCTCGCCCTGTGTTGGTGAAAGGGAAATTGTGCCACGATCCATCGTTCTGCGCATGTTTGCGATTCAGGATGAGAACGGCTGGTCAGTTCTGCCCGGTGGTATGTGCCGTGTGTTTGAGTCCGGAGAGGCCATTACAGCTGGTCCGATCGGGGAAAATCAGCCGACCAAGGATGTGTGGGTGATGGTGGACGAGAATTTCTCTCTCCAGGAAACATCATTTTCCACTCCGTATCCGCTGGCAATCAGACGGTCACAGGGCGATCTGCCCAGCCGTGCTGCCGATGATTTCTTCTGGCTGGGACGTTACCTCGAACAGATCGAAAGCGGAGCCCGTCTCCTGCGCGTTGTCATGACGCACATGTCCGGCACGGAGCCTTCGCCCAGAGAACTCGCGGATATCGCTGTCCTGATGCGGCAGATGCGTACCATGGGGCTGGTGCAGGAGGCTCCAGTTCCAGCCTATGGCTATGCCGGGATGGTGCGCGGACTGTTCGCCATTGGGGGTTCTGATGGTTTCTTTGCCCGTGTGCTGAGAAAGATCATCCGTCTTGTGCCTGAACTGGTGGATCGGTTGACGCAGGACGTTCGTGATTTCATCTCCCATCGTGGCAGCGCGATCCTCAAGATGATCGATCAGCGTCCCCGTCGGACTGATCCTGCCCGGATGCTGGATCAGCTTTCGGGGCTGACCAATGATCTGCTGCTGTATTCGGCGACCCTGTCGGGGTTTGCTGCGGAAAGCATGGTTCTGTCTGGTGGACGTCAGTTTCTTGATCTGGGACGGCGGATCGAGCGGGCCTCTTCTGTGCTTCTCATCTGTTCGGGGGTTCTTGAGCAGCCGGACGTGTATCAACGTGGGCGTATGGAAGCGGCGCTGCGTCTGATGCTGCAACTCTGTGATAGCGTGATTACCTATCGCTCCCGCTATTTCGGTGTTGTTCAGCCCGCGCCAGTGCTGGACCTGCTGCTGCTTGATGAAGACAATCCGCGTGGAGCAGCCTATCAGCTTGCCGCCCTGCGTGATTCGCTGACCGGGCTTGCTTCCGATAGCCCTTCCATGCCGGAGGGGCAGCGATCTGCGTCCTACGAACTGGCGGATACCGCGGAGAATATCCGCATAACATTGGCCGAGATGGTGGAATCGGTTGTCTCGGCCTCCAGTCAGGATACGGCTACAGCCGCGCTGCCGTCCGCTCTGAAAGATATTCAGGCAGCCGTTCTGCAGCTTTCCGAGCAGATAGGCCGAAGCTATTTCTCCGTCCTCAATTCCCCCCGGCTTGTCGGCATTGGGAACGAGACAGCCATCGATATGGATGGAGCCGTTACATGATTTATCGTGTTCGGCATACGACGTCCTATACCTATGGACACCCGGTGGATCTGGCGGCGCATATCCTGCATCTGACGCCCCGTGACTGTCCGGGGCAGGTGGTTCTGCGCACGCAACTGGAGTGTAATCCGGCCCCTGTGCGCCGTGAATCCGGCGTCGATCATTTCGGTAATCGGATCGTGTGGCTGTTCCATGAAGCGCCACACTCTCATTTTGATATTGTCGCGCTGTCCGACGTCGACGTGCATTTTCCGGAACCTCCGCCTGCTGACAGCACGCTGGCCTGGGAAGACATAGCGTTTCTGGCGGCGCAGGATGCTGATGTTTCACAGTATCTTTTCGGTGGTCCGATGGGGGCTCCTTCCCGGATGGTGGGAGAGTATGTGTCCCGGGATTTTCCACCCGGACGGCCCGTGCTGGAAGGGCTACTTGCGCTGAATGAGCGCGTGTACAAGGAATTCCGCTTCCGTTCCGGCGTCACGAACCTGCGCACGACACCGGAGGAAGTGCTTCAGCGTCGGGAAGGGGTGTGTCAGGATTTCACACACCTCATGCTGAGCGGGTTGCGCTGGCTGGGGCTGCCTGCGCGCTACATGTCAGGGTATATCCGCACGAGACCGGCTGCCGGGCAGAAGCGGCGGCTTGGTGCGGATGTTTCTCACGCGTGGGTTGGCGTCTGGCTGGGGCCGGAAACGGGATGGATTGGTCTTGATCCGACCAACGGCATTGTTGTTCGTGATGAGCATGTGATTCTCGGCTGGGGCCGGGACTATGCCGATATCAGTCCGGTTCGTGGGCTCATTCTCGGCGGCGGCGGCGATGTGTTGCGCGTGGGTGTGGATCTTGTTCCGCTTGAGGAGTGGGAACGGGATCCGGCGCTGCTGAACCTTGGAGCGTTTCCGACACGGGAAACGGCCTGAGAAGCTCTCACCCTGAGCGGATAACGGGCCGCGAGCATTTCTTTTCTGAATGTCGTTAGGGAAGCGATAGTTCGACGGAAACTGGGCAGTGGTCAGAAGTGTTTCTGGGTGTTTCTCCCGCACCCCTGAACGTCATGACCCGGAGGCTGTCGGGTACGAGCCAGTTTCTCGCCTGCCCACCCAGAAGAATATGATCAATAAAATACTCACCGTCCCAACATGGGCTCGCCTTGCCTGAGGTTGTCAGAAGGAGCGGGGAGGACTGTGAAAGGCCATGGAAAAGTGGATCGCCGGGCGTCATTCTTCTGTTGAAATCACCCATGATGGCGAAGGCTTCTCCCTCATCCTGCCGTTCAAGAATCCAGTCGGAAAGGATTTCAAACTGACGACGCAAGGTTGGACAGGCATGTTTGCGCTCGTCAGGCGGGTTGTCCCAGCATCCCGTTTTAAGATGCAGGACAAGAATGCGGAGAGAAGTTTTTCCATCAGAAACCGTTACATCCAGACCGCTGCGTAGAGGATGCGGAGCAGAGGGTGGATAGACATTCAGATCAGTGAGGTCGGGGTGACGCTCAACCGAGAGAGAATTTCTGACGGCGAGACCGACACGCTGCACGACCGGATCATCGGTCATATAGATATGGTACCGGGGCGCAGGGAAAACACGGGCGGCAATCTGCGGACCGTCAACTTCCTGAAATCCAACGATATCCGCATCGACACGACGCGCGTAACCACCCAGACGCTGAACATCTTCGGGCGAACGATGATAGATATCTTCCGGTAATGCCGGATCAGAGGCTGCACGCGGTGTGAGCCAGCTCATATTCCAGGTCGTGATACGAAGCGGCTGGCAGCGCCCTTCCTGTGGAAGCAGCGCCGCCAGCCAGATAACACCCCAGATAACGCGTGGTCCGAACCAGCGCCTTCCTGTCAGAAGGAATGATCCTGTCATCAGGGAAGCATAATCTCAGGCGGCGGTCTGGGCCTGTTCCAGATGCTCAATGGCTTCGTCGATCGAAATGGTTTTGCGGGCCTGTTCGTCCAGCACCATCACTTCACCCGTTCCGATGTCATAGAACCAGCCCTGAAGGATCAGTTTATTCTGGGCAAGCGCCGCTGCAACGGATGGATGCGTGCGCAGATGGGAGATCTGCAGCAGCACGTTCTGTTCCGAGAGGCTGCGGACAGTCGCCGGTCCGACATCCGTGCTGCTGAGAGCGCCGATGACGGCTTTTGCCGCTTCTGCATTGCGCAGCCAGGATTTGACCGTGGGCATCTTGTCCAGCTTGGAAGGATCCGGGTCCAGCAGGGCTGTCATGGCGCCGCAGTTGGAGTGACCGCAGACGATGATACTGGAGACGCCCAGAGCCTGTACTGCGTATTCAATAGCCGAAGAGACGCCGCCGAGCATTTCGCCGTAAGCAGGGACGATATTGCCGATATTACGCAGGACGAAAAGGTTGCCCGGATCCGTCTGGGTAATAAGCGTGGGGTTTACCCGGCTGTCTGCGCAGGCGATGAACAGTGTGCTGGGCGATTGCCCTTCTGCCAGCCCTTGAAAAAGATTCTGCTTTTCAGGGAAAACCTCGGTGTTGAACTTTTCAACACCGCGTAGAAGGGCAATGAGACTTTCTCTGGCGCTGGTGGCGGCCATCGTGACCCTCTCTATAATAAGGAAAAATTTGCATATCCTGGCGTCAGCGTAGCACGCCGCGCACGTATTATAAAACTCCGGAGGGCCGTTGGGTTTCTGACGACAGGAAAAGTTATTGCGGCGCAACAGCTATGACATAATGGACAGGAAAGCGTTGACAACCCGGCAATGGTTTCGCTTGTCCTGTCGCGCGTATCCCGCAATGTTTCAGAAGAATTGTACGGGATTAAAAACGGCTTTTCACGGATAGCCGGGCCCGCAAGCCGTGGAACCGGAACGAAGGGCCGGAGCTGGAGGTATGTATGGGAGCGCGTACGCTCGTCTGAAACAACGGAACGATGAGCGTCGCACGGGAGCATCGTCCAGCAAAGTGAGCCGAAGACGTGGCTGACATGATCCGCCCAACATGAAGGAGGGAACCGGGGTCATCATTGCTGCGGTGCCTGTGGCCTTGCAGGCAGGCGAACCACTTGTTCTGACGGATGGACATGGCGGGCTGCCGCATATGCAGTTTTCTGGCGCAGGGGAAGGACAGATCCGTGAGGCTCTTGAGGCGCTGATCGTGACGCGCCGTCGTGTTTTTTCCGCCTGCGCCGAGCAGTTGCCGGTCGGAATGGAACAGACTCCGGACGGACGGAAAATTCTGGAGATTCCGTATCTTGTCACAACGCAGACCGGGGGAGACGGACGCGGCTGGTCATCCTGTTACGATTTTTTACCTTGGGAGGATCAGAGAAACCATCACGGTGTCACGCTCAAAAACCGGCTGGGGGAATTCCTGCTCACACAGGTCACGCCACCGACAACGTCCGAACAGGTGGGGGCGCGTAAAAAGGTATGCGTGCTCTTTGCGCTCGAAGGCTCGCGATGGCGTCCCGAACTTGCCTCTGAACGCTGCGGGGCGCTCATTGAGTCCGGATATCTGCCTGGAGACGGGCAGGTGGATATGATGACCCTTGCAGACAGCAGATTTTACAGGTGGCTGGCGCAGGGGCTGGGGCATCTCCGTAAACCGCTCAGATCATTGTCCATGCCGGTGGAACTTATGCCTGAGCGCTTCACCATTCCGCAGTTTCAGGCGTCCATGGAAGGTGTTCTGGGGGAGACGCTGGACAAGCAGGCGTTTCGCAGGAGCGTATCGAATTGCGGACTGATTGAAGAAGCAGGCGGCGTCAGTGACGAGATATTTGGCCGTCCCGCCAGATTGTTTCGATTTAAAAACGATGTGACTGTTGCCCGCAATGCCCAGGGCATGTCGCTGGTCCTCCCGCTGGCTGAAACACTGACTGATACCGAAACAATCGAAAATCTGCTTTTTTCGCATCGCAGAAGAGCAAAAAATCAGGATGAGGCCCGCGATGAGAATTAGACCCCGTTACCATGACTGATTCAGCAGTAACTCTTTACTGACTTTTCTCTGGGAAAAGGGGGTATTGGCTCTCCAAGTTCCGGTGGAACAGTCTGGCCTGGTTGCGCGGCAGGCCTGCCCATGCAGCGCAATGGCAGAAAAGCAGAGTTGTGAACTGGGTCTGTAAGAAACCGGTGCGACACAGAAAAGGAAGTGGCATGGTTGCGGCTCATACCGTCAATCTTGAAAAACTGCGTGGACAGCCACTGATTGTCGGTGCCGGGATTGCCGGAGTTCTTGTCGCTCTGCACATGAATGATGCGCCCTGCATTCTCATTGCCGGGAGGGAACCTCAGGTCACAGATACAGGCGCGGACTGTCTGTTCTCTCTTCTGAAAGAAACGGGTTCCTCTGCGGAGAGAGCTGCGCACACGCTCAGGGTCGGAAAGGGACTGGCGCGACTTGATGTCGTACAGTGCGTCATGGGGCGAATGGATCAGGCTTTGGCCGGTCTTGCAAAGTTTGATTTCATCAGAACGCATGGATGGCCGGATTCGGAAAGCGCTCTTTATGCCATCCTGTTCGGGATTCTGGCGAAAAGACAGAATGTCACGATCATTCCTGCGACCGCGTTACGACAGCTCATTCTTGTAGAAGGTCACGTCAGGGGCGCAGTTCTCGCGACTGGTGATAAAACCGGCATTCTTGATACGGATGCCGTTATCATGGCGGGCAGTGGAGCATGCGGTCTCTTTGGAGATGATCTCGGCTCTTCGCATGGAGTGGGTTCGTGCATGGCGATCGCAGCGAGAGCTGGCGCGACACTGTGCGACATGGAATTTGTCCGGTTCGATCCTTTCGCCCTGTCCACCGAAACCACTGGCAAAAGCAGCTTCACTGTTCCGTCGGATTTATGGGAAGGACAGGTTTCTCTTCTGGATGAAAATGGCAAGCAGCTGGATGTGACAGAGAAAGATTCGGATGGTCTCGCCCGCTTTGTCCAGCAGAGCGGGGATGCAGGCCACTCGGTCTTTCTCGATCTGAGCAAGCAGATTTCCGGCCAGCCCGCGATTGCGGGTGACCATCTGGATCGCTTTCTGAAACGGTGCAGGAGTGTCGGTCTTGATCCCCGCAATGAGGCTTTACCTGTAAAGACTGCGGCTGCTTTCCATATTGGCGGGATCAGGGCCGACATCGCGGGCAGGACATCCATTTCGGGCCTGTGGGCGTGTGGTGAGTGTGCGAGTACCGGTCTGCATGGTGCATCCGCACTCCCGGCCAACCCTTTGCTGGAGATGATTGTCTGCAGTGAGATGGTTGCCGAGAGCGTGCTGAATGAAACGAAAAACACGCGGATCGACGTGTCCATGATAACGCCTGATCTCTCCGTGCCTAACGGTGTCGAGGAAATGTTGCGTCCACTTGTGAAGATGGCTCTGGGACCGGTGCGTGAAGGTGCTTCCCTGCGGCAGGCGCTGTTTCGCGTTTCCCGTCTGGCATCCTGCGACGATGCGGCGCTGGTGGCTCAGATGATGATGATTTCCGCCTATCAGAGGGAAGAAAGCCGGGGCGCTCACTTCCGTTCCGATTTCACGGCAGAAGCCAGTTCAGCTCATCATACGGAACTGTGCGAAAAATCCCTCGCAGCCATGGTGAGATCCATCGCCTACGATGTGCATGATCTCAACACGCTGGATTCAGCTGGCTCGCTGACAACGCTGGACCATCATCCAACCGCTTCCTGAGGGCAGTTTCACTCAGCCTTTAACGGTTTCAGCGAACAAGGGCAGGAATTTTTCCGGCGTCTGCCAGAGGGCGTCAAAAGAGTGGCCGTCCTGAGTGACGCCTAACGCCAGAAAATCTGCCGTCGTTGCCAATGTGTGCAGCATTTCGGGGAGGGGAAGGTCGGCCATCTCTGACGCTGGACTGTAGGCGGCGACAACAGGCAATTCCATCATTTCCCGCCACCACGTCAGAAGAGCGAGGCCTTCCGTTTCGGATTCAGCGCCAAATGGCCCGAAAGCCACGTAATCGGCACCTTTTTCACCGGCCAACATCGCCAGATCCCGGCTAAAACCGCACGCGGCGCCGAGCTGAAAATCGTCGCCCAGGATCTTTCGCGCCGCTGCAACGTCTTCCGCTTCCACATGCGCACCGTCGCATCCTGTCTGGCGCACCAGTTCAGGAAAACCATCAAGCATCAGCGCAGCGTCATGCCGGTCCATGATTTCCCGGATATCGAGAATCGTCCGCTTCATCGTTTCGGAAGAGGTTTCTGCAAGTCTCAGTCGCACAGCTGCTACAGGCAGCACCGTCAAGGCATGATCGAGCCGGTCGGCAAAAGAGGCGGCTTCCAGCAACGGAGGAGTGACAAGATATCCTTCACAGGCTTCTGTCAGTCGTCCCGTGTCGGGCTGCTTGCTGCTCATTCCAGTCTCCGAGAACGGGGTTGTCTGTGAAGAGGCTTATTCCCCGGAAGAGTGGGCGATGCCAAGAGGGAAAGACTGAATCCCGTCAGGCCGTTTAAAAAGGACGGTCGCACCGAGTGACGCCGCCAGCATCTCCACGGCCTTTCGTTGCGGGGAGGCAGGATCGAACACGATATGTTTCTGCCCCCGTGTCAGCGCCGACACGGCCCGGCCTGCCTGGCTGCCGCAATCAAGAATATCAATGAAGGGAAGGGAGGCGTGATCTGCCTCCTGAAGGCTCCTCAATTGTGCCATCATGGCCATCCACCATGGGGCTCCCATGAAACCGGCCGCTCCCGGGGGGGAAATGAGGATAATGTCGGAACATCCGCGCGCTTGAGCCGACCTGAGCGCACCGAACGCTTCCCGCAAAGTGGAAACCAGGAAAGCACAGCCAGGTTTGCTATCGTCATTTTCCTTGGAAAGATGCGGGCGGATTTGCCGGATCATGCTTGACGTTCAATCCTTTGCGGGTGATTTCTAAACAAACTTCCAAAGATGTACATAAGGCGGAGTCACGTGCGCATATGAGCGAGAACAAGCCGGACAACAATAGGCCTGTCGATCCTGTTTCACGACTTCGCTCTGCTCTGGACAGGATCGCCTTCGCACTGGAACACCGCAGGGAAGAAGCGCAGCCTTCTGTGCCCGAAGCAGTGGTCGAGGGGCCGCAGCCGGATGTCCAGGCAGCGATAGCGTCACTTGATGCGCTGATGGTCGACGTGAAAAATATACTGGGAGAGTTGGCTCCGGCCCAACCACAGGAAGAACCGGTTGAAATATCGGCAGACTTCGCGTCGCACGAGCAGTCCGGTGGCGTGCCCGATCCGGCGCCGGAAGCGCACAATCAGGATGACGGCTGGAGACACGTTTCCGACCATGATGCGTCACAGCACGGCGAAGGATACTGATTCATGCCGCAGGTAACAGTCCGCATCAACGGGTATGCCTATCAGATCGGGTGTGAGCCCGGAGAGGAGCGCCATCTTCTCGATATGGCGCAGGAGGTCAGCAAGCGGGTGGCGCGGGTCAGGGCGCTTGGCTTCAGCGGCGAGGCCAAAATCCTTGTTCTGGCGTCCCTTCTGATGGCCGACGAACTCTCGGACCTGACGGCTGAGCTGATTTCCACCGAGGCCAGCAAGGCGATTGCGGCCGGTGAAGCAGCGGCAAGAGAGAATGCGCGTCTCATGGATGAATTATCTTTATTGGCTGAGCGCGCGGAAACCATTGCGGCAGCGCTTGAGGCAGACTAGATTATGTCTGTGGGGCTGCCCGGTGCGTCAGGCAATTCATCCCCTGGGCCGATAAGCACTTCCTCGGGAGCTGGCTCTGTCGTGATCTTGGTCATGGTATTCCGGCGCCCACCTGCACTAGCAGGTCCTGGAGGTTGTAAAGTCCAACGGCCAGGGTGGCTCCACACGGTTTTTGCGACTCCATGACAGGTTCTGGAGATCTCCCCGAGACAGCCAGCGACAAGCGCGCCATTCGTCTTGCGATGAAAGCAGCGCTGCAGCAGGCTGATCCCTCCCTCTCCGCCCTGTTGTGCAACCGGCTTTACGCCCGGCTTCGCGGGCGTCCGCCTGCCCGGATTGCCTGTGTATGGCCGATGCCGGATGAGGTTGACCTGCGGCCCCTCTCTCATCGGTTACATGAAGTGGGTTGGCAGATTTTGATGCCCGAGACGCCCCCGAAAGGGTCGCCGCTGATTTTTCGGCAATGGGATCCGGACTGTTCGATGCGCGAGGGACGATTCGGAACTGTGTGTCCTGATGGTCCGGTTGATGTGCCGGATGTGATACTGGTGCCAATGCTGGCTTTTGACCGACGCGGATATCGGCTCGGTTATGGCGGCGGTTATTATGATCGCACGCTGGCGGCTTTGCCTGATGCCTGCGCCATAGGGTATGCCTTTTCCGTGCAGGAAGTGCCGCACATCCCGGTGGGGCCGTTTGATGTGCCGTTGCCTGTCATCGTTACCGAAAAAGAAGACGTCATTCCCGTGGGCAACCTTCTTTCATAGGCAGCCCACGCCGCGTTTTTTCATTCCCGACCATCAGCGTTATGGGGACCGGAGATCATTGTGAGAGTCATGTCGTGAGAATTCTGTTTCTGGGAGATATTGTGGGGCGGAGTGGCCGCGATGGGGTGACGGCACGCCTGCCGGAACTGCGTCGTCAGTTGTCTCTCGATCTGGTGATCGTCAACGCCGAGAACGCCAGTCACGGTTTTGGACTTTCTCCCGGAATTGCTCGGGATCTGATGGGTTGCGGCGTCGATGTCATCACTCTCGGCAATCACGCATGGGACCGTCGTGATCTCATCGGCGAAATCGACGGAATGCCCGCGGTGGTGAGGCCGCTGAACTTTCCTCCCGGCACACCGGGGCAGGGCAGCACGGTCGTCACGCTTGCTGACGGGCGTAAAGTGCTGGTGGTCAACGTCATGGGGCGTCTGTTCATGGACCCGCTTGATGATCCGTTTCGCCTGACTCTGGAGCTGCTTGCAAGACACCGTCTTGGCGTCACGGTGCAGGCGGCCGTCGTGGACGTGCATGCGGAAGCCAGCAGCGAGAAGTGGGCGCTCGGTCATGTGCTGGATGGCAAGGTCTCGCTGGTGGTGGGCACCCATACGCACACTCCGACCGCTGATCATCGGATTCTCAAGGCAGGGACGGCTTTTCAGAGCGATGCGGGAATGTGTGGTGACTACGACAGCGTCATTGGCATGCAGAAAGAGGCGGCGGTTGCGCGCTTTGTCCGCAAGATGCCGGGTGAGCGTCTGCAACCGGCGGAAGGAGAGGCGACAGTCTGCGGCCTGATGGTCGAGACGGATGATGTCACCGGTCTCGCTCGCAAGGTGGCGCCCTTACGACAGGGTGGAATGCTTTCGGGAGCGATGCCGGATTTCTAAGGCGATCCGCTCCCGTTTCTGCTTTCTACCTGCCTCTGGAAATGCCCATCCGCAGCGAAGGATCTCCCGTGAAGGTCGATGCGCCAGTATGGGAAAGTTTCAGTCCGGTATCGAGCCAGACCTCACCACCAATATCGCGCCAGCGTTTGCAGAAAGTGAAATCCTCACTGAGATAGGTGCCGGTTTCAGGATCGATCATGCAGTCAAAAAGAGCATAGGCATCTGTCTCTACGGCGGCTGAATTGTCCTGCCCCACCGGTGCGTCGATCCGCTTATAACGCGTTTCCGGATAAGCTTCGATCATACGCTGCACAGCCTGTCGGGATATCAGCATGAATCCGGTTCCGGCGTAACCTGCCTTGACGAGACCCGCTTCCGCACCATGGTCGGACTGATGTTCGTGGAGGGAGGTGCTTTCACCCACATAGCGCAGGGATGCCGTTTCCGTCGGCTCGCCTCTCTTGGTGAGGACATCCGTGAGTGAATCCCAGTAACGATCCTTGAGAGGATAAAGCCCGGCGACAAGGTCTTTTCCGGTAGCCACAAGGCGGGGCACGGCATCCGGAGCGAAGCCGATATCGCTATCCGCAAAAAGAATATGCGACGCATCACTCTGGGCGAAGAACTGGTGCAGCAATGTATTGCGTGAACGCGTGATCAGAGCATCATTCCCTACGAGCGAGAGGGTCAACTCAATCCCGTGATGCTGCGCCATGGCCATGCAGCCGAGGATTGACTGCATGTAAGTCTGCGTGACCAGTCCGCCGAAACAGGGAGTGGCGATGAAAACGTGAGGGGAAGTATGGGAAGCGTACACTCATCCGGCCTTGATCTGTTCGTCCCAGATTACGGGCAGGATGTTGCAGATCGTTTAATATGCCCGATAATATTTTGGTAATTTCTTTCTATTTTAAGAAACAGTTTGAATTTAGGCCCCGGAGTGGAGTGCCGCAGGCAAGCCGGTCGAGAGAAAATACCGGATGGTCATTTCATGCGGCATTACTCATGGAGATAATGAAATATCTCCGAAATAACATAAGGGTTTTATAATCAGCAGACAGTGTTCTGCAGTCTGTCCATACATTCGCGGAGAAGGCCCTCTGTTCAGTTATGTTCATCGGCAGGAAGTTCCCGCACTTTACTCCTCCCGGTAATGTCAATGGCATTCGGGCAGACAAACAGACCGCTTCATGACAAGAGAGAATTCGCCATGGAGGGTCAGACTGCATTTCAGGTCTTCTCCCTGATCCGGATGGAACAGAAATGAGTGGGGCCGCACGCTGAGAAAGGCTTTTTGACGGAACCCGCCGGAGAATTGCATGACCGGAACGGTGACCCAGACAACAGCGCCTCTTTCAGGCGTCATCAGGGAAGATGGATATGAATACGACCTGACAACCGCACGTCATGTCGTCATCGCCTCCCTTCTGGCCTGGCTGCTCGATGCCTGTGATTTCTTTATCGTCCTCTTTACACTTGATGATGTTGCAAGAAGTTTTCACGTTCCGCTGGAAAGCGTCCTGCTTGCGCCGACACTGACACTGCTGACACGTCCTGTTGGTGCGTTTGTGTGTGGCCGCGCGGCTGACCGGTATGGCCGTAAGCCCGTGATGATCACGACCATCACCGTTTATTCCCTGATCGAGGTTCTGTCCGCCTTCTCTCCCAATCTGACGGTTTTTCTGGTCCTGCGGGCCCTGTTCGGCATTGCGCTGGGCGGCGAATGGGGCGTGGGCACGTCTCTGATCATGGAAAGCGTTCCACCTTCGTGGCGGGGGACCGCGTCCGGGATTCTTCAGGCGGGATATCCGGCAGGATATCTGCTCGCTTCCCTCGTTTTTCTTCTGCTGCCCGTCATGGGTTGGCGCGGGCTGTTTATTCTGGGCGGTAGCGCGTTGATTGCCGCAGCCTATATCTGGCTGCGCGTGCCTGAAAGTCCTGAATGGCTCAGAGCCAGACAGGCGCAGGCATCCACCCGCGCGCACGCATTATGGCCGGTGATACGGGGCAATCTGGCTCTGTGTCTGTTCGCCATTACCCTGATGGCCGCATTCAATTTCATGAGCCATGGATCTCAGGATCTGTATCCGAAGATATTTCTGGGACTGGAACGCGGGCTGCCTCATCCCACCATCACGCTCATTGTCGTGCTGTATAATATTGCCGCTATTGTTGGCGGGCTGTTTTTCGGAATGCTGTCCCAAAAGATTGGCCGACAATACAGTATCGCCCTGGCGGCTCTGCTGACGTTGCCGTTCCTTCCGCTCTGGGCGCTTTCGCATTCTGTCTTCTGGCTGGCGGCAGGGGCTGTGTGCGTCCAGTTCTGTGTGCAGGGCGCGTGGGGTGTGGTGCCCGCTTATCTCAGCGAACTCTCGCCCGTGTCGGTCCGCGCCACGTTCCCCGGTCTCGCCTATCAGTGCGGTAACCTGATCGCCGCCAGCAACGCGCTGCTCCAGACCAGAATGGCGTCCCTGTTCGGAAAAGGTCTGGCTCCAGCCCTGATGCTGACGGTCGGCGGGGCGGCTCTTGTGGTCCTCACCCTCATCCTGCTGAACGCGCGTCTGCAGGTCCGTCAGACCTCGGTATGAAATGAATGTCGGAGAGAATTACAGGAGCGGGCTTCAGGAGCCGCTGAGGAGCGTATCGGCAATGGCCGGTATATCCGCAATCCTGTCTGCTTCTGCTGTCGAACCATCGGCATAGGCGGAGAGGCCATATCCCCAGCGGGCAAAAATCGATTTTGCGCCTGCTCCACGCGCTGCCAGAATGTCGTTGGCATGATCGCCAACCATGATTGAGCGGGCGGCCGTGCCTGTGGCGAGGGCGATGGTGCCCAGAAGATGCGCGGGATCGGGCTTGCGGGCAGGGAAGGAATCCCCGCCACCGACAGTGGCGAACAGATCCAGAATGCCGAATGTCCGTAGAATATCATTGGCGGCGGCAACGGGTTTGTTGGTGCAGACCGCCAGCGTCCAGCCTTCGCCAACAAGACGATGCAGCGTTTCTTCCGTGCCCGGAAACAGGCGGGATCGTTCCGTTACACGGGGCCCATAAAGTTCCATGAAGCGGTGAATCGCGGTCTGACGGTCAATGTCCTTTGCTCCCGCGTGATCAAGCGCCCGTTCGACCAGCTTGCCAACGCCGTCGCCAATCATGCTCCGGACGGCGTCCTGCGATGGGGCAGGGAGGCCATATTCAGCCAGCAACAGTCCTGCACAGTCCGACAGATCGGGGAGTGAGTCCACAAGCGTGCCGTCGAGGTCAAAAACCACCAGTCGCATCCGTCGCTTCTCCCTTCTTCACCGTGTCCGGAAAATGAGAGTAACGCGAAGTGAAACAGAAACACACCTCACGGGTTTGACAGTCTCCCGACAGTGGCTTACCGCCAGAAAGCTATGACAAAATCGTCCGTAAACCGTTCTTCCACAGCCGTTCTCCTCGCAGCCGGTCTCGGCACGCGGATGCGTTCATCACTCCCAAAGGCTCTTCAGCCGCTGGCGGGGCAGCCGATGCTGAGCCACCTGATCGCCAGCGCGGCCAGAGTGTTTGATCGCGTCGTTGTCGTCATCGGACCCGATATGGACGATCTTGCCCGCTGTGCTGCGCCCCATGCGACGGTGATCCAGCATGACCGGCTTGGCACGGCCCATGCGGCACTTCAGGCCGAAGACCTGTTCGGTGATGGCGATGTGGCGGTGCTTTATGCTGACAACCCGCTCATTACGCCCGAGACGCTCCAGCGCATGCTCGACACGCGTCGTAGTGAAGCAGAACGGACGGACCTCGCTCTGCTGGCCATGCGTCCGGTCAATCCCGGTCGTTACGGTCGTGTGATCCTTAATGATGATGGCACGGTCGAAAAAATCGTCGAATGGGCTGATGCGACGGAGACCGAACGTGCTGTTGATCTGTGCAATGCCGGTGTTTTCTGCGCCGATGCGACCCGTTTCCGTGAGTGGCTGCACAAGGTCGGCAATGCGAACAGCAAGGGCGAGTATTATCTGACCGATGTGGTCGGCATCGTGCGGGAGCAGGGTGGCGTGATCCGCGCTGTCGAAGCGCCTGAAAGCGAACTGCTCGGCGTGAATTCCCGTGTCGAACTGGCGGAGGCCGAGGCGACGGTCCAGCGTCGTCTGCGTCGTGAGGCGATGGAACGGGGTGTGACCCTGACCGCGCCCGAGACAGTGTTTTTCTCGTTCGATACGGTGCTGGAACCGGATGTGGTCGTACAACCGAACGTGGTCTTCGGGCGCGGTGTGACAGTGCGTTCCGGCGCGGAAATCCGGGCGTTCAGCCATCTCGAACAGTGCGAAGTCGGGCCGAAATCGCTGATCGGTCCCTATGCGCGGCTGAGGCCCGGCACGACGCTGGGTGTGGGCTGTCACGTCGGGAACTTCGTCGAACTCAAGGCCACGACCATGGGCGACGGCGCGAAAGCCAATCATCTCACGTATCTCGGCGACGCGAGCATCGGGGCTGCCACCAATGTCGGAGCCGGGACGATCACCTGCAATTATGATGGCGTGTTCAAGCACCGCACGACCATCGGTGCGAACGCCTTTATCGGCTCCGATTCCATCCTTGTCGCACCGGTGACGATTGGGGATGGCGCGCTGGTGGCTGCGGGAAGTGTCATCACCAGTGACGTGGAGCCGGATGCGCTGGCGGTTGCGCGTGGGGTGCAGACAAATAAAACTGGATGGGCCGCACGCTTCCGTGCAGCGCTCCGGGCAAAGAAGGAACAGGGCTGATGTGCGGTATCTGTGGCGTCGTAGGACACAGACAGGCAACGCCGATCGTCTTTGAAGGTCTGCGTCGGCTGGAATATCGGGGCTATGATTCGGCTGGCATCGCCACGCTGAACGCTGACGGCCACATCGAGCGTCGTCGTGCCGCGGGCAAGCTGGACAATCTCGGCAAGGTTCTGGAACAGGCCCCTCTGCACGGAAAGACTGCGATCGGTCATACCCGCTGGGCCACGCATGGCGCTCCAACCGAGAATAACGCGCATCCGCACGGCACGGCCCGCGTGGCCATCGTGCATAACGGTATCATCGAGAATTTCGAAACCCTGCGGACCGATCTTGAAGCCGAAGGTCAGAGTTTCGAGACGGAGACCGACAGCGAGACGATCGCCAAGCTGGTCGATTATTATCTCGGTGAAGGACAGTCTCCACGCGAGGCTGCTTTTTCAGCGCTCCGTCGTCTGGAAGGCGCTTATGCCGTCGCGATGATCTTCGCCGACCATGAAGGGTTGATGATCGGAGCCCGCCACGGCGCGCCGCTTGCCGTAGGCTTTGGCGAGGGGGAAATGTTCCTCGGTTCCGACAGTCTTGCGCTCGCGCCTCTGACGCGTCGCATCGCCTATCTTGATGATGGAGACTGCGTCGTTCTCAGCCGGGAAGGGGCAGAGTTCTTCGATCACTCCGGCGAGCGTGTCGAGCGGACCATCCAGACGACAGCCCTCATTGCCGGTGCGGTCGGCAAGGATGGCTATCGTCATTACATGGAAAAGGAACTGCACGAGCATCCGCTGGTGATCGGGCAGACCCTTCAGCGCATGATCGATCCGGCGACCCGCAAGGTGGTGCTGCCGGAGATGCCGTTTGATCTCGCCAGTGTGCCGCGTGCGGTGATCACTGCCTGTGGTTCGGCGTTTTATGCCGGTGTGGTCGGACGTTACTGGCTGGAGGAAATCGCTCGTCTTCCGGTGGATATCGATGTCGCCAGCGAGATGCGTTATCGCAATCCGCCTCTGACACCGGGCTCGCTGGGTATTCTGATCTCCCAGTCGGGTGAGACGGCGGATACACTGGCAGCTTTGCGTGGGCTAAAGAACGCTGGCCTGCCGATCCTGTCGATCCTGAACGCCGAACACAGCAGCATGGCGCGTGACAGTGACGCCGTGCTGGGAACGGTGGCTGGTCCAGAGATTTCCGTGGCCTCGACCAAGGCGTTCACCGCACAACTGACGGTGCTGGCCTGCCTGACCATCGCCATTGCGCGTGCGCGTGGCGAACTGGATGAGGCAGGTGAAGAAGAACTGGTTTCCGCTCTGCTCGATCTGCCCAGCCGGGCTGCTGAGGTGTTCACGCATGACGACGCCATTCGCAACATGGCGTCCGTGGTGGCCGAGGCGCGGGACGTGCTTTATCTCGGCAGGGGCAGCGCCTATCCGGTCGCCATGGAAGGCGCGCTGAAGCTCAAGGAAATCTCCTACATTCACGCGGAAGCCTATGCTGCCGGCGAGATGAAGCACGGGCCGATTTCGCTGATTGACCGCACGGTTCCCATTGTTGCAACCGTTCCTTCAGGTGCGCTGTTCGACAAGACACTGTCCAACCTGCAGGAAGCCAAAGCCCGTGGCGGCCGTCTGCTGGCCTTCACGGATGAGGCGGGGGCAGAACGCCTGTCCGCCATTGCCGAACAGACGATTGCGCTGCCGAAGGTGCATCCGTTCGTCACGCCCATCATCCAGACGATCGGTGTGCAGATGCTGGCCTATGAAACAGCCCTGCTCAAAGGCACGGATGTCGATCAGCCGCGTAATCTGGCGAAATCGGTTACGGTCGAATAAGGCCGACTAGCGGGGAGCGGTTCTGCTCCCCGACATAAAAGTCGCATATAAAATATAGATTTGATTTCCAAGCATGCCGGACGCGCAATGTCCTGTTGGGTAATCTGTATATTCGTTTTCCGGATAAGTAATATAAAATTTTTAAGTTAACGTTATTTGAAATAGCTGGCGGCTATTTTGCCGGAGACCTGCGTATTTCGTAGTGCAGAAAAACACGGTGTAAATTTTTTTTGTGTCTGCCGCATAATAGTGCGTGACGTTATATAGCGCGACGATTATACGCGGCTCCCTGTTTCAGATCTGCACGACAGTTTTTCTGATTTCTCCAGCATATGGCGTACGAACTTCCATGACTCCGAGAGACCTCTTCACCGGAATGACGCTCGCCTTTGGAGCCTATGCGGCGTTCTCCATCAGCGATGCGTTTTCCAAACTGCTGGCGGGATCGATGGACCCGTTTGAAGTCGCTTTCTCCGGCGGTGTGTTCGGTTTCCTGATCCTGCCGTTCATCCGGCAGAAAGGGGAATCCTATCTCGATATCGTTCGTCCGCAATTATGGATGATGTGGTTCCTCAGAGCGATCTGCGTGTTCGTGGCGACTGCCGCCAGCGTGGAAGCCTTCATGCTTCTGCCCATGCCGGAAGCGCTGTCGCTGATGTTCCTGATGCCGCTGTTCGTGACGGTCATTTCTGTCGTTTTCCTGAAGGAAAAGGTCACGTTCTGGGCCTGGCTTGCGGTCATTCTCGGCTTTGTCGGCGTGCTGATTGTGCTCCGTCCCGGTTTTCGCGCCCTGCATTTCGGGCATCTGTGCGCTCTGGTCGCTGCGTTTGCGAATGCGGGCAGCGTGATCGCCTATCGTCTTGCTGATCGTGAAAAGACCCGCCTGTCCCTGTTCGGATCGAGCCTCATTGGTCCGATTGTGGGTAACGGCATTCTGATGGGGGTGCATGCGACATGGCCAGCCTCCTTCAAGGATTGGGGCTATCTGTTCGGTTATGGGTTTCTGGCCGCTCTTGGTCAGCTGCTGATGATGATGGCGACTGCGAAAGCGCCAGCAAACCGTGTGGCGTTGCCCCAATACAGTCAGATGGTGTGGGGCGTCGTGCTCAGCTACATCGTCTTCAAGGAACCGCTGGACGGCTGGACCTTCGTCGGTATCACGGTGCTGATGTTCTCGGGTGTTCTGAACTGGATCCGTCAGCGTATCCGGTATGAGCGGATGGCCATGAGAGAGCGCAGGGAGCGCAAACAGGCAGCCAAGCGCGCCAACGAAATAGCGCGGGCGTCAGTGGTTTCTTCACCGAAGCATTTTTGAGAGAATAAAAACAGGCGTCTGTATGGTCTGCAAATACAGGCGCGTGGTTTTCTGGGTTTTGCCCTGAACCGCACAGAGAGACGCAGTCTCTTTTGAGCCCGGTTTATTCAAGTAAACGAAAGCGCGGCAGGGCGCTGTTTTGTCTGTTTCCTGCACACATACATAAACATTAAAAAAATTACTCCTGATCTTCGCAATGGATGATCAGGAGTAATCGTATCAGCCTTACTGAGCCGCTTTGGCTGCGGGCTGTGCCGCCGTCTGGCCTGCTGTCGGCGCAGCAGACGTCTGGGCGGGAGCGCCTGCAGGAGCAGCCTGAGCGTCGAGAAGGTCGTCATCGACAAACACGAGGCTGTTCAGCGCCTGTGTGACCGCATCGAGGGCGTCCTGCGGGTTGTGACCTTCAGTGAAGACCTGCGCACGGTTCACGGCGCCCTGCGTCTTGTTCAGCGGAGCCAGAGCCACGATGAAGTCGAGCTTGTCGTCAACAACCTGCATGGTCTCTGCGGCCTGAGGAGCCTTTCCAGCCTTGATCTGGCCGTTTGCTGCTGCGACAGCGGCCTTCTTCTCAGGAGCCAGAGTTTCCGTTTCCACGAATTCACCGCCGACTGGAATCCATACTTCCTGTGTGCTGGAAGGGGTGTGACCCGGTGCTGCCGGATGCTGAGGCGCGGGGGTCAGGGAAGCTTCAGCCGCGACAAACTTGTGGTCCGCTGCCGAAGCCGCCGTCAGACTTTTGTTCGCATCATAGAGGAACGGGATGGCCTGGTCCGTCTTGCCTGCGGCAAGCAGGTCATGGGCCTGTAGCAGATCCCCGAAAGCGCGCTGACCGTCAGCGGACAGATGCTTCAGGGAACGACCTGCCTTGTACTTCTCCCAGGCGACATGGGCCGATGACGCTGCGTGAGCGAATGTCGGCGCTGTCGCCAGACCGGTGGCCAGCATGAGAGAGAGTGCAATTTTCTTCATGTTTCAAACTCCTTGTCGTCATTCGAAAATGACATGGGCCGGAGGTTATCGTGCGGGCGTGCCTGCGAGAACCCTGTTTGAGACATGAAAGGTAATTGTTTTGTAGCGGTCAGTTACATGGTGACTGTTCTGTACGGACCACCGGATGGCGTTACGCCACCCGGTTTGCTGCTTCAGATCAGCGGGATCTGCACGGCTTTAGACAGCGCTTCGGCAATGCCCGGTGCGACTGCGAGAATGGTTGCGCCGCCGGTCAGACCGCCATCGCGCAGAAAAGGAGAAACCTTGGCGCCAGCCTCTGCCAGAATGGGGAGAGCGCCTGCGACATCCCAGAGATTGATGACAATCTCGATGTAGGCATCCAGTCGGCCGCAAGCCACATCGGTCAGCGCCAGAGCGCCGGAACCGCCCGAGCGGGGCATAGCGCCGGAATCCAGAATGGCGCCGATCTTTTCCATGAAAACCGGCTTCGGCACCCGATTGCTCCAGCCCATCTCAATCATGGCGCTGCGCGTGTCATTCACGGGTGACGCCTTGATGGGTTTGCCGTTGAGGAACGCGCCTTTGCCGACGAGCCCGGTATAGGTCTCCCCAAGAGCAGGGGCGCAGACGATACCGGCAACCGGACGATCATCTTCCAGAAGACCGAGCGATACACACCAGCGGTTGCGTCCGCGGGCGAAATTGGAGGTGCCGTCGATGGGATCAACAACCCAGCGCAGGCTGCCGCTGCGTGTCGCGCCTTCTTCCTCGCCCTGAAAACCGTCGTCCGGGAAAAGAGCCGCCATGCGTCTGGAGATGAATGCTTCAACCGCACCGTCTGCTTCAGTCAGCCAGTCCTGCGCGGATTTCTGCGTGCCAACCGGTCCACCCGGAGGTGGTCTCATCGAAAGGGCCAGCCGTGCGGCATCATCCACAACGGCACGGGCCGCTTCAAAACGGCGTTCAATGGCAGCAGTCATGAGCATGTTTCCCGGCGCAGGCCGGTCTCCTGTCAGTCAGGATGACGATGCGTCACCCTTTCTTGAAACGGGACCAGAAATAGGCCGGGGAGAGGGCGCACGTCGAGGGTGCTGGCCCCGGTCATGGGTTTTTATATGCAACTGACCGGCACAGGCTCCGTTGTTTTTAAAGACAGGCGAGAGGAGCAGCCATGAAAGAGACGCAGGATTATTCAGGTCTGCCGCGTGGGATTGATCATGTCGGCGTCACTGTTCCTGATATCGACGCAGCTCTTCATTTTCTGGAAAAGGCCTTCGGGGCGGTTCCGCTTTACCGCAATGTGACGCCGGATCACCCGCAGCAGGGAAACAGGGTCGAGAAGATCCTCGATCTTGTGCCCGGAACAGTCGTGAAAGAAATGTGCATGGTGGCGCTGGGGCAGGGACCCTGCATCGAACTTTTTGAAATGCACGGACCGGAACAGCATGCAGCCCTGCGCCCCTGTGATTTCGGACTTCAGCATTTCGCGGTTTATGTTGACGATATCGAAGCAGGATGTGCCCGCTTCAAGGACGCAGGCGGTGTTCTGATGACAGAACCTCAGAAGCAGCCTTCGCTGGAAGAAGGACCGGGAAATCTCTTCTGCTACGGAAAGACGCCGTGGGGCATGATCGTTGAACTGCTTGCGACGCCCAGCCGGGAACGCTTTGACGCGGTTTCGCCGGAAAAACGTTACCAGCCGCCGCGTAGGCAGTCGGAGAAGGCAGAATGATAAAGCGCAGCACAGTTTTTGCCGGACTGATCGGCATTCTCAGCATGACCGGAATGGCGCAGGCGGATGACACTCCGCCTCGTCCAACCATGTGGTACTGGCATAACTGGAGCGATCACAACGGCATCAGCCACATGACACGTTGTCCGATCCGTGACTTCGATCTGAAAACCATGTCGAAACCGGCGGGACCACAGTGGCAGAACCGTCTGAAGGAAGGCCCGGCTCAGGTGATTTTCACCGTGCAGCCTGCGCACTGGAACGGAACATGGCACCCGGACCCGAAAGTGCAGTGGATCATCCCGCTCAAAGGCTCATGGTATGTAACGGCCATGGACGGACACAAGGTCGTCATGGGACCGGGCGAGGTCTCGCTGGGTGAAGATCAACTCAGCCGTAAGGATCAGCAGGGCCATATCGGGCATGATGCTGGAAATGTGGGTGATGACCCGGTCGAACTGATGGTTATCCAGACCGATGAGACGCCAACGAGCGATCAGCCCTGTCGCTTCAAATAAGGGCCGACCGTTAATACAGACTCTTTGGCCGATACCGAAAAATGGTTCTCCGGTATCGGCTGACGCAACAGAGTTACATGGAGTGCAGGGCGCAGAGCTTGTTGCCATCGGGATCGCGCAGATAGGCGAGATACATGTCGCCAGCAGCGTTCCTGCGCACGCCCGGTGGGTCTTCGATCTGGACGCCGCCGTTTTCGCCGCCGGCTTTCCACCATGCGTCGATCTTTTCCGGCGTCTCGATCGCGAAACCGATGGTCGAGCCATTGCCTGCAGTGGCGGGTTCGCCATTGAGAGGCTTGCCGATGACGAGGCGCTGGCCGTTATGACTGTAAACGAGGCGGCCCTTTGGATTCAGGGCGCCTGGTGCTCCACCGATAGCCGTGAAGATGGCATCGTAGAATTTGCGTGATCTTTCAATGTCATTACTGCCAAGCATGATGTGGCTGAACATAGGCGATCTCCAGAGTTTCGGATCGTGCCGGCAGCCTGCAAGATCGTAAGCAGGACCTTGCGGGGCGCCATCCACGGGCCGCACGCTACAGTCAGCCTCGACATCCAGACAAGACCCCCGTCCGGAGACCAGATGGCGCACGCTGGATTGACGGCTCTCCGGAAGCGTATTCAACTGAAAGCATGACAGCGCACCCTCTTGCCGGTTCCTCGGTTCTTTTCGATCTTGATGGAACAATCATCGACTCCCGGGCAGGGATCATTGGAACAATTCAGACGGTTCTCCGTGAACTCGGCCATCAGCCGGATATGGATCAGGATCTGACATGGGTCGTCGGACCTCCGTTGCGTGACCTGATCTGCGAAGTCCTCAGGCACTACGGAGATGACCGGTGTGACGAGGCCATGGAAGCCTATCGTCGGCATTATGAAGCCGAGGGGATGTTCAGGACATCGGTGTTTCCGGGAATGAGGGAGGCGATTGCAACCATCAGGGAAGCGGGGGCCACGCTCTACATCGCAACCTCCAAGCCGAAGATGCTGGCCCGTTCCATTCTGGAGCGTGCGGGACTTCTGTCGGAATTCCGTGAGGTTTATGGCGCTCGCCCGGATGACAGCGGCGCGGAAAAGCCCGAACTGATCGCTTCCGTCCTGTCGGATCACGCGATTGAAAAGCATCACGCCATCATGCTCGGCGATCGACGGTTCGATATTTCCGGTGCGCACGCCAACGCCATCCGTGCGATCGGTATTGCGTGGGGTTATGGCGGAGAAGGCGAACTGGTCGAGGCTGGTTCGGAGGCAATCGCCGAAACGCCTTCCGAACTGCCGGGGCTTGTTTCCAGACAGCTTCAGGCTGCCCTGAAGCATGTTCATGCCTGAAGAGCGGTTCCCAAGGGATTGACCAATCGGTCACTGCGATGGAAACAGCAGTCAGAATTGCGTCACAACCGGATTGCCCAAAGCGGTAATTTACGCTCAAGTGTGGCGCAATACCGGCCCTGAGGGCCATGGAACCATAGTAAGCCCATTGAAAAGGGCAGGAGAGCAGGCCGTGAGTAGCGCCGGAGACATCAGCTTCGAAACCCTTCCGCATCCCAATCTCACGTCCCCGGAAAAGCGGGCGGAGCTCATGGCCAACCCGGCGTTCGGGCGGATCGCCACGGATCACATGGTCATGATCCGCTATAAGGATGGTGAGGGCTGGCATGATGCGAAGGTCATGCCGCGGGGTCCGCTCACGCTCGATCCATCCGCTGCGGTTCTGCATTATGCTCAGGAAATCTTTGAAGGCATGAAGGCCTTCCGCACCGAGGATGACGGCATCGCCATTTTCCGTCCGGACGCCAACGCCCGCCGCTTCCGCTCGTCAGCGGAACGCATGGCCATGCCGCAGCTGCCGGACGCCCTGTTCATGCGCGCTGTCGATGAACTGGTGAAGGCCGACCGTGACTGGGTGCCGTCGGGCGAGAACGCCAGCCTGTATATCCGTCCCTTCATGTTCGCCAATGACGCGTTTCTTGGGGTCAAGCCGGCATCGGAGTATCTGTTTCTGGTGATCGCGGCTCCTGTGGGCGCGTATTTCAGCGCCGGCGCTGTGACTGTGTGGGTTTCCGAGACCTACACGCGTGCGGCTCCCGGCGGCACAGGTGCTGCGAAGTGCGGTGGAAACTATGCCGCCTCGCTGCTGGCGCAGGCGGAAGCCAAGGCTGAAGGGTGCGATCAGGTTGTGTTCCTTGACGCCGTCGAGCATCGCTACATTGAAGAGATGGGCGGCATGAACATCTTCTTCGTGTTTGATGACGGGTCCATCAGCACACCGGCCCTGACGGGGACAATCCTGCCCGGCATCACCCGTGATTCGATCCTGACGATTGCCCGTGAGAAGGGCATGACGGTGCGTGAGGAAGCCTATTCCATCGATCAGTGGCTTGCGGATGCGAAGTCCGGCCGTCTGACCGAGACATTCGCCTGCGGTACAGCCGCGGCTGTTTCTCCGATTGGCGCGGTGCGCACCAGAAATGGCGGTGAGGTCAAGATTTCCGGCGGAAATGGCCCCGGTCCGGTGACCAGCGCCCTGCGGGAAGCGCTGATCGGGACGCAGCGTGGCCGTGTGGAAGACACACATAACTGGGTGCATCGCGTCTGCTGAACCCATTCTGCGGACATATCTGACCATTCTCATGGAGCCGACACTTCCCAGGTGTCGGCTTTTGCGTTTCAGTCTCTTCAGTCTGACAGGTTTCGATGAAGATCCTTGCCGCCGTTTTGCCGAAAGTCCGTATCTGTGCCGTAGGACACTGGCCTGCGGATCGCATTGATAAGGATGGCTTTCTGATTCTGGACAATGTCGTTCAGAAGGAACTGGCTGAAATCGCCTCACTGGTTTCCTATGAGTGCAAGGAACAGATTTTCGCTCAGGAAACGCCTGCGCAATATATCTATATTCCGCACTCAGGCGCAGTCCGTGTCGCCCACCAGCTTGCGGATGGAAGAAATCAGATCGTTGCTTTCTATATGCCGGGTGAGCCGTTCGGTCTGGGAGAGAACGGCGTTTATCTGAACTCGGCCTGTGCGCTGACTGATTGCCTGCTTATTCGTGTGCCGCGTGCTGAGCTGGATGCGCTCTGCGCTCACGAACCTCGGCTACAACAGGATTGCCTTGTGGGGGCCATGGCGCAGTTGCGGCTCTCCCAGAGGCATCTGCTGATTGTTACGCATCAGAGAGTGCTGAAGCGGGTTGCTGATTTTCTGCTTGAATGCAGTCGGCAGCAGGAAGTTTTTGATCCTGCGCGAAGTGTTCTCAGCCTGATTATGGATCGTTCGGACATCGCGGATTATCTCGGCACGTCTGTCGAAACGGTCAGCCGTACGCTGGGGAAACTGGAGGAAGATGGTCTGGTGAAACGGCTTGATTCCCGTAGCCTCTGGCTTGATTTGCCCCGTCTCAATGACCTTCTCAATAATTAGTGTATTTTTATAAAATAGATCTGTTTAAATATAAGTCTAAATTTTAGAATTTGTTTATATAAAAAAACAAAATAGATGGTATTCACTTAAATAACATACCTGTAGACTTTCGATACTTTCTATTTGTATCGAGGTCTCTCGTGAATGATGGGTTTTCGGACGGTGCGACATTCCGTAACCTGAATGTTCGCGATGCGCGACTGTCGCCCGATCCAACCAGAGCGCTCCTCAATAGCGAACTGTCGGATCCGGAAGAGCAGGGGCTTGTTACCGATCATCCTGTTCTGGACGATATTGACGCCCTGTCGGCTCTGGTGCGTCTGGCCATGCCGAAACATGAGGAACCGAAGCTGCTGGCGGGAATGCTTCTCGCCCGGTTCGGGTCACTTGCGGGCACTCTGACTGCGTCAGCCCAGGCTTTACGTTCTGTCATCGGGATCGGGCCTTACATGCTTGCGGCTGTAACCGTGTTTCGTGAAGCCGCAGTCAGGCTCCAGCGGTCCCAACTCGCCGACAGTGAAATTCTTTCTGACCGGAAAAAGCTTTATGCCTATCTGTCAGCCGTTCTGGCGCGTGAAGTCATAGAGCAGTTTCACATTCTCTTTCTGGATGAGGCCGGACTGTTGATCGCCGATGAAGCGCAGGCGAGGGGAACGGTCAATCACACACCGGTCTATCCAAGGGAGGTCGTACGCCGGGCGATTGAGCTGAAAGCGACCGCGCTGGTTCTCGTCCATAACCACCCAAGCGGTGATCCGTCGCCCTCTGCTGAGGATTTGGCGATGACCAAACAGGTGGCGGCCGCCGCCAGCGTGCTGGGCATTACGGTGCGGGACCACGTGATTGTCGGAAACGGTAAATGGCTGAGCTTCGCGGAATCGAAACTGCTATAGCTCTATCCCTGAAAGATGATGGCCGGGACCAACTCCCGGCCATCATGCAGAGATCAAAAGGAAACCAGTCAGTTCAGGTCTGACTTTGCGTCTGTGTCTGTGATGAAAAGGCGGGGAAAGGTTCAAGCGGAGGCATCGGTGAGAGAGTTTTCGCCACGACCGGTTCCGTTGGCCAGAAAGCCTGGGCAATTTCATTCTGAACCTGTTGAAGTTCGCTCTGAATCCAGTCGCAGAACTCATGCAGTCCGCTGACAATGATCTGGGTCGCTGTCTGACTTTCCAGCACTGCGGACAGGTGTTCCACACGTTCCAGAATGTTGGATGAGGCGAGGAGACGATAATCCCGGCGAAGCTGTGTCAGGCTATTGTGGAGCAGTCTGAGGTTGGTCGTGAGCGAACGCGGGAAAGCGGCGCTCTTCAGCAGAAAACCGATGATGCTGGAAGGGCGGATGTCACCCGCCATGACCCGTCTGTAAGCATGGTAACCGGCCGCCGAGCGCAGAAGGGCTGACCACTGGCTGATATCGACTTCCGATCCCACGCCAGCCTCTGAAGGCAGGAGCGTGTGGTATTTGATGTCGATCAGGCGTGTGATCTGATCGGCACGTTCAAGAAACCGCCCTATATTATAGAAAACCGAGACCTGATCCCGATAGAGCGTTCCCTCGGTGATACCGGTGTGGGTCTGGCACTCTTCCTTGATTTTCGTGCACAGCGTGGAAATCTCACCCGGTCGGATGTCATTGATTTTCAGATCACGGATAAAGTTGGTGAAGACGTTGAGTTGCGCCCACATTTCCACGGAGATGATCGGACGCAGGGAACGGGCGTTTTCCCGGGCGGCATGAGCCAGAGCGGCGATTGAAGTCGGGTTGTCCCTTTCAATGACATAAAAGGAGATAACCTGTTCTGCCGAGTATTTTCGATGCGCCTTGAAAAACCTTTCCTCATCCGCGTTGATCTGAATGATGGCTTTCCATCCGTCTGTCGCGCCGGAACGGACAAAGGTCTCGGTGATATCGATGATACGCGCCAGATTTTCGATGCGCTCCATATAGCGGGCCAGCCACATGGAGCATTCCGCATACCGCGACAGAAGCGGCTGGGGCGGGAAGGTTGCGATCGGATCGACAGTAATGGTCATGATGCCAGCACCCATGTGTCCTTGGAACCACCGCCCTGGGACGAGTTGACGACGAGCGAGCCACGTTTCAGCGCCACACGGGACAGGCCGCCGGGAAGTACCCATGTGTCCCTGCCGGTGACGGCGAAGGGGCGCAGATCGACATGACGGTTTTCGAGACCGGTTTCGCAGAGCGTCGGGCAGACGGACAGTTGTACGACCGGCTGACTGATGTAGTTGGCGGGATCATCCTTCAGCTTGCGGCTGAAATCGGAGAGTTCCTCTTTCGTGGCATGCGGACCAATCAGAAGACCGTAACCACCTGATTCACCAACGGGTTTGACAACCAGCTTGTCGAGATTGGCCAACGTGTAGGCCAGTCCTTCCGGTTCGGCGCAGATATGCGTTTCCACATTGGAAAGGATCGGTTCTTCGGACAGGTAATACTGAATGATTCTCGGCATATAGGCATAGACGGCCTTGTCATCCGCCACACCTGTGCCGATCGCATTGGCGATGGTCACATTCCCTTTGCGATAGGCCTGCACCAGTCCGGGCACGCCCAGCATGCTGGACGGATCAAAGGCTTCCGGATCAAGAAAATCATCATTGAGACGACGGTAGATGGAATGGACAGGCCGCAGGCCCGCCGTTGTACGCATGTAAACACGGTCGTTTTCTGTGACGAGATCGCGCCCTTCCACAAGGGGAACACCCATCTCGCGAGCGAGGAAGACATGTTCGAAATAGGCTGAGTTGTAGATGCCTGGCGACAGCAGGACGACCTGAGGATTGTCCACGCCTTCAGGAGCGACCTCTGAGAGCGCATTTTGGAGGCGCATGCCGTATTCATCCACGGGCATGAGATCGATGCCTGACGCGATATCCGGCATGACACGCAGCGTCGTATGACGGTTTTCGATCACATACGATACACCGGAAGGCGTCCGTCCATTATCTTCCAGAACGAGGAAACGGCCCGTCTCGTCGCGCACGAGGTCGGTGCCGTCGATGTGGATGTAAGTGCCGCCGGGAACGTCCAGACCCATCATGGCGTGACAGAAATTGGAATTTCCGACGACCAGTTCGCGAGGGATAATGCCGTCCTTGAGCACGTTCTGATCGTGGTAGATGTCCCACAGAAACATGTTCAGGGCTTTGACGCGCTGCTTTACGCCGGCTTCCACATGACGCCATTCGGGCTGGGTCAGGATGCGGGGGACAAGATCGAATGGCAGGATGCGATCGATGGCGTCCTTGTCCGAATATACGGTGAAAGTGATGCCGAGGTTGTAGAGTTCCTGTTCGGCCTGCGCCGCACGGGCGCGGAGATCATCCAAAGGCAGGGCGTTCAGGCGTTGCCGGAGCAGATCTATCCGGGGATCGAGCGGCGTTCCGGTGTTGGTGAGTTCACAGAAAAAATGCCCGTTTTGATAAGTGGAGAACAGGCCTTCAGACGGCGTGGTCGCGGACTGTCCGCTGGCAGTCGGGGAAGGCCCGGCCTGTTCGTGCGTATAGTTGCCCATTCGTGCTCCTGACCGCTTATCTCCTGGAAAACGTAGCCCGTCCGGAGAAGTTCGTTACAGAAGAGCAAGAAAATTTCGTGTCGCCAAGCTTAAAATGAAGCCCGGATGTCTGTTTTGCGAATATGAGCTTAACTGGTTGTTAGTAATGGTGCGGCACCCTGCGGGCAGACGCAAACGCCGGAAAAGCCGGCTGATGGAGGTCTGTCATGTCTGTTATCACCGGTCTGTCACCTGTCGCCCTGTATGAGCATGATCTCAAGGATGAGGCAAAATCAGCTTCCGACTATGCCAAGACAGATGCGACGGTGACAAACTATACGTCGTCCTTTGAGAAAGACGCCGTAACAATCACCTCCGCTTCCGCCTTGATGAAAAACTACAAGGCGCTTTCTGTCGTTCTTGGCGCCTATGGGCTTGGATCGATTCAGAACTCTACAGCGCTGGTGAAAGACCTTCTCACGCAGGATCCGACGGATCCCAAGTCTGTGTCGGCCAAATCAGGCAATGCGGCTTGGACAGCCTTTGCAAAAGCCTTTTCAGCATTCGATACAAGCGGATCTTCAGCTTCGACAACATCGCCTTTCGCTGATCAGTCGACTGTTGATTCGATCGTCACGAAATATGAAGAGAAATCCTATGAAACCGCACTGGAAGCGCAGCAGAGCACGTCCGGTGTTGGTAACGCCCTTTATTTCACGAGAACAATGACAACCGGCATGACGGTCGACCAGATCATGTCTGATGCTACCCTTCTGAAAGTTGTTGAAACCGTCAGCGGATATAATCCCACTCAGTTCGGTGTTCTGGACTACGATGAACAGAAGCGGCTGATTACAAAAACATATAAAGCGTCTGATTTTTCATCTGAAGCGAATATTCAGAAATACGCAGAGCGTTATCTGGCCATCCTTCAGTTCAATCCGCAGACGGTCACCAAGCCGACTACAATGCTGTCACTTTATGGTTCGGATGGATCAACGGATCCTACTCTCAGTCTGTTCGGCATTACCTCCAGCGGCACTTCTCTTGTTTCCTCCCTGTTCGGTTAAGAGACGCTGAGGTTTGAAATTGTTCGAGCTACAGTAAACTGCCTGCTCGATTCATAGTGTGCTGGCCAGAAAATCCTGAACGGCCGCAAGTGTTTCTTGCGGCGCTTCTTCCGGAAGAAAATGTTCGCCCGAAAGCGCCTGGCCGGTCACTTTGCCGGTCGAGACCTCCTGCCAGGGCACAACAGGATTATACCATCCTCCAATACGCCCTTTTTCACCCCAAAGAACAAGAACGGGACAGTGGAGATCGGGGCGCGAAGCTGGCCATGAAAAGGGCGTGCTACTTCGCCATACCGGCGCGGAGAGATAGTCTTTTACAGCCTCTGGAGAGAAGAAACTGTCTCCTGAGACAGGGTCATCCAGCCACTCAGCAGGGACCTGGACTGCATTGGCCTCCGGCTTGGGGTGCAGTTGCCCAAACCAGCAACTTTCATATTGTGTCAGGGAAAACGCCATATCATCCCGACCGGTGTGATCCGGGCCGGGCAGGGCCTCAAGCAGAATCAGAGCCTTCACGCGAGAGGGTTCCAATCCAGCGACCTCGCACGCGACCCGCGCGCCATAATCCTGTCCAGCCAGAATGAGGCTTTCATGGCCGAAACTGTCGGCCAGACCGAGCAGATCGTCAGCCTGCTGGGCGAGAGTGCGCTCAGGATGCAGATCCGGACACAGCACCGTGTAATGGGCAGCAAGGGCTGGAGCGATCTTATGCCACATGGCGTGCGTTTCTGGCCGACCATGCAGGAGCACGAGGAGCGTGCCACTGCCGCCAAGGCAACAACGGTAAGAAACGCCGTTCACAGTCCTGGTTGTGAGAGCAAAACCGTCGAACAGCATGATTGGCCTCGCTCCAGATTGTGGGCATCAGTCACTGACAGGTATCAGACTGGCCTGCATTGGTTTTCTTCAACTCGGTTCTGTATGAAAGCGTAGTGATCGCCTAAGTTTCCTGCCAGCCCATTTCTTGAGAAAGCCTGTGCCCATGGTGGATGATACCGACCCGTTCCTTTCTCTTGACCCGCAGGGAGCAGACTGGGACAGGCTCCGCGCCACAGGCCATCATATGCTCGACATGATGTTCGATAATCTAAGGGATATCAGGGAACATCCTGTCTGGCAGCCGTTGCCCGACGACATGCGATCCGGCTTTCGTCACGCGTCAGTGCCCGAACATGGAATGGACGCTGCGACCTTTGGGGAAGCGTTCAGGGAGACGGTCCTGCCTTACAGCGTAGGAAACCGGCATCCGGGCTTCATGGGGTGGGTGCATGGCGGCGGGACGCCGGTTGGTATGCTGGCGGAAATGCTCGCGGCTGGATTGAACGCCAATCTGGGCGGTCGGGATCATGCGCCGGTAGAAGTCGAGCGCATGGTCATTCGCTGGGCTGCGACCCTGATGGGGTTTCCTGAGACGGCTTCAGGCCTGTTTGTCACAGGCTCTTCAATGGCGAATTTTATTGCCGTCATCGTCGCCAGTCGCGCTGCCAAAGATGGCCTGTCCCTGAGGAAAAATGGTGTTGGGGGGCGGTCTCTGGTGGGATATGCCGCCCGGAGCGCCCACGGATGCGTCAGCCGGGCGTTTGATCTTGCCGGCCTTGGTTCCGATGCGCTCCGTCTGGTTCCTCTGGACAAGACTTTCCGCATGGATACAGCGGCTCTGCAGGCCATGATCGCCGCAGACAGGGAAGCAGGCCTTGAGCCGTTTCTTGTGGTCGGAACTGCGGGAACGGTTGATGTGGGCGCGATCGACCCCTTGGATACCATTGCCGGAATCGCTGCCGAAGCGGGCCTGTGGTTCCATGTGGACGGCGCTTTCGGTGCGATGGCGGCGCTCTCGCCACGTTTCAAGGAAGCGTTGTCAGGGCTTGAGAAGGCCGACAGCCTTGCGTTCGATTTTCACAAATGGGCGCAGGTGCCCTATGACGCCGGCTGTGCGATCGTGCGAGATCCTGCAAAGCATGCCGCGGCTTTTGCGCAGACCCTGTCCTATCTCTCGCGGGAAGACCGCGGGTTAGCCGCGGGGGCTCCGTGGTTTTGCGATCTTGGTCCGGATCTGTCGCGGGGCTTCAGGGCGCTGAAAGTCTGGGCGACGTTATCCGTCTATGGCACGCACCGGCTTGGGAAGATGGTGGATCAGTGCTGCGCCGTCGCCCGCCATCTTGCGGAGCGCGTGGCCTCCGAACCGAAGCTCGAACTCATGGCGCCTGTAACGCTGGATATCGTCTGCTTCCGGCTTCGTGATCCTGCCCTGACGGAAGAGCAGCTCGACCATCTGAATGGCGAGGTCGTGAAGGATGTTCAGGAGTCCGGGCTGGCAGCTCCCTCGACGACACGCATCGACGGGCATCTGGTGATCCGGGCCGCCATCGTCAATCACAGAACAATGGCGGCGGATGTCGACCGGATGGTGGATGCTGTTCTCAGCTTTGCCGCAAAGCGCCGCTCAGGCTGAACGGCCCGAGCGGCGTGTGCCCTCGTCAAACAGTTCGGACAGCTTTTTCATCATCGTGCCACCAAGCTCTTCGGCGTCGGTGATGGTGACGGCGCGCCGGTAATAACGCGTCACGTCATGCCCGATGCCGATGGCGACCAGTTCGACCTCGCTGCGGCTTTCGATGGCCGTAATGACCTCACGCAGATGGTCTTCCAGATAGGAACTAGGATTGGCCGACAGGGTGCTGTCGTCCACGGGCGCGCCGTCCGAAATCACCATCAGGATACGGCGCTGTTCCGGACGGCTGCGCAGGCGACGGGACGCCCAGAGAAGCGCCTCGCCGTCAATGTTTTCCTTGAGCAGGCCTTCCCGGAGCATCAGTCCGAGATTGCGCCGTGCCCGTCGCAGCGGGGTGTCCGCCGCCTTGTAGATGATGTGACGCAGATCGTTCAGCCGTCCGGGGTTTTTGGGCTTGCCGTCGCCTGTCCATTTCTCACGGCTCTGGCCACCTTTCCATGCACGCGTGGTGAAGCCGAGGATCTCCACTTTCACACCACAACGCTCAAGAGTGCGGGCGAGGATGTCGCCGCACATGGCCGCCACGGAAATCGGTCGTCCGCGCATGGAACCGGAGTTGTCGATCAGAAGCGTGACGGCGGTATCGCGGAATTCCGTTTCGCTTTCCTGCTTGTAGGACAGGGAGAGGGTGGGGTTGACGACGATCCGCGAGAGACGCCCGGCATCAAGGATGCCTTCTTCCAGATCGAAGTTCCATGAGCGTGTCTGCTGGGCGAGGAGCTTGCGTTGCAGGCGGTTGGCCAGTCGTGAAATGACGCCGGTCAGTGCCGCCAGCTGCACGTCCAGTTGCTGGCGCAGGCGTGTCAGTTCGTCTTCGTCACACAGATCCTCTGCCGCAACTTCTTCATCAAACTGGGTGGTGTAGGCATGGTAACCGGAAGCGGTGTCACCGGGGGTGGCAGGTCGTCCTTCATTGGGGCCGGAAGGTTCACCAGTTCCGTCGGTGTCGCCAGCTTCGGTATCGGCAGCTTCATCCGGATCACCGGTTTCGCCGCTTCCATCCATCAGCTGTGGTTCAGCGCCCGCCTGCTCTTCTTCCATTTCATCGGTCGGCGGCTGCTCTTCCGGTGAGGCAGGCGGCTCGTCCGCGCCGTCTTCATCCTCTCCGGTCGCATCATCCTCTCCGTCTTCGTCGTTTTCCGGCTGCTCGTTATCGAGTTCAACGAGGGAACACGCGGCCATCAGCTTCTGCGACGCCCTGGAATAGGCGGCCTGATCGTCCTGCACGGCGTTGAGCGCTTCAAGCGCTTTCACGGCGTCGGGCGAAAGCGTGCGGCTCCAGTCGTCAAGCAAAGGACGGACAATTTCCGGCACAGGCCGTCCACTGAGCTTGGCGCGAGCAAGTAGGCCAAGCGCAAAAGCCGTAGGAAGCTGCTCCTTGCTGGACATGTGCGACACGCCGATGTCACGACATTCCTGCTCCAGCTTCTGGTCCAGATTGGCCGCCACACCGAGCATGTGACGTGAGCCGACTGATTCAACACGCGCCAGTTCCAGCGCGTCGTAAGCAGCACGCGCGGCCCCGTCATCCGGCTGATGAGACCGATGAAACTCCGCGTCGTGATGCCTGATTTTCAGGGCTTCAGAGTCAGCAGCCCCACGGATGCGGGTGGCTTCCTCATCCGTCGCATGACGCGAAGGCTGGGGCAGGCGGATCGGTCCTTCCTGATCCAGAGGACTAGGCGGCATGTTCCCTGAGTGGAAGGTGACGTTGGTGTCAGGCCGTCCGCCCATGGCGCGAATAGCCCCGACCGTCGCACGCCGGAACGCCTCGGCCTTGTCAGCCGCATCATTCACTGTGGGAGGAGTCTGGGAAGAACGGGGACGTTCGGCCATGTCCTGTCTTTTTCCTGTCGTCAGTTCTTGCGCTTGCCCATGGGATCGGCGTTGAAGCAGCGCTGATAGTATTCAGCCACCATGCTGCGTTCGGCTTCATCGCACTTGTTCAGGAACGTCACGCGGAAAGCGAAGGCCAGATCACCAAAAATGCGCAGGTTTTCAGCCCAGGCGATGACCGTGCGGGGCGACATGACAGTGGAAATGTCACCTGCCATGAAGCCGGATCGCGTCAGGCCAGCCAGAGCGACCATGTTGTCGATGGTCTGGCGCATCTTCTTGTCGTCGGCGGCGATACCCAGCTTGGAGGTGACGATCGCCACTTCCTGTTCGTGCGGCAGATAGTTCAGGGAGGTGACGATGTTCCAGCGGTCCATCTGTCCCTGATTGATCTGCTGCGTGCCGTGATACAGGCCGGTCGTATCACCGAGGCCGACCGTGTTGGCGGTGGCGAACAGGCGGAAGAACGGGTTGGGGCGGATGACGCGGTTCTGGTCAAGCAGGGTGAGGTTGCCGTCCACTTCCAGCACGCGCTGGATGACAAACATCACGTCCGGACGCCCTGCATCGTATTCGTCGAACACAAGGGCGCATGGGTGCTGAAGGCACCATGGCAGCAGACCTTCACGGAATTCCGTCACCTGCTGGCCGTCTTTCAGGACGATGGCGTCCTTGCCGATCAGGTCGATACGCGACACATGGCTGTCGAGGTTGATACGGACGCACGGCCAGTTCAGGCGCGCGGCGATCTGTTCGACGTGTGAGGATTTACCGGTGCCGTGGAAGCCCTGCACCATCACGCGGCGGTTGAACGCGAACCCCGCCAGAATCGCGAGCGTCGTGTCGTGATCGAACCGGTAGCTGGTGTCGATTTCGGGCACATGCTCGGTGCGGATCGAGAAGGCGGGAACCTTGATGTCGCTGTCAATTCCGAAAACCTCACGCGCCGAGACCTCAAGGTCGGGAACCGAGATCGCAGATGTTGGTATCAGGTCAGCAGACTCAGCGCTCATGATGCATCCGTTCGTTAATGTTCAGAGTGACCCTGCCACGATCAGGCAGATTTTTCGAGGTCACTCTCAATGTTGGAGGTGAAATGCGTGCGAAGGGTTGAGTAAGCCACATTGATGACTTTCAGGCGCTCTTCGGCATGTGGATCACCATGATTGGTGTCCGGATGGTGCTTCTTGGCAAGAGCCTTGTAGCGCGTTTTGACCTCGTCGAGAGAGACGGGCCAACGCAGCCCCATCGTAGCAAGCGGTTCGCGCAGGGGTTCCGGCGTTTTAGGTTCGCGGGACTGACGGTAGCGGCGGGCGCGATCGGCACGGGAGGCGTTGAGGATATCGAGGGGATCGAGCACATCCTCCTCGTTGAAGCCTTTCTGGCCGATATGCCCAATTTTCCATGAGGGACGATCCCAGGACATGTCAGCCCGCAGATGAGCTTCAATCTGCGCCGAACTCATGCCTTTGTAATAGTCCCACCGAGCGTTGTACTCGCGAACGTGCTGAAGACAGAACCAGAAATATTCGTTCAGACTATCGCGGGATCTGGGCGCACGATAGCCGGCCTCCTGCTCGCAGCCGGGGGCGTCGCAACATTGCCTCGGGGCATCCGGATCGGGATCAAATGCCCGATGACGTGTGTTTCGTCTGCTCATGCAGCCTGTTATGTGTGCCACGATGGTCCGGATGCAAGAGGCTTGTTGACGGAGAGTGACATGCAGAAGGCGGGAGATTAAGGCGATGGCTGGTATTGCAACGGGTCCACGGGCTCAGCGCGTGATGGAACTTCTGCAGGAGAAGCTCGCTCCGGTTCGTATGGAGATCATCGATGAGAGCGACAGGCATGCGCACCACATTGCGCGTCCACGCGGGCCGCAGGAGGGCTCATCGGAAACTCATTTTCGCCTGACGGTTGTGAGCGACGCCTTTTCTGGTCTTTCGCGCGTTGCCCGGTCGCGCCTTGTTCACAAATATCTCGATTCTGAGTTTGCTGACGGTCTGCACGCGCTGGCCCTGACATTGAACACGCCGGCTGAGGTGGCGGCATGATGCGGACGCTCTCCCGCAGAAGTGCGCTGCTGTCCGGACTGGCGCTGGCGGCCTGTTCCCAGACACCAAGCCTCACCCTGACGCCTCAGGATCAGCAGGATGTCGCTCGTGTGGAGGACTACCTGAATGGTCTGACCACCCTGCAAAGCTGGTTCGTGCAAACCTGGCCTGACGGAAGCCGTGGCTCAGGGACGCTCAATTATGAACCCGGACGGCTGAGGCTGGATTACACCAATCCGAGGGGCATGACGCTTACAGCGGGCGACGGTCACCTTGTGCTCAATAACCCCCAGACAGGCGCCGTGACACGCATGGGTCTTTCACACACACCTCTGGGACTGCTGCTTGCGCGTCCGGTCCATATGCAGGGGGCAGTCACAGTGACGGCTGTGAGGCGTGGGCCTGCAACACTTCAGGTGTCTATCGCCAGAACAGGCCGGCTGTCAGATGGTCTGCTGACATTACGTTTCAGGGATGATGGAGCAAAACTGGCATTGTCTGGTCTGGTTATTGTGGATGACCGGCAGCATGTGATCACTCTGGACTTTTCCGAATAATATTTGAAAAATATGAACTTAATTAATTCGTTGTTTATAATTAAATTTATATTTTGGCAGGCTGTTTGTTTCACGGAATGCAGTCTTGTTCAGAAAAAAACTCTTTCGCCAATTTATTTCAAACCAGACTGGCGGCGTTATTATTTTTACCGCGTTTGGTTCTCTGATTATCTTAACCGCAGTTGCTGCTGCGGTCGACTATTCTCAGATGGTCGCTATCAAGGCAAGGTTGCAGACTTTTTCTGACTCTGCTGCTTTGTCGGCTACGAAAAGCGCAAGTAATTACATGTTCAGTCATTTGAATGACAGTAGCGCACAAACGACGGCTCAGCAGATTGCCGAGACCACAGCCCTACAGTCTGTTATGCAGAACGTTCAGGCTGCCGGCATTTCGCCTGTTCCAGCCGTTACAGTTCAGTATATTCCTGCATCCTCTGTTTCAGGAGCGGTCTCGGTTTCTCTTTCTTATACGCCCAGACTGTTGATTTCAAATATACTTAACTATTCAAGTGGGCCAATAACAGTCAAATCCACAGCGGCGATGGATGAAGGGGAGTCTTATTTTCAGATTGTTTTTGTAGTGGATATCTCCAATTCCATGGCAATTGGAGGAGATCCTGCAGCTATATCCACTTTGGAGAATGGAAGCAGTCAATGCGTATTTGCCTGCCATGACCCGAAGGGTTACGGGGTCTCTACCGAGTCCTGTTACGCTACTGGCGCACGTAAATCATCTTCAAGAAAATGGCCTTGCGATATGCGTGCCTACGCAAAGCAGCAGGGCATAAATCTAAAAATAGACTACGTTAATCAAGCCCTTGAAGAATTTATGGAAAATATGTCTGAATATTCTTCAAAATATCCTGACAAAATTACAGTTTCGATCAATACGATCGGCACAAATTTCAATCAGCTCCTTAATTCAACATCAGACATGACGGCAGCAATGAATGCTGCATCATCTATCGATATTGAAAATGCTACCCAATGGTCGAATGCGAATAACAGTGGGTCCGCACCTTATGACTTTAAGGATTACAACTATGGATATACAAATACATCTGATTATCTGAATAAATCCCTTTCTCTTATTGCAAATATAGGGGACGGGTCATCGTCATCAAAACGAAAGACATATGTTGTTTTTCTTTCTGATGGTGCTCAGGATGTGTGGGATGGGTATACCAACATATATGAGGATCCGAACACGCGCTATCGTGTTGTAAATGTCGATTACAGTGCGGCATGTCAGAATATAAAACAAAGCGGGATAAGATTATTTTCCGTCTGGGCAACATATTATTCAATCAATGACTCTCTGATAAATCCGCTGTTGGGGACGGGGGCAGGTTCAATGCAGGGAGCCATGCAGGCCTGCGCATCGGACGATGAGGATTTTTTCGAGGCTGACGACGGCCCGGCCATTCAAACTGCGATTACGTCCATATTCAGTTCTATTATGAGCGATGTTTCTTTGCGACTGATTGGAAATAATCAAAATTGAGCCTTTTTAGAATGGTCCATATTCCATTCCAATCCACAGTGAGGATTGAAGTGAATTGATCGGTCACAAGCATCGTGATTCAGGAAGCCTTCATAGACGAGTTGTTGTAAATCGCCTCAAGGTCGCCCTGGGACTGTTCCTTAGTCGGTCAATCCTTTTTCTTTTTTCTCCCGCTCGGCATTTACGCTGAACTTTTGGTAAATCCCCAATGCCACCACCATACCTGTGGCCACAACCAGAAGTGCCGCTGGATAGAGAATATCTTTCGGCTGCTCACCACTTCTTTCGAAAACACCAACAAGTCCTTCAATAAATACAGCAATAATGATTGTCGTCATGAATTTCGTAAGGCTATCCCGTGCTTCAGACAGGGATTGCTTTCCTTTGGGGCGCAGGACCTCTTCTTCAATGAAATATTTAGCAACATCAAAAACAGCTATGGAAATCACGACATAACTGATCGCTCGAACAATCTCTGTTCGGCCATCGTTAAATGACAACATAAACGCAGATACCAGTCCAATTCCTCCAGATATTATCAGGAATGATGCTAATATTATTAAAACAATACTAGCAAACAGGAAAACAATTCTCGATATATTTTTTATTATATTAATTTCTTTATTCCCTTTAAAAAAATTCTATAAAAAACTTTATAGGTAAAAGATTTATATTTCTAGTTTAATTTCTGTATGAAAACTTTAACTTGAACCTATCTCCTGTGCCGCGTTGTCTGCTCATGTGCTTGCTTGGAAGGCCTGGAGGCTTTTCACACGAAAACAGCGATGGATGAGCGGACAATCTGTGACGACTTAATTTGGCCGTGTGCTGGTCTTTCGCGCTGGTATTCCAGAAAGACCCTTTGTCGGACCCAGTTATCCAGTAATCATTTCGCCATATCTGATAGGCGGTCATCGTCTTGTCGGTGATAGGTTGGTTACCTATGAAACTACCAAAATATCGGTTTATCACAAGCAACCGCGTTGATATTTTTTGATGTGGTACACCTAAACGCGGCAGATTCCGCCAATCACGGACTAACAGGTCTGTCGTTTTGTTCCTTACCGATTGGCCTGATTCAGTACGGTTCACCGCTTCCCAATAGGTGCGATGTGCAAGGACCGTTGCCTTGCCCCTATCTGGCGCTTTTAAGCTGATTCTTATCTGCCCATGACCGGGAAGTGAAAACCGCATGGGCCAGTTTCGGGTGCCGGTAGGCATAAACACACTGAATGACTGAATGACTGAACGGCTGTAGCTTGGCCAAATGTGTTAGCACTGTGCTTTTTCAGGTTTTCAGACACGCCTAAGTTCTTGATTTCCTTTGGCGGGGAAACCCTGTGCATACCACTATGCTAGGCGTCAAAAGTGGACATATCCCTAAAATGAACAGGAAGTGAATCCACTTAACTCATTGATTTGCAAGGAAAAAATTGGCGCGCCCTAATGGATTCGAACCATTGACCCACAGCTTAGAAGGCTGTTGCTCTATCCAACTGAGCTAAGGGCGCGCAGAACTGCCTTGAAGACCGGCAGGCGTTTTATCCGTTGTTCCAGCAGAAAAAACAAGTGCCGTTGAAGAACTTCAGTGCGTCCAGTTCTGGATACGGTTCATCGCGAAATTATCCGCATAAACCTTGGGAACGCGAATGCGTTCGACCACTGGTTCAACTGCATAAGGGATAGCGTGACGACGAGCGTAGGCCTCGGCTTCTTCGAGACTTTCAAACTTCAGTCGAACCTGCGCTTTTGTATCGCTGCTTCCGGTCCATCCCATAAGAGGGGTTGGACGGTGGGGGGCGGACTGGCCATATTCGAAAATCCAGCTGCGGGCACCGTAAAGCCCGGACTGTCCTGCACTTTTAGGCTGTTTGTAAATTCTTGCAGTCATTACTCGCCACTCCGTTGCTTTCAACGAGACCGTGTCGAAAAGTGGTCGGGGCGCCCGGACTCGAACCGGGGGCCTCCTGTACCCAAAACAGGCGCGCTACCAGGCTGCGCCACGCCCCGAACCTGCGGCGGAACCTATGTGCAGAGAGAGGTTCTGGCAAGCCCCAATCGGCTCAAAGCGTTACGCAAATTATCGTCAGACAAAGAAAGGGCAGTCTCAGCCGCCTTTTTATCGGCTCCAAGCGCCATCAGAACGGCTGATTTTACATGGCCTTCTGTCTGTTCGAGCGCGATTCGGGCGTTTTCTTCGCTGCAATCCGTGAGATTGATGACCATGCGGACAGCACGTTCACGTAATTTGGCGTTGCGGCTCCGCATATCCACCATCCGCGCCCTGTAAACGCGCCCCAGACCGGTCATGAGGGAAGTGGATAGCAGATTGAGAACAATTTTCTGGGCCGTTCCAGCCTTCATGCGTGTTGAACCTGCAATCGGCTCGGCTCCGGTGCCAACGAAAACAGCATGCTCTGCAGCAAGCAGGAGAGCCGTCTCCGGTACATTGGCGATGCCCACGGTCAGGGCGCCCGCATTGCGGGCCGCTTTGATACAGGCGACGGTGTAGGGCGTCTTCCCGCTTGCCGCGATCCCGACCACGACATCATTGGCGGTCAACTGAAGCGCCTCGATTTCAGCACAGCCGGCCGACGCATCATCTTCAGCATTTTCGACAGCGTTGAGCAGAGCCTCCCGGCCTCCTGCTATGAGAAGGCACATCCGCTCTGGTGGCCAGTTGTAGGTCGGCTCGAGTTCCGCTCCGTCCTGCGCGGCCAGACGTCCGGAACTGCCCGCTCCGGCATAAACCAGACGCCCACCAGCTTTCAGGCGGGGCAGGGCGCTTTCAACCGCCGCGGTCAGAGCGGGCAGGGCTGATGACACGACCGCTGCCGCAGCAAGCTGGGATTGCCAGAGCGCCGTCAGCTGTGTCGCGACAGGCCATGTGTCGTAATCCAGAAAAGCCGGATCAGCGTTTTCCGTAGCGGGCAGGGACGCGATCATGAGGACTCAGTTCCCGTTCGTCGCTTTTTTGGCGAGAGGCGCGATGAACAGGGGAGCCGTATCCCACGGAAAGAGCACCCACGTGTCCTGCGGCACTTCCATGACGTACAGATCGGTCAGAGGCTTGCCCGTCGGTTTGGCGTAGAGACAGGCGAACAGCGCTTTCGGGAGACGCTCACGGACGACGCGCGCGGTAATGCCGGAATCGACCAGATCATCCACCACAAGAAAACCTTCGCCGTCTCCGGCAGCCTGCGGATCCTTGATTATTTTTGGAGTGCCTTTTGATTCTTCATCATAGGTAACAACAGAAATTGACTCGATCAGGCGGCAGTCGAGTTCGCGGGCGAGGATGGCGGCAGGAATCAGACCACCCCGGGTAATGGCGACAATGCCCTTGAACGGCCCTTTCGACATCAGGGTTTCCGCCAGAGTGCGGGCATCGCGGTGAAGCTGGTCCCAGGTCACTGTTGCATAAGTCGTCGCCATCGCACCGCGTCTCCATTGATCTCAGTCTGTGCGCCGCTGGCTCGTTAAAGGCTTATGGCGGCGTAACGATTGTATTGCCTCCCGCAACCCGTCTTGGCAACGTGACCAGCAGGGTGGTGTCAGCGGAATAATCACCTGCTAGAGACAGCTTCATGTCAGCGACTGAAACCACCGTTCCTCCATCTCCCGACCCAACTCTGTTACGGCAACCGGGACTGATCAGCTGTCTGGTCGGTCGCAATCTCTCCGCCTTCTCCTCGCAGGTGCAGGCGGTTGCGGTCGCCTGGCAGATCTATTCCCTAACGCACAGTTCAGCCTCGCTGGGGTTTGTCGGTCTGGCCCAGTTTCTCCCCATGATGCTGCTGACGCTGCCCGCCGGACATGTGGCGGATCAGTTCAATCGCCGCCGGATCGTGATCACCTGTCAGGTGGTTGAGGCGCTCGCTGCGTGCGGTATGGCGATTGCTTCATGGCAGCATCTGATCGGACCGTGGGCGCTCTATCTGCTGGTGGCGCTGTTCGGCGCCTGTCGCGCCTTCGAGATGCCTGCACAACAGACATTTCTTCCCGCCATTGTTCCGGCTTCGCTGTTTCCACGAGCGGCGGCCTTATCGTCATCGCTGTTTCAGGTGGCCTGCATCGCTGGTCCTTCTCTGGGCGGCGTGCTGTACGGCTTTGGCGCTGATACTTGCTATGCATTGTGCTGCATCGGCTTTGCATCGTCGGCTCTGGCGACAGCATCAATTACCATGCGCTTTCCGGAGCGTCGTCGGCAGCCGATCACGCTGGAATCCGTAATGGGTGGCATCGCCTTCCTGCGCAGACAGCGGCCCATGCTTGGCGCCATCTCGCTGGATCTTTTCGCCGTGCTGCTTGGCGGCGCGACGGCGCTTCTACCGGTCTATGCCGACGACATCCTGCATGCCGGACCTATAGCGCTTGGCCTGCTCAGAGCCGGTCCCGCCATGGGGGCTGTTCTGATGGCGGTCATCATGACGCGCTGGCCCATCCGGAAGAACGCCGGAAAGATCATGTTCCTGTCGGTGGCCATATTCGGGTTGGCGACGATTGTTTTCGGTGTGTCCCGCTCGATCCCGCTCTCCATTCTGGCCCTGATGGTGCTGGGCGCTGCGGATGTGATCAGCGTGATGGTGCGGGGCGCGCTGATTCAGCTTGGCACCCCCGATGAAATGCGCGGACGTGTCTCTGCGGTGAACATGCTGTTCATCGGCTCCTCCAATCAGCTTGGCGAGTTCGAGAGCGGTATGCTGGCGGCCTGTGTGGGCGCAGTGCCCGCCGTGGTGATCGGCGGCATCGGCACGCTGGTGGTGACGGGCTTGTGGATGCGTCTTTTTCCGGGACTGCGTGAACTGGATCGGCTCGATGACATCAAGCCCTCCACCTGAACCGCGAGGCGCAGTGCTCGCTGTCTGTCGCAATCCCACCGACGGAGGGTTTCTGCTGGTCCGGCGCGCCAATCCTCCCGATGCGGGCCTGTGGGGGTTCCCCGGCGGACGTATCGAGCCGGGTGAGACTCTTCTGACCGCAGCCAGCCGTGAGCTCCTGGAAGAAACCGGTGTCAGCACCCAGGGAATCAGTGTGCTGACGGCATTTGGTTCGATCCATCGGGATGGGAACGACTGTCTGCTGTTCCACTATGTCATTGTCGCAGTGCGGTGCGATCTGAAACACTCTCTGGTTACACCGGAGCCCGTCGCCGCTGATGATGCTCTTGAGGCGGGATGGTTCAGTCTGGACGCAATCAGCGGGTTGGGGGCACAGGCCAGCGCAGGCGTCTTCACCCTGGCGCGGCAAGCAGAAGAAGCTGCTCGAAGTTCCTGACCTTGCGCTTCTTTGCGGGGTTGTCTATCGCGCAGGCATGAACAGCACAGAACGGCCGGACGACGAGAGGAAGCCTCCCGTGACGTCAGAACCGATAGGGCCTGCAGAGCCCATCACGGACGAGCCTCATGTTGCAGCAGAACTTGCGGCGCGTGGTGACGTGCCGGTCATGGATCTGCGGCCTGAGCGTGGAACTGCCCGCATCGTTCACGCGCTGAACGATCTGTTCGGCAGCCTCCGGCTGTTCCGCCTCGGCTGGACGCTGGGCTGGCTTGATATAAAAATGCGGTATCGTGGGTCGTTGCTGGGGCCGTTCTGGGTCACTATTTCCACGGCCATTCTTGTTGCGGCCATGGGCGTGCTTTACGCCACGCTTCTGCATACGGACCTCAAGGCTTACCTGCCATTCCTGTGCTTTTCTCTTGTGCTATGGGCGTATCTGAGTGGAATCGTTACGGATGGATGCTGCGCATTTACCAGCACCGTCAATCTGATCCACTCGATCAGAATGCCGTTCACCGTGCATATCATGCGGGTGATGGTCAGGAATTTTCTGACTTTTCTGCACAGTGTCGGTGTCATTGTGGTGCTGTTCGCTGTCTTTGGTGTCGTGCCGACGCTCAACTGGTCGCTGCCCGCAGGTGTTTTGCTGTGGTTTGCTGACCTCTATGCGCTCACTCTGCTGCTGGGCGTGCTGGGCGCGCGCTTCCGGGACATGCCGCCAATTGCCGCCAACGTCATGCAGATCCTGTTTTTTGTGACGCCGATCCTCTGGAAACCCGATCTTATTTATATGGGGCGGCAGTACATGCTGCTTGACCCCTGTTATCCGCTGATTGAGATCGTGCGCGGACCATTCATGGGCACACCGGTAAGGCCGTCGATCTGGTTGATGGCCGTGGCCTACAGCGTTGTTCTCTGGTGTGTTTCCTTTCTGTTGTTCGCCCGCCTGCGCGGTCGTCTGGCTTACTGGGTGTAGACGATATGGCTGGAATTGACGTTTCGAACCTGTCCATCTCCTTTCCGCTCTATCACGGCGATGCACGCAGTCTGAAAAAGACCATGAAGGGCGCTCTGAAGGGCAAAACGCCTTCGAGCCGCTTCTCCCGTGACGATCGCAACCGGATCATGGTGCAGGCTCTGGCCGACATCAATTTCTCCCTGAAGCCCGGCGAGCGTCTTGGGCTGATCGGACGGAACGGAGCGGGCAAGACAACGCTCCTGCGGGCGCTGAGCGGTATTTATGAGCCTGTAGAGGGACGTGTGCTTGTGCAGGGGCGGGTAGGGACGCTGCTGGATACGTCTCTCGGCATGGACCCGGAGCTTTCGGGGCGGGAGAATATTCGCCTGCGGGGGCTGTTTTTCGGATTGTCCGACAAGGCCATCCGGGAGGTCGAGCAGGATGTGGAGACCTTCGCCGATCTGGGCGCTTTCATGGATCTTCCGCTGAAGACCTACAGCTCAGGCATGAGTCTGCGTCTGGCCTTCGGACTGGCGACAGCAATCATGCCGGAAATCCTGATCATGGATGAATGGTTCATGGCGGGAGACGCCACGTTCATACAGCGTGCGGAAGGACGGATCGCAGGATTGGTCGAAGGCGCTGAAATTCTGGTTATTTCCAGCCATATGCCATCCATTGTCGAGAAATGGTGCACGCGCGTGCTCTGGATGGAGCAGGGGAAAATCGTGATGGATGGTAGCCCTGCGGATGTGCTGCCGGTCTATCTGGATGCGGGGAGTTAGAAGCCGCACGTTCTTTCAGGAGCTAAGTGCTTCTGTTTTGTAGTGGACCGGTTTTGTCGACTGACAGTATCCGGGCAACCATCTCCTGAAAAACGATGATTGCCCGACACGAAAAACTATTCTGCGGAACTGGCCAACGGCCCCAGCGCAGCCCGCACACCGAATTCTCCCGGCAGGGAACCGTGGGGGAAAAGCACGTTGACGTGGCCCATCTTGCGACCGGGCCGCGCTTCCCGTTTGCCGTAAAGATGCGGAATCAGGCCCTGCGTTCCGACGATTTCAGGCCACAAAGCCATGTCATCCGGTCCCACAAGATTTTTCATGACCGCATCCGAGTGTCGCACAGGTTCCGGCAAGGGTAGTCCTGTCACAGCGCGCACGTGCATCTCAAACTGGTCACAGGCACAGGCATCCATTGTCCAGTGGCCGGAATTATGAGGGCGAGGGGCGATTTCGTTGACGAGCAGTTCCCCCTTGCGGCCAACAAACATCTCGACGCCCAGAATTCCGATGAGATCCAGACCTTCCGCAATACGACAGGCGATTTTACCCGCCTCAGTTGCCAGTTCCTCACTGATACGGGCGGGCGCGAGGCTGAGGTCCAGAATCCCGGAGACATGGCGGTTTTCAGTAGCCGAAAATGTGCGCGTGGTACCATCGACACCACGAGCGACCATGACGCTGATTTCCATGGCGAAATCGACCATCCCTTCCGCCACCAGCGGTTTGGGAGAGAGAGTTTCCAGAGCCTCATCCAGTTGTTCGGCGTTGTGAACACGGAACTGCCCCTTGCCGTCATAACCCATGCGGGTCGTTTTCAGGATGAAGGGATAACCAACCGTTTCGGCGGCGTGCGCAAGGCTTGCAGCGTCAGTAACAATTTTCCAGGGCGCCACCGGAATGCCGATGGAACCGAGGAATGTCTTTTCCTGTTCACGGTCCTGACTGATCCGGAGAATGGCGCCGGAAGGGCGGACGGGTTTGAGATCTGACAGCAGATCAAGCCCGTTTGCCGAGACGTTCTCAAACTCGAACGTCACGACGTCAACAGCCGCTGCAAAGCGTCTCAGAACATCCGGGTCATTGAAGGAGCCAATGGTGGCGTCATGAGAGACCTGAAGCCCCGGCTCATCTTCACGCTGCGCAAGAATGTGCGAACGGAAACCGAGGCGGGCGGCGGCCATGGCGGACATGCGGCCCAGTTGGCCGCCACCCACAATACCAAGAACCGAGTTGGGAGGCAGAAAGTCGTTCTTACTGTTCAGGTTCATCGCGTACCGAGGCAGTCTGAAGGGCGCGCCATGTATCGAGCCGGGCTGCGAGTTCCGCATCCGAGATGGCGAGGATGGAGGAGGCGAGCAGGGCGGCGTTGATGGCCCCCGCCTTGCCGATCGCCAGAGTGCCGACCGGTATGCCGCCGGGCATCTGGACAATGGAAAGCAGGCTGTCCATGCCTTTCAGCGCCCTGGATTCAACAGGCACTCCCAGAACCGGCAGTCGTGTCCACGCAGCACACATGCCCGGCAGGTGGGCAGCGCCGCCTGCTCCGGCGATGATGACTGACAGACCACGGTCTGTGGCCGTGCGGGCATACTCCGCCAGACGGTCAGGAGTCCGGTGCGCCGAGACGATCTTTGTCTCATACGGAACTTCCAGAGCATCCAGAGTCAGCGTGGCATGCTGCATGGTTTCCCAGTCCGACTGGCTTCCCATGATGATTCCGACGCGCGGCGCTTCCGATTCCTGCTTTACAGCATCATCCGCTGCCGCTTCGGGCTGGTTTTCAATATTATCCATGATCTCTCAAATCTCGGAACCTGATCAGACCATTGCTGTTACGCAATGTTATCCGGAATAAGATGACTCTCGATCCACGCAATCTCATCCTTGAGGAGGAGTTTGCGTTTCTTCAGCCTCTGAAGCTGGAGATGATCCATCGGTTCGTGAACCAGACGGTCAATGACCGTATCCAGATCACGATGTTCGCTCCGCAGTTCATGAAGTCTGCGCAGCATACTTTCCCGATCACTCAGCATCGCACCTCCGGCATTCTCGTCCAGTGATATTCATCACGAACACCCGCTTTACACATCCGTGAGACCATCAGCCCTGATCTTTGTCACGTTAAGCCAACGGATTGTCTTACACCAGAGGCCAGAATCTTCTTCCGAGGGAAGAATGCGGCTCAGGATAAAAATAAACTGCGTAACATGAGCAATTTTTCATGTCAGATTGGTGACAGACAGCGCTAGCATCGGCGTGTTGCAACTATCCAATCGGAGAGTGAAACAATGAGCAAGCAGTCACGCCTTGAGAGCCTCAGCCGTCGGCACTCTGTCCTTGATGCAAAAATCCACGACGAAGGACATCGCCCCATGCCGGATCAGCATGTACTGATGCGCCTTAAATTGCAGAAACTCACGCTCAAGGAGGAAATGGATCGTGTCAGGGCCATGTCCTGATGTGATGACTTGCGACAGGCTGCGTCCGTGAAGTCAGACGCAGCCTGCGATATTTCTCAGTCTTCGCTTTCGATCGGCATGGGCTGGGGCACTTCCTGCCCTTCGCGCGTCAGGCGTTCATTGGCGGCCGCGACGGCAGCGTTGAGATCCATCTGGCTGCACAGGCCGAGTGTCACCGGGTCACGTGGCTTGATGTTCTGGCTGTTCCAGTGCTGGCGGTCACGAACCTTGGCGATGGTGTCCTTGGTTGTCCCGAGCAGCTTGGCGATCTGCTGATCCTGAATCTGCGGGAAGTTGCGCAGAAGAAAAGCGATACCGTCCGGGCGGTCATTGCGGCGGGCGACAGGTGTGTAACGCGCGCCTTTGGCGCGACGCTTCACAGGATTGACCGTCGAAAGAATTTTCAGTTTTGCGTTCGGATCCGCCTCACACCGGCTGATTTCTTCCGCTGTGACCTGACGGTTGGCGACCGGGTCATATCCGACGATTCCCTGCGCAACTTCACCATCAGCGATGGCCTGCACTTCCAGAGGATGCATGCCGCAGAATTCAGCAACCTGCGTGAAGGTCAGAGCCGTCTTTTCGATCAGCCAGACGGCCGTCGCTTTGGGCATAAGAGGAAGCGTGCTCATCATCGATCCTGTTGCTGCGTGGTCTCTTGGCGCTCACGCAGGCACCGGGATCGGTTTGTACGGGCGAGGGCCTCGCCGGCCCGTCCCTGCGTGCCTGCCGGCGCGCTGTTATGTACGGTAATGGCCGCCGCTTGCGATGGGGTCAAGCGAAAATCGTCGACCGGGTCTGACAGGACGGCAGTCCAGACGTTCAGTCGAAAAAAGAAAAACCCTGCGACCGGGCTACGGTGCAGGGTTTTTCCGGCTTATCCGTGAAAAGAAAAGTTCTTTTCACGGTCATCCTTTTCTCAGGAGGCGCGCTTGCCAATGCCTGCAAAGCGCTTGTTGAACTTGGCCACCTGACCTCCGCTGTCGATCATGCGCTGGACGCCTGTCCATGCCGGATGAGACTTCGGGTCGATATCAAGACGCAGGGTGTCACCAGCGGAACCCATGCACGAATACGTTTTGTATTCGGTGCCGTCGGTCATGATGATGTTGACCTCGTGATAGTCGGGGTGAATGTTCTGTTTCATTTCAACGCTCTCTAAGAAAAAGTTCCCGATGCCGACCGGGAATGGATCGCGCACGTATAGGCGGATCAGGCAGGGATGGCAACGAAGAAAGCGGGGAAAACTGGCAATTTCTGCGCACGGTCGAGGCTGCTCAGCCGGAAAACTCTTTAATGGATTTTTTACTTGATGTGCTCCAAAACCAATTTCCTGGCCTATTTGTTGCCATAAGGTTAATCTATTGTTGTAAATCTACGCAGACAGTCGGTAAGACAGGCTACATAATTTTTTAGAGGATCTCATGGCAGACAAGAAACTTGCTGTGCATACACCCGGTTGGGTCAATGACTTCAAAGCCTTCATTATGCGGGGCAATGTCGTTGATATGGCCGTCGGTGTCATCATCGGTGCAGCCTTTACGGCGATTGTGAACAGTCTGGTCAAGGACGTGTTCAATCCGGTGCTTGGTCTGGCCACAGGCGGCATTGATTTCAGCAATCTGTTCGTGACGCTTAAAGGTCCTGTCGAGCCGACACTGGATGCAGCACAGAAAGCTGGTGCGGTCACCCTCAACTACGGTGTCTTCATCAACGCTGTTATCCAGTTCCTGATCGTCGCCATTGTCATCTTCTGGATGGTGCGCCTTCTGTCCAAGCTGCACACGAAGCAGGCTGAAGAGCCGGTAGCTCCGCCTCCGCCGACGAAAAGCGAACTCCTGCTCCAGGATATCCGGGACGCGATTGTTCATCAGCAGACACACAGCTGATACCGCCTGTCCGTATGAGACTGTAGAAAAGAGGAGCCTCGGCTCCTCTTTTTTTGTCTGCGGCTTTGGATGGCGGGTGAAGTTGTTTTGCCCACAACAGGATCTGACTGTTAAGCAGGGCAGCATTTCATGAAAATTCTTTGGGAAATGGAAAAATTTTATGATCTCCGAAGAACGGGAAGTTCGTCCTGCCGACCAGACAGACACGGAGAGTGATGTGTCGTTATATCCCGAAGAAAAAAATGGAAACAAACGGGTTCGCGCAAAGGTTTCAGCCTCTTTAAGGAAAATAACGGATGTCAGAGGAAATGCTGCCTGGTTCAGGAACAAAACCCTGTCCCTGAAAGAGGCTGCGATCATCAGAAAATATTGGCCCTACATTGAAGCGGCGATTTCGAAAATTGCTGGCTCAGCAGCCTTTGAAATCATCGCCGACGAACTGATCATTGCGAAAATAGCCAATATTGTCATTGATCATCTGCCCCTTCATATGCGGCTTATTCTGCGAAAGACCGGTATGGACCGGATTCTTGTCGCAGCACTGTCCAAAGTAAAGAAACAGATTATTCAGAAAATTGCCGTTCTGCGCACCGAAAAGCTTACGAGAGATGGGAAGCCGACTGTGAAGGAGCATGTTGATGGAGATAAAGAAAAAAACGAACAATAGCTGTTTTCTCAATGAAATTTCTTCTGTGTCGTGAAGGTTTTTCCTGAAAAAGAGAAATGGACAGGTGTGATAACAGGGCGACGATGCTTGGAGAACGGATTTATTCCTTAAGCCTCAACGCAGCTGGCTCAAACACCAAGGAATTTTATTGAGCATTTCTTCAAACCGTTTCAGAAGACCGTTTTTTTGAAAAAGCGGCATTCTGAAACAACCTTTTATCCGGGCAGAAAATACAGGATCAGCGGCACAATGATTGCCGTCACCAGTCCGTTCAGCCCGATCCCCAGCGCCGCAAAAGCGGCTCCCACGGGGTCGCGCTGAGCCACCTGAGCCGCCGCGATCCCGCTGCCTGCAATGCCCGCCGCCAGCCCATGCGCCCGCCAGTCCGTAATCCCGAGCCGTCGCAGGATTGTCTCCCCGATCATCGCCGCGATGATGCCGCCCAGAATGGCGAAGGCCGCCGTCAGCGCCGGAATTCCACCGATCTGTGTGGTGATGGCGATGGCGATCGGCGTCGTCACGGCCTTTGGGGCCATGGACAGGGCGACCTCATGCGAGCCGCCCAGAAGCAGAACGAGAACGATCCCGCTGACCACCGACGTCACGGACCCGGCCAGCAGCGCCAGTGTCATGGCGGGAAGACTGCGGGTGACGAGACGGATTGAATCCGCCAGCGGAATGGCCAACGCGACAGTGGCAGGGCCAAGCAGAAAGTTGATGATCTTCACTGACTCAAAATACGTCGCGTAGGGCGTTTCCGTGACCAGAAGGCCCAGCGCAACGAAAGCGATCGCAAACAGCACCGGATTGGCCCACGGCGCACGACCCAGCCGGATCTGCAACCGGACGCCCAGCGCGAAAACCGCGAGCGTCACGCTCAGCCAGAACAGGGTTTCCATGTTCGGCTCGGGAAGAAAACGCGCGTAAATCTGATGAAGCGTGTGAGAAAGTGACTGCATTGTCAGAGCACCTGTCCGCCTGTGTCTGGAATGCGTTCTGGCGAGGGGCGATCATGGGTCGCCCTGTGCATCACGAACGCCGTCACCATCAGTCCGAGAAGCGTAGAGCCAAAGAGCGCCACGGCGATCGGGAGTCCGTTGGCGAGCAGCACCGGCATCTGCGTGACCAGGCCGACACCGGCCGGGACGAACAGCAGGCCAAGGCAGGCGATCAGGGTTCGGGACAGCGAGGATAGGGCTGGGGTGTCAAAGGAAGAAGCTTTGGGTCCGTCCGTCCGTGTCCGGCTGCGTTTCCAGAGCAGGGCGGCGGCCAGCAGGAACATGCCGATAACCGGACCGGGGACCGGCAGATGCAGAACCATCTGTAGCGCGGACCCCAGAAGCTGGAACAGGATCAGGATAAGGAAGGCTTCCGGCATGGCTTTTTCTTTTTCTTGGGGGCGCATCGGACGCCCGGACCGGAAAAGCCGTGATCCGGGCGTCCGATGCGCCCCGGTTCATGAGGGGGGCGGGCCTTCATCTTGCCCGGAACCCGATAACTGGCAAACCACATTTGCGCGCCCCGCTAACGGGAAGGCGTTCCGGCCCCCGGGAACCGGCCGGAACGCCTCGCGCTGGTCCGTCACATTGGAAGGAATGGGCCGCCTTCAGTCGGCGGCGAATTCCATGTCTTCCTGTGTGACCCCTTCGATGCGGTGGCGGCGCTTGGCCTCCCTGCGTCGTCTGTGGAGGATGCTCTCCGTGTAGCCGTTCGGCTGGCGTGCGCCGTCGAACACCAGTTCGCGGGCCGCCATGAACGCGGGACCGTCCTGATGGGTGGAGAGCGGGATGTAACCGGCCTCATCCTGATTCTGCTCGTCCACCATCCGCGCCATGCGGATGAGCGCGGCTTCGACCTGCGCTTCCGACACGACCCCGTGCATCAGCCAGTTGGCGACATGCTGCGAGGAAATCCGGAGTGTGGCGCGATCTTCCATCAGTCCGACATTGTTCAGGTCAGGCACTCTGGAACAGCCGACCCCCATATCCACCCAGCGCACCACATAGCCGAGAATGCTCTGGAGATTGGTGTCGAGTTCGGCGGCGATCTCCTCTTCCGACCAGTGCGCACCCTGAGCGAGGGGAAGGGACAGCAGGTCTTCCATCGGCAGAGGCGCGTGATATCTGAGTTCCTTCTGGACCTCCATCACATCCACCTGATGATAATGCAGAGCGTGAAGAGTGGCCGCTGTAGGAGAGGGAATCCACGCCGTGCTGGCGCCCGCCCGCATCTGCGCCCCCTTCTGCTCCAGCATGTCGGCCATCCGGTCGGGGATCGCCCACATGCCCTTGCCGATCTGCCCATGGCCACGCGGGCCGATGCCCAGGCCACATTCCAGGCCGATGGCGACGTTGCGCTGCTCGTAGGCCCTGATCCACGGCTCCTTTTTCATGTCGCCTTTCCGCACGACGGCTCCGGCCTTCATGCAGGTGTGGATTTCGTCGCCCGTGCGGTCGAGGAAACCTGTGTTGATGAAGAACACGCGCTCGCGAGCTGCATTGATACAGGCGGCAAGGTTGCAGCTCGTGCGCCGCTCCTCGTCCATGATGCCCATCTTGATCGTGTTGCGGGGCAGGGACAGAATCTCTTCAACCGACGTGAAGATGGCGTCGGACAGCGCGACTTCCTGCGAGCCGTGCATCTTCGGTCGAACGAGGTAGATCGAGCCCATGCGGCTGTTGCGGACCGGGCTGTTGCCGCGCAGATCATGCAGGGCGATGGCGGACAGGATCGCGGCGTCGATCACGCCTTCCGGTGTCTCGTTACCCTCGGCATCCAGCACCATGTCCGTGAACATGTGATGGCCAACGGTGCGGACCAGCATCAGGCTGCGGCCATGCAGGATCAGTGGAGCGCCGTCCGGGGCCGTGTAACGTCGGTCTTCCGAGAGCGCGCGGGTCGTCACCTTGCCGTTGCGCGGGACCGCAGCGGTCAGCGTGCCGCGCATCAGCCCAAGCCAGTTACGATAGACCAGCACCTTGTCCTGTGCGTCCACGGCGGCGACGCTGTCCTCGCAGTCCATGATGGTGCTCATCGCGGCTTCCACGATCACGTCCGCAATGCCAGCCTTGTCCACACTGCCGACGGTGGAGGCGCGGTCGATCTTCAGCTCGATATGCAGACCGCGATTGTTGAACAGCACAGCGCGTGGCTCTGATGGTGGTCCTGCGAAACCGGCGAACTGCGTCGGGTGCTTCAGTCCCGTCGTGCGGCCGCATTCGAGCTTCGCGTGCAGTTCACCGTGATGCACATAGTAGGACAACGTATCGGCATGACTGCCGATGAGCAGCGGCACTGTCTCATCAAGGAATAGCTTGGCGCGACGGACGACGATACGCCCACGCAACGGATTATATTCCGTCCCACACTGGAAAGGCGGCGTCTGGGGCAGGGCGTCCGTGCCGTAGAGCGCGTCATACAGACTGCCCCAGCGCGCATTGGCGGCGTTCAGGGCGTAGCGGGCGTTGTTGACGGGCACCACAAGCTGCGGTCCGGCAATCCGGCCGATCTCCGCGTCCACATTCTGGGTGGAAACCGTGAATTTCGGCGGCAGTTCCTCGACATATCCGATCTCGCGCATGAAGCGGGTGCGGAGGTGCATATCCGTGCCGCTGCTGCCGATCAGGAAATTGTCGATCGCTTTCTGGAGCCGGTCGCGCTGTGCGAGTGCGTGACGAATCCTGGGGGAGTATTCGGCGACAAGACCGGCTACCCCGGCCCAGAACGTCTCCTGCGAAACGCCCGTTTCCGGTAGCACTTCGGTGTTGACGAATGTGTGAAGACCGCGATCGATGCTGATGCCTTCAATCTGGATATGCGTGGTCATGGTCGTGTCTCCGAGGCCGTGACGTTTCGCTGCTGGATGCCCTGTTCTGGATGCATAGGGAGGGGCAGAAAAACGCCACGGCTGCTTCGATGAAATGAGGACCATCGTCCCGCCCGCCTCCGCAGCTGGACGGGACGATGTGCGCCGGATCGGCTCCGGCGCGGGAGTTCAGTGGTCAGTGATGGTGGAACTGGTCATGCTCGGTGGAGCCGTGCATGGCCGTTGTGGAGGACTGACCGCCGCTGGCCGTTGTGGCGACGGCGTCGAACCAGCTCGTACCCACCTCGCGCTGATGGCGGGTTGCGGTGTAGCCTTCCGGCTCCGCCGCGAACTCGGCCTGCTGCAACTCGGAGTAGGCCGCCATGCCGCGCTCGGCGTAGCCTTTCGCAAGCTGGAACATGGAGAAGTTCAGTGCGTGGAAGCCCGCAAGCGTGACGAACTGGTATTTGTAACCCATTTTGCCGATGGTCTTCTGGTATTCGGCAATCTCCTTTTCCGAAAGTTTCTTCTTCCAGTTGAAAGAGGGCGAGCAGTTGTAGGCCAGAAGCTTGCCGGGGAACTTCTTGTGGATCGCCTCGGCGAACTGCTCGGCTTCCTTCAGGTTCGGCTCGGACGTCTCCCACCACAGCAGGTCGGCATACGGCGCGTAGGCCTCGCAACGGGCGATCGCGTATTCGACGCCGAGACCCTCCTTGATCCGGAAGAAACCTTCCGCCGTGCGCTCGCCGGAGAGGAACGGGCGGTCGCGCTCGTCCACGTCCGACGTGAGAAGCTGCGCGGAATGGGCGTCCGTGCGGCAGACCAGCAGGGTCGGCGTGCGCTCGACATCGGCGGCCAGACGGGCGGAGTTCAGCGAACGCAGGTGCTGTGAAATGGGGATCAGCACCTTGCCGCCGAGGTGACCGCACTTCTTCTCTGATGCAAGCTGGTCCTCGAAGTGAACGCCTGCCGCACCAGCCGAAATCATGGAGCGCATCAGTTCGAACACGTTCAGCGCACCGCCGAAACCCGCTTCCGCATCGGCCACGATCGGGGCCATCCAGTAGGTCTTGTCGCCCTTGCCTTCCAGAGTCGCGATCTCGTCACAACGACGCAGGGCGTTGTTGATGCGCGATACCACGTTCGGCACGGAGTTGGCCGGGTAGAGCGACTGGTCGGGGTACATCTGCCCCGCAAGGTTCGCGTCCGCCGCAACCTGCCAGCCGGAAAGGTAGATGGCCTTCAGGCCTGCCTTGACCTGCTGCATGGCCTGATTGCCTGTAAGCGCGCCAAGCGAGTTGATGTAGGGCTCTTCATGCAGCAGTTTCCACAGGCGCTCGGCGCCCATCCGTGCGATCGTGTGTTCGACGGTGAACGACCCGGAGAGCTTCGCCACATCCTGCGCGGTGTAATCCCGCTTGATACCGGCAAAACGGGTCTTGTCGCTGATGAACTTTTCGATGGCTTCAACGGACATGGCGTTGTTCCTTCTTGTTTGTGATGTTTTCAGTTAAGATGGTTTCATTGATTACTTCTACAGAAAAGGAACAGTTTCCTATGAATGCTGTAAATTCGTTTACAAAAATAACTCTATATTTGTAAATCGTGTCATGGCAGGATCATCTTCAACACGCATTGGCCGTATCGTTCGTCGTCTCAGGCAGGAAAGGGAGCTTTCGCAGCAGGCTCTGGCTGCGCGACTGGGAATTTCCGCCAGTTATCTCAATCTGATCGAACATGATCAGCGCAGCGTGACGGCTTCTCTGCTGATCAAGTTCACCCGCGCACTGGATGTAAGCATCGAGGCGCTGTCTGGCTCGGAAGAGCAGAAGATTGAGGCGCAGTTACGGGAAGCGCTGTCGGACCCGGAACTGGGCAACGATATGGAGGGGACGGCCCATGAGGTCGCGGCTGTCGCCTCGCAGGCTCATGTCGCCAAGGCGATTCTGGCGCTGCATCAGGCCTATCGGGCGGCGCGCCATGACGCCGAGGGCATGGCGCTGCCGGGGGGGCGTCGTCTTGTCCTGCCGCAGGAGGAAGTGCGGAAGGTCTATGACGAACATCGCAGCTATTTCCCCGTATTGGAGGAAATTGCCGAAACCGTGCGGGAAGAAATGGCGCGGGATATGGGATTTGTTCGTGGAGAGGGGCTGCCGCAGGCCGAGGTGAACCACGCCGTGGCGACGCGACTGCGCCAGAAGCATGGGGTTGTCGTGCAGGTTCTGCCTCTCGATGATGCTCTGAGGCGTTATGATCCTGTTACGCGCCAGCTTGTTCTTTCCGATCTTCTGCCTCGTGAAAGTCGAGGATTCCAGCTAGCGTTTCAACTCATGCTGCTGGAGGCGAGGGATGTTGTTGAGGCTCTTCTGACGGAAATGGAGCCGAGCACCAGGGAAGCCCGGACGTTCCTGCAGATTGGTCTGACCAATTACGCTGCTGCTGCGGTGCTCATGCCTTACATGGCTTTTCTCAAAATGGCCGTTGCCAACCGCTACGATATGGAAGTGCTGAGTTTCCGCTTCGGTGTGTCGTATCAGCAGGCGGCCCAGCGTCTCGCCAGTCTTCAGCGTCCGGGGGCAAGGGGGGTGCCGTTCTTCTTCGTCAGGACGGACCCGGCGGGAAACATCAGTAAAAGTTTTTCAGCCTGTGGTTTTCCCATTCCACGGCAGGGCAATCCATGCCCGCAGTGGAACGCCTGCACCGCTTTTACAACGCTCGGCCAGATCAAGACGCAGATTGTCGCTTTCACGACAGGCCAGTCTTTTCTGTCGATTGCCAAAAGCTCAATGGGCATGGCCCAACGCTGGGGCGATGCGCGTCCCATACGGACCATTACCATCGGATGCGACCTCTCGCGTGCGCGGGAGGTGGTGTATTCCGACCACCTCAATCTGGATGCGCGACCGACTTCAATCGGCATTTCCTGTCATCTGTGTGACTGGGAGGATTGCCGGTCACGGGCCTTCCCACCGCTGAACCACCGTCTGATCCCAGACATCAATGAGCGCGTCCTGCGTCCGATACCGTTCGAAGGGCCGTGAAGCTGGCGTCGGGCATATAGCGAAAAAGAAGAAGACGGATATTTCGTCTTCTTCTTTCTGGTTCAGCGCGTGTGGGGCTTGAGCCGTTCGGCTTCCTTTGCGTGGTCACGTTGGTTGCGGCCGACACGACAAGATCGACCATTACGGCGGCGGTCAGGGACCGGATCGCCAATACTTCACCCGGATTGGCCGTGGTGACCAAGGCGCTGATGTTGTTGGGCGGCTACGGCATGGTCTGAGCCAAGCGGCCTATCACTCAGGCGCAGGCCTTGTTCACGCCTCCATGCGCTATCCACTGGCGCGCGATGCGCTTCTGCATTCAGGAAAAAGGAACGCACTGACATTTTCCCGTCATGGGATCAGGGCAGGGAACTGGGGGGATGGACTGTTTGTGCACCTGAAATGGTGGCTTCATAGGTATGTCAGAAAATATATCCCAATATATCTTGACGTAAGATATATCGGGATATATATCGGTAAGTATGAAACACAGAAACAGACACGCAGGCGGTCGCAACCGTCAGACTTTTTCTCCCGAAGGCATGGCCGGCGGCAATGAGCCTCGTCGTTCTCACGGGCGTGGCGGGCATCACGGCGGCGGACACCGGGGCGGACGTCACCGGCTTTTCGACTACGGTGAAATGCGCCTTCTGGTCCTCAGCCTGATCGCGGAAAACCCGACCTACGGCTATGAACTCATCAAGACCATCGAGGAGAAATTCGGTGGCAGTTACACGCCGAGCCCCGGTGTGATCTATCCGACGCTCACCTGGCTGGAAGAAGCGGGCTATATTCGTCCGACGGCAGAGGAAGGCCGCAAGAGCTACGGCATCACTTCCGAAGGGGAAGCGTTCGTGGCGTCCAACAGGGCCGCGCTGGACGAAATCCTCGCGCGGGCAGCGCGTGCTGATACCGAAGGAAAGGGTGGACGCCGCTCTCTGTCCATGCCGGTGATGCGTGGGATGGAAAACCTCAAGACCGCCCTGCGTCTTCGTCTACGCAATGGTGGTCTGGATGCTGAAGCCGAAGCGAAGATTGCAACGGTGCTCGACGAGGCGGCTCGCGCCATCGAACAGGTTTGAGAGTGACGGCTACAGAACGATGTAGGGAGCGTATCATGGACGATAGAATTACGGCGGTTCTCGATCTCTATCATGCCCGGATGCAGGAAGAGCGCAGCCGCCCACGCGAAGAGCCACCCGGTGGCCGGGATGGGGGTCAGGATCAGCGCATGCGCGCCATCGGACCCGATACAGGGCGATTGATGAACATTCTGGCGCGCAGCCTCTCCGCCCCGACCATTCTCGAACTGGGCACATCCTTCGGCTATTCCGGGATCTGGCTTTCCGAGGCAGCCCGCGCGACAGGCGGGAAACTGATCACGATGGAACTGCATGAGTACAAATCGGCCTATGCCCGGGACATGGCGGAAAAGGCCGGGCTGGCCGAGTGGATCGATTTCCGTGTCGGCGACGCCGTTTCCATGATCGGAGACCTCACACAAAAGGTCGATTTCGTGTTCGTCGATCTATGGAAGGATCTCTACGTGCCCTGCCTTGAGGCGTTCTATCCGCGTCTCAACCCGGGCGCGATCATCGTAGCCGACAACATGATCCGCCCCGGAACGGAGGATGTGAAGCGTTATGGCCGCGCCATCCGTGCGTTGCCGGGTATCTCCAGCGTCCTTCTGCCCGTGGGGACGGGGATCGAGATCAGCCGCTTCGAGCCGGCTTAAATCTTTTTGCGACGATAATTGGAAACACCCAAGGCTACGTGCGGCCTTGGGTGTTTCTTATCGGCCTGTCGGTCGGACCGGGACAAGACACAGAATCAACTATCCGGACAGCCCTGCTGTTGTGTGCACGGCTTTTCCCGTGAGTATCATCACCGCCGAGATCATGTATTTCGTAGATCCCGGCGGTGATGATCTTTCCGCCTTTTATTGCTCACGCGCTCTTGGAGCGAGATGGGTCGTGCACGAGATGAACAATATAGTCCGTTTTTAAATCATGCGGCCTTGCGTGCGAAAATACGCGCCAGAATGTAGCACGCTATAGCCGTCAGCAGGGAGCTCAGTGCTGTCATACGCTCGCCCGGATCGATCAGCATGGCGATGAAAACCAGAACCACAGCACCGATTGTCACGTAGTTGATCACCGGAAACAGCGGTAGCGCGAAGTTTTCCTTTTCCGTCCCATCCTTACGGGCCAGATGACGTGCAACGATGTAGGACGAGGCGATCAGGCAGTAGATCAGCAGGATCAGACCGCCGCTACAGTTCAGCAGAAAAGCGAAAACCGTTTTCGGTGCGAGAATGGATGAGAAGGCGACGACCGCGCCTGCAATGCTGCTGACCAGAATGGCGAGACGAGGGGCCTCAGCCGTGGAATTACGGGTAAGAACCTGCGGGGCGTCGCCCTTGTCGGCCAGTTCCGTCAGGATGCGGGAGGTGATGTACATGCTGGAGTTGAGGCAGGACAGAACCGCGCTCAGGATAACGAGACGGGTGATGAGGCCCGCGCCCGGAATACCCATCACATCCATGGCTGTCACGAAAGGCGATTTTCCAGCGACAACGGACGTCCAGGGAATGACGAGCAGGATCATTGTGACGGAGGCGAGATAGAACAGCGTTACGCGGATGCCGACGCTGCGTGTCACACGGGCGACATTCTTGCCGGGTTCGGACGATTCAGCCGCAGCAACGGTGGCGATTTCCGAACCCATCATGGTGAACAGGATGGTCGGGATCAGGGAAAGGACGGAGATGAAACCGTGCGGGAAAAAGCCGCCATGACCGAGGAAATTTTCAGCAGCAGGCACGCCCGGACCAAAGATGTGGAAAACATACAGCAGGGAAATGCCGACAAAGAGCAGGATGCTGAGAACCTTGATGCCGGAAAGCCAGAATTCGCATTCACCAAAAATACGGGGAGCGGCGAAGTTGATAAGCTGGAGAAGAATAATCAGGCCGAGAGACAGCGCCCAGACAGGCAGATTGATCCAATCCTGTAACAGCATGGCGCCGGCGATCGCTTCACTGCCCAGCACGACAACCCAGAAAAACCAGTAGAGCCAGCCAGAGGTAAAGCCGACATGGTCGCCGTGCGCCTTGCGGATATATTCCACGAAGGAGCCGCGCCCTGGATCGGCGATCACCATTTCCCCGAGCATACGCATGATCATGAAGATCAGGATGCCGACCATGAGGAAACCCAGAAGGATGGCGGGGCCGGTCGCCACAATCGCAGCGCTGCTTCCGACAAACAGGCCTGCTCCAATGACGCCGCCGAGAGCAATCATCATGATGTGCCGGTTCTTCAGACCGTTTTCCTGTAGCGTGCCCACTGGGTTATTCTGCTCCGCCATGAGAGATAAATCCTCTGTAGATGTCTGTTTCCGTCACCTCTGCCTGGCAGAAGAAAGAAAAAACTGGGTGATAGGTCAGCAATGTTGCTGAATACGAAAGCATGCCGCTCCTTTGTTCCGAAGTCATTACAGTTTAGACGCTGGCTCAGGTCAAGGAACGCAATACCATTTTAGAAGTGTTTGTAGAAATATGCCTCAATGATACCGGCATGTTGGCCAATGGAAGGTGTGCTGTATCCTTCTGGAATGCCTGATCGGGCAAAAGCCTTGGCGGTAGGGCCGGAAAATGCAACCCCACCCGCAACAGCTCCTGATAATGTCTCATCATATTTATATTCGGCTGAAAAATCGATTTCATCCGAGATATGACGTTTGGTGTTCTGGGGCAGGCCCATCCCTCCCGGATACAGCAGGCGAAGATCGTAGAAATGCGCTCCGATCGTCAGTTCATCATCTTTCCGAAGAATATGTACAGGCGGTACTGCTGTTATATTGAACTGATGAATTTCGACATCGGATAACGGCGATAGATACATACCGACGATTTCGCCAGGCCAGTAACCACCGTACGTATAACGACGGCCGTCATACAGAAACAGGGGATCGTAATTTCTCTTGACGGAACCGTGCGAGTTCTTGGCGCCCCCGAACCGGGTGTAACGGTAGAAAACGTAGGGTTTCCACGGCAACTTTGAAAAAATATAGCCCGGTTCAAAATACATTCCGTAAGCTTCTGTCGACTGATACCCGTTGCGGGCATGACTGTTTTCTTCCGCGACGAAGTCTCCGTAAAATGTAAAGTTCTTCGATATGCCAAGGGATTTTATAGGGATTGGTGTTCCTCCCCAGCTCAGAGAAGCGACATTCATTCCATCCCGGCTGCCACGATAATTGTAATTATAGTGCGATGAACTGTCAGAATCGCGAACATGGAGATAGGTCAGCGTCACATAAGCGGCTCGATCTTCATACAGAGATGCGCCGTGTCCTCCCGGCTTGTTCCTGAACCAGGTAACGTCAAAACCCTCAAATTTCGTTTTTGGACGATCGTAGCCCTGATCCTGATCGTTATCGCTGTTGTTCTCAAGCATGAAAACATCAGCACGCACTGAATCCGCTTCGAATTTAACGACGCCGGGACCAGAGAATGCAAAACGTGGCGCATACCACCACGCCCCCCGGCTACCGGAGCTGTAAGCGCCTTTACCAATCATGAAGCCGTCGTCGATCTGAAAACGCTGGCGTCCGCCTTCAATAATCAGTTTCTGATTGCCTTTCAGCAGATGGAGTGGGATCTCGACGCCAAGATTGGCGTCCTCCAGAGTGACAGCGCGAGGTGTTCCGGATGTCTGTGATATACTTTGTGCATCGCCGTCTCCGAGCGTCGTGGATCCGATTGCGGAGATCATGCCGAACACATTGAAGCCCCACTGAGTGTCCCAGCGTCCACTCAGCATGGGTTTCCCATACAATTCGCCATAGGAGGAATTCTTGTTTTTTATGTAGCTTCCGTCTTTGCGGGGCTCATAGGAACCGGCGCCAAAATTGGTGTTGGGGAGAAAGAAAGCTGCTCCACCAATATCGAGCGCACCCATGATCGTAACATTTTTGGCGGAAACCAGCGTTGTTTCCGCCTGCGCATCCTTGTCATAAAGAGGAGAAAGAAACGCAGTGAAAGTGAAAAGGGCAATTTTGCTTTTCTGATGGAGTAGGCTTGTTTTTATGCGACCCGCAAGTGACTCATTTCTATCAAGAAATGATTTGGATTGTGTCTGGTTTTTCATGCCACTCGCCGGATCATCACTAAGAAGGCTACACCTGATTTTTCATATTTATCCCATAATGATATATTATATTCAAGCGTCAAGCACTTTTGGCGGCTTCAAGTATAATAGGATTCTTCTAATTCGTTTTTGTTTTGAAACAAAGTTGTATTTTGTGTGTTGTGAAATATTACATCAAGATCGAAATAAAAACTTTCTACATAGAAGAAGTGATTCTTCTTTGTATTTCACTTGAGATTTAATGCTGGTTTATGTTTTTTTGTGTCACGCAATGCTGTCATATCAACGGGGAAAGTGATTTCCAATATGGCGCGATAGTATCAGGAGATATTTAAAAGGCTTTTAAAAATCTGTGCCTCATAAGCAGTGTAGCATCATTAAAGATGCATCTGTTTTACTTAGATTGAGACGGATCTGAAGATCGCAAAGACGCAGGTCAGGCAGATCGGATCGTGCGACTGGCTTATTGAAAAAGCAGGTGATGGACAGCCGATTACCAGAACTGCCGGTATGAAAATAAAAAAGCAGCCCATTGAGAGCTGCTTTACGCAACGGGCATTCAGGAATGCCCGAACGACTTCAATGCAATCTTCAAAGAACGCCAAGAACCTTGGACTTCTTCGCTTTCTTGGTTGGCGTGGCGCCTTTGGTTGGAGGATTTCCCAGAGCCGCGTTCGCTTTCAGCCGGCGATTTTCCGCATCGCCATCGACGACGGAGCCAGCGCCACCACCTTTCCAGAACAGCAGGGCATCGACATAGCCTTCGCCGGCCTTGCCCAGTTCACCCTGATCAGCCTGCTCGGCAGCGTCGTCCGCCTCGTTGATCAGCATTGTCTGACCCGAACTGTCCGGCCCGGACGTGCCATGTAGCGCGACATCAGGGGACAGCGTTTCCAGAGCTTCCATCCGCTGACTTTCGTCGCGGGTGTGATCAATGCCCGAGCCCGGCTTCACCAGCTCGGTTGAGGGCGGCATGGACAACGGCGCCCGGGTCGTCACCGTATATTCATCCGGCACATTGCGCTGAAGGCCGAAGGCGCGCGTGACATCGCTGCCTGCACACCCTGTCAGCAGGGCGCTTAGTCCAAGTCCAAGAGCTACATGTCGAAATCCGACGATTACTCGCATTCTGTTCTGCCTCACTTGTCCCCGGCGCTCCGCTCGACTGGCCGGCCATCACCCTGTTGAGAAGGATGCTGCCGTTCCCGATACAGACTGTCCACTATCAGACCTGCTACACTACACACAATCGCCGCATCAGCGATATTGAAGACATACCACGACCAGCCGAAAGCATGGGCATGGATAAAGTCGACAACAGCCCCATAACGCAGCCGGTCAAGCACATTGCCAACCGCGCCGCCAGTAATGGCTCCGGCCAGACCGGCAATCAGCAGACGGGGAGTCCGGGCAATCCACGTCAGCAAGCCCGCAACGATGGCGAGTGAAATGACGGAAAAAATGATTCTGCCCGCGGCCCCCGCGCCACCGAACATCCCAAAGGTAATGGCGTGATTCCAGACCATGGTGAAGTTCAGGCCGGGACAGATTGCGACAGAGCCTTTTTCAGGTAGCCGGAAGTCGAACAGAATCCAGTATTTGGATATCTGATCGACCAGAAAGACGATAGCGGCACAAAACAGACCGACCGCCAGCGAGCGATAATGGAGCCGCATTCTCTCAGTCGCCAGCCGCTGGCGCGCAGAACAGACCGTTTGCGACCACATCCGCACAGCGCACGCACAGCGTCGGATATGCCGCGTTCTGCCCTACTTCAGGCAGAATCTTCCAGCAACGGACGCATTTTTCACCTTCCGCCACGCTCACGACAGGGACACCACACGGAATACCCGCACCGTTTTCAGGCTGGGGCGCTGTCTCCGGGATAATGGAGAATTCAGCTTGCGAAACAATAGCGAGATCGGTCCAGTCTACACTGTCAAACAGAGAGATCTGGTCTTCATAGACCGGCAGCTCGACCGCCGCCTGTAGGGAAGAGCCGATCTGCCCTGACCGACGGGCGGTTTCGATCTCCGTGGTGATGATGCGGCGGACAGCACGCAGGGTTGTCCAGCGATCGCCGAGTTCCGGGTCGTTCCATTCTTCCGGAACGACAGGGAAGGATTCCAGATGCACGGATGAGTCTTTGCCAAAGCGGGCGGTCCATGCATCGTCAGCCGTGAAGACCAGCACAGGGGCCAGCCACGTGGCGAGGCACCGATGCAGCACATCCAGCACCGTGCGGGCCGCACGACGACGCAGACTGTCCTTGCCGTCGCAGTAGATGACATCCTTGCGGACGTCGAAATAGAAGGCGGAAAGGTCGGTGGTGCAGAAACCGTGCAGGGCAGGGTAGACGCCAACCCATTCATGCGTCTCGACGGCCTGACGCATCATACCGTCGAATTCGGTCAGGCGATGCAGCACCCATTTCTCAAGCTCGGGCAGTTCTTCATACGGAACAGCTTCCGCATCCGTGTAACCTTCCAGCGCGCCAAGCAGCCAGCGAAGAGTATTACGCAGGCGGCGATAGAGCTCACCCTGCTGCTTGAGGATTTCCTTGCCGATGCGAAGGTCTTCATTGGTGTCGGAATTCATCACCCACAGACGCAGGATATCAGCGCCGAGCGAATCGTTCACATCCTGCGGGGCGATAACGTTGCCCAGCGATTTCGACATCTTGCGGCCCTGCTCGTCGAGCACGAAGCCGTTGGTCACAAGCGTCCTGTAAGGGGCGACGCCTCGTGTGCCGACGCTCTCCAGTAGGGAGGACTGGAACCAGCCGCGATGCTGGTCGGAGCCTTCCAGATACAGGTCGGCTGGGAAACGCAGACCGGGCTGGTTCAGCACGAACGAATGGGTCGAACCGCTTTCAAACCAGACATCGACAACGTCGAAAACCTGCTCAAAGTCAGCGGCGTTATACTCGTTGCCGAGGAAGCGCGACGGGTCGCTGTCATACCAGGCGTCCGCACCCTCCTCGCGGAAGGCTGCCACGATACGTTCCATGACAGCGGCGTCACGCAGGACTTCGCCGGTCTGTCTGTTCACGAATACCGCGATGGGCACACCCCATGCACGCTGACGCGAAATGCACCAGTCCGGGCGATCTGCGACCATGGAGGTCAGACGGTTACGGGCCTGTGCCGGAACGAAAGTGACATCCCCAAGTGCACGAAGCGCTTTCTCGCGAATCCGGTTTTCGCCATCCATGCGGATGAACCACTGCGGCGTGGCGCGGTAGATGATCGGTTTCCGTGACCGCCATGAGTGCGGGTAGGAATGAACAAGTTCACCACGCGCGAGAAGACCGTTTGGCGCGATATCCTCTTCCACGGCCCTGGTCATGCTTTCGGAAAGCGCGGCGCAGACCGGATCAGCCGCCTTGAACACATGCGTGCCAGCAAACAGTGGCACGCGATCTACGTAACGACCATCGTCCGCAATCAGTTCAGGGATTTCGATCCCATTCGCCTTGCCGACTGCGAAGTCATCCTCTCCATGCGACGGCGCGATGTGCACCAGTCCCGTGCCAGCGTCGTCAGTGACATACTCGGCGGCCAGCAAAGGCACGTCGAAGTCATATCCCTGACCTCGCAGAGGATGCGATGCGATGCCTCCGTTCAGGGCGGAACCGGGCATGGTGTAGAGAATATGGTGCTCAAGGATGCCGCAATCCTTGCAGACCTGCTCGACAAGGCGCTCGGCGACCAGCAGCTTCATACCGGGCGCGATGGCCGCATCAGCCGCAGTCTCGTCGGCTCGAAGCACGACGTAGGTGATTTCCGGGTTATAGGCGATGGCGCGGTTGGCCGGAATTGTCCACGGGGTGGTCGTCCAGATGACGGCGGACACATCGCGGAGCGCCTCAGCCGAAGTCGGGTCCGTGATGATCGGGAAGGCGACGTAGATCGTCGTGGACTTGTGATCGTGATATTCGATCTCGGCTTCCGCCAATGCCGTCTTTTCGACCGGGCTCCACATGACCGGGCGCAGGCCGCGATACAGAGCGCCGTTCAGCAGGAACTTGCCGATTTCCCCAACGATGGCGGACTCTGAGCTGTAGTCCATTGTGGAATAGCGGTGGTTCCATTCGCCCTGCACGCCGAGCCGCTGGAATTCGCCCATCTGCACGTCGAGCCATTTCGCGGCCCACGCACGGCATTCGCCACGGAACTGGAGGACAGGAATGGAATCCTTGTCGCGTTTCGCCTTGCGGTATTCCTCTTCAACCTTCCACTCGATGGGAAGGCCATGACAGTCCCAGCCGGGAACATAATGGACGGCAAAGCCTGTCATGCGGTGGCTGCGGTTAATCACGTCCTTGAGGATCTTGTTCAGGGCGTGGCCGATATGCAGGTTGCCATTGGCGTAGGGAGGGCCATCATGCAGCACGAACAGCGGCCGGCCTTCGCTCTGGGCGAGAATTTTGCCGTCGAGATCCAGTTCCTGCCATCGGGCGAGCAGTTCCGGCTCCCTTTTCGGCAGATTGCCGCGCATGGGAAACGAGGTCTTCGGTAGGAAAACGGTATCGCGAAAACCGTCTGCCTCAGCGTTGCTCGTGTTCGTCTTGTCCGATCCGGTCATCGTTCCCGCTTGGTCATTCGCTAAAATTCATGATGGACTTACGTCCTGTCCCGGTAAGGGGCAGGACGTTATGAAGAGGACCAACCGGCCCGGTCAAGTTTGTGGTCCAATGCGGCGTCGCCAACGCCACGTTTATGGCGGTTCAGTCTTCCACGCCGACCATCACATCGGACGCCTTGATCACGGCGTAGGCAGGCTTGCCGACTGTCAGGTCCAGATCGGCCACGGCTTCATTGGTAATGGCGGCCATGACCGTTGTCCCACCGATGTCGATGCTGACGTGAGACGTGGTGGCGCCTTTGGCAATGGCCGTCACCGTGCCGCGGATCTGGTTGCGTGCGCTGAGTTTCATGGTGGTGTCCTTCATGTCATCAGGCGCAGCAGAATAGCGACTGCGTCCGGAGTGTTCCACAGAAGAGGGCCTGCGTGACGGCAGACCAGCTCTGCCTGTGCGTTGAGAAAAAGGGTCAGCGGCAGGCTGCTTTCCTCAAGGCTGGCCGGTATGGCCCGCCTCTGATCATAGTAGGAAGAAAAATCCTCCATATGCAGTTTTTTGAGAAAAGGCAGGACGACTTCGGGGCCTCGGTGATCGACCGAAACAGGGACCACGGCCATGCCGCCTGCCGTCAGTGAAGGCATGATTCGGGCGAGGGCAGGGAGTTCGCTGATGCATGGGCCGCACCATGTCGCCCACAGATGCACGATCGTCGGCCTGCCTCGGAAATCTTCCAGAGAGTGCTCAGCACCATCCCTGTCTGTGATGGTCTGTCCTGTCAGAGGCTGGGGAGATTCTTTTGTCAGCGTTGACAGCGAAAGCGGAGTATCCGTGATACCTTGTGCACGAAGAGGTTTGCGCGGCGTCATGCCTGCGACTAGGGTGCCGGCCAGCATGAGAATGGAACGCCGCTGCAGTTTCAGTTTCGCGGACGAGACGCGGGGGCGAAAGTGATGTTGAGGCATTTGATGAGTGTGGACGAGCAGAACGCAGTGAGCAAGCCGACAGAAAGCCCGACAGAAAATAGCGCAAATGTGCAGTGGGGCGGCCGGTTCGCTGGTGGCCCGTCCGCGATCATGCGCGAGATCAACGCATCCATCGGTTTCGACAAGGTCATGTGGCGGCAGGATATCGCCGGATCGCTGGCTCATGCCGCCATGCTGAAGAAGGTCGGCATCATCAGTGCTGACGATGAAGCCGCCATCAAACGCGGCCTGACCGAAATCGGCGCGGAGATCGAAGCTGGATCGTTCCCGTTCGATGAGGCGCTCGAAGACATCCATATGAATATCGAGGCGCGTCTGAGCGACCGGATCGGCGAGGCGGGCAAGCGCCTGCACACCGGTCGGTCCCGTAACGATCAGGTGGCGACGGATTTCCGCCTCTGGGTGCGCGACGCCATCGACGGGATCAGCGGGCAGGTCGAAGCGCTGATGCGCTCACTCGCCACGCGTGCTCTGGAATATGCCGACACGGCGATGCCCGGTTTCACACATCTCCAGACCGCCCAGCCGGTCACGTTCGGTCATCACCTGCTGGCCTATGTCGAGATGCTGTCGCGTGATCGCGGTCGTCTGGCGGATGCCCGCAAGCGTCTGAACGAGTGCCCGCTCGGGTCAGCCGCTCTCGCCGGAACGTCTTTCCCCATTGACCGCAAGATGACGGCGGCTGCGCTCGGGTTTGACCGTCCGACCGCCAATTCGCTCGATTCCGTGTCGGACCGTGACTTCGCGCTCGAATATCTCTCCGCACTCTCGATCATGGCGATGCACCTGTCCCGTTTTGCCGAAGAGATTGTCATCTGGTGTTCGTCACCGTTCAGCTTCATCCGCCTGACGGACGCCTTCACCACCGGCTCCTCCATCATGCCGCAGAAGCGCAACCCGGACGCCGCTGAGCTGGCGCGCGCCAAGGTCGGTCGCGTGCTGGGCTCGATGGTGAGCCTGCTGACAGTGATGAAGGGCCTGCCGCTCGCCTATGCCAAGGACATGCAGGAGGACAAGGTTCCTGTGTTTGAGGCGACGGAAGCGATGGCGCTTACGCTTGCTGCGTGTGACGGCATGGTGCGTGATCTGACTGCGAATGTTGACCAGATGCGCAAATATGCCGGTTCCGGGTTCTCGACCGCTACGGATCTTGCAGACTGGCTTGTTCGTGTTCTCAAGGTGCCGTTCCGCACGGCTCATCATGTCACCGGTCAGTTGGTGGCTATGGCGGAAAAGAAGGGTGTCGATCTGTCTGATCTGAGCCTTGCGGAAATGCAGTCCGTTGAGCCGGGTATTACACAGGATATTTATTCCGTTCTGACCGTGGAGGCGTCGATTGCCTCGCGTGTGAGTGAAGGCGGGACGGCGGGAACTAATGTGCGTCGGGAAGCCGAGGCCTGGCTTGAGCGGCTTGGAAAGGAGCAGAGCAATTGATGACCCGGCGATTTACAGCGCTGTTGGCGCTCGTCTGCATCACGCTGCCTCTCGCGGGGTGCGGTAAAAAAGGCACGCCTCATCCTCCAGGGCCTGCTAGTGAGATTATTTATCCTCGCAGTTATCCTGCGCCGGATTGAAATTCGTTTTGATCTGTCTGCAAGATCTAACAAAATAATATTTTGAAGACGATTTTACAGAGGTAAGATTAATGGAGAAATTGGATGTTATTCCACCTGAGCCAAGTAATTATTTGGTTCAATTGACTTCCGTTCGTGGAATTGCCTGCTTGTTTGTTTTGATAGGGCATGCTGTTCAGGTTTTTCATTATAAGAAAGAGAATATACCTACTGGGTGGTGGATTTTTTCTTCTCTTTTTAATGCTGAAGCCGCTGTCCTTGTGTTTTTTGTCCTGAGTGGCTGCGTTTTGTCATTGGCCTTGAGAAAGATGGATAAACCATCCTGGCGGTTTATTGGAGCGTTCTACGTTCAGCGTGCATTTCGCATATATCCATTGCTCTGGTTTTCTGTAGGGTTATCTTTGCTATGTCTGTGGTCTGTTCGACAGACCATTTCTTATGCGTCTGTTGTTGACTGGCTTGCCAGAAATTTATCAACGCCAATCGATATTCATCGCGTGTTTCTCGCCCTTATGGGCGTTTTTACACGGTACAATGGTCCCATGTGGTCATTGCGTGTGGAATTATTATTTTCCGTTATTTATCCATTTATGCTGATTGTTTTGAGAAAACAAAGATATAGATCAGTCCTGTTGATTGTATGTTTTTTAATCGCCTTGTTTCCTTTCCCTGATGGTCTGGGGCCGCAGTTTGCTCTTGCTTTTTGTCTGGGAACGCTCATTACAATTTTCCCCGCTCCTAAAAAGCACTATCCGTGGGTAACTGTGGGGTGTTTTATAATGTTAATGTGCGATCGGTTCGTCTTTAGTAATATGCATTTTAGAGAAAATGTATTTGATATTTTTGAAACGATATTTTCTTTTTTTCTTATACGCAATATTTACTTCTTTGGAAAGGATATGAAATTTTTAAATTCAAGATTTTTGGTGAATATGGGGGAATTATCTTATAGTATTTATCTTCTCCATCTTCAGCTTATGCTGGTTTTGTTTTCCGTTTTTATGAAGGTTTGGGGCGAAAAAGGTCTTCTCGAAAGCCCTGTATCAACGCAAATTCTGCTCGTATTGAGCACTTTTTTGATGACCCTGATTTTGTCGTGTTTTACCTATCGGGTTATAGAGCTCCCATTGCACTCTCTGGGACGTACTATTGCCAGAACGATGCGAAGCAGTGGCTAGGTTTCTGTTTGTTGAGTACATTCATTAGAAGGAAGCTACTGTGAGTGGTGCCATAATGCAGGGGATACCCCCACGCGGAAATTCCTTTATGACGGGTTTGCGTCCGAAAAGCTCCTCTCGAATGAATTTTGGTTCCTGGCTCGTTGTTTTGTCAGTAGCCTTTAATATTATTCTATGTTTTATTAATACACGTGGTTGGATATACGTTAACGCATCTTTGGTTGCTGTAGTAGAGCTAGCCATTATGTTGGCTGGATTTATAGTTATCCGGCACGATATCAGTCGTAAAGTCGCTGTAATAGGAGCTTTGTCAATTGCTTATATGGTCGGCGCAAAGCTCATAAATCCAAGTTTAAGCCTGAAGATCATTCATGATTTTGCTATTGCCTGTATATTCTGGCAGATTGGATACAAGACAAACATTTTTCAGGTTAATAAATGTTTGCATACTATAATTTCCATTACAATCGTGTTTGCTATTTTTGAGTTTTTGGCACCTATTCAGTTTGGTGATGTTTTCAATGTTTGGCAGTATTATGTCCAGAAGGGCGCTCTTTCTTCTGATACTGTAAACTATAGTGGAACCAATCTTTATCTGTCTGGAAATAGGGGAAGCGCCAGTCGATTGTATTTCCCGCAAATTTTTGGTGGACACAGAATTTCTTCAGTTTTTCTTGAGCCTGATTCCGTTGGTAATCTTGCAGCAATTCTTTTTGGCTGGTGTCTTGCGACCTATAAAAATTCTCCGGGTAATCGAAACATTGGTTTGTTTCTAATTGTCGCCTTACTGATCGTTCTTTCAGATTCCCGTTTTGCAACAGGTTGCTGCCTGGTGATGCTGATATTGCGCGTTACGCCTTTTGCTCAATCAGCTCTCATTGCTTTTCTAATTCCCGTCTGTGTAATGGTCTTATTGACGGTCGTTGGTTCTATGAATGAAATAAGCGGCTGGCTCCCCAGTATCACGAGTGACGATTTTTCTGGAAGGCTGCTTTTTTCCGGACGAGTTCTGGATTACTGGGATGTTTCGCACTGGATGGCGCTTGCTGTTTCTCCAGTTTATACGGCTGATACGGGTTATGCTTATATCTCTAATAATCTGGGAATAATTTTTGCCTTGGTGTATTTGATTTCTTTTTCATTTACGTCCATGCCAAATCGTGTTGCAGGTATTATGAGGATGTGTGTCTCAGTATATTTTGCGACTTCTTTATGCGTCGGAGCTTCTGTCTTTACCATCAAAACGGCTTCACTTTTATGGTTTCTTTATGGTGCAAGCTTTAAACTGTCATCTTCAGAAAAAAATTCTTGAACCAATAGCCCTGAGGTGTCCTCAGCCTGTTGGATCTTATGGAAACGAATTCCTGCCAGTTCGTGCTTCTAATATTCACCAAAGTCAGTGCTATATATCTGTGCTTGTCCTGTGCAACGAATGATGATCGCGATCACGCCGTCGTAGAAGTAAGTGGCCCGGCCATTATAATGACAGTTTCGAACCGCATGTTGCATTCGCTGCCAGAGCAATGAAATCCGGTTTTATGATTTCATTGGCTATGCGCAGAACTGGAAAACCTACATACAGAAGGTCAGCCACCATAGTTTCCAAGTGTGGCTAATTACAGAAAGCTTACTGATATTTCTGGAAAAGAACCGGCCGATGGTAGCGGTGGACGGATTTGAACCGCCGACCAAGGGATTATGATTCCCCTGCTCTACCGCTGAGCTACACCGCCATCGCGCCGGTGAGCGCTGAAATATCCAGATGTGACGGCGGCGTCAACCCATATCAGGCTTCATAACGTCATATCTTCCGGTTTCTGGCCAATTCTGAATGAGACAGGCCGTAAAAACGGTAAATGACTGCACCTGAAGCGAAATATATGCCCAGCAGAATCGCTGGCAGTCGATTGCCCGAGAGAATGCCGCTGGTCAGTTCGACCAGAAGAGGCAGCATCATCACGCCAGCAAACAAGATGCCCAATAGGGGAGTAAGGCCCAGCCAGAGGCGGCCTATCCGTATAGCCCCGAGAGGAACGCGATAAGGACGTTCCGCTTCAGGGCGGACTGAACGGTCCCTGATGACAGTCAGATTGACGACGCCAAATGCTGCTGCCGTGCCGATGCTCACGAGATCACTGATGATGTCGATTGGGAGTGTCGCTGTAGCCAGTGCCACCAGCAGGCCCAGAAGCAGAGAGCCTGCGACCGGGGTGTGAAAACGCGGATGTAGGCGGTTGAAGATGGGCGGCAGAAGGCCGTCCTGAGCCATGGTGAAAAAGATCCGGCTCTGACCGTAGAGCAGACCGAACAGAACCGAACACAGCCCAATCACTCCAGCAAGCTTCACCAGCACCGCCAGGGACGGCGACCCGATTGCATCCGCAGCCAGAGCCAGCGGGTCAGACACATCCAGCTGACGCCAAGGAACGACACCCGTCAGGACTAACGCTACGCAGAGATAGATCAGCGTGCAGATCAGGAGCGATCCAATGATACCGATGGGGATATCGCGTCGGGGGGAGCGGGCTTCTGTCGAAGCAGTCGAGACAGCCTCAAAACCGACATAGGCAAAAAAGACGACGGAAGCAGCCCGAAAGACACCTCCGATGCCGTAGCGGAAGACGCCTTCTGAAGCGGGCAGGAAAGGGCGCCAGTAGTCCGGATGAATCGCCGTCAGTCCGACCGAAACAAAGATCAGCAGGGTCATGGTCTTGAGCAGAACGATGGCTGTATTGATGGTGATGGATTCTGTCACACCACGCATCAACATGGCGGTTACGATCAGCACGGACATGGTGGCCGGCAGATCGATGCGCCATCCGGCTGACAGCACTGTTCCGTTAGCCGTCATGGACGCAGTGACCATCGAAGCGTGCAGGACATCAGGAATGATAATGCCCAAATCATGCAGAAAGCTGACAGCATATCCGGAAAAACCGGAGGCAACGCCCGCACAGGAAATGCCATATTCGAGCAGGAGCAGCCATCCGACCCACCAGGCAGCCCGTTCGCCCAGCGACACATAGGCATAGGTGTAGGCTGACCCCGAAACCGGAATGGAAGAAGCGAGTTCTGCGTAGGAAAAGGCTGTGAACAGGCAGGCAAAACCTGCAATGACAAAAGAGAGAACGACGGCGGGACCGGCATAATTGGCTGCCGCCGTCCCTGCCATCACATAAATGCCCGCACCAACAGTGGAACCAACGCCCAGCATGGTCAGATGAAAAGGGCCCATGGTGCGACGCAGGCCAGATGTTTCACTGGCCTGCACGGCCTGTTCGACCGTTTTGCGTCGTGGTTCTGTCATGTTCCGGACGATCTGCTGCTCTGTCTGAAAAATACTGCTTGCGGGCGAGCAGTCACTATGGCCCCGCAAGCTCCCACGACAGAAAATCGGTCATGGGAGTGAAGAGTCCGAACTGTTCGTTACAGAATGCCGCCCAGATAGACGAGCGATCCTAGACCAAGCAGGATGCAGTAATAGGCAAAAGGAGCCAGAGCCCATTTTTCATGCTGGCTGAAGTAACGCATCAGAATGGCGGTGCAGATCAGGGCAGTGACACCAGCGACACAGGCCGCAATCGCACCCTGATGGATCTGCTCATGCGTCACGGGAACGTGGCGCATTTTCAGAATCTGGTGAGCCGTAGCCGCCAGAATGATCGGCTCCGCCATCAGAAACGAAAAGCGGGCGGCGACATCATGATGCAGTCCACGCAGCAGGCCGCCAGCGATGGTCGCGCCGGAACGGGACATGCCCGGAAAAAGGGCGAGACACTGGAACAGGCCAATAAACAGGGCGTCCCGTGCTGTCAGGCTGGCGATCGGTCGGCCGGCCTCGGGCTCTTCTCCCCGTTGCGGGGAAATCCGCGAGCGTAGTCTCTCCACGATCAGAAGCATCACACCGTTCGCAACAAGCAGTCCCGCAACCGGCAGGGGAGAACCGAACAGACGACGGAAAAGATGTTCGAACAGGCCGCCGCAGAGAACAGCCGGGACAGTCGCAATCGCCAGCAGGAAGAGGATACGGAAACTCTCCAGTCGATACCGTCTGCCATGCAGTCCGAGGGCGCCACCAATAATGGCGGCCCAGTCGCGCCAGAAAAACACGAACAGGGCTACAGACGTCCCGAGATGAAGCATCACGAGAAAAGGCAGAAAGGTCGGATCACTTTCGTCGAAAGGCCAGTGCAGCAGGGCAGGCAGCAGCACCGCGTGACCCAGACTGCTGACCGGGAAGAGCTCGGTTGCCCCCTGAAGAATTGCAATGATGAGGGCCTGCAGCAATGACATAGATTGAACCCGTTCCTGAAAGACCTGACGACTCAGGCGTGATGCGCGGATGAATCGTCTGAATATTTACGGTAAAATTACCGCGCCTTATCGGGCAGGGATACTGTGTTTATGATCGTTTTGGTATCAATGCGTTATTCTTTTTTCCCGCCGGCTTGACCGTGTGGGGTTGCGAAGCCTTATTGAAGCATGATGGGCGTTCAGAAATGCTCGATAAAAGGACGCAGGAATGGCTCGTAACCGACAGACAGGAACCACCGTTTTCAGTTTTGGCGTTCTGGCTGCCGCTATAGGGTTTGCTGTCTACGCTCACGGAACGCAGACCAGCTTTGGCGTTTCCCGTTACCCGCTCTCCGCGAGCTTTGTATCCGCAAACGGCCTGAACTCCGGAGCGGCGGTCGATATTGCGGGAGTGTCTGTCGGACGCGTCTCCGATGTGCATCTGGATTCCCAAACGCAGCTGGCTGTCGTCAGGTTTGAAGTCAATGATACGCTGCATTTCCCTGTGGACAGCGTTCTGAGCGTCGGTTCGACAACCATGTCAGGCGATAACGCCCTGATGATCGAGCCCGGAAAGTCCAGCCAGCTGACAAAGGCCGGGGATGTTCTCACCAATACCCGCGAGCCTTTAAGCCTCGAACAGCAGGTAAGTAACTATATTTTCGGAAATGGCGGTCTGCCCGTAAACTGATCTGATCCGACTTGCGTAACGACAGTCAGTCGTTCAGCGGATAGGAGCGCAGCAGCCGGCGCTGTTCGAACCAGAGACGAAATCCCGCCGGTAGAGGTGTGGATTTCCAGCCGCGCTTGCGATTTTCAGCTCCGATTCGGAACGCCTCGCCATAATGATGGAATTGCGCAGCATAGGCTTCCCGCAGGGTCGTGCGGGCATCCCATATGTGGGTCGCTTCCGACCCTACACCATTGATTTCGATGATCTCGAAATCCTCGCCGCGTCGAAAGGCGTCCGGCGAACGGAACTTTACGTCCACACGGCCGAAATGGAATTCCGGAATATCCTGCATGATGCGATCAAGAACCGCTGTCAGCTCAGGTGTAATGTCGGCCGCGCCATTCCGGAAAACCGAACCTTTGCAATGATTACCCGTAAAGACCAGCGGCAAACCTTCGCCTGCGGCGGGCACATCGTTCAGACGGTCGGCCAGGCGAGGGCGGTAGATGTGCGGCAGCAACTTCGTCCGGGGGTCGCGATCCAGCAGTTCGGCGACGGTCGATTCTCCGTCACCCAGCAGAACAGGCACATCCTTGTAGGTGATGGACGTAATCCGCCCCTGCTTTTCTCCGGCGTGGCGAATGTAGAAAAGCCCCGCCTCATGCTCCCAGCGAATCAGGCGCTGGAGTACAAGCCGGACACCTCGCGGGTATTCCTGCAGAATCTGTTCCAGATCGGCTTGCGTGCGGGCGAGTTTTACGCCTGTGCCATTGCAGCCCACATCCGGTTTGACGACGACAGGGCAGGCGATGCCGACAGCTTTCATGGCGGCTTCAGCGCGTCTCAGATCGTCACGATCGGTATCCAGAATCGCGTAAGGAGCGATGAAGCCTTTTGCAAACGGACCAGCCATGTCGAGGATTGAGCTTTTGCTCTCGCCACAGAGGCCACCGGTGGAAATCAGCGGGTTGGCCGCTGTGGGCATGCCCATGTCACGGTAGCGCACGCCCAGAGCGAGCCAGTAGGCGACGATCGGCGTGTAGAACAGCCAGCCCGGCCAGAATTCGAAAAAGCTGACGGGTTCTGCGTTCTCGATATGCCGTCCACGCAGATGCGCGACCACAGTGCCGATGAAAGACCGTTTCCTGTTTTCAGGGGCGGAGGGAATGAAAGGCGCAGCCTGATGTTTCGCTCCTGAACCGGACGGGCCACGGAGAGAAGAAGGGATGGTGGGCGAAGTCGGTTCCGACGTGCTGCCTGAGTCTGCAGATGTGTCCATGGCAAGGTCAGAAAGACCCGTTCCGTCCAAGTGATCCATTTCGCCCTAACCTCGTGCAGATGGCGATTGCATGCGGGCGACATGACGTCCGACAAGAACGATAGCCAAGATAAACCCTGCCACACCAACCCAGCGCCAGGCGCCAAGTTCATCCAGCAGGATCTGACCCATTTTCAGCGACAGTGCAAATAGTGCGGTTGTCCACAGAAGGGTGGCCAGAGCCGTCGCAAGGATGAAAACCCTGAAACCGGCATGGAAAAAGCCCGTCGCCGTATAAATCGGAAGGCGGGTGCCGGGAATGAAGCGGGACACGAAAATGACTCGGAAAAGAGCTGCGCCATGCCACCATTTTACGCCTGAAGCATTTTCCGTTCCGGCTGTGGAAGGCGCCCAGCGCCGGGCAGGCGGCCAGAAGGCGGCCAGACGTCCCAGCCCATATAATCCGGCGTCTCCCGTGACGATCCCGACATAGAGAGAGAACAGGGCGAGGGGGAGCGTGACCGCCCCATCTCCGACAGCAATCGCGGTCAGAATGGTCGCGCCATCTTCAAGAATGAATGTGCCGATTATGATCGTCACGGCCTGCCACAGGGGAGTGTGCGCGGCAGTGGTGAGGCCGGTTGTCAGCATGCTGGACAGATCGAAGGACATCGCGCGTTCTTTACACGAGCCGGAACTGAACTCCAGTTTCCAAAAATGCACAGGGGGCAGCTAATCCGGTTCTGCTGCAAAAAAATTGGTTAAAAAAGACTTAACTTCCGCCTGTTTGTGTTTACTGTGCCTTACTTCATTCCATGGAGCAGGACGGTTCTATTTTGTCTGAAAAACTGTGCTCACTCGTCGACCTCGCCCGTGAAATTCCGAATTTGCCTTTATCGGGTCCAGCCCGGTTGGCCGCCTTGCGGGCTGCGGTAGGAAATCGGCCAGCTCCCGCCGCTCTTGGTGTGCGCCGCCGCGCTATCAGGAAAACGCCCAGAACCCCTTCCTTTCCCATAACATCATCGCCACGGCCTGCGCCTGCACCACGACCTCCCGTTATCCGGATGACTGAAGCGGAAGCGAAAGCGCTTCCCGTCGAAGTCCGTTTTTTTGATCGGGAATGGTATCTGAAGCAGCATCCCGACGTCGGTCACGCCTGCATCGACCCCAGTCGTCATTACATGGAAAAAGGCTGGCGGGAGGGGAGAAATCCCAATCCCTATTTCGATGGCCGCGCCTATCTGGAGGCCAACCCGGATGTGGACCCGGCCACGAACCCTTTCGAACATTTCATCTTTTTTGGCATTGCGGAGCGCCGTCGCCTGAAGGGTGCCGTAAAATAGGTCCATCGCCCCTCTGGAGAAGCCCCTGCGATCGCAGTAAGGGAATGCGTGAATGGATGCGGAAGGACATTTTCTCCGACATCTGACAGGCAGCGCAGTATTTTGGAGAGTGTGCCGGTATGACTTGCATGATCAACCGTCGTTCCGCAGTGCGTGGCCTGCTGCTTGGTGGGCTTGGTTCCGCCGTTTCCCTGCGTCCCACACTGCTTCAGGCGGCAACGTCTCGTGCGACGGGGGCCTATGCGCAGTTCCTGGAGGGCGTCCGCAGTCAGGCGACCGGGATGGGATTGCCGAGTTCGCTGGTCAGCGAGGCGCTCGCCCTCACACACCAACCCAATGCGCGCGTGTTGCAACTTGACCGCCATCAGCCGGAATTCACTCTGACGTGGGCGCAGTATCGGGAAAAGGTGCTGACACAGGCCAAGATCGACGCAGGTCGGGCAGCCTATGCCAAGCAGCATGGCTCGCTCGTGCGAGTCGAGACGGCGACTGGTGTGGATCGTCAGCCGGTCATGGGGATCTGGGGGCTTGAGTCCTATTACGGCCGTATCACCGGCGGTTTCAACGTGATCGATGCACTGGCAACTTTGGCTTTCGACGGTCGTCGCGCCGCTTTTTTCCGTTCCGAACTCCTGAAAGCCCTGCAGATACTCGGCGAGGGACGGATTCCACCAGCTTCCATGACCGGCAGCTATGCCGGAGCGATGGGACAGCCTCAATTCATGCCGAGCGCCTATCTGAAATATGCCCGCGCCTTCGACGGCTCATCCCGCGCCGACATATGGAAAAGTGTGCCTGATGTGGTGATGTCCATCGGGAATTATCTTGCCAAATCGGGCTGGAAGACAGGCGAACCGTGGGGGCAGGAAATCACCGTGCCGGAGTCTCTGCCGCAGTCGGCGGTAGGGCGCGACCATACCCGCACGCTTCAGGCCTGGATGGCCGCCGGTGTCCGTCGCAAGGACGGATCAGCCTTCGGGCGACCGGAAGTGGAGGGGGCCATTGTCCGCCCTGATGGACCGGGTGGCGAGGCTTTCATGGTGTATCACAATTTCAACGTGATCCGCCGCTATAACCCGTCAGATTATTACGCACTGGGCGTCGGGCTGATGGGTGATCTTACAACATGAAGCTTCCGGTCCGCCGCGCCAGAAGTCGGTCGGTAAGTTGGTCGGTCGCCCGGTGGCTCGTTCCCGGAACAGTGATTCTTCTGGCGGCCTGCCATAAGCCCGCTCCCCCTCTGCCGTCCGCCCACATCCATTACGAAGTCGGGGCCGCCTACAATCAGGATGGTGTCTGGCGTTATCCACGGCAGGAATTCGCCTGGCGGGAGAGTGGTCTGGCTGTGGTGGATGCTGATACATCTCCCCACATCACGGCGGACGGCGAGATTTATGATCCAAAGGCGATGACGGGGTCTCATCCGACCCTTCAGTTGCCGGTGCAGGTGACTGTGCGCAATCTGGATAATGGTCGGCAGATCGAGGTCCGCCTGAACGACAGGGGACCGAAACAACGTGGCAGACTGATTTCTCTGACGCCGCAGGCAGCGGCGGCGCTTGGGATGGGGGGCGAACCTGCCCGTGTCGAAGTGATCGAGAACGAGTTGCCGAGCCGGATCTTCGCCGAAACGCTGCCGGGTGGTCCTCTGCTGGATATGAAGGCCGCACCAGTCGGCACCGTGCAGACCGAATCGCTGGACGCGGCAGTCACGCAGAAAATGGCCTCGACCGACCAGCTGCAGTCCGGCTCGCAACAGGTGCAGCCCGCCTCTCTGCCGTCCCTTCCTGTCGTTTACACACAAGGCTGGGCGACCCCGGGAAGTCTCTGGATTGAAGTCGGACGATTTACACAGCGGTCCTATGCGGCGATAGAAGCGTCACGCGCCGGAGGAACGGTGAGTTACGCCTCTGACAATAACGGTCCCGGCTGGGTCGTACGTGTCGGACCATTTTCCGGTGTTGCTGACGCAGACGCAGCGCTGGACCACGCATTGGCCCTCGGGTTAACGGGGGCCCACATTGTCGTCGAATAGGATTGGGAACGTGCAGACCCGTCGGATACTTCTCGCCAGCGGCGCGGCCGCCATCACCGGTGGCGCCGGCCTTTTGAATGGTGTCGGCCTGTCAGGCACGGCATTCGCGGCAAAGCCCCGTCATGCTTCCCGGCATGGTGGAAAAGCAGCCTCTTCCGTCCAGTCCGTGGCGCCGGCTGTTGATTCGACGCCTGCCATGACGCCGATCGGTCCCGTGGACACGGTCGCCCGCTGGGCCTGCATCACCGATTTCGACAGCGGACAGGTGCTGCTGGAGAAAGCCGCCGACGAACACATGCCGCCATCCTCTCTCACCAAGATGATGACGGCCTATGTCGTGTTCGGCATGCTCAATGCAGGACGCCTCAAGCTGGACCAGACGCTGCCTGTCAGCGAAAAGGCGTGGCGCATGCAGGGCTCGAAGATGTTCGTGCCGCTGGGCGAGAGCATCCCGGTGCAGGACCTGATACAGGGCATGCTGATCCAGTCCGGCAACGATGCCTGCATCGTGCTGGCGGAAGGCGTTTCCGGGTCCGAAGAGCAGTTTGTCGCCCTGATGAACGACACGGCCGCCAAGCTGGGCATGACCAATTCCCACTTCATGAACACGACCGGCTGGCCCGCTGAAGGCCATTACATGTCGGCGCGGGATGTCTGCACCATCGCGACCCATCTTATCCGCGATTTCCCGCAGTACTATCACTTCTTCTCCGAGACCTCGTTCGCCTTCAACAAGATCAATCAGGGCAACCGTAACGTTCTGGTCGACAAGGGGCTTGCTGACGGACTGAAGACCGGTCACACCGATGCAGGCGGGTTCGGTCTCTGCGCTTCCTCCAAGCGGGAAGGGCGCCGCGTGGTCATGGCGATCAACGGCATGGCGAGCACCAACATCCGCGCGCACGAAGGCGAGCGTCTGCTTGGCTGGGCCTTCGCCAATTTCGAGCTGGCTGTCATTGCACGCAAAGGGCAGGTGCTGGATCAGGCTCCGGTGTGGATGGGGCAGGATGCGACTGTTCCCGTCGTAGCGTCCCGTGACGTGACATTCCTGCTGCCACATGGCTGGCAGTCCCGCGTGCATATTTCCGTGGACTACCTCTCGCCTGTTACGGCGCCGGTCACGGCGGGGCAGTCACTGGGCCAGCTGACCATCACACTTCCGACCAGCCAGACGGCGCTGGTTCCTCCGGCTCCCGTTGCAGGAGCGCCGGTGCCTCCCGCTGCGCCAGCTCCGCAGGGCACCGTCATCACTGTTCCAGTGGAGGCCGGTACCAGCGTGGCCAAACTTGGCTTTGGTGGACGCATCGCCGCCCGTCTTGGCATGAAGCGTCACTGATACGGTGAGCGTTGCAGCTAAAAGACCCGGCGCCTTCATCACCTTTGAAGGAGGAGAAGGCGCCGGTAAATCGACTCAGCTCCGGGCGGTGGCGCCTCGTCTGGAAGCGCTCGGCTACGAGGTTGTGGCGACGCGCGAGCCGGGCGGTTCTCCGGGAGCGGAAGCCCTGCGGGAACTGCTGCTCTTCGGGAAGCATGATCTTTCGGCGCGGGCTGAGATCATGACCCACTTCGCGGCCCGCTGCGATCATGTCGATCAGGTCATCCGTCCCGCCATGGAGGCCGGAAAGATCGTTCTGTGTGATCGCTTCTTTGATTCCACCATGGCCTATCAGGGTTATGGCCGCGGAGAGGGAGATCCGGCCCTGATTGCGATGATCCGCTCCCTGCGGGATATTGTCGGCCTGACGCCGGACCTTACCGTGCTGTTCGAGGTTGGTCTGGAGACAGGCCATCGTCGCATTACGGCGCGTGCCGCCGCCGCCGCCGGGCAGGGAGCCCCGCTTGATCGGTATGAAAGCGCGGATCGCGCCTTTCACGCCCGTCTGGCGGCAGGATTCCGTCAGATCGCCGATAAGGAGCCGGAGCGTTTCGTGCGGGTTTCATCCGAAAGCGAGGATGTGCCGGCGATCACCGACAGGGTGGTCGGTCTGCTCAAGACGTTTCTCGAAAAGCGCTGAGGTATGGCGGCCCGACGCGCCACATCGGCCGCTGAATCTGATCCCAATGCGGTGGCCTCGCCGATGGATGCGGCACGCGCGGCGTCGCTGCATGTTGTGGGGCATGACGCCGCCTTCCGGGCGTTCGACGAGGCTTTTGCATCGGGGAGGCTTCACCACGCGTGGCTTCTGACCGGCCCGGAGGGAATCGGTAAACTCCCGCTGGCTTTTCGCATGGCGCGCAGGCTGCTCGGCGCGGAGGACGGCCACTCATCAGCCGGACGTCTGGTGAGTGCGGGCTCTCACCCCGATCTGCTGGCGGTTGGACGGGCTTTTGACGAGAAGCGCCAGAAATTCCGTGGCGAGATCGTCGCCGATGATATTCGCCCCATCAACGCCTTCATGCACCGCACGGCGGCGGAAGGCGGCTGGCGGGTCGTCATCGTCGATACCGCCGAAGCCATGAACCGTAACGCGGCCAATGCGCTGCTCAAGATTCTCGAAGAACCGCCCGTTCGCGCCATTCTGATCCTGACCAGCGCCACGCCGGGAGCCTTGCTGCCGACCATCCGCAGTCGTGTAAGGAAGCTGCCGGTCGCGCCTCTTGGGGAAAGCGATGTCCGGGCCGTGCTGCGAAACACAGTGCCGGATGCTGAGCCGGGAGAGATCGAACGCGTCGTGCCGCTGGCCGAAGGATCGCCGGGCCGCGCCATAGCGCTACTGGCCGACAAAGGCGGAGCCATCGACACTCTGGTGCATGAAGCTGTCAGAGGCATGTCCACCGGGCGCATTCTGGACGCTGCGGAAATCCTGTCGCGTGCGGGAGAGGGGAGTTTTGCGCTGTTCTTCACCCTTCTGGGGAGCGCCATCGCTGAAGAAGCACGCGCTGTGTCCAGAAGCGAGATACAGACAGGCGTCCGATTGGCGGATGCGTGGCGCGAGGTCGCGGAAATCCGCGCGAAAACCGAGAATTTCAATCTGGACAAGCAGGAAGCGATCATTGAGGCGCTGACGGTCGCAGGACAGACGCAGCACAACTGATCAGAACGGATTTGCCTCTGCCGGGGGTCGCTTCATGAACGGCGATCCGATATGGATAGGGCTGCACAGTCAGGATCGCACGGTGTCTCGTGCCGTTGAATGAGCGTTTACGCCCGAGCTGATCCGACAGATAGACCTAACGAAGAGCAGGACATGACCGGCCGTTTTTACGTCACGACCCCGATCTATTATGTAAACGGCGCGCCCCATATCGGCCATGCCTACACCTCCATCGCCGCTGATATCGTCGCCCGGTTTCGCCGTCTCTGCGGTGACGAGGTGTTTTTCCTGACCGGCACCGACGAGCACGGCCAGAAGGTCGAGCAGGCGGCGCAGATGGCGGGCGAGGCTCCGCAGGCGTTCACGGACCGGATTTCCGCTGATTTCCGCAGCATGGCCGATGCGATGAACGTCTCCTATGACGACTTCATCCGCACCACCGAGCCGCGTCACATCGCAGGCGCTCAGGCCGTATGGGAAAAGGTCGCGGCCAACGGCGACATCTATCTCGGTGCTTATGAAGGCTGGTACGCCCTGCGCGACGAGGCGTTCTACAGCGAGGACGAGATCACCACGCGCCCGGACGGCACCAAGGTCGCTCCGACCGGTGCGCCGGTGGAATGGATGCGTGAGCCGTCCTACTTCTTCAAGCTGTCGGCTTATGAAGATCGTCTGCTCGAACTGTACGAGAAACATCCGGACTTTATCGGTCCCGTCGGTCGCCGCAACGAGATTGTCAGCTTTGTGAAGCAGGGGCTGCGTGATCTGTCCGTCAGCCGCACGAGCTTCAAGTGGGGCGTGCCGGTTCCGGGCGATGCCGACCACGTCATGTATGTGTGGTTCGATGCGCTGACCAACTATCTGACCGCGCTCGGTTATCCCGACGCCAATGCACCGCGCATGAAGTTCTGGCCAGCGAACCTGCATATTGTTGGCAAGGATATTGCCCGTTTCCACACGGTCTACTGGCCCGCTTTCCTGATGGCGGCCGGTATCGAACTGCCGGACATGGTTTTCTCCAACGGCTGGTGGACGGTCGAAGGCGAGAAGATGAGCAAGTCGCTCGGCAACGTCATCGACCCGCGTGATCTGGTGAAGGAATTCGGCGTCGATCCGGTCCGCTTCTTCCTGATGCGTGAAGTGCCGTTCGGCGGTGACAGCGATCTGTCGCGCCGCTCGCTCATCAATCGCCTGAACGTCGAACTGGCCAACGACCTCGGCAATCTTGGTCAGCGCACGCTGTCCCTGATCGCCCGCAATTGCGGTGGCATCCTGCCCGCGCAGGGTAAACACACCGAGGCGGACGCCCATCTGCTGGGACAGGCCGCCGTGTTGCCCGACGTGATGAAGGCGCAGATCGCCCGCGTGGCTCTGACGGACGCGCTGGAAGAAGCGTGGAAACTGATCCGTGCCTGCAACGCCTATATCGACCATCAGGCTCCGTGGGCGCTGAAGAAGACCGATCCCGAGCGGATGGCCGACGTTCTGCGTGTTCTGGCTGATGCGCTGCGGTCCATCGCCACGGTTCTTCAGCCTTACATTCCCGAAAGCATGGACAAGATGCTCACGCAGCTTGGTGTCGAGCCGGGCGAACGGGACTTCGACGCGCTGGAAATGCCACTTCCCGCCGGGCGTCCGTTGCCGAAGCCGGAAGGGATTTTCCCCCGTTACGTCGAACCGGAAGCTGGTGAGACAAAATGACCGGCCTGATCGACACGCACTGCCATCTCGACCATTTCTCGGAAGAGGAAATGCCGGGCCTGCTGGACCGGGCCAAAGAGTTCGGTCTGGAGGGCATGGTCACCATCGGCACGCGGCTCTCGCGGCAGTCCGAGCAGAAGGCCCTGACCCGCTACAGCAGGCCGGATCTGTCGATCTGGTGCGCCATTGGCACGCACCCGGATCACGTGATGGAAGAAGCGCCGATGGATGCCGCCGCCATCGTGAAACTGGCGGAAGATCCGGAAGTCGTGGCGATCGGTGAGAGCGGTCTGGACTACTTCCACGGCGCGGAAGAAGTGCGACCGACACAGCAGGCGAGCTTTCGTGAGCATGTCCATGCGGCGCGTCTGACCGGTCTGCCGCTGGCCATCCATACCCGTCAGGCTGATGAGGATATGGCGTCGATCCTGCGGGCAGAAACGGAAACGCGGGGTGCTTTTCCGTTTCTGCTGCACTGCTTCGCGTCCGGTCCGGAACTGGCGAAGACGGCTCTGGAACTGGGGGGCTATCTCAGCTTCTCGGGGATCGTGACGTTTCCGAAGTGTCAGGAATTGCGTGATATCGCTGCCGGTGTGCCGCTGGATCGCATTTTTGTCGAAACCGATTCTCCGTTCCTTGCGCCCGTTCCGCGTCGCGGCAAGCGAAATGAGCCGGGTTATACGGCTTACACCGCTGCGGTGGTCGCGCAGGCAAGAGGAATGGAGGAGCAGGCCTTCATTGAGGCGACCACAGCCAATTTCCGCCGCCTGTTTAGCCGCGCACACTGAACAGCCATTCAATACGGGAAAGACCAATCGTGACTGACACCACGCTCACCATCACCGTTCTTGGTTGTGGCGGCTCTTCCGGCGTGCCGCTTATCGGTGGAGCCGACGGGCGTGGCGCATGGGGCGAGTGTGACCCGAATGAGCCCCGCAACCGCCGGACACGCGCGTCCATTGTGGTGCAGGCTCCGGACAAGCGTCGTCTTCTCGTGGATACCGGGCCGGATATGCGCAATCAGCTGATTGCAAACGGCATTCCCTATGCCGATGCGATTTTCTACACGCATGCCCATGCCGATCATATCGCCGGTCTGGATGATGTCCGGCCCTTCAACTGGGCGCTTGAACGGCCGATCGAGATTTTCGGCACCGAGACGACTCTCTCAGAGATTCATGGACGCTTTGACTATGCGTTTCGTCCGTGGACGCCGAAGGATGCGTTTCGCCCCGGTGTAGAGCCCCGTTTCATCAAGGGGGGAGAACGACAGGAGATCGTCGGTCTGCTTCTTGATGTTTTCGAGCAGGATCATGGGAAACTCAATTCCCTCGGCTTTCGCTGCGGAGGCTTTGCCTATTGCACGGACGTTGTATCCCTGACCGATGAAGTCCTCTCCCTGCTGGAGGGCGTCGATACCTGGATGATTGATTGCCTCCAGATAAAGCCTCATTCAGCTCATGCCTGGCTGGGTCGGGTTCTGGAATGGCGTGAGCGCATTCAGCCCCGCCGTACAATTCTCACGCATCTTGGGCCGTTCATGGACTGGGCGACCCTGGCTAAGACGCTTCCCGTGGGAGTTGAGGCTGCTTTTGACGGACTGACCTTCACGGCGCCGGGGTTGATCGCCTCCTGATCCGAATCGTGAGATTCGTGGTATTCATCAAGGGAAAACCGCGACAGACGGGCTTTTGTGGCTTTGCGGAACGGGCAGGTCGTCTGTGCGGCACATGGATGTGACGCGTTCCTCATGAATTCGTCAGATCTTTTTTAATTCTCTGATTTGAAACGAAAAATTCATCGCATGTTGAGCGTATCCCGCTACCTGCGATGGAAAGAATAGCGATTTCTCTTGAAAATATCGTCGTCGGTTCGATAGCGTGGTTCTGTGAACCGGACAGGACCGCGTCTTCTGCCTTTTTTTGGACAAAATGACAAGTCCTGATTTCCGATTCCGTGGTGTCTCACACGTTTGTTCACTCTCTTTTCATTGCGATGCTGCAATGGGACAAGCAGGCTGAACAGGCGATTACAAAGGGGGGGCAGCCCGATGTCCGAAAGGTTTTCTTCTATCGCGTAACATTTCTGACTCTGATTTCTGACATTTCCGGAGAGCGGTACTGATGGCTTCTGTCTCTGACGTTTTTTCCCTGGCAACCGCGATGCGAGACCGGCACCGCGAGACTGAAATGAGCCTTGCGGAATATCTCGAAGCCTGCCGAACTGATCCATCCTGCTACGCCAGCGCGGCGGAGCGTATGCTGAAAGCGATCGGTGAGCCGGTGATGGTCGATACCTCCCGTGATCCGCGCCAGTCGCGCATCTTCATGAACCGCACACTCCGCATCTATCCGGCCTTCAAGGATTTTTACGGCATGGAGGAGACGATCGAGCAGATCGTCGGCTTCTTCCGCCATGCCGCGCAGGGGCTGGAAGAGCGGAAACAGATTCTCTACCTGCTTGGTCCGGTTGGCGGCGGTAAATCCTCGCTCGGCGAGCGCCTCAAGACCCTGATGGAGCACGAGCCGATCTATGTGCTCAAAGCGGGCAGGCATCTCAGCCCCGTCTTTGAAAGCCCGCTGGGTCTGTTCGATCCGTTCAGCATGAGTGAGGCGCTGGAGCGAGATTATGGCATCCCGCGACGTGTTCTGACGGGCATCGCCAGTCCGTGGGCGCTCAAGCGGCTGGATGAATTCGATGGCGACATTTCGCGCTTCAGCGTGGCCAAGCTGAACCCGTCCAAGCTGCGTCAGATCGCCATAGCCAAGACCGAGCCGGGTGATGACAACAATCAGGATGTCTCGGCTCTCGTCGGAAAGGTCGATATCCGGCAGCTTGAACATTACAGCCAGAACGACCCGGACGCTTACAGCTTCTCTGGCGGCCTGAACCGCGCCAATCAGGGCATTCTCGAATTTGTCGAAATGTTCAAGGCGCCGATCAAGATGTTGCATCCACTGCTGACGGCGACGCAGGAGGGCAATTATGTCGGCACGGAAAATATCGGCTCCATCCCGTTCACCGGTGTGATTCTGGCGCACTCCAACGAGGCTGAGTGGCAGAGTTTCCGCAACAACCGCACGAATGAGGCGTTCCTTGACCGTGTCTGCGTCATCAAGGTGCCTTACTGCCTGCGCGTGACGGAAGAAGCGAAGATTTATGAGAAGCTGGTGGAGACATCCGCACTCAAGGAAGCGCCGCTGGCTCCCAACACACTCGACATGCTCGCGCGGTTTGCGGTGCTCTCGCGGCTGAAAACGCATCCCAATTCAACGCAGTATGCGAAACTGCGGGTGTATGACGGCGAGAACATCCGTGAGACCGACCCCAAGGCCCGCACCATGCAGGAATATCGGGATGCGGCTGGTGTTGATGAGGGCATGGACGGCATTTCCACACGTTTCGCCTACAAGGTGCTCTCTGCGACCTTCAACCATGACTCTACGGAAATTTCGGCCGATCCGGTCCATCTGATGTATGTGCTTGAGCATGCGGTCAGACGGGAACAGTTCCCGGCGGAAGTGGAGGCAAACTATCTCGCGGTTCTGAAATCCGAACTGGCGGGCCGGTATGCGGAATTCCTCGGCAACGAAATCCAGAAAGCCTATCTGGAAAGTTACAGTGACTACGGGCAGAATCTGTTCGATCGGTACCTTGATTATGCGGATGCCTGGATCGAGGATCAGGACTTCAAGGATCCTGACACCGGGCAGATGCTCAATCGTGATCTTCTGAACGCCGAACTGACAAAGATTGAAAAACCGGCTGGTATCGCAAACCCGAAGGACTTCCGGAACGAAGTGGTGAAATTCGCCCTGCGTTCACGAGCGTCGAATGGGGGGCGCAATCCGTCCTGGACATCCTACGAGAAGATCCGCGACGTGATCGAGAAGCGGATGTTCAGTCAGGTGGAAGATCTTCTGCCGGTCATCAGCTTCGGTTCCAAGAAAGATGGCGAAACTGAGCGCAAACATGACGAGTTCGTCGAACGCATGATGGAACGCGGCTATACGGAACGACAGGTCCGCCGGCTCGTTGAATGGTACATGCGCGTAAAACAGTCTGCCTGACATACGCCCACAGATCAGGGGTGCGACTTGGATATCATTGATAGACGATCCAACCCACATGGCAAAAATCTTGAAAACCGTCGTCGTGCTCTGGAAAGGGCACGAGGCGCGGTTCAGAAAGCCGTGCGGGACGCCGTGGCGAACGGCAAGATCCGTGAAGTCGGAGAGGGCAAGGCCGTCTCCATTCCGGCAGATGCGTTGCATGAGCCGGGATTCCATCGTGTTTTCACACAGGGAGAACGACATATCATTTTGACGGGAAACCACGAGTTTTCCCGTGGAGACAAGCTTCGTCGACCGCCATCAGGCGGCGGCGGGCAGGGCGGTGGTCCCGGGCAGGCAGGAACGGATGGGGGAGGAGAAGACGCCTATCGCTTCATCCTTTCCCGTGACGAATTTCTTGATCTGTTCTTTGATGATCTGGAACTGCCCGATCTGATAAAGCGGGAAATCTCCGCCACCGAAACGACGGCGCCAAGTCGGGCGGGCCTGAGTAATGATGGCTCTCCATCCCAGCTCGATCTGGGACGGACCATTCGTTATTCCATGGCGCGGCGTATCGGGCTGGGCCGTCCGAAACCTGCGGAACTGGATGAGATCGAGGCCCGCATTTCCGAGCTGGAGGACATTCGACCGCTTTCCGCCGTGCAACTCGACGAACTCGAAGCGCTGCGGGAAAAACGGGGAATGCTTCGGCAGCGGATGAACCGCATTCCGTGGGTTGATCCGGTGGATCTGCGTTACCGGCGGTTTGCCCCGACACCAAAACCCTCCACCAGAGCGGTCATGTTCTGCCTGATGGACGTGTCCGGTTCCATGACCGAACGGATGAAGGATCTGGCCAAGCAGTTCTTCCTTCTGCTGCACGTCTTTCTGGAAAAGCGTTACAAGACGCTGGATGTCGTCTTCATCCGGCACGCGGAAACTGCAGAAGAAGTGGATGAAGAGACCTTTTTCCACGATCCGCGCACGGGAGGCACCGTTGTATCGACGGCGCTGGAAGAGATGCTGCGTGTCCAGAAGGCACGCTATCCGGTCCAGCAATGGAACATTTACGTCGCCCAGGCTTCCGATGGTGACAACTCTCCATCGGATACTCCGCAGGTCGTCAGACTGCTCGACGAAGATATCCTGCCGCTTGTGCAGTACTACGCCTACATCGAGGTCACCGGCTCGGGGTCGATCATTCGCGGTGAGACGGACCTCTGGCAGGCCTATCGTAGCGTTGCGGAAAAACAGCCGCATCTCGCCATCCGTCAGGTCAGTGACCGGAAGGAAATCTTCCCTGTTTTTCGGGAGCTTTTCGCACGCAGGACAACCGGGGAGGTCAGTCACGCATGACAGGAACAGGGCTGCTCTATCAGGGTGCGGACTGGAACTTCACCATCATCCGCGATTGCTACAATGCCATTGAGGAGATTGCGGAAAAAGAGCTCGGTCTCGACGTTTTTCCAAACCGCATTGAAGTCATCACGTCCGAGCAGATGCTTGATGTCTATACGGCCAACGGTATGCCCATCAATTATCACCACTGGTCGTATGGCAAGCGCTTTGCGGGGCACGAAAACGCCTATCGCCGGGGGCTGATGGGGCTCGCCTATGAAGTCGTCATCAACTCCAATCCCTGCATCAGCTATCTGATGGAGGAAAACAGCGCCACGATGCAGGCGCTGGTGATTGCGCACGCCGCCTTTGGCCACAACCACTTCTTCAAGAACAACCGTCTGTTTCAGGAATGGACGGATCCTTCGCAGATTCTGAACTATCTGGAATTTGCCCGCGGCTACATCTCCCGCTGCGAAGAGATTCACGGGCAAGCGGCAGTGGAGCGTGTGCTGGATGCGGCGCACGCCTTGCAGGGGCAGGGCGTCAATCGGCATAGCGGCTCACGGCATATCGATCTGAAAGATGAACAGGCGCGTGCGCGTGAGCGTCGGGCCTATGAGGACAGTTCTTTCAACGATCTCTGGCGTACATTGCCGCAGGGAAGCGAGCCGGAGCATTCCGGGAACGGCGAAAAGCAGGCGCTCCGCCGCAGGCTTGGACTGCCCGAGGAAAACATCCTTTACTTCCTTGAAAAACATGCTCCGCGACTGGCTCCGTGGGAGCGGGAAATCATCCGCATCGTGCGTCTGATTGCCCAGTATTTCTACCCGCAGCCGCAGCTCAAGCTGATGAATGAAGGGTGCGCGACATGGGTGCATGACCGCATCATGAGTCGTCTGCATGAGAAGGGCCGTATTGACGACGCGGCTTTCATGGAGGTGATCCACTCAACCACCAATGTCATTGCCCAGTTCGGCTACGAGCAGGGCTCAACCAGCTTCAACCCGTATGCGCTTGGCTTTGCGATGATGAAGGATATCGAGCGTATCTGCACCGATCCCACAGATGAGGATCGGCGGTGGCAGCCGGATATTGCAGGCAATGGCGACGCCTATGGAACCCTGCGTCACGCCTGGGCGGAATACCGGGACGAGAGCTTCGTTCTTCAGTTCCTTTCTCCAAAGGTGATGCGCGATTTCCGCATGTTCCGACTTCTGGATGACACCCGCGATCCGTATCTTCTGGTCGACGCCATTCATGATGAAGCCGGTTATCGCGACATCCGGCGGACTGTCGCTGCTTCCTACGACCCCTCGACGTGGTACACGGAGATCGAAATCGTGGATGTGGATACCTTTGGCGACAGAACCCTGCGGCTGGAGCACCGCACGAAGGCAGGTCAGGCTCTGGCTGACAGCGACATGAAACTGACTCTGAACGCGTTGGCGGACCTGTGGGGGTATCGGGTCGTTCTGGACGAGATCGACACACCGACCGGTCGCGTCCTGCTCTCCCATGAGGCAGGGCAGGCGTGAGAAAAATCTTCTGCCTGTCTGAACGCACGAAAGCGGGCAGAAGACTTATGAGGTCAGGATGATGGCTTCGCTGACGATGCCGGTTTGCTGGTGGTCGCCGTCACGAAATTCTTCCAGTCCTTTTTGGTCTGAGCAGCATAGGCGACCGAAAAGGCGGCAATAGCGTCGGAAAATGATGCGCCTTTGCCGAGATAGGCTGAAATGCTCACAGGATCGCCTGACCGGGCGTGGGCGCGGGCCAGAGCGCGGGCGCACAGTTTCGCGTAGTCCTTCAGGCCTTCCTGAGCGAAGTCCGCACCGATTGCGGCAAGGCGCGTATCCTTGACCCTGCGCACATAAAACTGCCGTTTCGATTCGTTTGCGGGCAGATTGGCGTCATCTTCGGACAGCTCTCCGTCATCCCCGACACTGTGTGTCCATCCGAGGAAGGAATCTGAAACGGCCTGCATGATGCGCTGACCAGTGACGACGCGTTCTCCCTGATTGTGAATATGCACGGCCGGACCAGCGTAAGGAGCAAGGACAGATTCCTGAGATTCCTTGATCTGGAGCAGGAGAGGCTCGTTGTCCGCCGTGGTGAACAGCCCGATGGCGCAGAACGTGCCGACGCTGCCGACACCGACCACCTTGAAGATCACGTCACGCAGAGCATAGTGCTTCAGAAGCGCCAGACGTTCCGGCGGCTGCGTGGCGACATAACGGGCGAACGCCTGTCGGGTGGCGTCGTCCTGATCAGGCAGACGCATCACCAGCGGCGGTTTTTCATGCAGCGAAGGTGCGTTGCGGTCATCAGCGATGAGACCGAAGCCCGTCCTGGTGCTGTCCAGACGCTTCTTCAGGAGCGTTTCCGTGGTGCGTCGCGTTTTTGCGTCTTCAAAATGCGCGATGGCATCCTTGAGATCAATGCGATTGAGCCAGACCTGAAGCGGACTTAGCCGGGAGAGACGACGCATCTCCGTGCAGTAGGTCCGGGCCATGGTCTCGGCTAACGTATGCGCCCCATGAGACGAAAGGCCGGTCTCCAGCCCCGCGAGAACAAAAGACGTGCCGAGACGCTTGATGTCCCATTCGAAAGGCGCACGGAACGTTTCGTCAAAATCGTTGATATCGAAAACGGGAATGCCTTCCGGTGAGGCATAGCTTCCGAAATTCGCGAGATGACAGTCGCCACAGGCCTGCACAGTCAGCCCGCTTGTGGGCGTGCCGGCAAGATCAGCAGCCATTACGATGGCTGCCCCACGAAGGAAGGCGAAGGGTGACGCCCTCATCCTGTCGTAACGGACCGGTATCAGACTGGTGATGCGGTGCGTGTTCTGCTGGGTGAGAAGGGCAAGCGGCTCGGAACGGTTTCTGGCAGGTGACCACTCGGCGTGAGAGGATCTGGAAACCAGCTGACGCAGCGTCTGCCCTTTTTTATGACGCTCTTTGCGTGACAGAAGAGGGGCTGGAACTGTGGGTATGGGAGCGATCGTCATAAGTAACTTATGCCGCAACCAGATTACGCTGTCTGCCCTTCCTGATTACGACACATGAGAAAACACGTCGCTGTATCTCACCTTCTGTCCTGCAAGAGATTCAGTTGTTGCCGATGAAATCCGACAGTATTTCATAAAATTCATTCGGTTTTTCCGCGTGGACCCAGTGCCCGGCCCCTTCAATCGTCTTCAGCGTATAATGCGGGAAGAGCTTCTTCATCTCCGGATAATTTTCCGGCGCGATGTAATGGGAGCGCTGACCTGCCACAAAAAGCGTTGGTCCATCATAGGTTTCGTCTGCCGGAATTTCCGGCCAGCCGACAATCTGCGGCATGGCGGCTGCGATTTCATTGATTCCGATCTGCCAGTGCGGGTGATCGCCAAGCTCAACATTCTGGAGCATGAGATTTCTGACTTCCGGTTCGCTGATGACGGTCGCGAGCAGGGCGTCAGCGTCTGTCCGGTTCAGACTTTCAGGGAAATGCAGCGCCGCCAGCTTAGCCGCCAGATCATGCCCCTGCGCAAAACCGCCTTCACCCGGAGCAATATCCGCGACAAGCAGTTTCGCAACCATCTCGGGATGACGCAGGGCCAGCATCATTCCTGTTTTCCCGCCCATTGAGTGACCGACAATGATGGCGGAATGAATGCCGAGATGGTTCAGCGTTTCGTAAACGTCGTCAGCCATGGTCGGGTAATCCATGGGCCCATGCGGGCTTTCGCCGTGATTGCGGAGGTCCAGCGCTATCGTGCGTCGACTCTCGGCCAGTCTTCTCTGGAAGAAACCGAAATTCCGTCCCCGTCCGAAAAGGCCATGAAGGAATACAACGGGAAGATGATCTCCTGATGGTTTTTCCGGACCGCGTTCAAGAAAGTGAAGAAGCATGGATTGTTCTCTTTTGATATAAAAATACTATAAAAACATAATATTGCATATGTTTTGTGATGTTTTTTATCAACTCGAAACTGAGTCTGGATGCGTCAGGATGATCTTGCCGCTGTGGCTGCTGCTTTCCATCAGTCGATGTGCTTCAGCCGCCTCCGCAAGAGGAAAAGTGGTATGCACGATCGGTTCCAGAGCGCCGCTATTCAGCAGGGGCCAGATATGGCTTTTCAGCGCTTGCGCGACTGCGGCTTTGTATTCAGTGCTGCGCGGACGGAGTGCTGTCCCGGTGACGTGCAGGCGCTTTGTCATCAGACGTGTCAGTGAGACATCTTCCGCTTTCGCACCGCCCTGAAAGGCAATGATGACAAGCCGTCCATCCATCGCCAGCGACTTGAGGTTTCGGGAGAAATAGGGGCCTCCGATGATGTCGAGAATGACATCCACGCCTTTGCCCCCCGTATATTCCAGAGTTTTTTCAACGAAGTCATCTGTTCTGTAGTTGATGACAATCGCGCCGAGCTTTTCGCATAGTTCGCCTTTCTCCGGGTCACTGACGGTTGTGAGCGGAATAGCCCCCATGGCTTTTGCGATCTGGATGGCGGCGGTCCCGATGCCTCCCGCCCCACCATGAATCAGGACGGTCTCGCCTTTTTTCAGATCCGCGGTGGTGAAGAGGTTTGACCAGACCGTGAAGAAGGTTTCGGGGATGGCGGCCGCCCTGATGGCGTCATAGTGCTCTGGCCACGGCAGGCACTGCGACGCAGGTACGGCGCAGTAGTCCGCATAGCCGCCGCCGTTGGTTAGGGCGCAGACCTTGCTCCCTATCGCTGGAAATTCTGTGTTTGCGACAGGACTGCCGTGCGCCACGACTGTTCCGGCAATTTCCAGCCCCAGCAAAGGACTTGCTCCCGGAGGCGGTGGATAAAGCCCCTTGCGCTGCATGACGTCCGGGCGATTAACGCCGCTGGCTTCGACACGAACCAGAATTTCGCCCGGTTTGGGTCTGGGGGTGGGCGCTCTGCCAAGATGCAGGACTTCCGGACCGCCGGGCTCATCCAGCACGATGGCGTTCATTTCGTCAGGAAGGGTGATGGCCATCGTTCTATCCTGTTTTCTGAGTGTTATGCTGAAGATCACGGTAAGCGCACGTAGCGTCGGTGAACAGTCACACGTCTTTGAGGTGGGAAATCATTTGACAGAAGGGCGATGTGTTGCTGGTTTCGACAGGGAAAAATAATAATAAAATATTTTATTATCAGTATGATATTTTTGTTTTCTTATAAAATGGTTCCCTTCATTTCAATACTATGAAAACGGGATTATTTTGAAAAGCACCAAAGTTTGAAGCTTGCTCCGTGGTGCTGACTCACCAAGCCCGCTTATAGGTGAAGCCGTTACAAATGCTCACCATACGAGGGACAACTGCTTGCAGGCCCTCCTTACGGCGGAGAAGGCTTATGAATATCCATGAATATCAGGCCAAGGAGTTGTTGCGCTCTTATGGCGTGCCGACGCCACGAGGAGTGCTCATCCATTCACCGGAGGAAGCCCGGCAGGCAGTGCGTTCCCTCGGCACACCCATCTGTGCCGTCAAGGCGCAGATTCACGCGGGCGGTCGAGGAGCCGGACATTTCAGGGATCATCCTGAAGTCCGCGGAGTGCGGATCGTCAAAAGTCCGGAAGAAGCGAAAGAAGCCGCTTATCAGATGCTCAATCAGACGCTGATCACGCGTCAGACGGGCGCTGCTGGTCGTGTCGTGCATAAACTCTATGTGGAAGCAGGCTGTGCGATCGAGCGGGAGCTATATCTCTCGATGCTCATCGACCGCAGCGCCCGGAAAATCATGATCGTCGCGTCGCAGGCCGGGGGCATGAGCATCGAGGACGTTGCGGAAAAGACGCCGGAGAAAATTCAGAAAGTCTGGATCGATCCTGAACTGGGTCTCGGGGATTATCAGGCTCGGGTTCTTGCGACCCGTCTCGCCCTGCAGGGACAGCAGATCAACGAGTTCGCGGCCATAATCAGGAGTGTCTATTCGGCTTTCACGACTCTTGATGCGTCGATGATCGAGATGAATCCACTGGTGGTCACGAAGGAAGGCGGCCTGATGGCTCTCGACGCCAAAATGGCGTTCGATGATAACGGCCTGTTTCGCCATCCACAGATTGCTGAACTCCGCGACCCTAATGAGGAAGACCCCCGTGAGCAGGAGGCGGCCCGTTTCGGACTGTCCTATGTCAGTCTGGATGGAACCATCGGCTGCATGGTCAACGGAGCCGGTCTCGCCATGGCGACCATGGATATCATCCATGAAGAAGGAGAGTCGCCTGCCAATTTTCTGGATGTCGGCGGTGGCGCCTCGAGAGAAAAGGTGGGGGCTGCCTTCCGTATCCTTCTGGGCGACCAGAAGATTGAAGGGGTTCTGGTCAATATTTTCGGCGGAATCATGCGTTGTGATCTGATTGCCGGCGCAGTGATCGACGCCTGCAGGGAAGAGGGATTGAAGGTGCCGCTGGTCATCAGGCTGGCGGGAACGCTGGTCGAGGAAGGACTGACCATGATCAGGCAATCAGGCCTCAACATCACCATTGCAACGGATCTGGGCGATGCTGCCCGAAAGATTGTCGCCGAAGTGCGCGCACGGAGGGCTGCCTGATGTCCATTCTTGTCGATAAAGGCACAAAGGTCCTCGTGCAGGGTTTCACAGGCGCTCAGGGCACCTTTCATTCAGAGCAATCCATTGCGTATGGAACATCCATTATTGGCGGCGTGACACCAGGGCGCGGCGGTCAAATGCATCTTGGTCTGCCGGTTTTCGACACAATGGAACAGGCTGTCAGCGCAGCCAAAGCCGACGCGAGCGTGATTTATGTGCCTCCGGCTGGCGCCGCCGACGCCATTCTCGAAGCGGTTTCTGTCGAGATCCCGCTGATCGTCTGTATTACTGAGGGGATTCCCGTTCAGGATATGCTGCGTGTGCGGGCAGCGCTGGATCGTTCCAAAAGTCTTCTGATCGGACCGAACTGTCCGGGCATTATCACGCCCGACGCTTGCAAGATCGGGATCATGCCGGGGCCGATTCATTGTCGAGGATCCGTCGGAATTGTTTCCCGTTCCGGGACGCTGACGTACGAGGCTGTCGCTCAGACGACAGAGATTGGCATGGGGCAGAGCACCAGTGTCGGTATTGGCGGCGATCCGATCAAAGGCCTCGACTTCATCGATATTCTTGAGCGTTTTCTCGCTGACCCGGAAACACAGTCGATCATCATGATTGGGGAAATCGGCGGCACGTCAGAGATTGAAGCGGCCCAGTTTCTGAAAGATAACAAGGTCAAGAAACCGGTGGTCGGGCTGGTGGCGGGCATCACCGCGCCGCCGGGACGTCGTATGGGTCATGCCGGAGCCGTGGTTTCGGGTGGAAACGATACAGCTCAGGCCAAGATCGAGGCGCTTCGGGCGGCCGGAGTGCATATCGCTCCTACACCGGCCGAACTGGGCAGCACACTCAAGAGCGTGCTGGCGGGCTGAGAAGATTGCGAATTTCTGGCCTCCAAAAGTAAGGAGGTCAGAAATGCCGCTCGTAGATCTTGATGACGTCACCGGGCTTTACATAATCCTGCGGCATGATCTTGCCGACCACGCTCTGTTCGCCTTCCTGACGGATGACGTATGCCCGGCTTTCAAGCGACCGGTAGGTAAAACCGCCTGCTGAAGCCACGGCTGTCAGCATGGTCATCCCGGGCTGATAGGGATACTGGCCGGGGCGTGCGACTTCACCGAGAACCGAGACCATCCGATAGGCAGTGATTTCGACCGAGACTTTCGGATCGCGGAGCATACGCGAGTGTTCAAGGGCTCCCCTGACTTCATCGGCGAACTGCGTGGTTGTCAGACCCGCAGCCTGCAGGCCATTGGTCAGCGGGAAAGCCACCTTGCCAGTGCTGTCCACCCGGAAATCGGACGTCAGCTGATCCTGTCCATAGGTAATGACCCGGATCTGGTCATCGACGCCGAGCGTATACGCGCCGGGATCGTAAGGAGGGACAGGCTTTAGGCCGCCACCTTCTGCACAGGCCGCCAGAGAAATGGCGATGCTTCCGACGGCAACGAAAGCACACGTGCGGCGGAAGAGAGAAGAACACCCTGATGTCATGTTCTGAAAAATCCTGTCATTCAGAAAAGTGGCGCGGTGAGACGCTCCGGGACATTCGGAGCTGAAATGGTTGCTGTTGTTACAGAGCAAAATGCACCCCCGCCATAACAATGTGAACCGGGAAAAGGGGGCCCATAAAGGCGCTCTGGCTGACGAAATCGTAGTTCAGTTCAAGACTGAGGTGACGATTGAGGTAAACATGCACATTCGCTCCGCCGCCATAGCTGCTCTGGTTGTTCGCAAGCTGCCCGATTGGAGAGGAAAGCAGTTCCGGGGAACTGGCCGGATAGTGCGCCTTTCGAAGCCCGGCATGCGCTTCGAAAACGATATTCCGTGAATAGGCATGGGTAATACTGAGGTTGGCGCTTGTATTGGTGTAGCCAACCACGCCTTCAAAGGCGGCATCCTCAATGCCGTGACTGACTGTGGCCGATATGGTTGTGAGACGTGTGGGCTCCCATTTTATGGAAGCCTCCGCGATTGGAGAGCTGATGGAGCCGTAAACGGAAGAGGCAAAAATTCGCCTCTGGTAACCGATCAGCGCCCGGAACTGGAATGGGCCCGCCTCATTCCAGCTATATCCTCCAAGAACAGAGAAACCATTGGAGCTTCGGGCTGGAAGGTCCAGATTTCCGGACTGATAATCGATCTGGGTTCCCTGAAGCAGCAGCAGCAGGTGGCTGTTCTCCATCATCTGGTACCGGGCGGTAAGATTCTCGTTGATGACGATACGGTCCCGGTAATGCTGATTCTGAAACTCGGAAGCCCCCAGAAGCTGTGGTTTGCCGAACTGGTAATGCTGGATGGAGAATTCCGGCAGGAAGCTCAGCCTGCCGTGCGTATTGAGGATGTAGCTGATTCTGCCGTCATCAAGAGTATAGGGAACGGGTCCAAGAATAAGCAGAGCACCAGATTCGGTCGGCATCTGGACCAGAGAAAGATGCGTAAAGGCGACGCCAAGTTCGTCCCGCCCGAAATGCTTTGTTCCACCGATATTGGCGGTCCAGGTTGTCCGGTTCTGCAGGGAACGGGTGGGGTAGCGCAGATCGGAAACGTTGATATCCGCATGGACCTGATCATTGCGATCCAGAAGATGCACCGCTCCGATATGACCTTCCGTATTGATGACGGAGCTTTTACGGCCATGTTGAATCAGGTCCGCATTGCTGTCATAGCCCACGCGCTCATCGCCATCGAGATGAACGGTCAACGGCCCCGAGTGATAACCAAGAGGCTGATAGGAACGCGTAGCCTTCACCTGCGCCGGTTCTTCGCTCAGTTCGCCCGCTCCTGCGCCCAGGGCCGGAAAATATTGCGTCACCACCTGAGCATGTGCCGTCACGGGGAGTGACAGCCCGATGACCGTGGCAGCCCGGAGCAGATGAAAGGGTTTATTCATTGACAGGGCTGTATACCTCCGTGGTCATACCTTATTAACATTAACTTTTGTGGGATGTCGTCAGTTAAGCATGTCTCCGGGTCAAGATTTTATTTCCCAAAACTCTGGAAATTTACGTTTTTCCTGATTTTAAGTCGATCAGAATGAAATGATTGCTCGCAGGAAAAAATCCCGTTCAACTGTTTTGAAATGAGGCGGAATCAGCTCCGGATGAACGCAAAAAACCGTTACGTAATGAAATCAATGGTTTCTGTTTTTACCAGATTCGATATATCTTTTTGTAGATATGTATAATTTTTTAGATAAAATATAAATATAAATAACAAATATATATTTTTATGATTTGTTTATATAATAAATTAAAAAATAATTCTTATTAGTTTTGTAATTCTAAAAAATATGCATATATTAGGAATGTTTTTTATATTGGTGGATTGATCTTTATTGATAGATTACTATTTAAAAAAATAAACAAGCGTTTAAATTTTTAACCAAGCTTTTCTTATGGCCATCACTATAAAGTCACAAACTCTCTGTAATAGAATGTATCCGTTCATGGTTGGTGGCAGATAATGCGTGCATCAGATTCTGAAATTGAAAGAAGTGGATCTGATGCTTCTAATGAAGCCTCTAATCCTTCCGACGAAAAGACTGCTGCAGGATGTGCTAATCGCCTGAGGCTATGGCATGCCCCTGTACGCAAATATCAGGCGCGTGTGAAAAAAACTGTAGCGCCTTCGGCGAATAAAGGTAATAATTCCATATTGAAAAAAATAAAGCTGCTGTTTGATGTGGTAATAGCATCCTGTATTCTTGTGGTAATTCTTCCTGTTTTCCTGATTATCTGGGGAATTGTATCGCTGGACGGTGGTCCGGCTTTGTATGGTCATGTGAGAATAGGCAGAAATGGTGTGCCATTCAGATGTCTGAAATTCCGTTCGATGGTCACCAACTCCGATTCCGTATTGCAACAGCTTCTGGAAACGAATGCGGAATGCCGGCATGAATGGGAAACTGCCCGTAAACTGACTCATGACCCCCGCGTTACGAGGATTGGTCGTTTTTTGCGCAAAACCAGTCTTGACGAAATTCCTCAGCTCCTGAACGTCATAAAAGGAGACATGAGCCTCGTCGGCCCCCGTCCGGTGGTGGAAGCCGAACTGAAGTATTATGGTCCGGATCTGCAGCATTATGAAGCAGTGCGTCCCGGCATTACCGGGTTGTGGCAGGTGAGTGGTCGAAGTGACACAACCTACGCAGAGCGGGTTAAGCTTGACACTTATTATGTGCAGAACTGGAGTCTGGCTCTTGATCTCAGTATCCTTTATCGGACCATCCCTGCCGTTATGATGCAGAAAGGGGCGCGCTGAGCCGTAATCCTTGCCTGACACGGTCTGTTTTGACGTCATCAGCTGATTTCAACCAGCTTTTCCCTTTCGCGCAGTGGAGCGTCCCATGAGTGTCGTTCAGCCTAATTTGTTTGACAGGATCTCTGAGCCTCCGCCTGATCAATCCCAGGTTTCTCCTCTGAAGATATTTGAGATCATCAGGGAACGCTGGAAGATCATAGGACTGGTTACAGCCCTTTTGGCCGTGCCTGCGCTCGCCTTCATTATGACGTTGCCAGCGTACTATGATGCGACGTCTTCCCTCATGATCGGCACGCGACAGGCGGAATTCCGGGATCTGCAGGCGACGCAGGGGGCGTTGGATGTTGATGCCGTGGCGATCAACACGGAAGTCGGCATCGTCAAAAGTCTTTCCATCGCCAAGGCCGTCGCAGAACGGCTGAAACTCGTTGATGATTCCTATTTCCGAGCCCAGATGGAAAAAAAGCCTTTCAAGGCGCGGATTGTCGAATGGCTCAGCAAGGTCACAGGAAACGCCACTCCCGAGAAACCTCTTACACCAGATGAAAAGCTCCAGGTTGTCAGAGATCTTCTCGGTCGAAACGTCACCATTCTGAATGATGGCCGGTCCTATCTCATTACAGTCAGCGTCAGAACCGGACGCCCGGATCTCAGCGCCAGTATCGCCAATGCGTTTGCCGATGTTTATCTGGATTTCAAACGTCATATGAAGATCGCCTCGACATGGCGGTCCAATTCGCTTCTGGACGAACAGATCGTTCCTCTGAGGGAGCGGCTGCGCAAGGCTGAGCAGGCTGTAGAATATTATCGCGAGAAGAATGGACTGATCTCAGCCGAAATCACCCATTCCGGCAGTCCGAATGCACCCGCTGGCGTAACGGTGACGGATCAGCAGCTCGTTGAAACGAATCGCGCTCTTGTAGCAGCGCAGGCGGATCTGACGGCCAAAAGAGCGCGCGCCAATCAGATGACGGGAAATACGGGAAGCACGACAGACGTGCTGTCTTCCCCGATCATCCAGCAGCTTCAGGCGCAGGAAGCCATGCTGAACGCCCGTGTCGCCAGTCTGGCCAGCACGGCGGGAGACGCCAATCCGGACCTGCAGGCTGCGCGTGCTGCCGCAGCGCATGTCAGAGCCCAGATCGGGCAGGTTACGTCGCAAATCACGACAAGCACCGACAAGGATCTGCGGAGCGCCGAGCGTCGGGTTGCCGCTCTGACGGATGAAGTGATGAAGCTGCAACAGCATGTCGGTCGGGAAAACGAGGCGAATGTCACCTTGCAGCAGCTGGAAAGTGAGGCTGCCGCGGCCCGCGCTGTCTATCAGGATTTCCTTGGTCGTTATGCCCAGACCTCGAGCGCCGCCGCATTGCAGGAGCCGGAAGCCGAACTGATCAGCCGCGCTGAAGTGCCTCTTGGTGTATCGGGACCGCCTCGCACACAATTCATTGCCATCGCCATTCTCTTTTCGGCGCTGGCCGGGGTCGGGGTCGCCATCGTGCAGGAGCGGATGCAGAAGGGCGTGAAACAGGGAACGGAAATCGATTCTGTTTCAGGATTGTTTACACTCGGAATGATTCCGTCCTTTTCTCGTCCACTTTCAGAGCTTTACAGGTCTCCTCAGCCTTCGGTGTATATCGAATCCATTGAGGCCATAAGAACGATCCTCTCATTTGGTCGCAGCCGTTTTCGCGCGAAAACAATCACCGTCACGTCGGCCGGACCGGAAGAAGGCAAGACAGTGTTTGCTCTGTCTCTGGCCGCCAATACTGGTCGCGCTGGCAAGAAGGCTCTGATCCTGGACTGTGACACGCGTGGCCCTTCCGCACTGGAAACCATTCAGGGGGCGGGTAAAGGGAAGGCAGAAAAAAACCAGCAGGTTACAACCCTGAGTCAGAACGGGTTGAGTCGTGATGTGCTTCCCGGTGTGGATGTCATGACCATGGGCGGCTGGAAATCTCCCGATGATCAGATGATTGCTCCGGAGGTCATTCAGGTTGTGCTGGCGGAACTCAGTCCTCACTACGACCTGATAATTCTGGATACGCCGCCTCTTCTGGCATTTCCCGATGCGGCCGTTCTGTCCCATGAAACGGACGGAGTGGTGCTCGTGGTCAAATGGGGTGTGACCACACAAGAGAATCTGAAGGGGGCGATGCGCCAGTTGGAAGCATACGATGCCCGCACTCTCGGCGCCGTGCTCACGCAGGTTCCGGCGGGGAGCGCCTCCGGCCTGTCGGGAGCGGCCTTGCAGGTTTACCGTCACTATGGGCTGCTGGCTTCGTGATGAAAGTATCTGACAAGATCAAAATCGCCATCAACGGACGTTATCTTTCGCAGCCTCAGAGCGGAGTGCAGAGATTTGCCGGGGAATTGACGCGTGCCATTGCGAAACTTGGCTGGCAGACAGGACAGGAACCCGTTCTGCTGGCGCCACGCACGAGATTGGCGCTGCCGCCAGAGGGATTGGGCGTGCCTGTCGCGCCATGCGGTCGTCTGAAAGGGCAGGCGTGGGAGCAGTTTGATCTTCCTCGTTTTCGCGAGGGTCGCTTTCTTATCAATCCCGGCAATACCGCTCCTGTTTTCGGGCGTCATCAACTGGTGGTGCTACATGATGCGGCCGTGTTTGCTCAGCCGGAGGGATATTCCTGGAAATTTCGCGTCTGGTACAGGATTTTGCAGACAGTTCTCTGCCATACGAAAACCAGGATTGTGACTGTTTCAGACTTTTCCCGGCAGGAACTGTCAAAATACTTGAAGGTTCGTCCTGAACGTATCGAGGTCATTCCGGAAGGTTGTGAGCATATCGCGCGCGTCATTCCTGATACTTCAATCCTTCAACGTCATGATCTTGTGGGACGTCCTTTCGTTCTGGCTGTCGGCAATCTGGCCCGACATAAAAATCTCGGTGCGCTCACTGCCTTATCTCGGGATCTGCAGCGTCGTGGCGTGCCGCTTGTCATCAGTGGTGGCGTCGATAAAAGCGTTTTTTCTGGGCGGGTGGATTTGCCGCAATCGGCTCTCTATGTCGGCAGGGTGACAGACGAAGAATTACACGCACTGTATGCTGCGGCTTCCTGTTTTGTGTTTCCATCGCTTTATGAAGGTTTTGGGCTGCCGGCGATCGAGGCGATGGCCTGCCATTGCCCAGTGGTCGCCGCCGATATTCCATCCTTGAGAGAAGTCTGTGGGGACGCGGCTCTCTACGTCGATCCGCGCAATCCTCAGGACATCAGTCAGGGAGTGTGCGGTTTGCTGGACGATCCGCAGCTTACGGCCAGCCTGAGAGATAAAGGGGATGAGCGGGCAAAGTATTTCACATGGGATAAAGCTGCCCGCATGCTGATCGCCATAGCGGAAGACGATATGAAATGAAGGAAAGGTGTGCCCTGATTCTGATTGGACTGAGCTTCATCTTTCCTGCTGGCGCGCCACTCATGGCGCAGGACAGTTTTGCTTCGATGGACGCAGAAGATGACCCACTCGCACCGCAGAATCCCCAGAAAAGTACTTTTGTGTGGTGCAGCGCGGAAAATGGAGAAAGGCAGGAATTTTACATAAGCGACGTAAGACGCCTGTCAGTCGCCAATAATATGACGGTCAGTTCTCTCAGTGGGCATTTCGCGCAGACGATGAACGCCCGGTTTGGCATTCATCTCGCTATGAACGCCCAGCATTGTCATATGTTTCGAAGCTCAGCTGCTGCGCAAAATGCTCGTTCAATTGTGACGGCAGAGGTTAAGAAAAAAAATCTGACGATAAGAAATGCTGGTATTTTTTAGGATTCTACAAAATCAGGATTACGGCGTGTCGCTGGAATTCAACGGATGGAACTGAGGGTAAAAGTGATAGCAAACGTCCACGCGACAATCCCTGCTGCCGCCGCAAGAAAAATGCCCTGTGCAGGCCCCAGCTTCTCTCGCCGTTGATGTGACGGAGAGGTAAGCAAAGGAGAGACATGATCGTAAGGCGCATGGGAGGAAACAGATGTCATTTCCGGACTTCCAATAAGGCTATTCGTCAGAGAATAGTGGCAGACACTTATGATCAAACCTTTAACAAGGGAGAGACGTGACAGTTCTGGTATCAAAAAATAGTTATCGTATATTTTTTTAATCTTTATTCAAAAAAGGAAAAGATGTGACAGCCGGAATTTCTACTCTGAAAGTTGCGATTGTTCACGAATGGCTGGAGCATTACGCCGGGTCAGAACGTGTGGTGGGTGAACTTCTGGCCGTCTTTCCTCAGGCGCAGGTTTTTTCCATCGTCGATTTTCTTCCCAAAAAGGAGAGAGCTTTTCTTGGTGGGCGCAAGGTGACCACGACCTTCATCCAGAAGCTGCCTTTTGCGAGGAAACATTTCCGGAACTACCTCGGGCTGATGCCGCTTGCTGTGGAGCAGTTCGATCTTGGCGGCTTTGATCTTGTCTTTTCGAGTAATCACGCAGTCGCGAAAGGGATCATCACAGGTCCGGATCAGTACCACATCAGTTATGTCCATTCCCCGATGCGCTATGCCTGGGACATGCAGGCAGCCTATCTCAGGCAGAGTGGTCTGGAACGCGGTCTGAAAGGACTGTTTGTCCGCTGGCTTCTCCATCGTATCCGAAACTGGGATGTGCGTTCGGCTACCGGTGTGGATGTTTTTGTCGCCAACTCACGCTATATCGCCCGGCGTATCAGGAAGGTCTATCGCCGGGAGGCGGATGTCATTCATCCGCCCGTTGATACGGACGCTTTCAGCCTGCCTGCTGCACCGGCTGACCGTAAGGCATATCTGGTGGCAGGGCGACAGGTTCCTTACAAGCGTGTTGATCTGGTGGTGGAGGCGTTCCGCCGTATGCCGCAAAGGCAACTGCTTGTGGTCGGTGACGGGCCTGAGAATGAGAAAATCCGCGCCATCGCCGCGGGCGCGCCGAATATCATTCTCAAAGGCAAGGTTCCTCACCCGGAACTGCTTTCCATGATGCAGAATGCGCGGGCATTCGTGTTTGCCGCCGAAGAGGATTTCGGCATCACGCTGGTGGAGGCACAGGCCTGCGGCACACCTGTTGTCAGCTTCGGGCGCGGGGGAGCGCTGGATATTGTTCAGGATGACACGGCCTCAGAAACTCCCACAGGTCTTCTGTTCAACGAACAGACTGCGGACGCAATCGTGGAAACGATCGACCGTTTTGAGACCATACGGGACAAGATCTCGGCTGAGGGATGCAGAGAGAATGCGCTCCGCTTTTCAAAAGCCGCGTTCCGTTCCCATATCACTGAACTCACCGAGCGTATTCTGACTGAGGGTGTTTAGCCACCTTTTCTGAAGCTTGCATTATGGCTTTTCAGGATAAGGGCAAGGCCGCGATGAGCATAAAAAACACAAGGAAACTCGCCTGATGCTTCCCCTCATGGGAGCAATTCTCATCCCGCTCAGCCTTGCTTTCTGGTCCAAACCCGAACGCCTGCTGAAACTGGTTATAATTGCCGGAATCTTTCCGGCCGCCGCTGTGCTGCAACTGGGGGGCTTCTGTCTGCAGCCGACGCTCGCGCCGGGACTGACGTTCATTTCCTATATCGTTCTGCAGAAATTGCTGGGTGTCCGTTATCCCGGTGAAGCCAGCGTGCGCACCCTATCAATGGGTATGCTTTTCAACCTTATCTGGGCCGTTCTGGGCTCACAGATCATGCCGCGCCTGTTTCGAAACGAGGTTCTGGTCTGGCCCCAGAAACAGGATGCAGCCGGCACATTGTCGCTGCTTGCACCGAATTTCGGAAACATCACGCAGGATGCCTATCTCATCATCAATGTTGTTCTGATGGTGCTGACAGCCCAGTATCTGACACGAAGAAATCTTGATATCGCTGAATTCTACAAGACTTACGTTTTCACGGGCTGGCTACTGGTGGGCATCTGTGTATGGCAGTTTGCCGCGAGGACCGTGCATGTGCCTTTCCCGCGTTCATTTTTCTATTCGAATACCGGCTGGTCCGTTCTTGATGCGCAGACTGCCGGACCTGTTCCCCGTATCAATGCATCGTTTACTGAACCGGCAGCCTGCGCGTCCTATCTGGCAGGCGTCGTCTTCTCTACTATCTGGCTAACCCTCAAAGGTTATCGCGTCCGGGGGATGCGCGCGCTGATCTGGGCTTCCAGCATCGCGCTCTGTCTGACAACCTCGACAACGGGTTTCGGCGCTATCGCGATCGGACTGATACTCCTGCCCGTACTGGTGGTACTGACGGGGCACAGCCGTCTTCTGGGACGTATTGGACAGCTGGCCATGATCGGTGCGCTGATTCTGGGAGTTGCCGGCGCAACGGTCGCAACATTCTCGCCCAAGGTGATTACTGCCGCGCAGAGTGTGGCCAGCGGCACGGCGGAGAAAAAACAAAGTGCATCCTATCAGGAACGCAGTCAGGTTGATCTGGACTCCATGGCTGCATTCCGCAACACCTATGGACTTGGAACAGGGTGGGGAAGCAACCGGTCGTCGAGTTTGATACCCGGCCTTCTGGCAACCATTGGCATTATCGGAGTTATCTGTCTGCTTGTCTTTGACTGGCAGTTGGCCAAAGCAGCCGGCTGGGCGATCCGTGTCGCGCCATTGTCCATGGAAGGCATGGCGATAGAAGGATTTCTGGCAGCGATTGTGGGACGACTGATCGCGGCCATTCTCTCTTCTCCAACCATCGGCATGCCCGATTTTTATGTAATGCTGGGTATCGTCATCGCCGCCATTTCACGCATCAAACTGGAGGCATGGAGCAGAGGGACCGTTACCCGCTCTCATGCCTTGGAGCGTCACGAGTGATCGGTGCGTTTAGTGATTTCGCCGATCAGGCCGTTGTAGGTCCCGTTGAGATTTCGGTTTTTCTGATTCTTCTGCTGGCCGGGCGAAGAAAGGACGCGCTGGCATGGGCCGGCGTCATGGTGACGGCCTCCACCTTCATTCTTCTTCTGAAGCTATGGTGTGAGCGGTGCGGTGTGCCTCACCAGCGCATCCTCTACAGTCCCAGCGGTCATACGATGGGTGGAACTCTGGCTTATGGGGGGCTGCTGGCATTGTTGTGCCGCAATAGATGGATTGTTCTTGCTGGAGCCTGCGCCCTGGCGATTGGGTTTGGTGTCACGCGTGTGTGGCTACAGGTTCACACTGTCCCGGAAGTCATTGTCGGCGGCGTGATCGGAGTGGGCTCCGTGATGATCCTGCATCGCCTGCTGGGGCGGCAGCGTAGCCCCTTATCACCGCAGGCAGCCTTTTTCAGTATAGCCGCAGCCCTGATCATAGGCTCTGCCTTGCATGGCTATCGTCTCAGCGCAGAAGCGTGGATTGAAAAAATCTCTCATATCCTTGGAGGATATCTGAGCTGCACGCGGGTATAGGAACGATCAGGAAAAACGTGAGAAAGAAACAGCCAGTTTCTCGTAAATAGGCTTTTTGAACCCCACATGGAGAGTGGGAAGCTGCGCCAGCGGAATCCATTTCCATGCGTCGAATTCCTGATGCGCATCAAGATCAAGTCTGATTTCGGTCTCCGGCCCAGTGAAACGCAGCGCGTACCATTTCTGCGTTTGTCCCCGGTAGCGTCCCCTGAGAGCTTTTCCGACAAGCTCCGCGGGGAGATCATAACTCAGCCAGTCCGGGTGCTCGCCCAGAAGCATGAGAGAGGTCATGCCGGTTTCTTCACTGACCTCCCGAAAGACGGCGTGATCTGTGGCTTCGTCATCATCAATCCCACCCTGCGGGCATTGCCAGACGCCTTCATCCGGACCACCGCCCGCACCAGGCATATCGGTACGTCTCGCAACGAAGATTTCCCCGGCTTCATTAAAGATGACGGCACCGACATTACGGCGGTAGGGCAGGGACGAAGGGTCAGTCATCGCAGTTTTCAACAGTTTATGGAGATGGGGGCGAAGGAGGCTGCGTAGGCGCCGGAGCAGGGGGATCAAGGGGAGCTTCCGTAACAGAGCGTTTTCCTGATGCTGTTCCGACTCTGGCTGGAGTGACGACAGGCGCAGGCGGCTGCGGAGACGCCGATCCTGTCGGGACTGCGACATGCAGGGCTCTGCTGTCCGACACGCTTGGTGAAAGGGTTGCGTTCCGGCTCAATGCGCTGATAGGAACCAGTGTTATGCCCTGACTGGAGAGGGTACGGGTCCATTCGGCCAGTCGCTGCAGGAACACCGGGCGCATAGGTCCTGCGACGGCAATGGCGGTTCCACGAGATTTCGCCATGGCGACAAGACGGGCGAGCTGGCCATCAACTCCGGCGGCGTCAGTGTTGGTATCCATCGTGAGAGAGGCGTCACCGCCCATCACGGGACCACTACGGGGAGCACCGGGAGTTGCATTCAGATAGAGCAGACCCCTATTTTCAAGGATGCGGCTCACCATCGTGAAGTCAGGAGACTGCGCGTAAGCGTCTCCATCCAGACCAGAAAAGGCGTTTGTTACACCGACATATCCATTGAAACGGGACAGGGCCCATTCCAGATTTTCTTTGTCCGCTTCCGTCGTATGATCATAGCCAAGCGCGCGTGGCCCTTCATCATCGAGTGGCGCGGTGGAGGGCTGCATCGGAAGAGAAAGAAAGACCTCGTGCCCACGTAGTCTCGCTGTTTCTGACAGGGGCAGCCGGGCCGGTGCATAGGCAGGCACGGCAAATGACACCACTGAAGGAAGATTGCGGGCCGCGTTCAGGCTCATTTCCTCAGACAGCCCGTATCCATCCAGTAGAATGGCTACACGCGCATTTCCTGCCGGAACGGGAGGAATGGCTGCTGCGTACACGTTTCGGGGCATTTCGCCATGAGGGCCAATCTTCGGCAGACTATGGCCCGAGTCTCCCGCCACAGGCTCCAACATGTCAGGCACCGGCTGAGAAATGGGTGTAACGCCCGGTGTGATCTCAGACGAAAAATCCATCTTCTGCTGATCTGGCGGTGTATTGGCCGCTACTGCATCCGGAGATTTTTCAGTCGTATCTTTTGCCTGCTGAGGCTGCGCGACTGGTGGAGCGGCGACAGGTTTGTTCTGCTCACCCGCAGTTGTGGCGGCTGAGTGATGTCTGGAAGCCAGTTCCTGCAGACCGATACCAGCCAGAAGCGCCAGTAACGATACACCACCCCAGAAACGGACGAAAAGTCGTCCGTTCGGTGGCAGACGCTGCCAAAGACTGGCGGCAGTTGCACCTTCCATTGCTTTGGCTGCCGGATGAATATCGTCGTTAGTGATGGGAGGCCTCATTCTTTGCTGGCGTTGTCTTGTCGGAAACCGGTGCTGGCGCGGGAGGGGCCGGCAGGGCGGCGACCGGGTCAGGCGCTGAAACACCCGCCATGGTGCGCACCAGACGGAGGCCTTCCTGCAACTGGAAGTCCGTGGTTGGCTTGGTCATATCGAAAGCGGGCCAGTTGGCTGGCGGCTCTTCCGGCAGCTTGGATGCAAGAGCCGGCAAGTCGGAACGCTGCGGGGGTTTGGTCTGGTTGCCCCCCTGATTTTTCAGGATATGGGAAAGGTCGGCTTCCCGGATGCTGAAGGCGGGTTCTTCGCGGCTTTCCTTCACCGTGACGTCAGGAACGATACCCAGTCCCTGAATGGAACGACCCGATGGCGTATAATAACGGGCCGTGGTCAGACGAACGGCGCCATTTCCCGGAATGGGCATGATCGTCTGCACGGACCCCTTGCCGAAGCTCTTGGTGCCGATGAGAACTGCCCGGTGATGATCCTGAAGCGCTCCGGACACGATTTCGCTCGCGGATGCCGAGCCGCCGTTGATCAGCACGACAATCGGCAGGCCGTCCGTCATGTCATGACCCTTGGCGTCCCAGCGCTGGCTGTCCTTGGGATGTCTGGCCCGCGTAGAAACGATTTCGCCATTGCTGATGAAGGCAGAGGCGACATCAATCGCCTGTGTCAGCAGACCGCCGGGATCGTTACGCAGATCCAGCACAAGACCACCGGTCAGCTTTCCGCCAGCCTTCCTGACCAGGTCATCATACGCCTTGTGCAGTTCTTCGGACGTATCTTCCGTGAACTGTGGGATGCGGATGTAACCCGTCTTGTCATAAAGGGCCGATTTGATGGCCTCGATATGGATGATTTCACGCGTGAGGGTCACGATGACGGGCTTGGGAGTCTTTGCCCGGATCAGCGTGAGGGTGATTTTCGTGTCGGGCTTGCCACGCATCTTCTCGACAGCGTCATTCAGGGGACTGCCGTCGATATTGTGCCCGTCAATGGCGACAATGTAGTCGCCCGGCTTGATCCCGGCGCGCCATGCGGGCGTTCCGTCGATCGGGGAGACCACGCGGACGTGACCGTCCTCTCCCTGAACTTCCAGTCCAAGACCGCCGAACTTGCCAGTCGTCTGGACCTGCATGTCGGCATACTGCTTTTCCGTCATGTAGGAGCTGTGGGGATCAAGGCCACTCAGCATACCGTTGAGAGCGTTGGTGATGAGCTCCCGGTCCGAGACTGGATCGACATAGTTGGCGCGCACGAGATCGAAGATGCTGCCGAACAGGGTCAGGAGCTTATAGGTTTCGGCGTGGCTGACTTTTGGGTCAGTAGAGGAGGCAGGCGCTGGCTCGGCGTGGGCCTCTGCAATGACGCCGTAATTTCCTCCAGCAACAGGAAACTCGGGCGCGAGCGTCAGTCCGGAAAGAACTGCAGCTCCGAACAGCAGGGCGGTGCGGAACGTCATAAAGTGAAGTCTCCTGTTGCCGGACTGCGCCGTTCGGCAGTCAGCTTTCTGTCTCTCTCGGCACGAATCGCCCCAATCGGGGCGTATCATCCAACAAGGTTCTTACCAAAACGAATACCGTCTCTCATCCGGGACGCCAACCCGCGTGTCATCCGACGTGCGGACAGAGGAGCGATAACACCCATCAAAGAAGCGATTTCGGGTTGACCGAGCGCGCTCCATTGCGAAGCTGGACGAGAAGCGCACCGCCAGAAGAGGGCATGGAACCAACGGACGCCCCCTTCGCCAGAGCCTGGCCTGTTGCGACATTCATGCTGCCGAGGCCAGCCAGCACGAAGCGGTAACCGCGCCCACAATTCAGGATCAGCATCTCACCATAACTCCGGAATGGAGAGGCAAATTCCACGGTTCCCGAACACGGAGCCCGCACGCTGCTGCCGGGGGCGGCAGAATAGGTATTGCCTGATGCCGCGCCGCCTTCCATTGGCTGCCCCCACGCGGTGAGAAGATGGCCGCTCACGATGCCATCACCCCCGTGGCCTGAAATCGCCGCCGGTGGCGGTTCCGCTTCTTTCACGACATGGCGGCCAGCCGCTCTGGCCGCCGCCGCAGCGGCAACAGCCTGCGCTCTGCGGCGAGCCTCCGCGGCTTCACGGGCTTTTCTTGCACGCTCCGCTGCTTCGGCCTCTCTCTGCAACTGGGCCATGGCTGCGGTTTCCGCGGCCAGCACACTGTTGAGTTCTGCCTGCAGCGCCTTCTGTCTGGCGGCTTCCTGTGAGGCATTGCTGGACGCCAGTCTGGCGGCGGTATTCGACTGGATCTGGGCATTGCGTGCGGCAGTCGCCTGCTTCGCCAGCTCAGCTCTCTGCTGTGTCTGGATGCTCTCGATCCGGCTGAGTTCCGCGACCTGTCCCGATAACCTGCTCTCGATCGCCTTCAGATCCTTCCGTCGGCTCTGAAGGGATTCCGCCCGTGTCTCCAGAAGATTACCCAGACCGCGCATGACCAGCAGTCCGCGCACCACGTTTTCTGTTGGACCGGCTCCTGTCAGCAGGGCATCCATGGGATAGAGCGAGAGTCGCTGTGCTACAGGCAGCAGCGGCTCCAGCGCCTTGGCATCCGATCGCAGCGCATCCTGCGTTGCCTGTTGATCAACGCGAAGATCCTCGACCTGCGCCTGCACGGTCTCAGTGCGAATTTCCGTTTTCTGAAGCTGTTCCGCAGCGGCGACTGTTGCCGAGGACAGGGCAACGGAACGGGCATGATCCTGCGCTGCCTGCGCGGCTGCGGCGATGTTCTGTCGGCGGGCCTGTTCCAGTCGGGCCGCTTCAGCTTTCGCCTGCGCTCTCAGAGCTGCTTCCCGGGACTGCGCGGCTTCAAGCGCCGCGCGCGTGGATGACGATGCCGCAGTGGGAACCTGTGTTTTCTTTCCTGTATGCTGGCTCGAATGGGAAGGGGACGTATGCCGGGTCTGCTTGCCGGACGCGGCATGAGACATCTGGGGCCACATCAGGAAAATCGTGCTTCCTGTTAAGACAAGGTGACCCCATTTCTTTCGGCTTCTGACGCAGCATGTTCTTGTTGCAGCGGGAGAAAGCGCTTGTGCAGGACTCACGCCTCCTCCCTTGTCGCCGTTGTCTCAGGACAGCAGGAAATTTAAACCTCCTGCGCAGAGATCAGGGATTTCCCGGTCATGGCGGCCGGCTGTTGCAGGCCCATCAGACCGAGAAGGGTCGGGGCAATATCGGCAAGCCGCCCGTGATGAAGTCTGACATTGCATGCTCCCATGAGAACGCACGGCACTTCATTCAGTGTATGTGAAGTGTGTGGGCCGCCGCTCTCCGGGTCTTTCATGGTTTCACAGTTTCCATGATCAGCAGTCACGAGCAGAGCGCCGCCCTGCTTGCGAATGGCGTCGGCGATACGGCCCAGACCGGTATCCACCGTTTCAACAGCCTTGATGGCGGCGGACAGAACGCCTGTATGTCCCACCATGTCCGGATTGGCGTAGTTGAGAACGATCAGATCATACTGGCCGCTTTCAATGGCCGCGACAGCCTTGTCCGTCAGTTCCGGAGCCGACATTTCCGGTTGCAGATCGTAGGTGGCGACCTTGGGCGAAGGCACAAGGATCCGATCCTCACCCTCAAATTTCTCTTCGCGGCCACCATTCAGGAAGTAGGTGACATGCGGATATTTCTCGGTCTCCGCCATGCGAAGCTGCTTTTTTCCGGCGCCAGCGACAACATCACCGAGAAGATCGCGCAGATCCTGCGGGGGGAACAGAACGGTCGTCAGTTTCGCAAGTTCGTCACTGTAACGCGTCATGCAGGTTGTCGCTGCGAAATGACGCACCACTTTCCGCTGGAAGCCGTTGAACTCCGGGTCCAGAAGCGCTGTCAGCAATTCCCTGATTCGGTCTGCACGGAAATTGAAGGAAAGAATTCCGTCACCATCCTTGGCGCCCTGAAAATCACCGAGCACGGTAGGCACCACGAACTCGTCCGTGACGTTCGCCTTATAGGAAGCCTGCAGCACCTCCAGCGGCGAAGCGGCACGCGGGCCTTCGGCGCTGGTGATGACGTCATAGACCCTGGACACACGCTCCCAGCGATTGTCCCGGTCCATGGCGTAATACCGTCCGGAAATCGACGCGATCCTGACCGTTGGAGGGAGCACTTTCGTGAGGCTCTCAACATAGCCCACTCCGGACTGAGGAGCTGTGTCACGGCCATCCGTGAAGATATGGAAAGCAACTTTCACACCCGCATCGGTCAGGATATGCGCGAGCGCGACGGCATGATCCTGATGGGCATGCACGCCTCCTGATGAGACGAGGCCGAGAAGATGGCAGGTTCCGCCGGTTTCCTTCATCCTGCTGATAAAGGTCGTCAGAACTTCATTTTTAGCGAGGCTGCCGTCTCGAATCGCTTTTCCGATCCGCGGCAGTTCCTGCATGACCACACGGCCAGCGCCGATATTCAGATGTCCGACTTCGGAGTTGCCCATCTGCCCGTCCGGCAGGCCGACATCCTCGCCGCTGGTGTCCAGAAAAGTGCTGGGGCATTTATCCCACAACCCATCGAAAACAGGCGTGGACGCCAGACGTACGGCATTGTCGGATTCGTCTTCGCGCCAGCCGAAGCCATCGAGAATGACGAGCATGACGGGGCGGGGTGGGGATGATGTGGTCATTATTGCGCAGGCCTTCTTCTGTGTGTGCCTTTATACGTGCTCCAGATATGGCACTACACGCCGCAGCTTCCAAGTCATCCCCATTGAAAACAGACAGGTTTCAGGGCTGCTTGTCGGCATCCTCATCCTTCTTTTTCTCAGCTTCATCTGAATCGTCATCGACGCAGTCGTTGGCCCCCGTGATTTGTCCGGACGACGGAGCATCACTCGCGGGGAAAGAGCCTTTGCCTTCGTCATCCAGAATTTCATTCGAGGACTTGCTGGAGGTTGATGTCCCGCATACGGGAGGCTTTTTCTCACTCATCTCACGCTCTCCTGTTGTTTTCATGGAAGTGCCTACGAAGACTCAACGCGGCCTGAGTGGAGAGTTGCGGATTAAAATAATTCCTGCATCACGATTCCGTGCTGAAATTATGTTCCATCGTTTGACAGGGGCTGTGTATTTTCTGACGATGGCGTTACATCGGGCATACCGCCGAAGTGTGCGGTTTCAGGGAAGTCACGGCAATGGTTCAAAAATCCACACCCGTAGCCGTTTGTGGAACGCTCACACCGGATCAGTTGCGTATTCTGCGTGAGCACGGGACAGAACGACCGGGTTCAAGCCCGCTCAACCACGAGAAGCGGCCCGGACTCTATCGCTGTGCAGGATGCGGAAATCCTCTTTTTACGGCGAACACCAAGTATGAGAGCGGAAGCGGCTGGCCTTCCTTTTTCGATGCGCTGCCCGGCGCAATCGAAGAACGGAAAGATGTCAGTCATGGCATGACGCGTATCGAGGTTCTGTGTGCGAACTGCCAGGGCCATCTTGGGCACGTCTTTCCCGATGGACCGCCTCCTACCGGTCTGCGCTATTGCATGAATGGTCTGGTTCTGGATTTCCAGCCCGAAGATTCTGCCAATTCAGGTACTATTTGAAATGACTTCAACCGAGAATTCCAGCATGCCGACTGATATGGTCACTGTCGTCAGTCACCCTCTGGTCCGCCACAAGCTGACACATCTGCGTGCCCGCACGACATCGACAGCCGGTTTTCGACGGCTGGTGCGTGAGTTGAGCTTGCTGCTTGCTTATGAAGCCACCCGTGATCTCAAACTTGAGCCGGTGACCATCGAGACTCCTCAGGAGACGATGGAGGGCGAGGAGCTTTCGGGCAAGAAACTCTGCTTCGTATCGATCCTGCGGGCAGGAAACGGCATTCTCGACGGCATGCTCGACCTGATTCCGTCGGCACGCGTTGGACATATTGGTTTGTACAGAGACCCTGAAACTCTGGAGGCCGTTGAATATTATCTCAAACTGCCAGACGACATAGGTGACCGTATCTGCATCGCCGTTGATCCGATGCTGGCGACGGGACACAGCGCGGTCGCGGCAATCGATCGTCTCAAAAACGCGGGATGCAATTCCATCATTTTTGTCTGCCTGCTGGCTGTTCCTCAAGGGATCGCCTGCCTTCAGAAAGCTCATCCTGACGTGCGGATCATTACATGTTCGATTGACCGTGAACTGGACGATCATGGCTATATCTGTCCGGGACTGGGTGACGCGGGAGACCGGTTGTTCGGAACGAAATAATGCGGTTCGCAATCAGGAAACTCCATTAAAATGCGCCTGATTGCTGTTGGGCGGATGAAGGACAGTCATGAGCGGGCGCTTGTGGAGCGTTACGTGAAACGCCTGAATCCGTCACTGACGATTACAGAACTGCCCGACGGAAAAGGGAGCCCGACGGAAATCAAACGTCGGGAGGGAGAGGCGATTTTATCCGCCCTGCCTGACCGGGCTTTTGTCGTGGTTCTTGATCTGGCGGGAAAACTCATGTCCAGCGAGGTGTTCTCGCAAAAACTGGGTGAGTGGCTCGAGACGGGTCGTGATGTCTGTTTCATCATTGGTGGCGCTGAGGGGTTGGATGCTGCCGTGATATCTCGTGCTGATGCAGCGATTTCTCTGGGGAGTCTGACCTGGCCGCATATGCTGGTCCGCATCATGCTGGTGGAGCAGATTTACAGAGCCCGCGCCATTGCGGCCGGTCATCCCTATCACCGTTCCGGGCGACCGTGAGTTTTCGTATAAATGCTTGAAAGATAATATGAATAATTATTCTGATGATTAATAGGGGTTTCCGGAACAAGCAAGTATCCATGTAATATGTTTTATAAAGTGCTGCGGAAGTGAAAGTCATTGTTTTTGTAGAGTTTGCGCACTCCCGCTCTTATTTGCAATAATTTATATACATTTTACAATAAATGATTGAAGTATAAAAATTTATACAAATACTTTATTGACTGGGTGATGAGTTCTTCTGTATCGCTAATAAATCATTAAACATAATCCCGAATCAGTTATCGTAATAAAAAGATTTCGGTATTATATAAAGAACAGGCTGGGAATGACCGATACCTCCCTGCTGCTGTCGGGCAGCACAACTGGTGACTCAACCAATGATCAGGTTATTGCCGGTACGGTTCCTACATCATCTACAGCGGATGCTCTTGCTGCCGGTTATGCGAGTTCCTCGTCTGCGGACACAACGGTGTCAGGCAATCTTTCCTCCAGCGACTATACTCAAACAGGAAGTTTAGTCAGCAGTGCTGCGAATGTACTGTCTTCTTCTGGCACAACGTCCAGCGCAACAGGTTCAGATACATCCAGCGCGGCAGCAAATTCATCCTCAACGGGTACAATACAATTCCTCAGCGCGCAGTCAGCCCTGCTGACGACTTCATCAACTGCCACTGATGATACAATCAATGATACCAATTTTGTATGGTCAGCTTCGCTGTCTCCCACGACGCCTTTCTTTGTAACCAATGATCAAAGCGCCTTGATCAGCCAGAGCGTCTCATGGGCTTTTCAGTCAGTGCTTGGCCGTGATCCGACCGCAACAGAACTGGCCAGCTATGCTTCTCAGATAACCCTGTCGCCTCTGGGAACTCAGGGCTTCATGTACTCAAACTACTCCGGACTGGTGTCAACACTGGCTTATAGCAGTGAGGCTTACCAGACGCTGAGTTCGTATTTTGTCAATTATACAGGTGAAGAAGCTTCAAATAGTCTTATTGTACAGGGACAGGCCCTTCTGGCCAATCAGGACACTCTCGGCAGCCTTAAAAATGATATTATCACCAGCAGTCATACAGCTGACGCTATTGTTTCCATTTATTATGACAAGCTGGGGCTGACGATTAAGGATACTGATAATCAGGTCACGGCATGGGAAGGGGCCATGGAAAACGGTGACGCCACACTGGCGACAGCCACTCAGGCCATTACTCATGGTGTTGAGGCTTCCGCCATCATTTCTTCGGTTTATTCAAGCAGGCTGAATTATATGCCAAGTAATAATGAAATAAGCACATGGGAAGATGCGCTTGGAAATGGCGCAACCTATAACTCGCTTATCTCCGCCGTTTCTTCAGGGACGGAGGCTCAGTCAGTTATTACCGGTGTCTATCAGCAGAAAACCGGTGTCAGCCCCAGTAGCGATGCACTTTCGACATGGGAAAATGCGTTTGCAAATGGCTCATCTTATACGGATATGGTCAGCGCAGTATCGCATGGCGACGAAGCAAGTTCTGCCATAACGACAGTTTATGAGCAGAAAATTGGAGTAACCCCTTCAACCACCGAAATAGACTCCTGGGAGGATTATCTGGCACAGGGGGCTACTTACCGGGATCTGGTGAGTGGCGTGTCTCAGGGAGATCAGGCACGCCAGATCATCGCTGCGGTATATCAGGACAAAACCGGGATCGTCGCCGCTTCGGCACAGGTCGACGCATGGGCGTCTTATCTTGCTTCCGGTGGTAACTATAGCACCATGGTCAGTACCATCAGCCATGGCGTCGAAGCGCAAAGCATGATTACCAATGCGTATCAGAAAATTCTGGATATAACGCCCTCATCAGCCCAGATCAGCGCCTGGCAGGATACAATGGCTAATGGAACGACTTACGCCACCTTTGTGTCGACGCTGGCTCACGGGGTGGAAGCACAGTCCATCATTACGGAATTCTACATGGCCAGTTTCACGAGAGCCCCGACAGCCAGTGAACTGACAGCGGCCATGACCCTGTTCCAAAATGGAGCGACTTATACTGAAGTAAAAAACAGCATCGCCAGCAGTGCGCATAGCTAGACGCCAAGTTCAATCCGATAGTGATCGGCATTGCCTGTATATTCTTTAAGATCATGTGATCTGCAGTCACATGCAATCCAGCCTCAGATACCCCAGCATTTCTGCTGTTATCAATGAGTGGTCGAGTTTGTAATAAGATCGCATATTGGCTGATAAACTATCCTGCCCAAACTTTTATTGAGCAGGATATGAGCATGATCGCGCTTTTGAGAACGTCAGATCACCCGTGATCGCTTGCAAGCAAACCGGCCTGCCTCAGACTGCCAGAATAAGCCTGCCCAACGAACGCCTTTTGCCAATCAGCGGCAGAAGCATTTTCAATTCAGGGCCATGCTCTTCACCCGTAAGAGCCAGTCTCAGGGGGCGAAAGAGAGCCTTGCCTTTGCGACCCGTCGCTTCGGCAATCGCCTTCGTCCAGATAGACCATGTGTCTTCCGACCAGGGCTCTTCAGGGAGCAGGCTGGCAGCCTGTTTGAGATAATCCTCTTCTTCCGGCTGAGCAGGTGGATTGATCTCTCCGTGCGTTACATTCCACCAGTGATGACATTCTGCAAGCAATTCAATGTTGCCGCGAATGGCCAGCCAGAACTGCTCAGTGGCTCCTTCGGGCAAACGCCCACGAACATCCTGAAATTCAGCCGTGGCGAGGATGCGCCTGTTGAGCGTCAGCAACTGCTTCATATCGAAGCGTGCTGCGGATTTCGAGATACATGACAGGTCATAATCCTGAGCGAGAGCATCGAAGCCCATTGGTTCAGGAGATTTGGAACTCCCCAGACTGGCGAGATAGGTTGTCATGGCTTCGGCTTCGATACCGTCGCGGCGCAGTGTTTTGATGGACATGGAATCAAAGCGCTTGGAAAGCTTTCCTCCGCCTTCATCCAGCAGGAGCGGAAGATGCGCGAATGTAAAGCGATCAGGCTTCGCTCCAAGAGCTTCCGCTATATCAAGCTGAACACCGGTGTTCGTGATATGATCTTCCCCGCGGATGATATGGGTTACGTCAGTTTCCAGATCATCCACAATAGACGCCAGCGTGTAGAGGATCGTGCCATCAGCGCGAACAAGCACCGGGTCCGAAACGGCCGTCAGCTTGACGGAACAGTCGCCCATCACGAGATCTTTCCAGCCTTTGCTGGCGTCAGTCAGCTTGAAGCGCCAGTAAGGAACCTTGCCGTTCGCTTCCGCCTGAGCGCGTTGTGCAGCTGTCATCTTGAGCATCGCGCGGTCATAAAGCGGCGGCTTGCGCAACCTGATCCGCATTTCGCGCTTGGCGGCAAGCTCCTGCTCACTCTCAAAGCATGGATACAGGCGACCGGATGCTTTCAGGGCTTCAATGGCTCGCGCATAGCGATCCAGACATTCTGTCTGGCGAAAGGTTTCATCCCACGAGATTCCAAGCCATTCGAGATCGGTCTTGATGCCGGTGACATAGATTTCCTGGGACCGACCCACGTCCGTATCATCAATTCGCAGTTGAAATGTAGCATCGTGCTTGCGGGCAAAGAGTGCGTTGGCAATAGCCTGGCGTGCGTTGCCGACATGGAGCATGCCTGTCGGGCTGGGAGCAAAACGAAGTTTCATCAGTAAGGTATGCCGTATCCCATTGGGTGATCGCTAGGGGAGGGGCCTTAAATTTTATGGTCGGGCATAATACCTCGACCGGATAATCTGACCGGGCGCGTCCTCTTCTCGTGATGATATCATATTTCACTTCCGGCAGGATCACCATCCTGAATGAACGAAGCGGGCGCCAGTAACGGATCGTATCAAAAATGGCATTTTTTAAGCCATTTTATGGAATTTTTCTATTCATCCATGGAACTATGATTTCGCTCAATCGCTTGACGCTTTTTGCTCCCTCTCTTAACAAACGCCAAGATATTGCAATTGAGGCTGAAGCCTCGACCGACAGATATTCGGTGCTGAGGAACTATCATGACGTTGAAAGCCACTGGTGAACGGTTCATGCCTGATATGCGCGGAGAAACTGCGCTTGAGCACATGCACCGCTATCTTTTTGCGCGTGAGGTCATCAGCGAGGGGGCTGCGGTTCTTGATGTAGCGTCCGGAGAGGGTTACGGCAGCGCTCTTCTCAGTGCAAAGGCAGGCACGGTTGTCGGCGTAGATGTTTCCCAGAATGCTGCGGAACACGCCCAGCGCAAATACGGAAATGAGCGTGTAAGATTCCTGACGGGAGATGTCTGCGCGTTACCGCTGCCGTCTGACAGCATTGATTTCATCGTCAGCTTCGAGACGATTGAACATGTCGCCGATCATGAAAAAATGCTCGAAGAATTTGTTCGTGTCCTGAAACCATCGGGGGTGGTTATTATTTCCAGCCCTGATAAATATCGTTACTCCATGGCAACGGGGTATTCCAACGAGTTCCATGTAAAAGAGCTTTTCAGTCATGAGTTTCAGCAACTCATGCAGAAGTATTTTACCAATGTCGTTTTCGGCGGCCAGAGAAACATGTTCGGGACGGTCATAGATTTTCCCGATACTGTAAGCAGGGATGTCAGTTTTTCACTTGCTGAAGGCGATATAGCCCGATTTGAAGACGTCCCGGAGCCGATGTATCTGATCGCCATTGCGTCCAGAGCAGATCTTCCCATGGCAGTGCGGGGTGTTTGTATAGATCATGTGACAGAAAGCGATGCTTTCCAGAACATGGTAAAAAGAGAACGTAGTTCCTCAAGACTGGAAAACGAGCTCGACAGGGAAAAGGTGAAGGTCATAGATCTGGCCCGTAGCCTGTTTGAAGAACGTGAAAAAAATTCTGTGCTTACAGGCCATCTTGCTACGCAGTGTTACAACGCCAATCTTCTGGCAGATCGATGTAACGAGCGGGATCGAACAATCGCTTCACTCAATGAAGAAAAACTCGATTTAACAGAAAAGCTTGCGAGCATTGAACATCGGTATAACGCGGTTGAGAGCAGCACTGCATGGCGTGTGACGAAACCTGCGCGATATTTAATTGCAAAAATGCCTCTTGTAAAAGCCGCCGTCCGGCGCGTTCGTCACCGTAGTACCAGTGCTGGCCAGACGGTCGTTGCACAGGGACGGGATGACTCAACAGGGGAAGCAGAAGGAAGCACTCATCGAGCCGAATACGATCTAAACGAAACGGAGCGCATGATTGCAGCTGATATTGCGCCCTTTTTTGATATTCCATATTACAGCAAACAGGCAGGAATACCAATTGAAAGCTTGGATAATATTACTGCAGCTGGCCATTACCTGACCACAGGTTACGCGGCAGGCTTAAATCCCTGTGAGAGTTTTGACACTAATTACTATCGGGTCAGATACCCGGATGTCATAGAAGCTGGCATGCACCCGCTGTGGCACTGGGTTTTGCACGGCCGACATGAAGGTCGTCCGGCAGTACCGTATGAACAGCGTCTGAAATCCATACCTTACAGACCTTTGGTTAGCGCGATTATCCCCAACTACAATCACGCGGAATTTCTTCAACAACGGTTTGAGTCCATTCTCAATCAGAGCTATGAAAATATAGAAATAATCTTTCTTGATGACTATTCACAGGATGGAAGCCTTGAAATTGCAGAGAAATTCCAAGAACAATACCCGGAAAAGATAAAGATTTTTTCTAATGAATCCAATTCAGGGAATGTATTCCGGCAGTGGCGCAAAGGAGCTGATGCGGCACAAGGAGAGATCCTCTGGATTTGCGAAAGCGATGATTTCGCTGATGACAATTTTGTAGAAAAACTGGTGGGGCACTTTGTTGACCCCAGTGTCCAGATAGCATTTGGCCGCATCCAATACTGTGATCGTCAAGGACATTTTCAGGACGGTCTGGATGGTTACAGGGAGCGTGCGCAAGCAGGCATCTGGGACGCAACTCTGGTGAAACCGGCCGGATGGTGGTTTACCAATGCTTTTGCAGTGTCGAATGTGATTGCCAATGTAGGTGGATGCCTGATCCGCCGACACGATGTTCGGGATGAGGTCTGGGAAAAGGCCCAACAGTTCCATGTTCTTGGCGACTGGTATCTTTATGCTGAGTGGGCCGCAGGAGGACAGATTGTTTATTCTCCCGATGCGATCGCACATTTCAGGCAGCACGAAAAAAACACATCAGTAAACAGTTTCAAAACAGCTCGTTTCTATCAGGAACATCAGGAACTGATAGAATATCTCCGACGCAAATGGGGCGTGGATGACGAACATGTGGCGCGCTTTGCAGATGCGCTGAAATCGACTTTTACCTTTGTGGGCGCGGAAGAGTTACTGGGACCATTTGAAAGCGTTTTCAGTCTGGACCAGGTGCTCGCCTGTCAGCGTGAAGAACAGCATATTGTCTTTGCTGTGCTCGGCTTTAAATTGGGTGGAGGTGAAATACTCCCGATCCAGCTCGCCAATGCTCTTGTCAAACAGGGCATTATGGTCTCGTTTCTGGTGTACGAACATACTGGTGAAGATCCACAGATCCGTGCGCTTCTGGACAGTTCCATCCCCGTCTATTCAGCCGATACTGCGCGTAAGGTCGGGATATGGCGTTATGTACTGGACCTGCATGCAGACCTGATTCATTCGCATTTCTGCTTCTGTGAACTTCTCTTTTTTCCCGACGATACTTCATTGCCTGTGCTGCCCTATCTGGTGACGCTGCACGGTTCCTATGAATGTGTTTCTTTTTCCAGAAATATCATCAGGCGTCTGGAAAAAGTCGTGACACTGTGGATTTATCTGGCGGAAAAAAATCTCCAGCATCTGCGTGATCGAAAGGGTGAGTTACCTGTCGGAGATATCGCCTTTATTGGCAACGGTATGGCGCTGGACAACAGACCGTTTCCGATGACCCGAACACAACTTGGGCTGACTGAAAGCGACTTTGTTCTGGCTGTAGCCACCCGCTGCATTCCAGAAAAAGGCTGGAAACAGGCATGTGAAGCAGTCTGTCAGCTCAATCAGGCGAAGGGCGGACGCAAGGTACATCTACTGCTTTGCGGAACGGGAGATGCGCTGGAAGAACTTGAAGCCCAATATGGTGACGTTCCAGAGATACATTTCCTTGGCTATCAGGACTGCATCAACGGCCTGTATCGTCTGGCTGACTGCATGCTGCTGCCGACAAGATTTCCTGGTGAATCTTTCCCTCTGACACTGATTCAGGCGCTTCAGGTCGGTACACCCGCCATTGCGACAGAGGTTGGCTTCGTCCGATCCATGATGACGGATGATGATGGCAATCAGGCAGGCCTGCTGTTACCTCTGGAGGCTGATGATGAAGACTTTCAGACTGCCATCGTGAATGCGGTCAGGACGATGATGAACAGTGACGTTCGCACGGTCTTTGCAGAGGCGGCATTACGCTGTGGCGCACGATATGGCATCGAAAAAGTTGCAGAGGCCTATATTCGCACATACAGACGCTTCCGGAACGATGCGATCACTCATGACAATTGATTGGAGTAAATAAAACTGCCGGTCAGTGGCTGCCGTGATCTGTTTGAAAACTGCGATGGACAGTCAATCAGACAATCAAAAACTGCCTTGGAAGTATCAGAATGGAAAATGATACTTCCACGACATTACGGACAGGTTCTTCCGCAGCATCATTCACCGTGGAAGAGAAGATGCAATCACTTTGCTAAGCTGATTGATAAGATCATTGGTTGTCTGGACCACTTTTGCGTCAGCGCCATTGTCCGTTATGGACGAAGTGACATGAGTCCGATCCGTTCTTGTCGGAATGTGATCGTCGCCAGAGATATAAGTCCAGTTTGCCTTCAGAGAGGCTTGCCCGGATGTGGGGATATCCAGCCGGGTAATGGCAATCCGCAGGCGTGACGTAGAGGTCGAGCCCGTCGGCGCCTGTTCGGTTACAAACACATCCGGTCGCGCAGCGCCGAGACGCACCATAATCAGATCTGTAATTCCATTGGAAAGCCGTTCAGCCCAGCGTCCGTTCGGGCTGCGTTCAAGGGCGTTTCCATTGCGCGTCAGAAGATCCTGAGAGTCGAGGTAGTCCGGCAGGGAAACACGGCTGATTTCCAGGATCGGTGCTGTTTGAGCAAGAGGCCCGGACGGTGCCGGAACTGTCGTTGCCGGCCCATCAAGCGTGTAAAGACGCAGGGGAGGGCTGGAGCAGGCGGTCAGGGATACGCTTAAAACCAGACCGGCCACGAGGGACAGTTTCTTTCGTTCTCCAGACATAAGCTTCCCTTTATGCACAATCATCTCGATCGGATTTACTGACGCCGTCCCATGAGGAGCAACTGAGGATTTCGCTCGACATCGCTTGCAAAGCCACGCAGGGATGCGGCTGCGGTTGCAATGTCGCGCAGGGCTGAATCCAGATTGTCCCGGTTGACCGAGCGCGGGGAAATGATGCTTTCCACATTCTCCAGAGTTTTTCTGGCCTCATCAGCCGCTTTGGTAGCGCTCGTCAATGTCGCATGCAGGTCCGCCCCACGGTTTTGTAGCTGGGCGTTTCCTGTCTGCATCAACCGATCAATATCGAGAAGAGTGACATTCAGCTTCCCGTGCAGATCATTGATGGTTGCTGTGGCGGCTTTCAGAGTTTGCTGAGAGTCTTTCGAACTTTCCTGAAGACTGGCCACAAGCGCCGGAAACTGGGTGTTGAGCTTTTCCGCAACGTCACGAATGGACAGCACGGCATCATTGGCGTTGGTCGCAAGCTCTTTCAGAGGAAGGTCAGACAAGGTTTCCTTCATCTTCTGTATGGCCGACGCGTGCGTGGGGATTTCTATGAGGTCTGATACCTCAGGGTGAAAGGACGCCGGAGAGCCGGGAAAGAAATCAAGATTGATACTGACTGTGCCCGTGACAAAGCTCTGGACGTTCTGCTCGGCCCGCAGTCCGTGCGCGATGACCTCGTGAAGATTGATGTGGCCGGACGATCTGGCGTCATCAATGACATGAACCTGACCCGGATCGAGACTTATCTCCACTGGTATATAGGGAACACCTGTCCCCTGATCGTAGCGGAGAGTGATCTTGTCGACAGCGCCGACACGGACGCCTCTGAAGGTCACAGGCGCGCCAACGGACAGGCCGGCAACTGAATCCTGAAAAACAATGACGGCCCGGGCATTTCTTGAGAAGAAGTTTGTGTTCCCGAAAAGGATGAAGGCCAGCACACTCAGCGCGATGCCTCCCGTGACGAACAGACCGACAATCGTTTGACGGGCTGCGCCTGAATCATTGGCCATTGTGAGGTGAGCCTTTCCTGACTGGTTCAGCGGGCGCTGGATCGACGCGGGCATCGCGGTGCATGAAGGCATGCACCTGCGGGTCGGTACAATGATCTCTCAGATCACGGGGAGAACCATGGGCAATCGGTGTCTTGCTCTGGGCATCGAGAAAAATGCCGTCATCGGCAATAGCGAACAGACTGGGCAACTCATGGCTGACAATAACGATCGTCGCGCCCAGACCTTCACGCAGGCTGAGAATGAGGTCATCCAGCCGCGCCGACGTAATCGGGTCAAGGCCGGCTGAGGGCTCATCGAAAAACAGGATATCTGGATCAAGAGCGATCGCCCGGGCCAGCCCCGCCCGCTTTTTCATTCCGCCCGAGATTTCGGATGGATAGAGGTCAATGGCGTGAGAAAGCCCGACGAAACCCAGCTTGAGTTCGACAAGGTTGCGGATCATGGCCTTGTCGAGCCGGGTAAACATCTCAAGCGGCAGAGCGACGTTTTCACCGACAGTCATGGAGGACCACAGCGCACCACTCTGAAACAGCACGCCGAAACGGCGGTTCAGGGCCGTTCTGTGGGAATCAGGGCCAGCCCAGTAATCATCGCCATCGACCGTATAACGGCCTGCCTGAGGACGCAGAAGACCAATCATGCTACGGAGAATGGTACTTTTGCCGCACCCCGAACCGCCCATGACAGCAAAGATGGAGCCGCGTTTCACATCCAGCGTGATGTTTTTCTGGATGACCTTGGCGCCATAGCCAATGGTGATGTCACGCAGCGATAACAGGACATCGTCCTGATGGGACGTTGTGGCGTGCTGGGGAAGGTCGGTGTTGCTCTGCATCTTCAGATTCCGAGAGCATTGGCTATGACGGCAAAAATTGCATCCAGTGTGATGACGCCCACAATGCCGACGACCACGGCAGACGTGGCCGCCGTGCCGACATCAGCAGCGCTGCGACCGGCTTTCAGGCCGATCCGGCAGGAAACAAGACCGATCATGATTGCGAAGACAATGGATTTTACAAAACCAAACTCGAACTGGCTCATGGAGACGGCGCTGAAGGTCTGATGCATGTACCCAGCGCCGGTAATGTCAGGCAGCATGCCGACCGAAACCACGTAACCACCAAAAATGCTCATCACGCAGCCATAAAGATAGAGCAGCGGCATCATCACCATGAGGGAAACGACAGCCGGAACCAGAATATAGCTGGAGATGGGGATACCAAAAACCTGAAGGGCGTCGATCTCTTCATTGCCCTGCATGGTAGCGATGCGGGCCGCATACGCGCCACCCGTACGACCCGCCATGATGATTGCCGTCATGACGGCCGACAGTTCACGAACGCAGGCAATGCCTACAAGGTTGGCCACATAAATATCGGCGGAAAATTTCTGAAGCTGCACGGCGCCGACAAACGCAAGGATCGCACCGATCAGAAAGTTGACGACACTCACAATAAGGAGTGCAGCCGGACCCGCATCGAAAATGTTCGCCAGCAGATCGCGCAGCCGCATGCCACCGCGTCCACTCAGGGCTTTTGTCGAAACCTGCGCGGTATCCAGCCCGAGCATTGTGAGGGCGCCAACCTCATCAAGAGTGGATAGGGTAAATGCGCCGCTCAGTCTGAACGGGTTATGGATTTTATCAGCAGGAGCAGCCGGTGGCTGGGGGTTTTCTGGCAAAAGCGAGGAAAGGCTTTGCACTCCCTCGGGGAGGTCGCTGATATCGAGCTTCAGCCCTTCCTTGGCGGCAACCTGTTTTGCGCTCCAGAGAAACGAAACGAGAGAAGAATCCCACTGACCAAGCTTGCTGGCGTCGACGGCCAGAGAGCCTGATTGATCGTGGGCTGACAGGGCGTCACTCGAAAATGCCAGCGGCACATGCTCGTCGATCGTCCAGTTGCCTGAAATATGGAGTTCAGGCGTGTGTCCACTGGTTGAAATGGTCCATTCAGGCTGTGCAGGTGTGATTTTCTGCGTAGCGGAAGAACTCTCTGGTGCGTGACTGTCCATAGATCCTTGCGATGATAAGGCAGGCCACGCTTTTTGGCCAGAGGGCTTCGTTTCAGGCATCCGTGACAAACAATGAACGGCGCTCTAATCGGGTGAGGGGTGTAAGCCTCTCCGCACCATAATTCCAGATGATTGTTTCCTATGAAGCCTTTGTGAAGGAAGCCGCGCCAGAAAAGGAAGAGCTTCCCTTCCAGCCCAGACACCATTCCTTTGGAGGAGAGACTCACAGCAATCGCCACGCTGGCGTTATCACCCTCTGAGCAGTTATATCAGACGCGGAATATGATGAGGGAAGCAGAGCATGGTGTCCGAACCGGTTGTTTTTATCGATGGCGAGGCAGGCACGACCGGGCTCGAAATCCGTGAACGCCTTCTTTCCCTGCCTGTAAAAATTCATTCTGTTGATCCTGCTCGCCGCAAGGATCCGCATGCGCGGGCCGAAGCCATGCAGGCCGCTGATCTGGTCGTTCTCTGCCTCCCAGATGATGCGTCACGGGAAGCAGTGGAGATGATCGGACAGTTCAGCGCTCAGGGAAAACGGACACCGAAGATACTGGATGCCAGCACCGCGTTCAGGACCGCGCCGGGCTGGGTGTATGGCTTTCCTGAGCTGACGCCGGATCAGCCCGAAGCGATCATGCGCGCAGACCGCGTCGCCAATCCCGGCTGCTATCCCACGGGCGCGATCGCCCTGCTACGCCCGCTGATCGACGCAGGCGTGATGCTGCCGGACTTTCCTGTCACCATCAACGCCGTGAGCGGTTACACAGGTGGCGGCAGAAGCATGATCGAGGAACAGGAGCGGGCAGGGGGACCGGCCTTCCTGCTCTATGGGTTGAATCTCGCCCACAAGCATCTGCCTGAAATGCGTCAGCATGCTCTTCTGGAACACTGCCCGATTTTTGTGCCTTCGGTCGGACATTTCCCACGGGGGATGATTGTGTCGATCCCGGTGCATATGGATCTGCTGGTCAAGGGAACCACGGTCACGGATCTGCGTCGTACTCTGGAAGAGCATTATGCTGCGTCTTCCTTCGTCACTGTCGCCGGGCCGGAAAACACTCTGGTTGCGGACACTCTGGCGGGAAGCGATGGAATGGAACTGCGGGTTCATGCCGATGCCGAGGGGCGGCACGCCGTGTTGACGGCGCGACTGGATAATCTGGGAAAAGGCGCCTCGGGGGCTGCGATCCAGAATATCGCCCTCATGCTTGGCATTTCCCCGAACTGAGGAGACTGATTGTGACCCGCACTCTTTATGTTTACGAGCACTGCCCGTTCTGCGTGAAAGCGCGCATGATCTTCGGTTTCAAGAATATCCCGGTCGAAATCAAATATCTGCTGAATGATGACGAAGCCGGTCCGATCGATATGATCGGCCAGAAGATGCTGCCCATCCTTGATGAGGATGGACGGTTCATGGGCGAAAGTCTGGATATCATCGCCCATATTGACGGGATTGGTGAAAAGGTTCTGGTGGGCGAACCAAACCCGGCCATCGCGGAGTGGATTTCAAGCATCTCAAAGCCGCTGTACAAGCTGATGCTGCCGCGTGTGGCCTGTGCGCCATTGCCGGAATTTGCCACCACAGCAGCCCGCGCCTACTTCGTGCGGAAGAAAGAGCCTTCAGCCGGACAGTTTTGTCTCCTGCTGGAAGATGGAACCGATTTCCTCGCGGCGCTCAATTCCCAGTTGCATGTTCTTGCCCCGTTAATTCGCTCCGAAGCCGCTGTGAACGGCGTCCTCTCCATGGATGACATCCATCTCTTCGCGGCGCTGCACAGCCTGTCCGTGATCAAGGGCGTGATCTATCCGCCGGAAGTCGAGCACTACCGTCAGACAATGGCGCGCCTTAGCGGTGTGCCGCTGATGGACGATTACGCAGCCTGAGCAGATTGGCATCTTTTCTGAATGAGAGGATGCTGATACAGAGCAGGCAGTCGCGAGAGTGGCGGAATGGTAGACGCAGTCGACTCAAAATCGACCGCCTTTTAGGCATGGGGGTTCGAGTCCCCCCTCTCGCACCAGACATTCCGGATGATTCATGACTGTTACAGCAGCGCCCGCGTCCACCCTGCAGGGCAAGCCTCAGACACGCCCCGCCAACCCGGCATTTTCTTCAGGTCCATGCGCCAAACGGCCGGGCTGGTCACTGGAGGGGCTTTCTGGCGCTCTTCTGGGGCGCTCTCATCGTGCTCCGGAAGGTCGGGCACGGCTTGGCGAAGTCATTGATCGCTCGGCGGCCATTCTGGGCATGCCGGAAGGCTGGCGTCTCGGAATCGTGCCGGGTTCCGATACGGGTGCCGTCGAAATGGCGCTGTGGTCGCTGCTCGGCACACGGCCTGTGGACGTCCTTGCTTTCGAGAGTTTCTCCGCCACATGGGCCAATGACATCACAGCGCAGCTGGAACTCGATGCGCGCGTGTTGAAGGCCGAGTATGGCGAACTGCCTGACCTGAAGGCAGTAGACTGGTCCCGTGATGTCGTGCTGGCATGGAACGGCACCACATCAGGCGTGAAGTTCCCTGATGCAGAGGCCATTCCAGCCGACCATGACGGGCTGGTGATCTGCGACGCGACCTCGGCTGCCTTCGCCATGGAACTGCCCTGGGAGAAGCTCGATGTCGTGACCTGGTCATGGCAGAAAGTGCTGGGGGGTGAGGCTGCTCACGGCATGCTGGCGCTCTCGCCACGCGCTGTCGCCCGGCTTGAATCTGGCCCGGCTCCGCGTCCATTGCCCAAGGTTTTTCGTCTGACTTCCAAAGGCAAGCTGATCGAAGGCATCTTCCGTGGCGACACGATCAACACGCCATCCATGCTGTGTGTTGAAGATGCTCTGGATGGCCTGAAATGGGCCGAAGGGGCTGGTGGACTGAAGGGGCTGATCGCCCGGAGCCGCGCCAACCTTGCCGCTATTGAGAAATGGGAAAAGACGTCCAGCTGGGCGCAGTTCCTTGCTGTTGAGCCGGGTATCCGCTCGAACACAGCGATCTGTCTGCGAATTGTTGCCCCGTGGTTCATGGCGCTTGACGCAGAAATCCAGACGAAAGCTGCGAAAAAGATCGCTGGCCTGCTTGCCAGAGAAGGCGTCGCCTACGACATCGCCAGCTATCGTGACGCGCCGCCGGGCCTGCGCATCTGGGGTGGCGCAACGGTTGAGACCTCAGACATTGAGGCGCTTCTTCCGTGGCTGGACTGGGCTGAAGCGGAAGTACGCGCTGAATTTTCAGCCTGACTGCTCAGTTACTTCATAACGAGAGGATATATATCTTGTGATGTATATCCTTTCTTTATTCTTATGAAGAAAAGATGCCACTTCTCATGGTCTGCGAGGGTGGTGTCGTTTGCTGTTCCGTTTTTCAGCCTGTCGCTGGATAGCGCTGGTCCTGCTGATGCCGCTCTTATCTGGAGCGGCCTGCTCCCGTGAGGTAGAGAGCAGTGTGGATCGGCTGAAACGGCTTGCGACAGCCCTGAAAGAAGCCGAAGCGAGCACCCAGCCCAGTTCGTCACTTGTTCCGATAGCAGGGCAGGGTTTGCTCGAAGTGCCGGAAGGCACACGATTTGTTCCGGCTGAACAGACCAGAGCGTTTCTGGAATCTTTGGGTAGCTCTCCTGTTTCTTCCGTCATGGGAATGATTGTTCCTCAAAATTTTTATACGGACCCTGACTGGATGGTGGTCATTAATTGGGAGGAGATTGGATTTGTCGACGAAAACAGATTGAAAAACCTCTCGATCCGACACGCTACTCGTTCGATTGAAGAAATAGCAGCTGCACAGAATAAAATTCGGCAAAAGACAGGTCTTCCAGCTTTTCACCTGAAAAATCTGCTGCTTTCTCCCCGTTACGATACCGTCACTCATTCTCTGGAGTATGCAACAGACTGGACAATCGAAGGGGTGGATAGGGAAGGAGTTTTATTCAGTCACTATTTTATCGGACGCCGTGGAGTTCTATCGTTTAATTTTGTCGCGATAGCGCGTCCTCTCGACGCCATTTATCCCATTATAAACCCGATCAATCAGCGTTTCAGTTATCTGACCGGGCATAGCTATAGTGATTTTGATCCGGCGCATGATCGCCGTGCGTCCTATGCCCATGAGATTGCTTTTCCATCATGGCAGAAGACGGGATGCAGTCTGCTGACTGCGGCCGCGCTCTATTGGTTAAAACGCAGGCGAAGTAAAAAATCTTCCTGAATCAATCACTCTCCACGGAATTCATGGAAAATCCCGTGGAGAGGAGGGATTTTTATTTATCGAGCCAGAACGGTACCGGCAGGTTTTTGGCCCGCAGGAATTCCGGATTGAACAGCTTGGACTGATAGCGTGCGCCACCATCGCAGAGGATGGTCACGATACGATGCCCCGGGCCGAGACGGCGTGCGACACGGATGGCCGCAGCGACATTGATGCCGGATGAGCCGCCGACCGAAAGTCCTTCATGGATGAGCAGGCTGTAGATCTGCTCCAGCGCTTCCGGATCCGGAATGCGCTCCGCGTCATCAATCGGCGCGCCTTCCAGATTGGCGGTGACGCGTGACTGCCCGATGCCTTCAGTGATGGAGGAACCGCTGACCGAAAGGTCGTTGGACTTGACCCAACCATACAGGCCGGAGCCTTCCGGGTCTGCGAGAATGATCTGTGGACGTTTGACGCCTGCCTTCTGCGCACAGTCATCAAGACCGAACGCCGTGCCGGCAAGGGTTCCGCCCGTCCCGCAGGCGCAGGTGAAGGCATCGACACGACCGTCAAGCTGTTCCCAGATTTCGGGTGCTGTGGAATGGCGGTGACCTTCCCGGTTGGCGAGGTTGTCGAACTGGTTGGCCCAGACGAAACCATTCTCTTCGGCAATCCGGCGCGATACGTGAACGTAATTGCCTTCATCCCGATAGGGTTTGGCAGGCACGAGGCGGAGATCAGCACCGATCATGCGGAGAAAATCGATTTTCTCCTGACTTTGAGTTTCCGGCATGACGATGATGCTCTTGTAGCCACGTGCATTGGCGACAAGTGTCAGACCTATGCCTGTATTGCCGGCAGTGCCTTCGACAATGGTCCCGCCCGGAGTCAGCGCGCCGCGTTTTTCTGCGTCAGTGATGATCGCCAGAGCAGCACGATCCTTGACCGATCCACCGGGGTTCATGAACTCGGCCTTGCCGAAAATATCGCACCCGGTCGCTTCAGAAGCGCGTGTCAGTCTGATCAGCGGTGTCCCACCAATGGCGCCAGCCATATCATGGGACACTGTCGTCCAGCCGGGAAACGGCAGGGAATTTGAAGTCGGAGTCATGCTATCTGCCTTTCATCCTTTTGGCATTGGGGCTAGCGCGTGTCGGCACTGCATGCAATCAGGTTTGGACGATGAATGTCGAACCCCGAAGGATCTGTCTGATAAACAGGGGTGCGAAAGAGGAGTTTCAGGAACGATGATCAAGGATGTAAGCCCGAGAGATGTCTGGCAGGCGCTGGAGAATGACCCGGGAGCCTGTCTGATTGACGTGCGCACTCCTGAAGAATGGCAGTTTGTTGGCATCCCCGATGTTTCGGCAACGGGCCACAGCCTGTATCCCATCAGCTGGCAGGTGATGGGCGGTCAGGTAAACGGCCAGTTCGTTGAGGAATTGCGGCGGGCCGGAGTGGGCGAGACACAGAAGCTCTATTTCATTTGCCGTTCTGGAGCGCGCAGCCGCTCAGCCGCAATGGCCGCCGCCAGAGAAGGTTTTGAACAGGTTTTCAACGTAGCGGATGGCTTTGAAGGGCCGCCGGACCCAGAGATGCACCGAGGCAATGTGGCGGGCTGGAAAGCCTCCGGGCTGCCCTGGCGGCAGAACTGAAGCCCTTTAACCTGTGACGCCGGTTTTACTGACCGGCGTCGGGCTCTTCCTCTGCATCGTAAAGCACTTCCAGAACGGCGCACCACGGATAACGTGAATCGTAGCTGTGACCGTCGGCTGACGCGATAGCGCCATTTGCGTCAGTCGGAACGTGCGTGAGTGTGACGGCGTCATCAATATTACCGCCGATAATGCTCAGCTGATGACCAAACGGCTGTCCGTTCTGCCCGGTTGCGACGACAATTCCACAATGCGCGGGGAAACCATACGATGTGGGAAGGCTTGCAAAGCGAACGGATTTGCTGCCGCCACGTCCGGTGCAGACGAGATCGCCAAGCTTGGGAACATAACTGCCCGGATCATGCGCCCGCAGGCCGCTCGACTGACCAGAGGCTGCTGCATTGATATAGGTCGAGTGATTGGGCGAGTAGGGAAACCGGTCGTTGGCTCCCGCGACACGCATGACATAGGAAATGAAAGCGGCTGACCAGGCGTAGTGACCGTCATGGACAAAGTTGAACAGCCTGCCATCGGCGTCATACTTCCCGCTCCACGAGGACTCGGTTTCCTGCGGATCCTGTCCGATCCACCAGTATTCGCCGACACGCTGCCACAGTCCGGGCGCACGTTCCGGCTTTACGCTGGCAACAGTGGGTTCCGGCCGAAGCTCGGGGTCATCGTCGTCGACCGGCATCCCGAACAGTCGCCATTCCCGCATGGAAATGGCCACGACATCCTGACGGTTGAAGGGCGTGAAGTTGCGGGAGGCGAAATCGGGCACGTGCGGATTGTACGCCAGAGGACCGGCTTCGTTTCTGTACTGTGCAACAGGTGTCTGCGCTGGCACCGGATTATTGCGTGGCTGGGACGCGCAGGATGTGGCTGCAAGAGCCAGAAGAAGCACAGAGGGCTTAAAGGCCGCGGTCTTGCTCATGCATATGCCAGAATTTTGTTCCGGCTCCCCGATTGCGTGAACACCGCGTGCCCACAGAGTGACGACTTCCGAACATGTCGTTCAGACCTGCTTACCGTCAAGTCACCTGAACCGAAAGATGAATAATCATGAGGTTAGCCGGATCTGACAGCCTTTTTAATCCAGATCCGGCGAAGACCTTTCCTTGCGTTGCTGCAAAGTGGTGCCGCCGTTACCAGCGCGAAACTGACAACGGCCATTCACTATTGGCTGGCCGTGTATGGGAAGAGTGACTGCAACCCCGCTCCACTTGCATCGCAGCAGCCACGTTCCGTTATCAGTCCTGTGACAAGCCGGGCAGGGGTCACATCGAAAGCAGGATTCGCGGCGGGACTATGCTCGGGAGTGATGCGGACTGCCTCTACACGCCCTTCTTTGTTGAGGCCGGTGACTGTAGTGACCTCAAGAGGGGAGCGTTCCTCGATGGGGATCTCTGTCAGACCGTTCTGAACACGCCAGTCGATGGTCGTGGAGGGAAGAGCGACCCAGAAGGGGACATCATTGTCGCGGGCAGCAAGGGCCTTGAGGTAAGTACCAATCTTGTTGGCGACATCCCCATCTGCCGTGACGCGGTCTGTCCCGACAATGACGATATCGACCTGCCCGTGCTGCATTAAATGACCGCCGGCATTATCCACGATCACAGTGTGCGGCACGCCATGGCTTCCGAGTTCCCATGCGGTCAGGGCGGCTCCCTGATTGCGGGGACGGGTCTCATCCACCCACACATGCACATCAAGGCCTTCGTCATGCGCCATATAAATGGGCGCCAGAGCCGTTCCCCAATCCACTGTCGCAATCCATCCGGCATTGCAGTGCGTCAGAATGTTGATTCTTTCTCCTGCCTTCTTTCTGTTTTTGATGTTGCGGATCAGCTCAAGGCCATGTCTGCCAATAGCCTCGTTCTGAGCGACATCTTCATCACAGATGAGACCAGCTTCCGCGTAGGCGGCTGCCACCCGATCCTGTGAGTTTATTGGCCGAAGTTTCTGAAGCATCCGCTCAATGGCCCATCGAAGATTGATGGCTGTCGGTCGCGTTGCCGCCAGCATGGACGCTTCACGTTCCATGGCTTCGTCACTTGCATCCACGGAAAGAGCCAGAGCCAGGCCATAGGCTGCGACAGCGCCAATCAGCGGAGCGCCTCTGACCTGCATTGTAATAATCGCATGTGCAACCTGCTCAGATGAAGAAAGATGCAGGATTTCCAGCGCGAAGGGCAGGCGTGTCTGATCAAAAATGCAGACAGTTCGGTGGTCTGTCGGATCTACCCAGACGCTTCGGTAAGGCACACCGTTTATTTTCATGGTTGCGTGATCCTGCGCAAGAAAGAGAGGTGCTGGAAGCATTAGCGTAGCAAGGCGGGTCTCACAAATTACATTCTGGCAAATGGCCGAAAACGATTTTGATAAATGGCCTTCTCTGGATAACGGAATATACGGGACACGATATGAAAAACACGCATACCGAGACAGCTTTGAAATCATGAGATGAAACAGAATGGAAACGATTTAAAACGTTTATTTATATTATTGGAGTTTTTGAATTTATGTATTCATTTTTCCTGTTTTTGGCTATGAGATCCAAGAGTGTTTTATTATGAAAACCAAAATATGGATATTGCAAAAGCCAATATAAATCTATATTGCGTGGCGGATAAATGGTGGGATACTGTCGTGCTTCTGGGTTATTCATAATATCGAATATCTCGCTTCATGATGATCTTACTTTGAAAACAATGCTTATAAAATCAACAGAGTCGTGAAAATGGCCTGTTGCGATACAAACAGGGTGAGACTTGGGATATGGCTAGAAAACCGACCAAAGAAGTCAAGACAGCGTCTACGGCTACACGACAGACATCAAGGCAGAAAGCAGAACCTGCGGCAGCAACAAAAAGACGCGCCAAAGCAGTTGCTGAAGAGCCCGTAGCGAAGCCCCGTGCAAAACAGCGTGTCGCTACAGCTACGAAAACGGTGTCAAAAACCACACCCAAGGCAGCTCCCAAAAAAGTAGCGGCTTCTGTTGCTGCGAAACCAGTCAGGAAGACTGCAGTGAAGGCCGTAGCGCCGAAAGCTGTTGCAAAAACACCGCGCGCCGCAAAGAGCGTGGCGAAGCCTGCTGGTCGGAAGCAGGCCGTCGTTACCAAACTGTCGGCCGTTGAAAAGCTGCGTATCACTCAGGAGACGCGGAAGCAGAAACGTCTGGATCGTCTGGCGGCTGAAAAAGAGAGCGCTGCGGCCAAACGACCGGCTTCACGCACACGGGCAACGGCTGGCCGTAAACCCCGCCGTTCCTGATATCTGACGGTTCATGAAAAAGCCTCTTTTCCGGCATGGAAAAGAGGCTTTTTCAGTTTAAGGGCTATCAAGTTCAGAAACTAAATATTCTTGCGGTAAGCATTTCCCGTGCTGGAGCGCGGAGCATTGTATGAACCGTTTTTGCCATAATGGTTTTTGTTTCCCGGGGGGGATAGCGAGGCCGTGAGTAGTTGCACAATGTGCTTCTGTGCGATCATGGCCTGCTGAAGCAGCGCTCGATTATTTTCGATTGTACGGTTTAATTTTTCGCTGGCGAGAGGCAATTCTTCCGAGCAGCATGGTTTTTCCGGGTCTTCGGATGCTTTGCGGCAATGGATGGTAAGATCGTTCAGTTGCGCCAGAACGGCTTCCTTGCGCTTGAGAAGGGCCATTACGGCAGGAACATTGCCCTCCTGCAAAAATGAATTCTCTTCTTCCAGCAAGGCGTTTGCTTTTTCGATGACGGCAAGAGCTTGATCCGTCATTTTTTCGATCCTTTTTCCTGCATTTCAAGCATCTGGTGATACACGGCCGGAGCGAGGCCCAGACCACCATTTTTCTCTATCTGTTTCGACATCTCTGTCGTCAGCATGGGGCGGAAGCTCGACTCTCCCACACCGCCGCCAAAGAAACCCTTGGACGTATCAATCGTATCGAACATCGGCTGGAGCATTTCGCCGATCGTCATCGCCTCAAAGTCAGAGGCGGTTTTCCATATTTTGGGATCTACCGTCTTCGTTTGCGATGAACTCTGCATCCCGTAACCGGACGGCGTGACGCTGGTGATTTCGTTGCTCATCGGACCTCCAGATCAGCTTGCAGGGCTCCATCCGCCTTGATGGCCTGAAGAATCGAAATCATGTCACGGGGACCGACCCCCAGTGCGTTCAGGCCAGAGACAAGATCGCTCAGGGCTGGACCGTTACGCAGTATGCCCAGCTTGGCGTTGTTGCCGTTATTGACGTTGATATTGGTTCGCGGAGCGACTGTCGTGGTGCCATTTGACATCGGACCGGGTTGCGACACTATCGGAGTTTCCGTGACCTGAATGGTCAGGTTACCCTGAGCGATAGCGACTGTGCTGATACGGACATCGTTGCCTATCACGATGGTCCCGCTGGCATCGTCCACAACGACTTTCGCCAGCGTATCAGGCTCAACCAGCAGGTCGCCGATCCGTGACAGCGCCGGAATGCTGTCACGCAATGTCAGATCGAGCGAAATGGTGCGTGGATCCATGACGCGGGCAATATGACCCACACTGTTATTGATCGCCTGCGCGATGCGGCCTGCCGTCGTGAAATCAGGGTTACGCAGTGAAAGATGCATCTGCTTGCGATTGGCGAGATCAACCGGGACTTCCCGTTCCACAACGGCGCCGTTGGCTATATGGCCGTTGGTCGGAATGTTATGGACTATGGAGGCGGCAGCCCCTCTGGCGCTGAAGGCGTTGGTCGCAAGAGAGCCCTGCGCAACGGCATAGATTTCTCCGTCAGCCGCCATCAGCGGAGTGACAAGCAGGGTGCCTCCCGTCAGATCCGTTGCGTCGCCGGTTGCGGAAACCGTGACGTCGATTCGGCCGCCACCATGAGAGAAGGCTGGCAGGTCAGCCGTCACCATAACGGCCGCCACGTCATGCGTCTGAAGCTGAATTTCACGATCACGGATATTCACGCCCAGTCGGTTGAGCATGCTGATGAGTGTTTCGCGGGTAAACAGGACGTTGGTCAGTTTGTCTCCGGTGCCGTGCAGACCGACGACAAGGCCATAACCAATAAGCTGGTTTGTTCTGACCCCTTCAAAATCGGCAATGTCCTTGACGCGAACAAGCGCCGCATTGGCGGCAAAAGACTGTATGAAAAGGAAGCCTGCCAGAAACAGGGCAGACAGAAGAGGAATTCTCTTCAAATGCTCCGCATCAGGCCTGCGAGAAAAAAAGGTCATGCCGCTCTTTGCCGCTCGTCAATGTTTCGAGCGCACACTATCGCCGCGAAGAGCAAACAATTCCTGAACGGGCGGCGGCAAAGCGTTGTTCCGAGCTTTGAAGCTGAACTGCATGGGGCCGGATTTGGATGAGCCCAGGGAGATGCAACGTGAACAGAATTGGCACGATTGGCTACGTGAGCCGCAGAAAACCCCAGACGCAGGTCAGGCAGTCAAAAGGTCTTTCTGCGTTTTCAGTGCCTTCTGAGCAGGAAGTTGTGAATGAACAGCCTGTGACATCCGTGGCCGCGCCCTGTCTTCTGTCTCTTCAGGAAAGCGAGCCTCAGATTCAGCCCCGTTCGGAGAGGCAGATGGTTGTTGAGTGGGGAGGGGAAGCTCTGGAGGCCCTGAAGAAACTTCAGGTCGCCTTTCTGGAGGGGAATGCCGGCACGATGACACTTCTCTCCGAACTGGAAGAAATTTCCGAACGCGCTCCCATGGCTCAGATTCCCGCTTTCAGGGAACTGGCCACGTCCATAAAAGTGCGTGTCGCCATTGAAGCGGCCAAAATGAAGCGGCTTGCCATGCGCAAAAAAGAACAGGAATGAACAAAGAAAAAAGCAGCCTGTCCTGACTCGCCGAAAAATTATGTGACAGGAATGTTTCAAAGAAAAAAGCGGATTCGTGCTTGGCTGCCTCAGCCCTCGCGGTTATAAGCCGCGCATTCGTCAGGGGGCTTTGCCTCAGGGAACGGAGACAATATTATGCTTACACTTCCTCCGGATTATGTGCCTTCTGAAAAAGAAGAGTTCATGAATCCCCTGCAGGTTGAATATTTCCGCCAGAAACTTGTGAAATGGCGCAATGAGCTGCTGAAAGAAGCTGGTGGAACGCTCGCCAGCCTTTCCGAGGGCGGTATTCACGAAGCCGACGTGACGGACCGCGCCAGCGTCGAGACGGACCGCGCCCTTGAGCTTCGCACACGTGATCGCGCCCGCAAGCTGATCGGCAAGATCAATCAGGCGCTTCTGCGTATCGAGAACAATGCTTACGGGTATTGTGAAGAAACCGGTGAGCCCATCGGGCTCAAGCGTCTCGAAGCACGTCCAATCGCCACCCTGTCGATCGAAGCGCAGGAGCGTCACGAGCGGATGGAAAAGATCCACCGGGACGACTAGGACCATGCGGGGAACAAAAAAATGTTCCCCAAAGATTTTAGGGGGTTGCCGTCATCGCATTCTGACGGTAGGAACCCACCCGCAGCGCTGCTGTAGCTCAGTGGTAGAGCACTCCCTTGGTAAGGGAGAGGTCGCGAGTTCAATCCTCGCCAGCAGCACCAGTTTCCTGCAAATCTCATGTTGATCGCTTTCTGAAATGCTCTCCTGAGTGTTTTGCGGCTCTGAAAACAGCAAAAAATATAATATATTATGCGGAAGTCATTTTGCCTGATCCGGGCACTTTGAACGCAACTCAGGCCTGTCATCATTCAGGATGGTTTGTCCCGGAAGTATTAAAGCGGTGAACGACACGTAATGCCCAGGGAAGCTCTGTCCATCCAGAAATCAGAATCATGTGACAGGTCCGGTCCGACGGACGACACCGCCACACGGACGCTTCTGAAATCTTTTCTCATCTTCATGCTGCCGGTTCTGATGGACTGTGTCCTGCAATCCATCGCAAGCACGATTGGCAACGTGTATATCGGCCGTCTGCTGGGCGCTGAAGATCTTGCGGCGGCAAGCACGTTCTACCCGTTGCTGCTGATTCTCGTTTCCTGTGGAGTGGGCCTCGGATCCGGGGCCAGCGTTCTTGTCGGGCAGCTCTGGGGGGCGGGCCATCCGGAGCGGGCTCGCGCCATGGCATCCGCCGCCGTGGCGGTCTCGATCGTGCTGGGCGCGGTTGTGGCGATCGCCGGGCAGTGGGCCGTGTGGCCTATGCTCCGCCTGTTCAGCGTGCCTGCCAACATCACCGATCATGCGGCGCAATATTGCCGGGTCTTTCTTGCTGGAACGCCAGCCTTGATTCTGGTGGTCACCGTAGCAATCACGCTGCGGGGAGCGGGGGATAACATCCGGCCACTCGTCATGATGGGTTTGCAGATCGTTGTCTCGCTCGTTGTGACACCTCTTTTGCTCACCACCTCCATGGGGCTTTCCGGAGCGGCTGTTACGGCCATTCTCGGATGGGTGCTGGCGCTTCTGCTGGCTGGCATATGGTTAAGGCAGTCCGGGCATGAGCTTGCTCCCGGGCTGGGGATGCTGAGGGAGATGGTGCCGGAACGGCAGGTTCTGTGGTCTGTGATCCGCCTCGGTTTTCCGGCCATGGTCGAAGTCGCCACGCAGGGGCTTGCGGAAATCGTTCTGGTCGGTCGTATCAACGGATTCGGTTCCGAGATGACGGCGGCGTACGGACTGTTCACACAGACCCTGACCTATATCGAATATCCGGGCATGGCTGTCGGCATAACGGTTTCTGTCATGTGCGCCCATGCCATCGGAGCACGGAATCCCCAGCGAGCCCGGGATGTCCTTCGGATCGGGTTTCTGGTCGGACTGATCATGACTGGCACGCTGGCAGCAATCGTCACGTTGATCCCGGAGACAGTATCGCTGCTGTTTACCTCAAACCCACATGTCATTGCGCTTGCGTCTCACGCTTTCAGATCCGTCATGTGGAGCGCAGTTCTTCTGTCTCTGGGTGGCGTGCTGGGTTCGGCCATGCGGGCAAGCGGTGATTCTGTCGCGCCAATGGCCATCATGCTGGGCTGCATTGCATTTGTGGAACTGCCTGCAGGCTATCTGTGTGCGCATTATTACGGTTCATGGGGTGTCTGGTTTGGCTATACGACCAGCTTCTCTGCGGTCTTTCTGGCGAGTGCGGCATATTGGGCCGTGCGCTGGCGGCATCGGTCATTGCTGCCCGTGCAATGACAATCTTGTGGTGGAAACCATTTTGTTAAGAATAGGTTAATCTGCTACGCTTCTAATATGTGACACGGCATTACGCGTCTAAGCCTAGAGGAACACGAAGCTTTTGGTTGCGAATGAGATAGTCGATCCGACAGAGCAGAAAGACGTCTCCCTGCGTCAGAAGTTCATCCAGGTCGTGGTGCCTGTTGCAACAGTGTTGCTTATCCTTCTGGCGATCGGCGGCATCGGCTGGCACAACTACCGCACCACGCGTGCGGGTGTGCTGAAGCTGACGCATGAGCTGTTGCAATCGGTGCAGCGTTATGTGGTGCAGGATGTTACCGGTTATATGGGCGCCGCCACGCTGGGCGGCTCATTTGCGCAGGACTTCATCAGTCATGCGCCTGTGGCTGTAACCCGGGGCGCGTTCTATTCCTACGGCGCTACGATGCTTCGGCTCGTTCCGCAGATTCAGTCCTATTACATGGGCGACCAGAATGGGGGTTTCCTGCTGGTTGAACGGGCTCCTGACGGAAAGGGCCTCGAATATACCGACCTGCAGATAGTCGGCGGAAAGACAGTTTTTCATCACGATTTCTATGATGAAAACGGCAAGAAAATCCGGTCTGACGAAAACCCTTCAGACAACTATGACCCACGCACCCGTCCCTGGTATCAGGGGGCCGTGGAGAAAAAAGGTTTTTCCTGGACGCCACCCACAATCTACGCGTCAACAAAACAGCTGGTTGTGACCGGCTCCGTACCTCTTGTGGGACAGGATGGGGTCCAGAGAGTTTTTGCGATCAATGTCTCGTTGAACGAACTCAGTGATTTTCTCGATGCACTGAAAATCAGTCAGAACGGCACAGCGATCATTCTGGACAGTAATGGCCGCATCATTGCCGGACATGGCTTTCAGTCCGTCGTCGAGCGGTCTCAGGGTGATCCGGCCAAGATGACGCTCGACCCTGCGACACAGGGAACCTTCAAACGGGTTTACGATACCTACCGGGTCCGTGGCGTCGGTTCTCATCCGTTCCGTTATGACGGCAAGAACTATATCGGCATGGCCCAGACATTGCCTGCGTCCGATCACTGGGTTCTGCTGATTGTTGCTCCTGAAAATGATTTCGCCAGCTTTGCGCGACAGAGTGGCCGGGAAAGTTTCCAGTTTTCCGTCATCATCATTGTGCTCGCAAGCGTGCTTGCGGCGCTTCTCGCTCGTCAGGGACGTCGCACGGAGCGCGTAACGAAAGAACTCAGGCACGAAAAAGCGCTGACGAATACGCAGACTGCCGCTCTGCAGCAGATCGCCGTCACGCCTGATCTCCTGAACGTCAACGGCGAGGCGCTCGCTCTGACGGAAGAGCTCGCCCACATCACCCGGGCGCGCAAGGCGTCCCTGTGGCGTCTGCTGCATGATGGTATGGCGCTGATCTGTGAAGACAGTTTCGACGCCCGACAGGAAACCCATTCCGGTGGTTTCGACCTGTCCCGCAAGGACATGGAAGATTTCTTCAAACTCGTGGATGCCGGAGTGCCTGTTACGGTGCCCGTGGCCGCACATGACGAGCGCACGGCTCCTTATGAGCGTGTTGTCATGCGCGACAGCGGCACGTCCTCTCTGATGCTCTATCCCATCCGGGGCGCCAGTGGTGGTCATGCGGATATTGTCGGCGTCATCACGATCGAAGATGCGCCCGATCCTCTCTCTGTGAGTTATTTTCTGGAGATTGTTGCGTCGATCACGGCCATCCGTTTCGCCGGCATGGCGGAGTTGCCTGAGCCGGACAAGATGTCTGGTTCAGACGCTTCGGCAGTTCAGAAACTGCCGCCGCCCCGCTTTGATGCGGCGCTTATGCAGGCGACGACAGCCAGCGGCGAGATCGGTCAGGGGATGTTCCCCAGTGTGGCGGTGATGGTCGTCACCTTCTCCGATCCGGTTATGGAAAACGGAGATGATACGTCTTCGCTTCTGCCTCTGATTGACCGGATCGCATCCGAGGTTCAGGAAATCGCCAAGCGGTACAGCCTGTTCTCCGTCAAGGTTGCGGGCCACCGACTGATCTGCGTGGCAGGCTGCACCAAGGAGCCTGATCCCACTGCGATCTGGAGAGTGGCCGAGGCGGCACTTGTGCTGCGTGAAGCCTGCATGTTGCTGCTGTCCTCCGCCAACATTGAGCCGATCTTCAGCATCGGCATGGATTATGGTCCCGCCATGGGCGGCGAGCTTGGCACTGATCCAAGGCTCTTCAATCTGTGGGGAGAAGCCGTCACTCTTGCGGAACTGATGGCGCAGGGCGCGCCGGACGTCGGCACGATTGAAGTGACGGAACGAGTGTATCAGGCGCTGCGGGAACATTATCTGTTCCATAGCCGTGGCTCATTCTATGCGCCGAGTGCCGGGATAGGGCGGGTTTACGTACTCGCAACAAGACGGTGACCGATAAGCCGACAGGGCAGGGAGGCCCACCTGAACCCCGCAAAGCCTCAGAAGGCATTCTGCCTGATGAAGCGGGCAGTCTGGCTCATGGGCTGGGTGTGCCACCGGAAACCTTCCATCCGGATGACGAGCCGCGGGACAATGATACGATTGGCGAGCGCATCGTCTATTTCCTTGGCTGGCTTGGCGCGCTGGTTCGTAAGCAGGTCTGGTTTCTGCTCATCATGCTGGGAACCATGTGGGGCGTGCTGCGCGAAAGCGTGCGTGGCAATTCCTGGCGGCGCACTGTCCGGTACGAATTCCAGCTGACTCTCTCTGATGTCGCGGGGAAAGGTCTTCTCAGCACTCTGGTCATGGGGTCCCTGACGGGTGTTGGTGTGGTGTCTCAGGCGATTTACTGGCTCGGTTTCGCCGGAATGGCCAAGATGACCGGTTCGGTTCTGGTTAGCGTCATTGTGCGGGAACTGGCTCCCATTCTGGTGGGTATCCTGATGCTGGGACGCAGCGGCATGCTGTCCCTTGCGGAAGTCGGAATGCTGGCGACAGGGGGACAGATTCGCTCCATGCAGGCTGAAGGACTTGATCCGTTCCTGCTGTTGGTATTGCCGCGAACGCTGGCCTTCACGGTTGCGGGTTTTACGCTCGGCATCATGTTCTCCATCGCGTCTCTGACGACGGGCTACATCATCAGCCGTGCATCCGGTGCGCTCTCGAACTCGCTGTTTTCGTTCTATTATGACGTGGTCACAGCCATGACACCGGCAGATTATCTGCTGATTCCGCTCAAATTTGTGGTTGTCGGATTTCTTGTCGGTCTCGGATGCTGCGTGAGTGGTCTGACAGCATCGAACGAAGATTCCCTACGGACGATGCTGCCGCGAGGCTTCTCCCGCGGCATCCTGATCGTGATGACGGTCAGTGTTCTTTTCAGCCTCAAGGTATGAGGAGGCCGGAAAGCATGTTTTCTCAGAGCTCCATTGTGCTGGTCTTTCCAGAAGTGAGAGACGCATGAAGCACCTGACCGGTCCCATGCTCGAGCTGGCCGATGCCACGCCGGTGTTCGATGAAAGCAGCCTGCCGCCGGTGCCGCTTTCCCTGCGGGTCATGGCGGGGGAGTGCGTCGTCATCGAAACGCGCGACATGTCGAGAGCGACCATGTTCGCCGATCTGTGTTCCGGCATGGTGCATCTCCGTCATGGAAATGCGCGTTTCATGGATATGGACTGGAACGATCTGGATGACCGGCACCGCAATGCTCTGCGAGGCCGCATCGGGCGCATCACCCGCAGGCCGGTCTGGACGGATCTGTTCGGCACCCATGTGGGTATCATGTTCAAGGAACTGCATCATACAACCGTGTCGGTGCAGGATCTGACAGGGGAAACGGCCCGTCTCTGCACCCAGTTCGGGTTGCCGGGCATCCCTGTTGAAACACCGCGCCGTCTCTCAAGCGCGGATCTGGTGAGGGCGTCCTGTGTTCGGGCGTTTCTGGGTCAGCCCCAGTTACTTCTGATCGAGGATCCTCTGGAGGGTAGTCCCGTGGATATTTCAGGAGCATTCTTTGAATGTCTGACGGAAGCACGCGACAGAGGGGCATCAGTCGTCTGGTTTGTCCGCGACACAAGTGTGTGGCAGCCCTATCGCAAAGCGGTCAGCGCCCTGTGGCGGCTGGCGGATGATGGTCTCTTAACGGTACGGATACGCTGATGTTTCAGGTCAGGTTACGGCAGAAAGGCCGCCCTCTTATTCATCTGCGCTATGCTGACGAGTGGGTGGGACTGCTTGTTCTCATCGCCATGGTGCTTTTCGCAGCGGCGGTCATCGAGGCCGGTGTGCTCAGTGACTGGCTCAGTCCGCCCGCCCGCCTGCGTGTCGTGCTTCCGGAAACCGGCGTTGGTGGTCTGACCGTGGGAGGTGATGTGCAGATTCTGGGTGCGCATGCGGGGACGATCCGCGCCATCAAGCTCAACCCTACGGGCGGCATGTATGCTCTGGTGGATCTTGATCCGCAGGTGGAACCGTTTCTGCGCCGTGACAGCAAGGCTGTCATCAGAAAAGCGTTTGTCGTGGCGGGAGCGAGCTATCTGGATCTGACCCGCGGCTCCGGTGAGGCGATGGACTGGAATTACGCCGTCATCAATGCGATCACCGAGCCAAGTCCGACGGACATGATCACCCAGACCCTGAAAGACATTCAGGCCCAGATCATGCCAGCACTGTCCAGCGCCCGTCATATGATGGCCCAGCTGGATGAAGCGATCACGGACATGCATGCAGGTAAGGGCAGTGTCGGCCAGTTGATGACCAATGATGATCTGGTGCGCAAATCCGAAGCAATGATCGTTTCGCTCAACGAGGTCATCAATCGCCTGAGGCCGGAAGAAGAGCAGCTCCGCGCCATCCTCAGCAAGACCGACACCACGATGGCCAACGTGAAATCCGCCACTCATGATCTGAAGAACGCCACGCCGAGACTGCCTTCCATCACCCGAAACGTGGATGAAAGCCTGTCCGATGTTCCGGCCATGCTCACACAGGCTCAGACAACGCTTTACAGCCTGCAGAAACTGACCGACCAGCTGAAAGGGCTGTGGCTGCTTGGCGGCCATCAGCAGAAAAGCAAAAACCGGCTGCCAGCCAGAAAGGTGGCGCCATGAAGAAAGTCTCCTTCATCGCAGCACTGCTGCTGTGCACGACGCTTTCAGGCTGCGCCAGTTCGTCAAAGGACGAGACGGTTCAGGATCAGGATGTGGCCTATCAGCAGGCCATGGACGCAGGCAGTCAGGCTCTGGCTATCGAGCGCTACTCCGTTGCGGAGAAATCCTATCGTGAGGCGACGCGGCTGGCTCTGCGGCGTGATGATGTGGGCGCTATTGGCGATTCTTCCTACAACCTTGCCGTCACGCAGCTTGCAGCGGATGAACCGTCAGATGCGCTTCAGACGGTGCAGAACGCCCGTTCCGCTCTGGCCATGCGTCAGGGGAACGAAGCCCACGCCGAGACGGGCGGCCTGCCTCAGAGCACGCATGGGGCGGAAACTGTGGAATCAGGCGCCGGTGCGCTCAGTCTCGTGGCCGCAGCGTCTGCCTTCCGCCTGAACGATCTCGGCACTGCCGCCCGTGAAGCCCGGGTCGCCACACAGTCGCCGGACACGGACGTCGCCCTGCGTGGCGCTTTTGTGAGTGGGCTTGTCGCAGCCCGACAGCACGATATGACCACTCTCATGGCGGCAATCGGGACCATCCAGTCAGCCAAAGCGCCGCAGTCAGCGGTACAGAAAGGGGATCTGGCGGAGCTTCAGGCCTGTTATTCCCTGAACAGCAATCCGCAGCAGGCCATGAGCCATGCGGCGGATGCTGTTTCCCTGCGTCGCGAGACGGGAGATTACAGGGCGATGGCCCGTGCGCTGGCGCTGGAAGCGCAGGCGGCGCGTCAGGCAGGGCAGGGACAGCGCGCGAACGAGCTTCTGGCTCAGGCCGCCCAGAGTCTCGGCGCAAGAGCCGGGACTGACTCAGACACTGATCCTCTCGCCGCACAATATATGCGTGAAGCCGGGTCCATGGCCCGCATTCAGCCTTTCAAAGCCCGGGAAACGACACCATGAAAAACACTATTCTGACGTCAGGTTCTGCTGGCTGGCGACGCTGGCTGATGCTTTTTGTACTGGCCTGCACCATTTCGGCCTGTGCCGATGATGACGCCGAAGGCAAGTATGGTTTCCATTCGAAGCATCATCATGGAAAGCAGCCACCCACCTGGTACAAGATTCCTGACAAGCAGCCAGCGAACTGAATAGCAGCTGTTCAGATGTCGCTTTTCTGAAAAGAGCGGCACCTGAAATTTCATCATGATTAAAGCGGTCAGCAAGGTGGTCTTGCGAGAGCGCTTTAAACGATAAAGCCGTTACCTGTTTGTTCAGGTAACGGCTTTATCGTTTCTGACGCAACTGGTCGCCGGAAACGAACTGGCGCTCAGCCCGGAATGGACGAACAGCGCTCGAGCAGGCTGCTGCTTTTCTGATTAAGCCCCGTCAACTGAACAACATATCCCCGTTCTTTCAGACTGGTGACGATTGTTTCAATCGCTCCAGTACCCGTGCTGTCCCAGATATGGGCCTGACTCAGATCGATGGTCACAGACGTGCCATTGCCAGCTTCCGGCTCGCCATACTCGATGGAATCTTCCAGTAGTTCCGCTGAGGCGAAGAAGACTTCGCCTTTGACGGCATAGTGCACCGATCCGGTCAGAGTATCCTGAGACTTGTCGACCTTGAGCATCGACGACACGTTGGAGGCGAAGAATACACCGCTGAGCAGCACGCCAACTGCGACACCTGCCGCCAGATTGTGTGTCAGCACCACAACCACGACGGTCACGATCATGACCGTGCTGGCGAGAGGCGGGTGAGAAGTCAGTTCCTTGATGGACGACCACGAAAAGGTGCTGGCTGATACCATCACCATGATGGCGACGAGAGCGGCAACCGGCACCTGTGCGACAAGAGGGCGAAGTAGCACCATCAGAATGAGCAGAAAGACGCCCGCGAAAAGCGTCGAAAGACGTCCACGACCGCCATAGCGAATATTGCCGACCGTCTGGCCGATCATGCCGCAGCCTGCGATGCCGCCAAACAGACCGGACGCGCAGTTGGCCAGCCCCAGACCGATTGATTCCTGACGCTTGTCGGAAGGAGTGGACGTGAGGTCATCCACCACACGCGCTGTCATCAGGCTTTCCAGCAGTCCCACCATGGCCATGGCGAGCGCAGCAGGAAAGACGATTTCGAGTGTTTCGGATGTGAACGGCAGATGCGGCAGAACCGGAAGCGGCAGCCCGTCCGGAAGATGCCCAAGGTCCGAAACACGCGCGACCGGCATCGGATAAAGCGTGACAATGACGGTCAGCACCACAATGCAGACGAGCGGGGACGGTACTGCCGTGAAGAAACGTGGAACGCCATAGATAATGGCCAGTCCTATCGCCAGCAGCAACCATGTCTGCCACGACACACCAGTCAGATGCGGCAACTGGGCAGAAAAGATCAGGATGGCCAGAGCGTTCACAAAGCCGGTCCGCACCGGCCGGGACACAAACCGCATCAGCACATGCAGACGCAACAGCCCGAACACGATCTGAATGACGCCACAGAGCAGGGTGGCCAGCAGCAGATACTGAACGCCATGTGCATGGACCAGTCCTGCGGCGACGAGAGCGACCGAACCGGCGGCCGCGGAAATCATCGCCGGTCGACCACCTGTAAAAGCGATGACGATGCTGATGACAAAGGAAGCATACAGACCGACCGAAGGATCAACCCCTGCGACAAAAGCGAAGGCGATGACCTCGGGGATAAGAGCAAAGGTGGCGACCATGCCGGCAAGGCATTCGCGGACGGGATTGGCTTTCCAGCCTCCCAAAAAACCAGTCATTCAATGTTCCAGATAAATGCGTCGAAAGATTCAGGATCGCTTGTGAGCAGCAGCCATCTTTTTGAGGTGCGCGGCAACGCGTTTGACCACGTCACCCCACTTGTGGGGCTTCTTCTGGCGGATAATCGTTAAATCCGGATACCAGATCGAATCATCCCGTGCGGATAGCCAGCGCCAGCAGTTATCAAATCTGTCCATCATCAGGACAGGACGCCCCAGAGCCCCGGCCAGATGGACGAGCGATGTGTCGACCGAAACAAGCACGTCAATCCCCATCAGAAAGGAAGCCGTATCGTCCATTGTATCGGCGTAAGGCATCAGGTCCAGAATTTCCTTGCCACACGGCAGGATGGTTCCCTGTTCAGCGTGTGGCCCTTTCTGGAAGCTGATCAGATTGATGTCCGATATTTTCCCCAGGGGATCAAGCGCTGCCAGAGAGGTGGAGCGCTTGCGGTCAAGCATCAGAGCGCTGCTGAGATGAGGGCGAGGAGCCCCGCCCCAGACAAGGCCGACATTCAGCTTGCCGTTATCCGGTAGCAATTTACGCGCGGCCAGATCCTTCTGGGGATCCGTATGGAGGTAAGGCACGGGGTCGCCCATGGCGTCCTCCGTGCCGACAAAGACTCTGGGCAGGCTGATGAACGGACAGTGCCAGTCAAATTCCGGCACGTTTCCGCCAACCTGAACGATCGCAGCGCCTTCCACACGGCGACACAGTTCAGCCAGCGTTTCAGGCACCCACAGATGAACGATCGCACCACGACGGGCCAGAGCAGGGATATAGCGGAGATACATCAGGGTATCGCCCAGTCCCTCTTCCTGAGTCACGAGAATACGCTTGCCGCGAATATCCACACCATCACCCAGAGAAGGGACCAGAAGTGAGGCAGGCAGTTGGGAATGACCGGGAAGCTGAAGACGCCATTCGTGTTCCGCCCAGCCCTGCGCGTATCGTCCGGCCTTGAGAAGGGAGATTGAATGATTCAGACGGATTGTCGCGTTCTGGGGTCGTTCAATGATTGCAGAACGATAGAGCGCCAATGCGTCGTCAGAGCGGTTCAGGGCGGAGTAAATACAGGCCAGATTGGAAAGAGCGCTGGCATTGTCTGGAATCAGTTCCAGCACTTTCTTGAATATTCTGGTGGCTTCGGCGATCTCACCCAGTTCCATGAGCGCGATGGCCTTGAAATTCATGGTCAGCGGCGAGATCGGACGAACATCAAGCGAATGGTCAAGAACCCTGAGAGCTTCTTTGGCCTCGCCAAGATAGACAAGGAGTTCTCCCAGGGCGTCCAGTACGCGGGCATCATTGGGAGCAATTTTCAGAAGGGCCTGAAGCGTCTTTCTGGCCTGCTCCCTGCGGTCCAGACGACCGAAGAGAGCGACCAGATCGAGGGCCGGATGCTTGCTGCCTTCACCAAGATGAAAAGCCGAGTGAAGGCAGAGGGCTGCTTCTTCATGCCGATCAAGCCCGGTGAGAGCAAAGCCGAGCAGGGAATCGACAGCTTCCGACCCCATGCCGCCATGAGGGCTGAGGGCTGCCAGAACCTCGGAAAAATGCCCCGCCTCCAGTTCCACTCCCGCTCGCCGTAGCAGCAGATTGAGCGCTTCACTGGTGGGAAGGGATGTGTTCTCAGACAGCGGAGCGGGCGAGGGGAGCAGCACAGTCAGTTTTTTTCCTGTGTCAGGCGGCTTTCATCACGGCAGTGAGTGACTGAAGCACGTCTGCCGGCTCTTTCTTTTCCAGAACGGCGACCTCGGCCACGAAACGCTCCTGAGCTGCTTCAAACAGTTTGCGCTCACTGAAGCTGCCATCAAGGCTGTCAACGTTCCGGCGCAGATCACGAAGCACTTCCGCGATCTGGACCAGATCACCGGAGTTGATCTTTTCCTGATAGGCAACCGCGCGACGCGCCCACATGCCCTTGCTGACATGCGGCTTGCCCTTGATGATGGACATGGCCTTGTCGACGATCTCGCGGGAGACAATCTTACGCAGTCCGGCCTTACGTGCTTTCGAAAGCGGAATACGCAGTGTCATCTGGTTGCCAGGGAACGAGATCTGGATCACTTCTAGCTGCGTTCCGGCGATTTCATCAACTCCGATCCGATCAACGCGCCCGACACCGTGGGCCGCATAGACGATTGAATCGCCTTCCTGAAACGGATCTTCGTCTTTTACCTTCGTTTTCGCCTGTGCTGCGGTAGTGGCCGCTGCTGTCCGCGCCATGGCGTCTGTGACGCCGCCCTTCGGAGGAGATCTGAATGTATTCATGGATGCATGCTTTACCATAAAAACGCGACGTTGTCTTGTGGACGAAATGCTCGGCAGGAGATGCGGAGCATTCAAAGCATGGAGCGCCTGAAAGTTGCATTGTTTTTTACAATACAACCTGCTCAGACATTATCAGGCAAGATGGCGTTTTCCAGTAACCTCAACGGTCAGGGCGGTTATGGAACATCGCCTTTGTCCCGATAGCTCATCCGACAACAGCTCTTCTTCCTCAGAAGAAGAGTACCGCACCGCCGGAAGCCGAGTTGTCCTTGCCGCGATTGCCATTGTGCGCGATTGATTCCGTATGGCTGTATTCCGCGACAAACTGGATCCAGTCTGTCCATTTGTAGAACAGCGCACCGACCTCAGACTCGTTGCGTCGGACCAGAACGGAATCGATTTCGCCCGGGGCCTGATAGAGATTGCTGACACCATAACTCGCGGCAAGACGCAGATGCTTGTCGAACGAGTAGGAGCCCTGAACGTAATACCCCTCGGAATTACGCTTGTTGCCGGCGGGGGTGATACCGTCAAAGAAAAGGCCGGTGCTGCCGAGACCGCTCGCCCGATAGTAGTATCCGACGCCCTCAAAGCCTTTATAGCTGAGTTTCGCGCCGACTTCTCCGGCTTCAACGGTGGCGCTTTTGCCCTGACTTTCGCTGATGACGGAAGAATAGAGTCTCTGCTGGTGCTGGATCAGGAACCCGGCCCAGACACGTCCCTTGATGTCGCCGCTGGTGAAGTCATAGGTGACCTTGCCCTGTGCCATTGGCGCACTGTGATGTGTGGACTGGGCTGAAAGGGCATCCGGCCCTGTGCCGTTATTGTTGGTTCCGGCAAAATTGAACTCATCCATCGGCTGCATGACGCCGACCGTGACCTGAACACCGCTCATCATGGGGGACTGATAGGAGATCTGCGGGATCCAGTCGGCATAGAGATAACCTACGCCGATACGACCAAGACTGGTGTTGCCGGGGGCCGAATTGCCGCCAATGGAACCCAGCGTGATGAGGGTGGCGTCGTCGAGAATTGCGTCTGAACCGAAGATACCAAGATCACGACCTATCTTGATTGTTCCCATCTTCTTGTTCCCGAAGGTCATGTAAACCTGACGGAAATCGATGCCGGGTGTTCCCAGCGCGACGGGACTGCCGCCGGAGTTGGCGTTCATGGCGCCCGGCTTGTTGTTGTCGAGGCCCGGATACATGCCGAACACCGCCGCCATGTCGATACCATCCTGCGTTGTGGTGATCTTGGTGATCAGAGCGGCAGGAAGATAACCGTTACGAACGGCGGATGCGTCAAACTTGCTGCCACCCGCGCCTGCGGACGTGCCGCCGCCGACATAACGGCCGTATGCGTTGTCGTATGTGTAGAAACCGTTCACGAAGCCGGACAGATTGATCGCGACAGGACCGGCATGGAAGGTCACGCCTTTGCCGGGAACGTATTTGTCCACCCGGACAATGCTGGGGTCATTGATCGCCGCCTGCGCCGCGAGCATGGACTGGCGGGCCGAGCGCGCACTGGCGGCGGCATCATAAGCGGCGTCCTGCGCGTCAAGAAACACTGGCGTGACATCCGAACCGCTCGCTACGGCGACATGGTGGGCGGAGGAGGAAGCTGAGCGCAAATGTCCGGCACGATCCTGATCCCGGGCGGAAGCCAGACGGGTGGGACGGCGTTCACTACGACCTGACTCGGCGCTTTCTTCCTGATGACGTCGGTGCTTGATCATCAGGGCGCTGTATTCGCCCTGGGTGAGGCTGCCCTTGATCTTCAGGATATCCAGCAGATCGGTATATTCATCGGCTCTGGCCTGATGCGCCGCGAGAAACAGCGACGAGCTTGCCAGCAGGCCGACTGCCAGAAAAGAGTTGCGGCTGGAACGGCGCAAGTTCCCTGACTCCACGGGCGAAACTGGCCGGTATCGGCCACAGGCGCGTAAGGCAGAAATCAGGGCCAGCTGAACTCCGATCATATTGGTCCTTTTCGGGCCTGCGGGAAGACTGCTCGGTAAAGCCGTCGTCCGTGCCGGGCATAGTGAGACGATATGTGACGACGCTACGTCTGAAATGTGACGAAATAGTAATAGCGGTCAACGGAATATCTGCTCACCTGATAGGCTTGTGATCGAATTGTGATCAGAATGCCGCAATCCAGTCAGGGCTGTACGCCGTTACTCACCACGACAGGAGGAGGTGCCGGCTCACCGATCGATTGTAGCAGATCTGTCTCAATCGTTGTCGCCATGGCTGCCATCGGCAGGGCGTGGGGAGTATTGGTGAAAGGCTCCTGAAGGTCAGCGCCAGTCTTGTCCAGAACGACGAAAAGCAGCCCGACCAGAGAAGACCCGAGAGGGGTGATCCAGCCAAGGGTCTGCACTGCTGACAGAGGCAGAACGATGCAGAAAATGTTGGCAAGGGCGCGGGGCAGGCCGGAATACTGTATCGGCAGAGGCGTCTTCTGAATCCGTTCCAGTCCGCCCTGGGCATTGGCCAGATCGGAAAGAATACGGTCAATCTGACCATGCAGCGCGCCGTCAATACCGAGTTTCGTGGCTTCCTCGGTCACACCCAGTCCCAATTGAACCAGAATGCCATTCGGCTGATTTTTCCAGCCCTTGATACGGGCGGCCATTTCCGGCGCGAGAAGTCTTTCGACGTCCTTGGAGGCGTCCACTTCACCCAGAGCCGTTCTGAGGGCGTGTGGGTAGGCAGCCATTGCCCGCACGAGATCCTTGCGTCCACCGAGGATGGAGCAGACCTGACGTCCAAAAGAGCGGGAATTGTTGGTGACAGCGCCCCAGAGCGTGCGACCTTCCCACCACCGGGCATAGGCTGTGTTGTTCCGCACGCTCATGAAAAGGGCGAGAGCGGAGCCAATCAGGGAAAGGGGGAGGCTGGGGATTTCCATCCATTCCTGATGGAAAAGCTGGTAGAGAATGACGACTACAAAATCCCATGCAGCCAGAACAAGAAGGGTGCCGATGCTTTCCCGCATCAGGACCATAAGGCCAATCCGTTTATTGACGATCATACGTTGCCGTCTTTCTCTGTTTAACTCTGTTCAGACGCTGCCATAACTCGCAACCGGTCTGTTTGTTCGATGGCGGACTGTAAGGCACAATCATATTGACGCGAAGTCGGATGTCTTTGTCATAGTTTATCAGCGCCGTTTTTCGACGCAAAAAAGTTGGCATAATATATCTTATGCGACTTATGGCTGTCTCGATCATGTGTCATGCACTATGGCGGCCGAGCGACTTTCGTCCGTTTTGATGGATTGATGCGTGTCGTCGTTGGACCTGTTTCTGCGGGAATGAGACCCATAACCCCTGTTTTTGGATAAACTGACATTACGCAGTGTGTCTGGCTGCTTCAGGATCGTCGTTCAGGCCACCCTGACGACGTTAGAGCCTTTCATTTTCTCCCCTTCCCCGCAGACAGAAAAGTCATTCCCGTGAACGCATGGGACAGGAGCCTGTCGGGCTCATCCCCCAAATCACTAATCGATCCTTATTTCTGATGTTCTTTTAACGTTACTTCGATAAATGATCCGCCACGAAGCATCATTGGCCTTGCTCACCATGTGGTCGAAGTGGCATGCCTGCGCCAGTTTAAATGGATACGGGGTTTCTGACGTCATGCTTGACCGTCTTTATGCGCGCGTGCGTGCTCATGCGGCTGGTCCCAATGCCCCGTTTTTTCTGGCTTTTCTTGCGTTTTGTGAGGCAAGTTTCTTTCCTCTCCCCCCCGAAACCCTTCTCGTACCAATGGTTCTCGCCAACAGGGCCAAGGCGTGGCGTTACGCTGCCATTGCGACACTGGCCAGTGTCGCGGGGGGTGTGCTCGGGTGGTATATCGGCGCTTTTCTACTTGAGGTCATAGCACGCCCGATCGTTCATTTTTACCATGCTGACGCCACACTGGCCGCATTACAGGAAAAATTTCGCGCCTGGGGTGTATGGATCATACTCATCAAAGGGTTGACGCCTGTTCCCTATAAATTCGTCACCATCGCAAGCGGCGCGGCACATTTTGCCCTGCTGCCATTTATCGCGGCCAGTCTGGTGACGCGCGCCGCGAGATTTTTCCTTGTGGCGGGATTACTCCGCCACTTTGGAGCGCCTATTGAAACCTTCATCGAAAAGCGTCTGCCACTGGTATGTGGCGTTTTTGCGCTGGCGTTGGTTGGTGGCGTTATTGCCTTGGCTTATTTGTAAATATTCGCAGAGAGGCATTTTTTATATTTTGTGATGCTTTCGGTGTGTTACAGACAAAAAGGTTTTCTGTTTTTGATTGCATCGATTGATAAGGGGAGAATTTCTTTAACGCGAACTGCCAGCCGTAGCCATGCGAAATCGCGGTGGAAGGAAACCGGCACTTCTGTCGGCGAAGGAAATGCATGGCGCCTAGCAGGGTGGATATAAAGAATGGAATTCAGCAGAGAAAAGAGAGAGGCAAACTGGGGTGAGACCCGACGGGGCGAGCATCCAGTGGCCTTCTCACCTGTTGCGCATGAAGGCGCAACAGACAGGAATCTTCTTCAGGCACGTGGATGTCTTCTGTGCTTTGACACTCACACTCTCCTGTTGCGGCGTTATTCTGTAAACGCTCCAGCTTTTCTTTCGCAGCCTGATATGGCGCTCGGCGACACATTTGTACAATGTACGGCTGAAGTCGCAGCACGCGCCATTCTGGACGGGCTGAAGGAAAACCAGATTACCGGCCGCCCGGCCCTGCTTTTCAATCTGCCCATCGGCTCGCAACCGATAGCCTGCGACATAGCCGTCCATGTCTCTGGCGATGATCTTGTCATAGAATGCACGCCGCCCGGTTCCCCGCAACTGACCGGCTCTCTCATTCGACACCTGAGAAGCGCTATAGATCGACTGCGGGAAAACAACGAACTTCTTTCATTATGTCAGGCCGCCGTCGTTCAGATGAGAATGATCGTGGACTACGATCACGTCATGCTGTGCCGGTTTGCCCAGCATGGGCTGGCTGAAGTGATGGCTGACGACTGCTCCCCCGAGCTTGCCCATCTGGCCGGGCAGTACATATCGCACGCGGGTCTGCCGGATGCGCTCAGGCAGCTTTATCTGCGCTCTCTTATCCGGGTGATTGAAAACGTCTCGTCGGAAGCGATTGAAATCCGGTCGGAAGCCAGACTGGCGCCTCTGGATCTTTCTCTGGTGATGATGCGCGCTTCATCCGGCGATCGACAGGCCTATATGAAAGCCTGCGGCATAGAGGCGACAATGCTGCTGGCGCTGGTCGTTGACGGGGCGCTGTGGGGCATGCTGATCGGGCGGAACTATACGCCGAAGAATGTCACAATGGACGAGCGGGCCGTCGCCAAAATGTTCAGTGAATATGTGGCTCTTCAGATCACAGCCAATGTTCGCGCCAGCCGTCTGCAGGTCACGCAGAAGACATACGCCGCCATTCAGGGCTTTGTGCATGACGCAGCATCAGCCACTGACATTCCCGCCTATATCCGCGCCCATGTCGCCGATCTGACGTCGCAGGTGGAATGCGATGGCGTCGCTGTATGGATTGACGGCCATCCGGCAGTTCACGGGTTTGAAATCCAGCATGAATCCATGTCTGAACTGGTCCGTTGGTCAGGGTCTTATAAAGGCGGAATTGTCCAGATATGGGACACCGTGTCGCTCATCAGGGATGCCGCGTCTCTGGTACCGCATCTGCCCGACATTGCCGGAATGATGGTCGTGCCGCTGACTGCGCAGCCGGGGGATTACCTGTATTTCTTCCGCAAGGAGAAAGTTCGTATCGTTAACCGCGCTCCTGAACCCGGAGAAACGCCGACCGTACCGTATGGGAAAGGCGGCTTCTGTCAGGACAGGGTTCATGACTGTTCAGCAACATGGACCGTTGAGGACGAGGAAGCGGCTGAAGAGTTGCGTGCTGCCCTCATCGAAGCAACTGGCGCTTACTATCAGGCGCTGCTGGAGCAGAGATCACAGGCCGAAGCACGTCAGAGGCTGCTGAACGATGAGCTGACGCATCGCGTCAAAAACATTCTCTCCGTCGTGCAGTCTGTTGTCGGCCGCTCCATTGTCGAGGAAAGATCGCAGAAAGACAGCATCCAGCGGCTGCGTGACCGGATCAAGGCGCTGGCCGTGGCTCACGATCAGATCGTGAGCGCCAATAGCGGTGGGTACCTCTATGCCCTGCTCGAGGCTGAACTGACTCCCTACTCCATCCGGCCTGACGCCATAACGGTGACCGGTCCCGATTTGTGGATGCCGGGAAAAGCCCTGTCCGTCATGACCCTTCTCTTTCATGAGCTTGCGACCAATGCGGCAAAATATGGCTCGTTGTCATGTGAGAGGGGGCATCTCGCCATTTCCTGGAAATTCAATGAAGCGCATCAGACCTGGGATATTCTCTGGAAAGAAAGTGGTGGCCCGACAGTCAGTGAGCCGACCCATCTCGGCTTCGGGTCCATGCTGCTTTCCCGCGCCCTGACACATGAACTGGGTGGCATGGCGGAGCGGACCTTCTGTCCCGAAGGGGTCAATATCCGCCTGTCAGTGCCTGCCCGTTTTGTGAATGAGGCTCCGGAGCTTAATCGTAAGCCATGGTCTCTGACATGCCACAACAGTCACGTCCCCGCTGAAGATCAGAAAAGAGACATTGATCTCAGGAACGCGCATGTTCTGATCGTTGAAGATCAGATGCTGATCGCCATGGAGATTGAAGACATTCTCGCAGATCATGGTGTGACCGGAATCTGCACTGCGGCCACAGCCAGCGAGGCGAAAAAACTGATACTCTCCTCTACCCTGCATGTTGCCGTTCTGGACATCAATCTTGGCGAAGAAAATGTGCTCGAGGTTGCGGCAATCCTGCGTAAAAAAAATGTGCCTTTCATCTTTACCACTGGATACACGGGACACGACATGATTCCGGCCGAGTTTTCCGATGTGCCTGTCATACACAAACCCTATACTGCATCTGTCCTCATCCGTAATCTTCAGGCCGTTCTCACCTGATTTCCGGATGAGGTGGAGTGCCTCAGGGCACCAGCACGGCCGCTCCATCGAACCGCCCATGCCGCAGATCATCCAGCGCCTCATTCGCCTTGCGCAGAGGATAAGGCTTGGTGGTTGTGGTGACACTCATCTTCGGAGCAAGAGACAGAAAATCGAGCCCATCCTGCCGGGTGAGATTGGCGATTGAGACAATCTCGCGCTCTTCCCACAGGATATCGTAGGAGAACGCCGGAATTTCGCTCATGTGAATCCCTGCGCAGACCACGCGACAGCCTTTGCGGATAGCCTTGAGGGCCGCAGGCACCAGAGCACCAACAGCGGCAAAAATGATCGCTCCATCGAGAAGATCCGGTGGCATCTCGTCCGAACCACCTGCCCAGACGGCTCCGAGCGATCGTGCAAACGCCTGTTTTTCCGTGTCACCGGGTGTGGTGAAAGCATAAACCTCCCTGCCCTGCCAGCGAAGAACCTGAGCGATGATGTGCGCGGCGGCGCCAAACCCGTAAAGCCCGATCTTCTTGCCGTCGCCTGCGTGAGAGAGGGAGCGCCAGCCGATCAGTCCGGCGCAGAGCAGCGGTGCGAGAGAAACATCATCCCCCTCTTCTCCCAGTGGAAAGGCATAACGCGCATCCGCCACCGTCATCGTCGCGTAACCGCCATTGCGCGTGTAGCCGGTGAACAGCGGATGGTCGCACAGGTTTTCCTTGCCCTCATCGCAGTAGAGACAATGGCCGCAGGTATGTCCAAGCCAGGGGATGCCCACGCGCTGGCCAATGCTCAGACCCGTAACGCCTTCTCCCAGTTCGTCGATGCGACCGACGATTTCGTGGCCTGGAATGATCGGTAATGCCGGATGAGTCAGGTCGCCATCCACCACATGCAGATCTGTGCGACACACCCCGCAGGCCCCGACTTTCACACGGATCTGGCCCGGTCCGGGATGAGGGTCTGGAAGCTCGACCCATTCAAGCGGGGTATGTGGCTTGCTGAGCTGCATCGCGAACATGTCTGTCTCCTTAAGCAGGAACCTGATTGAAATGACTCCGGGGCGCATTGATATGGCGCAGGTGGATGTGATTTTTTGGTCTGATGCTGTGAGTGATGCTGTGAGACTGGGCAGGCTGCCGGAAACAGGCTAACGCAAAAAAGGAATAATGTGGGGCGTCGATGTTTTTCCTTCTGAAAGTCATGCTCTCCGGGCTGATGATCGCCCTCGCCTCCTCAGTGGCCAAACGCTATCCGGCGGCTGGAGCGCTTATCGCCTCCCTGCCCCTTGTCTCGATTTTCGGGATGCTCTGGTTATGGCAGGAGACACATGACGCCGACCGGATGCAGGCCCATGTCTTTGCGACATTCTGGTATGTGCTGCCCTCTCTGCCGATGTTTCTGCTTATTCCTTGGGCGATGAAGCACGGGGTGTCTTTTTATCCGGCGCTGCTGGGTGGATGCGGTCTGACGTTTGGCCTCTATATGGCGACGATGGGAATGCTGCGCTGGTTTGGATATTCGCTGTAACGACAGACCCAATCACCTTCAGTCCCAATCACTTTGCGCGTCGGAATAGTTTTTCAGCAGTTTATCCATCCTGTTGTTGCAAATGAGAACAATTATCATTTATCTGTTGATCTAGATCATTACGTAACGCCGGAACAGTCGTTCCGAAAAACCGGCAGCAGGAGATTTGGATTGATCATTTCAGCGCCATCGGATTACCGGGAAGCCGCCCGCCGCCGTCTGCCGCCATTCCTGTTTCAGTATATCGACGGTGGCTCGTACGCCGAGCACACCATGGGACGTAATATCTCTGACCTGTCGGATCTTGCGCTCAGACAGCGCATTCTGCGGAACGTCTCCAATCTCAGCACACAGACAGAACTTTTCGGACGCAGGCTCTCCCTGCCCGCCGCTCTGGCCCCCGTGGGTCTGACCGGCATGTATGCCCGTCGTGGCGAGGTGCAGGCCGCCAGAGCGGCCGCGAAAAAAGGCGTTCCTTTCACGCTTTCAACGGTCTCTGTGTGCCCGATCGAGGAAGTGCAGAGCCAGTCGCCGCAGCCGATCTGGTTCCAGCTTTATGTGCTCAAAGACCGTGGATTCATGAAAAATGTGCTTGAGCGCGCCAAGGCTGCGGGGATCGGAACGCTGGTCTTCACCGTCGATATGCCAACGCCGGGTGCGCGTTATCGCGATGCGCATTCCGGTATGTCCGGGCCATACGCCCCGTTGAGACGTTACCTTCAGGCCGTGACGCACCCTCATTGGGCATGGAATGTCGGCTTGCGCGGACGGCCGCATGATCTGGGTAACATCTCGGTCTATCGCGGCAGTCCGACGAAGCTGGAAGACTATATTGGCTGGCTGGCCGGTAACTTTGATCCCTCCATCGGCTGGAAGGATCTGGAATGGATCCGCGAGTTCTGGACAGGTCCGATGATTATCAAGGGTATTCTCGACCCGGAAGACGCACAGGATGCCGTGCGGTTCGGCGCGGATGGAATTGTCGTCTCGAATCATGGAGGTCGTCAGCTCGATGGTGTTCTCTCCAGTTGCCGCGCTCTTCCGCCTATCGTGGAGCAGGTCAAAGGAAAGCTGGCGATACTGGCCGATTCAGGCGTCCGGTCCGGGCTCGATATTGCCCGCATGGTCGCTCTTGGCGCGGACGCCGTGTTGCTGGGACGGGCGTTTGTCTACGCGTTGGCGGCGGATGGTCAGGCTGGCGTCGAGAATCTTATTTCCCTGATGGAAAAGGAGCTTCAGGTCGCCATGACACTGACAGGAGCCAGTTCGATTGCGGATATCACCAGTGAAAGCATTGAAAAGCTGGATACCAGTTCGATGGATTGAGCAAAGGCAGAGAGCCTGCCTTTGATCTGCCCTCTGGAAAATCGCTTTCAATCATGCATCCTCTTTCCATGAGAAATGACCATGGCTTTCGGTTATCACACTGCATCCGAAATCGCTTCTCCGTTTGCTGATCCGACACTGCTTGCGCCAGAGGCGGTGAAATGCCTCTGGGTCAGACCTGTTTCAGATGATCAGAAAAATCATGTGCCGACCGTTATATTTCAGGACGGCACTCATCATCCACTCGCACCATGCCTGAATGAAATGGACGCTCGCAGGACATGTCTGAAGATCGGAACAGCACATGACTGGCCTGTATGGGACAAACGTCTGACCGGGACCGGTTCTTTTCTTGAAACAGAAAAGAACCTTTGCACTCTTTCCTCTGAAGACCGGCTTGTGGTCGATGGACAGTATTGTCTGACCATGCAGGGGCTGGGTCGTCTGCTGGCGAACATTGCTCACGCCGAAGAGTGGCCCCTCGGTGAGGCCGTGTCGAAGATCACCGATCAGATCGTCAGATTTTTTGATATGGTGAAAGAACAGACTTCACTGGCTGGCGCCGGTATGGAAGACGCCATGCAAAGCACGATTGATGCAGGTTTCGAGCAGTTGTGTGCGCTCTACCCGGATGACCCTGAGGACTCTGAAGGAGCATATCAGGAAGAACAGAAAACGCCTCTTCAGACCGTCCCTGATGATGCTGTTTTAATTCTTGTCACGGATGGCGAAACGCTATTGTCCTGCCAGCCTTTTCTGCTTTTCGACCAGTGTCTGGCGCTCGTCCGGAATAGCCGACGCAGCGTATGGGCCTGAAAGACTCTAAACGAATTTTCTGGTGGGAAAGAGGGGCATGAGCCCCTCTCCCAACCCACACATCAGAAAGAGGCCGTCAGGCTGACATTGAATGACCGCCCCATACCCTGAAGCGGGCTCATGATGCCGGTCGCCTTGTAGTCTCCAAGAGACATGCCCCCCAGTGGCAGATAGTATTTCTGGTTGCAGATATTCTCGATGCTGGCGTCCAGCAGGAAGTTACGCCAGCGATAGCTGCCGCCAATTCCAAGCAGCACATATCCGGGCGTGCGAGGCTCGTTTCTGACCCAGTCGACCGTGCTTTTGCTCTTGACCAGAGTGGTTTCGATCCGGCCCGTCCAGTTCTGGTAGGTTTCATAAAGTCCTACCGTGCCATTGGTCGGCATCTGGTGATACAGCCCGGAGTGATTCTGTAGATCCTGTCCCCGCACCCAGTTCAGATTGGCGCGGATTTCGCCCGTTCCATACGCCTCTGTTTTCCATAGCCGCGCTCTGGCCGAGGAATTGATGCCGTAACTCTGTGCATTGTGATTGACGAACTGGAGCTTTGACATTCCGTCTGAAAAAGAGCCGATCCGCACAACATTTATGTAGTTATGGGTATAGGTGTAATAAGGCTGGACTTTCACTTCCCAGCCATCGTCAGTCGGATCGTGCCATGTGACGGTGAAGCTGGCCGTATTGGCGACTTCCGGCGACAGATTGAGATTGCCGACATAGCCGTTTCCATCGCCGAACCAGCCGATCATGCTGGTGGCCATCGCCCCCTGCGCCCAGGAATAGCGCTCATAGAGGTTGGGAGACCGCGTCTTTCGGGCGTATCCGCCTTCGATCGACAGACTGTCCAGCGGATGCCAGCGAACGAGCGCCGTTACGTCGAAGTTCGTGTCGGTGCGCCCCCGGGACGCCGCGTTGAACTTCTGAGCGGCCATGGCGTCGGCCATCGACATCATACCGGTCCATGAATAAGGCGCGACCTGTCCCGTATTCATCATGATGAGATCACTGCGAAAACCAAGCAGCGTGGACACGCGGGGCAGCCACTGGGCGTTCCATTCCGCGTAATGCCCCAGTCGGTCGCGGTGACCGTTGTTGATGTTATGGAACGTATTTGGCCCCATCATCATGCTGCCGGTCAGCGGTGGCCACCAGTCGTTCAGACCGTTATGCTCGAATTCGCTGCCAAGGGTGAGCGTATGCTTCGGCGCAAGGGGAATGATCGCCTTGAGACTATAGCCTACCGAACGGGAGTCCGTGTTCATCGGCATGCCCGTGGTGGCGGTATGCCCGCCCTTGTCGTTCATCATGTTCATCACATGATCGACCCGCTGCCAGTAGGCCCGAGCTTCCAGATTGCCCCAGCCGAACTCGCCCTTGTATTTGCTATTCACATAAGTGGACCGGTTGTTGGTCATGTCCATGTACTGGTTGGGAAAGCCTTCATAGGGAATGTCCTGCTGACCGAAGGTGACGGACGCGAGGTGATTGTCCTTGTGAAAACCGGCGGTCACGGCGTGATTGAAGCTCAGATAGCTGGTGGAGCGCACCTGCCTGCTGTTGCTGCCGCCCGTCCGGTAGTTGCTCGCGTGAGCGTAAGAGCCGGTATAGCGCAGGCTCCATGTGTCATTGGCCACGGTTATGGTGCCCGATGCGCCTGATCCGCCGCCGTTGCTGCGATAATCCCCCCGCACATGGCCTGTGACGAGGAGCTTGCCGTGTTCGGCAAACAGAGGATCACGCCGCTCCACCACGATGCTGCCGCCCGTGCTGTCCCCTCCGATGCTCACAGGGGTGATTCCCGCGATGGCCTGCGCCGTCGCGACGGAGTCAGGGTCCACATAGGACAGGGCGGGATTCATGTGGTTCGGACAGGCTGAGGCAATCCTCATGCCGTCGACAATCGTGGCGATGCGATCATCGGCCATGCCGTTCAGCACCGGTAGCGCCGAAACGCCTCCAGCAGAATAGGAGCTGAAGCCAAGGCTGTGGCGAAAAAGCGATGTGGTATCGGGACTGGTGCGATCACGCAGTCTGATCGCGTTGACGATGATGTTTTCGTCAGCATGCGCAACGATTTTGGTATGTCCGGAAGCATCCGATTCAGCCGACACTTTCGCCTGAGAGGATTTGGGCGAAACGCGGGAAAGGCTCTCTGCCGGCGTCAGATCAAACGTGGCAGCACGGGCGCTGGACACGGAGAGTGGTGAGAAAGAAACAACAAATCCAAGCGTGAAGACAGAGCACAGCAGGGCGTGCTTGTGGCCGGGAACGAACATGACAGGGCTATCCTGTGATCTGAACAGAAATCGATCGCAGAAGTCACCGGATAGATGCGCACGCAGAAGCGTCCATCCGGTCGACTATGAATTGCGATGGCGGGAGATGTTCAGATGGCGAGTGGAGGCCCTGTCGCCGGCGGCAACAGCAGAGTGAAAGAGGGTGGCGCCCGTGGTTGCGCGAAGATACGGCGCATGGACAGCCAGACAGCGCTGACGGCCGGAAGAAAGACCGTTGCATTCAGGAGAATGCCGAAAAACAGCAGCAGCGGACAGAGCGGACAGTCGCTGTCGTGGTGATGGCCTTCCCCGGAATTTCCGAGGTGATCCGGCATGGGCATGACATGGTGACTGTCGGCTGAAGCGCCGTGTCCCATGTGCATGCCGCTCATTTCATGGTGCGGTGAATGGCTGGAGATGCCAGCCCGGGGGCTGATATCGATGCCGGTCAGACGGAGAATGGCGGTTCGGGGTGTCTCGCCCGGTGACGCAAGACCCTGCAGGGCAAGCTGGCCCAGCAGACCGATAAGGGTGAGTGCGACGATAAACCAGCGACCGGCGGACGATCGTGTCGCGGGAGAACCCGAAAGCCTCATCTCGTCGTCAGAACCTGCCCCCATTTCTCAGAAAATGATCGTCCTTGCGGTCCATGCCTTAGTCATGTGACGGAGCGACGTCCACCCCGAACGAGACCTTCTTTCAACACCCTTACGGGTTGGCAGGCATGCGGCATTCGGGACCGATCGTGCCGTGATAGCGGCTCCATGTCTGTGTCTCGCCGAAGACCGGCACCAGAATATAGCCACGCAGCTTCAGAATATCCGGTTTCGGCGACCAGATCTGCGCGTGATACAGATTGCCCGCGTCGGGGTCGAGAATCTTGCCTTCCCAACGTCCGGGATCATCCTCCAGAGGGCGGAATCCTGTGAGCATGACAAGATTGCACTCCGACCGCCCGTCCTTGGCGCGTGGCATGGGCTCGTTCGGACCGTAGGAAAGACCAATCAGGGTGCCGCAGACAGAATCGCCACACGGTGCGATCCGGAAAATGCCGTCATGTTTTTCGCTCAGCCACATTCCCATGACAGGAGAATTCTGCGCTGCGGTCGCTGTCGGTTCAGCCGCATGGACGGAGGCTGTCACGACAGGTGCGGCAAATCCTACGAAAGCAGCGAGAATCAGCCGGACTGCCGCTTTTCCGACAGTAATGACGGATATTGAACGACCGGGCGTTTCTGGCGGCAAATCAGCAGTCACGTATTTCATCCTTCCGGTTACCCGGTGGCAACCGGTTCCAGTGAACGGAACGGTTATCCCTCGGCAGGCTGTACCCAGGGAAGCCTTTGAACTGAAACGCCTTCATCCTCAAGTCGTTCATGGTCTTCTGGGGTCATCGACCCATAAATACCGCGTTCTTCGGCCTCACCATGATGGATGCGAAGGGCTTCCTCGGCAAACCTGTCGCCGACATTCTCGCATTTGCTTTCCACTTCCTGCCGCATTTTCTGAAGCACGGACAGTAGGACGTCAGGAATACCTGCCTGCCCGGCAACAGATGTCACAGGGACTTCAGCGGGGGCTGCAGGCTGCTCCTGTCGCTCATCCGTTTTTTGCCGCGACGAGCGCACCGCAGGCGCCATGAGCGCCCTGTCGACTTTCGCCGTTCCACAATAAGGGCAGGAAAGAAGTCCGCGTGCGGCCTGATCCTCGAAGGCGGAAGAATCCCTGAACCATCCTTCGAACTCATGATCAGAGACGCAGCGGAGTTGGTAGTGAATCATGATCTGTTTCAGGCAGCCTGAAGCAGGGCGTCCAGTTTTCCACCCCGCTCGAGAGCAAACAGGTCGTCACAGCCGCCGATGCCCTTTCCATCCACAAAGATCTGCGGAACCGTGGTCTTGCCGCCAGAGCGCTCCCGTGAATCCATACGCTCCTGCGTGCCGTGCGGCGCATTGATTTCTGTGAAAGGCACCTTCTTCTTTTCAAGAAGCGCTACGGCCCGAATGCAGTAGGGGCAACCTGGCTGGGTATAGATCTCGATCTTTGGCATTCGCATTCCGTCATTCTGATGCGGGCGTGCGCCGCGCACTGCTACGATAATGTCCTATCATAGCGTGTCATTTCTCCCTGTCATATGAAAGCCGATACAGAAATACATTCCAACGCGCCATCAGGAGGGATGAGCCTCTTCCGGCTAGTCCTCCGACAGGCCCGGTCGGCTTATATCGTCCTGCGTATCCGGCGTGGTCCGGGCAGCCGCCAGCAGACATACACTTTCCGCTCCGGCAGACAGGAGAGCATGCGTGCATGCTGATGCGGTCGAACCCGTCGTCAGAATGTCATCCACCAGCACGACATGCTTGCCTCTGACCGTTTCGGCACTTCGTGACCTGATACGGATAGCGTCCTGCATTTCCTTCGCCCGCTCCTCGGCGGAAAAGCTGGCGAGGCGACTGGTGGCGCGAGGTCGCTGGAGAGCATCCACCAACACGGGGACGGACGACAGCCTGCTCACCGCACGGGCCAGCAGCGCAGCCTGATTGTATTTGCGCTCCAGCAATCTGCGCCAATGAACGGGAACCGGGATCAGCCAGTCCGCCCGCTCCAGAATGTCCCGCCCGGCCCGGTTCATCTGCTTCGCCAGAATGATGGCGTTCTGGGTGCGATCAGCATATTTCAGCGACAGGATCAGGTCGCGTGATCCCTCGTCATACACATAGGCCGCCCGGGCTTTCGACCAGGGTGGAGGATGGAGTTCGCAGGAAACGCAACGAGCGTCCCGTCCAAGATGCGTGGAAGCTGGAAGCGGAACGCCACACTGATCGCAACGCGGTTCGCCGATCGGGTGCATCCTGACGAAGCAGGCCGGACAGAGCGAATGGGGCTGATCCACTTCCTCGCCACAGGATGAACAGGTGGGGGGCAGTACAAGATCCAGCGCGAAGCGGCCCGTGCTTCTGACCGCCCTCACCAAACGTCCTGTAAGCAGCGTCATGGTGAACCGACCTGCTGGTATTGGGTTGCTGGCATCGCTTCGTTGGCCCTGATCTGCCGTCACTGTGATGAATATACCGTTTCATCCTGTGCTTTCCTCTTGGCACAGACAGAAGACCGGCGCACATATTTCCAGCATGGAACATCACCATGCCATCTTCGACCGCCATACTGTCAGACTGCATCGGGATCGTGCAGCGGACACACTTGACGGTGTTTCGGCCATTCTGGAAGAAGCCGCTGACCGACTGATCGAGCGACTGGACGATCTGACGCGATCCTTCCCGCTTGCGCTCGATATTGGTGGCCGGGGCGCAACGGCGTCCAGCCTGCAGATGCGGGGGATCGAGGTTGTCAGTTGCGACCTGTCGCCCTGTATGGCCCGTCACGTGCGCGACAGGACCGGCACACTGACAGTCTGCGCCGATGAGGAATTTCTTCCCTTTGCCGAGAACAGCTTCGATCTGGTGATCGCCAGCCTGTCGCTGCACTGGGTGAACGATCTGCCGGGGACGCTGCTTCAGATCAGGAAAATCCTGAAACCCGACGGACTGTTTCTGGCCAGCATGCCTGTTCTGCCCACCCTCGCCCCTTTACGTGCCGGGTTCGAGGAAGCGGAACTGGCCCTGAGTGGCGGTGTTTCCCCACATGTCTCGCCTTTTCCGATGCTGCGTGACTGCGCTTCCCTGCTGCAGCGGGCGGGATTTGCCCTGCCGGTTGTCGATGCGGATGTAATGGATATCCGTTACCGCTCGGGGCTGGCGCTGTTTCGGGATCTGCGGGCGGCGGGCGAGACAAACGCTCTCACGCTGCGGGACCGACGGTTTCCTGATCCGGCGCTTTTTCCTGCCGCGCTCGAAGGGCTGGCAGAAAGATGTGGAGATGAGGAAGGGATTCTGTCCCTTCCCCTCCATCTGGCGGTGATGAGCGCCTGGGCTCCTGCCCCGACGCAGCCCAAGCCGCTCGCGCCGGGACAGTTCACAACGTCCCTGCACGAGGTTCTTGGCGATAAAAGCTGACGTGTCCGCTATTGCGGTCAGCCCAGCCCCTCTTCCTTCATCGCACCGATAACCGCAGGCCGCGCTCCGACGCGCTTATGGAGCGCCACAGCCTTGGTGTAGCGGGAAATGTCGATGTGCTTGAAGAACATCCATGACAGCAGAATGAAGGCGTAGGCGTCCGCCTGCGTGTAGTCGGAGCCCAGCCAGTATTCGGTGTTATCAGGGAGCATGGCTTCAAACTGCGCCAGTCGACGATTGATTCCCGCCACAACCTTGTCCAGCGCTTCACCAGACAGATCAGGGGCAAAGATCGCGCCGATGGTGTCATGCATATCACTGCAGAAACCGAGCGCTTCCTGAAGACGCGCCCGTTCGAGAGAACCGTAAGCAGGCTTGAAGGCCGGAACGGTCGAGTGATCGCCAATATACTGGAGAATGGCCGAGTTCTGCGTGATGACCACACCGGGCTCGATTTCCAGCGCCGGAACCGCACCACGCGGATTGATCTCGAGATAATTTTCGCCTGTCTCGGTTTTTTTGGATGCCAGATCGACCTTTTCCAGAGAATACGGCAGGTCTGCTTCCTTCAGGACAATGTGAGGAGCAAGGGAACAGGCGCCGGGCGTATAATAAAGTTTCATGACGGATCTCCGAAGAGGGGGCGGCGCTTCAGGCAAGCCTGCCTCGCGTCGTTCAAAAGGAGCCTAACACACTGTCTTCCCGAACGGCGAGATTAGTTTCACTATAAAACATCGTTCAATTAACACTCAATCTTCTTATGAATTTCCGTTATACGTCTTGAATTTGTAACTCTTATCCTCTACATGCCCTCTAAATCACGGCGCTTGGTCGTATTAAACAGCAGGGATATCTGGCATGACTGTCACCCAGCAGCAGATCGATATGCTCCGGGCAGCCGGAAGCGATGCACGAGCCGTCCTGAAAGCCGCCTGTGAGGTGCTGCCGGGACAGGTCGCCGTGCTGTCGTCGTTCGGGGCTGAGTCCGCCCTTCTGCTGGCTCTGGCCGCAGAAGTCGATCCTGCCATACCGGTCCTGTTTCTGGAAACCGGCATGCACTTTCCGGAGACGATCGAATATCGCCACGAGCTTGCCCGCACCCTTGGCCTGCTGGATGTGATTGATGTCCGACCTTCGGATCGCACGATTCAGGACCGTGATCCGGAAGGTCAGCTCTGGGCGTTCGATCCGGATGCCTGCTGCAGGATGCGCAAGGTGGAGCCGCTTGATGCGGCGTCCCTGCCCTACCCCGCGCTCATTACCGGGCGGAAGCGTTCACAGGCCGCGACCCGCAACCGTATGGAAATCATCGAGGCGGATGGTGAGGGACGCATCAAGATCAACCCGCTGGCCGAATGGACCAGGGAAGAAATTGACGCGGAAATGACCCGGCGCGGCTTGCCCCGTCACCCGCTGGCCTCCAAAGGTTATCCCTCGATCGGCTGTGCGCCCTGCACACGGCCGGTGGGCGAAAATGAAGATCCCCGTGCCGGTCGCTGGGCTGGTATGGCAAAAGTCGAATGTGGCATTCACCGCCCCACCTGACAGTATTTGGCCTGACAGCATAAGAAGGTTCCACTTAATCATGGATCATCTCGATCAACTTGAAGCGCAGAGCGTCTTCATCCTCCGCGAGGCGTATCGGAAGCTGAAGCCGCTGGCCATGCTGTGGTCGCTCGGCAAGGATTCCAACGTCATGGTCTGGCTCGCCCGCAAGGCGTTCATGGGCCGCGTGCCGTTCCCGGTCATGCATGTTGATACGGAGAAGAAATTCCCCGAGATGTATGCCTTCCGCGACGAATATACGAAGAAGTGGAACCTTGATCTGCTGCTGGGCTACTGCCCGCCGGTCGAGGAAATGGACCCGACCCTGCCGCCTGCCGCCCGGTCTGCCGCCCGCAAGACTGCTGGCCTCGCCAGTATGATCGAGACCCACAAGCTGCAGGGCGTCATCGCCGGAATCCGTCGTGACGAGCAGGGCACCCGCGCCAAGGAGCGCGTTTTCAGCCCGCGTGGAGCATCCCACAAGTGGGACATCCGCAACCAGCCGCCCGAGTTCTGGGACCAGTACGCCACCCCGCACGAGGAAGGCATGCATATCCGCGTGCATCCGCTGCTTTCATGGCGCGAGATCGACATCTGGCGCTACATCGAGCGCGAGAACATCCCGCTGGTCGACCTCTATTTCGCCAAGAACGGCAAGCGTTACCGCTCGCTGGGTGATTCCGACATCACCTCCCCGGTCGAGAGCAATGCCTCCACCGTGGCCGAGGTCATCGCGGAACTTGAAACCACCAAGACGTCCGAGCGTGCTGGCCGCGCCATGGACCATGAATCCGAAGACGCATTCGAGCGGCTGCGTGTCGCCGGTTATCTCTGAGAGCTGGGAACAGACACCATGAGCGACACACTATCCGCTGCACGCCTCGACCCCGCTGACCGCGAGGCCCTGCTCGATACGGCAACCCCCATCGTCATCGTCGGGCATGTCGATCACGGCAAATCCACCCTGATCGGCCGCCTGCTGTATGACACCGACAATCTGCAGGACGGCAAGGTCCAGCAGATCATTGAATCTTCCAAGAAGCGTGGTCTGGCCGTCGAATGGAGCTTCCTGCTCGACAGCCTCCAGATCGAGCGCGATCAGGGCGTGACGGTTGATTCCACCCGTATCCCGTTCCGTCTAGGCAACCGCCAGTTCGTGATCGTCGATGCGCCGGGCCACCGCCAGTTCCTGCGCAACATGATCACCGGCGCCGCTGACGCCGAAGCTGCCGTGCTGGTGGTGGACGCCAACGAGGGCGCTCAGGAGCAGACGCGTCGTCACGCGATGCTGCTGCGCCTGATCGGTATCCGCCACATCATCGTGCTGCTGAACAAGGCCGATCTGCTGGGCTTCGACGAGCAGAAGATCCGCGCCGTCGAAAAGTCCGTGACCGAACTGCTGGCCCAGCTTGATCTGACGCCGTCCCTGTTCGTCCCGGCTTCCGCCCGCGATGGCGACAACATCGCCAGCCACTCCGAGCGTTCGCCGTGGTACACCGGCCCGATCCTCACCGAAGCTCTGGCTGCTGTCCCGAGCGGCAACACCCGCGCCGCCCTGCCGTTCCGCATGCCGGTGCAGGACGTCTATCGCTATGACGACGTGCGCTATGTCGCCGGTCGCATCGAACGCGGCGTCATCCGTGAGGGCGATACGGTCGAGATCGGCACGCAGGGCAGCAAGGCCCGCGTGGCGAAGGTTGCCCGCTGGCATGCGCCAGAACGCAACGAAGCCGAGGCCGGTGAGTCCATCGCGCTCGTGCTTGAACCGGACGTGATCCCCGCCCGTGGTGACATGCTGTTCCTGCCGCATCAGGCTCCCGAAAAAACCGCCCGTATCCGCGCGCACCTGTTCTGGCTGCGTCAGGAGCCGCTGCGGGTTGGCGAGAGCTTCCGCCTGCGTCTCTCCACCGCCGAGCATCAGGTGACGGTGGCGTCGATCGACTCAGTCCTGCGTCTTGATGATCTGACCGAGCAGCAGGCCGAGGAAGTCGGCCCCGAGGGTTTCGCACATGTCACGCTGGTGGCGGGTGAAGCCATCCAGTTTGACCCGTTCTCCCCCGGCACATCCGATGGACGCGGCGTTCTGGTTGACCGTAACCAGCGCATTGTCGGCGGCGCACCGCTGCTTGGTCCGGCTGACCTGAAGGACGGCCATGCAATTCATCCGTCCGCTGGTGAAGTTGACGGTGCACAGCGTGCCCGCAGCAAGGGTCACAAGGCGCGTGTCGTGTGGCTGACCGGCCTGTCCGGCGCGGGCAAGAGCACCATCGCCCGTCTGGCCGAGAAGAAGCTGTTTGCCCGTGGCACGGACGCCTTCGTTCTGGATGGCGATACGCTCCGCATGGGGCTGTGCAGCGATCTTGGCTTCACCGAGGCCGATCGTCACGAGAATGTCCGCCGCGCTGCCGAGGTCGCCAAGATCCTCACGCAGGCCGGTCAGGTCGTGATCGTCGCGCTCATCTCGCCGCTGGTGGCCGACCGCGCTCTCGCCCGGAAGATCATCGGTGACGCGTTTGACGAGGTCTTCGTCGACACCAGCCTTGCGACCTGTGAGCAGCGTGATTCCAAGGGGCTCTACAAGGCCGCACGGGATGGCAAGATCGAGAACTTCACCGGCATCAGTGCGCCGTATGAAGCACCGACAAAAGCAGATCTGCACATCAGGGCGGATGGAGCATCAGCAGAAGAAAACGCTGACGCTCTGGTCACACACATCCTGAACGTCATCTGACTTCCCATCTGTCTTCTCCCAGCGGAAGACAGACGTGATCCCTGCCGCCTTACGCGGCAGGGTGTCACATACTGAAAAATATCCGAACATTTTGTGTTGCCACTGGCATTGTCTGAGTTAATAGACGGTCTATGAATGCAGCCGTTCAGAATTTTCGTGATCTGGACACGACATCATCGCCTTGAGCGATCGTCGTCATCAGGTTCGAAGAGACGATACAGCAGGTTGCTCCATTGCTTTCCACAGACAAGATCAGAACAGTTTTTCCGGTAGCGCTCCTGCTTTTTGCCATCCTGTGTCGCGCGGCTACCTTCGGTAATCCTCTCATTCATATTGATGAGCAGTTTTACCTGTTTGTGGGTGGACGCCTGCTGCATGGAGATCTGCCGTATGTGCAGATCTGGGACCGGAAGCCGTTCGGCCTTTTTCTGCTCTACGCTTTTTTTCATCTGTTCGGCCCATGGCGTTTCTGGGCCTATCAGATCGGAGCGCTTCTCTCCGTATGGGGAACCTCTCTTGTTCTGATGCGCATGGCGGGCACGATAGCTTCCCGTAATGGGGCATTCCTTGCGGCGTTGCTTTACATCGCCTGGCTGAATCTCGCGGGTGGCGAAGGTGGCCAGAGCCCTGTCTTTTATAATTTTCTGATGATTGCGGCGATGTCGCTCGTCCTGTTTCGGCTGGTCTTGTCGAACCCTTCAGAAACAGTGCTGCGAAACACAGGCTGTCAGGCCATGCTGCTGGTCGGACTGGCCCTGCAGATCAAGTATTCGGCTGTTTTTGAAGGCATGTTCCTCGGGGTTTACCTGCTCTGGTGTCACTGGCGAGCAGGCAGCCGTATCAGCGCGATTGTCATGGACGGTCTTCTATGGTGTCTGCTGGCGCTGATCCCCACACTTGTTGTTGCTGCGGCGTATTACGCAGGTGGGTATGGTCATGAATGGCTGTTCGCCAACGTCAATTCCATTTTCCTGCGTGGCGCGCGCACTGCGGCGACCCTGAAAGAAAACGAAGCAAGACTGCTGTTACTGACGACGCCTCTTCTCGTTTTAGGCTGTGTGGGATGCGGATATAGGCTGAAATTCACAGTGACAGAGACGCCTACCTTACGCGCTTTCGGTTTCCTCATCCCGTGGGCAGTATGCGCCTGCATTGGTGTGATCGTTTTCGGTGGGTGGTACACCCATTATGCCCTGCCACTGTTTCCGCCTCTGACCCTGCTCTGCGCTCCGCTGTGGGACATTCCGAAGGGGGGACGGATTGCCTCTGTCCTGCTTCTGCTCTGCGGGCTGATCATGGGACAGAAGGATATCCATAAACACGAGAAGCAGCACGGCAACAAAGCAATACTGGCGCAAATGACTCAAACCATGTCCCAACCAAAGGGGTGCACGTTTGTCTATCAGGGGCCAGTCATTCTCTATGACGTTCTGCCGTGGTGCGCTCTCACCAACCATCCATTTCCCGGGCATTTCAACGAGTTTGCTGAACGGCAGGCGACCGGCATGGACCCGCATGCAGAACTGGACCATATTCTGGCGGCATCGCCCCTCTATGTCGTGACAGAGGAGCCTGCCTGGTCGGAAGAAAACCTTTCGATCCGGTCACAGCTTTATGCCGTTCTGCGAAGCCGGTATCATGAAGTCTACAGACGTAAACAATCCAAGGAAAACACGTTTCTGGTTGTCTATAAACTCAATGATGGGAAACCCTGATACTGGAACGCATCGTCATTCTGACCGGAGCCGGCATCAGTCGTGAATCGGGACTGGATACTTTCCGTGATGAGGGAGGTATCTGGTCGCAGGTGCGACTGGAAGATGTCTGCACGCCGGAAGGATTCGAGCGAAATCCGGCCATGGTCGATGATTTTTACAATCATCGTCGGCTCGAACTGAAAAACGTAACGCCCAACGCCGCCCATTCCGCTCTGGCTGAACTCGAGAAAGCCTACGGAGAAAACCGTGACGATGCGTTTCTTCTGGTGACACAGAATATCGACGACCTTCATGAACGCGCAGGTTCAAGAAACGTCGTTCACATGCACGGCGAACTCTTGCGGCTCCGCTGTCTTGCCTGCGGCGTCACACCGGCGTGGGAAGGGGCCTGCACGCGGGAAACGCCATGCCCCGAATGTGGGCAGAAAACCTTGCGGCCAGACGTTGTCTGGTTTGGCGAAATGCCGCTGCACATGGAGCGCATCATGCAGGCCATTGACGCCTGTGACACCTTTGTCGCCATTGGAACGTCCGCAACCGTTTATCCTGCCGCAGGTTTCGCCGGGCAGGCCGCCCAGCACGCCCACACGGTGGAACTGAACCTCGTGCCGACCGGTAACGCCCAACTGTTCGATGAAGTGAGCTATGGACCGGCAACACAGACCGTTCCCCGTTTTGTTCGGGATCGACTGGCGACCCAGGCCTGATGTCAGACGCCTCTCTGGACGAACTGGTTGCGCGTATTCGTGCCTGCACCGTCTGCGCCCAGTCGTTGCCACTGGGACCGAGACCGGTGCTGCATGTCTCTCCCCGCGCAAGGCTGCTGATCGCCAGTCAGGCTCCCGGCACGAAAGTTCACGAGACCGGCGTTTCCTTCAACGACGCATCAGGTGACAGACTCAGGCAATGGCTCGGCATGGACCGGAACACTTTTTACGACACGGAAAAGGTCGCGCTCGTCCCGATGGGGTTCTGCTACCCGGGACGTTTGCCAAAAGGTGGCGATCGCCCGCCCAGACCGGAATGCGCGCCATTGTGGCGTGAGCAGGTTCTTTCAGAACTGCATGACATCCAGCTGACGTTGCTGGTAGGAAGTTACGCCCAGAATTACGTGCTTGGACCGGGCCGTGTTTCGGATCGGGTCGCCCATTTCAGGGACTATCTTCCCCGCTATTTCCCCCTGCCCCATCCGTCCTGGCGGACCGGAGCATGGGAGAAGCGCAATCCCTGGTTTGGCGACGAGGTTCTTCCCACGCTTAGACAGGAAGTTGCCCGCATCCTCGGAAAATGACGCGAACAGATCCGGGAAATGGCTACGCGGCAGCACTCACCATTCATGTCGAAATCATAAAACCCGTCAGTTCTTCACGGAACTCAGGAAGTCATGCCCGAAACCCATCAGCCCGGCCGCCACGATCTGCACGCCAATTGCCAGAAGGATCAGGGCTGCCAGCCGCCCCATGATCCGGGTTCCGGTGACGCCCAGAATGGTGGTCAGTCGGTCTGCATAGGCATAGGCAAGCCACACGGTCAGAGCCACCGCGACCGCCGCGGCGGACAGTCCCCCCTCATAAGCCAGTGAATGCTTGCCGCTATCGCCGGAACTCAGGGCGATGGCGACCGACAGCGTGCCGGGACCAACGGTAAAAGGCATGGTGAGCGGAAAGAACGCAATGTCCTGAGAATTGGGGGCTGAAATGGGCGTGCCATCGTCGGTGACGATCTGGCTCTGCCGCTGGTGATCGTTGTCGGCCGGGCTCTGCAGCATGATCCAGCCGCCACGCGCGACGAAAAGACCGCCCGCCACGCGCAGGGCGTTGAGGGTGATGCCGAAGAAGCTGAGCATCAGACTGCCGATCCAGACCGAACCGATCAGCAGAAGTGTCGTGTAAAAGGCGACCATTTTCGCCAGACGGGCACGCTCGCTCGCCGGACAGTTGCCTGCGGCCTGAATAAAGATGATCGCAGCCCCGAGCGGGTTGATGATCGAAAAAAGAGCTGGAAACGCCAGAAGAAAACTGTCGCGTGCTACGACAATGGCGGACGGGATATACATGGCCGGATGGGTTCCAGAAAAAGGCAGTGTTATCCGGCGGCTGGCAGATGCGACAATCCGGAGCGAAGCGGCCTCCCATAGCAAGCAAAGTAAATTTTTGCATTACCCTCCTTGCGCGGGAGACCGGCGATTCTCATATCTCTGGTATGAACGCAGCGAGTGCTTTGAACGGAGAAATCCTGCCCCCACTTTCTGGAGACGTGTTTCAGCGTCTTCAGAGGCTGAGACGGCTGGCCTGGTTTCTGGATGCGGCCTTACGCATACCGGGAACGAAATACCGCATGGGAGCAGACGCGTTGATCGGTCTGCTGCCAGTAGGCGGCACAGTGGTCATGACTGTTCTTTCCCTGCTTTTTGTCTGGGAAGGCTGGCGCCTGAAGGCTCCCACCGGTCTGCTCGCCAAAATGCTGGTCAACATTGCGCTGGAAGCGGCGTTCGACCTGGTCCCGGTGCTGGGAAATCTGGTCGATATCGCTTTCAAGGCCAACCTGCGAAATATCGACCTTCTGGAGCAGTATTTCGGCGTCGTCAGACGATAGCCGATCCCCTTCTCCTTAGTCCTTGTCCGGCACAGGCATACCAAGGACGGGATAACCCGCAAGACCTGCGTGAGAGAGAACCTTGCCTATCGCAAAAAGCATGTTCTCTTTTCCGGGAGCAGCAATGATCTGTATTCCCAGCGGCATTCCGTTTGTCGAGGCTGACGCCGCTGGCGGCAGAGGAGCGGAAAGAACGGGCATTCCCCCCAGACTCAAGGGTTGCGTGAACAGTCCAAGATTGGCACGGGCAGAAACAGTCCTGCCACCAACCGAGAGGGTCGCCTGATCGATACGGGGAGCTGGACCGGGCGTTGCCGGGGCGATCAGCACATCGACCTGTTCAAAGAGTTCATGCAGCCCGGTACGAAACCAGTTCCGGAAACGGTGCGCCTGAATGACGGCCGCCGATGGCAGCATGGCCCCCGCGATCAGCCGGTCTCTGGTCGCTGGATCATAATCCATGGGAACTTTCCGCAGGCGAGGCAGATGCAGATTGCCTCCCTCGGCGGCTGAAATCAGGAAAGCGGACGCCCGCGCTCGTGCGACTTCGGCCAGCTCAATCTCTTTATGGCTTCCGAAGAACGCCAGAATGCGGTCAAGACCGTCAAGCAGGGCCGGATCGACATCCTGCAGGAACCAGCCCCCCAGCCGAGCGACGCGCAGACCGCGCACATCTTCAATTTCTTCAAGCGCATGGCCATTCATGGCTTCAAAAACACGTTGAAGATCCGTCACGGTTCCGGCGAACGGACCAACCGTGTCGAGGCTGGCGACAAAAGGATAAACCCCGTCCAGCGGAAGAAGTCCCTGTGTAGGACGCAGCCCCCAGACGCTGCAGAGAGAAGCGGGCACGCGGATGGATCCATTCGTATCCGAACCCAGAGCGAACGGTAGCAGACCCGCCGCGACCGAAGCGGCTGACCCTCCCGATGAGCCACCGGCCAGACAGTCGGTGTTTCTTGGATTACGTGTAGTGCCGTAATGGGCGTTCTCCGTGGAGAAGCCATAGGCGAATTCATCCATATTCAGCGTAGCGACAGGGATCGCGCCAGCCGCGACAAGCCTCTGCACGACAGCGGCATCCTGTGTGGCCGGGGGATTACCATTGAGCACGACCGAACCTGCCGTCGTGACCATCCCCTCCATATCGAAGAGATCTTTTACACCGAAAGGAACACCGGCAAGGACACCGACGGGATCGCCGTGAGCAATTCTGGCGTCCAGCGTGTCAGCCATATGCAGCGCCCGCTCTGTCAGCAGCCGGGTGACGCAGTGATAGGTCTGGTTACGGGTTCCGAGCGCCTCCAGCGTCGTCTCCACGACCTCCCGGGCTGATCGCAGTCCGAAGCGCACTGTGTTGGCAATGGCGACAGCGGTCAGGCTCATGGTGCGTACTCATAGGCTGGCGGACAGTCGTCAGGAAGATCGAGTTCAAGCACAAGGTCGATATAGGTCTGCAAAAGTCTGGTGTTGGCAGTAACACCCGGCAGGCAGGCGTCAGGGATAGTCAGTCTGATCCTGCGGGCAGCTGCGAGGAGATCGCCCGTATCCTGCTCCGTGTCACTCTGCATTGCTTTCGCCTTCTCTCAGCTTTCCCCAGATGTCGGCATCACGCCTGACTGCGATGCTTTCCAACCCTCATCAGCCGAACCGGCGGATCGTATCAGCCAGAAAACGATCGAACAGACTGTCTGCCGGAGCAGGATGTGTCGGGAGTTCAACTGTCTGCAGACGTTCCAGCTCAGCATTCATGAATATCTGGGACCGGAAACAGGACGGCGCGCCAGAATTTGCGACACTTTTCGCCTTCTCCGACAGAATGGTATCCATCTCGCTGGTGACTTCTTCACTCAGCCCTTCATACAGCACCCGTATGTCTTGTGGAGGCGGGCCATTGTCTTCCGCAATCGCTCTGCCGGAGAGAGCCGCATACATGGGAATCAGAAACTGCTCTGTCGTCAGGCTATGGCCCAGCGCCCATTTCCCCTGCACACTGGCCGCGGTCTTAAGTTCAGTAGCAAGGGCGGGAGCGGGTTGCCAGACACGACGTTGCAGCACCGCAAGACGTCTCATCAGATCCGTATCGGAACGATAGACTGCACCACTGTTCAACCATGTCGTTTCCGTCGCATCGGACTGCTTCATTTTTTCGACGAGATGCCGGATATCCCATCCCGTCAGTGAAAAATCATCCGATGCGGGCAGTTCGACCGTCGCAGGACCGGGCGAGAGCTTCAGATACCAGTCCAGCCGATGCACATAGACGAACATGATTTTGTATGGGCTGTCAGCAGACTCCATACCCTGCCCTCTCAGGCCGGCATCCATAGCGAGGATAATGCGGGCGTCCAGAGATGTCTCGATTTCTTCAAGAGCTTTCTCAACGATGTCCTGAATAACGGGACTGATCCGGCTGCTGACGCTCATTTCCTGCCTCGTGTTGTGCATCACGGCATGAGGCACGGAATATATTGAAAAATCACCAATTCCGTGAAGATGCCGTTCGCACCCAATCTCTGTGCGTGGTCGGCATACGTCAACAGTCTGATGAATTTATCCGCCAGTAACACTCATCAGACGGGATGGCCCCTGCACTTTTGCATCATTGCCGGGGATCAGAAAATCGTGGCGTAACGGCTTGCGGGCAAGACTGCGGTCGATCGCATCAAGAATATCCACATCCGTTCCGCCAGTTCGCAGAATTTCACGCAGATCCACTGCGCCGTCCGACCCAAGACATGTGTAAAGCTGCCCCGAACAGGACAGGCGGACACGATTACAGCTATCGCAGAAATTGTGACTGAGCGGCGTGATGAAGCCCAGCCGCTGCCCCGTTTCCGCGACGCGGACATAACGGGCCGGTCCCGCGCCACCAGCGCCACTGGCAGCTTCGAACGTCCACCGTTTCTGAAGACTGAGCCTGATCGCGTGGAGAGGAAGATACTGGGCGCGCCGGTCCTCACCGGTCTCGCCCATCGGCATCGTCTCGATCAGACACAGATCAGCGCCGATTTCACCGCACCAGGCAATCAGATCATCAAACTCATCGTCATTGATTCCTTTCATCGCGACAGTGTTGATGCGGACAGCCAGTCCCGCATCACGTGCAGCGCGAACACCTTCAAGGGTTTGATGCAGATTACCGCGTCGGGTGATGGTGGAGAAACGTTCTGGCTTCAGGGAGTCCAGACTCACATTAACCCTGCGGACCCCTGCCTTCACCAGAGTGTCGGCGTAACGGGTCAACTGGCTGCCATTGGTCGTCAGCGTCAGCTCGTCCAGCCCTGGCATGGTGCTGTGAGGCTGAATCCATCGTCCAAGTGAGAGCAGAAAGTCGCCAATATCGCGTCTGACCAGAGGCTCACCGCCTGTCAGGCGTATCCGACGAACGCCATGACTCATGAAAACCGCGCATAGCCGTTCGAGTTCTTCGTATGTGAGAACCTCAGGACGTGGCAGAAATTCCATGTTTTCCGACATGCAGTACACACAGCGCATGTCGCACCGGTCCGTCACCGAAACACGGAGATAAGAGATTTTCCGGCCCTGAATGTCGATTAAACTGGACTGCATTGGTCCTGTATAAACCCGCACGACGCCACTGGAAAGCGAAACTCCTTCCAGAGCAGCAGGATATGCATGGCACACAGGCAGCTGGTGCAGAAAATCAGCTCAGATGACGGCAAGCGTCACAACACGGGCATCAAGAACCACTTTGCCCATATGCAGGAAATTGACAGTCACCCTGTGGGAGATGGCCGACTGCACCTGCCCGTCACCCCATTCGGGGTGGTCTGGATGCCGGACCCACTGGCCCGGCTCCAGAAAGGAGTGAAACGCATCCTCAGTCACACGTTTCACCCTTTTCCTGATCAGTGACCGGCGTTGTCGCCAGAAAAGTCAGGCTTCTCCAGACCGGACAGCTCAAGCTGGCGCGTCAGCGCGGCTTTGAGATTGTCCAGACCGGCTTCGCTCTTGCCTTCACAACGCGCGACCAGAACAGCCTGCGTGTTGGACGCACGGAGCAGCCACCAACCGTCCGGCGTGTTCACGCGCACGCCGTCGATCTCGGACACGTCCGCGCCGTCCTTGCGGAGACGCTCGGCCACTTCCTCGATCACCTTGAACTTGCGCAGATCGTCGCAGTCAAAGCGGATTTCCGGGGTGGAGATCGTCTGCGGCAGAGCCTCGCGGAACGCGGACAGCGGCTCCTTCATACGGGCGACGATGCCCAGCACGCGGATGGCGGCGTAGATCGCATCGTCAAAGCCGTACCACTTGTCGGCGAAGAAGATGTGACCGGACATCTCACCTGCCAGCGGAGACTTTGTCTCGGCCATCTTCGACTTGATGAGGGAATGACCCGTGCGCCACATCAGCGGCTCGCCTCCGGCCTTCTTCACTTCGTCGAACAGAACCTGAGAAGCCTTCACATCGGCGATGATCGTGCCGCCCGGATGGTTCTTCAGAACGTCGCGCGCCAGCAGAACGAGGATCTGGTCACCCCAGAGGATGCCGCCCTTGTCGTCCACAAGCCCGATACGGTCTGCGTCGCCGTCGAAGGCGATGCCGAGGTCGGCCTTGTTCTCTTTGACCGAAGCGATGATCTGCTCGAGATTCTTCGCAACCGTCGGGTCCGGATGGTGAGCCGGGAACGTGCCGTCGACTTCGCCGTTCAGGATGATGTGCTCACCCGGAAGCTTGTCGAGCAGGGCCGGAAGAATGTCGCCAGCCACGCTGTTGCCGTTGTCCCAGACAACCTTCAGCTTGCGGTCACCGCCGTCATAATCCTTCAGAAGGCGTTCGATATACTCTTTCTTGATATCGATGGTTTTCACCGTGCCCTTTGTTTCGGGAACGACGTCGCCTTCGCGGGACAGATGGCCGAGATGCTTGATCTGCTCGCCGAAGAACGGCTTGTTGGCCAGCATCATCTTGAAGCCGTTGTAGTTGGCCGGATTATGGCTGCCCGTGACCATGATCGCGCCGTCCGCCTTCAGTGTGGCGGATGCGAAATACAGCATCGGGGTCGGACCACGGCCAATGCGGATCACGTCAGCACCGGAAGCAACGGCGCCGTTGACCAGCGCCTCTTCCAGGGATGGCGAGGATATGCGGCCGTCAAAGCCGATCACCACCGTCTTGCCGCCGTTCTTCAGAACGATGCTGGCGAAGGTGCGGCCGATGGCGAAAGCATCCTCGACATGCAGCGTCTTGCCGACGATGCCGCGGATGTCATATTCGCGCAGGCTTGTCTGTTCGAAAGTGTGCTTGAAGCTCATATCAGACGGCTCCCGTATATTTTTTCAGGAACGTCTTCACATCCGGCGCCAGTTCAGGACGCTCAAGAGCAAAGGCGATCTGGGCTTCAAGGAAGCCGATCTTGTTGCCACAGTCGAATCGGGTGCCTTCGTAGCGCAGACCATGGAACGGCGTCTTGCCGAGGGTCTTGGCCATGGCGTCGGTCAGCTGCACTTCACCGCCAGCACCTTTTTCAAGGAGAGACAGGAACGGCATGATTTCCGGCGTCAGCACATAACGACCGATGATGGAGAGATTCGATGGCGCATCTTCCGGCTTCGGCTTTTCGACCAGACCGGTGATCTCGACCAGCTTACCGTCATCCTTCCCTGGTTTCAGGATGCCGTAACGATTGGTGTGTTCGTGGGGAACTTCTTCCACGGCAACCACACTGCCGCCTGTCGCGTAATACGCATCGGCGAGCTGCTTCATGCAGGCGACTTTTCCCTGCACGACATCATCCGGAAGGAGAATGGCAAACGGGTCATCGCCAATGAAGCTGCGGGCGCACCAGATGGCGTGGCCAAGGCCCAGAGGCTCCTGCTGGCGAACGGCGATCAGTGAGCCGGCTTCGATGCTGCTTTGCTCAAGAGCTTTCAGGGCATCGAGCTTGTTGCGCTCACGAAGCGTATGCTCGAGCTCAAAAGCGACATCGAAATAATCGATGAGAGAATCTTTGCCGCGACCCGTGATGAGGCAAATTTCTTCGATACCTGCCGCCCGCGCCTCGTCGATCGCGTACTGGATCAACGGCTTGTCCACGACAGGCAGCATCTCTTTCGGCATGGCTTTGGTGGCGGGAAGGAATCTTGTTCCAAGTCCGGCAACCGGAAGAACTGCTTTACGTAAAGGCTTGATCACGAAGTAGTACCTTTATCCATGCTACGGAACAGGGCACACGAGCAGACCTCCCGCGCCCAGATGGTGGAGACAGTAAATCGGTCTCGCCAGTCTGTTCTAGTGCAGAAGTCTGTTAAAAACGCGGCAAAAGGAAAATATTTACAAAAAATAAAGACAGACCACCCTCGCATTCTCTGCAGGGTGGTTTGATTTGCATCACTGTCTTTTTTTTGAAAAGTAAAACCCTGAGTTTCAGGGTAACTTTGGTGCGGCCGAGAAGACTCGAACTTCCACAGGGTTTCCCCCACAAGCACCTCAAGCTTGCGCGTCTACCATTCCGCCACGGCCGCCCGTGACAACCAGTCTCATTTGAGTGATACCGGTTGAAGTTGGAGGGGCGTATAACTGATGCCTGAGAATGCTGCAATGTCTGAATGTACGATTCGTGACAAAGAACCTGATTTAATTGCCGATACGGCCGTTCCGCGCGGGGAGGTCCCGGAAAAATTCCGGACCGACGGCGGCATCGTATGGGAAAGATCGACGGAGTTCGTCCCCTATCCGGTGGCTCTTTCCCGCATGGAAAACACTGTCCGGGAGATTCGCGCCGACGGAGCATCGGAACGAATCTGGCTGCTTGAGCATCCTCCCCTGTTCACGGCGGGCACGTCCGCCAAGGAAGCTGATCTTTTCAACCCACGGGGATATCCCACCTACCCCGCCGGACGCGGTGGTCAGTGGACCTATCATGGCCCCGGACAACGGGTCGCCTATCTGATGATGGATCTGTCCCGCCCCCATGGTCCCGTGCCTGAGCGTGATCTGCGGGCCTACGTCTCGTTTCTGGAGCAGTGGATCATTACAACACTTGCCCGTCTTGGCGTTCAGGGTGAGCGGCGCGAGGGACGTGTGGGCGTCTGGGTCGTCGATCCCCGGACCGGCACGGAAGCCAAGATAGCGGCTCTCGGTGTCAGGGTGACCCGCTGGGTCAGCTGGCACGGGATTTCGATCAACGTCGATCCCGACCTGTCCGCATTCGACGGCATCGTTCCCTGCGGGATCAGGGAGTTCGGCGTCACCAGCCTGAGGAAGCTCGGCGTTACGGCCACCATGGAGCAGGTTGACGCCATTCTGGTGGAGGAATGGGACCGGCTTATCGCGGGCTGATGTCTGGTGTTCAGGCCTGCTGCGCGACGTCTTCCCTGCGGGTTTCCTTCATGAGGAAAACAATCAGCAGCAGACAGACGCCTCCGGATGCCGACAGCAGAAGAAACGCATATCGGAGCGAATGATCGGCGACCGCACCGGCGAGGGTCGTGCTGAAGCTGGCGCCCAGCCCCATGGCAAGCCCGAGCAGCCCCATGCAGAGGTTGAAATGTCCTGTACGACGGGTCAGGTCCGCCGCCACAAGAGGCAGCATGACCCCGAAGGACGCCGAACTGATGCCGTCGAGCATCTGAAAAGGCACGACAAGCCAGGGGTTGGATGTGCAGCTCAACAGGATGCCGCGCAGAGGGAGCGCCATGAACGTCAGAAGCATTACGGGCCTGCGCCCGATGGTCTCCGCCCAGCGTCCGATCCACGGCGACAGGACTGCGCCCAGAAGCTGTGGTGCGAGAATACAGGCCGCAATGATGATTTCCGCCGAATGACCAGCATCTTTCGTGATCTGTCCCGCCGCCAGCGGCAACATGGCGGCGTTGGCCAGATGAAAGAACACGACGCATAGCGCGAAAGCGAACAGGCCCGGCTCCCTTAAAAGAGTGAGATAGGATTTAACCTTTGCCTGTTTTGGACTTTCACCCTCGGCCAACCCCGAAGCGCTGCGGTCGAGCGGCGTCCCAATCGGCTCGATCAGGCGAAGGGCCAGCAGGCCGGGAGCCGCCATCATGGCGCCCAGAAAGAACGTCGCTCGCGCGGAAATGAAATAACCGGCGGCACCCATCAGACCTGCCGACAAGGCGTTCCCCACAGCAGCAAAGCTGGCGTTACGACCGAAGCGGATACCCAGCGCGCCCTGAGCCTTATGCGGGGCACGGGCGATCGCCACGGCAACGACTCCCAGTGTCAGCGCGCTGATGGCCGGATTGAGGGTACAGCTTGCCAGACCATGCAGGATCTCGGCGATGGCCACTGGCAGACGTTCCGGCATGATCGCCATGATGAGGCACGACGCGATAATGGCGACGATGGACAATTCAGCGACAAGCCGTTTGTTCCGCAGAGCGTCCACGAGTGCGCCAGCGGGCACCTGACTGGCCATCGCCGTGACGGACCCGATCGTCAGGGCAATACCGATTTCCCCCTGTGTCCAGTGCTGTTCCGTGAGATACACGGAGACGAACGGCCCAAAGGCAGCCTGAAGATTGGCGACGAAAAAGCTGACCCCATCCAGCCCCATCGTGCTGTTTGGTTTAAGCTTTTTCATGATGTCAGCCTGCCTTCAGTCACAGGCGTTCTGATGCAGCGGTCACGGCAGACGAGAGTGCATGTGCCCGCCACGCGTTCACTCGCCAGCAGAAGGTGCAGACGGCGATGGATCAGGAGAGGCGGAAGTTTTCACTGAGATTGTCTCAGCCGATGAAGGCGAGGACGTGTCAGCCGGTTGTCCTGAGGCAAGCAGACGCGGACCTGTGAGGACGGATGCATTTCCATCCCCTCGTTTATATTCAGGGGCAGAGCGGATAACTGCCGCGGAAACCTGCATGATGACCGGAGCCTGCGGGTTGGTGTGGCTGACCTGAATCAGATCCGAGGCAACGGCGACACGGCGATTGCCTACACCCAGAAATCCACCAATATCGATCACCACAGCCTGCATCTCTCCGTCAGCATCGATCAGAACGTCAACGATATGGCCAAGGTTGCCGCCGGTGACTGCTTCCACATCCCGGTCAATCAGACTGCCGAGTTGTTCATTCGTTATGACGGCCGGGCTGATCACAGGCTGAGCGTCGCCTGCAACAGACTTCCCGGAAGCGACTTCACGGATAGCCAGATCGGGATTGTCGCCGGTTGCTGTATCGCGATTCACTGAAATTGAGTGGGCGGCCTGAGTCTGAGCCTCCGCTGGTGGGCTGGCCACCTGCGACTGGGCCGAGGCTCCTGATGAAAACATGATCAGAGGGACCATGGCGACACAGCCCAGACTGGCTCTGAGCAATGCGGCCGGTATTCGTGAAACGTGTGAACTGACACCATCCATCGCATCGTTCTCCAGTCTGTTCATTTCAGGAGCCCGTTCATTTTGAAAGATGGCCGGAAAAACCTGCCCTGAGACATGATCGCCCTCTCGCCCCAACCGGTCAAATCGTACGACACATCCCGAAGTGCAACAGAATGCAACATGGCCTGCACAGGCGGCTCCTGTTGTTTTATAAGCGGTTTCATGGAGCAGACTCCCCATATACTGATCATTGATGATGACCGCGAAATTCGCGATCTTCTCTCAAAATTCCTTGAGCGCAATCAGATGCGTGTCACCAGCGTTCGTGATGGACGCGAGGCAAGACGTGTCTGGGGACAGGGGCATTATCATCTGATCGTTCTCGATCTGATGCTGCCCGGCGAGTCGGGGCTGGACCTCGCCCGCTGGTTCCGCAGTCAGGCCAACGTGCCGATCATCATGCTGACAGCAATGAATGAGGAAACGGACCGTATCATCGGTCTGGAACTGGGCGCGGATGATTATGTCACCAAGCCGTTCAATCCCCGGGAGCTTCTGGCCCGCATCCGCGCCGTCCTGCGCCGCGTGAGCGAAAGTCAGGAACAGGGCTCGACCGAAGCGCGCGAAATCCTTTTTGCAGGCTGGAGGCTGGAACTCGCCCGTCGTCGTCTGCTGAATCCTGATGGCGCGGAAGTCTCCCTCACAGGTGGTGAATACGACCTCCTTCTGGCCCTTCTGGAGCGGCCTAATCGCGTCCTCACACGCGATATGCTGCTCGACCTCCTGCGCGGCAGGCAGGCCGGTCCTTTTGACCGGGCGATCGATGTCGCCGTCAGCCGCCTGCGTCGCAAGCTGGAAGATGACGGACGCAACGCGCAGCTTATCAAGACGGTGCGTGGAGGCGGTTACGTGCTCGCCGCCGATGTCGAACGCCGCTGACATGGTGGATCAGTCAGCGTTGCGGCTGCTGTGAACCGACTCTTCCCCCAGAATTGGTACGTCCGGTTTCTGCCGCGCTCCCTTGCGGCACGGATGAGCCTGCTTCTGACCGTTGGCTTCGTGGGACTGGCCATCATGGGGCTCGCGGTGGAGACCATGGACAGGATCACCTTCCATGAACGTTTCGTCGCGCATCAGGATCTGCTTCGCACCCTGATGATCTATCGTTCGGTCGCGGAAGATCCTCCGGGCGAACGGGATCAGGAATTACAGGAACTCGACCCGCCTTCCAGCTTCTCTGTCCGGCTTGCCAATGAGCCTGACAAGGACATGGTCCGGCAGGAAGGCTGGATGGAGTTCCAGAAGCTGTTTTTTGTTCCGGAAGGTTTCAGGAACAGCCCTCTCGATGACATGGCCGGTCCGGGCGGCCCTCATCCGGGTCCGTTTCCCCTGCCGTTTCACTCTTTGCGGAATGACTCTCCGCCGGCCTTTTTCGGAGGAGGCTCTCCGGATCTGTGTCATGATCTTCCTCATTCGGAGCCCGGTGGAGACTTCACGGGTAGCGCACCGCATGGTCCCGACGCGCAATGTCTCGGACCGTCACCTGAGCAGCATCGTCTGAAAGATCTGCTGTTTCCCTTCCCGCCCACGAGAGTGGCATGGCTGCCGGATCACAGGAAACGCTATCGCGGTCTGGCCTTTCTGCTGCCCAATGATACGCGCTGGCTGGTCATCCGCTATCGCCTGCCTGCGCCCAACCCGTTCAATTCCGCGACCTTTCCGCTGGCGCTGGGGCTGATGACAGTCGGCAGCGGTCTGCTGATCGTCTGGGGAGTGAGGCGTCTGCTTCTGCCTGTCCGCACCTTATCCGCCGCAGCCGCAGCCTTCGCGCCCGATGCCGCTTCACCTCCGCTATCCGAGCAGGGACCGCTCGAAGTGGCTCAGGCCGCCGCAGCCTTCAATGCCATGGCGTCCCGTATCCGACGGTTCATTTCGGAAAGAACCCGCATTCTTTCTGCGATCGGTCATGATCTCCGGACCCCCATCACCCGGATGAAGCTAAGGGCCGAGTTCATTGAAGACGATGAGATGAGGGAAAAGTTCCTTCACGATATCAATGAATTGATGAGCCTTGTTGAAGCAACACTTGAATTCAGCAAGGACAGTTCGGCCAGTGAGCCCCTGACCACGCTGGACCTGCATGCGCTTCTGCAAACGGTTGTCGACGACGTTGCTGAAAGCCGACCGTTAGATGGAGACCGGATCATTCTGGCCGATTTCAACGGAACGGTCATGACAAAAGGCCGCCCGATGGGGCTGAAACGTGCCTTCACCAATCTGATCAACAACGCCGTCAATTATGGCGGCAACGCGATGGTGATCATCCATCCGCCCCATAATGGTCGGGTGACAGTGACGGTTGAGGATGACGGTCCCGGTTTGCCGGAAGACGATCTGGAGCGGATGTTCGAAGCGTTCGTGCGAGGCGAGGAAAGCCGCAACAGGGAAACCGGAGGAACGGGGCTGGGGCTGGCCATCACCCGGACGATCATCCGCGGTCAGGGTGGCGACGTCGTGCTGCACAACCGTGAGCCGAACGGGCTTCAGGCCGTGGTCACGCTCGTCGCCTGAATCTCAGCCTTCCGTTTTCTCGCCCGCAGTCCAGACCGGATCAGGCAGTTTTCCGATAAAAGCTGCGTGTGCGGCAAGCGTCTCCGCATCAGGCTGAACCAGAACCGGCGTTCTGGTGCCCGGCCCCGCATAGCGTGCGACCGGTGACTCATTGCCATCCGTGCCACCCAGACCCAGCCCATGCTGCCGCCCACCCATGAGCTCCACATAGACTTCGGCCAGCAATTTGCAGTCGAGCAGCGCGTTATGCGTCGTGCGTTCCGACAGGTCGATGCCGTAACGACGACACAGCGCATCGAGGCTGTTGGGCATGCCGGGGAAACGCTCGCGGGCGAGTTCCAGCGTATCGACCTTGCGCGACGGGTCGAGAGGCGGTTTGCCCACGCGCTCCATCTCGGCATTGATGAATCCGAAATCGAAGCTGGCGTTATGCGCAATCAGTTCGTCATCGCCAATGAACGCCAGAAAGTCATCGGCTATAGCGGCAAATTTCGGCTTGCCTTCCAGATCCTCAAGCTTGAGACCGTGCACACGGGACGCTTCTTCCGGAATATCGCGCTCCGGGTGGATCAGGACATGAAACGTCTTGCCGGTCGGAAGATCGCCCAGCAATTCCAGCGCTGCGATTTCAATCACACGGTCGCCTTTTGTCGCCTCAAGCCCCGTAGTTTCCGTATCGAACAGAACCGAGCGTTTCATGCGCGCATTTCCCTGATCAGTGCCCTCACCTCGCGCCTTGTATCAGCCATCGACAGTCCTGTGCGAATCACCACGTCCGCACGACGGCGTTTTTCGTGGTCCGGCATCTGGCGAGCGATCATTCTCTGAGCCTCCGCCGGTGTCATGCCCCGTCTGCGGGCAATCCGGGCGATCTGTGTGCGACGCGGCGCTGAAACGACCACGACCCTGTCACACCGTCTGTCTCCGCCAGTCTCAAACAGCAGAGGGACATCAATGACAACCCAGTCAGTTCCCTTGTGACGACATCGTCTGAGAAACCGATCACGAGCGGCGAACACCAGAGGATGAATGATTTTCTCAAGCTGTTTGATCAGATCAGGATGCGCCATCACGGCTTTTCTGAGTTCCTGTCGATCCAGCGAAAACTCGCCGCGCGCATTTTTCACCAGCGCAGCCGGAATCAGTTTTCCAATCAGCAGAACAGCGTCGCCTCCCGGCCCCTGCAGACGATGCACTGTGGCGTCCGAATCAAAAACCGGGAAACCGGCCCGGCTGAGCATACGGGCCACTGTCGTCTTGCCCATGCCGATCCCGCCGGTAAGCCCCAAGACCTTCATGGAGATTCAGCGCCTGCTCAGAGCCGCGCGAATATACGCGACCGTGGCCTCATCGACCTCCGTGTCCGCGCCGAACCATGCCTTGAAGCCGGGACGCGCCTGATGCAGCAGCATCCCCAGTCCGCCCGATGTCGTCAGCCCCAGCTCCCGGGCAGCCTTGAGAAAGGGCGTTTCCTGCGGGACATACACGATGTCCGAGGCGACCAGATGCCGGGACGCCTTGCTGAGATTCGGAGCCCAGTCAGGAGCAGGACCGCCCTGCATCCCCAGAGAGGTCGTGTTCACGAGAAGCGCCATGTCGCCCAGTTGCTCTTCCCACTCATCCCACGCGATGGTGGAAAGCCAGGGCGCATCACCTTCCGGAAAATTGCGCCGCCATGCCGCATCAAGCTCCTTCGCAAGCCCGTCTGCACGCTCGGCAGTCCGGTTGGAGAAAATGACCTGGAACCCTTTCTCCAGCAGGCTTGTCGCGATGGAACGCGCAGCCCCGCCTGCTCCAAGCAGTAGCGCTGGTCCCCGGCTGGCCAATGCGGACACATCAATCCCATCCGCTTCAAGGTTCGCAACATAGCCAAACCCATCCGTGGACGAACCGTGGATGGAGCCATCCTCACGAAACACCAGCGTGTTGACTGACCCCGCGATGCGGGCCATCGGGTCCACCTCGTCCGCGATGGCGAAGGCGGCCTCTTTATGGGGAATGGTGACGTTCGCCCCTCTGAAGCCAGCAGCCTGCAAACCTTTTACGGCAATGACAAAAGCGTCCGGTGCAACCGACAGAGGCACGTAGGCCCCGTCAATCCCATGCCGGGCAAGCCAGTAATTGTGCAGCACGGGCGACAGGGAATGCGTCACCGGATACCCGATCACACCAGCCAGTTTCGCTTTGCCGGTAATGCGGAACTCACTCATCACTCAGCTTCCGTGGCGGGGTGGCTGCCATACTGCTCATGATAGCGCTTTATGGCTTCAGGCAGAATGCGGGCGAGCCGTTCGGCCCATTCCTTCTGGCCGGTTTCAGCCGTGATCAGATCCTGCCGGATTTCGATCTCGACATGAGGAATCCTGCGACGTTCCCCATGCACAGGAACCGTGTAATCGCTGGTATCCGTCAGTTCGTAAGGCTCGTTGTCTCCAACGGTCAGCCCTTCCTCGCTCAGACAGTCGATGATGATCCGTCCGAAACGCGGGTCATGATTATGCAGCACGCCGCAGTGCCATGGTCGTCTGAAACTCTGCATTTCCGGTGTGAAACTGTGCAGGGCGATGAGAAAAGTCTCGATCCCTTCTTTTTCACGTCGATCCAGTTCTTCACCGATACGGGTCTGATAGGGATCAAAGATGGCCTGTGTGCGAAGAGCCGCTTCCTTCGCGCTCACATCCTGATTGGCTGGCACCGGTGTTCCGTCACTAACAGTCACGATGGCGGTCTGGTGGCCCGGCGCGCGATTGCAGTCGATCACAAGACGGGAATAACTCTGTTCGATCAGCAGGGCGCCGGTCAGATCGGCCAGTGTCCGCCCTACCCCGTCAATGCCGATATCCCAGCCGATATGCCTGGCCCGCTCCGCTTCAGGCACACCCAGATCTCCCAGAGCCGACGGAATGGCCTGTCCCGCATGGTCGCTGACAAGCAGCAGAGGAGACCGGGGATCGGTCCCGCCATGCACGACAACGGGTGATGGATCTTCCGGCGTCAGGAATGACGAGGCGGAAAGCTGGGCGTGTTTATCGGTCATCGGTCATCCATGCTCGCATTGAGACGGTTGGTTGCCCGGACTCACACAAGCCATGCCTTTCTTCAAGGGCAGACAGTATTTTCTTCAGAGAACTGTAGCACCCGAAGATCGTTACAGACTAGCATCGTGACATCTGTTGCGAAAAACGCCACTGTCGCATTTGTTGCGCACCCGAAAAGGAAAGAGAATTCATGGAAATCAGAGCCGGTTACGACATTTCCATAGACTTTCCAGCGCCAACACCTTTGGTTCTGATGCTGGACATTCGGCCGGAGCGGGAAAATGATCTGCTGACACCCCAGCGGGCCTCGATCGACCCCTTTGTTCCGGTACAGCGTTACATTGATGGGTTCGGCAATCGCTGCACTCGCCTTCTGGCGCCCGCAGGACGGTTCCGCACCTGGGTTGATTTTACGATTTACGACAGCGGCCTGCCCGAAAAACAGGGGTGGGGCGCGATCCAGACGCCTGTGGAGTACCTGCCGTCCGACCTGCTCGTCTTCCTGATGGGCAGCCGCTACTGCGAGACAGATGTGCTGTCCGAATTCGCGTGGTCCATGTTCGGGCATATTGCTCCCGGCTGGGGACGCGTGCAGGCTATCGTCGATTATGTGCACAATCACATCAAATTCAGTTACGCCAATGCCCGCAGCACCCGGACGGCGTGGGAAGGATGGAGTGAAGGCACCGGCGTCTGTCGTGATTTCGCACATCTGGCGGTCACACTCTGCCGCTGCATGAACATTCCCGCCCGCTACTGCACAGGCTATCTGGGCGATATCGGTGTGCCGCTCCTGCCTGATCCGATGGATTTTTCGGCGTGGTTCGAAGTCTGGATGGACGGCTGCTGGTACACGCAGGATGCGCGACACAATGAGCCGCGTATCGGTCGGATTGTCATTGCACGAGGGCGGGACGCCGCCGATGTGGCGATCTCCACATCGTTTGGTCCCCACATGCTGTCATCATTCAACGTGACGACGCTGGAAGTCGGCTAGCCCGGCTTCTGACAGAGGATCAACGCCCTCTGACGTTGCTGTGCAGCGGACGTTGAGCCTGTTCGTTACTGAGCGGTATAACCGCCATCGATGACCAGTTCGCTACCCGTCATGAACTTGGATTCATCGGATGCAAGATACAGAATGCCGTAAGCGATGTCGTCCGGCTCGCCAAGATGGCCGAGCGGATGCAGATCAACCAGTTTCTGTCTGGCTTCCGCTTCCTCGTTGGTGAGGCCCGCCACCATCGGCGTCCAGATGTAACCGGGATGCACCGAGTTTACGCGGATCGCATAGCCGGACTTGGCGCAGTGCAGAGCGGATGATTTGGTGAACAACCGCACACCGCCCTTGCTGGCGTTATAGGCGGCGAGTGTCGGATCGCCGACCAGACCTTCAATCGAGGACAGGTTGACGATCGACCCGCCCTTGCCGTGCCTGCGCATGCCTTCAATGGCGTATTTCGTGCCAAGAAACACACCGTCGAGGTTGATCGAAATCACACGCTGCCAATGCGCAAGATCGGTGCTCTCCACGGTCCCCGTGTAAGCGATGCCCGCATTGTTGACCGCAATATCCAGCTTTCCGAATTTTGCGATCGTTGCGTCGATCGCCGCTTTCCAGTCAGCTTCCTTGCTGACGTCTAGCTTGACGAACAGCGCCTTGCCGCCTGCCGCCTCGATTTCTGCAACGGCTTTCTGACCGTCTTCCTCTTTCAGATCACCGATAACAACGGACGCACCTTCCTTGGCCAGAAGCATGGCGGTCGCCTTGCCGATGCCCGAAGCCGCACCACTGATAATCGCTACTTTTCCCGCTACGCGTGCCATTTGCGTTCTCCCCTGAACAGCAGATGCCTGACCTGCGGAGGAAACAAACACGCATCACGGCAGCCCGCTCCATGATTTTCGTCAATTTCACGATATTAAACTTTTGTATTTATTGCCTGTTCAACATGAAAACGCAGCATTTTCAGTGGAATTGCGGCCTTACCCCCGTTTCGCTACAAACCATATCATGAGCAAAAACACCGGCCTGATTGCCGATAAACTCAGGTCTGAGCGGGTCGGTCCGGTCACCTTTCATGTCGCACATAACGAATGCCTGGCCATCACCGGCGCTTCGGGCAGCGGTAAATCCCTGCTGCTACGTCTGGTCGCGGACCTTGATCCCCATACCGGCACGCTCATTCTGGATGGCGAAAACTCCCTGAGCATGTCCGGCCATGTCTGGCGGCAGCGCGTCGCCTACTTTCCGGCGGAACCGGGATGGTGGAGCGAGAGCGTCAGTGATCACATTGCGGACACTCTGAAGGCCCGCACGCTCATTGAGGCGGTCGGCCTTCCTGAACGCATGCTGGCCGCTGAAATTCGCGGCCTCTCAACCGGCGAGCGACAGAGGCTGGCGCTTGTAAGAGGGCTTTTGCATCATCCGCAGGTGCTGCTTCTGGATGAACCGACTTCAGCTCTTGATCCTCAATCCACTTCATTGATCGAAGACCTGATCATGCACCAGAAAAATGAAGGCCGGATCATTGTTCTGGTGTCGCATAACGCTGCTCAGGTTGAACGTCTGGCCGACCGGCGCGCCATCCTGCGGGACGGTCGGCTGGAAGAGGTAGCCTGACGCATGTCCCCTGCCCTTATCACGCCCTTTGATCTTGGCATTGCGGCCTGCCTCATTCTCGCCTGCGCGCTTGCCTCGCAGATACTGGCTCTGAAAACCGGTCGGTCCATCGTCATCGCCGCCCTGCGCATGTCGGTGCAGTTGCTGCTGATCGGGAATGTGCTGCTCTTTGTGTTCGGACAGACATCGCTGTTCCTGACATTCGCCGTCCTCGCCGTGATCCTGTGCGCCGGAACCTTCGAGGCTGGAAATCGTCAGACCTCACGCATGACGCCACGCTGGCATTACGGCATTGCGGGCGCTTCGATCCTTTTTGGCGCAGCATTGGCGACGTCGATGGGCTTCCTTACCAGCCTGCGCCCTCACCCGCTGTTCGCCGCGCGTGCGACCATTCCCATGGCCGGGCTGATTATCGGCAACGTGATGAACGCCACCAGTCTCACCCTGAACAGCCTGTTGAGCGCAGTGACGCGGGACCGCTCAGCCATCGAAGCCCGCATTCTGCTCGGCGCGACACGCCTGAAAGCGCTGGAAGACCCCATCCGCAAGGCGCTGCGCACGGCGCTGATTCCGACACTGAACCAGATGTCGGCCGCCGGACTGGTCACGCTTCCCGGCATCATGACCGGACAGCTGCTTGCCGGAATGAGCCCCGTCGCTGCCTCCCGCTATCAGATTGTGCTGATGAGCCTTGTCATTTTCGGCAACCTCGCCGGAGCCACTCTGGCGGCAGTGCTGACGTGCCTGCATCTGACGGATGAGCGCGGGCGGTTGAGGTTGGAGAGGATTCGGTGACTGGTTTCGCCTACATGTTGGACATTTGACTCGGAAAATCCGCCTCCTGACAGCAGCCACCACTCTCTGGAAACATCAGCCGTCTGTCGATCGGGTTAATTCCTCCCAATCTGCAATTTCTTTTTCCAGACGGGAGATCCGTTCACGAACCAGACGCAGAGCATCGCTGCCCAGAAGCAGTTGCGGTGGAGGCGCGTCCGAAGCAACAAGCTCAAGCACTGCGGCGGCGAGTTTTGCCGGGTCGCCCAATTGTTTACCGTCCTTCTCATGTCGGGCAGCCCGGATCGGATCGAACAGAGTATTATAGTCCTCAATCGAGCGCTCGGTCCTCACCATCGAGCGCCCGGCCCAGTCTGTGCGGAATGATCCGGGGCACAGCGCCGTGACATGAACTCCAAAGGGCGCCATTTCTGCTCGCATAACGTCCGAAATGCCCTGCAAAGCGAATTTGCTGCCACAGTAATACGCGATACCCGGCATGGTGATCAGACCACCCATCGATGTCACGTTCACGATAAACCCGTTACGCCGTTCGCGAAAACGCGGCAGGAAGGCTTTGGCGATTGCAACAGCTCCGAAGACATTGACGTCGAACTGGCGGCGCATTTCCTCGAGAGGAGACTCCTCGAGCACGCCTTCATGTCCATAGCCGGCATTGTTGATGAGCACGTCGACCGGACCGTGGTCTTCTTCTGCCTGTGCGACAATGGCGGGAATGCGATCGAACTCGGTGACGTCACACAGGACTGCGCAGACATCCGGCAGTCGCTCCAGCAATGACGCTTTTGCGGTTTGCGACCGGACTGTACCAATCACCTGATGACCCGCTTCAAGGGCGGCTTGGGCGATGGCCAACCCGACCCCTGAATTAGCACCTGTGATGAAAAAAGTCTGCTTCGGCATGGCCCTGCTCTGTCTGATTGCATTCATGCCTTGATCAATAATACTGAACTGGTGCGTTATCTATTGCGGTTCCTCTGATATTCTTGCCTGATCCTATGATTCCTCGCTCTACATCCTCTCCGCTCCTTGCGCTAGCCGCCGAACTCGCACCGCGAACTGGCTACAACGCCACGCTTTTGCCAGGTATCCGCATCCTGCGTTCCGAGACCACCCTTGAAGATGTACCCGTCCTTTATCGCCCCGGTGCAGTCTTTGTATTGCAAGGGACAAAACAGGGTTTCCTTAATAGCGAGGTCTACCGCTATGACGCCGACCACTACCTTGCGGTTTCGGTTCCTGTGCCTTTTCGAATGGCGTCGCAGGCCAGTCCCGAGCAACCTCTGCTCGCCATTTACTTTGATTTTGACCTGCATCTGGCTGCTGAAATCGTGACAGCACTGGAGGGACAGGTCGGTCATGACAAGAGAGCGCGGGCAAAAAGTCTGGTTTCAAGTCGGATGGTGCCTTCCATTACGGATGTGCTCCAGCGTCTGCTTCATGCTCTCCATCATCCGCAGGAACTCGCCATTCTTGGCCCGGGGCTACTCCGCGAATTGCATTATCGTGTTCTGGTCGGTCCGCAGAGTGACGCACTGATGGCAGCGCTGCGCGGCAACAGCACGACAGACAGGATCGTGCACAGCCTGACACTGATCCGCGAACGCTATAATGAAGGATTGTCTGTACCAGAGCTTGCGGCAGCGGCCGGTATGAGCGTTTCCTCCTATCACACCGATTTTAAGTCCCTCACAGGAACAACCCCGATCCAGTACATTAAGGCTTTGCGGTTACACGAAGCCAGACTGATGGTGGCACGGCGGAAGGGTTCGATGGCCATGATTGCTGCCGAGGTCGGCTATGCCAGCCCCGCCCAGTTCAGCCGGGACTTCAAGCGCCATTTCCATCGCAGCCCGACTGAAGAAGCCAAATGGATGCGGAGGCATCTGGGAGAACCGGTTTAGATTTGAAGTAAAAATCTTGCCCTTGAGGCTGTCTAGCTATTTGATGAATTTTAGCGGATCCACCTATCGTTTTCTCCTATTTAGCCGCGTGTCTGTTCAGTGGTACAGAAGCAGACACGCGGAAGTCGCCTTCATGTCGGACATAGGGCGCCTCTCCGTGCATCTCGATAGCGGACATCTGTCGCCACTGATCACGCCAAATCGAACAGAGGCATTGCGCAAAAATCCCATTCCACTAGAAGCTCGCCGCTATGCTTTGACGCCAAGTTCCCCACGGAGCGCCTCAAGGGCACGCCGTGATTTGAACTCCGCCGCATATCGCACGTCCGTCCTCTCTGAGGTAGGATTGTATCTTACTCACCTGTCCGTAAAACAAGACTCTCCTCTGTATTCTTCAACTTCGCCAAATCAGAGTTCCCAATAGGTCATGGCTAGACAACCGCCATTTGGTTGCGCTCGGTGAGAAGGACTTCAGCCACCTCCGAGAAAATTTTCTGGGGCATGTTCCCACGAAGCCACTTTTCGGCTTCGAACGCAACGAGTTCGGCTCGGTGGCGCGTTTCACAACGATAAATGCCGTGATCGGGAAGCCGACTCTGGACCGAGGGTAGAACGAGACAAGCGGATGCGAACAGCGCGACTTCAATCGCGAGGTCGCTTTTCTCCGCGGCAAGCTGAGGGGCTGCGAGAAACGAAAACAGGAACTGGCCGACAGACATCGGAGCATCAGCCTGAGCCTGAGCCTGAGCCTGAGCCTGAGCCTTGTAGGTATCTGCTAACTCCGCGGGGACTGCAAGCTCCGCAAGAAGCCCGACCGGATCGTCTTCCCGCTGGCTGAAATACTGACCAAACCAACGCCAAGAATCGGGCTCAAAAAATCCGTGCAAAACCTCGGACCATAGGTCGGCGTCGCCCCCCCCGGTCGCCAGAAATGCGAGGATTAACGAAGGGATAATCTTTGAAGTGTCGACACTCTCGGGAAGAGGCCAATACGGCTCGAAAGGTTTCAGGTGATCAAATTGTTGGGTGAGCCAATTTTTTATCACCGTGTTACCTTCCGCAGCCGCATAAGCTTCCTCCGCCAATCCCGCGGATGCAATTGCTTGGAAGAGCCGTAGCAATCTTGATCTCTGTCTTGTCGAACTTTCGAAGTCGCCGTTTGGCTGAAAGACAGCGATCTGCTCGAGCGCCAATGCGAGCGCACCGCGACCAAGGCGCCGTTTTGCGAAGGTGCCGCTTCCTTTTGGCTCAGTATCGATAAACCCGACCGGCTCGGCCGCGCCGCGAGGTATATTGACCTCCAGTGCCTTGAACTGCTTGACGATCCCACGCAGATCAATGAGCGGATCCTCGCCCGTGAGGTCCGCCGGACCCTCGGTTGGTCCTGGTGGTGGCTCCGGGGTGACGCCTGGCTCCGGTCCTCCGCCAGCACCTCCCCCACGGCGTAGATAGGATCTCCTCACGAACTCCATGACGTCGTCTAGCTGGTTAAACGGAAGCTCACCATTTTCGTCGAACAAACCTGCTTGGAACTGGTAGCGCGTCGCGGAAAAGGCGATGCTGCGGCTTACTTGGACAGGGGCGAAAGCAGGCGGCTCCAAGAAGTATGTTACCTCCGCGGCGTCAAGATCCATCACATCTTGCAAACCATTCTTACGATAACTTGCGAAAGCACGGCCCGATCGGGGATCCAGCGCGTCTATATACCACTTTTCGGTCGGGTTCATGGTCAGGGCCTCGTTCGCGATGTGGTCGACACGACCCGGACGGGCACGCCGTAATGAACCAATGAACTCTCAGCCTGGCGTCGTTGGTTGCGCCATTTGAGAGAGGCCGCGTCCGGTATGGGGCCGGAGCGAAGCCGTTCATCGATCCGGCCGTCCTGAGCAACACTCGCGGCAGAAAGCCTCGCCTCTTTAATGTCCTTAACAGAGAAGGATCCGACCCGCAGCACTTCGATATAATCCTCATCATCAAGCAAGCCGTCGGAGACCTGGCCCGTCGTCAGGCGCCTTTGGCTTTGACGATACGCAAAAATCTTGATGGCTGCGATGTCGGACAGGTCCTTACCCCAGTGGCCCGACATATTCCGAGCTTCCCGTTGCAGTTCAGCGTCTGTCTTCGTCATGGCCGATTTCGGTGCACGGACGAGGTCGTAGGAATTGCTTTCCAGGATCACCGACCCTGCCAGATTCTCAGCGGATTGCAGCACAAGGCAAATGTCACCATAGAAGCGAATGCCGGTGCCGTTCAACTCTGCCGCGACAAAGTAGATATCTTCCGCCTGTTGCCTAACAAGTGCCGCCAAGGCTTGGTCGACCCGTTTACGGGTTCTTGAGACGGCTTCCGGATTTTTGCCGAGCCGGACGAGGTCATAAGCGTTAAGATAGGCGTGCGAGCCGCCATGGCAAAAGCCGGGAACATGTTCAGAAGAGATATTCACCACACACATCGCCCGGGAAGCATTCTTGGAAATCGTATCGACGTTTGCCTTTGGCATGCCCACCGGCATCCCTGGAATCGCATTAAGCTCGGCGACCCGTTGGCTTCGGCGTGCGCACCAAGTGGAGTGTTCTAAAACCTCTATTTTCTTTCTTGAGCTGAAACTGTAAGCATTTAAAGTAGCAATGAAGGCTTTTATTCCCCCCCAAGTTATCGCCATGCCTCGTCCCCTCTACTTAAAAACCTTGACCACCGAAACATTGTCGGTTGTCGATTTGGTTTCCTTTGCCTCAGCCAATTTCACATTTGTACGATTGACGAATACGAATGCAGCCAAGACGCTGATACCGACGATCAACCCCAGCATCTGGGCGATATGCGCCACCCGACGTCCGCGCGTGATCCATTTACGATAAGCTTTCCCACAGCAATAGTCGCGATGATAGTCGCGATAGCTGATGTAGAATTTTTCCCAGCCGTAGAGATTTAAGAGGCCGCCGATTGTTGATATAGCGAGCGCAATCCAACTGCAGGCGAGAATCATTGGATAATCGATGCGCATCAAGGCAGGTGGGAATGAAGTTGTAAACGCGAATAGCGCCGCCGAGAGCGCCAGCATCGTCTTGCTCAACTCTAGCCTGTAGTTGTTCGCAAGGGTAATATTGGTGTGAACGATTTCGGTCGAAGGACGCTGGGACGGCGTGTCTCCTTCGTCTGTTGGTTCGCGGTCGCCTTGCCTTCGTTGATCCCCGCTTGGCATCTATGTTTCCTTCAGCTCGATCGGACCTGATCGGTGAGATCTCCGATTCAATTACTTCATACACATAATCTGTATGACGAAGCAGAGAATAGCTGCAATCGAATATTGGCGTCATCATAGACTGAACCGCACAGGGGGCCGTTGAGATCCGCTTTTGAAAACATGCATCGCGAAGCGGACAGGCCGCCTTCCCCCCCCTTATCAGACGATAGCAGAACCAATATGCCTCACTAAATTTTGCTCGGAAAATGAGTTTTCTACTTTATTCATTGAACGTAATTACCCACACCACGACAGTCTTCACTGATGCAACGAACCCCACGCCGTCACGTCCTGCTACTGCTGCTTCTCGTCATCGCAACCGGCATAATCTTGCGAAAAGCCCCGCTTGGTCTTCCCTATTTCATCACAAAATGGGGCGGCTCATGGTTATGGGGCGCTATGATCTGGTGCATCGTCACACTTCTGTCTCGACAGAGACATCCTCTCCGCACAGCCGCTATCGCAACAGTCGTCGCTTTTGCTACCGAATGTCTCAAGCTGCTTCACACGCCTGTGCTCGATAGTTTCCGTTCAGGCTCTTTCGGTGGCTTTCTGCTAGGCCACCACTTCGCCTTCATTGATCTCGGGCTCTACGCGTTTGCAATCGCTACAATGACTTTCCTGAGCCTGAGATGGGATGCAACAGGAAAATAGCGGCAAACAGACAGCTTCCCTCTTTCAAAAATCCTGCGCCCTTTTAAGGCTTTTGCCACCTCCTCCACCCATGATAGCGTCTGAGCCACTCAGCACTGTCAGGGAAACAGAATCATGCAGCCACAACAGGCGCTTTCTCTGAAAGAAAAGGCGGCCTATGGCTGTGGTGACGTATCATCCAACATGATGTGGGGCATGACCTCATCCTATCTGATGTATTATTACACGGATATTTACGGCCTCCCCCTTGTCGCTGTCTCGTGGATCCTGCTGGTCGCCCGTATTGTCGATGCGTTCTGTGACCCGGCCATCGGTTACTTTGTGGACCGTATGGGCGGACGGATTGTGCCGCGTCTGATCCAGAGGCTCGCAATTCCTTTCGGCATAACCGGCTTTTTCTGCTTTCTGGCCCTGCCGCTTTCTCCTGTTGGTAAAATCCTGTGGGCGGGGCTGACCTATATCGTGTTCGGGGCGATCTATTCCTGCATCAACACGCCCTATGGCGCGCTGGCTGTCATGATCAGCCGTTCTGAAACTGACCGAACCAGCCTTAATGCGTTCCGCATGATGGGGTGTCAGGCTGGATCGCTGTTTGTAGCGCTTGCAACCATTCCAGCCATTAGCTGGCTTGGTGGAGGCACAAGCCCGGCACAGCATCGTTATGGAATGGCGGTCTATGTACTGATCCTGTCGGTGCTGGGAAGCGCATTATGGTTCTGTGTGGCGCGAGGCTGCACTGTCCGGCATCCTCCCGCACCTGTTCGACAGAACCTCGTGGTCACACTGTGTCATCTCTGCAAGAACCGTGCCTGGGTTCTGAGCAATCTTCTCGCGTTCTTTTATTTTGTGGGACAAGCGGCGCTTTTCGGATTTGCCCTGTATTACGCCCGCGCCATTCTTGGTGGTTCGGAGCAGACGGGCGCGAATATCATCACCGGCATCACCATTCTGCTGTTTGCGGGCGTGCCGGCCTGTGTTCCGCTCGCCAAACGTCTGGGGGCTGTGCGTGCAGGGATTGTGTGTCTCGTCACCCAGATTGTCGCCTATCTCGTAATGGCTCTGGCGGGCGCGTCGATGACGGGATTTGTCCTCTCCGCGGCCCTTCTGGCTCTGGCGCAAGGGACAATGTCGCCGCTGTATTATACTCTGCTGGCCGAAGCCGTTGATGATGGCGATCATCTCACCTCAACAGGCTCTGCGGGACTGGCGTATTCGATCAACACATGGGTCACCAAACTGGCAATGGGCATAACCGGATTTGTGCTGGCGCAGTTTCTGTCATGGGGTCATTACGTAGCGGATGGAGCCACGCAGCCCCGCGAACTGTTATCGTGGATAACTGCCGGGTTTATCTGGCTGCCGGTCGGGGCTGTGTGTTTTCAGATTGTCTGTCTTCTGGCGTGGCGCAGGAAAGGGGCAGACGGTTCACCAGCGTAAGGTTCGCGCAGGATCTCTTGCCAGCATCTTCTGTTTTTCGCTGCGCATCGACATCAGGTCAGATCATGCAGGACTTCGCCGAGCAGAACCGTCAGCCGCCAGTCCAAAAACTTCACCCATGACCGATCTCTTGCAATTGAGACGGATTATCATTAACAAAGCACCCCTTCCCGGGTCGATGCGCCCGCAGGAGCCGTTTTCCGCACATCAGGACGCTTCATCCCATGGCTGCAAAGTCCGCATCCCGTCTGCTATCCATCCTGCTCGCCTCATGCAGTTTTATTCCGGTCAGTCTGGCGGCGGAGCCTGACACGAAAAAGCAGCCCGAAAAAGCAGCCCCGGCCAGTGTGAAGCCCACTGTTCAGTCAGACAAAACCGAAAACATTGTCATCCGTGCGGCGCGACGCAATCGCATGGAAGTGACCAGCGGCGGTCAGCTCGGCGCGCTCGGGACGAAGAAAGGGCTGGATGTTCCCTTCAACATCCGCAGCTACAACTCCAGCCTGATCCTCAATCAGCAATCCCAGACACTTGGGCAGGTTCTGGAAAATGACCCTTCGGTCCGCACGACCATGGGCTATGGCAACTTCTCCGAAATGTTCGTCATTCGTGGTTTCCCCGTGAATGGCGACGACATTTCGATCAACGGACTTTATGGCGTCGTTCCCCGTCAGCTTGTTTCGCCTCAGCTTTATGATCAGGTTCAGGTGCTAAATGGCGCCAGTGCGTTTCTCAATGGCGCAGCGCCCAGCGGCTCATCCATTGGCGGCAACATCAACCTGATGTTCAAACACGCTGAAAAGACCGACCTCAACCGTGTGACAGGCGATTACACCAGCAATGGACAGGGTGGCGGCGCAGTCGATTTCAGTCGGCGTTTTGGTCAGGACAAGGCGTTCGGGTTCCGTCTGAACGCGGCGGGCATGGACGGTCAGACTTCCATCGACCATGAACGGCGGCACGATGCGGTTGTTGGCGGCACATTCGACTGGCATGACGACAAGACCCGCATTGATCTCAACATGGCCTACCAGAACCAGAATGTTCAGGATGGCCGTGGCGGTGTTTTTCTCGGTTCCGGTGTCACCACCGTTCCCCGTCCGGTGGCGCCGTCACACAATTTCGGTCAGCGCTGGACCTATGCTGATCTGAACTATCTGTTCGGCACGCTGAATATCGAGCATGACTTCGGAAAACATATTACCATTTATGGTGCTTTCGGGGCGCTCGGCAGCGATGAGAAGGGAAATTATTCCACTCTCACGGTAAACAATGCGGCAACCGGCGCCGCCACTGCTGGCTCCATGTACGTGCCATATCAGCAGAATAATGAAAGCACGCGAGCCGGCGTTCGGGCCCATGTCGATACGGGGCCGATTCATCATGAAATCAACGCGGGCGGTTCGGCTGTGTGGGAAGAAACCCGCACGGCCTATTCAATGTATTATAACAACGCCGCGCCGCTCAACAGCAACCTTTACAACACGCCTCAACTCGCGGCCCCTGAGCAGAATTTTTCGGGCGGCAATATCAAAGACCCTACCCGTTCAAACTGGACCAAACTGTATAGCCTGTATCTTTCCGACACGATGACGTTCTGGCATGACCGGATCGCCCTGACAGCCGGGTTCCGGTATCAGAATATCCTCGATAACAGCTACAATTATTCGACAAATGGCTCTCTTCAGGACGGATACAACAAGGGCGCGTTTACACCTGTTGTCGGCCTTGTCATTCATCCGACGCGTCAGACCGCGATTTACTTCAACCGGATTGAAGGTATCTCCAAAGGACCGGAAGCGACAGGTGCGAATGTCGTCAATCTGGGCCAGATCTTCGCGCCCTATCAGAGTGTTCAGTACGAAGTCGGCGCAAAATATGACATCGGGCGTTTCAATGTCGGGCTGGCATTTTACCAGATCTCCCAGCCGAATTCCTACACGGAGCCTTATGGCAACACCGGAGAGCTGATCTTCCGTCAGGATGGCTTGCAGCGGAACCGGGGCATGGAACTCACCGTCAATGGCGAGATCATCAAGGGGCTTCGCTTCAACGGCGGCCTGACGCTCATCGACGCCGACCTGAAACGCACCCAGGGCGGCGTCAACAATGGCCATACCGCAATCGGCATTCCCAACTACACCATCAACGGCAATCTTGAATATGACCTGCCGTTCCTGAAGGGCGCGACGGTTATCGGGCGCGTGGTCAATACCGGCAAGCAGATGGTCAATGTGGAGAACACGGCTCACCTGCCCGTCTGGACCCGCTTCGATCTCGCCGCGCGTTATACATTCGCCGCTTACGGAAAGCCGCTGACACTGCGCTTTGGCGTGGATAACCTCGCCAACACCCGCTTCTGGTCCTCTGCTTTCAACGGCTATCTGCTGGAAGGTCTGCCGAGAACCTTCAAGTTCTCCTTCACCACGGATCTCTGATTGTATCTGTGACAATCAGAGGGCCAGCAAGAAGAGTGAGCTACGCGCTTCCGGACCTCTGTTGCCACTAAGTCGTGGATTTGCGAGGCTTATTATGGAGCCGTTGTAAAGATCGCGGCTGATGAGAAGAACGGGCGCAAGCCTCCTGCTTTTGGAATCGATGCCACCTCATGAACCAGACCTATCTCACGCCCGAGCGGATTCGCTGGCTTCATCACAAAAGCGCAGCCATCATTCTGTCTCCGAAATATATCTCCATTGAATCGATGGAAATCTGGCGAGGACAGTATTTTTCCCGGACAGGCTGGTGCGCCCATGCGCCGGGCGATGCGACAGACGCATGGATCGGGGAAAACTTCCGCAAGGCCCTGGTGAGCAGCGAATATTTCAACAAACCGGGAGTGCCCTGCCTTGATCGTGAGGCCATTGCAGCCATGAAAGAAGTTTCCAATCGCAGGCGTCTGGCTTTCGAGGACGATATTGCCCGGAGTTACGGTTACAAGGATATAGATCAGGCCGGACGGAGATGCGATCTGGTGTTTTCATCCTGGCATTATCTTGTCGATGATTTCGTCATTCTACGAGCGAGCAAACGGTTGACCGGCACTCATCGCGCGTGGCCCGAAGACAGGAAATATGCCGACAAGCACATGCATGTTCCTTTGTCTGTTTCAGACGAGGAACTGGGCTACGCGGTAAGGGTCGCGCTTTCACGCTGCGAGGCCCCGGGGCGGCAGAAGATCAACACGCCGCCCGAGTTGCTTCCGCTTCCATGGGGAGAGGAGAAGGCGTGACGGATTTGTCTCCCTATCAGCATAGATAAAGGACCACCGAAGAGCAGTGGAAAGCGATCTGTCTGGCTCTTCAGAAGGCGGAAGTCCGTGTCGCTGCTAAAGGCAAAACCATTGATTTCAAAGTGAAGGATATTGCCTGACAATGGTCGCTCCGGGTGCAAACGGTATCGTACATTATGCGCATCTGATCCGTACGCGAAAGTACGTGGCGGTGATTTCGATGGATAATCGCGGTGGCAGTTTTTTCTCTGTCAGCGGGTGGTCCACATTTATCGATCGCAAGGAGGCTACGCCGGAATGGATCGGGGAAAATCTGAAAAAGGCCCTTGAAACAAGCCGGGATCTTTTCATGGAGTGGGGTGGATATCCTTTGCCACAGGAAAAGATCGATGCGGAACACAAAAAATCCGCTCCGCTCTACATGGAATTCTGGACCCGGGTTCAGGAGAGATACGGCTTCAAGGACTGGCGGGACGCACAGACCAAATCCGCTCTGGTTTTTGTCTGTTGGGAACCTGAGCAGACGGATCAGGTCCGGTTCGCCGCATCGAAGGGACGGGGAACCAATCATTCAGCCTGGTATTCGAACGAGAACCATGGGAAGGTCTTTCATACATCATTCAATGCCAGCAATCAGGAATTCGGAGACGTCGCCATTCGGGCTCTCAATGTCTGCCGCCCCAATTATCTGTAGGCTGATGCAATGCCTCGCTCTGTCACCTATTTCCCCGGTCAGGCACTCTTATGACCCAACTCTTGCGCCCCCAACTCTCGCGCCACAGGATGACGTTCAATCACTGAGAACGAATTCACTTCACGACAACGCGCGACAAGTCGGTCAACTCTGAGGCCACGACTACCAGAGCGACCTCTGAGCCGTGGCAGCGCATGTTCTGTCCAGTGTTAGGAAAAAGCCAGTCGGCATACATGCAGGCTGAGTGTTCCATGGTCTTTTCATGACGTGGATGCGGAGAACGTGCCACAGGGCTTTCGCCATTCGTTCTGCGACATAATTCTCGCCTTTGTTGCAGCCTCACACTATCGTGACAGTTCACTTTTTTATATTGCGTTCGGTCCGATGAAAACGAGTACCCTCCCTCTTCGCCGACGCTTCAACCGTTTCACCATGCAACTGGCCGGCGGCATGATGCCCCCTGCGGTGACGCACTGGCTTGGCGTGCGCGCCATCAGCATCACGCCGGAACAGATCGGTGTGCGCGAAGGTCTGCGGGCGGGCGTCGCCGTCGGTTCGGTAATGCTGCTGGCCTGGTACCTGGATATGCCACTCATGGCCTGGTCGGCCTTCGCCGCCTTCTGGACCTGCCTTGTCGATCCCGGCGGCCTGATGCGCCTCAGGCTTGCGACCCTGCTGAAATTCGGTTCTTCAGGCACGCTGATAACCGGGCTGCTTTCCGTCGCCTCAGGGTATGGTCTGGCGCCGGTGTTCACCGCTCTGGGCGTCTGTATTTTCATCTGCGGACTGGCGCGTCAGCGTGGACCGGTCGCCACGCAGATCAGCGTTCTCGCCGCCATCGTCGCCGTGGTGGCGGTCTGCTATCCACAGACACCGCTGGGAGGCGTGCATCTTGCGGGCATGTTTGTCGGCGGGTCTGTCTGGGCCGCCCTGATCTGCATCTTTGCCTGGCCCGTCGATCCGTATGTTCCGCAAAGACAGGCCTGCGCCGCGATTTTTCGTGAGCAGGCGAACATGATCAGTCGGCTTCCGTTGCTCTCGGAACATAACGCGCTTGATCGTGACGCGCTCTACCATGAGATCAGTTCCTACAGGCGCGATATCCGCAACCGGATCGAGCAGGCCCGCAAACGCGTGGAGATGCTTTCGGCTGACGTTCTGAACAGTCGCACGCACGGAACGCTCCTGCGTACTGTGGAAGCGGGCGACCGGATTTTCGTCGCGGCCATGGGTTTCGAGCATGCCGCCTTTACGGCCCCTCTTCCCCCGATCGCTCGCCGGACAGCCGGACTGATTGCCGCGACCCTGAGGCGCGCGGCACGCGAAATCGCCAGTCCGCAACCCCGGCCTGAATGCCTGACCCGTCAGATCCGTTTCCTGCGTACCGCTGGCCCGCGTGATGGTGATCTGTTTGCCCGGTGCGCCCATCTGTGTGCGGACGCCCTCACGGACCTTCAGCAGACGTGGCAGACCACAGCAGAGGGTAAGCAGATCGCCACCAGTCCGGCTCTGCCCAGGAGACAAGGCTGGCCGAACGCCATTTTCCTGAGACACGCGGCGCGGCTTTCAGTGGCGGTATTGATTGCCTACGCTATAGCTCTCTGGCTCGACCTGCCCTACGCCTACTGGGCGATGATGGCGGTGGTCGTGGTCATCCAGCCCAGTGTGAACGTGACCTTGCCCCGCGCACTGGAGCGGGTGGCGGGCAGTGTGGCGGGCGGCCTTCTTGCGGCCATCATGGGTGTGACGCTGCCCATGCCGGTGATCCTGCTGCTCATCTTTCCGCTGGCCGCTGTCACCATTGCCCTGCGAAGCGTGAATTACACGTTGTGCGTCATGTTCATGACCCAGCTTTTCGTGCTCGTCACCGATCTTGTCAGCACGACTCATGGCTGGGACGTCGCGCTTTCACGGGCAGCCAACAACACCATCGGCAGCCTAGTGGGACTGGCGGCCTGCGTCCTGCTCTGGCCGGAAGCGAAAGCACCCTCTCTGGCGGAACAGATCATGGCGGCGGTCGCTGCCAACCTTCGCTACGCCATGCTGGCGGCACGGGAAGAAAAAGCGCCCTGGCATGAAATCGAGCACGCCCGGCGTGAGGCTGGCACGTTCTCAACGAAGGCCGAAGTCCTGTATCAGCAGACGCGTCTGGAGGGGCTGCGCAGGTCTGATTATCTCAGAACATGCGGCGACATTCTCTTCATGCTCAGGCGGCTTGCGGGAGCCGCCAATGTCTGGTGGCTGGAGTATAACGACGCCAGCCTTTTGCTGAGAGCGGAAGAAAGAGCCGCTCTTTCCGCCGTCGTTCAGGCTGGCCCACTGACAAAGAAAACCGGACTCAGTGAAGCCGATCTGAAAGAGACACTGTCCTTGCTGGCAGCGCTGGCAGCCGAAAAGACCTGAGGGCACAGTCGGGTTTCAACGACTGACCCGTTCCGCCGGAATTTTCAGAACGATCGTCACACCCAGCAGGGCCAGCACCACAAGTCCGTAAAGGGCCATATCGGTTCTGCCCGTTGCATCCTTGATCCAGCCCACGAAATACGGGCTGAGAAAACCGGCCAGTTGCCCCAGTGAATTGATCAGCGCCACACCACCGGCAGCAGCCTCGGGGCTCAGAAAACCATTACTCAGTGGCCAGAAAAGCGGCAGACCGCTCAGCGCCCCCGCTGTGGCGATGGTCAGCCCCGCAACCGAGAGCAGTGCGTTATCGTGAAAAGCGGCGGAACAGGCGAGCCCAAAGCCAGCCATAAAAAGCGGAACAGCGAGATGCCAGCGCCGTTCGCGGCGTCGATCTGAAGAACGCCCGGCCGCAATCATGAAAAAACAGGCTCCAAGATAGGGAATGGCGCTCACCCATCCGATGACGCCTACATCGTGAAAACCGATGTTTCTGATGATGGTCGGCAGCCAGAAATTGATCGCATACACGCTGCTCTGAATACAGAAATACAGCAGGCCCAGCATCCATATGGCCGGACTGCGCACCACTTCGGAAAAGCTGGCCGAGGCCTGTCTGGGGCGATTTTGCCGATCCTGAGTCAGCGTCTCTGACAGCAGCCTCTTTTCCTCTGCGTCCAGCCAGGCAACTTCCTCGGCGGAATCACGCAGGAACAGAAACATACCAACACCAAGCAGCACTGTCGGCAGTCCTTCCAGAAGGAAAAGCCACTGCCAGGCTTCAAATCCGTGACGGTTTCCACTGAACCAATCCATGATGAGGCCGGAAAGCGGACTTCCCAACACACCGGAAAGCGGAATGGCCGCCATAAAAAGGGTGAGCGCCCTGCCCTGCCGCTGCGCTGGAAACCACTGCGTGAGGTAGAGCACCATGCCGGGGAAAAACCCGGCTTCCGCAGCGCCAGTCAGAAAGCGCAGGATGTAGAAGCCCGTGGTTGTTTCAACGAACATCAGGCTGGTTGAAAGCCAGCCCCACACCACCATGATCAGCGCCAGCCAGCGCCGGGCCCCGATTTTCGCCAACATGAGATTGCTGGGAATTCCGCAGGCAATGTAGCCGAGGAAGAAAATCCCCGCTCCAAGCCCGTACGCCGTCTCGCTCATGTGGAGACTGTCCAGCATGCTCAGCTTGGCGAAGCCGACATTCACACGATCGAGATAGTTGAAGAGATAACAGACGAAGATGTAGGGAATCAGCCGCAGCGTAACCTTGCTGAATATCTGATTCAGACGAATGTCCTGAGACGGATGCGTCTCAATGACGTTTTGCTCTGGCATGACCTGTCACCGGTTCTTATTGTTTTTCTTGTTCTCATCCAGAGCATGAGACGAGGCAACAAAACAATAGTTCCGGCAAAGAGTGAAACGGAGTGGATCTCCGATTTCATGCAATCACTGGCAAAATCAGGGCAGTTGCAGAGCTTCAACCATTCGTGTGGCTATCAGGGCATGAGCATGGCGTGTCGGATGATATTCATCTCACCACAGATAAGCATCAGGTTTTGCACAGGCTTTCCGGGGTTTGGGTAGCGTGATCTGACAGGGCACCCCCACATTGGCCAGACCTGATCCTTGCTGGAACGGACCAGTTCTTCCATCGCCAATACAGACCGCTTTCCGGTGCAGCGGGCAGCACGATCGTATCCGGGATTTTCGCTTTTACGGTTTCCTCCGAGAACGCCAGAGCAGCCCTGTTATCACTGTGGCTATCACCAAAAACATAAACGTGACTGAAGGAAAGTGGCTACGCCCGGACTTCAGTCATTCCTCAGACAAGACTCATCATGACAGTAACGCACCCGACCAGACGACGGACGAGACGGCTGTTACCAGTCATGAGAATTCCCTGCGGTCATGGGTGTGATAGCACAAGACGTTTCGATATAGAAACAATATACTTTGATACACGTATTTTCAATATTCTTACGGCTCAGATGAATCCCGACATCATGGAGCCGGAAGAGCGACGCCCGCTGATAGTCGGAACCTTGCCACCACCCTCATCCCTTCCTATACCTTTTTCCCCGCCATTCTGGCAGCAAGAGCCGTAAGAGCCACTCAGGACAGTCCGGTCATGACCGAAGAGTTCCATCGTATCCGTCGCCTTCCTCCCTACGTTTTCGCGGAGGTCAACAAAGCCAAGGCCGCAGCCCGAGCGCGGGGCGAGGATATTATTGACCTCGGTATGGGAAATCCGGACAGCCCGACTCCCTCGCATATCGTGAAGAAACTTGTGGAGACCGTCGCGGACCCACGCAGTCACGGATATTCGGTCAGCCGTGGTATTCCCGGTCTGCGCAAGGCTCTGGCTGGCTATTATGACCGTCGTTTCAACGTAAAGCTTGATCCGGATACGGAAGTCATCGCGACACTGGGTTCCAAGGAAGGGCTCGCCAATCTGGCCTCGGCCATCACAAGCCCCGGCGACACCATTCTGGTTCCGAACCCGTCCTACCCGATCCATCAGTTCGGCTTCATCATCGCGGGCGCATCCGTGCGTTCCATCCCGGCCTATCCCGATGACGAGATGCTGCGCGCCCTTGAGCGTGCCGTGCGTCATTCAGTGCCGAAGCCGACCGCACTGATCGTCAACTTCCCATCCAACCCGACCGCGTATCTGGCTGACCTCGATTTCTACAAGGAAATCGTCAGGTTCTGCCGTCGCGAAGAAATCTTTATCCTCTCCGATCTGGCCTATGCCGAGATCTATTTCGGTGATCTCGTGCCGCCCTCCATTCTGGCGGTCGAAGGCGCGAAGGATATCGCCGTCGAGTTTACCTCTCTGTCGAAAACCTATTCGATGGCGGGCTGGCGCATGGGCTTCGCCGCCGGCAACCCGCGCCTGATCGAAGCGCTGGCGCGGATCAAGTCCTATCTCGATTACGGCGCCTTCACACCAATTCAGGTCGCCGCCGTCGCAGCGCTCAGTGGTCCGCAGGATTGCGTGGCGGAAATCCGTCAGCTCTATAAAGACCGTCGTGATGTGCTGCTACGTGGCCTGCACGCCGCCGGTTGGGATGTTCCCAAGCCGGAAGGCTCCATGTTCGCCTGGGCGCCGATCCCGGAAAAGTTCCGGGATATGGGAAGCGTCGCCTTCTCCAAGCTGCTGCTGCAGGAAGCTGGCGTCGCCGTTGCGCCGGGTCTCGGCTTCGGTGAGCACGGCGAAGGGTTCGTGCGTATCGGTCTGGTGGAAAACACCCAGCGTCTGCGTCAGGCAACCCGCGCCATCAAGGGCTTCCTGAACGCCAACGGCATTAACGGGCCCAGCCAACAGGGCCCACAACAGAAACAGTCTGCTCTGGAGGATACCGCGTCGTGAGTTCGTCTAAAGGAGACGTCGCTTCCAAAACCCCGCTGCGCCTTGGCGTTGCGGGTCTCGGCACAGTAGGTGCCGGTCTTGCCATTCTCCTGCGTGACAACGCGGATATCATTACAAAGCGGGCCGGTCGCCCGATTGAAATCACGGCTGTCGCCGCCCGCGACAAGACACGTGATCGTGGGATCGACCTGAGCGCCCTCACCTGGCACAGCAATGCCGTCGATCTGGCGTCTGATCCGAATGTGGATGTGGTTGTCGAGTTGATCGGCGGCTCCGACGGCACGGCTCGTGCGCTGGTTGAAGCCGCTCTGAAAGCTGGCAAAGCTGTAGTGACGGCGAACAAGGCGCTTCTGGCCGTGCATGGCGACAGCCTCGCCCGTCTGAGCGCCGCCAACAATGCGCCGCTGCTGTTTGAAGCCGCTGTCGCTGGCGGCATCCCCGCCATCAAGACCGTTCGTGAAGGTCTGGCTGCCGACCGCCTGCTTTCCATCGGTGGCATCCTGAACGGCACCTGCAACTACATCCTGACCGCGATGCGGGAAACCGGTCGTGACTTCAGCGACGTTCTCGCCGAGGCGCAGGAACTGGGCTATGCAGAAGCCGATCCCTCCACAGACGTTGACGGCATCGACGCAGCCCACAAGCTGACGATCCTCGCTTCCCTCGCCTTCGGTCAGCCCGTTCAGTTCGACAGCGTGCATGTCGAAGGCATCCGCAGCATCGGCGCACTCGATCTGACCTTTGCCCGCACACTTGGCTATCGCATCAAGCTACTCGGTCTGGCCCGTCAGTCGGATCGCGGCGTTGAAGCCCGTGTCGCCCCCTGCCTCGTACCGGAAGCAACCCCGATTGCTCAGGTCGATGGCGTGTTCAACGCCGTCATTGCTGAAGGCACCTTTGTCGGCCGTCTGATGGTTGAAGGCCGTGGCGCTGGCGCAGGTCCGACTGCGAGTGCGGTCGCTGCCGATATCATTGACATTGCCCGCAGCAACACTGTCCCGGTCTGGGGCACCGATGTGGCCACCTTGAAAGTCACGCAGAGCCGTCCGGCGTCCGAGTGGCACGGCGCATTCTACCTGCGCCTCAGCGTGGCCGACCGTGCTGGCGTCATTGCCGACATTACCGCCATCCTGCGTGACTGTGGTGTTTCCCTCAGCAGCATGATCCAGCATCCTTCGGCCAGGCAGGCTCAGGATGTCCCGCTGGTGCTGGTCACGCATCCGACTGATGAAAGCGCAATGCAGGCTGCCCGTCAGCGCATTGCTGCTCTGGATGTAGTGTCAGCGGAGCCTGTCCTGATCCGTATCGAGGATTTCTGAGCACGTCGCGCCCCTCGACCTTATCTCTTTCGGGTGGTACCCTACTTCCTTAACGAGGCTTTAAGCCACGTCATTTTTTCTGACCGGAGCAACAGATATGTCGGCCGAAACGAATTCCCACCCCTACGTCGTCTCGGACCGAAATCTGGCTCTCGAGCTGGTCCGCGTCACGGAAGCCGCCGCTGTGGCGTCCGCACACTGGACCGGTCGCGGCAAGAAGAACGACGCTGATGGCGCAGCCGTCGAAGCCATGCGCAAGGCCTTCGATACGGTTGCCATTGATGGCACAGTCGTCATCGGTGAAGGCGAGATGGACGAAGCGCCGATGCTTTATATCGGCGAGAAGGTTGGCGCTGGCGGTCCCGCAATGGACATCGCGGTCGATCCGCTGGAAGGCACCAATCTCTGCGCCAAGGACATGCCGAACGCGATTACCGTCGTGGCGCTGGCCGAACGTGGCAACTTCCTGCACGCACCAGATGTCTACATGGACAAGCTGATTGTCGGTGCAGGTCTTCCTGACGATGTGATCGACCTTGACGCGTCGATCGGTGAAAATCTTCGCAATCTCGCAAAGGCGCGCGGTCGTCATATTGGCGACATTACGCTGTGCGCGCTTGAGCGTGAACGTCATGAAGAGCTGATCGCCAAGACCCGCGAAGCTGGCGCCCGTGTTCGTCTTATCTCTGACGGCGATGTGGCGGCGGGCATTGCTGCCTGCCTTGAGACCTCATCTGTTGATATTTATGCCGGTTCTGGCGGCGCGCCTGAAGGCGTTCTTGCGGCGGCGGCTGTCCGTTGCATGGGTGGCCAGATGCAGGCCCGCCTGATGTTTGAAGATGATGCCCAGCGTGAACGCGCCCAGAAGATGAACCCGAACAAGCAGCCTGACCGTAAGCTCGGACTGCTGGATCTGGCTTCCGGCGATGTGCTCTTCTCCGCCACGGGTGTCACCACCGGCTTCCTGCTGAAGGGCGTGAAGCGTATGCCGCACCGTGCTGTGACGCATTCTCTGGTGATGCGTTCAAAGTCCGGCACACTTCGCTTCATTGAAGGCTATCACAACTACAATACCAAGACCTGGAGCGTTTCCTGACTGTTTCTTCGCGGCTCATAAGATGATTCTGGAAGACAGGGCGTTGGAAAAAGTCGAGGACAATGTTCTTCCAGAACCTGTTCTTGGCGTCACGGAGAGCCTTCTGGGGCATCGTTGGGTATGGCGGGCTGGAGCCGATGACCCAACGACGCTTCGACTGGGAAGCGCCATCGCGCAGTCCTGTGGGCTTCCCGAAATTGTTGCGCGCATCATGGCGATGCGGGGTCTGAAGGCAGAAACGGCTTCTGCTTTTATCGAACCACGTCTTCGCAGCTTTCTGCCCGACCCTTCCTGCCTGAAAGACATGGATATTGCCGCGGCACGTCTGGCGCGGGCAGTCGAAAACCATGAAACAGTCGGTATTCTTGGCGACTACGATGTCGATGGCGCCTGCTCTTCCGCCTTACTGACGGATTATCTCCGTCAGTTCGGGTGTATCGTGCATACCCATATTCCTGACCGGATGAAGGAAGGTTACGGCCCGAACGAGCAGGCCCTTCTCGGTCTGGTTGAACGTGGAGCATCTCTTGTCGTCTGTCTGGATTGCGGCACGGCCGCTGCTTCCATACTGGCCTGCCTGAAGCAGAAAGCCGATGTGGTCGTAATCGACCATCACAAGGCGGAACTGTCACTTCCAGAGATTCATGCGCTGGTTAATCCCAACCAGCCGGACTGTTCTTCCAGTCTGAATCATCTCTGTGCAGCGGCCCTTACTTTTGTCACGCTGATCGCAACGACAAGAACGCTGCGGCGCAACGGATATTTTTCTGAAGATCGGCCTGAGCCGAACCTGCTTGCCTGTCTCGATCTGGTCGCCCTCGCCACCATCTGCGATGTCATGCCGTTGCAGGACATCAACCGCGCCTTTGTTCATCAGGGTCTGCGCGTGATGGGAAAACGTCAGCGTGTCGGACTGCGCACGCTTATGGAAGTTGCGAGTGTCGTTGAGAAACCCAACGCTTTTTCATGCGGTTTTGCATTGGGACCACGGATCAATGCAGGCGGCCGGATCGCTGAATCGGATCTCGGCTTTAGACTGCTGGCTGCAGAAGATGATTTCTCTGCCCGCCAGATGGCTGAGCGTCTCAACGACGTCAACCGCAAGCGGCAGGATGTGGAAGCCGAAATTCTGGATGCCGCGATGGAGCAGGCAGGGTTCCAGTTTGATGCAGGCAATGCTGCGCTACTTGTAACAAGTCATGATTGGCATGCTGGTGTCGTCGGAATTGTTGCAAGCCGCATCAAGGATGAATTCAACCGCCCCTCTTTTGTCGCTTCCGAGGATGAGCATGGAAAACTCAAAGGTTCCGGACGCTCCGTGCCGGGCTTTGATGTGGGGGCCGCAGTCATTGCCGCCAAGGAACACGGCCTGCTCATTGCGGCAGGCGGTCATGCGGCGGCGTGTGGTTTTACCCTCGCCCGAGAGAACCTGCCTGCGTTTCACGCTTTCCTGAATGAGCGTTTTGAAGCGGTGAGAGCCTATCCCAGAAAACCGTTCCTTTCAGTGGACGCCATCGTTCCTCCCAGCGCTGCGACATCCGATCTGGCGAAAGCTCTGGGTGTTCTTGCACCTTTTGGACAGGGTAATGAAGAACCCGTTCTGGCCATGGCAAACGTCAAGGTGGATCGCTTTTTCCGGATTGGGGCAAATAAGCGATCAATACGCCTGACGCTGTCTGGTGATGGTAACCGCAAGATCAATGCCGTCATGTTCAATGTCAAAAACGACGCCATACTCGACACATTGGAAAATCTGGCCCGACCCACCTTGAATATTGTGGGGTGGTTGCGCGTCGATACGTGGCAAGGGCGTGAAAACACGACTTTTTTCATCCGTGATCTGTCTGCCTGACCATTGGAGAGCGGTCTCAAACCCGCTATTGACGCCTTATGAGTATTTTCAGGACTGAAATCTGGAAAACGGGTGTCATTACTGCTCCCATAGAGCGCATAATCGAAACCGGTTCTATTGATCCGTTTCCGATTCACTGGTTGCCTTTAAGCGGTTCTTTTCGCTCCTTATCTGATCCGTTTGGTCTGTGGCACAAAGGCGATCTGTATGTTCTGACGGCATATTATGACTATCGAACACGTAAAAGCGTCATAAAGGCTTTTCGCCTGAATGGCATGTTTCAGGTCATGGTGGAACGCATTGTTCTTTCTGAAGCGTGGAACCTGGCTTATCCAACTCTCATTGAAGAAGACGGTGAAATCTGGATGCTTCCTGACCCTTGCGGCTCAGGAAGGCTGACGCTCTATCGTGCCATAGACTTTCCCTGGCGCTGGGAGGCTGTCCCGGATTTTGTCTTTCCCAGCGCCACAATTAACGCAACACCCGTGAAAATCGATGGTCAGTGGTGGATGTTTTATACTTCCGCTGATCCAGCCACTGAGGTGCTCAAACTTGCTCGCTCAACACATCTGGCTGGCTCGTGGGAAAACATCCCTGTGCAGCGTGCTAAAAACGATAAAAATGGCAGCCGGATGGGCGGCACTCCAGTCGTCCAAGATGGCGCAGTCATATTGCCCACTCGCACCGCCCCCAATGCTTATGACAATTGTATCCGTCTCATCAGTGCCTCCCTCCCTCTATCGACCACTTCCAGCTTTGATCCCGGCAATGAACTGAGGGCGCCAGCTCGTTGCGTCCCATTTGCACAAGGACTGCACACGCTATCTGCCGCAGGCGATGTAACTTTCATTGACGCCAAACGTATTGAGAGGAACTGGTTATACAGGCTCATCATCGGCATTAAATACAAAAAGTAGATATTTTATATAATTCCGTGAGAACCACCAAAATAATTATTTGAGTAAATATAAATTATTTGAAATAAATTTCAGATTCTTAAAATAGCTAAGCAGATTTTTTCTGTCATCGTGTTTTTTTAGGGATAGGAAAAGCATACGCGATTTCCACACATCCTTATCCTCAGAACCGGGCAGCTTGACCATCCCATGTCACTACTTTTCCGGGACCACAAATGCCACCTACAGTTCCACCAAAACCATAGACAGTAGCTGGTAGCTTTACATTACTCCACGATACCTTGGTTTCCACATAACACGGCTGTTTCGGCGCTTTTGGATTCCACCCATTCACAGTGATCGTAGAGCCCGCACTCATATACAGAGAGCCTGCAGCCACGCCGGGAAGAGCATTCAAGACGATCTCTGGTTTTGTATTCTCACTATTTTCCAGATGCCCCGTAAAATCTGTTGGACCATTCAAAATCATCTGCTGATTGTTATAATCGAAACTAGTTCCCTGAAAATCGAGCTCAATACTCGATTCCTCGTCAAGACCAACAATCGAATTATTGTAAATGGCTCCTCCTACAAAGGTACTACGCTCTCCAGAATTTTTTGTACCAGGAGGCACAAAGATTCCAATATTTCCACCACCTATGATGACATTGAACATATCAACGCCCCAGACTCCATTCCCAATAACCAATCCATGGTTGAAGCCCTGAATAGATACACTGGAGAGAGTAAAAGCAGCGTTAGTAACATAGTCTCTCGAAACATTATAATTCATCGTAATTCCATCAATTGATTTATTTCCACGCAGAGTGATGTGTTCAAGTTTATTGATTGTGGCGTCATTTCGATGACCATATCCTTCTTCAGATATGTACAGACATGTTTCATTACTCATGCGGCATTCAAATACAGCATCGCGAATAGTAACCAACTCTGGATCAATTTTTAGCGTTTTTAAAAGAGTCTTTTTTTCCCCACGCAGATCAATAACGCAGATGCTTTTTTTTGCATAACAGGCGTCCAATTGGGCTTGTAAAATAGAGCTATCATCAGCCGCTCGGGCAGAGTGAATAGCGCTTATAAAACACATCATTACCAGAACATTACGATAATATGTCATTGTTATCAGCCCAATATATTATGCATTTTTTATATATTTATTCGCATATTATCAAAAAATGCAAGCTTTATGAATAATTCAAATTACACCCTATAGGTAAAGGTATTTTTAAAATTAACGAAACGGATTCTCGAATGGGTTGCATATAAACATTAGAGCCATTTCTCTGTAGGTAATGATGGTGTTGGTAAATAAAAGAGTCACCAAGTTACATTTTGAAAATTATTTTAAACAAAGGTATTTAATTCTATGATTCCATAAAATGGATTGAGTTTGAATCTTTACAACTCCCAGATATGAACCTCGCCTGTCTATCCCTAGGATAAAGACCTCCCGTGTCTTGATTTTTCTGCGGTCACGAGTTTGTTGAATTACGCAACAACTACTCTTAGCGATCGCGATGGACACGTTTGATCAGAGACCTTCTCGAGCATGCGATTTATCTCTTAGACCTGACCATGCTGCCAAGATCATTGGCCTCTCTCAAAAAACGAGCTTTATTCTAAAGTTCCGCAGATTCTGTGCATATAGATTTCGATGCCTCATGTTCTGATTAACTGTAATCAAAGAACTGAAGAGATATTGTTAACAATAAACTTAGAACCGCTCCCATTAACTGATGACACTCCATAGCAACTTCGTTCACTCTCGATATGTTAATTTCATCACAAAAAATTTGAATATTAATTACTCATAAATCAATTTCGATTATCAAATTTTTACTACGGCATTTTACAGAATGGAAGGACAAGCATATGCGCATAGTCGAAGCAGCCCGATTGATTACGACAGGCCGCATTGATCCTGAAACTCTCTGGGAAATTACGACATCAGTAGAGCGCGTTACTATTGCCCTGCTTGCTGGCAGACCCGACTACCTACCTAATAATGCCAAGACACCTGTAGCTGCATGGTCTGTCATGGATACCCGCTGTCGTTCCCTCGTTCAGCGTAGAGCGCCAATTCATGTAAGACGATGCCTGCCGGATTATAAACCTCTTCCCAATGCTTTCTCCCTCAAATCTGGCAAACAGAAGACGCATACAGAGATTAATCAATTAGAAACGCCATAGATTCCGATATCCAACCACTTGCCTGTTGAGTAATTAAAGCCTTTTACACGCCCATATTCGACTATCTTGATCGATTTCTTTGATAGTTCTTCTGTGAATGTTCTTTCATCACGTCGACCAATCAAAGCCAGTCCGCAAGATTTATTGTTCTCCAACATCAGAGCAGCATTTCTGGAGGTATCAAATTTAATTCGTCCATGCATAAGGAACACAAAGCTGGGCTCAGAAAAAGAGCTCGATACTATTTCTGAGTCAGGACAGGGGAGATGCTGATTAACTGCTGCAGTCAGTCTGGGAGATAACCATATTTGATGCAGACGAGGAATAACTCCCAAGAATAATCCCGCATAAATCAGGATAGCAGATCCCATCGCATAGAACGCTGCTTGCCTCATTTTGGCTGCGATAACTGCTCGTGTAGCCAAAACCAAAAGAGGGAGACTGCCGATAGCGATAAGCCATGCTTCAGGAGGAACACTGCCTTCAATGACTTTGCTGACAACTATTCCCGCAAGTGACAACAATATCCCGGCAATGAGGCAAACTCCACCATAAACGAATAAAGCTATTCGCGCCCATTTTTTTTGTGGCCAATTCCATTCATTGTCTGAACAACTTAATGCTGCTCCAGTAAAAAGAGCAATTGCGGGGTATACCGGCAAAACATAATGCGGCAGTTTAGTCGCTATTAGTTCGAAGACGATCCAATGTGGAACAATCCAGCAAAGCAGATACTGTATCTGCCAGCTTGTCCTTCGAGCCCAAATAAATGGAAGGGATGCCGCAGCAAAAAAGGAACCAGGCCAAAAAGCCAAACCAAAAACAAGAAGATGAAAACCTGGAGGAGCTCCGTGGGCTTCTTGCCCCTGCCCTATTTTTCCTAAAAAATTTCTTCCTACAGAATGCTGAAAAAATTCCCCATGACTAACCAGCCCAATCGCAACGCACCAAGGCACAACAATGGCCAGCATGACAAGCCATCCCCAGCCAAAACGTAGACGCTGAAGCCAGGATCCATTTCTTTCAACAAGAGCCAGACACAACGGGGTTCCGAGGCCAGGAATAAGAACGACAGGCCCTTTGAGCATAAGGCCGCAACCCAGGGCGATCCAGAACAGCAAAGCCGTTGCCACTGGGGTTCTACGATCTTTGCTTCTATCTTCAAGAACAAGAAGAAGAGAAAATTCAGCAAGGAGAACGGCGAGTAACAGCGTGCTGTCAATTGTCGCCATTCGCCCTTCAGCTTCTACAAGAACTGAGGTTGCCAACAAGGCTCCCGACAGCAGCCCGGCAGCAGGACTGAAGAGTATAGCTCCCATCCACGCTGTAAGACCGATAGCAGATGTCATCGCAACAAGGGAAGGAATACGATAAGCCCACACAGCTCTGTCAGAGAGTGTTCCCGTTAAGGAAACCGCAGCGGCCTCAAGCCAGTAAATGCCAGCCGGCTGAAGATAGCGCGGTTTATCCTGAAACCGCACATCAATGAAATTATGGGATTCAAGCATCTGGGCCGTGGCCTGCATGTAGCGTGGCTCATCCCGATCGAAGGGCGGTATGCTCGCCCGCCCCGGCAACAGAAGCAAAAAGGCACTGAAAACAAGAAGTAGCAGACGGTTGTAGAATGTGCGCGTCAGCTTATTTTTCAGCATTCTTCAACTGTTTCAGGCAACCGGGTTCTGTTTCTTAGCCACACAACACCCAGCAGATCCCGCACTCCAACAATGGCGCGTCCAAGATTGGTATATTTGGACTCTCCATGAAGCCGGGAGCGATGCCTCACCGGCTTACACACCAATGGAACTTTGTAGGTTTTCATAAGAGCTGGGAGAAAGCGGTGCAGACCCTCGAATTGTGGCAAATTCAGGAAGTCCTCACGTAGAAAGATTTTCATCGGAGCGCCAGTATCGGGGCACTCATCGGACAGAATGCGTTGACGAAGACCATTAGCAAAGCGCGTGGCCAGACGACGCCATATGGTGTCACTACGCTTCAAGCGCGTTCCAACAACCAGTGGTGCACGACCTGTTTTTTGTCCAGAGAGTCCCAATGCAAACAATACGGGGATTTCTGATGGATCATCCTGTCCATCCCCGTCTATGGTCGCAATCCAGCGACCGTTTGCATTTTTGATACCGGTTCTTAGAGCGCCGGATTTACCACAACGCCTGTTATGCCTCAGGACACGCAATCTCTGCAGGCCAAAGATTGTTGCTCGAGCCTCAATCAGTTTTTCAAGTGTACCATCGACACTGCCGTCATCGACGAAAACAATTTCACAAGCTGGAAGCTTTGGCAGAACGCCAGCCAATTCCTGACACACAGGAATAATATTCTCCCGCTCATTAAGCACTGTTACAACAATGCTTAAAACAGGAGAGCCCACAGAGACATTTTCATTCTCTGTGGAGCATGTTTCCTTACTCGAAAACAAAGGCTTATCAGGCTGCACGGGCAGTCAGGGCAGCCGGTAGATCAGCAATCGCGTTATCAATCATGGAAACAGATGACTCCGGATTAACTGTCTCTTCAATCACAAGCCTAGCGCTTTTGAAGGCAGCCTCAACCGCAGCAGCCCGGACCTCTTCAACAGCAGCACGCTCTGCAGCAGCAATACGATCCCGAGCCATCTGCTCACGACGACTCAACATTTCTTCAGCCTCGACACGCGCCTTCGAAGCCATATCTTCCGCCTGCTTGCGTGCCTGCTCAATAACAGCGTTCGCTTCAGCGTAAGCCTGCTCACGCTCGCGCGTCGCATCTTCACGCATCTGTTCGGCTTCACGACGAAGACGGGCTGCTTCTTCAAGCTCAACCCGAATACGATCGGCACGAGCATCAAGAAGTTCTCTAAGCGGTTTCCAGATCTTTGGTCCAAAGATCACAAAAAACAGCACAAATGACGTCGCGTACCAGAAGCCAGCTTCTTGAAAAATTGTCACTGACGCTATCTCCCCGTCACGCGATTGCCGAAATCGTGGACTTTTCAGCTGCTACTTTTGCGACAGCCGCTTCAATCCTGACACGATCAGGCTTTGTTCCGGTAAGCTTCTGCACCAACGCTTCAGCAACATCGGATGCGATCGGCTTAAGGGACTCAAGAGCCCTGGAGCGTTCTTCTGCAACAGCTTTTTCGGCTGAAGCAATTTCCACCTCCAGCTTGGAACCCAATTCAGCCAGACGAGATGCTGCCTGCTTGCGTTCTTCATCAAGCACAGCATCAAGATGCGCCTGAGCTTCGGCAGCTGCTGCCTTTTTTGTCTCGTTCAGTTCACGCACGGCATTGTCTGCATCGACTTTTGCCGCACGCGCCTGATCGAGATCACCGTTGATACGCTGGCTACGACTGGCAAGAACTGTATCAACCTTCGGCAATGCCCAACTGCGCAAGGCGAGGTAGAAAAACAGAAAGATACCAGCACCCCAGATAACCTGCCCCGTAAGGAGCGGGTTTCTGAAGTCCAGCTGAGGCATACCCGCCGCGTGCGCGCCGGGCGCCGCCGCCATGAGAAGCGGCAGACTCGAGACTCCTGCAACGAGAGAGTGACGAATCAGGGAAACCGGATTGCGCACGAAGCTACTCCGTCCTCAGACGAACAGGATCAGGAAGGCGATCAGAAGGGCGAACAGCGCAACAGCTTCTGTCAGCGCGAAGCCAAGCATGCCAAGGCCGAACACGTGCGGACGAGCCGCAGGATTACGGGCAATGCTGCTGACCAGCGTGGAGAAGATGTTGCCGAGCCCGATGCCGACACCGGCAAGGGCGATTACAGCGATACCGGCACCGATTTCACGGGCTGAAGCGAGGTCCATTTTGATTTTCCCTATTAACGAAAAAACGTAACCCGACGGGGTCTGCCCCAATTAGTGGGACACAGCCTCCCTCAGATAGATGCAGGTCAGGATAGCAAACACATAGGCCTGCAGAGCACCAACCAGCAATTCCAGTCCCATCAGCGCGATATTGATCACGAGAGGGCCAACCGCGAGCACATCACCAATGAAGCCAAGTCCGGCCAGCATGATAACGAAGCTTGCGAAGATATCGAACATCACGTGGCCAGCCACCATATTGGCGAACAGTCGGATCGACAGACTTACCGGACGTGACAGAAAGGAGAGGATTTCAATCGGCACCAGCAGCGGAGCCAGCATCACAGGCGCCCCGGCAGGCATGAAGTGCGCGAAGAACTTGAACCCCTGAACCTTCAGCGAAACAATGATCGCAATCAGGAACACCATGATCGCCAGAGCAAACGTCACGGCAATATGGCTGGTAAAGGTATAGGAGAACGGGATGAGACCCAGGTAGTTACCAGCGAGGATAAAGAAGAACAGAGCGAAAATGAAAGGAAAGAAAGCCGTCCCTTCCGGTCCGATCGTATCCACCGCCAGATTATGGATGAACTCGTAGCAGATTTCCGCCGCAGCCTGGAGACGCCCGGGCACAACCGCTGCCGGCTTCATCCCGAAATGAAGAAACGCCAGAACAATCACGCACGCCACAGCCATGAAAACAGGGGCCTGACTGAGACTCAGAGCCTCGCCCAGTCCACCCAGAACAGGATGCAGCTCGAACTGCTCGAGCACGTTGATACTTGAACCGCCCGCCAACGCTATTCTCCTCGACCTTCCTGGTCGCTCGGATTCTTATTCTTGCCGTTCCAGCGACTTCATCAGTCGCCAGACATTCAGGATACCGGCGCCACCGCCAAGAAGTGCAAAGATCACGATGAACAGGGCTCTGAAATGGAACCAGCGGTCCAGTCCCCACCCTGCCAGCACACCAACGACGAGCCCGCCCAGCATTTCGCTCCCTGCCCTCGCCGCCAGAGACAGGAGCGATTTGTCCTGAGCATCCGGTTTCTGATCAGTAGCCTGCTTACCCGCGACACGCTTCTGCGCAGCCCGGAGACGTTCGTCAAAGGAAGTTCTGTCCTCGGTCACCTGCACCTCCCAACTGGGTGCATCGGCTTGCTAACGACCCTGCATTTCCCTGTCAAGCAAGCGTGACACTTCTGTAACCAACTGATCATGCGGAATACCGTTCGACTACCCGGAAAAAACCCATTTTCAATACCCTTTTTGGGAACAGAGCGCCGCTTTAAACGGACTTTTAACGAGCGTTGCCGTCCTTTTAACAGCCGTCCGAAATGGATCGGTGCGACAGTGCCGATCAACAGGCGACGCGGTCAGAACGAATCTGATTCTTACAGATCAGTCCTCCTAACCGACAACCGCATGAAGAAATCGAGACCGGTCAATCAAGGTGCTGTCATGACAACCTCCTCCAGCTTTTCTGATGCCGACAATTTTGTCCTCAGTGGTCAGACCAGCACCGTTGCTTCCGGCTCCATCGTCTCGGCGGTGACCGTGCTTGGAAGCGGAACACTGGTTGTCAGCGGCGTCGCGAACGGCACCAGACTGCAGGGCACCACAGCAGGTTTCGCTCAGGAAATCGTGGAAAGCGGCGGCACCGAACAGAATGTGACCGCTTTGTCCGGCACGGTTGATGTCATGAGCGGGGGACTGCTGAACACAGGCATAGCCCTTGCTGGCGGCTCAATAGAACTCTCCAGCGGCGCAGTGGCCGATACCCTTGTCGCAGGCAGTAAAGGCGCCGTCACAATATCATCCGCTGAAGTTGCTTCCGTGACGTTCACCGGCGGAACCGTGAACATCATTGACGCCAGCGTTCCGGTGCAGGCGGTGTCATCCGGCACACTGATTCTTGGCAGCGCAACCTCCGTCACGGGATTGCAGACGGGGACTGACGGCACGCTGATTCTCAACGGCGGCAGCGCGTCCGGCACAGTGATCAGCGGCGCATCGGCTATGGAGCAGATTCTGGCTCCGGCGAGCTCGGATGGCGTGACGGAGCAGAATTTTCTCATCCTCGACGGCGGCTCACAGCAGGTCCGGAACGGCGCCACTGTAGAAAACGGGACAGTCGCCTCTGGAGGCAGTCAGACACTTCAGAGTGGGACGTCCGCCCGACAGGTTGTCATTGCTTCGGGCGGAAACCAGACCGTTTCATCCGGCGCGACCGCCGTGAATGACGTCGTCGAAGCCGGCGGTTTTGTGACAAATGATGGCACACTCATTTTTGAGGGCCAAAGTTCTGTCGCAGGCCAGATTTCCGGAGCCGGCGCAATCAGCCAGACCGGTTCCGGTACGACTCTGCAATTTACTTCAGGCGCTCTTGAACATTTTTCCGGCACCATCGCTCTTTCGGGCGGCACCGTCATTGTGGCTGACGGTGCTGAAGCGAGCCATGTCCAGTTCCTCTTCTCCACATCAGGGGGAGAATCTCTGGTGCTGGGTTCTGTTCCGACCAGCCTGACTCTCTCGGGTTTTGCTGCGAATGACAGTGTTTTCCTGTCCGGCGTAGCATCCGACGTATCGCTTTCGCTCGGCGACGGCTCCCAACTGACACTCGAATCGGGCGGCTCGGTAATCGAGACGATTTTTCTGGACAGTGGAACCGATTACAGCAGCGCGAATCTGACACTCGTCGAAAACACGAACGGCGCCGGAGCCACATTGTCGTTTGGTGGAACGGTTTCACCCCACATTGATACGGTCATTGCGAACGGCGATGTCGGAACGGTGGTCGCAACAGATGAAACCGCCCTCATTCCGGCCACATCACTCGCCATCAATACGCTGGTTGAAGATGGAGCCCGCCTGTATGTCGACGGGCTGGGCGTACAGAATGAAGTGCATGGCACGGACGTCGTCGCTTCTGGCGGACGGGTCGTTCAGACCAGCCTGTATGGTTCCGAGGAAGTTCTGACCGGCGGTTCGGCCTCCGCCACCAGCATTCTGGGCGGCACACAGTCCGTTCTCGGCGGCACGGCCACAGAGACAACCATCACGGGCCGTTATAATGCGAACAATCTTGGTCCGGAGATGATGATCGACGGAACGCAGATTGTAGGGTCCGGCGGGCTGGCCAGCGATACGACTGTGAATGTCGTTTTCGCGGGCAATACCTACCTGCCTTTGGGTCAGGCCATTTCAGACAGTGTCCAGTATGTCGAAAACGGCGGCACCGCCATCGACACCACGCTAACGGGACTTCATCTGGGTTGGCTCTACCATACCACCCCCATGTGGGCTGATGGATATGCGCAGCAGATCGTCATGTCTGGCGGGACAGCGATCCACACGACGGCCAACGCCAACGCCACTATCGATGTGCAGGCAGGCGGTTCCGCAGCCAACATCGCTCTGGACGGCGGTACGCTCACCCTTGAGAAAGGTGCTCTTTACACAGGGGCCCTCACCTTTCTGCCGAATAGCGATCCGGGATATACGGTTTACGGCATATCCGGCAGTCATACGACGCAATCCGTGCTCAACGTCACCATGGATCAGCTCGCATCCATCACCATCCAGGGCTTTGATGTTATCGGCTCCGTTACATCGATAGGGCTGAACTCCCTTTACGGCACGCCAGGCAATCAGACTGTCAGCACCATCAATCAGATTGTCATTACCGACCTGACTTTCGCCGGAACAACCAACGAGATTGATACCGGTTTCATTGACGCTGACGGTGTTCTGACCGTGACTGAAGGCAGCGAGAGCGTGTCCATCCATCTGGGCGGAACATTTGGCTCTCCCTTCTACTTTCAGCGCGCTCCTGATGGCGGCACCCGAATCACATACGGCGTGCCCTGCTACTGCCCCGGAACGCTCATCTCCACGCCCGAGGGAGAGCGCCCCATCGAGACACTTTCGATTGGTGACGTCATTCAGACAGCTTCCGGAGAAAGCCGTACGATTCGGTGGATTGGACGGCGGAGTTACGACGGACGCTTTGCCGCGGGCAATCCGGATATCCTGCCTGTCGTCATTCAGGCTGGTGCTCTGGGTGATGGTCTTCCACGCCGCACCCTGCGCGTATCGCCTCTTCACGCAATGATGCTGGACGGCAAACTCATCCCAGCCAACCTGCTGATCAACGGTTCCAGCATAGCCCAGACACGCAGACCACGCCGCGTGGATTACATCCATATCGAGCTCGACTCACACGACCTCCTGCTGGCGGAAGGCGCAGCCTCTGAAACATTTGTCGACGACGACAGCCGGGCCATGTTCCACAACGCCACCGAATATGCGTCGCTTTATCCGGATGAAATGCGTCAGGCGGCCCGTTTCTGCCTGCCCCGCATCGAAGATGGTCCGCAACTCGAGGCGATCAGGCAGCGTCTGAAGGCGCTTGCCGCTGACGTCATGGAGCGTAACCGGGTCAACGGCTTTGTAGACGCCATCACCTCCACAACGATTGAGGGCTGGGCACGCTGTGATGCCGCATCCAGCACGCCACGCGAACTGATCATCTATAACCGGGACATCGAACTGGGCCGGGTCACGGCAGATCGCTTCCGGGCGGATCTGACTGAAAACGGGCGTCATTCAGGGCGACACGCTTTCTGCTTTGTCTGCGAAGGTCCCGTCATGGCGGAGCTGATTCGTGTTGAGGACGCGAACACAGGCGACTGCCTGATCAATCCCGCAAGCGGATCGCTTCACGGTCATGCCGCCTAGCGTTTCCATTCGTAAAACTTTCAGGATTATCTCCGACACTGCTTTTCATGAGCGTGTCAGAAAAATCAGCAGTGCTTGCCGGGTCAGCTTTTGCCGGTTTTGTCGACGTCATCAGTCATGAGCCCGGTCAGGGCTGGACGATTGCGGGCTGGGCGAGAAACCTGACTGACCCGTCAGCCCGCTATCAGATCCGCATATTGTGCCACGGCAATCAGATTGCAGACGCAGCAGCTGACCGCTTTCGGGAGGATCTGGTCATTCCGGGCAGTGCGGACGGGCATCATGCCTTTTCGATTCTGATCCCGGACGACGCTGTTCCCGCTGCGGAAATCGGCTCATTCAATGTGCTGCTGCTCCCGGATCGTCAGCCTCTGCCTTTTGCCGAGCATCTCGCAGGCACGATCCCTGCAGACCTGCGAGCGTCCATTGATATCGTCGGACGCGACAGGATTGCAGGCTGGCTGCGAAGTGACGCCCATCCCGACATGCGCCTCAGTGTGGCGATCATGGTCGACAATGCGCTTCAGCACCGTATGCTCGCCAATCAGTTTCGGCCGGATCTGCGTGATAGCGGTCTCAGCGACGGTCGCTACGGTTTTGATATCATGCTGTCTCCGCCGCTCTCACTGGACAGCGACCATGTGGTTTCCGTTCTCTGTGCGGAAACCAATACGCCCCTGCCCGGCTCGCCCCTGTATTTTCCGGCGACGCGCCGTTTCAATGAAACATTCCGCCAGCACGTTCGACAGACTCTCAACGGCATAGCAACCGCCCGTCAGCGTGAGGCCGCCCTGGAATTTCTTGCCAACCAGAGTCACCAGCTCCGTGGTCAACAGGGCCGCGAGGATTCCCGCAAGGCGGCAACAGAGCATCATCGACAGGCCCAACGCCGCAAGGAGGCAGAACCGGGCGTAACCGCCTCCAGAATCCTGTTTGTCGATGACCGTGCTCCTGATCCGACCCGCGATGCGGGATCAAGCGCCCTCCTCTCGCACATGCAGGCGGCCCGGACGCTTGGCCATGACGTCAGCTTTATCGCATCAGTCATTGAACCGAGTGCCGCCGCCGTCCGGGAACTTGAGAAACAGGGTTTTGCGTGCTGGCACGCCCCGGCTTATCCAACGGTTGAATCGCTATTGCGGACGCAGACAAACAGCTTTGACGCCATCTATTTCCATCGTCTGACCAACGCTGGACGCTACCTCGATCTGGCGAGACTTTACATGCCGGGAGCCCGTTTGATCTCGAGCGTTGCTGATCTGGCGTGGCTGCGGCTGGAGCGACAGGCCATTGCCGAAAATCGTCCCGAGTTGCGGACAGCTTCCGGACAGGAAAAAGTGCGGGAACATATGGCGACGTGGGCGTCACATAGCGTGATCACCCATTCACCAATCGAAGCCGATCTGCTGGCTGCGGCGGTTCCAACAGCCAGCATCCATGTCGTTCCGTGGCATCTGGAACTGAAAGAGCCACCGCTTCCTTTTGAACGACGGCACGGTGTTGCTTTCATCGCGCATTATGGCCACGCCCCCAATATTGATGCCGCCAAGTGGCTGGTGAGTGACATCCTTCCACTTCTGCGAGCTCAGGCTCCAGACATCGAAATCCTGCTGGTCGGAAGCGCCATGCCGGATCTGATTATTCAGATGGGCGAGATTCCAGACGTGCGGGTGCTTGGGCATGTTGCCGATCTGGACAGCTTCCTGCGCTCCGTTCGCCTGACAATCGCACCCCTACGGTTTGGAGCCGGTATCAAGAGCAAGGTTCTGGAAAGCTGGGCTGCCGGTATCCCCTGCGTTGCTACGCCCATTGCGACCGAAGGCATGAATCTTCCTGCGGAATTACAGCTCTCTGTGGCGAGCAGTGCTGCGGATCTGGCGCAACTTACTGCAGAACTTTACCACGCTCCGGAGAAGGCAACCTCTCTGGCGGAAGCGGGACGCGATTATATCCGTATCCGTCATTCGGCAGAACGCGTGCGTGCGGCTCTGGACCGGAGTCTTGGAGTTTTGCACAGACCATAATCTTATTATAAAAATATAATATTTTAAAATCAGAATGTTATGGTTGATTTCTTTATTTTAAGATCAAAAAGAAAAGTCCGATTTCAGGGCGCTCTCATTGGGTCGATTGATCCTCTGACATGACAATCTGACCCGTCGTTATCGACATTTCTACACATCATGTCGTCAGCCATAAAGAACTTGAATAAAAAACAACAGTCCATTGAAAATAAAATATAAAATTATTATTCCTTATAGTTTCCCAGCGATTTTCACTTTCCATCAACAGAAAACATTGAAATCGACCACTCCGGAAAGTCCTGTCAGCGGTTGCATTCGGCTCTGATGCCTTGCATCTTCCGCCCGCTTTTCTAAAGACGTACCGGACGAAGCAAAATTGGGGTTTTTGCCCGCGCAGAAGCTCCCTGTTTCGGACAAGACGGAGAACGGTCGCCTACGCAATGATGTATTACAGCCGGATCAAACTGCTCTCCGTGGCTGCGGTGTGCCTGCTTGGCGCCCTGCTCTGCGTGCCCAACTTTGTCCGCAAACCTGCGGCGTCCATCCCCTGGCCCGAGATACATCTCGGACTTGATCTTCGGGGAGGCTCGTATCTTCTCCTTCAGGTCGACCTTTCGTCGCTGACTCATGATCGGCTGCAAAGTCTGTCAGACTCACTGAGGCAATCCCTCATCAGCGCCAACCTTGGTTATCGCAACATTGCGATCAATCCGGACAAGGCCGAGATCACCTTTCAGCCTCGCGACCCTTCGGAGAAGGACCGTGACCTGAAAGTGCTGGAGGATCTGCCCCGCACGGTTTCGAACGAATTCTCGGTCACGACCCGCCCTGACGACACCATCGCCATAACGCTCGACAGCGGCGCCATGCGGGTCCGGACACATGACGCTGTCTCTCAGGCCATCGAGATTGTCCGACGCCGTATCGACGCCACCGGTGCCGTCGATCCCCAGATTACACGTCAGGGCGAAGACCGCATCGTCGTCGAGCTTCCGGGCATCAGTGATCCTGAGCGTGTGAAAGCCCTGCTCGGCACCACAGCGAAGATGACGTTCCGGCTTGTCGATGAACTGCCTCCCGGCACGCTGATCGCGCCTCCCGGCGACACACTCCTGCCGTTGTCGGATCACCCGGACAGCACGCTCGCCGTGCATAATCATGTCGATGTTGACGGTGTGAACCTCACCAACGCCGGCGCGACAACCGATGACCAGACGGGCGGCTGGGCTGTCAGCTTTTCTCTCGATTCAGTCGGCACCCGCGCCTTCGGTGACGTGACGCAGGCCAATGTCGGACGTCGCTTTGCAATCGTTCTGGATAACAAGATCATTGAAGCGCCTGTGATCCGCACGGCCATCACCGGTGGCAGCGGCATTATTACCGGCAACTTCGACGCCCATCAGGCGACGGATCTGGCCCTGCTGCTGCGTGCGGGCGCGCTGCCCGTGCCGCTGACAGTCGTGGAGGAACGCTCGATCGGACCGTCGCTTGGCGCGGACTCCATCCGGGCCGGCGCACTCAGCCTGCTGGTCGGCTTTGTGCTGGTGATCATCTTTATGGCGCTGTTTTATGGCCGCTTCGGCTGGTATGCGAACGTCGCCCTGTTCGCCAACCTTGTGCTGATGCTGGCCATCCTGTCGCTGTTCGGGGCGACGCTGACGCTTCCCGGCATGGCCGGAATGCTGCTGACCCTTGGCATGGCGGTGGACGCCAACATCCTGATCATCGAGCGTATCCGTGAGGAACTGAAGCGTGGCCGCACACCGCTGGCCGCCATGCAGGCCGGGTTCGAGCGCGCCACGGCCACCGTGCTGGACAGTAACGCCACGGCCTTTCTGGCTCACGTCATGCTGTTCGTGTTCGGAACGGGACCGGTGCGCGGCTTCGCTCTCACGATCACGATCGGCATCGCCACGACGCTGTTCTCCACCCTTCTTCTCTCTCGGATGCTGATGGTGCGCTGGTATGCCCTCACCCGTCCGTCCACTCTTCCGGTCTGAGAGGCGCATCATGTTCGGACGTCCCCTCCTGCGCTTTGTCCGCAAGGATACGCATATCAACTTCATGCGTGGCCGGTTTGTCGGACTGGCAACCTCCGCCGTGCTGTCGCTGGCTTCGGTCATCCTGTTTTTCCATCCGGGTCTGACGCTTGGCCTCGATTTCCGTGGTGGCATCGTCGTGGAAGCCAAAACCAATGGTCCGGCCGATTTCGGCAAGATCCGGACGGCGCTGACGGCGCACAATCTCAAGACGGATGGCGTGCAGGCGTTCGGTGGCCCGGATGACGTGCTGATCCGACTGGGCGCCAACGAACAGACCAACACCAATGCTGTCGTGGACGAAGTCCGTCACGCCATCACCGAGGCGCAGCCGGGTGCGACCATTGTGCGGGCCGATGCTGTCGGCGCGTCCGTGTCCGCCGAACTGTTCCGCAATGGCCTGCTGGCGCTCGGCATCAGTCTGCTGATGATCCTCGGCTACATCTGGTTCCGCTTTGAATGGGAGTTCGCTCTCTCGGCTGTCGTCACGCTGGTGCTCGACCTGACCAAGACCGTGGGCTTTCTCGTGCTGACCCATTTCGAGTTCGATCTCGTGATGGTCGCGGCAATCCTGACGATTCTCGGCTACTCCACCAACGACAAGGTGGTGGTGTATGACCGTATCCGCGAGAATCTGCGGCGTTACCGCACCATGCCGTTGCGGGAACTGCTTGATCTTTCCATCAATGAAACCCTGAGCCGTACGCTGGGCACGTCCACCACGGTCTTTCTGGCGGCCCTGCCTCTGGCTTTCTTTGGCGGAGCAAGCCTGTCCGGCTTTGCCTGGGTGATGCTGTTCGGCATTGTGGTCGGGACGTCATCGTCGATCTTCATCGCCGCCCCGCTGCTCCTGCTGCTGGGCGAAAAGCGCCTGCGCAAGGACACACGCCCCGCTGTGAAGCAGGAAATCTGACAGAGCGACTTCAGGATCAGTGAGAAAGAACCCTTTTCTCACTGATTGGCTTCACGGCACTCCAGCGGCCGATTTTGTCTGGGTTGAGGGGGCAGCCGGTGCGCCATCCACCGGCGTCGTCACAGCGATCAACTGCTCAATCGCTTTATTGGCCGCCCGCATGTTGCTATCGGCAGGCGACGATTCCTCCCGTGCGACAGCCAGAAGCGCCTCATGGTCCAGCACGATGATTTCTGTGAGCCTGTGAGGCGTTATCCCCCCCGACATCACGGCGCCACGCGCCATTCCGTGCGCGATCATGTAGCTGTATATCAGCGTATGAGGGGTGGGCCTGGTGTTGACGACCGGCGATGCCTGACAGGCCGCCAGAGCCCCGCACAGAGCGAGGGGACGCCACCGCAAGCGCCAGCCGGTTGCGCATCCAGCGGCGCTCTTTGCGTCTTCACTGCTCATCGCCACAGGCCCTGATTGCTGGCGACCACCATTTTTTCTTCCCAACCTGAAATCCGGTCTCTTGTCTGCCTGTTATCCCTACCAGCCCTTCCCTGCGCCGACCAGAGATCAACGCCGAACCAGCCAGAGGATGAAAGAAAGCAGAATGCTCAGAACAAGTCCCGTTGCGAGAGGCATATACAGGGTAAAGCCCTGACGCCTGATCAGAATATCGCCCGGAAGGCGTCCGATTGGCAGTTTCTGGAGGTAAGGCCACAGCAGTCCGATCAGAACGATCGCAATGCCAACGGCTATCAGTGTACGTCCCACACGGCCCTCCCTGTCTGATGCTGATCTGGTCTCTCGCGCCGTGGTTTCAATTGAACACACCTTGCCTGACCGGATCATTCAAAAATTCTGATTTCAGCGTGGCAGCAGCCAGCAAGCCTCGATATAAACGCACCCGAAGGCGGCCCGCCATTTCACAGGCAGATTGACGCCAGAGTCCTGTCCGCGTATCGCGCCACAACGCAGCAGAACCAGACCAGAGGATGTTTCTCCATGACAAGACCGGTGACAGGATCGGCGCCCATCATTGCTGTGGATGGTCCGGCAGCAGCCGGAAAAGGCACCCTTTCCAAGCGCCTCGCTGAAGCTCTGGGGCTGCCGCACCTCGATACCGGACTGCTGTATCGGGCCGTGGCGCGGCTGATGATCAATGCTGGGCTCGATCCGGCTTCCACGTCAGGAGAGAGCATCGCGCGTGCGCTTTCGCTGGCTGACCTGAAACGCACGGATCTCCGCACTCCGGATGTCGATGCCGCCGCCTCCCTCGTCGCACGCGACAACGCCGTGCGTCAGGCCCTTGTCGACATGCAGCGCATCTTCGCCCGCAAGAATGGCGCGGTGCTGGATGGCCGCGACATCGGCACGGTCATTTTCCCGGATGCCGATGTGAAGCTGTTCATCACGGCCAGTCCTTATGCGCGTGCTGTCCGACGCTATATCCAGAACGGCGGCACCGACGATGCCCCTGACCGGGACCAGCGTGTCCGGACCGTTGAGATGGCGCTGATCGAGCGCGACCACGCTGACAGCACCCGTGCATCAGCTCCTCTGCGCATGGCGGATGACGCCATCAGGATTGAAACAGACGCCCTATGCGCCGATGAAGTTCTGGCGCACTCGCTCCGGATCGTCCGAGACAGACTGAAGGCAAAAAACGTGAGCCTCCCGTCCGCGAACATGCAGGATCTGTGCTCCTGACCCCGCCAGAGAAAAACGGGGACGATGTTTCCATGCATGGCTCAGAGTGTTCACACGACACCCACAACCATGATCATACCCATGATGATCACACGGATCATGACCATTCAGCGCATGCCCACGACCATCACGGGAGCAGTTGCAGCGGGCATGATCATGACCACGGGCATGACGATCATCACGACCATGATCACGGCCTTTTCGGTCACCATCATCACGCACCCGATACGTTCGGCGGGATCTTCGCCATCAGCATGGTGCTCAACAGCGCCTATCTGGTGATCGAAGCCATCTGGGGCGTTCTCTCTCACTCCCTCGCATTGCTGGCCGATGCAGGGCACAATCTGTCCGACATTCTTGCGCTGGGAGCCGCCTGGCTGGCCCACAGCCTGACCAGAAGAAGCCCGAGCACACGCTATACTTACGGCCTTCGTCGCTCCTCCATTCTCGCGGCGCTGTCCAATGCGGTCATCCTGCTTCTGGTGACCGGCGGTATTGCATGGGAAGCCGTTCTACGACTGCTTCATCCCACGGAACCTGTCTCCGGCTGGACCGTCATGATCGTGGCGGCTCTCGGTATTCTCGTGAATGGCGGGACCGCGCTGCTGCTCATGAAAGGGCAGAAGAACGACCTCAATATCCGCGGAGCCTTCCTGCACATGGCGACCGATGCGATCGCATCGCTGGCGGTTGTCATTACCGGTGGGCTGGTCCTGCTGACAGGTCTGCAGTGGCTTGATCCGGCGATCAGTCTGCTCATTTCGGCTCTTATTGTCCTGACGACATGGTCCCTGCTCCGGGATTCCCTCGATATGGCGCTCGACGCCGTTCCCAAAGGAATCGACATGAACGAAATCGATGGATTTTTCCGCGCCCTGCCGGGTGTCACCGATCTGCACGACCTTCATGTCTGGGCGATGAGCACCACGGAAACGGCGCTGACGGCGCATCTGGTCCGCACAACCGACGGCACGACAGGCAGCAACGATCAGGTTCTGGAAGCCGCCAACCAGATGTTGCGCACACGCTTCGGTATCGTCCACACGACCATCCAGATCGAAACCGTCGCCTGCGATGTCAGTTGCGCGGGACCAGCCCATGTCTGAGTCAGAAGGTCAGACGGTCAACCGACGCAAAAATCTCATTGCGTGGGTCAGTCTGGGTGTCAGCCTTGTCGCACTCGGGCTGAAATATGCGGCATGGTCGGTCTCGGGAAGTATCGCTCTGAAATCGGACGCGCTTGAGACCGTCATCAATGTCGCCGCCGCCATCGGCGGCCTGTGGGCCATTCATCTCGCGGAAAGACCCGCTGATCACAACCACACCTACGGACATTACAAGGCCGAGTATCTTTCTGCGATCATCGAAAGCGCCATGGTGCTGGTCACGGCGCTCCTGATCGCCCGTGAATCGTACGAGGGTTTTGTCCATCCGCAGAATGTTGGCGCTCCATGGTTCGGCCTTGCCCTGAATGGCGCTGCAACCGCGATCAATCTCGCATGGGGGCTGACCATGCTCCGCATTGGTCGCCGTATCCGATCCCCCGCGCTTGTCGCTGGTGGCCAGCACGTGCTTTCCGATGTGTGGACAGGGTTTGGTCTGGTGGCGGGACTTGCCCTGATCCCGCTGACCGGATGGCACTGGCTCGATCCAGCCATTGCGGCGCTTATCGCTCTCAACGTGCTGCGGGTGGGCTGGGAGATGCTGCGCCAGTCCGTTTCGGGTCTGATGGACGAGGCTCCGGATTCAGCCACGCTCGCCAGACTCAATGATGTCATTGCGGAAAAGGCGGTGGGTGCTCTGGAAGCTCATGATATCCGCATCCGTGAAGTCGGAGCGATCACCTTCATTGAGTTTCATCTGGTGGTGCCGGGCACCATGACGGTTGCTGTCGTGCATGACATCTGTGACCGCATCGAAGCCGGTCTCCGCAACGCGCTCGGACGTTGCGTGATCAACATTCATGTCGAACCGGAACACAAGGCCAAGAACAGCGGCATTGTCCTCGCCCACGCCACAAGGTGTTATTAAAATCTCACACTGGCTGGCCGGAATGGAACCATCGGGCGGGTTTGCGCTTGGAATAGGCAGGCGTCGGGCGTAAGCCCTGATGAAGACCTTTTACTGTGTAGAGTCGAACCCGGACTTCTGCCGCAAGACATGAGTTGACTAATACACGATGGCTTCCCCTACCGGCCGCATCCGACATTTCCGCGATACAGCCCGCATCACTACGGCTGAATGGCGACGGAAGCTGATCTTCTGGGGTGGCTCCATTGTCGTCGGCCTCGCAGCCATCACCTTCGCGACGCTCGCCGATCAGGCCGCGCATCTGCGCAATAATATTATCTCCTACAGTCCCTGGCTGATGCTGATCGTCACCCCCGGCGGGCTGGCGCTGTCGATCTGGCTGACCCGAACCTTCTTCCGTGGCGCGCAGGGTTCTGGCATTCCGCAGGCCATCGCCTGCATGCATCTCTCCGACCAGAAGCTCGTGGACCGTATCCTGTCGCTCAGGATCGCCGCGGCGAAGGTCGGACTGACCTGCCTCGGCCTCGTGGCGGGCGCTTCCATCGGCCGCGAAGGACCAACCGTGCAGATCGGCGCGGCCATCATGAACACCGTGGGGCGGTATCTCAACATGGGAGAAATCATCTCCCGACGCGCTCTCGTGCTGACGGGTGGCGCTGCCGGTGTAGCCGCTGCGTTCAACACACCGCTGGCGGGTATCGTATTCGGCATTGAGGAACTCGCCCATTCATTCGAGCAGAGAACCAGCGGCGTGGTTCTCGCCGGTGTGGTGCTGGCCGGTGTCACGGCAATCGCACTGATGGGCAACTACAGCTATTTCGGTCATACGGATTCCGTCGTGCCGCTGGGCGTAAGCTGGCTGGCCGTGATCGCCTGCGGACTGCTTGGCGGCGTCACAGGCGGCTCGTTTTCCGCCATCCTGATCCGCGCCTCCAGAGGACTGCCGGGCAGAGCCGGACGTTTTGTGGCTGAGCGTCCGATTGCTTTTGCGGCTCTGTGCGGCTTTGTGCTGGCGCTCATCGGACTGGCCTCCGGCGGGATGACATACGGCACCGGCTATTCACAGGCCCGCTCGATCATTCATGGCGAGGAGCATTATCCAGCCTCCTATTTCGTACTGAAATTCATCGCCACTATCGTATCTTACTGCTCTGGCATTCCCGGCGGACTGTTCGCGCCCTCCCTGTCCGTAGGAGCCGGTATGGGTGGCTGGATTGCCCAGTTCCTGCCGCATACGACACCGGGCGCGGTCGTTCTCCTCGGCACGGTGGCGTATTTCTCCGCCGTCGTGCAGGCTCCGTTGACCGCGACCGTGATCGTCATGGAAATGTGTGACAACCAGCAGGTGACGCTCGCCCTGCTCGCCAGCTCGTTTCTGGCTTTCGGCGTCTCCAGAATGATCTGCAAACAGCCGCTTTACGGCGCTCTTGCGGAACGCTTTCTCCGCAATATCGACCCGAAAAGCGTTCCGATCACCCCCCGCCCGCACGAAACGCCCGGCGAAGCCAAGCAGGGTTGATCCCCGACAGTCAGTCTGTGGCTGCAAGACAATATTATTTGACTTGTTGGGTATGAACCGAGGGCGGCATGCTGGCGTTCTGAATTCAGAACGGGAGCGACCGACATGGAACGGCGTGTCTTCAATTCCATTCTGGCGGGAATGGGGCTTTCTCTGGGAAAAGCCGGTGTCCGGTCCGCGGCTGCCGCCACACCAGCCAGAACCGAAAGCTTTCTGCTTCAAAGAAACGACTGGGTTCCAAACAACCAGAAACTGCCGGTCGTTCTCTATCGCAACGCCCTCTCCATTGACGGCCCAGATCCTGCCGCAAACTTTGAAAATCTGTTCCAGAAGAACGGCTGGCCACCCCAATGGCGCAACGGGGTCTATTCCTTTCATCACTATCACACCGAAGGGCATGAAGTGCTCGGCTTCGCAGGGGGTTCGGCGCATCTGATGCTTGGTGGACCGAATGGACGCAAGGTCGAAGTCCGGGCAGGTGATATTGCCCTGCTCCCTGCTGGAACCGGCCACATGAAGCTGTCTTCGGACGATGATTTTCTGGTTGTCGGCGCTTACCCTCCTGAGCAGAGTTTCGACATTGTCCGGCAGGCTCCCACACCCGAGCAGATGACCCGTCTGACGACCCTGCCCTTTCCCCGGTCCGATCCTGTTTTCGGCCTCAGAAATCCGGGGAATGGAGAAAGAAACGGATGATGCCAGTCATTAAAAGACGCCACGTTCTTCTGACTGGCCTGACACTGCTTTCCAGTCTTGCCGCAGCCAGCACATCTGTCCGTGCAGCGGATTCTCTCCCGACAATAGGCGTTATTGGATCAGGCCATGTGGCTGGCACGCTCGGCAGTCTGTGGGTCAAGGCAGGCTATCATGTGATGTTTTCAGCCCGGAGCTTAACCGATGCGCAGAAACTGGCGTCCAGCCTGGGGCCGAACGCCTCCGCTGGCACGCCCGAAGAGGCAGCCCGGTTTGGAACAGTCGTGCTGCTTGCCGTTCCCTATCGCGCCATTCCTGATGTCGGACAGAAACTGGTGCCTCTGCTCAGGGGCAAAACCGTTCTTGACGCTACCAATTTCTATCCATTCCGCGATGGCTCCATCGCCTCCGTTGCCGATCGGGATGGTGCTGGCCTGACGACCCAGCATTATTTTCCCGGCGCGCATGTCGTTCGCGGCTTCAACTCCATCGACATGAGTGTTCTGGCATCCGAGGCAGACAGATCCTCTCCCCGGCTGGCCATCCCGGTGGCCGGTGACGATCCAGCCTCGGTTCAGCGTGTGGAAGAACTTGTAAAAGCGGCGGGCTTTGATCCGGTCACAACAGGCCCGCTCTCATCGTCCGTGCTTTTTCAGCCCGGACATCCCGGATTTGAAATGCAGACGGATGTGGCAGGGCTGAAGTCAGGACTTGGCCTGCGCTGACACAGACCGGTTGCGACTCTTTCAGTCGTTTCCATCCCTTTTTCTGGCCGGATGCGCATTCCAGTACCCAGCCAGAATGGAGCCGGAAATATTGTGCCATATTGAAAAGATCACGCCCGGCAATGCCGCGAGCGGCGCAAAGTAAAGCCGTCCCAGCGTCGCCGCGAGGCCGGAATTCTGCATCCCCACCTCAATGGCCAGCGTCCGACAGACAGCCTCATCGAACCCCAGCAGACGCCCGCCCCAGTATCCACCCAGCAATCCAGTCGCGTTGTGGAGAATAACCCCGACCAGCACGAGCGGACCGACCGCCGCCAGCGAAGGTTTCACACTGGCGACAATGCTCGCAATGATGAGCAGGATCGACAGCATGGCGACAAGCGGAAGGGCCGGTTCAATCCGTCGAACCGCCTTGTGAAAGAACGTGTTGATCGCCAGCCCACCGACCAGCGGCAGCGCCACGATCATCAGCAGGCTGCGAAACAGCCCCCAACTGTCAACGGCCACATCCGCCGACAGATACAGGCGCGTCAGCAGCGGCGTTGCGACAATCCCGACCAGCGTCGAGACCATGCTGATACTGACAGACAGCGCCACATCGCCACCCGCCAGATAGATGATGACGTTGGACGCCGTGCCGCTGGCGACGCAGCCGACCAGAACCATGCCGGTTTTCAGATCCTCCGGCATGGACAGCATTGTTGCAATCAGCCAGGCGGCCAGCGGCATCACGAGATAATGCAGCCCGATCCCGGCAATAACCGCTCTGGGTTTGCGGGCAATGCGGAGAAAATCACCGGGGGTAAGCGTCACACCCATCGTGACCATGATGAACGCCAGCAGAGGCGTCACGGCCCAGCCATAGGCCGTAAAGACGGCTGGCCAGACAATCGCCGCGCCGGAAAACAGCACGGCCCATACAGGAAAAAGGCGCGTAATCATGCCGTTCCTTGCGCGTTATCGAGATCAGGGCAGCCTTGTGCCACATCGCGCCCATCTGCACAGCACGGGAAAAGCATGTTTGGACCAGTAGCGGTTTTAATGCTCAGAAAGACATGTCCATGTGCAGACCGAAAATCAGCGCGGATTTCACTTTCTTGCCGTCATCATAAGCCCCGCCACTGGGGTTGATCAGTCCCTGCACATCCGGCTGCACCACCAGCCAGGGCAGAACCTGAGCAGCATAGGTCAGTTCGAGATGGTATTCATTGCCATGATGCCGTTCCGAGCCATCCGGACGCTGGAGCATCAGGTAATGGCTGGGGGCGGCGTAACCGAAACCAATTCCGACATTGTCACCGGAGCGATGAAAAGGACCGTCAAGAACGAGGCCAGCATCCAACGAAGAGGAAATCTGGTTGCGGTCCGCCAGCCCCGTATACTCCCACCGCACGAAACCGCGCAGTTCTCCCGCCCCTGTATTCTTCAGAAGCGTATGATCCATGACCATATAGACTTCCCAGTTGCCGCGCCGGCTGACATCCTGATTGGCCTGTAACGGGAAGCGTCCGGTATCGACATAGAACCCGGCCTTGTATGTCCCCGTTTTTCCGTTGTGATTGACGTTATGTGCGACCTCGCCAATCACGAAGGTTCCCGTCCTGAAATTGAAATGTGTGCCGCTCGGGTCCTGATTCTGGTTCCATGGATCCGTATCGTTGATGAAGGAGCGTGCGCCGGTTCCGTTATCATCCGCCACGGCGATCTGCGTCTCCCATCCTTTCGAGAAGGCGTAACGCAGACGGAACGCCGGTGTGGCGACGGGAGAGGCCGGTCCCTGTCCATAGAGGTTGTTGCTCGGCAGCATCGGCCAGCCGAACGACGCGTTCAGGAAAGTCTGAGCCGTCGTGCTGACCATGAAGTCCTGACTCAGGTCCAGCTTGCCGATCCGCGTGTCGATATGTCCGTCTGCACTGGTCCAGTTATAGGCCAGTTCATACAGTCGCAGGTTCGGATCAGCCTCGCTGGATGATGTCTGATTGAACGCATACAGAGGATAGTTACTGAAGGGCTTTCCCCTGAGATCAAGAGCGCTGACTTCGAATTTCCCCCAAGCCCCGTCGCGCGCGTTCCCTCCAGCCAGTCTTGCAAGATCAAGCACGACATCCACATCTGTCAGACCGACATAGTGCTGGGATGGCAAAGCGCCGCCGGTCGGAATGGACCAGAGTTCCTCGACATCCTCAATGCTGACATCGACACCGGCTTTCTGCCATTGTTTCTTCAGACCGCCCCATCCGCCGGGGTCTGTCAGCCAGTCCAGATTCTCCGCCGCATGAACAGTCTCGGTGGACAGAAGAAAAGTTGTTCCGACAATCAACCCACAGACACGCCAACGGGATGGACAGGTCTTTCTGACCTTCACCATCCGACCGGCCTGACAGGGAGCCAGATCATGAAGCAGTACACCCATCGCCTGACGTTCAGAACGCAGGGCAAGGGACTTGTTCCCATCACCCGGCCCGTTCTGGACTGGGTGAGCGAGACAGGCGTGTCCACAGGGCTGCTGACGATCTGGTGTCCGCACACCTCCTGTTCCCTGACCGTGCAGGAAAATGCGGATTCAACGGTGCGCGCCGATATCGCCGCTTTTTTCGAAACCCTCGTTCCTGAAGAAAAGGGGCGATACCAGCATTCCACGGAAGGTTCAGACGACATGCCCGCCCATCTGCGGACAATGCTGACGCAGTCCGGCCTCAGCATCCCGGTCATTGATGCCGAGCCGGCTCTGGGCATCTGGCAGGGCCTTTACCTTTTCGAACATCGTCGTGCGCCACACAGAAGGGAAGTTGTGCTTCACCTTTTCGGAACCTGACCCTCTTTTCAGGCACCAGCCCTGGTCCCTCCGTTCGCCGGCGTCTCCGGTTCATTCACCGAGATGACGGCGTTATCGGAAATTGAAACCAGATCCGTCGGTCTTTCATTGTTCTGCGTTTCCTGCTGGGCGATATTCGCCGTCATGGCACGCAGACGCCCCACCTCTTCGCGCACATCACTGAGAATTTCGATAAGCGCCGCGTGATCTTCCGCCGCCCGCTGATCATTGCCGCGCGCAAGAATGGCGCTGCCCACCATCAGGGCCGGAAGCGCCACAAGCTGGATGGAATTGCTGACATAGAGCAGGCCCCCCTGCCATTCCGGTTTGAAGACCGGAAGGAGGGAAAACAGCATGAACGCATAGACGCACCAGATGCTGCCGAAAATGATGGTCATCCGGATCGCCAGACGATCATTGAACCTGTCGAGCCAGCTTGGTGTAACGGGTGTGGAATCGTCACGGTGCCGGTCCTTGTAGAACCAGCTCAGAGGATGCCAGATATGGCGACTTTTCATGATCATCCTGTCCCGTCTTGTCTATAAACGCCCGCTGTCCGACGCGGAGACGTGACCTTGCGGTAAGCCTCCCGGCGGAGCAAGCCAGACTCCCTCATGTCTGGCTCCTGTTATTGCACAGGGTCGAGGTTGTACAGAACCGACATCACTGATGACCAGTCTTCCCGGCCCGTTCTTCAATCAGCGTCTTGTAGATAGCCAGATAATCCTCAGCCATGCGGCGGGCCGTAAACCGTTTTTCGAATTCGCGCCGGATATTGGCAGGGTCCAGTTTTTCGACACGGGGATAGGCGGCAATCGCTTCCATCTCGCTTGTGACAATGGCGCCCGTGACACCATCCTCGATCACCTCTGGAACGGACCCGTGACGGAAAGCTATGACTGGCGTGCCACAGGCCATGGCTTCGATCATGACCAACCCGAAAGGCTCCGGCCAGTCGATCGGCATCAGCAGGGCGCGCGCGCCGGAAAGGAAGGCCGATTTCTGAGAATCATTGATCTCGCCGACCAGTTCGACGCCGTCACCCAGCATCGGCAGAATATCGCGCTCGAAATACTCGACATCGACCTTGTCCACCTTGGCCGCGATTTTCAGTGGCATACCGACTGCGCGGGCGATACGAATGGCCTTGTCGACACCTTTTTCGGGACAGATGCGCCCGAGAAAAGCGAGGTAATTTCTTGGCCCGGGCTGGGGTGTCAGCAGATTTTCAGGCAGGCCGTGCAGGACGGTTCCGGCGTAACACGCCTGCGGTAGCGGCCGTCGCTGACTGTCTGAAATGGATACGATCGGCGCCTGCGGAAAGGCATCGAAAACCGGTTGAAGTTCCATCAGATCGAGACGCCCGTGCATGGTTGTCACAAACGGCGTCTTCTGGCGGCTGAAATAGGTGAAAGGCCAGTAATCCATGTGAAAATGCAGGATGTCGAAGTCGTCGGCACGCCGTGCGGCGCGCTCCATGAGCAGCATGTGCGGCGCAATCGGATCACGGATGGCCGGATCAAGCCGCAGCGCCCGCGGCCACACGGCTTCGAGTGTCGCGGATGTCATGCTGTCGCCACTGGCGAACAGGGTGACATCATGCCCCATTTTCACCAGTTCATCAGTAAGAAAGGCCACCACCCGTTCCGTACCGCCATAAAGTTTGGGCGGAACAGCTTCGTGGAGTGGGGCAATCTGGGCGATACGCATGCTCGGTAACTCCGCATATTTATTGTTATTCTGACGCACTCGATACCCGATCAGAGTGAACCTTTCGGACGCCCTGACTTTAACGCTTCAGGTCACACGATTTCCGTATTCCTGTGCGAGCTTTTCACACATGCCACAAACGCTTAAGGTCCCCCAAAAGTTGACAGACCAAAAGTTGACCGGACAGATAACGCATGGGCGGACCCGCGTGAGACACGACAGCGAAATCACTGTCCCTGATGCCGAACTTCCTCAATATGCTGGTCATCCCGTCCGATTTCTCATGCGCTACGCACGAAATCGCGCCTTTCCGCATGTGATGGTGTTCGGCTTTGTGGCGATAGCCGTTTCCTGCGCCGTCTTCTCCTCCTCGTCCATCCGGCATCTGGTGGACACGATGAACCAGCACAAGGCAGGCGCTTCCGTACGGCCGGTCTGGACCGCCGTCATCTGGCTGGCTGGCATCATCGCAGTGGACAATCTGTCCTGGCGCGTGTCTGGCTGGTACGCGGCCAAGACATTTGTGGCTGTCACAGGCGATGTAAGGCGTGATCTCTTCCGTTATCTCACCGGCCATTCGACAGGCTACTTCTCCGACCGCATGCCTGCCGCTCTGGCGGCCCGCATTTCCACGGCTGGCAACGCCTCCTTCACACTGGAGAGCCTGCTGGCGTGGAATATCCTGCCTCCCTGCCTGAATGTTCTGCTTTCCATCGGACTGATGATCAGCGTCAGCCCCCTGATGGGCAGTGTCATCACCGCCCTCGCCTTCACTCTCGCCGCCCTGATGTTCCGCATGGCGCGGGGCGGCAAAAAGCTGCACGCATCCTATGCCGGTTCAGCCGCCAATATGGACGGTGAAATGCAGGACGTGGTCGGCAATCTGCCGCTGGTCCGCACGTTCGGCATGCTCGGGTTCGAACGGACCCGGTTGGCGGGGCTGATCGACAGGGAAATGGCGGTGCGCGGCGTTTCCCTGCGCAACATGGAAATCCTGCGGCTTGTCCACGCTGTTCTGACCGCCGTTCTCACGGCGGGCCTGCTCGTCTGGATCGTCTGGCTCTGGCAGAACGGCGCCGCGACAGTCGGCGACGTGGTCATGGTGGTCAGCCTCGGCTTCATGATCCTGCACGGCACCCGTGACCTGGCCGTCGCTCTTGTCGAAACAGTGCAGCACACGGCGCGTCTGGGCGAGACGCTTTCGACAATCCTCATCCCTCATGAAATGCACGACCGGGCCGATGCTCATGGGTTCTCCACCCCACCCAGGGGCGAAGTGTCCTTTCAGGATGTCGTGTTTCATTACCCGACCGGCCCGAACGTGCTGGAACACTTCAACCTGCATGTCACACCCGGCACGCGCGTGGGCCTTGTCGGACGTTCCGGCTCCGGCAAAAGCACCGTGCTCGCCCTGCTCCAGCGGCAGCGTTATGTGCAGGACGGCGCAGTCATGATCGACGGTGTGAATATCCGCGATCTGTCGGAGGAAGCGCTCCGGGGCTGCATGTCCGTCGTCCCGCAGGATGTGTCCCTGCTTCGTCGTTCCGTCACCGACAATATCCGCTACGGCAAGCCTGACGCCTCGGATGAGGATGTCCGGGCCGCAGCCGACGCTGCCGAATGTACCGATTTCATCATGGCGCTACCGGAAGGTTTTGCGACTGAAGTCGGTGATCGCGGTGTGAAGCTGTCAGGCGGCCAGCGTCAGCGCCTCGCCATTGCCCGTGCTTTCCTGCGCAACGCACCGATCCTGATTCTTGATGAAGCCACCAGCGCACTCGATAGCGAAAGCGAGCATCATATTCAGGAAGCCCTCCACCGACTGATGCAGGGGCGCACCGTTATTGCCGTCGCGCACCGCCTCTCCACGCTGAAAGACTTTGACCGCATCGTCGTGATGCAGAAAGGCAAGATCGTGGAAGACGGCTCACCTTCCGAGCTTGAGCGTCGGGACGGCCCCTACCGCGAGTTTCTGGAATTGCAGGCCTTTGATATTCCGGACCTCTGATTACAGACCCGCATCAGGGTTTCATTCTTTTACGAACAACAGAAAGGAAGCGCTTCATGGCGAAGATGATTCACTCCATGATCCGGGTCAGGGACGAAAAAGCGTCACTGGCCTTCTATGAGAAAGCATTTGGACTGCACGTGGCCGATCGGTTTGTGTTCGACAGTTTCACACTGATCTACCTGTCAAACGACGAGCAGACTTTTGAACTGGAACTGACCGTCAATCATGACCGCGACCGCCCCTATGATCGTGGTGACGGATACGGACATCTCGCCGTCTCGGTAGCTGACATCAAAGCCGAACATGCCCGGTTTGAACAGGAAGGTCTGAAGCCTGAGCCGGTCAAGGAACTGGCGCATGAAGGCCGTGTGATCGGGCAGTTCTTCTTTGTTGCTGACCCGGATGGGTACCGGATCGAAGTACTGCAACGCGGCGCGCCGGGACGTTTTGTGTAATCGGCGTCCGCAAACAAAAAAGGCGGCCGTTTCTGCACGGCCGCCTTTCTGATTACTCTTGAAACTTCTTTTATTCCGCAGCAACTCTTACGGAATGAACCGGATTGGTTGACACAACCGGCAGGTGCTGCGCGCCGGTCGGCAGGATCGGGTGCCCGAACTGCTCTTCCAGAACTTCCGCCATCGCGAGATACAGAGCGGAGGCTCCGCAGAGCAGGCCTTCAAAACCCGCGAAATGCGTGATGGACGCGTTGCCAGTCAGTTCACCTGCTACCAGCAGCGCAAAAAGAACGGTCAGCGAGCCAAAGACAAATTGCAGAACGCGATTTGCTTTCAGCGTGCCAACAAACATGAAGGCCGTGAAAATACCCCATGTCCCGAGGTAGGCAGCCATAGCGCCCGGTGTCGCCGGTGCGACGAGACCGAATTTCGGCAGGAAGATCAGCAGGACCAGAGAGATCCAGAACGCCCCATATGATGTAAAAGCGGTAAGCCCGAAAGTATTGCCCTTGGGATATTCCAGCATCCCCGCACACATCTGGGCGAAACCGCCGAAAGCCAGCCCCATGGCCAGCACTGAAGAATTCAGCGGCACGAAACCAGCATTACAGACATTGAGCAGGATGGTGGTCATTCCGAAACCGGCGAGACCGAGAGGGCCAGGATTGGCTAAACGACCCATAACAGAGACTCCCGTACTACATGGAGTTGATAATGAGGCGATCCTTTGGTTGCGCCCCAGTTCAGACATGCTTGTCTGCTCTGCGCGATTTAACAATTAAAATAATAACTCAGATGCATCCTGCGTATATCACGATGCAGTGTGGATCATCACGGCCCACCGTCGTTGGCCACCAGAGGCAGTAAAGGGGCAGCAGCGCCGCCTCGCCCGTAATTGGCCAGAACCTGTATGCCAAGAGCAGTCCAGCGCCCATCCTGATAGCTGAGTAACGGTGCGCCACTGCTTCCCCGGGTGGCGGAACAGTCATGGGTGATCAGAGGTTTCCCGCCTCCGTCCAGCGTGAGTCCCTCAGCCCGGCATCCCATATCGGAGCGCACAATTTCACTGAAATCCTGCTCATAGCCCCCAAGCACGACATCGGTTCCGGGTGATGGCAGGCGATCGGCCACGGCAAGCACGTCCTTCATGGTCGCAACAGGCGCTTGTAGAAACAGGGTCGCCCGGTCGAAAGCCGCCGTGCGCGATTCATCGCGAGGGTCATATTCCGGTGGCACAAGCAGGCGAACCGCCCGAGCATGAGCGGCGTACTGGCCTTTGCTGTAAGCGCGCAGAAAGTGGACATCGTGCGGCTGGATATATCGGCCTGTTTTTGGCAGAAAGAGGCAGTGCGCCGCCGTTTCAACGACGGTCGGTGCGACCAGAAACCCTGTGCAACGACTACCAAGCTCCGTCTGAACCCTGCCAATGGCGCTCCAGGGCAAGGATGTCATGTCAACGGCCTGACGATGGTCCGTCTGGCCAATGCCGGGGCGTTGCGGAATGGCCGCATGACTGTCGCGGCACAAGACGGATATCAAGACGCTCGACGCCATGATCGTGAGCAGTAGGAAATACTTTCGAAATCCTTTGAAACATAAAATTTCCGGCTGAAATTTACTCATTCTTAAAGGTTCCCCCACTAGAGTGTCCTTATTGCAAAAGAGCATTTCAACCGGAGGATCTCTTCCTCCAGAATTGCACACCACAAAGCCCGGGCATCCGGTGATAAACTGGATGTCCGGGTTATTGGCGTCGAATTTCAGTCCAGATTTTCTGGCCCAAAGCTGTCTGGCAGAAGCTCGCCCAGCGTCTTCACCAGCAGCACCTGCCCTACGGGATCAGTCATGTAAACCGGCATATCGGGAGCGCCGAACTCTCGCAGTTTCTGTCGGCAGCCGCCACATGGGGTGCAGGGTCCACTCCCACCGCCACACACGACAATCTCCATAATCTTTCGGCCGCCAGCCGCCACCATCGCCGCGATGGCGCCGCCTTCCGCACAGATCCCTTCAGGATAAGCAGCATTTTCAACGTTGCACCCGACATGAATGGCGCTGTCGTCACAACGTAACGCCGCTCCCACTTTAAAGCTGGAATAGGGAGCGTAAGCCCGTTCCCTAACCGCGGATGCCGCCTCGATCAGCTTTACGTCGGCACGTTGACTGGCAGACGTCACAGATCAGTCCGCATAACCATGAGGATGCGCAATACGCCAGTCCAGCGCCGTCCGGACCGTTTCATTCAGATCCGTAAAGCGCGGCTTCCAGCCGGTTTCCTTCATGATACGGGCCGGGCTGGCCACAAGCATGGGCGGATCACCAGCACGACGCGGCCCAGCTTTCCAGGGAACGGGTTTGCCGCTGACATACTCCACGGCCTGAATCACTTCCAGATTCGAATTCCCCTTGCCGGTTCCTACGTTGAACGTGACGCTTTTCTCATCAAGCAGCGGCAGAACGGCAAGATGAGCCTGAGCCAGATCGGTGACGTGGATATAGTCACGCACACAGCTTCCATCCGGCGTGGGGTAATCCTGCCCGAACAGGGTCAGGGCGTCTCGCCGTCCCAGCGCAGCATCGATCACCAGCGGCATGAGATGTGTTTCCGGCCGATGGTCCTCGCCTGCCCGCCCCTGCGGATCGCAACCTGCTGCGTTGAAATAGCGCAGGCATGCGCTACGCAGACCGTGAATCCTGTCGGCCCAGTAAAGCGCCTGCTCCACCACACGCTTGCTTTCGCCATAGGCCGAACCGGGGTGCACAGGAGTATCCTCGTCGATCAACTTGTCGCCTGCTGAACCAAACAGCGCCGCAGTCGAGGAAAACACGAACTTCTTCACACCGTGACGCACACAGGCGTCAATCAGACCAAAACCCAGCCCGCCATTGGCCGACATATACATCATGGGTTTCTGCATGCTTTCCCCCACCAGAGAAAGCGCTGCGAAATGAAAAACGCAGTCCCACGGACCGTCTGCCAGAACCTTGTCGAGCAGCGGCAGATCCGCGAGATCACCCTCAATGAAGCGCGCTCCATCCGGAACAGCAGCGCGATGTCCAGTTCTCAGACTGTCGAAAACCGTGACTTCGTGGCCTGCGTCGAGGAGGGCCAGAACCATATGACTACCAACGTAGCCAGCTCCGCCTGTCACAAGAAATCGATTTTTCATCTTCATCACTCTTTCACGACGCTACTGTCCGGACTGTCCTTTGCCGGAAAATCTTTCCTGAATGGGTCAAATCATTTCATTACTGAAAGATTCTGCTAATAACAGTTCACTGAACTGCTCTGTGAGCTGCTTCTCCTGCTGCAACACATTCTGACCTCTTCCACCTTCAGTTCAAGCCTATCATAATACTTGCAAACCAATAACATCTTTAACTGTCGCTACGAAATTCACCTTTTATCAGTCTTGGGAAGCCCTGCCATCGTGTCCAGCCTGACCGCCTCACCCGAGACTTCCCTCTCCCGCTGCCCCGCCGGATCATTTGGCTGGACACCTCTGATCAGCACCGCCGGACTGTTCTTCCTGATCGGCTTCGTCACGTGGCTGAACGGTCCACTGATCTCCTTTGTAAGAGTGGCTTTTTCCCTCTCCGATATCGGCGCGTTCCTTGTGCCGCTGGCATTCTATATCGCCTACCTTCTTTTTGCCCTGCCCGCCGCTCGCATCGTCAGCCGCGCTGGCCTGAAAAGCGGTCTCGCTCTGGCGCTTGCCATCATGGGCGCCGGAAGCGCCCTGTTCGGACAATGTGTCGTTCTGCGCTCCTATCCCGGCGCACTCGGCGGACTGATGATTATCGGCGCAGGCCTCACCCTGCTTCAGGTGACGGTCAATCCCTATGTCAGCCTGCTCGGGCCGCATGACCGGGCAGCCCAGCGCATCGCCATCATGGGGCTGTGCAACAAATTCGCGGGCATCCTCGCTCCCATCGTTCTGGCCGCCATGGTCATGCACAATATCAGCGGTGTGGCGGAACAGGCGCAACACGCCGCCAGTTCCGCCGAACGCGAAGCCATTCTTTCGAGTTTCACCAATGCGATTTACTGGCCATATCTCGGCATGACGGCGCTTCTCGGCGTGGCTGCCTGTGCGGTTTTTCTGTCGAACCTCCCCGATCTGGATCCGCCTGAAGCCCTCGCCCTGTCCTCACCGGGCTTTCACATCACACCGCGTCTCGGCTTCGGCATGGTGGCGACCTTTCTCTATGTCGGCATTGAAGTTCTCGCAGGCGACGCTATCGGAACCTATGGGCAGGCGTTCGGAATGCCACTCGACCAGACGCGTTTTTTCACCGCTTTCACCCTTTTTGCGATGATGACCGGATACGCGGCAGGTCTCTGCCTTGTCCCGCGTGTTCTTTCACAGGAACGATGCATGGTGTTATCCTGCGTGGGCGGTATGTTCTTCGCCGTCGCTGCATATCTGACAACCGGCTACCTGTCTGTCCTGTGCGTCGCTCTTCTCGGTCTTGCCAACGCCATGATCATGCCCACCCTGTTTCCCATGGCGATACGGGATGCGGGACGCCACGTTCCTCTTGCGTCGGCTCTGCTGGTCATGATGTTTTCCGGTGGCGCCTGCACGCCGCAGATGTTCGTTCTGCTCAAGCCGTATATAGGCGTTCAGACTGCTTTTCTGATTCTTGCGATCTCTGCCTATCTGGTGCTGCTCGGGTATGGAATGTCGTTTTCATCTCTGTCCGGAACCCGGAAATCCGCTTGAATACGGACAGCATAACGATCGGCAATATCCGCATATCAAAAAGGACATCGTAAGCCACAACGCAGGCAAAACGGTTCGAGATGCGTCCGTCTCCCGAAAGATCGCATCTCGAATGTTTCTTGTTCGTCAGCCCATGCTGACGTTGTGAACATACCCATCCGGTCGGATCAGCACCGCAGACACGCCGGCGAAAGAGGGGCTGTCACCGACAATCTGTCCCATAACCTGTTTCACGCTGTCCGGACGCAGCCATTCCGGAGAGCCCGGCAGATCGTGTTTTGTCGACGACAACGTCAGATGCACCCACTCTCCCTTCCCCATAAGGTGGTAGAGCGTCACGGACTGGTTTTCGACAATCAGACTGACATCCGGAACCCGCTTTCCCGAAACCAGATGAGCAGGCAACGTCTCCGGCACGACCCTGTCATAGCCATAGGCCACGTCGAACCCGGAAATCTCTCCCGCAATGCGACGGTTCACATCCGGAAAGGACAGGATATCGTTCATCGTATTGCGTAACGACAGGTTCGGCGGAGAAAAATCCGTGGCCAGAGCCACCTGCGCCAGAGTGTTATCAAAAAGCATTTTCCCAACAGGTCTGCGCTCGGCATCGTAGCTGTCGAGCAGACTTTCGGGAGCCAGATTCCGGACCACCATGGCCAGTTTCCAGCCGAGGTTCATCGCGTCCTGCAAACCGACATTCAGGCCCTGACCTCCCATCGGGGCATGAATATGCGCGGCATCACCCGCCAGCAGGATGCGGCCTTTCCTGTAGGTGGACGCAAGACGTGTCGCATCGGTGAATCGGGACAGCCAGGACGCCTCGCCCATCCCATAGTCCCTGCCGGAAATCTTCGTCGCCGCAGCGGCAAGTTCAGCAACGCTCAGGGGAATGTCCTTGTCCACCGACGGCTGTTCGGCATCAACGGCAATGACCCGATGATGCACACCATCTCCAAGAGGCGACATCAGCAGGGCACCACGCGACGTGACCATGGACAGCACCCCGGCCCCTTCAGGCGGGCTCGCCAGAACCACGTCGCCCAGCATCGCGGTGATATGCCCGTCAAACCCCTCAAACCCGATCCCGGCCTGATGGCGTACCAGACTACGCGCGCCATCAGCCCCTACCAGCCACGCTGCGGAGAAGGATCCGGCCGATGTGGTGACCTGCACCTCCGATCCGGCATCGACAACCTCGGTCACTTCGGTGCTGCGCAGGAGTGGCACACCGAGCGCCAGAGCGCGTTTTTCCAGAAATTCTTCCGTTTTGGTCTGACGCAGAAAAAGGGTGAAAGGAAAACGACTTTCAAACGGCGCAAATGCAATCCGTGTATCCAGAGCGCCATATTCCATCATGGGAATTTTGCGACCCGCGGCAAGGAAATCCCCCTCCAGGCCGCGCAATCCAAAGACTTCCATCGTGCGGCCATGAATGGCCAGTGCCCGTGACTCAGTCGTGCGGGCGCTGCGACGGTCAAGGAGGGCCACGTTGACGCCCGCCAGTTTCAGTTCGCAGGCCAGCCAAAGCCCGACCGGACCTGCGCCGGAGATCAATACGTCGTATGAAGTTTCCATGGAAATGCTCTCAATCTAACACTGTTAGATTCCAAAGACTAACAGTGTTAGATTTTGTGGCAAGTAGACAAGCGGGAAACGGGGAAACTGTGCGCGTGAAGATAGTCAGAGCAGAAATCATAAACTCGGCGCTGGAACTGCTGGACAGGCTGGGTATGGAAGGGCTGACGATGCGCAAGCTGGCGGACGCTCTGGGCGTGCAGGTGCCGTCGCTCTACTGGCATTTCGCAAACAAGGACACGCTGTTCGAAGCCGTCGCCGATACGCTTCTCGAACAGGTTGCCGTAACGGCCATTCCCGCCGAGAAATGGCAGACGATGTTTTTCAGGATTTCGTGCGAGGTCAGACAGGCCCTGCTGGCTCATCGTGATGGCGCCCGCTTTCTGGCCCGCACCTATCCGCTTTCGGAAAATGTGGCGCGGATCACCTCGCAGATGATTGCGGCTCTCAAGGACACAGGCGCAGACGACGGAACCGCTGCGTGGGGTACCTTCTCAACGCTCTATTATGTGATCGGATTTACCGGGGAAGAACAGGCGTTTTCCGAAAAACGTCCTGATCATAATCAGCCTCCCGATCTCCAGTCCCTTCTGGAACGCTATCCCGCCGCCGCATCAGCGTGGCGTTACATGCTCAACAGCGATCCGGATGAAGGCTTCCACTTTGGCCTGAACATGGCCATTCGTGGACTGGAACAGAAACTCAGCTCGCCGGGATAGGCTTGTCTATCAGGAATAGCTTTTACTCTTTCTTCCGGTTCCGGCCGAAGAAAACGTGTCCACAAACAGTACAGCAACCAAAAATATCAGAAGGATTTCAGCAGTCTGTCGAGGTAATCCAGTTCCTCTTTCGGACGGGTCCGATCGGAATCCCTGCGCCGCAGTTCCTCCTCAATCGCCTGTGCGCGTTCACGTGACATCTTCTCAGGCAGACGGTCTCCGCCGGCGTTCGGAGTGGCGTCTCCTCCCTCGCCTGTCGCCCGACCCAGCGGATCACGATCAGAATTCTGCTCGTCACCGGACTGACCCTCACCCGGATCACCATTCTCCTCGTCGCCACTGCCGGACTGCCCGTCCTTGCCCTGACTGCTGCCTCCACCAAAAGACGGCAGGAAACTCGTGCTGCCCGAGCCTCCTCCCTTGCCCTGCAGGGCCTTGCGCATCTGGTTACGTCCCTGCTGCAACGCCTTGAGCGCCGCAGTCTCGGCCTTCACGGCATCCGGGTCATTATCAGCCGCCAGAGCATGACGGGCGTCCTTCATGGCCTTGCCCGCTTCGCCAAACGCCGGAACCTCTTTGCCTGAAAGCTCCTTGAACTCACTCCCGAGTTCTTCAGTCGCCCGCATCAGGGCATGCTGCGCAGCGCCATCCGACCTCTTCTGGTCCGCTTCCGCTGCGAGTGCCTGACCATTTCTGTCCGCATCTGCCGGTTGCGTTGACTGGGCGGGTTCCTGCGGAGCGGGAGCCTGCGCTTCACCCCCAGGCTGCTGAGTGGGGCCGCCGCTACCATCAGGTGGCACCAGACCAAGTCTGCGCAACAATTCCGACGTGGACATGGACCCGAGATCACTGTCCTCTGACGGCGGCTGTGAAGCGGCGCTCTCGTCCCGTCGCCGCTGATTCCGATCAAGTCGCGCCTGAGCGTGATCCAGAAGCGAACTCTGCTGCTTCACCAGATCACCGAGGCTTTCCGCCTGCTCCTTCAGCTTCTGCTGCGCCATCATCTGCTGGGCCAGTTGCGCCATATCCTGCGGCGTGGCGTTGCGCATCTTCTCGATGGAATCCTCAAGCTGTTGCAGCTTGTCCATCGCGCCATCCTCGTGACCTTCCGCCGCATCTCCCTGCAACCGCTCCATCAGCTTCTGAAAGGCGCGATCGCCGGATTTTGTAAGGCCGGGCAGGTCGGGAATGGCCGTTCCGTCACGCATGGCCTGCTCGGCCAGCGCCTGCATCTTGCGACCGATGGCGGCGCGCAGCGCGTCCATGCGCCGCTTCAGTTCCGCCTGATCTTCCGTCCCGTGAGCATTATCTTCCCGCATGTGCCGCAACTGCTCGGACACAGCTTCCTGAGCCGCCCTGACGTCGATGGACGCCTGAGCGGACTGCTTGCCGCCATGCAGTTGATCCTCAATGTCGAGAGCAAGATCCCACAGCCGCCCTACGGCTTCGTTGCGGGCGTCACCGTCCTCCACGTCGCGGTTATCCAGGAGCGCGACAATACTGGTCAGATTGAGGAAGGTGCCGGTGTTCTGGTCGATTGGACCCGGTGTTTCCCCGATGGCGGCCAGATCCTCGGCAGCGGCATGACGACGCTCGTCGCCCAGAGCCAGACGCCGCCTGAGGTCCAGCACCGCCTTCGCCACAGGCGATTTGAACGTCCGGGAACCGAGCCTGAATGTGGCGATCGGACTCCGGGCCACCTTTTTGCTGACACTGGTCGCAACCAGTGTGGCGGAGACTTCCTCGCCCGCCCACGGATCATCTGACAGATCTGGGCCGATTACGCCTTTTGCACTGACCGGATGGCCTTTCAGCGGAACAGGCACTGTCAGAACACGACTTCTGGTCAGCAGTCCCGGATGAGCCAGCCTGATTTCGACGACCAGCGAGCCAAGCCCATAGGCGTGATGCGCGTCGTAAGGAAACCGGGTCCGACGCCCGCCTTTCTCGCCGCCGGGATTCTGCCCCCACGCCACCTGCGGGAGCGCATCCGGCGTTACAGTCAGTTGCCAGGAGGCCAGCGTGCGACCACGGCTGTTCACGACAAAGGAACCGGAATGGTCAAGGTCTGCCTGAATACGCCAGGAATGCTGCCCCAGCGCCTGCATGGTTTCGTTGCTGAAACCACCCTCCAGATGTGGCGTGGACCGCGTGCCCGTAACTGTCGAAACCAGAACGGAGCCTTCTGGCACAGCAGGAACATGCGCTGCCCCGTCAGCCAGAAAAACCGGAGCCGACGGCGCATAGGATGGCGGCGTAATCCAGGCTTCGACATGCGGCAGCGGCACGTCAGGATCATCGATACCCGGAATGAAAGCAGCAGCCAGACGTCCGGGAGCATGACCTCCGGCCCAGACACCCGTACCGATGACGGCCAACACCACAACGGGCAGTAAACGGTTGTTGCTCAGGCTGGAAAGTTCAGGCCAACCGGAGCGAAGTGGCCCCAGCGATTTCAGCAACCGCTCCTGATAAGCGCTCCAGAGGATGTCTGATCCCACCCCGGACGAGCGATCCGTCATGGAACCCAAAGGTCTGTTACGCAGGCCGGACACCTGCTCGATCCGTCGATCCACTTCCATCTGGGATGGCGGGATATACTGCTTCAGCCTACGCCGTCCGAGCCAGACGACCGCTCCAAGACTGCCAACTTCGACAACCGCATGGAGCCAGTCAGGCATGGTCTGCGGAATACGCAGAAAACCGGCGACACAATAAAGACCGGCGACAGAAGCGGCGGGAGCGAGAAGACCGGCAACTCTTTCCACCACCAGAACAGAATGCGCTTTCCTGCGCACGTCAGCGAGATCTGCCGCCCGCTTTGTTTCGTCAGGCAAACCTGCGTTTTTGATCTGTTCCGGCGGGGCTATGCTCATGCCTCGACACGCATTCCTTCAGACATGATTTCACTCGCCCATAGGTCTTCAACCTTCTGACGCGGCCGGATCACTGACCAGCGATCTCCTTCAACCAGAACCTCGGCAGCCAGCGGGCGGGCATTGTAGGTGGAACTCATCACGGCGCCATAAGCACCCGTATCAAGGATGGCGACCCGCGCCCCTCTCTGTAACGGCGGCAGACTGCGGCCTTGTGCGAATGTGTCACCGGTCTCGCAGACCGGTCCAACGACACTGGCTTCTTCCGGAGCGAGAACGGCGTCATGCGCCGAGAGAGGCAGAATTCCATGCCAGGCTTCATACAGGGAAGGCCTCAACAGATCGTTCATGGCCGCATCCAGAATGATGAACGGCGAACCATCCGTGACCTTCTTGCTCAGGATCACGCTCGCCAGCAGCACGCCAGCGGGTGCCGCAATCCACCGTCCCGGTTCAATCGCCAGACGCACATCAAGGTCGCCCAGTTCTGAGCGGATCACCCCGGCCAGCGCCTCAGGCGAGCCTTCGCCCTCATCGCGGTAGCAGATGCCGAGACCACCGCCGCAATCAACAACCGTCACCGGCAGGCCAGCCTGACGTGTGGTGCGCACAAGCTCCGCAATCCGGGCGTAGGCCGCCCGATAAGGCTCCATCGTCAGAATCTGACTGCCGATATGCACGGCATAACCAACGGGCCTCAGTCCGGGCAGCTCGGAAGCCAGACGGTACAGCCCAAGAGCCTCATCATACGGAATACCGAACTTGTTGCCCGCAACCCCCGTGGTGATCTTGGCGTGTGTCTTCGCATCGACGTCAGGATTAACACGAAGAGCCACGTCGATCTCACGCCCCATGGACGAGGCCACGCCGGACAGGATCTCCAGCTCTTCAGCGCTTTCGACATTGATCTGGGCAATGCCTTCCTGAAGAGCGAGCCTCAGTTCGGCATCGGTTTTGCCAACCCCGGAAAACACGATCCGCGACGCCGGGATGCCAGCCTTTCGGGCCTTGATCAGTTCCCCGCCGCTGACAACATCAGCGCCCATCCCTGCCTGTGACACGATACTCAGCACGGCGAGGTGGTCGTTCGATTTCACCGCAAAATGGGCCGAAACCGACAATCCCGCCGCTTTCATCGCATTCTGGAGTTTTGTGGCTCTTTTTCTGAGCGTGTCAGCACTCATGACCCAGCACGGCGTGCCAACCTCGTCAGCAATCGCCTGCAGGGGCACCCCATCCAGCATCAATCCACTTCGCACATCGAGCGACAGGTTCGAGTGCGTCGCCAGCAGTTCGCGAACAGTGGGATCGGGGGTGGTGAAAACGGTCGGGTCAGCCATAGTGTCACGTTACCGGCTCAGTCGGAACTTGCCAATCGGCTGAATTTGCAAAGGTTCCCTACGTCACAAAAATGGCAGGAGCCGGTCATGCGACATGCCCCTGCCTTAACCGACAGCATCAGCTATTGAGGATGCCGTTTTCCTTCAGAATACCCAGAGCCTGACGGATACGGTGGCCATAGGTATGGTCCGCCATCGTCCGGGCCTGCGCTTTCTTCGCCGTTTCAATACGGAGAGCGCCGTTGTCGATGTACGTATCGACCAGCTCCTCGAACTGCTTGCGGTTCGAGAAGGAAGGAATTTCCTCCTTCGTGTAATAGCGCCGGATTTCGTAGGTATCTTCGTGAAACACCTGCAACGCACCAGCCGCAGCGGCTTCATAGGTGCGCGGACCCGGGGTCGATGGGGAAATCAGGAAACGCTTGTTCTCGAAGCTCAGGCTGCGGCCAAGGTTCAGGACCAGCTTGGAACGCTGATAGAACTGCACAAGCTGCTCTTTTTCCAGACGCGCATCCGAGAAGCCGATCCCGAGTTCGCCCCAACCCGGACCGATGATCTTGATGTTCAGATTGCGCAGGGTCGGCAGCAGACCCCGGACAATGTCCTTACGGTTTGTGAAAGCCACGCCGCAGAACAGCACGTCGATGTTCCGTTCAACAGACTCATCAATCGGGCGATAATGCAGCTTCGGGCAGGCCGCGAGCGGCAGATGCCAGACATTGTCCCGGGTGTAGAAGTTCGAACCCCAGCGCTCACAGGAGAAAACCGCGTCAAAGTCCTGACCGATGCGGTAGTTCGCATCCTGCTCATAGGGATCTTCGGTCGCCCAGAAAACGGTCGCAGCACCGATCTTCTTGGCCTCCCGGTTCACTTCACCAAAGTAGGTGCTTTCCGGCAGATACGAACCGATACCGAACACGATCGTCGGCTTGAGAAAACGAATCGCCGCCGCCGCACCGCTGATGTTCGCCGCCGTGACGTTTTCCTCACCAAAGCATTCCGCCCAGCCCTCCATGATCGATTCACGAATCTGAGCATTGGCCTGCGATTCAAAGCGTCCGCCACTGCAGATCAGAACCCGCCCGGAATATTCGCCTGTCTTTGCCATCACGTCTCTCCAGTCCTTATCGGGGTCTTAGTTCATCTCGTTCGTAACGTCGCGTTTTCATTGGCGTGCGTCTTCCAGCACAGCCGCCACCGCAGCGTCAAACCGGTCCGGAGCACAGTCTTCCGCAAGGCGCTTCAGAGCGCCCTCACGGATGTGGCTCCAGAATGTTTCATCACGGTAAAGCCGGATAATTGCGTCAGCGAACACTCCCGCGTCGGGAGCCCCACCGGACACAATATCCTCTCCATCCGTCCAGCCCAGTTGGGCGATCAGCAGGTCGCTGGCCACAACCGGCAGGCCGAAGGAGGCACTCTCGTGAATCTTGTAAGGGATACCCCCTGCAAAGCGGGTCGGCGCAACGAACACCCGGCTCGTGTCATAGAACGGCTCCAGATCTTCAACTTCCCCGACAATATCCAGCCCTTCGAACTCATTCAGACATGACAGATCGACCTTGCGCGAGCGCGAGCCGACCACGGTCAGTCTGACTTCACTTCCAAGTTCCGCCCGCACCCTGGGCATGACTTCGCGGCCAAACCAGATCAGCGAGTCAAGATTGGGAGATTCTGCATCCACAATCGCCCCCACGAACAGCAGGCCCTTTCTCTCGGAAAAGCTCTTTCCGGTCGAACGCGTTTGCAGCGAATGGCCGAGCACCACCACATTCTGATGCCCGGCGCGCCGGATAAATTCAGATTCCCTGTCAGTGACCGCCACGACCTTCTGACAGAAATAGGCGCACTCGAATTCCTCCCGTAGCGCCACGTCGAGATTTTTCGGAGTAGCCTGTTCAGTCAGTCCCAGCACTTCATCCCTGAGAAGCAGACGGGGGCTGATGACGGCTTCCGTATCGAGAATGAACTCGGTTCCCGGCAGGTAACGGCTGTTCTTGTGCAGAACCGGCAGCAGTCTCGCCAGATTATGCGTGCGCCCGATCCACACCAGATCAAAGGCCCCTGCCCGCTTTTCCAGAAATCTGTCCAGATCCTCGGCTGAGCGATCAAAGAGCACTTCGACCGTATCGGGAAAATCACCATAGACACGGCCGAGCGAGTGGTAATGTGCATCGACCGGAAACACGGTCACTGCACAGCCCTGTCTCGCCATGCTGCGTACGATGTCGTTCGACCGCACATAGCCGGAGCCAAGGCTCCGCAAGGGAATGCGATCTTCGATAAACAGGATGCGCAGTCCGTTTGTTGGACGCGACCGGGCGAGAATGGCGTTCCCCGAGTGCGCAGGATACTGCCCGCGAAGGAACTCGGCCTGTTTGGAGGCGAAGATACGGCGGTTCCGCTGCATCAGCGCCTGCGAGCTGTTCGAGCAGGAAGAACCGAATTCAAGATGCTCGATCACGACAAACGGGTCATAGACCACGCGATATCCGTTCTGGATGATGCGCACACAGAAGTCGGACTCTTCGAAATAGGCCGGCGCATAGGCTTCATCAAAGCCGCCAAGCGCCTTTGCAAGAGCAGTCGAAACCAACAGGAACGCACCGGAGCAGTAATCCACATCCCGGACGAAATTGGCTTCCGGACAGTTGGGATCGGCGTCACGCAGATAGCCGTAAGCGCTGCCGTCCCGCCAGATGATCGACCCGGCTTCCTGCAGACATCCGTTCGTCCTGATGATCTTGCCGCCGACCGCGCCAATCTTCGGGTCAGACCTGAGACGATCCAGCGCGTTCTGAACGGCTCCGGGCGCCAGCTTTACATCGTTGTTCAGGTAAAGAACGGCGTCGGCTGAAACCATCCCGAGCGCCATGTTACAGGACAGCAGGAAGCTGGCATTGTGATCGAGATGCCGGATCACGGCGCCCGAAACGTAATCTTCCAGTCGCCGGGTTTCATCGCGCGAACCTGAATCGATGATGATGAGTTCCAGCGCGCCGGGGAAACAGTCACGCAGCGAAGCCAGCGCCATCAGGGTCAGCGGAAACTGGTTGTACAACACCATGATGACGCTGACTGTGGGAACGCCGCTGTAGGAAAAGTCCAGCTTCCGGCGGCCTGCTTCCACGAGAAGACCGGAGGCCTCCCGGCAGAACATCATCTTGGAATGGGCTTCATCCAGAGCCCCGTCGTCGCTCCCGACCTCATGGCGCTCCTGAGCCGCCACCCAGTGCGCGAAAGGATCGCGGAAAATGCCGCTCCCGACATCGGCTCGCACCATCGGTCTGGCCGCATAATCCACGAGAGCAATTTCGGGGGAAGGCTGACGACCCTCAAATGCGCCGGCCGCCAGAAAATGGTCATAACCGGAACGGAACTGCCCGGCTGCGACACACGCGCCTACATCAGGATAACGCTCCCGGTAAAACTCTTCGGAGAACGCGGCCTGCGGAGAATAACCGACAGCCTCTCCTTCTATCAGATAATGATGCAGGGCGCAGGAAAACGACCCATCCTCAATCCGCGCTCTGACGTCGGGGTAACGGTCAAGATACCAGACAGGATCGAAATACCACGATGCCCGGAAACGGTCCGCATCGCCGTTCTGATTATCAATGAACCATCTGAACGCGGCGAAATCTGCTCCACCCTGCCGGGCCACAAAGTCACCGAACACGGCGGGATCAAAGAACAGACTGCCAGAACGAAAACCACCATCTCCCTCGGAGAGATAATGGTCATATCCATTGGCAAATCCGGCAGTCCTGAGAACCGCTCCGGTCAGGTCCGGCTCATGAGTGCGATAAAATGACTCGGAAAACAGCCAGTGCGGGGCGTGGCTGCGATAACCCTGCTCCACATAATGCTGAAAACCGGATCTGACCCTGCCCTCTGCGATGGCAGCCGCAGCATCCCCATGGGCGGCACGGTACCAGCCTTCGTCAAACCATCGGTTGGGAGCGTAACCCCTGCCCTGCCCGACAGCCCGATAATGACCAAGCGCGTTCGCACCGATACCGGCAGCAAGGTCACGCTTCACATCAGGGTAAGTCCCGACATACCAAGGTTCGTCGAAACGAAGCCACACGGGAATCCGTGCCGCCCCGCCCCCCTGCCATTCAAAAACGGCAGGCCCACTGAATGTCACATCATCGCGCTGCATACGCTGGCGCTTATCCTGACTTCTGCTCAGTGCTCGACAAGGTCACGCACAGTTTCAGCACAGTAATCGACAACGGTTTTGACAGCGGCCGCTTCCTCTACGGCCCGGATCTGATTGTCCTCACACAGTATGCGGATACCCGTTGTCTGGAAGCCAACTTCGTCACCGACCACATTCAGCAGGCCGATGCGATGCCAGCCGTTCAATGTTTCGTTGAAGCCTTTTTTCAGACTCAGGTTGCCGACAAAGCCGACGCAGAGCGGCGCATCGTGGAAGATGGTCTGCACGTCCTGACGGATCAGGCGCGATGTGGCCATGAAGATCGGCGCTCCCGTCTCCTCATTCACCAGCACGACATAAACCTGCCCTGCCCGTGAAAGACCACGCAGGAACGCCCAGCCACGAATGATCAGATCGCTTTCCGGCTCATCCCTTTCATGGTGGCCGCCGTCTTCGATCAGACCGCTGAAGTGGTCAATGTAATATTGCAGTTCGCCTTTGTATTGCTGGCCGATCGTGCTGCCGAGCGCACAGAGCTTGACGCCTCTCAGCACACCATCGCTTTCCGAGACGCGCTCGAAATCACGCAGGATCTGACCATTGGAGGGAGGAAGACGCGCAATGCCGACAATGCGACCACCCTCGACCTCGATCTGCACGGATGTCAGCTGGAACGCGCCCTTGCCATGCACGATATTGACGAGGCCGATGCGGAATACGCCTTCACACCACTTACCGCGCAACGCAACCTGGGCAGAAAAGCCCGAACGACGCGGCGCACCGGGGAACAGGCCGGTGACATCCGAACGCACTTCACGGGTTGTCGGAATGAAGATCGGAGGAATGTCTTCCTCGCCCATGAGAACCGTATAGAGGTGTCCGGAACCGGAAACGCCCGGAACCACATACCAGCCGCGGATATGGAACTCGTTGGCCGCGACAAAATCTTCGTCCTCGTATTCCGCGAAAACGTGGCGGCAGACATCGTCGATGTAATATTCGGCCCCCTGAATCGAATACCAGTCCGTAACTGTTTCCGGCAGTTCGATGGACAGGTCACGCGTTGTCGGAGGATCAAAGATGTGGCGCGGCGGAGCCTGATTCTTCCATGAGGCGTGCGGGAGCAGATGCACCTGCCCCACATCGAACTGCACATTGCTGCTCCCCATATCGCGACGGGGCGCAACGTCACGATAGAGCTGAAGCAGTTCATCTCCGTATGTGCGGGCATCCGTCCAGAGATGTGGACCGATATTCGCCATCAACTGCCTGCGGACACCCTCGCTGCAGCGGATCAGTTCAAGACGCTGCAACACATCGGCCGGGCTGCCGATCGGCACCTTGAACCCGTTGACACCATCTTCCACACGGTCACCAAGAGCGCCGACATCCGTGACAATCGGGATAAGACCGCTCTGCCAGGCTTCCGAGAGCGAAATGCAGTAGGTTTCCGGCCAGATGGACAGGTTGAGAGCTACATCCGCAACCTTCAGAGCCTCCACATCACCTGCGGAATAGCGTCCGTAAACATGCACGTTGGTTTTGTGCATGTTGTTGAGGATGCCTTCGTATTCCGGATGGACATATCCAAAGATATGAAACTCGAAGAGATCGGAGTTGGCCATCTCGATAATGCTGAGGACCGCGTCCGCGCCCTTGGTGCGCAGGAAGTTGCCGATCACGGCCACGCCCAGACGACGACCGCTCAGCGGCTTATAGGTTTTCGGCACGATAGGAGAGGTCGGCTCAGGAGAAGGAATTCCCAGCGTCAGGCTGACCTTCTTCTCGAGATGCGGATAAATCTCATGCGTCAGGTCATGTGAATGCCGTGTCCCGAACAGAATCACATCCACCGACTCAAGCATTTTCGACACAAAAGCACGACGCGTCTGCTCACCGCCGAACTCGACATTGTCAGAACGCTTCATGGAGATGTCAGCGGCAAGCACCCACTTCACGTCTTCCTCGCAATAGCGAAGTTCGTGGTTCAGCAGGTTGTAACGGGACGACAGCAGGAAGAAGTCATGCGCCGAAAACACCACGCCGACACCATTCGCCTTGGCGATGATCGGCAGGGAGAGGCAGTGATGCCCCAGATGCTGGAAGTGCACGATGTCGAAATTGTACTGGCTGATCGCGGCTGAGAACGCCATCTCTTCCGGAGCGTCACACATCGTGTCGAGCCAACCGGTATCCGGCACATCAAAGCTCTCGATTTCACGACCACTGGCGTCCGTCAGGCGGCACATGCCGTCACGATGCAGCCAGTAGAAGAACTCCACATCACGCAGCAGCATGGAAGCAATGGTCTGCTGATAGACCTCAACGCCACCCCACGCCTGTTCATGAATGGTGGAATGAGTGCACATGAGCACGCGCAGACGACCGCGACGCGCAGGCACGGATATGTCTTTGGGCACGATATGCCGACCGAAATCCGCTCCCGTCACCTCCATCATCTTCTGAAGACGATGTTCGTACAGATGCGCGTCCAGCACGGCTTTCTGGGCAGCTACCGCCTGCTTGCGGCGCAGGGACTTGTTGGCCAGCAGTGCAGCGATATGCTCGATCACACCCTCGACCGAGCGCGACATGCTCGCGCCCGCGACTTCATGGATGTAACGCTCGTCAAGCTGCTCACCAGCCTCGACCACCTGAGCTGTTCCCGCCAGTCCGAGCTCATAGAAGCGCGGCCCCGGAGCCGTCGCCTGCCCGACATCGCCGTGACTTGCATAATCACGGAACATGGTCAGCGTGACGGCGCTGGCATTCGCGAAGTCGATGAACGCCTCATGACTGATGGGGCGCTGGATCGCGAGGTCCGCAAGATCCGCAGGCAGAGGCGGCAGATATTCGTTGCCGGGGCAGACAAGCTTGATTCTGGCGTCCGGGAAGGCCGTGATGACGCGACGAAGCGTTTCGACGCGATTCGGCCACATCGTGCCAGCAAAGAAGATGTCGTAATCGAGGTCGGCTGCCGTCTTCACCTTGCGTTCGTGCAGTGAAAGACTGGCTCCCAGAGGCAGATAGTGCCCCTTGCCCTGATAGAACTCGACACAGGAAGGATCGTTCGTGAAGACGTAGTCAAAGAGACCGATGTTATCGACGTTGAAGGACACCATGAACGGGTCTTCGAACGCCCAGAAAATCATCGTCTTGAAGGCAGGCCTGACGCGACGCATCAGTTCCATGTTGATGCGCTGGCCATCAATACAGATCAGAACGTCATGTTCGCCCTGCGCCGCCAGATCGGCGAGAGACATATTATCGGCAACGACAACATTGCTGTCACCAAGCACCGTTTTGGCGGCTCGTTCAAAGGCAAGTGTAAGGTAGTAGTTCGGATTATGCGTGTAGTTCGTATTGTATATGACTGCCATTGACCTACGCCGACGTTTCCGTCTTCGCCTTCCCTGAATAACTACACAGATCGAACATCAATTCTTTTTGAGACTTTACCGCAAAGACCGGTCCGGCAAAAGACCTCCGCTTCAGTCACTTACCTCTGATGAACAAAAAAAATGGCATCTCAATGGAGATGCCATTTTTCATAATCAGACTAAGAACGTCTTAATCAGGCGTCAGCACTCCGACGACGGATTGCTGCGCTGAGGATATCACCCAGCGACGCGCCGCTGTCAGAAGAACCATACTCGTTGATGGCCTGCTTGTCTTCGTCCTGCTCGCGACCACGGATGGTCAGGGCAAGCTTGCGGGCTGCACGGTCAACCGAGACAACCTTCGCATCGACGCGCTCACCGACGGCGAAACGCTCCGGACGCTGCTCAGCCTTGTCACGAGCCAGTTCCGTGCGACGGATGAAGCCGGACAGAACGTCGTCAACCTTGACTTCGATGCCGTTGGCCTGAACCGCCGTCACCACGCAGGTCACGATCGCACCCTTCTGAACGCCCGTCAGGACGTCAGCTGCCGGATCTTCCTGAAGCTGCTTGATGCCAAGGGAGATACGCTCTTTCTCAACATCCACGTCGAGGACCTTGGCTTTAACGACCTGCCCCTTCTCGTAGTTCTTCATGGCTTCTTCGCCGGACTCGTCCCAGGACAGGTCGGACATGTGAACCATGCCGTCGATGTCCGCGGACAGGCCGATGAACAGGCCGAACTCGGTGATGTTGCGGATCTCGCCTTCCACGATAGAGCCAACCTTGTGCTCTTCCGCGAACTGCTCCCAAGGATTGCGCTGAACCTGCTTCAGACCAAGCGAAATGCGACGCTTCGTGCTGTCCACATCCAGAACCATGACGTCGACTTCCTGGGAAGTAGCGACGATCTTGCCCGGATGGACGTTCTTCTTTGTCCAGGACATTTCGGAAACGTGCACCAGACCTTCGACGCCCGGCTCCAGCTCGACGAACGCACCGTAATCGGTGATGTTCGTGACGCGACCCGTGAAGCGTGCGCCCGGCGGATACTTGAGCGCCACGTTCTCCCACGGATCAGCCTCAAGCTGCTTCATGCCGAGAGAAATACGCTGCGTGTCCGGGTTGAAGCGGATGACCTGCACGCGAACCGGCTGACCGATCTGCAGGGCTTCGGACGGGTGGTTGATGCGCTTCCAGGCGATGTCGGTGACATGCAGGAGGCCGTCGACGCCGCCGAGATCCACGAACGCACCGTAGTCGGTGATGTTCTTGACCACGCCGTCGAGGATCATGCCTTCCTTCAGGCCCTGAATCAGCTCGCTGCGCTGCTCTGCACGGGTCTCTTCAAGAACCGCACGACGCGAAACGACGATGTTGCCGCGAGCGCGGTCCATCTTCAGGATCTGGAACGGCTGCGGAACGCCCATCAGAGGGGTTACATCGCGAACCGGACGGATATCGACCTGGCTGCCCGGAAGGAACGCCATGGCGCCGCCGAGATCAACCGTAAAGCCGCCCTTGACGCGACCATAGATCGTGCCGTTGACGCGCTGGTTGGCCTCGAAAGCCTTCTCCAGATTGGTCCATGCTTCCTCGCGGCGAGCCTTCTCGCGCGACAGAACGATGGAACCATCACGATCTTCGTAACGCTCGATGTAGAGCTCGATGACATCGCCCGGCTTGACTTCCGGAGCAGCGCCCGGCGGTCCGAATTCGCGCAGGGCGACGCGGCCCTCGCTCTTCAGGCCAACGTCAACAATCGCGAAATCATCGGTCAGGCGGACAACGCAGCCCTTGACCACCGATCCTTCAAAACCGCTGTCCTGCCCGAGTGTTTCGTCGAGCAGCGTCGCAAAATCTTCACCGCGAAAATGATCGGTGGCTGTCTGTGTGGCTGAAGCCATGTAGAAACTGTTTCCCTGTCAGGATCGAAACCCCGACATGCCTGCGCTCCGCATGCAGGATGCCGAACGACTTGCCCGCCGCGCCTGTGGCGCTCGCAGGCCTGCTTTCATTACCTGTCGCCCGCGACCACCGCGCGCGACTGCGGATGAAAGACACCTCACGTCTTCCCTTGTCAAGAAAATAACGATTTTCCCGGAATACAGGTCTTCATCGACCGCCCGCACGGTAGCGTGAACGCTGCAATACGATACTGTGCCGGCCAGATATCCGCCTGTAAAAGCGGGACAAATACAAGGAGACCCTGAATGCCGCGTTGGCGCTGGCTGCTGATCCAGATTACTCGCCGCCTGTGGTTCCGCGCCACGCTCATCGGTCTTGCCGGCGTTATCGTGGCGGCGGCCGGTATTGTGTTCCAGCGCTACATCACCTGGAACATTCCGGGCACCATCGCCTCTTCCGCCGAGAGCGACATTCTCAACATCATCGCGTCCAGCATGCTGACCGTCACGACGTTCTCGCTGAGCGTGATGATCACGGCCTATGATTCCTCGACCAACGACGTCTCTCCCCGCGCCACCCGCCTGCTCATTGAGGACAGCACCACACAGAACGTGCTCTCCACCTTCATCGGCTCGTTCCTGTTCAGCATTGTCGGAATCATTTCTCTCAAGACGGGTCTGTACGGAGATCACGGGCGGGTCATCCTCTTTATCGTCACGATCGCCATCATCATCCTCATCGTGGTCATGCTGCTGCGCTGGATTGACCACCTGACACGTCTCGGGCGGGTCGGCGCGACGACGGCAAGAGTGGAAGAGGTCGCCCGGCGCGCCATACAGGAACGTCTGGACAATCCCTGGCTTGGCGGTGTTCCGTTTGATGGTTCCGACATTCCGTTCGGGTTCGTCGCCGTGCCAAGCGGAGACGTCGGCTACGTGCAGCATATCGACATGGACCGCCTGTCAGAGTGTACGGAAGAGGGCCTCTACAGTGTCTATGTAAGCGCGCTGCCCGGCGTCATGACGTTTCCGGACACACCGCTTGCCTGGATCTCGGCCTCAAGCGATGTCGAGAAAACCAACGCGCTCATCGCCAATTTCCGAAAGGCCTTTTCAGTCGGAAATGAGCGCGATTTCGATCAGGACCCGCGCTTCGGCGTGAGCGTTCTGGCGGAAATCGGCCTCCGGGCGCTGTCCCGCGCCATAAACGATCCGGGCACGGTGCTTGACGTGCTGGGCCGGCAGACCCGCCTCATGGCGCTCTGGTCCACAGCGCAGACGGAACGCGCAGGCTACAAACCAAAATATCCACACGTTCATGTGCCCGGCCTGCAGGATGCAGATCTTTTCGATGACGCCTTTACACTGATCAGCAGGGACAGCGCCCACCTGATCGAAATGCAGTTGCGTCTTCAGAAATCCCTCCGCGCTCTGGCTGGCATGGGAAGCGAGAAATTCCGCTCTGCCGCCCGACTTTACGCGGATACGGCTTTACAGCGTGCGCATGAGTCCCTGACATCTTCCATCGACAAGGCCCGTTTGCAGGAACTGGTCGAGAAGGAAGAACAACTGCATCCTTTTCCATTGCAGTCGACCGAAGCTTTTTCTGTGTAATGAACTTGTTCGTTCTACAGACGTCTTTCACAACGCATCACAATTACATATGTGCGTCTGAAGGAAAGGCTCTGCGATCCGTGATATGCCCCCTCATGCAGGAAAGAGCGTCAGCGTGACACAGCCGACTCCTCCTGCCTGCCTGAAACCCGTCGCCACTACTGTCGGTCTCCTGGCACTCACGGGGTGCTCCCTGCATGGAGCACCGTCCTTTCCGCTTGTGGGCGCCTATTTCCCCGCATGGATGATGTGCGCCATCATCGGCATTCTGGCTGCCGTCGGCTTCCGCGTGGCTTTTCTCGCGCTCGGGATTGATACCATCCTGAGATTCCGGCTTTTTACTTACGTCTCTCTGGGCGTGCTCATGGCCCTGCTTGTGTGGGCGCTGGTATTCGGACCCTGACCCATGCAAACCGCCTCCTCTACGCCAACAAAGCAAAAAAACAGAAACAGACCGGGCATCGTGATCGCTGCTGTCTGCGTCACAGCCGCCATCCTGTTCGGTATCCACATCGCGCATCAGGACACGGCGTACCCGTCTACGGACAGCGCCTCCATTGATGCCGAACTGGTGCATGTGGCCTCTGTCGTCGGGGGCCGTCTGGTCGAACTGCCTGTACAGGAAAACCAGCATGTCCATAAGGGCGATATGCTCTACCGGATCGATCCTGAACCGTATCAGCTGACACTAAAGCAGGCAGAAGCCAGCGCGGCTCTGGCGCAGGCCGAGGTCGAGCATCAGGAACGTCTGGTGGCCATCAAGACGGTCGAAGCGACGGCCGCACAGGATCAGGTCCATCGCGCGACCACCAACCGCGACCTGACTGCCCGCACGGTCCGACGCCTCGCCCCTCTCGCGCAGAATTCCTACATTCCCCTGCAGGAATATGATCAGGCTCAGGTGGCCGCCCGCAATGCGGAGATTTCACTGACGCAGGCGACACAGCAATCTGTCGCGGCCACGACGGCCATCGGTGATCTGAAGAGTTCCATTGCCGCCCGTGACGCCAGCAACGCCGCCCTTGCCCGCGTGCGCTATGAACTGGCCCAGACAGAAGTGAGGGCGCCTGCGGACGGGTATGTCACGAGCCTGCACGTCAAGACAGGCGAAGTGCTTGCCCCGGCGCAGGCTCTGTTCACACTGATCGCGGATGACGAGTGGCATGCTGTCGGCAATCTGCGTGAGACCGATCTGGCCACCGTCCATCCGGGCGACTGCGCCACGGTGTATTCCATGATCGACCGCACGCACGCCATTCACGGTGTGGTGGACAGTATCGGTTTCGGCGTCATGTCGCTGGATTCGGCTGGACTGGCACGAGGGCTGCCGCTCGTGCCGCGCCAGATGGACTGGGTCCACGTCGCGCAGAGATTCCCGGTCCGCGTCAGGCTGGATCACGCCGACCCGACTTTGCTCAGAATGGGCGCGACGGCGACTTTTGAGATACGGCATGGCGCGTCCTGCCACTAAAGCGGAGTTCTCCCTGAGAAAACCCGGTCTTCTGCGTCTGTGGCGGATGGTGTGCAACCCGTCGCCGGGGCGTCAGGGCCACGCGCTGCGTATGGCGGCCGGATGCACGGCGACTGTGCTTGTCGGCGAGATCTGGCAGGTTCCGGACCTCGCCGTCCCCGCCCTTGTCACCATGGCGATATGGCAGAAGGACCGCGTGACCAACGCGCTGGCAGGCGTTGCGGTCAATATCCTCATCATTCTGCTGCTGGCCTTTGTCTATCTCTGGATCCGGCTCACGCTGGACAATCCCATGGCGCTGACCGCCGCCATCGCCGGACTATCCTTCTGCTTCTTCTTCCTCGGCTCGGCCAGCAAGCTGAAACCGATCGCCTATATGCTCGGATTTTGCGTGGTTTACGGGCTGATCGCCATTGATCAGGTGCCAGTCGGTGAACTCATCACCCGCGCCATTCTGTATGTCGATCTGTTTATCGCCGTGCCCGGCGTAGTCATGCTGGTGATCGGCCTGCTGATCTGCCCCTCTCCGCGGACGATCGCCATGCAGGGGATCGCCGCCCGCCTGCGAATGAGCGCGACCCTGCTTTCAGGCATCGATGACGTCGCGCATGAGCGCGCCACCGACCTGCTACGCGAAGGGACCGGCGGTCTCATCAAGTCTCTGAAAATGGCGCGGCTGGAAAAGATGTGGTCGCCGGAGGAACTGGCCCGTCTGGAACAGGCCGCAAACGCAAGCGAGGGACTTCTTTCTCTGGCGCTGACGGATCGCCTTCCGGAAGAAGCCGGAAATCGTGAACTGCCCCTGTCGCTGATCGACGCACTCAACGCATCCGCCGCCCTGTTCGAAAAAGGCATCTGTCCGGAAAGCACCGCACGTCTGGCGCTGAATGACGAGCAGTCGGAATATCGTGCAATGGCGAATATTCTGGAGATGCTCACTGTTCCATCTCCCGAAGCAACCGGTGAGAAAGCTGAAAAACAAGCACCAAAAAGCGGATTTTTTGCAGCAGATGCTTTCACCAATCCGGATCACACCCGCTTCGCCGTCAAAGGCACGGCGTCGGTCATGCTCAGCTACTTCATTTTCAGCATTCTGGACTGGCCCGGCATCCATACCTGCATCATCACCTGCTTCATCGTCGCCCAGCCGACAATGGGCGAGATGATCTCCAAGCTCACGCTCCGCATTGTCGGCGCGCTGATCGGCGGTGCGGTCGGGATCGCCGCCATCATCTTCGTGATCCCGCACTTCAATGACATCACTGCGTTTCTCTGTCTGGTTTTCGTGGTTTCCCTGCTCGCCGCATGGATCAAGACGGGCGACGAGCGCATCGCCTATGCCGGGTTTCAGATCGGCATCGCCTTTTATCTCACAGACCTGAAAGGCTACGGACCGACCACCGACATGGTCACGGCGCGTGACCGTATTCTTGGCATCATGCTGGGGAATTTCGTGACCTACGCGATGTTCACAAGCTTCTGGGCCAGCAGCGCCTTTAACGGCATTGACGCCCGCCTGAAGACCATCGTGCAGCGGTTGGGAAAACAGCGGGACGCGGTGACGGCGTCAGGCCAACTCGCCTGCGCAGCCAGTGTGCAGGAAGCCGTCTCGCTTGCCGAGCGCCAGAGCGAATACGCCTTTGCGGAACCGGACCATATGCGCGCCGACATGAACCATCTCGAACAGTTGGACGGTCTGTTTCATGAGGCCGAAACCATCAGCGCCGCCCTGCTTGATCCCGCCGCCCGACAGCATGCGGAAACCCGCCTCGCCCATCTGGAAAGCATCATTTCATGAACAGTCGCACTGTGTTCGCCCTGTCCTGCTCCGCCTTGCTGGCCGGATGCGCGACTTCCGAGCTTGCGACCGCTCCCCAAAGCCCGGACAGGCCTTGGGCTCCCACAACATCCGCATCGGGGGCCATCGTCCCCTCGGATCAGGCCGAGAGGCGCCCGCGCCACGGTCTGGTTCTTCCGGAGGGATTCACCCTTCCATCCAACAAGGATGTGCTCCAGCACGCGCAGTCCCCCGAACTGGTCGCCCGGCAGGATCATCCCTACTCGCTGGCGGAACTGATTGACGTCGCCCAGTCCCGCAATCCCGAAACGCGGCGCTCCTGGAATGCCGCCCGTGATGCGGCGCTTGCCGTCGGGATCACCAAAAGCATCTACCTCCCGCAACTGACCGCCACGGTGGTGGGAGGCTACAGCCATAGCCACTCTTCCGATTCGAATGCGTCCATCAGTGACGCAGGGGCAGTCGGCGGCCTCATCAATAACGGACTTGATAATCTCGATCGTTACACGCGCAATAATGGCGGTAGCGGATCAGGTTCGGGCGAAGTGCAGACGCTCGGCATGCAATGGCTGCTCTTTGACTTCGGAAAACGGGAAGCCAGCATCGAAGCCGCCAGACAGGTGCAGATCGCCTCGAACATCCTGTTCACCGCCGCCCATCAGAAGATCATCTATGGCGTCACAACCGCCTTCTACACCCACGCAGCCGCTGAAACCCGGCTGCGTCTCCTGAAGGAGGCCCTCCTCAACGCCCGTCATGTGCAGGCGGCAGCGGAAGCGCGTCTGAAACAGGGACAGGGTACGATCGTCGATGTCACGCAGGCGCAGCAGATCACCTCGCAGGACGAACTGCGGGTCGTGCAGGCTGAGGGAGAAGTCGAGAATACCCGTCTGGCCCTGATGACAGCCATGGGCGTGTCGAGTCAGTCGCAGGTCGACACCATGGATGTGTCCGGTCGCACCCTGTCGCTGGATGATGGCCGTCTGACGGATGAAATGGTCAGAACCGCCGTGTCGCGCCGGCCGGACGTGCTCGCAGCCTATGCGGCGGCGCGGGCTGCCGACAGCCGGGTTTCGGCGGCGAAAAGCGAATTTCTCCCCAAAGTGTTTCTCTCCGGCAACGTCGCCTACACGACCGGTCGGCTCGCCCTGTCGTCGGTGCCGGGGATCGGCAATGATTCGAATCCCACGCTGAACCTGTCCAGCAACCGTTTCAGCAGCCTGATCCTTGGCGGCATCTCGGTGCCGGTTTTCGATGGCGGAATGCGGGCGGCGTTTCTCAAGCAGGCGCAGAACCAGTCGGACAGCGCCAACGCCACCTTGCAGCAGACCGTCAACGAAGCCGCCCGTCAGGTTGTCGTCGCTGAAAACGCGGTGCACACCAGTCTCAGCGCCTATACGGCCTCCTCCCGGCTGAAAACCGCCGCGCAGACGAGCTTCAACGCCGCGTTTACGGCTTACAGGAGCGGTGTTGGCTCCATCACGCAGGCGACGATCGCCCAGAACGGCCTGCTGGATGCCACAATCAGTCAGTCAGATGCCTATTTCGCCGCCCTGATCGCCGCGACGAGTCTGGCTTTTTCGACAGGCTCTCTTGGCGGTGCGCCGGAGTCTGCAAGCGCGGATTGATCACAAGAGATGACAATCCGTTACAATTGATCCTATAGGCTCATTCCCGAAGGTCTTTCCGTATCCATCGCCGAAGGAGTAAACAGACCGCATGGTCAACCGTGCTTCTTTTCCGGACAACTCTGCGCTCCAGGCCGACGCATCGTTCTCCGCTGGGGACAACCGTTCGGCAGGCGTCTTTTTCGCCTCCCCGCCCGCCCGGCGTCCGGAGCATGAGGAACCGTCTGCCCAGTGCTGAGATTCACCACTCTTGATCGTTATACGATGCGCCAGCTCTTTCTGGCGCTCATCGCCACCACGGGTGGCCTGTCGGCGCTGATCTGGCTGACCCAGTCGCTGCGCTTCGTCTCGCTGGTGGTCGGACGCGGTCTGTCGCTCCGGGTCTTTCTGGAGCTGACCAGCCTGATGGTGCCGTCCTTCGTCGCCGTGGTTCTGCCGATCACGACCTTTGTCGTCACGCTGTTTGTCTATCATCGCCTGTCCGGCGACCGCGAACTGACCGTGATGCAGGCAGCCGGTCTGTCCCCTTTCGCGCTCGCCAGACCGGGGCTGATCTGCGCGACCGTGGCCATGGTCGTGACCTTCGTTCTCAATCTGTGGATCGTTCCGGCGTCCTATCACGAGTTCAAGCAGTACGAATTCCAGATCCGCAACAAGATGGCCGCCTTCATGTTGCAGGACGGTGTATTCACCAAGGTATCGGACGCCCTGACGGTCTATGTGCGCGAACGCGGACATGACGGCTCGCTGAAAGGCATCATGATCGAGGATGACCGGGTGGCGAACAGTCGTGCGACGATCTTTGCGGAAAGAGGCACGATGCTGGTGGTCAACGACCAGCCGCGCGTGGTGCTGTATGATGGCTCCCGTCAGGAAATCGACCACCGTACAGGCCGGCTCACGATGCTGCTGTTTGATCGCAACACCATCGACCTGACCTCCAGCAAGAATCAGGAAAACCGGTCACGGGACGCCTCCGAGATGTCCCTGTCCGAACTGCTGCATCCCGATCTGACGCAGATCAATATACGCGACCGGGGCAAGCTGGCCGTGGAAGGATGGCGACGCATCACCACCCCGTTCACGGCCTTCTCCTTCGCCATGATCGCTCTTGTCGCCATCCTGCGGGGTGCTTTCTCCCGTCATGGCAACATCACCCGTCCTCTGGGCGCCATCCTGAGCGTTGTCGGGCTGCTGGCGCTCAATCTGATGCTGCAAAATCTGGCGGGACGGAACATGGCGCTGATTCCCCTGATTCTGATCGAGTCAGTTTTACCCGCCTTCATCTGCGCGGTCCTTCTGTTCGGTCCGGAAATAAGAGCCGGTCGTGAAACTGCTGCGGCCCGGCAGGCTCAGGAAGGCTGATCATGTTCTTCACGACCGTCCCGGTGACGCTCTCCATCTATATCGCGCGTCAGTTCATGTTCTCCGTCCTGTCGATGACGGCCTTCCTGACGGGCATCGTCTGCCTGTTCGACTTCATCGACCTGCTGCGCCGTGTCGCCACCAAGACCGACGTTCCGACCAGTCTGGTGACGGAAATCGCCGGCCTGCATATTCCGTATTTTTTCATGGAGATCATGCCATTCGGCGTGCTGCTGGGCGGGATCATCTGCTTCTGGCGTCTGACCCGGTCTTCCGAACTGATCGTCGCCCGCGCCGCCGGTATTTCAGCCTGGCAGTTTCTGGCGGCTCCCCTCGCCTGCGCACTGGCGATGGGCGCTCTGACCACAGCCGCCGTCTCACCGCTGTCCTCGATCATGTATGCACGAGCAGAAGCGCTGGACGAGCAGTATCTCCGGTCAGGCGGCGGCCCCCTCACCATGGCCGGAGCATCGCTATGGTTGCGTCAGCTCGACACGGAACTCGACGCGCACGGCGTGGCCATCCTGCATTCGCGCGATACCCATCTCGACGGCGCACTTCTGACGATTCACGACATCAGCGTCTTCCGTCTGGATCATAATGGGAATCTGATTCTCCGTATCGAAGCGCCCTCCGGGCATCTTGCTCCGGGCCACTGGGAACTCGACAACGCCAGCGAGCTTCATCCCTACGAATTACCCGGCGTCACCCGGACCATCACCCTGCCGACCGACCTTACGCTCAACCGTGTGCAGGAAAGCTTCGCCTCTCCGGAAACACTGTCCGTCTGGGCGCTACCGAATTTCATAGCGATGCTGGACCGGTCTGGATTTTCTTCGATTCGACATCGGTTACATTTTGAGTCTCTTCTGGCTCTTCCCATCCTTGCAGGAACCATGTCTCTCGTCGCCGCAGGCTTCTCCATGAGGCCGACGAGACGTGGAGGTGTTGCCAAAATGATCGGTTCCGGGGTCGGCGCAGGGTTTCTGCTCTTCACGGTCTCGAAAGTTGCTGAACAATTTGGTAACTCGGGAGCCTTGCCGCCTCTGCTTGCGGCTTGGGCACCGACAGGCGCAGGCCTCTGTCTGGCTGTCTCGCTCTTACTGCATCTGGAGGACGGCTGATTGCCCTTTCCCGCACCTCGTTCCGAGAGACAGCTTTCGCGTCGTTTGCGGCGCCTGAGGGCTGCCCTTATGCGGCGGTCGGGAAGTGCCAGTCAGCGCTGTGACACGGTTCATATCGGCCATCGCTTCCTGTGGATGGGCCTCAGCCTCGGGTCCGCAGCGGCAGCCTGCGGGCTGTTCGGGCAGAAAGCCTACGCACAGTTCACCCCCACTCCGATGCACTTCAATCCGGGCAGCAGCAATTCCGCTTCCAAAAATGAGCCAGCCACTTTCCAGGCCGACCATGTCAGTTACGATGATCATGCGGGTGTTGTAACATGGACAGGCAATGTGCAGGTCTGGCAGGCCGATCACATTCTGCGTGCTGACAAGATTACCTATGACCGCAACACCGGCGTCATTACCGCCAGCGGAAACGTCGCTTCCAGCCAGCCTGACGGATCCGTGCTGTATTCCCATTATGCGGAACTGAGCGGCGACATGCGTGACGGCATCATGAAGCACGTGAATGCGACCATGGTGGACAACGCCAAACTGGCCGCCAACGGCATGCGACGCACCGGCGGCAAGGTCAACGACCTCACCAGAGCAGTCTACACGGCGTGTGAAATCTGCGCGAAAGACCCGACCCGCGCGCCGTTCTGGCAGTTGCGCTCCTATTCAGCCACGCAGGATCTCGAGCACCAGCATCTCGAGTTCCGCGACACCTATATGGATATCTTTGGGATTCCGGTTTTCTACCTTCCCTATTTTTCCATGACCGATCCATCCGCCAAAAGGCGCAGCGGCTTTCTCATTCCCGGCGTCACGCCGCATGACCGCTATCTCGGGACCTATTTCACGATTCCCTATTACTGGGTGATTGATGACTCCTCGGATCTGACGGTGAAAGGCCTCTTTTCAACCAAGACAGGTCCGCAGATCAGCGCCCAGTATCGCAAGGCGTTCAATTTCGGTTCGCTGCGAATCATGGGCGGTCTTGCTGACGACACACACAGGTCCGGCGGTTATACAAACGGCTTCGGTGAATCTGTCGGGGCCGAAAACGATCACGGCGTGCAGGGCTACCTCTTTGGGCGCGGCATGTTCACGCTCACACCGACATGGCGCGCAGGCTTCGACGGACGTATCGCAACGAGCGCCAACTATATGCGTGATTACCGTGTGCCGGGCTATGGCGGCGACACCCTCAATTCTACCGCCTATATCGAAGGCTTCGGCACGGGAGCCTACTCGAAACTCGACGCCCAGTTCTATCAGGGCCTGAACCGAGGCGTCATCCGCAACAACGAACTGCCGTTCGTGCTGCCTCACTACGAATATAGTCTTGTCAATCAGCCCGATATTCTTGGTGGCCGACTATCCGTCAATAGCAACGATTTCTATGTCTATCGTACTGAAGGCACACGAGATCAGCGCGGCGAAGTTCAGGTAAACTGGGACCGTCCGTTCCGCAGCAGCTGGGGACAGAAGTTCCTCGTCACGGCGCGGCTGGACAGTATGCTGTATCATGCCTCCCAGCTCTATCAGCAGCCAAACTACTATAAATACATGAAGAGCACGACCGCCGGTCAGGTCGTGCCGACACTGGCGGTCAAGATGAACTGGCCGTTTGTGCGCCAGTTCATGAAGGGACATGGCAGCCAGATTCTGGAACCGATCGTGCAGGCGATCTACGCTCCCAATCAGGGTGGCGGTGTCGATCGACGTCTGCCCAATGAAGACAGCCTGAACTACGAATTTACGGATTCAACGCTCTTCGCCCTGAACCGTTATCAGGGAACGGACCGGATCGACGGCGGATTGCGCGCCAATGTCGGCGTCCACGGCAACTGGACGTGGAACGGTCACGTCGTGGACGTGCTGGTCGGCGAAAGCTTCCAGGAGCATGTGCAGCACGACCGCCTGCCCTATTCCGGCCTCAACCACCATCTTTCCGATGTGGTGGCCCGTGCGCGCATTGATCCAATCCGCCATCTCAGCGTCACGGGACGGACCCGGATTGATCCCTACACAGGGCGCGTGGACTTCGCGGATGCGCTCTTCAACGTCAGCATGCCCTACGTCAACATTTTCGGCGGATATGTTCGGGAGCCGGTCACACCTTACTATTATTACGTGAACGACTTCCGGAATGGCGGCTCTCCGCCTTCGCTCTATTATGCTCCTACGAACGAGCTGAGCGGCGGCGCATCCGCGACCTGGCGCAACTGGCACGGATCATTCTTTGTGCGTCGCGCGCTGTCCCGACACAAGTTTGCATCGGTCGGCGGCAATATCGGCTACATGAATGACTGCTTCGGGCTCGATCTGATGTATCTGAAACAATATACGAAAATTGGCGGCCAGCAGCGCTATTCAACCGTGCTGTTCACGCTGACGCTCAAGACGATCGGCGCCTTCGGCATCAAATAAATCATGAACCTTCTGCGGGATCGTTCAGGTCCACTTCAAAAATTCATGCGATTGGATAACAATGACACCTCCAATCGATCAGGTGAGAGACCAAGCTGTATGCGACTGAGCCTTTCCGTGACAGGTTCCGCCCTGGCCCTCGTAGTCGCACTGGGTTCTTTCACCAGTCTGCCTGCCCGGGCAGCGAATCTGCGCCATCACCACCAGCAGGCGACACAGGATGATGCGTCTGCTCCTGCGCCCGAACCGGAAGAGGCCAGCTCCACCCAGACCTCCGACGCACCGCAACTGGAGCCTCTGGGCAGCAAGCAGGACACCATAATCGCCGTTATCAATGGCCAGCCGCTGACCCAGCGCGACGTTGATAACCGTGGACGTCTATTCGTGCTCTCCACCGGCCTGCCGTTGAGCGAAGACATCATGCAGCGGCTGCGTCCCCAGATCGTGCGTCAGCTGATCGACGAACGTCTGCGCACGCAGGAAATCCTGTCCCGCCACATCAATGTCTCTCCAGAGCAGATTGCCGACGCCATCGCCAATATCGAACGGCGCAACGGCATGGAGCCCAACACGCTTCGCAACCGGCTGGCGCAGGACGGGGTCTCCCTGACGACACTGATCGACCAGATTCGTGTGCAGATCGGCTGGATGCAGGTTCTTCGTCAGGAGCTTGGGTCCAAGGCCCGCATGACCTCGCTTGAAATCGCCCAGCGACAGGAAGCGCTGAGCAGGCAGCAGGGCCGCCCGGAATATCTCATCAGCGAAATCTTCGTGCCGGTTGCTGACCCGCGTCACAGCGAAAACGAGCTGAAATTTACCGAAACCATCATTCAGGAACTGCGCCGCGGAGCGCCTTTCCCGATTGTCGCGGCGCAGTTCTCGCAGGCGCAGAGTGCGCTTGACGGTGGATCCATGGGCTGGGTGCAGGAAGACAGCCTTGATCCGGAAGTGGTCGCCATGGTCCGTCAGATGCCGGAAGATGCGATTTCAAATCCCATCAAGGTTGCCGGCGGCTATGTTATCGCGACAGTTCTGGGCAAGCGGATCATAGGCCATCAGCCCGGAACGCTGCTTGACGCCCGACAGGCGTTCCTGCCGTTCTCCACCCCGCTCAATCCACAGGCCCCCACGGACCAGCAGCGCCAGACGCTCGAAAAAGCCGTGCGCCTCACCCAGACCGCGCATTCCTGTGACGAACTCGCAGCCGCCAACAAACAGTTTGGCGAAGTCCGTCCTTCCAACCCGGGTGAACTCCAGCTTGAGCGGCTGAATCCCCAGATGCAGCAGATTCTCGCCGGACTGCCAATCGGCAAGCCCACGCGACCGCTCGTCTCTCAGGAAGGCATCGACATCCTGATGGTCTGCGGAAAGAAGACCAAGAATTTCGCGGATCGTTCGCCGAGTGAAATCGCGGACCAGCTTCTGAATGAGCGTGTCGAACAGACGGCCCGTCAGCTTGATCGTGATCTGCACCGCCGCGCTGTCATCGACATGCGGGTGGTGACGGCGCCCTGATCGGTGACAAATACCTCTTCCCGGGAGCCGCTGGCTTCCGTCATCAACCGCCACAATCTTGCGGCCCGTCACTCACTGGGCCAGCACTTCCTGCTTGATCCCGGCATCACCGAGCGGATCGTCGAACTGTCCGGTCCCCTTCAGGGTCGCCATGTCGTGGAAGTCGGACCTGGTCCGGGCGGCCTGACACGGGCGCTTCTGGACAGCCCAGCCGCCTCCATCGCAGCCGTTGAAGTCGATTCGCGTGCGATCGGCGTTATCGAAGAACTGGTTGCTGAAGCCCCGGATCGTCTGAAACTCATTCAGGCAGATGCGACATCGCTGGACCTTTCAACACTCTGCCCGGCTCCGCGCCGGATCGTGGCGAACCTTCCCTACAATGTCGCAACGCCCCTTCTGATCGGCTGGCTTCGACAGGCTGCACAGTGGGAGCGGCTGACACTGATGTTCCAGCTTGAAGTCGCCGAACGGATCTGTGCTGAGCCGGGAGGTGACCATTATGGGCGTCTGGCGGTCATCTCCCAGTGGTGCGCAACCTGCTCGCCGGTGATGCGTCTCCCGCCGGGCGCTTTTTCGCCTCCCCCGAAAGTCTGGTCTTCCGTGGTGGAAATCACGCCTCATGCTGAACAGCCCTCTCCCGAGCTTTTCTGCGCCATGGAAAGTGTGACGGCTGCGGCATTCGGTCAGCGTCGCAAGATGCTGCGTGGCTCGCTCAAAGGGATTGGCGGGGAACGTCTTCTTCAGGCCGCCGAGATTGATGGCTCCCGTCGGGCGGAAACACTGAACATTGCTGAATTCGATCGTCTGGCGCGCTGCTTTCTGGAAACCACACCGTCCGGAAAACGCTGATCGCAACAACGTCTGTTGCATTTTACCAGAGAGCGGAGCGATGCTCATCTCCTGCGTCATGGCGGGAGAATGTCCGTGTCTTTCTGGTTCAATGAAAAACCGAAAATCGTCATCGCCCATTCGTCATTCGACATCAAATCACTGGTGGATGCATGGGATGAGCCAACCGAGTGTATCTGGGTAAAAAACAAGACAGACCTCGTCCCTGCACTGGCTGATGCAGACATTCTGGTGACGATGACCCTGTGGGAGCCCCGCTATCTGGCCCTCGCGCCCCAATTGAAACTGCTCCAGACCATGACATCCGGTGTCGAACAGTACGATACGGAAGCGTTTCGGGAGCGCGGGGTACATCTTGCGAGTGCCCGGGGTGTGAACGCCAATGCAGTCGCTGAACACGCCGTTGCTCTGATGTTCAACCACGCCCGGCGATTATGGGAAGCCAGGGACGACCAGCGACAGTCCTTCTGGCGCAAACCCGCCCGCACCCGGGACGAACGACGCCATGAAGTGGCTGGGACCCATGTGGTTATTGTCGGGTTTGGCGCAATCGGCGCCAGACTGGCGACCGTGTGTCTTGCTCTCGGACAGACCGTCACCGTTGTCCGGAAAAATGTAACCGCCGGGACGGAGCTTGCCGTCACCACTGTTGCTGATGACCAGCTACCGGAGGCAGCAGGCAATGCGGATTACCTGATCCTCGCCTGCCCCGCGACGCCGGAAACCCGTGGTCTGATTGACAGCAGCATTCTCAGGCGCATAAAACCCACTGCCTGCCTGATCAATGTCGCGCGTGGCTCAGTGGTTGTGGAATCCGATCTGATCGCGGCCCTGCAACAGGGTCAGATCGGCATGGCGGCTCTGGATACGTTCGAGCAGGAACCGCTCCCCGAAACATCGCCTCTCTGGTCCATGCCGAATGTTCTGATCACGCCTCACGCCGCTGGCGACACAGTGGCTTATGAAAGCCGTGTTGCGGCTATTCTGCACGAAAACGTCGGACGGCTGGAGGAAGGAACGCCACTCATCAACCAGATTGCCTGAAAGACAAAAAGGCTTTGCCCTGTTTTCCAGAGCAAAGCCAGCAAGGTCTCAATCCTTGAGGAACGGAGTGCCTTCGTGCGCCACAAGGAAGTCGTGCATGTCTGTCGCATGCTCCTCTTCCTGCGCCAGAATCTTTTCGAGCATGATCCGTGTCGTCGGATCCTTGTCACCGAAATAACGGACCAGTTCGCGATAATGTTCGACAGCAATCCGCTCGGCGATGAGATTCTGCTTGATCATTTCAACCAGATTGCCCGGCTTGCCATATTCGGCTGCGGAACGCGTGGCCAGTCCGGCCGGGTTCATGTCGGGAACGCCACCCAACTGATCAATCCGTTCAGCAGCCCACAGCATATGCGTCTGCTCTTCCTGAGCATGCTTGGCAAACTCTGCCGCAATGCTCTCGCTATTGATGCCTGAAGCAGCAATCGCGTTCATCTGGTAACGCAGCGTACAGACAATTTCTGTCGCAACCACAGTCTGGAGCAACTCGATCGTCTTATCGACATTACCCTCGTAAGCTGGCGTTACAGCGCCATCGCCGATCGATTTTTTTGCGCGGGCACGCAGTGTCTCGATATCGGTGAGGAACGTGTTTTCTTTTTCGAGTGTAGCTGTTGGCATGATCTTTATTCCTCCTTCTGTCCTGTCCCAACGGGACAAAAGGGGAATGGTTGCAAACTGTGTCAGCGTCGCTCGTTTTGCTCAGCCCTGACCTCCGCAAGCCGTGCAGAACGGAAACCTGTCGCCACCACATACAGTTCACTGGAATCCTTGCGACTTGCCGGTGGTTTGACATGACGCACAGAAGCGAAAAGTTTTTTCATCGGTTCAAGCATCTGCTTCTCTGAACCACCCTGAAAGACCTTGGCGATGAAACCGCCGCCTTCCGCCAGAACATCGAACGCAAAATCCAGCGCCCCTTCCGCAAGACCGATGATCCGCATGTGATCGGTCGGAGCATGCCCCGTGGTGTTTGGGGCCATATCGGAAAGAACGAGGTCAGCTTTTCCACCAAGCATCTCGATCAGACGATCAGGAAGCTCAGGATCAGTGAAATCACCCTCAATAATTTCTGCACCGGCAACAGGATCGACCGGCAGCAGATCGACACCGATCACATGCGAAGCGCCACGCTTCACGGCCACCTGCGTCCAGCCGCCCGGCGCCGCGCCGAGATCCACCACGCGCTGACCGGGCTTGATAAGATGAAAACGGTCGTCAATTTCGATCAGCTTGAATGCGGCGCGGGAACGCCATCCCTGCTTGTGGGCAGCCGCCACATAAGGATCATTGAGCTGACGGGCCAGCCAGCGCTGCTGCGCTGTTGTTTTCTTCCTGGTGTTCTTCAGGGTTACAGTTTTCGAGCGAACCGAACGGGCAGCCAGACTGTCAGATTCATTGCCCTTGCCGCCTGGAGTGGCCGTCACCCTGACGGCGCGACGCCCAGGCACTCGCGTTGCCTGAGCGGAAGCAGGCCTGCCTGGGCCTGATGGTGGAGTTTTCGATGTCACGTCTGACTGTACTTTACTGGTTGGATCGGCTGAAACTTCAGTCAGGTGTAGCCTGACGTCCATCGGAATTCGAGGCATGCGGCCAGGTCCGGCCGTAATGCAGACCACTCTCCTCCCGCATCATACGGAGTAACAGCCCGTCACGCAGTCCCCGATCCGCCACAACGACGTTTGAGGACCAGAGAGAAAGGAAGGCTTCAAAGATAGCACAACCGGGCATGACATAGGTGGCGCGTTCGGAGCCGATGCAGGGATGAACTCTCATCCCCTCCATGCCCATGCGATGCAGACGCCCGATGGCTCTTTTCGCATTCTCCGGCTTGAGCCGATACCCATCCACCGCCTGCCGAATGTAACGCGGCAGATCCAGATCCAGACTGGCGAGTGTTGTGACTGTGCCGCTTGTCCCCACAACACGCACTCGGTCATCCGCAATATGACGGCTGATCCCGTGTGTCTCCTCAAATGCCTGAAGCTGCTCCCTGACGATCTCCAGCATGGCCCGATATGTTCCCGGACGGCGGTGAGGAAACTGTTCAGCGAGCGTGATGACACCAATAGGCAGGCTGATATAGCCGACAAGAGTGTGCTTACGCGCGGCCTGATCCAGTTGCACCCAGGCTATTTCTGTCGAGCCGCCCCCGACATCAAGCAGCAGACCCCACTCGTGCCCTTCCTGAGAGTCTCTGGTAAAATCAGTCGAGCGTCTCCGCACTGGATCAAAAAGAAGAGCCGCACAGCTTTCGACAGCAAGCTCCGCTTCCTCCTTGCCGGAAATGATCTCGAATTCGAAACCGGTTTCCTGCCGGATGCGCTCAACAAAAGCCTGTCCATTGCGGGCGCGACGACACGCTTCGGTCGCCACAGCCCGCAGACGGATCGGGCGATGACGCCCCAGCCTGTCCACGCATGTATGCAGCGCCTCAAGCGTACGATCCATGGCGGCGGTATTAAGCTCGCCTGTCAACTGCAACCCTTCACCCAGACGGACGATACGGCTGTAACTGTCGAGCACACGAAAGCCTCCATCCGTGCGGGAGGCGACCATGAGACGGCAGTTATTGGTTCCGAGATCCAGTGCGGCACAGGAATTGCTTTGCTCCCAGCTTCCTGAGTGGCCTCGCTGCCCTCCCCCTCCTTTCACCAGAGAGGTTGCCAATGCAGCAGCCGAGGAAGCCGCACCCGCAAGCGGATTTTGCAGATCGCCAGCCGACCGTCCGCTGGCAGAAACACTTTTTGTTCTGTCAGTTTTCGGCGGGGCAGGAAAAATAGGCGCTGGAGAAAAAGTGCCGAGCGCCTTCTGGCTTCGGAGCCAGGCGCCTGTCAGGTCCATCGTCTGGTTCCTTTTTCGTGATAAAAGTTGAGGCAAATTTAAGACACTATTTCAGGAAACAAGCCGGTCGAGCAAGCAAAAAATTTGTCACATTTCATAAAATGCATAAAAGGGGTTGTGTCCTGAAAAATGCGGTGTTATTAGCCCGCTCACACCGACGGAACACGGTTTCAACACTGAGTTCTGATCCCTGCTGGGGGATAGTTTAGCGGTAGAACTACCGGCTCTGACCCGGTCAGCCCTGGTTCGAATCCAGGTCCCCCAGCCATTTATTTTTCCATTGAAATATCTGGCCAAAATCTTCTCCCAATCATGATACGGTTGAAGTTTTTCGCCCGCAGCAGCTTAGCCAGTCTGGCGCTTTCGTAGCACCATCCTTTTCGTGGTCAGTCTATTCGTTGAAGAACCGAAACTCTGGCGTTCTATGCCCCCTTATCTGAGGCTGATACAGCATAGAGAGGGTTGGAACAGGTTTTCAGAATGCTATCGCCAGCCCAGCAGAGGCCGGATCGAAGCTAAAAAATTTCTGAGTCTGTTCAATAAGAGCGATACCTTCCTTCGATCTGAAAGTATGAACAGGCAGAGCGTTTGCAAAATATGCAGACATTACGAAACTATATGAGCGTCACTGCCCTTCAGTAGCAAAAAATATCATGACGCACACAATAATGTTTTAAAAAATAGACAGAAGACGCTGAGAGTGGTGAAAAGTGTTTTGTTGTCATGACACCATCTTATGGCGCAGAACTATACGCACTCTGCGAAAAGAATAACGTCTCAACGTGTTACGGTTGGTTAGCACGCTAAAACTCTTTTTGAAGATAGTTATTGGTGCAATTATCGCTTTACCATTTCCTGCGCTCTTCTCCGTGACATCAAAAATGTCTGAAAGCGATAATAGCGCTAAACCTTACATGACGGCAAAAAACGCCACATTTACATAAAATCTTGAAGCAGACGAAGTAATAGTCACAACATTCGTCGGCTCCATTTTAACTACCTCTGGGTGATAGCCCTATCCATGCAAGGTCATCATTACCATTTGCATCACCCATCATCCCACCTGCTGGGTTGCATTACGCTCCTCAACACATGGTGGCATTCAAAAGAAACTATCTGTCCGTTAAAGTTTTCAGGAATGCTATAATCGCGGCTCGCTCATCTTCCGTCATGGCAGGCTTCTCACCAGCCTTACGGTCAAATGGCGCATCCAATGTGTCGAGGTTCTGACGATATTTATCTGGAATATCGTTATATTTCTGAACTTTCTTGTTTTTGCCCCGCGGATAAAACCTGGAAGGCTCCAGATCACGCAAAGCATAGAAGTTCAGCACTTCCTCAAGGGAATGAAAGACACCATTATGGAAAAACACATGCCGGGTTGCTGAATTCCGCAAAGTCGGCGTCGCAAACATACCGCAATACAGACTGAGGGTTGTCCGACCATCCGGCTGACGGTCGCATACACCCAGATCAAAATAGGCAGGATCATGATTCATCGTGATCTGCATGTTTCGTGGGGCGCCAAGCGCTTCATACTGATGATCAGTAAAAACCGGCGGCAGGCGGTTTCCTGACACTGTATCGATATGGCAGGCCGCACAATTTCCTTTTTGAGGATCATTGAATGCCAGATAGCCAGCACGCTCGATCGGCGTGAAGTTTTCCTTGCCTTCAAGCCAGCCATCAAACTTGCTGTTATAACGGTGAAACGCAGGATCTTCGATCTGATAACGAGCCAGAGCAAACATTGCTTCGGCCAGAAGGAACGAAGGAGAGGCTTGACCCGCGATACCGGCCAACTGCTTGAGATCGGCCGTATAGGGTGCGTTACTGATGCGTTCGATCACCTTCTGCGGTGAAGAAGCCATTTCGGCGGGATCATAAAGAGGACCAAGCACCTGCTGTTGCAGGGTATCAGCACGCCCATCCCAGAAAAGACCACCCTGCGGTACAAGGTTTCCGGCGGATGCCGCGTTGTTGGTGGCGCTTTTGCCGCCACGCTCAGCACCACCTACATTAGCGACGATGGCGGGAGCCGCCTCGCTTGTAGGATCATCCAGACCAATACTGAAATTCGGACGCCGTTCGGCATAGGTCAGCGTAGGGATCGCTCGCCTGCCCTGCTTGTTCAGCTGTATTCCACCGGAAAAAACCGGAGAATCTCCTGATGGGGCATAATGGTTTGTCGGTTCATGGCACGAAGCGCAGGAAAGCTTTCCTGAGCCGGACAGAAGCGGATCATTGAATATCTGCTTGCCGATCAAAGCCATTTGCGAAAGTGGCTGCACTTTTGGCTTCAGCATCTCCACAGGACAGGGATTGCTGCCGTCAGACGCTGGAAGGCAGGAACCTGTTCCGGCCTGAGCCAGAACAGGTGTCGCCCATAAGAGCGTAAGCAAACTGATGCAGCCCAGAACGGGCTGCATCGAACGGGAGAGATTAGACATACTGAGACAGGAACGACCAGATTGCAGCCAGCAGGCCGGAAAGACCGCTGTTTGACGAACTCTGATTGGAGGAAGAGTTGTTGCTGTTTCCACCGAACGGAGAGTCGTCACCATGAGAAGACGAACCGTTATGACCATTGCCCGAGATCTGTCCCGAACGAATGTCACCAGTATCCGGATCAAGGATCAGCTGATCCGTGTTCGAACGACCGTTGAAGTCAAACAGATCGTCGATCTTCCCTGCCGTCGCATCAAACGAACCCTGACCAAGGCGCTTGCCACCAAGCCAGTTGTCTTCGATGAAACGGACGATGGAAGCCTGTGTCACCAGAGTATGGCTGACATGGTTGGTCTTGGCCCAGGGTGAGATTGCGATCAGAGGAACGCGCGTGCCCGGTCCGCAACGACCGTTGACAGCTTTGCCTTCAACACCTTTCGGAGCTGTGCCCGAACCGCAGACGCCTGCACCGTTCAGCTGGTCAGCCGATGAGTCAAACGAACCGTGTGTCGGAGCGACATAAGCGTGATCATACCAGCCGTCTGAGTCGTCATAAGCGATCAGGATGGCTGTGTCTTTCCACTCAGGCAGCTTCTGCAGGAGGTTGACCACATCGACCACACCAACCTGCTCGTCAAGCGGATCGGAATAACCGGCGTGACCATCCTGATAGGCTGGCAGTTTTACGAAAGAAACTGCCGGAAGATTGCCCGCTTTGGCGGTCTTGTAGAAGTCCTTCAGGTCGTATTCGTGGTTGGCCGGATCTTTCTTGGAAGTTCCCGGAATGTAGGTGTAACCGATCGACTTGACGGAGTGCGGACGGGCGTGCGTCGGGTTCGACGTGCTCTCGTAATACTGGAACCAGTTGTGATGCGGAATATAATCCGCAACGTTTTCGGACACGATGGTGGAATAGGTCGTCCGCTTACAGCCGGTCGATCCGTCCGTGTTGCTCAGGGTCAGGTCGAAACCGCCCATGAAGCCGCCCCAGGTGATGCCGCGCTCATTGAGCAGGTCACCAATGTTACGACCCGTCATCATGCCCTGATTGGTCGTGGATGAGCAGGCGTCATAGCCTGGATCGATGTCATTGATCATCGTCCAGCCGCCCTGACCGTCAGAGATATAGGCGGAAGATTTCTCTTTTGTGGAAGGGCTCTGCGTGGTCGCAATCAGCTTCAGACCATTGGTCTGACCGGACACGACTTCCAGCGCACCCGGTGTCGACGGACCGTAGGTGTCGGTGAAAGCGTTGTCGCTCATTGAGAAGCGCTGGGCATAACGCCAGTAAGCGGTGACGGTGTTGCCGTCGTAATAACCCAGAACCTGACCTTTGGTGCCGAAAGCGCCGACGCCACCGGATGAACCAGCACCGGTATAGAGCGGGAACAGATCCATGGCGCCATTGTTATAGGCCATCTGCTCGGCCGTATAAGCATGGTTCTGATCGGCCGTGCTGGCCTGTGTGCGATCAAGACGGAAAGGAAGCGCAGCACCCGTACCATTGGCTGTGTTGGTGTTGGGGTTCTGCTGCAGCAGGTTGCTGGTCTGCAGGTTGTTTACCGCCGGTGTGCCGCGTTGCGCGCGGAAGCTCGGCTCACCGGTCGGGTTGGCAGCCTTGGGGTATGTTGCGAAATAATGATCGAAGGAGACGTTCTCCTGATAGATCACAACAAGATGCTTGATGGGGGTTCTTGTCTGGGACGTATTCCCGGAAGAACTGGACTGCTGCTGACCGCCAGACCAGATATTCCAGTCACTTGCGTGGCCGGATACTGGGGAAAAGACGGACAGGGACAGCAGAGTTGAGAGTGCAAGCCGCGTGCGCTTTACAAACACGTCACGGAACCTTTCTTTTCGCACGGCATGACCGGCTGTCGAAGGAATCTGGATCATCTGAATACCACTCCGATCAACCAGCCCCGGCTGGGGTGGTGGAAACAGGGCGTTAAGTAAATGAAAGATTTTTCATGTAGTGTTATCATTTTGTGAAAGACACGCGTCTGAAACAAATTGCAGTATTTCAAAGCAGACTTCACCACGTCAGATGCGAATCAGGACCGCCCGCATTCATGACGCGCGCCGTTGTCTCCTTAACTTTTTCAGGAACAGGAGGCACTGCACGTTTTGAAAACATGATTGAAATCCTCTTTGTTTTCTCACCCTGAGCAAGATTGACCCCGGCAGGATCAATGGACGCAATCGTCCAGTCGTTCACCTTTTCATTCCCGGTCAGAACGACACTTTTCCCCTCACCCTTGTCCGGTTTGAAAATTGCTTTCCACATACCGGCATGACCTGAAATGCCGACAAGATGGAATTCACCATTTTCTTCATGAGGAACGCCTTTGCGCCGTCGATCCGGCTCAAAAAGAGGACGATCGAGAATTTTATTGACGTCTTCGCTGATTTCTCCGGAATCTGCAGACGCAGATCCAGAGGTGTCAGCCTCGACAGCCTGTTGCGCAAAAGCTGGCCAACACATCAACCAGACCAGAGCGACACCTCCAGCCACCTTCAAAGACAGACCTGATCTGACCGTCACAACAGAACCTTTTTCAAAGAGAAAAGAAGGAGATGTTAAACTCTCCAACCTGACCTGTGCTGCTCAGGCTGACTGGAACTGCTCCGCCACCAACTGTTTCTGCCCCATAACGGCGCGCCGAAAGAAACAACAATGAATAAATGATGACCGTTTCGTTGCGCCCCAGGAACGCTGCCCTCCCCATTTCACCTCGCCTCCGCACCACTGAGCAACGGGCGAATCATCATCGTTGGCCAGCTCCTGCCCGGAGCAAGGAAACGCACCTGAATCCTGACCAGAAGAGGCAGATACGGGCTGTTCCAGGTCGGCTGCCAGACATGACGGCCACCTTGCAGACCATAATAGGAAAAATCGATCGCACTTATGCCGCGTGCCAGAATCTCTTCATGCAAAGCTTCCGCCTGCTCAGGGCAGTTCGCCCGCCGATAGGGCTGCCAACGCACAACAAGTTCGTGGTGCGCATCCATCCCGAATGCCGCCTCGACTTCCTTTTCATAGCCGTTTTTCTCCGGAAGCCACGCTATGACGCGTAACCGGTCGGCCAGACCGGAAAACCTGCCCGCTCCGCCATTGTCCGGAATATCGGCCCGCTCAATCAGCCGCCGCAATGCGTCCTCAATCCCCTGCCCGTCCATTTCATCATCGTGACGATGCTCGGCCATGGCCCACCCATGCGTGCCGACCCCAATCCCCTCCCACAAGGCGACCGACAGCAGACCGAAAACCACTGTCACAACAAGGATTTCAAGAAGCGTAAAGCCGTCGTCCTTCATTCCTGCACCGATGGACGCACCGCCCTGCTTGTCAGAGTCACAGATCGCCCGGTTCCATCCTGATGAATCTGTACGGAAATGGAAAACAGCCCGACCCTGTCACCACCGCCCTTGGTGGGCGCATCCGCAATCTGACGAATTTCGACATCCGAATGATAATGCCCTTCCAGATCATAGCTTTGTGAGCCCGGGCGCATGGAAAGCGTGGACAGCACACCCGCAAGCTGCGATCTGGCCAGCGAGGTCGCGTAAAGATCCCGCTGGGCGCGACCGCCACTCGCCAGCCCCGCCTCCAGCGATCCAAGCATCGCCGCCAGAGCAAAACCGGAAATCATCAGGGCAATGATGACCTCCAGCAGCGTAAAGCCCTTTTCCTCCCGTCTCGACAAACCCATCAGATCAGCCCTCATCGGCTTCAATACGGCCCGTGACGGGACTGACCCTGATCAGACAAAGATGTTTTCCCAACGTCACGACGAGCGAGGGACCGGAGACGCCGCCATCCGCCGTGAAACGGTAATCGCCACGCTGAAGAAAACCACCGCTGGGTTTTGGCAGCAGAATCCTTGCCGGCCCTGAAATCCGGCGCACCTGCGGGATGTGATCATGCACGGTGACAATCTGGGAGGTCGGCGTATTCACCTCCAGCATGACGGTATCGCCTGTAGTTTCGGAAAGCATCTGCGCTTCATACAGACTGTCCAGCACGCGTGACCGGGCGGTGGCGAAGGTGAGCGCGTCGCTCTTCATCGGTCCCCGTTCCAGAGCCATGCCCATCAGCAGCCCCGCGATCACCAGCACCACCATGATTTCAAGCAATGTGAAACCAGCCTCTGATGATCGGGATGTTTCATCAGTGTGCGAGGTCATTAAGGCTCAGCATGGCGAGGAGAAGCGCCGACACGATACCCGCCACCAGAACACCCATGATGATGGTGATGGCAGGAACAAGAATGGCGAGAAGACGCTGGATGGTGACGCGACTGGCTTCCTCATGAATATCGGCCGAGCGCAAGGCGATGGGAGCCAGTTGTGCGGTCTCTTCACCCACCTTGAGAAAGTGCGTCATCGTTTCAGGAAAGATTTTGGTGCGCTCAAGTGAAAAAGCGAGACTGCGTCCTTCCCGCACATCCCGCGTCGCTTCCGACAGACAGAGCGCACCAGCAGAATTGCTGATGACACCTTCCGTTATGCGAAGCGCACCGACCAGCGGCACGCCGTTGCGCATCAATGTGCCGAGCGTCCGGGTGAACTGCGCCGCCATGATCTCACTCAGCAACGTCCCGATCACCGGAACCCGCAACAGAAACCTGTCCGTCGCCAGCCTGACAGCAGGTTTCCGCAGGGCAATCCGCACACACGCAACCAGCACCACGCCCGCCACAAGCAGCAGCATGCCCCACGCTGTCAGAAAATCTCCAGCCGCAATCACAATCTTTGTCGCCAGAGGCAGGGACGCGCCATTTTCCTCAAACAGCGGCACGAACTGCGGCAGAACATGGGTCAGCAGCAGGGCGATGGAAAAAACCGACGCGACAATCAGCACAACCGGATAGATCATTGCGGACTGCACGGTCGCTTTCAGCTTGCGCTCACGCTCCAGCAGATCCGACAGCCGCAGCAGCGCATCTCCCAGGGCGCCGCCCGCCTCGCCGGCCCTCACCAGCCCGACATAGAGCTTCGAGAAAATCGCGGGCATGGTTTCCAGCGCATCAGCGAAGGCTTCACCGTCACGCACACGATCACGCAAGGCCCCGATGACCCGTCCATTCCGTGGTCCAACAGCCGTTTCACCAAGAAAACGCAGGGCCCGGTCAAGATCCAGACCTGCCGTCAGCATCGTCGCCAGCTTGCGGGTAAAATCCGCAACTTCGCCGGATTTGAGGCGCAGATCTTTCTTGCGGCCGAGAAGCGAGAGAATCTCGCCCGCAAGCGCCCCGCCGCGTGTCGCTGGCGCGATCTTCATGACCATCAGATTCTGACGACGCAGACGGCTGGTAACCTGCGTCTCCGAATTCGCCGTCATCTCACCATGGACGACATGACCTTCCGCGTTGACCGCCTGATAACGCCAGACTTCCGGACCTGTTGTGTCAGCCAGTGTGGACGTCATTCGTCATGCCCGACGATACGGCTGATTTCTTCAAGCGACGTCTCACCCTTCAGGGCGGCCTGCAAACCGGCATGGAACATGGTCTTCATGCCCTCCGCCACAGCAGCACGCTCGATTTCCGAATGATCCGCACCGGAGAGAATCAGACGTGTCACCTCACGCGAAGGCTGAAGGAATTCCGCGACAGCGCTTCGTCCCTTGTAGCCCGTCTGGCGGCAATGCGCGCAGCCGACCGGATGCCACAAGGTATGTCGCGTCTGCTGATCCAGCCCCAATCGCGCCGCCAGTTCCGGAGACACGTCCTCCGGACGGCGACACTCCTGACAGAGCCGCCGTACGAGCCGTTGGGCCAGAATCCCGCGCAGAACGGCGGTCAGAAGATAGTCCTCCAGCCCCATGTCCCGCAGTCGGGTGACGGCGGCGGCGGCGGAGTTCGTATGCAGCGTCGAAAGCACCAGATGACCGGTCAGGGCCGCCTGCACGGCGATCTGCGCTGTCTCGATATCCCGGATTTCACCGACCATGATGACATCCGGGTCCTGTCGCAGAATGGCGCGCAGGAAACTGGCGAAGGTCAGCCCGATGGACGGCCGGATCTGAAGCTGATTGATCCCCGCGAGCTGGTACTCGATCGGGTCTTCCACCGTCATCACATTGCGTTCGGAGGAATTGAGGCCGGCCAGACCTGTATAAAGCGTCGTGGTCTTTCCCGAACCGGTCGGCCCCGTCACCAGAACGATGCCATTCGGTGTTTCCAGCGCCTCGCGAAAAGACGAGATAATTTCGGGAGCAAGGCCAAGGCGATTGTAATCGAAGCTGACGGTCGTGCGATCGAGCACACGTAGCACAGCAATTTCGCCATGCAGCGACGGCACCGTCGAGACACGGAAATCCACTTCATGCCCGCGCACCGCCAGCTTGATACGGCCGTCCTGCGGCAGACGACGCTCCGCAATATCGAGCCGCGCCATGATCTTGATACGGGAAATGAGCGCCGCCGTCAGACGCGGGCTCTGGCTATCCACCTCATGCAGCACGCCGTCATAACGGTAACGGACCAGCAGACGGTCCTCGAACGGCTCGATGTGGATGTCGGACGCTCTGGTCTCCACGGCCCGGAAGATGATCTGGTTCACCAGACGAATGATCGGCGCTTCACTGGCGAGATCCTTCAGACGGTCTGTATCGTCCTCGGCGGCCTCCCCCTCATCAGCCAGAGGTTCGCCGTCGCCCTCTCCGTCCTCTTCGCCTTCCGGATAGAGACGATTGAGAGTCGCTTCGATATCCGCTGACCGCGCTACTTCCCGCACCACCTGACACCCGGTCGCCAGAGCGGCAGCCCCGGCGGTGAAGGAATCCAGCGGGTCCGCCATGACCAGATGCAGGGTTCTGCCCTCGCAGGAAAGCGGAACAGCCCGGGCCTGTCGCAAAAACCGCCCCCCCAACTGGTGCGGCATCACGGGTTCGACGATAGCGCCCATACGCGCCGTATCCAGCACCTCCGTGCCAAGCATGGTGGCGTAGGTGCGCGACAGATCGGTTTCACTGACAAGGCCAAGCTGGAGCAGCACCTGCGCCAGCGACTGTCCGGTTTCCTCGGAAACCATGCGAGAGCGCTCAAGAGCGCGGGCATCACAGACTCCCCGATCGAGAAGGGCTGTTTCCAGATCCATCGCTTCAGCCTGCATGATGACGCCTCGATGTGTCAGACAGGAGGACACCCATCATCGGCCTGTCCAAAACGAGTTGCTCAACCGGGGGCAATTCGCCACTGTCGCGCCACCATGATGTCCCTCGCTCCCGTCGTCCCTTTTGCCATCGCGCCTTTTATCGGCAGTTTTCTGGGCGTGCTTGTGCGGCGTATCCCACGCGGCGAATCCTTCGCGATGGGACGTTCGCACTGCGAGGACTGCCAGACGGTCCTGAAGCCGCATGAGATGATCCCGGTCCTGTCCTACCTGTTGCAGAAAGGGAAATGCCGGAGCTGCGGCAGCCGGATTGATCCGCATCATCTCAGGATCGAACTCACGGCGCTTGCCGTTCCTGCCTGCGTGATCGCCACGCGCCTGCTGGCAGTTCATGAGCAGGGGTTTCCGCTGGCAGATGCTGACTTCTCGTTGCCGCTTCTGTTGGCCGACTGCTTGCTCGGCTGGATGTTGCTGGCGCTCGCGTGGATTGATCGCATCTGCATGAGGCTGCCGGATATCCTGACATTGCCGCTGTTGCTCGCCGGTCTGGCGGAAGGATTTGTGAATGGCGGCGCAGACAGTCTGCTGGACCGCACGCTCGCCGCCGCCTGTGGCTGGGGCCTGTTCGCGCTGGTGGCGTACGGATACCGCGCCCTTCGTGGACGTTCAGGACTGGGCGGCGGAGACGTGAAACTGCTGGCGGCAGGCGGTGCGTGGGTTGGTCTGGCCGCCCTGCCGATCGTGGTGGTGATGGCGTCCGCGTTCGGCATCGTGATTGCGCTTGCAACCACTCTTCGCGCACGACGCTTCAGCATGACGGTCATGATTCCTTTCGGCCCCTGTCTGGCAGCCGCCATATGGCTGGCGCGGCTGACGTTGACAGCGCAATAAACGGCGCACCCCGAAAACAGGCTGCGTCAGGAAATCTGATTACATGAGACAGGAGTATGAAAACCAGACCGCCCGTTAACGTGTCATAAATCTATAACACTCCGCCCCTGTCCTCCTTTCGGAAGACAATGGTATGGCATCACGCATTCTCCGTCGGCCGCCCGAACAGGATCCTTGCGCCAGGTGCTTCCGCCCCACACCACAGCTTCTCCGAGCCGTTCATGACGGGACAGACGTCGTCCTCGCGGCTGTTGCACGAGTGCGTCCGATGGTGGCGCGACCGTATGACGGAAATCCTTCCCGCAGCGCTCTCGCTCAAGCCCCGAAAGACCATCCGGCTTGAGATCGGTCCGGATGGAACGCTCGATCCTGCCGACGTGGCCACCTGCCGTGAAGAACTCCCGACGCCCCGTTCAGGCTGGCTGCCGCAGCCGCGCAGCCCGGACATTGCACTGGTTCTGCCACAGGGCGGCATTCTCTCGCGTGACGTGCCTCTCCCGCGTGTCGCCGCCAGCAACGCAGCCCGCACCATCGGTTACGATCTCGACCGACTGACGCCATTCCGACAGGACGATGTCCTGTGGAGCGTCCAGCGCAAACCGGTCGTCGAACGCGGCGAGCAGATCATTTTCAGACTGCTGGTCGTCCCCCGCTTTCTTGTCTCCTCCGCGTTGGACACACTCAGTCAGGCTGGCATCAGCCCAACCTGTGTCAGCATGGACACGACCTCTGACGCGCCACTCACCATCCCGCTGGGAAAAACAGCCCGAAAAAGCCATCCGATCGGGCGTGTGCTGGCCATCTGTGCCGCAATCCTTGTGGCGGCACCGTTTATCTCCCAGCAGATCACCCTGTTTCGTCTGCACCACGCCATTAACGCCCTGAGTGACGGACGCACGCAGGCCGAGGATATCCGTCGGAGGATCACAGCATTCACGGCGGCGCCAGCCGCTCTGGCGCGTGAGGAGCATCGCATCGGCTCCCCCCTGCATATTATCGGCACACTGACAGACGCCTTGCCGGACGGGACTTTTCTGACCGCCATGCATATCCATGAACGTCACGTCACCATGGAGGGAGAGTCCGCGCAGGCAACCAGACTGATCGGCGTTCTCGAGCACGACGCGGCGTTCTCGGACGCAGCCTTCTCCGGGCCGGTCACACGCTCGGAGAACAAGCAGATGGACGTCTTCACCATCAACGCCAAAGCGCCGGGTTGAGACGCCAGTGTCAGTAAATCTCTCTCATCTTCCCGCCCATTTACCGGAAGGACGCCCCGGACGGCTTCTGGCGCTCGCCATTACATTCCTGTTTGTCCTGATCGCATGGTCTCTTGTCTCCGGACTGCTGGGCTTCCACTCACGGGAAGAAGCGAGCATTGCGGATCAGAGGGATATCCTCGCCCACACACAGGCGCTGGTAGACAACATTCCCGCCCTGAAGGAGCGCTACGAACAGGCCGCGCACAATGCCAACGGGGACTCTCCGCTGCTTGCCGAAAGCTCCCGTGAAACGGCGCTCGCCCGCCTGCAGGAAATCGTGCACGACGCCGCACGGGGCGTGCAGGTCGAACCAACCAGCATGGAACCCCTGCCCATCGTCCATAGCGGGCCTTTCGAACATCTTGGCGTACGCATTTCTCTCACCACCAGCTGGAGCGCTCTGGTCAGACTTCTCGACACGCTTTCAGCCAGCACGACGCCCCATCTACTGGTCGATGATGTTCAGGTTCAGGCGGCAGGCACATCCTCAGCCGACGAAGCCACTCAGGGTCGGACAATCGACGCCTCTCTGACCATTCTCGCCCTGCGTGATTCCCGGTCCGATGCAAAGAGCACTGCCGGTCGTTCCAATACGGCCGACACCACGAGCCAGCCATGAACGTCTGTGACAACGGGCTCCTGCCCTCATGATGGCGGTCCGTTCTGCTGCATCAGTCGCCGCCACATAGAAGCGCTGACGTGAAGACGAAACGCACTATTCCTTCCCATCCCGGCCGCAGTGACGAGGATGGCTTTGCTCTCCTGCTGGTGCTGTGGACGCTCGGCTTTCTCTCGCTGATCGGCGCTCAGGCGCTTGTGCTTGGAAAGTCCGGCCTCCGTCTGAAGGCATCCACACTCCAGAAAGCACAGATGGAGACCACGGCGGATGCAGCGATCACGACGGAGCTGTTTTCGATCAGCACAGGACAGTCTCCACCACGTCCGGCATGGCGCTCCGGCCCGGACGATGGCGAGATCACAGTCAGCGTCAGCAGCCATGCCGATAACGACCACATCAACCCGAACGTCGCCGGTCAGACGCTTCTGTCATCACTACTGACGATTTCAGGCATTTCGAGCGATCAGGCCAATTTTCTGGCCGCCAGCATCATGGCCTGGCGCATGCCCGGCTATAAAGGCGAATCAACCACACCCGGTCAGGCTGCCTGCACATCTTCAGGGCAGCCTTTTCATACCTTTGAGGATCTTCAGGCCGTGCCGGGTATGACGCCCGCCATCCTTTCCCGCATCAAACCGCATCTTTCTTTTGCACAGCTTCACCTTCCTGATCAGACAAGCCATGATCCCGTCGTCAGACAGGCGATGCTCCACTCCGGCGTTTCCATGGGAGCGGATCAGAAGCCGGACGACACCGGCCTCGAAGAAGAAGCGCTGATTATGGTGGATGCGGTGGCTTCAAGAAAAATGGCCCGCATGAACCGCCATGCGGAGGTGATCCTGATGCCGGAAGCGCGGCCGGTGCCCTGGAAAGTCGTGCGTTGGGAGACGGTTACACGTTAGACCCGCTAAAGCGCCTTATGCAGCCGGACGTGAAAATCGGCTGCATATCGCAGAAAATCTCATACAAAAAATGTAACCGCTCTACGAAACAGGGTGCAAGTCCATGATCCTGTCCCTAGGATAACGCCATGAACATGCTCGCCCCTTCACGACCAAGGATGAGCGTCGAAATCGTCTTCGATTTCGTCTGCCCCTGGTGCTGCATGGGCATCCGACGGCTGATCGGTGTTTTCAGGCAGCGTCTGGACATTGAAACACACTACATATGGCGACCTTTTCTACTTAATCCGACGCCGCAGAACGATGGAATAGACTTTAACGACTATCTGGAATCCCGACACGGCAGCAGGGAACGGGCGGACCGGCTTTTACGTCTGATCGAAATGCAGGCGCATGAATTCGACTGCTCCATTCACTTCGATCGCATTCATCATGTTCCCAACACGATGAATGCGCACCGCCTGATCGAATGGGCCTCCGCCCGGGGTGACTGCAACTCACTCGTTCTCGCCATTTTCGAAGCCTTTTTCCAGAACGGCGATGACATCGGCAATCCGGGTGTGCTGGCGGAAATCGCATCGCGTCAGGGCTTCGATCATGATCTGGCGCTTCATTTTCTCAGCGGCCAGACCCTTGTCGGCACGGTGACCGCCGGACAGATTCAGGCCCAGAAAGCGGGTATCAACGGCGTGCCATCCTTTATTATCGAAGGCCTCGCCCTGACAGGCGTCCATGACGCCCCTGCCCTGAACAGACTCATGGATGCAGCGATGTGGGTCAGCGGCCGCCACGAAGATCTCCGATTCGGCGCTCCACGCATGTCGTCGTTCTCTCAGCGGGCCTGAAGACCGGCATCCTCTTCGCTCTGCGCCTCGCGGGCAAAGCGTTGGGCCAGTATGGCGCAGACGAAAAGCTGAATCTGATGGTACAGCATCAGCGGCAGCACCACGAGGCCAACGCTTGAGGCGGGAAACAGGACATTCGCCATCGGCACGCCGGACGCCAGTGTCTTCTTGGAGCCGCAGAATACGATCGCAACCTCATCAGCGCGGGGATACCCAAGCAGACGGCTCCCGACCATCGTGAAGATCAGCACAAAAGCCAGCAGAACGCTGTCCACAAGCGCGATCAGGCCAAGCTGCGAAAGCGGCAGGGTATGCCAGAGCCCCTGCACGATAGCCTCACTGAACGCCGAATAGACCACCACGAGAATTGAGCCGCGATCCGAGAAGGAGAGCAGCTTCTTGTGCCGCCGCGCCCAGTCGCCGATCCACGGCTGAAGCAGCTGACCGAGTATGAACGGCAGCAACAGCTGAAACACGATGTCCAGCGCCCCCCCTGATTTTGAACCTTCCTTGGCGAGAATAAGCCCGACCAGCAGCGGCGTTATGAATATGCCGAGAATATTGGAAGCCGTCGCCGAACAGACTGCGGCGGGAACATTGCCCTTGCCGATGGAAGTGAAGGCGATCGAGGACTGCACGGTGGAAGGCAGGCAGCACAGAAACAGCACGCCGGTCCACACATCAGGATGCAGCAGGCCCGGAGCAAGCGCATGAAGCGTGAGACCCAGCACCGGAAACAGGACAAACGTGCAGGCAAGAATCGTGAGATGCAGTTTCCAGGCCGTCAGACCGCTGAGGACCGCCGTGCGGGAGAGCCTTGCGCCCTGAAGGAAGAACATCAACGCAATCAGCGCGATCGCCAGATCCTTGAAGAAGGGAACGGCGGCTCCTTGGGCGGGAGCGACGGTCGCAATGCCGAGCGTCGCCAGCAGGCTGACAAGAAAGGGATCCAGCTTGAACGGCATCGGATGGTCTTCCAATGTGAAAAGATAGAAAGATTCAGGTGTTACAGCGCAGGCACAGATTGCGCATACGGATCACTTGCGCCACTTTTAAGATCACATGAAGCACTTATCCACTCACTCCCTTCTCCGCCGCCACTCTCTCTGGCAGATGACGGCCTCCGCTCTTGGATTTACCGCCGCACTCTGGGGCGCCGCACCAGCGCTTGCCGCCAGCGTTCCTGCCGGATGCGCCACGATCCATCATGAAAACGCGGGCAGTGGTGAAGATCATGCCGCCTTCAGTCACATTACAGTGACGTTTCCGGGTGATAGCGGCACACTGACCGCCGCAGGCCAGACTCTGACAGGCACGACCGGCTCCGCAGGCGATGTGGCGGACGCCTCTTCCGTGTTGCTGCTGGCAGCCCTGACAGGCCATCACAATGCCGCCTGCTCACAATGGCTGGAGACCGAGGGCAAGGTGGCTCAGGCCAGCCTCGCCGCGGGCCATGCGCTCAAGCTGGCGTGGACTTCCGCCACGGTGAAACGGGGCGCCCTGCATGTGTCCATGGCCGGCGCCGGACTGGCCATCAGCGGCACGGGAAGCAACGCCACAGCCGCCCTGACTTTCAGTGGCGTCGCCACCAGCGGCACCTCCGCAACCTCCCTGATCCCGTCCTCCGCACAGGCGTCCTTCTCTCTCCCCACCAATGAACTGGCCAGCCTGATGGCCGCCACGGCCGGCAAGTCCACCCAGCTTCCCGCCGTGCATGTCACCATTCAGTCCCTGTCAGCCAAACGGGATACGGTCGAACTTTCCGGCAACGGACGCGCCACCCTGACCGGTGAACATGAGAGCGCTTCGGCAAGCGGCCATCTGGAAATCAGGGACATCGGCACCCTCATCCAGAAGGCGCAACAGGATTCCCAGACAAAGATTGCCGCCGCTCTGGTGCTGGCCCGGATTGTCAGCCACAAGAGTGGTGACAGCAATACATGGGACACGAACTGGGAAGGCGGAATCCTGACCGTGAACGGTGTTCCTCTTCCTCTCAGATAGAGATAAGAGCGTTGCGCACCCGGCAAATTGCATGGGGTCGCATCCTTCGCCATGCTTGAGCCATATATTCCGGCGATTCTGTTCGCCACCGTCCTCGTGACAGGAGATATCCTATGCGGGCTCGCCGCCTGACCCGGCTTTTTCTTTCTTCCACTGTGATGGTGGGGATCCTTGGCCTTTCCACCGTCGGTCATGCCGCCGACAGCAGCACCGAGCAGACGCTGGTCGACAAGGCCACTCTGGCGGTTCAGGATATTTTCACGGGCGCAAAAACCACGGATCGCGTCTATCGCTATCTGGGACAGGCACGGGCCGTGATGGTCTGTCCTTCCATCTTCCGCATGTCGGTGGGCATCGGCGGTTCCGGAGGTGGGTGTCTGCTTCTTTCCCGCGACGCCCGCGGCTCATGGTCCGACCCGGCTTTCTACAGGTTTGGCTCAGGGTCCATCGGCTTCCAGTTTGGCGTTCAGTCCTCGGAGATGATGTTCTTCGTGATGAGCGACCGGGGACTGCAGGCGCTGCTTGATAGTCAGTTCCAGTTCGGCGCCAATGCGGCGGCTTCCTTTGCGTCAATGGGCAGCGGCATTGAAAGCGGCACCGCAGGACGTTCCAACACCGACATCATGGCGCTGCAGAAGTCGGAAGGTCTGTTTGCTGGCGTCGCGCTCAGTGGCGCCAAGCTGACAGTCGATAGTGACGCAAACCGCGCCTACTATAACCAGATTGTCGGACCGACCGAGATTGTGATCTCCATGCGGGTGAACAACGCTGGAGCCGACCCGCTGCGGGCCATCCTGACCCGTTACAACAGCGCAGCCACGGCGGCGACCACTGCCAATCCGACCGTCGGCAGCAGTTCTTCCTCCACAGACACCACTGCCACGGGTGACGCGCAACTCACCCCGTATAACAGCGCGCCTGTGGTCAACAGCGGTAGCGGTATCCAGAGCCAGTCCCTCGCTCCGGTGAAATCCCAGTCAAAGGGCTATTAAAGCCGTCAAAAGTGGTTCGAGGCTCCCATGGCGTTGAGTCCACGAACCACTTTTGAGTTTTGAGGCAGCAATCGGCCAGCGCCTTATGGTGAATGAGCCGGTTCCGCAGGCTGCCTGTCCTGCGGCCTGTTACGAAACGCCGAAACATTCCGGTTATGCTCGTCAAGCGACGACGCAAAGTGACTGCCGCCTGAGCCTGTCGCCACAAAATACAGTTCGTCGCCCGGAGCCGGGTGCGCCACGGCCTGCAATGCCGCAAGCCCTGGCGAGCAGATCGGTCCCGGCGGCAATCCCGTATTCACGTATGTATTATAGGGACTCTGGATCGCCAGATCTGAATGGACCAGAGGGCGTCCCAACGGTCCCGCGCCACCATTCAGCGCATAGACAGTCGTCGGATCAGACTGAAGCTTCATGCCCCTGCTGAGACGATTCAGAAAGACCCGCGCGATACGAGGCCGCTCTTCCGGCAAACCAGTCTCCTTCTCCACCATGGAAGCAAGCGTCACCAGTTGCGCAGGATCAGAGAGACCGATCGACGGATCGCGACCTTTCCAGACGGTCTCGACCTGTCGCTGCATGGCCTGCTTCATTCTGGCGACAAGCGCGGCACGATCTGAATCACGTAGATAGCTGTATGTCTCCGGAAGAGCCTCGCCCTCGCCTAAACCCGCGACACTCCCCTTCAGAAAAGGAGCCGCCTGAACGAGCGCCGTAATCTGGCTGGCGGTCAGCCCTTCCGGAATGGTCAACTGATGCAGCACCGGCTTCCCATGACGCAACACGGACAGCACATCCCGCATGGAAGCATGGGCCGGAAACATCAGTTCCGCCGCATGGAGCTGCCCTTCATGCCGGGTCAGCGCGATGGCGGCGCGAAAAACATAGTCATCAATCCCATTCGCGGACAGCGCGTGTCCCAGCTGTAGAGCCGTAATCGTGCTGGCATATCCGCCGTGGGGAATATCCAGTGCGGTCGGCGCAGGCAGCGGACCGGGCGCGGTATAGCGCCACCATCCGGATCCTGCGACCGCCCCACCTGTCAATATGACAGCCGCCAACACTCCAGCGCCAACCCGCAGCCAGGAACGACGCTTCTTCGCAGGAGCAGCCCGTTTTTTCTTTTGAGCCGCCACGGTTCAGCTCTGAACGGCGCTCACCGACCACGACGCCGACCATTCCCGACCGGGCTGAACAGTCACCACGCCCGGCTTGTCGCGGAACTCCCCCTTGAAGCCATGTGGTGTGGCGTATCCCTGCCATGGCTCGATACACAGAAACTCAGCACCCGGTTTGGTCCAGACGCCCAGCTCGGGAAATCCATGCCATGACACACGCAGAGCCAGCCCGCCCGGACGCCCGAACGTCACGGAACGGCTTCTGATCCGGTCGAAGATGATCGCGTCCTCGACAAACAGATCGTCCCGAAGAGACAGCTCAGTCCCTTCGACAGGCGTCGGACGAGGCGCGGGATCGAGCAGACCGCCTTCAAGACGACGGATGGGTTCAGGCTCAGGTTCTTCAAAAGTCAGACGATAGTCTTCGCGCTTTCCGCCTTTATCCAGAGGCCAGCGAAAGGCAGGATGCGCTCCCAGTGAAAAGGGAAGCTCCCTGCCCTCTTCCATGTTGCGTACAGTATAGAGAACCGTCAGTTTTCCATCGCTGATCTGATAGGTCAGCCACAGACGAAACCGGAACGGAAAGACGGCCAGCGTCTGATCGTCCGCTTCCAGCGACAGGGTGCAACTGTCAGGCTTCTGCTCGACCCACCGAAAGAGGCAGTCGCGGGCAAAGCCATGCTGCGTCATGCGATACGACTTGCCGTCGATGGTCGCCCGGTCATCAGGAAGACGCCCCACAATCGGAAACAGCACAGGCGAGTGCCGCCGCCATGCCGGGCCAGCGTTCCAGAGCACATCAGCGCCATCTGGTAGCGTCAGGGAAACCAGTTCGGCTCCCTGAGCAGACACTGTCGCTGTGAGTTTTTCATCACCGAACACAAACCGGTCAGTGTTCATCTGGGCATCTCCGAAAATCTTTCCCTTTTTATAGAAAGATTTCCGGAGCTTCGCAAAAAAGGACAACAGCCTCAGTCGTCAGCCAGCCGGTCCCGTGGAGGCTGGGCCGAACGCCCGGTGATCTGCGTCGCCGCCGACCCTCTGCCCGACAGGGACGGATGGGTCATGAACCATTCATGCGCAGAGAACGGCTTGCTGCCCGGATCAAGACGACGCCAGACCCCTGTCTTCTCCAGAATCCAGGAATTCAGGTTGTCCTTGAGGTCGGTCACCATGATCTGATCCAGCACCTGCGCATGGACCGTCGGATTGGTGATCGGCACCAGACTTTCCACACGCCAGTCCATGTTGCGTGTCATCCAGTCAGCCGAGGAGATGAACACCTTGGCGGACCGCGAAGGCAGACGATGGCCGTTTCCGAACGCATAGATACGCGCATGTTCAAGGAAACGCCCGACAATCGACTTGATACGGATGTTCTCCGACAGGCCCGGCACGCCCGGCCGCAGGCAGCACATGCCGCGCACGACACCCATGATTTTCACACCGGCGCAGGACGCCTCGTACAGCTTGTCGATCAGCTTCGGATCAACCAGCGCGTTCATCTTCAGCCAGATATGCCCCGGACGCCCCTGACGGACATGCTCGATCTCTTCGTCAATCAGGTGATTCAATGTCTTGCGACAGGTCAGGGGCGAGAAGGCGATTGCCTCCATTTTCGCCGGTCTGGCGTAGCCGGTGACATAATTGAACAGACGCGCCGAATCACGCACCAGCTCAGGATTGCAGGTGAAGAAAGAAAGATCCGTGTAAATCTTGGCCGTGATCGGGTGATAGTTGCCCGTCCCGAAGTGGGCGTAGGAACGGACGGTCCCGCCTTCCCTGCGCACGACAAGGCTCAGCTTGGCATGGGTCTTGAGGTCCGAGAAACCGAACACCACCTGCACGCCCGCAGCCTCAAGCGCGCGGGAGAGGCGGATGTTCGCTTCCTCGTCAAACCGGGCCCGCAGTTCCACCATCGCGGTTACGGACTTGCCCGCCTCGGCCGCCTCGATCAGCGCCTTGACGATCGGGCTGTCCCGAGACGTGCGATACAGCGTCTGCTTGATGGCGATCACGTTCGGATCAAGCGCCGCCTGACGCAGGAACTGCACCACCACGTCGAAACTCTCGAACGGATGATGAACGATCAGATCCTTGGCGCGGATGGCGGCGAAGCAGTCGCCAGCGTAATCGACAATCCGCTCCGGAAAACGCGGCGTGTAGGGAGGGAACAGAAGGTCGGGGCGGTCATCCACGATCATCTGCTTCAGATCGACCACACCGATCATGCCGGAATGAACGGAGACCTCTTCCGGCGGCAGATCAAGCTCATCGACAATCGCATCGACAAGACCACGCGGCACGCTTTCCTGCATGTCAACATGGATCACCACGCCCCGACGACGCTGTTTCAGCGCCGTTTCATAGGAACGGACAAGGTCTTCCGCCTCATCCTCGAACTCGACATCGGTGTCACGGATCACGCGCACCGTACCGCTTTCCACGACCGCCAGCCCCGGATAGAGCCGATCAATGCACAGCTTGATCAGGTCTTCCAGCAGCACGAACCGCACGGATGGCGGCTTGCCCGGCAGCGAAGGCAACCGGATGAAACGGTCCACCTGCGCGGGCAGCAGGATCAGGCCATTCATGACGAACGCGCCGGTTTCCTCGGACACAAGGCTCAGACCGAGCGCAAGCCCCATGTTTGGAATGAACGGCAGCGGATGCGCGGGATCGACAGCCAGCGGCGTGAGGACCGGAAAGACCCGGTCCATGAAAAAATCTGACAGCCAGAGACGGTCGTCATCGTCGAGCTGTTCCAGACCGCACAGCGTCACGTCCGCTTCGGCCAGAAGATCCCGCAGATGAACCCAGATACGCTGCTGCTCGCGGAAAAGCTGCACACAGCGCTCCCGCACCGCCGCTAACTGAAGGGAGGGCGTCAGCCCGTCGGGGGAAAGCGAAACCAGCCCTTCCCGCACCTGCCCCACCAGACCGGCGACACGCACGGAGTAGAACTCGTCGAGATTGCTGGCGCTGATGGAGAGAAAGCGCAGACGCTCCAGCAGGGGGTTGCGCGGGTTGTCAGCTTCCTCAACCACACGCTGGTTGAAGGCGAGCCATGACAGTTCGCGATTGATGAAACGATCAGGAGATGTAGTGGTGATTTCAACCGGCGCAGGCGCAGCCTTCCGCGTCCGGCTGCGCGCAACCGCTGTGCCTGTCTGCGCCTTGGCGGCTGTTGCGGTTTTCCGACGAGTGCCCTGCGATCTGGCGGACGCAGGCGCACGGGTTCCCTTCACGCGACGGCCCACTCCTCGCGTTCTGTTTCCCTCATGCTCCGACAAAGTGCTCTCCTGTGCGACTGTGATTCAGCGCAATAACTGTCTGCGTGTTATTTTATGCGGGCCAAATGGTATGAGCCCTTCATTCTTTTGTCATATGACAATTTAAGAACATATGCAGGGAAGATTTCCCGGCCGTCAGTTCGTGCGGTCCGTCACTCGCTCAGATCCGCCAGCAGACGCGTGGCCGCCCGCAGATCGAAAGGCTGTCCCGAGGCAAGGGTCACCGCGTCAATACGACTGACCGCATCCTCTATCACCGAAGCCTCCCGCGGCAGGCGCTGCAACAGCCAGTCCGTGATCTGCCGGGGCACAACCAGCTGGCGCTCAGCCAGCAGACGAAGCATCAGCCGGTGAAGCAGCACATCCTCCGCAGGTCCGACCTCCACGGTCATCGTCGCCCGCAAACGACTGCACAGATCAGGCAGCGTGACCGTCCACAGGCTCGGCGGCGTGCGCGCCACCATGAGAAGCGGCATCCGGCGCTCGCGGGAAGTGTTGATGATCCGTAGCAGCGCCAGTTCGTCCAGCCCCTGCTCAGGCAGCGCATCAAGCGCCAGCGCGTGAGGTGCGCGCTCCAGCAATGTCGCAATATCGGGCAGCCCCTGGGCCGCATCCACGATCATCGCATCGTTGCGCTGCGCCCACACCCGCAGCAGATGCGTCTTGCCACGTCCCTGACCGCCCCAGAGAGCCAGCCGGTTCTCCGACCAGTTTTTTTCCGCATCGGTTGCAAACAGCCACGTCCGCGCCGCCGCATTCGAACGCCCGGACACGAATCCCGTCTCGTCAAAACGGCGCTTATGCCCGAACGGCAGCGGTAGCTGACGCATCTGCTCCGGCCTTTTTTCGCCCAAACCGGGCTGACCGGGGCGTTCTGGATCATAAACCTGTTCCGTCACCGCTATGCGCGCCGCCCCGCCTGCCTTAAAGAGTGCTCATAAACCTGATACCGTAAACGTCCCGGATGTTCGACCCTCACCTGTCGAGACCATCCCACAGCCCAGAACGAGCCGACGCCATGAACGCATCTACCCCGGAAACCTCACAGAGCGCTTCTTCCAGGGGTCTCACCTATCGCGAGGCCGGAGTGGACATCGAAGCAGGCGACGCCCTTGTCGAGGCGATCAAGCCTGCCGCCAAGGCCACGACCCGCACGGGCGTCATGGGCGGACTGGGCGGCTTCGGCGCACTGTTCGACCTCAAGGCCGCCGGTTTCACCGATCCGGTCCTCGTCTCCTGCACGGACGGCGTGGGCACCAAGCTGAACCTCGCCATCGACAGCGGCCTGCATGACACGGTCGGCATCGATCTGGTCGCCATGTGCGTCAACGACCTCGTTGTTCAGGGCGCGGAACCGCTGTTCTTTCTCGACTATTTCGCCACCGGCAAGCTGGCTGTCGAAGACGCCGCCAAGGTTGTGAAAGGCATTGCCGAAGGCTGCCGCCTGTCCGGCTGCGCCCTTGTCGGCGGCGAGACCGCGGAAATGCCCGGCATGTATGCGCCCGGTCATTATGATCTCGCCGGCTTCTCCGTCGGCGCCGCCGAACGCGGCAAGCTGCTGCCGGGCGAGATCCGTGCCGGTGACGCCCTGATCGGCCTCGTCTCCAGCGGCGTGCATTCCAACGGCTTCTCGCTGGTACGTCGCATCCTGTCCGCTGCCGGTCTGAAACTTGACGACGCAGCCCCATTCGCACCGGGCCAGACACTCGCACAGGCGTTGATGACGCCGACGAAACTCTACGTGTCGCAGGTTCTCGACCTGCATCGCGAGGGCCTGCTGAGCGGCGCGGCCCACATCACCGGCGGCGGCCTGCCCGGCAACCTGCCGCGCGTGCTGCCCAACGGCGTGAAAGCCGTGATCGACGGTCCGTGGGCCCCTGCCCCGGTCTTCGGCTGGCTGGCGAAAACCGGCAACGTCGCCACCGAGGAAATGCTGCGCGTGTTCAACTGCGGTATCGGTATGGTGCTGATCACGTCGAAGCCGGATGTCGTCATGGAACGTCTGAGCAGGATGGGTGAAACACCGATCGTCCTCGGACAGGTCGAAGCCGCTGCTGACGCAAACCCCGCTCCCACACTGGAGATGGCTGTCTCCCCGGACTTTTCCTGGTCCTGAGGCATTCTGACGTGAGCATCCGCAAGACCCCGATCGCCATCCTCATCAGCGGACGCGGCAGCAATATGCGCTCGCTGATCGCCGCCTGCGCCGAGCCGGATTTCCCCGCCTCGGTCGAACTTGTCCTCAGCAACAAAGAGGATGCAGGGGGGCTGGATTACGCCCGCTCCCTTGGCCTGCGGGCCGAAGCGGTGCCGCACAGGGCTTTCGGCAAGGATCGGGAGGCACATGAACGCGCCATCGACGCCAGACTGAAAGAAGCCGGGATCGAGTTTATCTGCCTTGCGGGCTACATGCGCCTGCTTACACCGTTCCTGACGGACGCATGGGCCGGGCGGATGATCAACATCCACCCCAGCCTGCTACCACTCTTCCCCGGCACGCATACCCATGAACGCGCGCTGGAAGCCGGCGTCCGCATCCACGGCTGCACGGTCCATCATGTGACCGCCGGAATGGACGAAGGACCGATCATCGCGCAGGCGGCCGTCCCCGTCTTCCCGAAAGAAGATACTGCGGACGATCTCGCCGCCCGCGTGCTGGTGCAGGAACATGTGCTTTATCCTGCGGCCTTAAAGGCAGTACTGGCTGGGACTGGCGGCTGCGCTTCCAACGAAGACCGGCTGCTGGTGGTGTGACATAATTACGGGAAGCTTTTGGATTGTTTTACAAGATGACCGCTTTCCACGATGTGTTCAGTTATGGAAAGCGGCCATTTACATACGGTACAGGTTGAAAAGCATACTGCCCAACGGCATCAGACCGGCTACACTTCCTGAATACTTAAATCTTGGATGCTGACAGGCAGCCGACTACGACGACGTGCTTTCATGCGACACATTAACCCCTTAGTGGCTTACTTATGCCAGCCCCTTACTTTATTCCTGAATTCGTTCGATGTTGCTTGAGATATATTCTTTGTCTTGATGATGGAATTTTTCTTAGTTTTTCGTTCCCGTTGATTCCCAAAACTTTCTTTAGTTCTAGAGAAAGCGTATCATCAGGTAGTAAAATTTTCCCATCATCAGAAAAAGCAATCAAATAAGCATCAAACGCAGCATCTAAATTTGCAGATAAAAGTAAGCCATTTTCGACATCTAGGCGTTCCAAATTAGTGGAAATTTTCCATGGTTTAATATGGGAGGCCTTTAAAAGAGCTGGTATAGATAAACCAGTAATTGCGCACGAACTATCCCATTTTTTCATTAAGCTCTCTCGAAAACGGCCTTGTCCAATACGAGCCGCAATTATGGCATTTCGTTCTGTAGAAGACTCCGCGTTTATTTGAAGTAAATCTCTTTCTATATCTGTCGTGATATTGCCATTGTGAAGTAATGTATTTACACCCAAACGATTTAATAAATTTGAAAGAGCTTTTGTGTTTAGAACATCCACTTCATATCCAGCTGGTTCATTTGTGTTCTTTTTTACAATACGAAATTTTTGATAAGCAGAGCTTGCCTGTAGTTCTCCAATCATCACGTCAGGTATTGGGTTGCGTTTGAGTTCATCACCAATAATATCGTGGATAACTATAGGGTGCTTGCCTTCAGGCGCTTGTGTAACTGATTTTATATAAAATGATTGTTCGTTGTTTATATCGTATCGATAAGCTTTTTTGTTTACAGGCACTGCATAAGAAATCCCTATGATATCCGACAAATAGCTCATAATTTCATCGCGATGTAGAGGTGTATTGTACATAAAAAATTTCCTTAATTTATTAAGGGACTGGCATAGATAAGCATTGTTTACGACGGGTCACGTAGGCAGTTTAGCCCCTTGAGTTAGGATTTTCAGGAGTTTTGCAGGTGAGCGGATATTGAAGCGCCACTCGCACTCGGCCAGGAAGAGATGGAAGTCCTTGCGTGGTATTCCATTGTATCGCCGCAGATGCCGTTGATATGGTTTCTGCCCAGAGCAAGATGCCTGCTGTGATCAATGCGCTCGTGATGGAATTCCGAGATATCCAGCTTGTCGTAAGCATGCCAGGAATCGCTGTAAACGATTGAATCCGGCTGCACTTTCTTTCGAATGATCGACATCAGCGTCTGATGTCCGGCATTGAGGATCATGACGGCATGGACACCGCCATGCCGTTTCAGCAGGCCGAAGACGGCCACTTTTCCGGCAGCGCCTCGACCTCGTTTTCCTTTGCGATGTCCACCGAAATAGCTCTCATCGACTTCGATTTCACCCGAGACCGGCGGCTGCGACGACGTGCTTTCATATGATAATCAAGCCTTTATTGGCTTACCTATGCCAGCCTCTAAATCTTTTTCTTTAAAGGTACGGCCGTAAAACCACCACCAGTCGCCCTGTAGAGATCGACCGACGCATCAAGGCGCTGCAACCGAGCCTGCACCTGAGACAATTCCGCCAGCTGCACGGTTGACTGCGCGGCCAGGACATCAATCTGGCTTGCATATCCCTGTTCCAGACGGAGCGTCATCAGATGCAGCTTCTGCTGCGCCGCTCCGTCACGCGCACCGTTATCCGCATCACGCTCCGCGGCTGTGTTCTGCGCCAGCAGCGCGTCACGGACTTCCCTGAACGCTGTGCGGACAGACTGCTGATACAGCACGACCTGCTGGTTTCTGTTCGCTTTCGCAAGTTTAACGCCGCTTTGCGTTCTTCCGAAATCCAGAACGGGAGCCGCCATAGCCGCTCCGAGCGTCCATGAGCGACTGGTGGCCCGGTAGAGATTGTCGATGTCGATATTGTTCACGCCGGCAAGCGACGCCAGTGAGATGCTGGGAAAATAGGCCGCCCGGGCATACCCGATATTGAAGTTGCTCGCGATCAGCATCTGCTCGTGCATCGCAATGTCCGGACGGCGCTCCAGAAGCTCCGACGGCAGAACCGAAGGCGCTGGCTCGGGCACGTTGAGTTCCTGAAGATCCCGCCCTCTGGAAATTCCCGCCTGAACGATGTCCTGCGGCGACCGCCCGACCAGAACAGCCAACGCGCTTTCCGCATTATTGCGTTGATCCTCCATGTCGGGCAGCGCCGCGTGTACGGCGTCACGACGCTCTGTCGCGTCCTGCAGCAGCAGGGCGTCAACGGCCCCAACGTCATACTGATGCTGAACAAGCCTGAGAATATCGTCCTGCGTCTGCACACTCTCCTTCAGAATGGCGACGTTGCGGTCCAGCGCGCGCAGGCTGAAATAAAGCTTCGCCACAGCGGCCGCCACCGACAGTCGCGCCGCATCCTGCGCATAAACGGCTCCCTGAACGCCCGCTTTGGCCGCATCACTGAGGCTGGCGTTCTTGCCCCACAGGTCGAGTTCGTAATTCAGCATTCCGCCGACAAAACCGAAATTGCTCGTCTTATTGGGAAAACGGAAACTCTGGCCGGCAGTCCGGAGATTTCCGTTGGCGAATTTACCGTAAGCGTCATTGCCGACGACGGACAGGGAAGGAAGCTGGTTCGCAAAAGCGTAGCTGTACTGGGCCTGAGCCTGCGACAGGCTGGATTTCGCCAGCTCCAGATCGTCGTTATGCTGAGCCGCTTCCTCCTCCAACCGGTCAAGCACCGGATCTCCATAACGCCGCCACCACGTATGATCGTCGCGTGTGACGGCCTGCACGCCGTTCCACGTCGCAGGCAGCGCTACGACAGGACGTTTGTAATCCGGCGCAAGCCAGGAACATCCGCCCAGTATCAGGGGAATGAGAAAAAGGATTTTTCTCATGAGACCACCTCCGTCCCGGATGACGGCTCTCTGACGCGGAACCACAGAACGTAAAGCGAGGGCAGGAAGATCAGCGTGACCGCCGTAGCAACGGCGAGCCCTCCCATGATGACATCCGCCATCGGCCCCCAGAAGACGCTTGAAGCAATGGGCAACATGCCGAGAATGGCGGCGACGGCCGTCAGCATGATGGGACGGAAACGGACCATCGCGGCGGCGACCACCGCATCCCATTCCGCCCTGTCGTCCTGCTGTTCGATCTCGATCTGATTCACAAGGATGACCGAATTGCGGATGATCATGCCCACCAGCGCCACAAGTCCGAGCAACGCAATGAAACCGATGGGATTGCCGGTGACGAGAAGCACGATCACGACACCGATCAGACCGAACGGGGCCACACTCAGCACGAGCGCCAGCCGTTTGAAGCTCTGAAGCTGGATCATCAGTACGGCCATCATGATCAGCGCCATGACCGGCATGACGGCGATCACCGAGTTCTGCGCCTTTGCCGCTTCATCAACCGTCCCGCCGACCGCCACATGATAGCCGGGCGGCAGATGAGCGTTGAAATCGGCAATCCTGCCGGCCAGTGCGGATACGGCTGTATTCGCCTGAACGCCGTCACGAAGCTGCGCCTGGATTGTCATGGTTGGAAGACGGTCGCGCCGCCAGATCAGCGGATAGTCTTCCACGTAGGAGACGGTGGCGATCGAGGAAAGCGGCACTGTGAGGTCATTCGGCAGGCGGACATCGAGATTGCGCAGGCTCTCGATGGAGAGCCGTTCCTCTTTTCTGGCGCGCAACACGATATCGACAAGATAGATGCTGTCCCGCAACTGGGTGGCGGTCGTGCCCGTGACGGTCGAATTAATGGCGCTTGCGATGGCGGCGGAGGACAGGCCGAGCCGACGCGCAGCCTCCTGACGCACATCGATCCGCAGTTTACGCGCCGGATCACCCCAGTCGAAATTGATCAGATGCAGATTGCCGCTCGCCGCCATCATCTGCGCGACGTCCTGTGCGTAATGGCGGAGCCTGTCCGGGTCCCGACCGGACACGCGATACTGCACCGGCCAGCCCACGGGAGGACCGAGCTCAAGGGGAAACAGCCCATGCACGATGTCAGGCATCTCCCGGTTCAGTCTCTCGTCAAGCCGGTGACGGAGGCGGTCGCGGGCTTCGACGCTTTTGGCCACAATGACGGTCTGCGTGAAGAAATCGTTCGGAAGCTGCTCATCGAGCGACAGGTAAAAGCGTATCGCCCCCCGGCCGACATAGGAACTCCAGTGGTCGACATCGGGGTCATTGCGCAGCATCGCATCGAGCCTGCGCGAAATATCGCTCGTCGCCGTGATGGAAGCTCCCTGCCGCAGAGAGAGATTGGCCAGAAGTTCCGGGCGATCTGACGCCGGGAAAAACTGTTTCGGGATCAGCGGCGTCAGAATCAGGGCGATAAGCAGTGCGCCCAGGCTTGTCAGGACTGTCGTGCGGGGGTGCCGCATGGTGACAAGCAGAAGACGCTCGAAGAACGCCATGATCCGCCCCTTGCGAGGTTCCTCATGTCTGGTCTCTGCCCTGTCCGGCCGCGCCCGCAGAATGGTCACCCCGATCAGGGGAGCCACCAGAACGGCCACAAACCATGACACGATCAGAGCCAGCCCGACGACCGCGAACAGGGAAAACGTGTATTCCCCAGCGACACTGTGCGCAAAGCCAACCGGCACAAAACCCGACACCGTAACCAGCGTGCCTGTCAGCATCGGAAAAGCCGTGGATGTGTAGGCGAAGGTCGCCGCACGCGGGAGGCTCCAGCCCTCCTCCAGTTTGCTGACCATGCTCTCGACAGTGATCATGGCGTCATCGACGAGAAGACCAAGAGCGATAATCAGCGCACCGAGCGAAACACGCTGCAGATCGATACCCAGCAGTTCCATGCTGGTGAACACGACCGCCAGCACAAACGGGATGCAGAACGCCACGACGGTGCCTGCCCGACCACCCAGACTGAGAAAACTGACGCCCAGCACAATGGCGATGGCCTCAAACAATGCCTCGGTGAAATCTCCGACCGCCTCCCTGACCACCTTCGGCTGATTGGCGACCAGATGGGCCTCGATACCGACGGGCATACGGGCATGAAGTTCGGCCATCTTCGCGGAAATATTCTTTTCCAGCGCAAGAACATTGCCACCTTTGGTCATGGACAGACCCAGTCCGACAGCATCCTGTCCGTTTACGCGAAACAGGGTTTGCGGCGGATCGGCATAACCGCGCGTGATGGTGGCGATGTCGCCCAGACGGACTTTCCGGTTGCCCGCATAGACCGTCACGTTGGCGACGTCCTCGACGGAATTGAATTTTCCGGTTGGCTGGACAAGAATCTGTTCCTTCCCGGTATCTATCGAACCGGAAGGAACCAGCGCGTTCTGCGCCTGTAGCGCATCGGCAATCATCACGCCATTGACACCCAGACGCGCAAGATGCCGGCTGGACACATCGACGAAAATCTTTTCGTCCTGAGCGCCAAGTGTCTCGATCTTGGCGACATCAGGGACATGCAGCAGCTCGTCGCGGACGGTCTCGACGTAATCCTTCAGGTCACGATGGGAAAATCCGTCCGCTGTAAAGGCATAGATGATGCCATAGGTGTCCCCGAATTCGTCATCAAAGAACGGCCCCACCGTCGTCGAAGGCAGGTACGGCCTGATATCACCAACCTTCTTGCGGACCTGATACCAGATGTCCGCGACCTGACTCTTTGGCGTACTGCCCAGAAGATTGACCAGAATGGTGGTCTTGCCGGCAGTGGTATAGCTTTTGACATAATCGAAATAAGGCGTTTCCTGCAGCTTCTTTTCGATCCGGTCCGTAAGCTGATGCGTTGTTTCCTCGACCGTTGCGCCCGGCAGCAGGGCCTCGACGACCATCGTCTTGACCGTAAAGGGCGGGTCCTCATTCCGGCCGAGATCGAAATAGGACCTGACGCCAGCAACGGCGATCAGAATCATGAAGAACGCAACGAGTGCGCGATGACGGATGGACCAGTCCGAAAGATTCAGGATGTGACCCGTTTTTACATCCTGTCCGGACTCTTCAGGGGCGGACATCGGCGTCATCCAGCAGGGAAATCTTCTGGTTTGGATAAAGCGCCTGCACACCGGCCGTCACAACGCGATCTCCGGCCTTCAGACCCGAAACGACCGTAACGTCGTCGGCGCTATATCGGGAGACTTCGACCGGACGCAATGTGACGGTCATCGTATCGGGCACGATCACCCACACAGCAGTTTTTCCATCCTGTGCGGTCAGGGCTGACGGCGGAAGATGGATATCGGAGGCGCCGGCGGCGGCAAGCCGTCCAACCGCCACGGAACCAAGCGTCATGGCGGTCGGCGGCGCCTGAAGAAGCACCTTTGCCCGATACGTCCGGGTCAGTGGATCAGCATCCGGCGCGAGTTCGTAGAGTGTCCCGTCCGTGCAGATATGGCGGTTCGCGTCGAGACAGATGGTCATCGTCGTTCCAACCGTCAGGCCGGAGCGCAGAAGATCGCCCGAAACATCGAACTGGGCGTCACGGCCCGCAGCCTCGGCTATGCGCAGGATCGGCTGACCAGCGGCAATGACCTCTCCAACCTCAGCCAGACGCTCTGTGATCACGCCATCCGCATTCGCCTCAAGACGGGTATGGTCCAGTTCCTCTCGGGCGATCCGCTCCCGGGCCGCCGTAGACTGCACGGCCTGCTGCGCCGTGCGGTAGCGGAGAATGGCCTCGTCATAATCATTACGTGAAATAGCACGATCGGGAAGAAGAGCCGTCGCACGTTTCTGCAAAGGGGTCGCCTGCGCAAGGGATGCTTTGGCGGCCTGTGCGTCAGCGATGGCGGCGCGCAGCGTCTGGCGCACCTCGGCGTCATCCAGACGGGCCAGCACCTGACCGGCGTGCACCTGATCACCTGTCGCCACCGTGCGCTCAACGATCTTGCCGGGCAGACGGAACGACAGGGAGACAATACGATGCGGGGCAATCTGTCCTGTCAGAAACTCCGTATTTCCATCTGCGCTCGGATGGACCACGAAGGAGCGAACGGGCCTGATTTCAGGCGGGGGAGCCTTCTTGTGACACGCAGACAGCGTGACTAGCATAAAAGCGCAAAGACCGGCCCTGTATATGAAGGCTCGCCTGTTCATACCTCTTTGACCGTCGCTGGTCTGGAAGTCGGCGCGCGCAGTATTCCTGTCATGAAAGCCGTCCAGGCATTCTCAAGAAAATCGTCCCGTTCCTTTGCCGTCATCAGAACATCACGCCCGAACAGCATCTGCTGATGAGGATGCTCCAGACAGAGCCCGGAAAATAATCGGCTTGTTTCCTTCAGATCACAGGATTCTTTCAAAAGCCCCACATCGGAGACTGCGGTCATGAGCCTGCAGGTCAGTTCTTCAAGAGGGTCGAAAATATGCGCGCCGGCATGGTTCACCAGATCTGGAAAGCGCCATCCCTCCGCGATGAAGGTGCGACTGAGAGAGAGCGTTTCGGGACTTAGGACCAGATCAAGAAGCATCCGCATCGTCTTGCGCAATGTCAGCAGCGGATCGCTGGAAACCATGGTGTCCGATGGCGTCGCCGCCACGAGAAAACTTTTCCCCAATTCCGAAATGACCGTCTTGAACAGACTTTCCTTGGAAGGGTGCCGCCGATAGATGGTCTGCTTGCCCACCTGGGCCACCGCCGCAATCTGCTCAACAGATGTGGCTGCGTACCCCTGCTCTCCAAACAACCTGCTGGCTGTCTTCAGGATGAGAATATCCAGCTCCTCGGATACCCGACCATCAGGCCGACCTGAAATCTTCTTTCTTTCGTCTCTGTCCGGCATGAACTTTTCCTGATGCACGTCGGCACAGGAAATATACGAGACGTTCTCGTCTCGCAAGATTTTCATAGAGATCGACGACCTGCTTCGAGCCTGCAAAACCGTTTTCGTTATGATAAACAGGAGTGAATCGCCAAATGTGCCTGAGGATGACCGATACCCTTTAGAGCATCCCGAAACCAGACATTCCGTCCCCCCGGTCAAAACCGCGCAACGGCAGGCAATGTCTCACCACTTTTCAGCGCCTAAAATTCAAAATGAATATCATTTAATTTTTAAAGCCCGGCACCTTCCAATACCCAATAAAAAGCATCACATTATTTATTGAAAATAAATAAAATACAGACAAATAAAATAACTTAATTATAAAATTAAACATATAACACAATTATATGTTAATAATAATTCAGTATCATTAGAATTGTAAATATTATAAATTCAAAACTATATTTTAAAAACAATAAGAGGAGCGATTCATTGCATCTCAACCGGAAAGCTCTCCCCCATCTCCCCGATAGTGTCTATCGCCCTGAATTCGACCTATCCCAACTTACTCCCGGCGTCCTTCATCTCGGTTGCGGCAATTTTCACCGCGCCCATCAGGCCGTCGCCACACAGGCGGCCATCAACCGTGAAGGCTCGGACGGGCTGAAATGGGGTATCGTCAGCGCCACCATGCGACGCCCCGACCTCGTGAACCAGCTTCGGCCGCAGGACAATCTCTACACCCTGCTCACCCGCGTCGAAGACAGGACCGTCGCCTCCGTCATCGGCTCCATCCATGAGATGGTGTTTTCAGGTGACGAGGCGGTCGACCTGGCTGAACGCGTCGCCGATCCCCGGATACGCATCGTCTCCCTGACCGTGACGGCCAGCGGCTATTACCTGACCGCTGACGGACGGCTCGACCCGGAAGCGCAGGCAATCCGGCAGGACCTTTCGGCGCCGCATCCCCGCACGGCCATAGGCATTCTGGCGAACGGTCTCGCTCTGGCAAGACAGCGCGGCACTGTTCCTCCCGTGATCCTGTGCTGCGACAATGTCAGCCATAACGGCGCAACGCTCAGACAGGCCGTCATGGATTACGCTTCTCTGCGTGGTGATGACCGACTGGCGGCATGGATCGGAGAGACTGTGCAGTTTCCCGATACGATGGTCGATCGGATTGCGCCCTCAAGCCACGTCGATGACGTCGCGGATGCAAAGAAAGCTCTCGGCGGAATTGTCGATGCCGCGCCCGTTTCGGCGGAACCATGGTTCCAGTGGATCATTGGACCGTTCGATGGCCCCCGTCCCTACTGGGAAGCTCATCCCGGAACAAAATTTGTCCAGGATGTCGCTGTGTTTGAAGCCGCCAAGCTCCAGATGCTGAACGGCAGCCACATGCTGCTGGCCTATACCGGAGCGCTGGCGGGTCTCAACACAATCGCGGAAGCCGCAAGCGATCCCTCTCTCGGACGCATCACCGCCCGTTTCATGCGCGACGAACAGACAGCCGGCATTGCGCTCTCCGCCGGGGAACTGGACGATTACACACGGGCGCTGATGGCCCGCTTCCAAAATCCGGGCATCGTTCATGATGCAGAGAGGGTAGGACGCAACGGTTCGGCCAAGATGGCTGACCGGGTGATGCGCGCCATGCGGGACAATCTTGTCGCAGGCCGCCCCGTTTCTGGGGCATCGCTGCTTATCGCAAGCTGGATACGCTGGTTTGCGCTGAACGATCAGGAAGCGCTGGAACTTTCCCTGACCGATCCCAAGGCGAAGACCCTGCAACGCATCTGCGCCGAAGCCCGCGACGATCACAAGGCGCAGGCGGAAGCCTTCCTCGCCATGGAAGAGGTCTTTGGGCCGCCTCTGCCGGATCATGACCGTATCGTGGCGGAGATTGCAGGCCTGCTGCGCCGACTGACGGAGGAAGATGTTCCCTCCGTCCTGCGTGAACTCGCGGCCTGAACGCAGTTTCTGGAAGCGGCCTCAGGCTGCTTTCAGAATAGTCTTCAAATAGGCTCTAACGACAGTGAGATCATCCACGATCGCCAGCGCCTTTTCGTGAATATCATCGGCTGGCTGAAGAAGATCCGGTACAACGATGACCCGTATGCCCGCCGCATGGGCCGCCCGCGCACCGGAATGGGAGTCCTCAAGCGCAAGACAGTATTTCGGCTCAACGCCGATCTTTTCAGCAGCTTTCAGATAAGGCTCGGGATCGGGCTTGCCTGCGCTGACATCGTCCCGTGTGACCGTCGCGTCAAAACGCTTGTCGAGACCGACAAGTTCCAGATGATGATCCGTACGATAACGGCTTGAAGACGTGGCGATCGCCCGCGGGATGCGGAACTCGTCCAGCAGATCCAGCAAGGGCAGCACGCCGGTTTTCAGAACCAGTCGGCCATTATCGACATACTCCCTGAGCAGCACTTCCTGACGGGCAAAGAAGTCTTCCATCGGAAAGGCCACGCCATACGCTTCATGCACCAGTTTGCGGCATCCATCCGCAGGCACGCCGATCATGGAACGGCAGAAACTCATCGGAATGTCGTAGCCAAGGTCTTTCCCGGCATCGACCAGCGCATCCATGGCCAGCGTCTCACTGTCGAGCAGCAACCCGTCCATATCGAACACCACCCCATGGACAGGGAGGGCAGTTGCACTGCGAAGATGGGCTGGAATGATCTGCTCTGTCATTTTGCTTCCTGTATTTTTTGTCTTGAAGCGAATGTACAACAGCAGGACCGGAAATGAAAAATCCAGAAGATTAAAAGATATTCACTAACATCACGCAATCGGATGCGAAAAAAAAACGCCTCTTTCAGGCGCATGACCCGAAAGAGGCGTCAGAAATCGGAAAGCTGCTTTAATTAGAAATGCAGCGCCCCGTCATAAGCCGCCAGTACGGCTTCATGCATCGACTCAGAGATTGTCGGATGCGGGAAGATGGTCTCCTTCAGTTCCGCCTCCGTCAGTTCACCACTGCGGGCGATGACGTAACCCTGAATCATCTCCGTCACTTCCGCGCCGATCATGTGCGCGCCCAGCAGTTCGCCGGTCTTGGCGTCGAACACGACTTTCACCAGACCTTCCGGCTCCCCCATGGCAATCGCCTTGCCATTGCCGATGAACGGGAAACGACCGACACGGACCTGATAACCCGCTGCCTTCGCCTTGGCTTCCGTGTAGCCGACAGAAGCCACCTGCGGACGACAGTAGGTGCAACCCGGAATCTTCGTCACGTCGATCGGATGCACATGCTTGCCGGCAATCGCTTCCACACACATGACCGCCTCGTGGCTCGCCTTGTGGGCCAGCCACGGCGCACCCGCCACGTCACCAATGGCGAACACGCCCGGCTCGCCCGTGCGACAGAGATCGTCCGTCACGATATGCGTGCGATCCACGACAATCTTCGTGCCTTCCAGCCCGATATTCTCGACATTGCCGACAATACCGACTGCTGAAATCACGCGATCGAACGTGAAGGTTTCCTTCCTGCCGCCCGCTTCGATCTCGACCGAGACATCCTTGTCAGACTTCTTCAGCGTGCCGAGCTTCGCGCTGGTCAGCACCTTCATGCCCTGCTTCTCGAACGCCTTGAGAGCCAGACCGCTGATTTCCTCGTCCTCAACCGGCAGCACGCGATCCGCGACTTCCACCAGCGTCACTTCGGAACCCATGTTGCGATAGAAGGAAGCAAACTCGGTACCGATCGCACCGGAGCCGATCACCAGCAGGCGCTTTGGCAGTTCATCCGGCACAAGCGCTTCACGATAGGACCAGACGAACTTGCCGTCCGGCTCCAGCCCCGGCAGCGTGCGGGCACGCGCGCCAGTCGCCAGAATAAGGTTCTTGGCCGTCAGCGTGACCGACTTGCCGTCCTTCAGCGCCACGGCCAGTTTGCGCTTCTTGCCGTCCGTTCCTGCCAGCTTTGCGAAGCCATCGAAAACCGGAACTTTCGCCTTTTTCAGCAGATGGCCCACGCCACCGGAAAGCTGCTTCGACACAGCCCGGGAACGTCCCACAACCTTCTGGAAATCGAAGCGCGGATTATCCACGGCAAAGCCGAACTGGCCGAGGTCATGCAGAAGATGATTGATTTCGGAAGCGCGCAGCAGCGCCTTGGTCGGGATACAGCCCCAGTTGAGGCAGATTCCGCCCAGATGGCTGGCTTCGACAACCGCGACCGAAAGTTTCAGCTGTGCCGCACGGAGAGCCGCCACATAGCCGCCGGGACCGCCACCCACAACAATCAGATCAAAATCGGTGGTGCTCATATGATGTTTCCTGATTGAGCGTCGGGCGGGCCGGAACTGCTCCCTGCCCGCCCGACGGAACGGCCTGTCAGACGACGAGCGTGAACGGGTTTTCCACCACTTCGCGGAACCCTGCGGTCCATTTGGCGGCAAGCGCGCCGTCGATGGCGCGATGATCGACCGAGAGCGTCACGGTCATCACCGTGGCCGCACCCAGCGACCCGTCCGGCTTCACAACCGCACGCTTCTCACCGGCTGCAATGGCCAGAATGCCGGCCTGCGGCGGGTTGATGATCGCCGAGAACGAACTGACGCCGAACATGCCCATGTTGGAGATCGAGAACGATCCGCCCTGGAACTCTTCCGGCTTCAGCTTGCCCGCACGCGCACGGGAGGCGAGGTCTTTCATCTCGTTGCTGATCTCACGCAGCGACTTGCGATCGGCCTGACGGATGATCGGCGTGATGAGGCCGTCCGGGATGGACACGGCCACCGAGATGTCGACGTCGTTATACTCGATCAGCGCCTCGTCCGTGTAGGAGACGTTGACGCCCTTCACACGACGCAACGTGACGGCCGCAGCCTTGATCAGCAGATCGTTGACCGACAGCTTGAACGCATCCGGCCCCTCGGCGGGTGACGCCGCGTTGAGCTGGCTGCGCAGAGCCAGCAGCGCGTCGAGCTTCACATCAACCGAGACGTAGAAGTGCGGAACGGTCGTCTTCGATTCCGTCAGACGACGGGCGATGACCTTGCGCATGGTGGAATGCGGCGTGCTGGTCGAACCGCCCGGCGTATAGGCCGCCACAGGCGCGGACTTCGCCGCCGAAGCGCCGCCGCCAGCCTTTGCCGCTTCCACGTCCTTCTTGACGATACGGCCATTCGGGCCGCTGCCTTTCAGGGTGGACAGGTCGATGCCCGCATCTTTGGCGATCCGCTTCGCCAGCGGAGAAGCGAACACACGGTTGCCCTTCTCCACAGAAGCCTTCACCTGCGGCGCAGGAGCAGCAGCCTTTGGCGCGGGGGCCTCGGCCTTTGCGGGTTCGGCTTTCTCCGCCTTGGGCGCAGCTGAGGACGGACCTTCCGGCACCGCCTCACCTTCCTCGACCAGAATGGCGATGGGCGTGTTGACCGCCACACCCTCCGTTCCTTCCGGAACAAGGATCTTGCCGAGAATACCCTCATCCACGGCTTCGACTTCCATCGTCGCCTTGTCCGTCTCGATCTCGGCGATCACCTCACCCGAGGAAACCGTGTCGCCCTCTTTCTTGTTCCACTTCGCCAGCTTGCCTTCCGTCATGGTCGGCGAGAGGGCGGGCATCAGGATATCGATAGCCATGATGTCTTTCCCTCAGACGATTTTGGAAACGGCGTCCACAACCCAGTCGGGCTGCGGCAGGGCGAGCTTCTCAAGGTTGGCGGCAAACGGCATCGGCACATCGAGGCCAGCCACGCGCACCGGCGGCGCGTCGAGCCAGTCGAAGGCGTGCTCGATCACCTGCATGGCGATTTCCGCACCAATACCGGCAAACGGCCAGCCTTCTTCAACCGTCACCAGACGGCTCGTCTTCTTCACGCTCTCGATGATGGTCGCCGTATCGAGCGGACGGATCGTACGCAGGTTGATGACCTCCGCGTCGATCCCCTTCTCGGCCAGCAGTTCGGCGGCGGCCATCGCCGTGCCGACACTGATCGAGAACGCCACGATGGTCACATCCTTGCCCGGACGCTCGATCTTCGCCTTGCCGATCGGCAGGATGAAGTCCTCATCCACCGGGCATGGGAACTTCTGACCGTAGAGGATCTCGTTCTCAAGCACGATCACCGGGTTCGGATCACGGATGGCCGCACGCAGCAGGCCCTTCGCATCGGCTGCCGACCACGGAGCCACAACCTTCAGACCCGGAACATGGGCGTACCAGCTCGCAAAACACTGCGAATGCTGGGCACCGACGCGGGCCGCCGCGCCGTTCGGACCACGGAACACCATCGGACAGGAAATCTGGCCGCCGGACATGTAGTGCGTCTTGGCCGCCGAGTTGATGATGTGGTCGATGGCCTGCAACGAGAAGTTCATGGTCATGAACTCGACAATCGGCTTCAGGCCGGTCATCGCCGCACCCGTGGCCATGCCCGTGAAGCCATGTTCGGTGATCGGCATGTCGATCACGCGCTTTTCGCCGAACTCGTCCAGCAGACCCTGCGAAACCTTGTACGCGCCCTGATACTGGGCGACTTCCTCACCGAGCAGGAAGACGTCTTCGTCGCGGCGCATTTCCGCGGCCATGGCGTCACGAAGCGCCTCACGCACGGTAATCTCGCTCGTCTCGCCCCAGTCTTTTTCCGGCTCGCTGGCGGCAGCAGAAACAGCGGTGACAGCCGTGGTGGCAGCAGCAGCCTTCGGTTTTTCTTCAGCAGCAGGGTGAACCTCGCCACTGCCCGCGGACGGCGCATCCGGAACGGCCTCGCCTTCCTCAACGAGAATGGCGATGGGCGTGTTGACGCTCACGCCTTCGGTGCCTTCCGGAACAAGGATCTTGCCGAGAACACCCTCGTCCACAGCTTCGACTTCCATTGTCGCCTTGTCCGTCTCGATCTCGGCGATCACTTCACCAGAAGAGACCGTGTCGCCTTCTTTCTTGTTCCACTTGGCCAGCTTGCCTTCGGTCATCGTCGGCGACAGCGCTGGCATCAGGATATCAATAGCCATCCGTTTTATTCTCCCACCAGCACGTCGGTAAACAGTTCCGAAGGATCAGGCTCCGGGCTTGTCTTCGCAAACTCGGTCGCATCCGCGACGATTTCCTTCACCTTGGTTTCCATTTCCTTGAAGTCGGCATCATCCACGCCTGCCGCCTTCAGCAGGTTGCGGACATGGTCGATCGGGTCGTGTTTCTGGCGGATTTCGTCCACTTCCGAACGCTGACGATACTTCGCCGGATCGGACATCGAATGGCCGCGATAACGGTAAGTGGACATTTCCAGCAGGTAAGGACCGTTGCCCGCACGGCAATGCGCGATGGCTTCCTTCGCAGCAGCGTTCACCGCTTCCACGTCCATGCCGTCAACCTGCCTGCCGGGAATGCCCCATGGCTCGCCGTTCTTCCACAACGCCTTGGACGCCGAAGCACGCTCGACGCTGGTGCCCATGCCGTAGCGGTTGTTTTCGATCACGAACACGCAGGGCAGCTTGTGCAGCGCCGCGAGATTGAAGCTCTCGAAAACCTGCCCCTGATTGGAAGCGCCTTCACCGAAATAGGTAATCGAGACCTCATCTGTGCCGCGATACTTGTTGGCGAAGGCCAGACCGATGCCAAGCGCCACCTGAGCGCCGACAATGCCGTGACCGCCATAGAAGTTCTTCTCACGGGAGAACATGTGCATGGAGCCGCCCTTGCCGTGGGAAAGGCCGGTCGCACGCCCTGTCAGCTCCGCCATCACGCCGCGCGGGTCCATGCCCGCCGCCAGCATCTGACCGTGGTCACGGTAGGAAGTGATGACCTTGTCACCATCCTTCTGCGCCATCTGAAGGCCGACCACCACGGCTTCCTGACCGATATAGAGATGGCAGAAGCCGCCGATGAGTCCCATGCCGTAAAGCTGACCGGCCTTTTCCTCAAAACGACGGATCAGCAGCATATCGTAATAAGCCTGCTTCAGCTGATCCGCTGTCAGTCCGGGATGATTCCGGCCAGCCGTCGCGTCGGCAGAGCCTGATTGCCCCATAGTATTCTGTTCGGTCATGGAGTTACCTTTACCTCATCGGTTTTCAGGGTCCGGCATATAATCGCAGCCGTTAATTGTAAATATTATCGTTAATTTTCAAGAGGTTGATAATAAAAAACACCTTGACTGATCAGGGAAGTCATTCAACGCGCTCCCGATCGACCCTCATCGCAAGCCGGTCATTGATGAACGGAGAGACTCTCGTGTGAGCGTTCAATCTCTTCTCACTTTCAACGTCTCTTCCTCGTTCGGGTTGTCATGACAAGTGCGCTACACCTCCCAGACAGGTAACGCGAGCGCGACGTTCTGCAAAGCGCCCGAAAGGTGTAAAGTTGCAGTAACACCCCTATCAAAATGTGTACAATGTGAACATGAGCGCCGGTCATAAAAAACTTTTCGCAGGAAGCAGAATCCGCAAACTTCGGCGTCAATTCGGCCATACACAGCGTGAAATGGCCCGTCTGGTTAATATATCATCAAGCTATCTTAACCAGCTTGAAAACGATCTGAGACCGATTCCAGCCCAATTGCTGCTAACTATTTGCAGAACTTTCGCGGTGGATGCGTCCTGGTTCGGCGACAACGAGGAAATCCGCACCATCCAGATGCTGCGGGAGGTTTTCGCTGACCCCATGTTCAAGTCCGACCTGCAGGCGAACGAGTTCAGAAAGGCCGCACAGGAACTCCCCGGACTGGCCCGGCACTTTATCGATCTGTATCGTTCCTACCGAACCCTCACGGAACGGCGCACCCATTTTTCTGCCGACACGTCCCGTCAGGATCTTCCTCATATTCCCGACACCCTCGGCTCCCCGCACTACGAGGCCGCCGGTGAATGGGTGCAGAGCGAGAAAAACTATTTTCACGACCTCGATACGGCCGCAGAGGATCTGTACGAGGCCGAGAACTTTGACCGCGCCGCTCCATCCGTCGTTTTTGAACGCTATCTTCTGGATCATCACGCCATCCGCGTCACCACCAATCCCGACTTCGCACTGGAAGACACGCTATGGCGCTTTGATCGCCGGGAAAAAACCCTCCACCTGTCAGCCGATATGGCGCCGGAAAGCCGCTCTTTCTGCCTTGCCAGACTGATCGGCGATATCGAGTTCAGTCGCATCATCGACAAGACCATTCGCCGCTCCGGCCTGCCCGCGGGCGATGCTCAGGCGCTCGTTCGCGTCAGTATCAGCAACTATTTTGCCGGTGCGCTGATCCTGCCTTACGGACGCTTCCGACAGGCGGCCAGAGAGACCAGACACGATCTCGATCTCCTGCAGAGACGCTTCAAGGTCAGCTTTGAGCAGGTCTGCCACCGCCTCTCCACGCTCCAGAGGCCGGGTGCCGAAGGCATTCCGTTCTACTTCATCAAGACAGATGTCGCGGGCAATATCCTGAAAAGCTACAGCGCCACACGCTTCAGCCGCGCCCGCTTCGGCGGACTGTGCGCCCTGTGGAACGTGTTCGAGAGCTTCGCCGTGCCCGGAAGACTGGCGACACAGCTCTCACAGGACACCGACGGTAGCGTCTTCATCAGCGTCGCCAGAACGGTCGGGCGTCCTCCGACATCCTTTTTTGAACGAACCCGACGGGTGGCCATCGTGCTGGGGTGCTCCGTCACGCATGCGTCCGAAATCATCTACTCGACCGCCCTCAATATCGACGACGCCAGAAACTTCGTCCCGATCGGACCCGGATGCCGCGCATGCAGCCGCATCGACTGTCGCCACCGCGCCGTTCCCGCCAGCGGTTTCCGGCTTGATCCGAACAGCGACGAGAGAGGCACCGTGCCTTACCGGGTGCTTGGATAATGCCCGCCTCTGATCAACAAACAATCAGAAAAACAGGCGCTTTCATTCTTTATACAAGGCATAATCCAAGATGGAATCCGGTCTTTCCTGAAGATGAATTTCTTCATTTTCCCTGTAACTGACAATGAAAGATCGACTGTAACCATCTGGACCAAGAGCCCAGAAAACCCTGGCGCTGCTTCTTCTCAGCCCAGCAACCTTGCGCAATGCATTTCTTTCTTTTGCCGATAACCCTTCCATATTCCCGGAAGATTTACAAAATCCGTTCATGAGTTCGATGAGTTCATCAATTTCTTTTCTGGTTTTCTTTACTTCCCCTGCGATGATTTCACTGTCGCAGCCCGGAAGATAGGCAACCAGATCAAAAGCCCAGTCAGAAGACTGGGTTCCGATAAGTTCTTCTGGCCACCCCCAGTCAAAATGGAGTCTGGCCAGTCCACCAACTGTTATTACTGGCTCCAGCCAAAGGGTAAAAGCTCTCTCGCCTTCCGAAACTTTCTTTCCAGTCCAGAAAAACTGTTCACTCGCGCAACTTCGAGACGTTCGATAAAGACCTCGTCCCCTATGTTTAACGAGGTGATTGTTCCACGCCTTCAAAAAATACTCTGCATCCAGTTGTCCAATTTTTTGTGATGCTTTTCTGAAACTATCAGAAGAAACCAGTCGAGATGCATCTTCACAGAATTCAGGTATAAGATGATTGTAGAGAAGTTTTTCAAACCGCTGAAGTGAATCAGTCATAAGATCATCTTCTCTCATGATTGGCAGTTCATTTTCGTGATCCCAGAAAATGAACCGTAGACTGTCTTACTATAATTTGTTCAAACCATATTTTAATCCTTACAGATTAATAAAATATCAAATTTAAGACCATTTATTCTGGTCTATATTCCGCTACTGCCCTCAAAACATAATTTCGAGCAATACAGATGCGCTCGAACACTCAACAGGAACCAGAAACAGTTATTCACCAGATCATAAAAAAACGGGCTGTCCTTCCCGAAAGGACAACCCGTTTCAATTCCAGACTGATCTACCAGCAATCAGGGAGCCGGTGTCATTAGCGCCTTCAACGCTTCACCCGGATCAGGAGCGCGCAGGAGCGATTCACCGACGAGGAAACCACTGGCTCCCACCGCTGACAGACGCTTCACATCCTCTGCCGTCTTGATGCCACTTTCCGACACAATGATCTTGTCCGGCGGCACGAGAGGCGCAAGCTGGATGGTCATATCAAGGTCAGTGGTCAGGGTCTTGAGATTACGGTTGTTGATCCCGATCAGCGACGTATCAAGCGCCAGCGCCCGGTTCAGCTCCTCTTCCGAATGGACTTCAACCAGCACATCCATGTCGAGGCCCTTGGCATGATCGACCAGCGCCGCCGCTTCCTCATCCGTCAGGATCGCCATAATCAGGAGAATGCAGTCCGCACCGATCACCCGGCTCTCATAAACCTGCCACGGATCGATGATGAAATCCTTGCGGAGCACAGGAAGTCCACAGGCGGCACGGGCGGCAATGAGATCCTCATTGCTCCCATGGAAGCAGGAACTTTCCGTCAGAACGGACAGACAGGCAGCACCTGCCGCTTCATAGGATTTCGCGATTCCAACAGGATCATACGGATCACGCAGCAGGCCCGCCGAAGGAGAGGCTTTCTTGATTTCAGCGATGAAACCGGGAACCAGCTCAGCAGTCTTGTCCTTGAGCGCCCGCCCGAAGCCTCGCGAAGTGAACTGCGTCTCCAGAGCCTTCGCCGTGATGTCTTTCAGACTCAGCAGCGTCGAACGGTGAGCCACTTCCACTTTCGTCCGCGCCACAATCCGGCCAAGAACATCCGATGGTTCGGAGCATGCCTCGGCACTGGTCGCAACTGGCACCTGATCCGATGTCTCGTTCATCATGTCTCCGTCTCGTAAATGAACATGGATGACTTTATCGCCGGCTGAGTGCGCTCGTGCGATATCCAGAGCCATTTCACGCGCCACCACAATGGCGCGTCCTGTGCAGCAAAGTTACACCGCTACGGGATAGCATATCCCTATAAAGTGATCTTGCGGTTTTATCCAGTAACTCCGCGAGCCGCTTCCAGCGAGGCCAGCGCCGCACCGCTGTCGATAGAGGAAGCCGCCAGTTTCACCAGCTCCCGCAGAGCGCCGCGGTCCACCTGCCCCGCATCATTCAGAACCTGCCCCCTGCCCGCAATATGCAGGCCACAGGCGGCATTGAAAAGCACCGTATCACGATATGGGCCATGAGACCCGCGAAGCAAGGCCTCAAGCGCCCTGGCGTTCTCTTCAGGCCCTCCTCCGGCAATCGCGGAGACGGGCGCACGGGGCAGCCCGGCCATCTCTGGCTCAAGCGTGAACCGATAACGCACACCACCCTCAAACGCTTCGACATGCGTCGGCCCGGCCAGCGTGATTTCATCGATCCAGCGCAACGAAGAACCCGGAATTTCACCACAGATCGCCCACACCCGCGTCGAGCCGAGCTTCGCCAGCGTATCAGCAATCGGCGCCAGCCATGCCGCATCAGACACGCCGACCAGCTGACGGGTCACGCAGGCGGGATTGACCAGTGGCCCGACGAAATTGAACAGGGTCCGCACACCGAGCGCCCGCCGCACACCCGCAGCGTGACGCATGGCGGGATGATGGTGCGGGGCGGCCATGAACGTCAGATTTCTCTCACGCAGATCCGCTCCCAGCGTGGCGATATCCTCCTTGAGAGGCACGCCAAGAGCCGTCAGCACGTCCGAAGCTCCCGCCTTGGACGACAGCGCCCGATTGCCGTGCTTGGCCACCGACACACCCAGTCCCGCCAGCACGAACGCAACGGACGTGGACACATTGAGCGTCCCATGCCCATCGCCACCCGTGCCACAGACGTCGATCGCATCAGGCGGCGGCTCGTGCAGGGCTTTCATCCGGGAGCGCACGGCCTTCACAGCACCAAGCAGTTCGTCCTGCGTCTCTCCCCGCACCCGCATGCCCATCAGCAGCGCCGCAATCTGCGCCCCATCGGCAACGCCATCCATGACAAGACCGAAGGCTTCTTCCGCCTCCGGTTCGGACAGGGGTTTACCTGTAGCAATATGACGCAGAATCTCCCGGAAGCGCCCGCGTGCGGCCGCCTGCTGTGCCTCAGCCTCAGCCGGGATCGTGGACGGTCCGCTCATGACCGAAATCCTGTAGTCATCGGAACAATCCTACGCCGCCCGCCGGGTATCATTCCACGTGCGCGCCATGTTCAGGAAATTCCGCAGCATGTCGTGGCCGCCTTCCGACGCGATGCTTTCCGGATGGAACTGCACGCCATGCACGGGATACTGCCGATGACGCAGTCCCATGATGATGCCGTCATCCGTCCACGCCGTACGCTCCAGCACATCCGGCAACGTGGAGGCTTCCACAATCAGACTGTGATAGCGCGTGACGCTGACCGGATTGGGCAGCCCTGCGAACACATCCGTATTCTCGTGATAGACCGGCCAGACCTTGCCATGCACAGGCTCCGGTGCACGAACCACCTTGCCGCCAAAGACCTGTCCGATAGCCTGATGGCCAAGACAGACACCCAGAATGGGGGTCGTCGGCGCAAGCGCACGGATCACGTCGCAGCAGATGCCCGCCTCGTTCGGCGTGCAGGGACCGGGTGAAAGCACGATGGCTTCCGGCTTGCGGGCGACCACCTCTTCAACGCTCAGGGCGTCGTTGCGGTGGACCTCACACTCCTCCCCCAACTCGCCGAAATAATGGACGAGGTTGAAGGTGAAGCTGTCATAATTATCGATCAGCAGGATCATGGCGTCATGATGACGTTCCCGGCCGCTCCGGTCAACGGAACAGCGCAGCGTCACCCCTCCTTGCGTTCCAGCACGGCGGCGAAGAAACCGTCCGTGCCATTTCTACCCGGCGTCAGTGAAAGCATGGACGAACCAGCCAGAGCCGCTGGCACTTCCGGCGCATCCGGCACAACCGACACGAAGTCCGGGTGACGGGCAAGAAAAGCCGTGATCTGGTCGCTGTTCTCGGCGTTCAGGATCGAACAGGTCGCATAGACCAGCCGCCCGCCGGGCCGCACAAGCGCCGCCGAACGGTCCAGAATTTCCGCCTGCTTGACGGTCAGTTCCTTCAGGTCGTTCTCTTCCAGCCTGACCCGCGCATCCGGGTTACGCCGCCATGTCCCGGTTCCCGTGCAGGGCGCATCCACCAGCACCCGATCGAACGACTTCGCCCGGCGCTTGGCCCATTTGTCGCCCGGCACCAGCAGATGACGTTCAGCGTTATGGATGCCCGCCCGACGCAGACGCTTCACCGCTCCTTCAAGGCGCGGCACCGATACATCGCAGGCCACGATATGCCCGCGATTCTGCATCATCATCGCAATGGCCAGCGTCTTGCCGCCCGCCCCCGCGCAGTAATCCAGAATCCGCATCTCGGGGCGCGCACCCAGCATGGCGACAACCAGTTGGCTGCCTTCATCCTGAATCTCGACCAGCCCCTCCTTGAACGCCGCACTCGCCGTAACCGGCTGACGGCCGGACAGACGCAGCCCCCACGGAGAAAGCTCGGTCAGTTCTGCGCGGAAACCATCCCGCAACAGGGCTTTCTGCGCAGCCTCCCGGTCGCCTCGCAGCGTGTTCACGCGCAGATCCAGCGTAGCTTCCCCGGCCATGGCGGCCAGTTCCGTCTCCAGTGTCTCGCCGAATGTCGCTTCCAGATGCGGCAGCAGCCAGTCCGGCACTTCCAGACGCACAGCCCGCGGCATGGTCGCCTCGTCCGGCCTGCTGGTGGCAAGCGTCTCCAGAAAACGACGCTCATCGCGGGCCAGTGCGCCGGGAGCAAACTTCCCCTCAACGAAAGACTGGGCGATATCGCCGAAACTCTCGCCCGCCAGAAGCTGCCTGACCGCAACACGCAGACGCGGCGTCGCTTCCCCGCCAACCTGCGCAATCAGCCACTCAGCCCGACGCCATTGACGCAGCACGTCCCACACAATCGCGGAAATCGCACGACGGTCACCGCCGCCGATAAAGCGTCTCTCACGAAAAAAACTGTTGGCGGTGGCGTCAGCAGGACGGCGCGGCGCGGCATCCATTGCGGTCAGAAGGTCGATCGCGGCCGCAAGCCGGGCGGAAGGCGTCATCGGGTATCCTGCGTCCTGATCCGAAGTCTGAAATAATGGATTCAAAAAGTGGAGAGACCGCAGCCTCTCCACCATAAAACGCCGCCTCAGTCGCGGCGGTAGTTCGGTGCTTCCCGCGTGATGGACACGTCATGGACGTGACTCTCACGCAGACCGGCGTTGGTGATGCGACGGAAGCGCGTATTGGTCTGCATCGCCTGAATGTTGGCCGAGCCGGTATAGCCCATGCCCGCCTTCAGACCACCGACCAGCTGATGCACCACAGCGCCCATCGCGCCCTTGTAAGGCACGCGGCCTTCAATGCCTTCCGGCACCATCTTCTGCGTATCCTTCACTTCCTGCTGGAAGTAACGGTCCGCCGAACCCCGCGCCATCGCGCCAAGGCTGCCCATGCCGCGATAGGATTTGTAGGAACGGCCATCATACAGGAAGACCTCGCCCGGCGCTTCTTCCGTGCCAGCCAGCAGCGAGCCGACCATCACGACATCGCCACCCGCGGCAATGGCCTTCACCAGATCGCCCGATGTCCGCACGCCACCGTCAGCAATCGCCGGAACATTCTGCTCGTGGCACGCGGCTGATGTTTCCAGAATGGCGGAGAACTGCGGCACGCCGACGCCTGCAACAACACGGGTGGTGCAGATCGATCCCGGACCGATACCGACCTTCACACCATCCGCACCGACTTCGATCAGCGCCCGGGCCGCTTCCGGTGTCGCCACGTTACCAGCAATGACCTGCACGTCGCTGTTCGCCGCCTTGACTCGCTCGACCGCCCGCAGCACGCCGGAGGAATGGCCGTGCGCCGTATCGATCACCAGCACATCCACACCAGCTTCAATGAGCAGCTGGGCGCGCTTGAACCCGTCATCACCCACGCCTGTCGCAGCGGCGCAGCGCAGACGGCCCAGACCGTCCTTGATGGCCAGCGGGTGCGCCACGGCCTTGTCCATGTCCTTGACGGTGATGATGCCGACGCAGCGGTTGGCGTCATCAACGACCAGCAGCTTCTCGATACGATTCGTGTGCAGCAGCTGGCGCGCGACGTTGGCGTCCGCGCCATGACGGACGGTGACAAGATTGTCGCGCGTCATCAGTTCGCTGACTTTCTTGGACGGGTCGGTCGCAAAGCGGACATCACGGTTGGTGAGGATACCGATGAGTTCCTGCGTGCCGGGCTGCACGACCGGCAGACCGCTGATGCCGTGATGGCTCATGATCGCGCGGACCTCGGCCAGCGTCTGGTCCGGCCCGACGGTCACCGGGTTCACGACCATGCCGGATTCGAAGCGCTTCACGCGACGGACCTGCTCGGCCTGCTCCTCGGCTTCCAGATTCTTGTGAATGACGCCCATACCGCCGTGCTGCGCCATGGCGATCGCCATCGCATATTCGGTGACGGTGTCCATCGCTGCGGAAACAAGCGGGATATTGAGATCGATCGTGCGGGTCAGCCGGGTGCGGGTGTCAGCGTGCGCGGGCAGCACGTCGGACGCCGCAGGGACCATCAGCACGTCATCGAATGCGAGGGCGTCTGTAATACGATCGTAAAGTGAAATGGCCATGGCGCGCGGGACCCCTCTCTGTGTTGCGGGCATCCCGGTCTCATGCGCAGGACAGAATAGGCGTCCAGCTTCCCCGACCAACCAGCTTCGCCAGACCTCGGATGCCGGGAATCGACACCGCAACGCTTTATCAGCGCTGCTGATCCGTTGAAGGGCGGTCGTGACACTCTGCCGCGGGTTCCCCACCGTTGGCGGCTCCTCATAAGCACTCTGCCGGACGCTGACAAGAACAACCATAACAATGATGTCACGTGAGTGTGATGCGCAGAGGCTGCTTTACAGAACTTTACCAGACTTTTCCACAGGATTTGCAAGATTTGCAGGCTCGCCTGTGCCAACCTGACAGGGCGGTGCAATTCCCGGTCCGGGCCGGTTCCATCGCCCACAAAAACAAGAACAGACAGAATCCCGGCAGCGGGAGGAGACGCAGGCGTGACAAAACTTCTTCACAACCGTGGTCATCGGGATGAGCCCACCCTTCCTCCGGACCGTCCGGACGCCCTGATGGCCGTCGTCCTCGACAGCGCGCTCGATCCCGCCACCGATGCCCACCCCGAACGCTGCAAGGATCGTGAACAGGCCATTCTCGATCTCTGCCAGACCGCACATTTCCGCCCCGAGGGACTGACGGGCCCCTTCATCCTGCATATCGCCGTGCAGGGACTGTCAGGACTCGTTTTCGATGTGCGGAACGAGGAAGACATGCCGCTCTACGCGCATGCGATCTCCCTCTCGCCCTTCCGTCGTCTCATCAAGGATTACGCCCTGATGATCGACAGTTTCGAAGCCGCGATGGAAGAAGGAAACCGCACCAAAGTGCAGGCTATCGACATGGGGCGGCGCGGTGTTCATGATGAGGCGTCGGAACTGCTGATCGAACGGCTCACCGGGAAGATCGCCATGGACCTGCCGACAGCGCGACGTCTTTTTACCCTGATGTGCCTCCTGAGCCAGCGAGGCTGAACCTTCTTTCCCGAACCGGAGCCCCATGACCGCGAACGATCTTCTCGCAGAATCAAGAAACATCTGGTTTCCGGTCGTGCTTCGCCTCGACAATACGACAAAGACGCTGGTCGTCGGAGGCGGTGAGGTCGCCGCAAACAAGGTGTCGCTGCTGCTGGCGACAGACACGCGGGTTGTCGTGATTTCTCCGACCCTGTGCGGTGAGCTTGAAAGAGCACTGAAATCAGGCCGCGTGGAACATATCGCCACACAGGCGTCACGGGAGGTGCTGGAGGCGCAGCTGCCCGGCGCAAGACTCGTCTACGCCGCGACCAGCGACAGGGCGGTCAATCATCTCGCGGCAGACCTGGCGAAGGAGATGAATATTCCCGTCTGCGCCGTGGACGATCCCGATCCGTCCTCCTTCATCACACCCGCCATCGTGCGGCGCGGTCCGGTCATGGTGGCGATTTCCACATCCGGCGCGGCTCCGGTGCTCGCTCGACGTATCCGCGAACAGATAGAGACGCTGCTGCCCGCCGGGATCAGCCGCCTCTCCCGCTTCATGCAGAACGCCCGCGGAAAAATGGCGCAGATCCACCCGGCGCCGGAGACCCGTCGCCGGGTCTGGGAGAACTTCCTCGACGGCAATGGCGCGGAACAGGCGCTGGCCGGGGACGAAACCGGAGCCTCCGCAACCCTCGACCGTCTTGCGTCAGACGAAAAGGGCGGCGGTGAAGTCTGGCTTGTCGGAGCAGGGCCGGGAGACGCCGATCTTTTGACGCTGAAAGCCCTGCGACTGATGCAGAACGCCGACAGCGTGCTGTATGATCATCTGCTGCCGCCGGATATTCTGGATCGTGTCCGCCGGGACGCCGAACGGATTTTCGTCGGCAAACAGAAAAGCAACCACGCCCTCCCCCAGCCTTCCATCAACGACGAACTCATCCGTCGCGCGAAAGCCGGTGAGCGGGTGCTGCGCCTGAAAGGTGGCGACCCCTTCATCTTCGGACGCGGCGGCGAGGAGATCGAGGCGCTCATGGAGGCTGGCGTGCCATTCCGTGTCGTCCCGGGCATTTCCGCCGCCAACGGATGCGCCGCGTCGTCAGGCATTCCGCTGACGCACCGGGACTGCGCGCAGTCGTGCCTGTTTCTGACCGGACATGCCCGTGCGGATGGCACGCTGGATCTGCCGTGGCATACGATCGCCCTGCGCGGCCAGACGGTGGTGATCTATATGGGTCTCGGCGGCATTGCTTCACTCTGTGAACAGCTGATTACACATGGCCTGCCTCCGACATGGCCAGCCGCCGTTATTGAAAAAGGCACACAACCGGGTCAGCGTGTGATCACCGCAGATCTGACATCCCTGCCCCGTCTGACGGTCGAACAGGATTTCCGCAGTCCCGCACTGATCATTGTCGGCGAAGTGGTGAAACACCGCGTTGTGTCACCGGTCGTTTAAGAGTTGTGTGACCCTTAATACTCTGCTCATCCCCTGCCCGGCCCTGAAGAAGAGCGATCATGAAACTTGCCGAAGCCCTCATTCTGCGAAGCGACATCCAGAAGCAGATGGAACAGCTTGCCGTCCGCATCCGGAAAACGGCTCTGGCGCAGGAGGGCGACACGCCTCCTGAAGATCCCAATGAACTGCTGGTCGTTTATGAAAAATCAGCCCGCGAACTGGACAACAGACATGGCTGGAGCATAATCGGACGCGGTAGCTGAAACCGGAAAAGCGTGTTCACCGTCCCGGAAGGGCAGACCGGGAACTCCAGGTTTGAGACGGGACATCAAAGCGGTTCGATTCCGCATTCACTGCGCAGGTCCATCACATCTGACACCAGCACAGGGCACATCTCACCTTTATCACCACGAACAGGTTTCCGGCTTTCAGCGTGGGTGGGTTCGGGGAGCAGAAAAAAGACGTGGAGGATTGAGGAAAGTGTACTTCTGTGGACTGGTCGCTTTCCCCTTTCCCGCGCTATAGCGGGCTCATGCTTTCGCTCTCCTCCCTGACGGCGCTCCTCCAGGTCGTCCTGATCGACATTACTCTGGCAGGGGACAACGCCATTGTTGTCGGACTGGCTGTCAGAAAACTTGAGGCGCAACAACGCAGAATCGCCGTTCTCGTCGGTGTCGCCGCCGCCGCCCTGATCCGGCTGGGTCTGGCGCTCATCGCCACACAGCTTCTCGGCGTCATCGGTCTGCGTTTTGCGGGTGGACTGCTGCTGCTCTGGGTCTGCTGGAAGATGTATCGGGAACTGCGGACTCCCGATGAGCATGAAGAAGACAGCGCCCCCACACCGGGCGGCCTGCGTTCCGCCATCACCCGGATCATCATCGCCGATCTGTCGATGAGCCTCGACAACGTGCTGGCTGTCGCCGGCGCTGCGGGCGAGCATATCTGGGTGCTGGTCAGCGGACTGGCCATCTCGATCCTGCTCATGGCCTTCGCGGCGACAATGATCGCAAAACTGCTCGAACGATTCCGCTGGATCGCGTGGATCGGACTGCTGGTCGTCTTCGGTGTCGCCGTGGAACTGATCTACAAGGGCGGCGGCGAAGTGCTGGGACAGATTTCGTGATCCGCCTCCGCTCTGTCCTTCCGGCCAGCGTGGCGGTGATCCTCTCGGCCTGCTCGACATCACCGCACGCGCTTTCGCAAACGTCCGGCGCACCAGCACAATGGCCAACCGAACAGCAGGCCGCAGGGACGGGTCAGGTTGACGCCGTCGCGGGACGTTTGACGACATGGCTTCAACTGGTCGCGCCCTACGACGCCGCCATCCCTGCCCGCACCTATGCCGATTTCCTCGCAACCCGCCCGGTCTGGCCACGCTGGTCCATCATTCAGGCCCACTATGAACGCGCCCTGACAGCAGAGCCGGACAACACAACCGCCGCCGATCTCTGTCGCGCCCAGACGCCACGCACCGCTTCGGCCCTCAGTCGTTGCGCGCAGGCGATGGGTGGGACCGCTCCTCTGCGTGCAGCGGGCATCGCGGCATGGCGCAACGGAAATGACGGCCCGCAGGACGCCGCCACGCTGCAATCACTGTTCGGCTCTGATCTGACGCCCGCCGACAGCTGGGCGCGCTTCGAGCGTGAAGAACGCCGTGGACAGCTACAGGCCGCCGCCCGGACGATCTCGTCGCTGGACAGCGATCACGCCGCGCTGGCCGCCACCCGCCTCGCCCTGCGACGGAATGACGCCTCCGCCGAAGCGCTGCTGGCGCAGGTACCGCCTGCATTCACAAATGACACCACGCTCTTTCTCGACCACGCTCACTGGCTGGAAAAGAACAGTCGCCCCGATGACGCTCTGGCCCTGTGGCGGGCAAGCGGCTTCCGGGCCGAAGAGAATGCAGCCCCCGACGCAAGAGGACGGTTCTGGACAGAGCGCGACAGACTGGCCCGCGATCTGATCGATCAGAATCGCCCGGCCGACGCGCTGCTTCTGGCCGACGACACGCGGCAGACAAGCGACCGCAATCGCGCGGACGCCTTCTTCCTGAGCGGCTGGATCGCCCTGCGCGCCCTGCATGATCCAGCCGCTGCCGAACCGCACTTCCGGAAACTGACCGAGACACCATCCGTTCTGAGCCGTGCGCGCGGCTTCTTCTGGCTGGGTCAGGCACGGGCTCAGGCGGGCGACATGACGTCCGCAAAAGCCAACTGGCGGCAGGCGGCAGAAGCGCCGGAAACCTTCTACGGCCAGATGGCGGTTGCGAAACTCGCCGGCGCCGGCAACACGCTGCTCGCCCCGACGGAAATCCCTGAGGCCCTTGTCACGGCCCTGAACCAGTGGCGGTCGGCCAGCGCCGGCAACGAACACGCGGCGACAGCGATCGTCACCCGTCTGGACGGCAGCGAACTGGCCCGCGCCGCGCAAATCCTGGTCTCGTGGAATGACCCCACGCATGCACGGGATTTCCTGACCCTGCTTCTGGCTCAGGATAATGATCCGCAGGACCGTGAAGCCATCGCCGCACTGGCGACACGTCTCGGCCTCCCCGACATCGGTGTGGCGGTCGCCCGCAAGGCCAGCAAGGACGGCGTCAGCCTCCCCGATTACGGCTGGCCGGAACCGTTCCAGCCGCCGTCATCCGACCTGCCATACGGCTTTCCTCTGGCCCTGATGCGGCAGGAAAGCAACTTCAACCCCGATGCGGTCAGTTCCTCCAACGCCATCGGACTGATGCAGCTTCTTCCCGCCACGGCGAGGGAAACCGCGCATCAGGTCGGCGCAGGCTCCGTGACCATTGCCGCCCTGCATCAGCCGGAACTGAACATGCAGCTTGGCACGGCCTATCTGAGCCGCGTTTATAACCGGCTCGGCAATGTGGTCGAATACGCCGCAGCAGGGTATAACGCCGGCCCGCACCGCGTCAGCCAGTGGCTCGAAACACGCGGCGATCCGGCCCGGACCGGAGCCGATCAGGACGCTTTCATTGACTGGATCGAGCAGATTCCGCTGGAAGAGCCGCGCAATTACGTGCAGCGCGTGTGGGAAAGCATCGCTGTGTATGCGACGCAGCCGAAGCATTAAGCGAAACCTCTACCTCTGACAGAAACAGTTCCGGAGACAGTTTTGGCAACGACCGATCAGAAGACCGGCGCAACAGCACGCTCCTCCAAAAAGCAGCGCCTTTCCCCGGAAGGCGCGTCACCCGCCATGGCGCAATGGTTCGCGCTGAAAGCAGAGAATCCCGACTTCCTGCTGTTCTTCAGGATGGGCGATTTCTACGAACTGTTCTTCGACGATGCGATCACAGCCGCCGCCGCCCTCGACATCGCCCTGACAGCCCGTGGCTCACATGGTGGAGAGCCGATCTCCATGTGCGGCGTGCCGGTCAGCGCAGCGCAGGCCTATCTCTCCCGCCTCATCCGGCGCGGCTTCCGTGTCGCCATCGCCGAACAGACAGCCACGCCCCCTTCAAAACTGCCGGGCAGGAAAGCCACCCAGAAAGGCCCGCTGCCCCGCGCGGTCGTCCGACTGGTCACCCCCGGCACACTGACCGAGGACGAACTGCTCGAACCCGGTCGCTCCAATCTTCTGATGGCGCTCGCAGCCCATCCCGCCCGACGTGGCGCCATCGAATGGGGCGCGGCATGGATCGACATTTCCACCGGTCTGTTTGAGACGGCCCGTTGCGCGGACGCCGAACTCGGCCATCTGCTCGCCCGTCTCGACCCCGCCGAAATTCTCGCTCCTCCCGACCGTGACCTCGGCGATTTCGATCTGCGACGCGCCCCCGGCGAACAGCCTCCTTCGGCGCACACGGCCCGTACCCGTCTGGCGGAAGCCTTCGGTGTCGCCAGTCTGGACGCATTCGGCACCTTCAGCGACGCCGAGGCCGCCGCCGGCCTCATGGCGCTGGATTACGTCAGAAAATCGCAGGCCGGCTCCCTGCCCCGTCTGGCTCATCCGGTCCCGCAGGAAGACAGCCACACCCTCGGCCTTGATCCGGCGACACGCGCCAGCCTTGATCTTCTCCGGGCCCGCGACGGCAGCAACGAACACACGCTTTTCTCCGCCGTGAACCGCACCGCCACCGCACCCGGCGCAAGGCTTCTTGCGTCATGGATCGCAGCCCCCCTCACCATGCCGGACAGGATCAGCGCCCGTCAGGCATGCTGGGACTGGCTGAAAAGCGACACCCCCCGTGTCGATCTGTTGCGCCAGACACTGCGAAGCGTGCCGGATATCGACCGGGCGCTCGGACGGCTTTCGCTGGGACGCGGTCAGCCCCGTGATCTGGCCGCGCTGCGTGATGGCGTCGCGGCGGCACACAGAATAGCGGAAGAACTGGCAGTCATCGCACCGGACACAAGGCCGGATCTGATCGCCACACTTCTGAAGCATCTCGCAGAATGTGGCGGCCTTCATGAGGAACTCGACCGGGCGCTGGCCGATGAACTTCCGGCGCGCCTCGATGACGGCGGCGTCATTGCGACGGGCTATGACGGGGAACTGGACGCCTACCGCACGCTCCGCGATGATTCCCGCCGCATCATCGCCACGCTCCAGAACGACTACGCTCAGCGCTTTGGCGTCGCGAGCCTGAAGATCCGTCACCATGCGCAGCTTGGCTACGTGATTGAAGTGCCGACAGCCGCCGGCGCAAAGCTCCGCGCCAATGAGGATCTCAGCTTCCGTCAGGGCACGACAACCGCCGCCCGTTTCTCGACAGAAGAACTCTCGGAACTCGACTCCCGCATTGCCGAAGCAGCGGAACGCGCCTCGGTCCGCGAACGTCAGATTTTCGGCCTTCTCGTCAACCGGGCGCTGGATGACGGACACCTTCCTCCACTCGCCCGGGCGCTCGCCTTTATCGATGTGATGCAGTCCTGCGCCTCTCTCGCCGTTGGAGAAACATGGTGCCGGGCCACCGTGGACGACAGCGAGGCGTTCACGCTGGACGCCTGTCGTCACCCGGTCGTGGAAGCCGCTCTCGGTTCGGGCGTGCGCTTTACGGCAAACGGCTGCTCCCTCGCCCCGGAACATCGGGTGATGCTGCTGACCGGTCCCAACATGGCCGGCAAATCAACCTTCCTGCGCCAGAACGCACTGGCGGTCATCCTTGCGCAGGCCGGGCTGCCGGTTCCTGCGAAATCCGCCCATATCGGCATTGTGGACAAGCTGTTCTCCCGCGTCGGCGCTGCGGATGATCTGGCTCGCGGCCGTTCCACCTTCATGGTCGAGATGACGGAAACAGCCGCCATTCTCAATCAGGCCGGACCACGCTCGCTGGTTGTCGTGGATGAAATCGGACGAGGGACTTCAACTCTGGACGGCCTCTCCATCGCCTGGGCCGTGCTGGAAGCCATGCACTCGACACTGCGGTGCCGTACCATTTTTGCAACACATTTTCACGAACTTGCCGAGCTTTCCGGCAGCCTCCCCCGCCTTTCACCGCACACCATGGCGGTCCGGGACTGGAAGGGGCAGGTGGTTTTCCTGCACGAAGTGATCCCCGGATCAGCCCGCAAGAGCTGGGGCGTGCATGTCGCCAAACTGGCGGGCGTGCCGATGCCTGTTGTCGATCGTGCTTCGCGACTTCTTAAAGAGCTGGAAAAGGATCATGCGACAGGCCCCGCGCCGCTGCCGCTGTTCGATGACCTGCCGCCGCAGGCTCCTGTCGCTGATCCAGAGCCCGAACCGACGGCAGATTTTTCCGAATATGAAGACGTTCTCAACGCGATCATGAGTCATGACCCGGACGACCTGTCGCCCCGGGAAGCTCTCGCTGCTTTGTATGATCTGCGCAAATTGGCGCTTGAAGCAAAGCGCCTTTCTGTAAGAGAATGATATCTCTTTAGCTTTTCTGTCGAGCAGCCCCCGCCATCATGCCCAGTCTTAAGGTCGAAGGTATCACCAATCCAGTGCTGTCAGACGTATCAGATACAACAGTCAACGACCTGCCGGAAAGCACGCTCACCCCGCAGGGTCTTGGGCTGCAGCTCAGGGAGGCGTTGGCCGAACATGCCGACAGGAACGGCAAGGTTCCGGATCGCGATGTCGCTCTGGCCGTTTTCCGACGCCATCTCGGCCGGTATCAGACCGATGTCCGGCGGCGTTTTGAAAAGCGCGAACTGAGAGGCGTTCAGGCAGGAAAAGTCCTCGCAGCCTTTACGGACGAACTGGTGTCCGGGCTCGTGCTGTTCGCCGCCGATGCTCTGGGTGGTGGTGAAAATCTGCTCAATCAGATCAGCATCGCAGCCACTGGCGGTTACGGCAAAAGACTGCTGGCGCCTTTCAGCGACATCGATCTCCTCTTCCTGACCGCGGAAGAGCCCTCACGCGAAGCGCTCTCGCTTGTGGAATACGTGCTGTATTTCCTGTGGGATCTCGGCCTGAAAGTCGGTCATGCAACGCGGTCGATCACCGACTGCATCGCACAGGCGGAAGCCGATACGACCGTCCGTACAGCTCTTCTCGACGCACGCCTGCTCGTCGGCAATTTCAGCCTCTTCGCCATGTTTGAGGCGCGCTTTATCGTCGCCTGCGTGGAAGCCGGATCAGCCCGCTTCATCACCGACAAGCGCGCCGAACGGGCGGAGCGGCACCGGCGCTTTGGCGAAAGTCCCTATCTGGTCGAACCCAACATCAAGGAAGGCCGGGGCGGTCTGCGTGACATGCAGACGCTCTACTGGATGTGTCGCTACACGTTCGGCACGCGCCATGTCTCGGACCTTCTGGCTCCGGAATTTACCCGTCTCGGCTTCATCACCGAGCAGGAAGCGGCCCGCGCCCGACGGTCGTGGGATTTCCTGTGGACTGTCCGTTTTCATCTCCACTATGTCGCGGGCCGTGGCGAAGACCGCCTGACTTTCGACATGCAGCCCGTTCTCGGCGGCCGCATGGGCTACACCCGTCACGGTCAGCAGAACGGCGTTGAGCGCTTCATGCGCCACTACTTCCTGACCGTCCGGGAAGTCATGCGGCTGACGCATATTCTTGAGCCGACCATCATGCGCATCGCGCTGGGGGCGGCGGCGCACGTCCTCAAGGCGGATGACGCCATGCGCGAGGCAGGGTTCACCCTGCTGGACGGCCAGATTCTTCCGGCCAAAGGCGTCTCCTTCGAAGCCGAGCCCATCAAGATGTTCGAGATCCTCGAACTCTCCCGCAGCCGTCATGTCCCCATTCATCCCCTCGCCCGCCAGCAACTGATCCGCTGGGAGCGTCGGGCCGCCACCCTGCGTTCTGATCCGCGCGCCGCAGAAATCTTCCTTGAACTTCTGTGCGATGAGCGTCCTCCCGCACGGCCACGTCGACCGGTCACAAGCCGTCCGGAGACCAGAAACGCAGAAACTCCGCAGCCTATCGAAATCGACCTCAACCGACGTCTTGATTACGTCCACTGGCTTCGCATTCTCAACGAAACCGGTCTCTGGGGCGCGCTGATCCCGGACTGGTCCCGCATCGTCGGACAGATGCAGTTCGACACGTACCATATCTTCACGGTCGATGAGCACACGATCGAGGCTCTGCGTATCCTCCGCTGCGTCGAAACCGGCACAATGGCGGACGAAATCCCCGTAGCCTATGATCTCGCACGGGATATACAGTCCCGTCGGGCGCTCTATATGTCGGTCATGATGCACGACATCGCCAAGGGACGCGGTGGCGACCACTCGGAACTTGGCTCGGAACTGGCGCTGGAACTCTGCCCGAAGCTGGGACTTTCGGGCGAAGAGACCGAAACGGTCTCCTGGCTGGTGCTCCAGCATCTTCTGCTCAGCCATACGGCGTTCCAGCGCGATATTGACGACCCCAAGACCATTCTGGACGTGGCGGACGTCGTGCAGTCTCCGGAGCGTCTCCGTCTGCTGCTGCTGCTGACCATTGTGGACATGCGGGCAGTCAGTCCCCGCGTCTGGAACGCATGGAAAGCCACGCTGCTGCGGGAACTCTATACCCGTGTCGCGGAAGTGCTGGAGGGTGGCCTGGCCACTCCGGAACGCGACATGCGTGTGGCCCACAGCAAAGCGATCATCGCGGAAAATCTGGAAGAAGAAGGTTTCAACCAGACCGACATCAACCACTTCCTTGACCTTGGTTACGCCGGTTACTGGCTCTGCTTCGATCAGGACACGTTGCTGCGTCATGCCCGCCTGATCCGGGAAGCTGAGTCGCGGTCCGCCCCATTCGTGATCGAGACCCAGCCCCTGCCCGCCCGTGGCGTCACGGAAGTCACGATCCACACTCAGGATCATCCCGGCCTGTTCGCACAGATCGCGGGCGCCATGGCGCTGGCGGGCGCTTCCATTGTCGATGCCCGCATTCACACGCTGAGCAACGGCATGGCGCTAGATACGCTCTGGATTCAGGACGCGACCGGTGAAGCCTTTGACGAACCGCATCGTCTGACGAAGCTCTTCTCCATCACCGAGCGGGCGCTGAGCGGACGGCTGGATATCGCTACCGAGATTGCGAAAACCAATGCGTCAGGACAACTGCTTTCACGCACACGGGCCATTCACGTGCCACCCCGTGTTGTCATCGACAATCGCGCTTCCAACTCGCACACCGTCATTGAAATCAACGGGCGTGACCGTTCCGGCCTGCTTCACGACGTCGCCAGCGCACTGAACGAGATGCGTCTGCAGATCTACTCCGCTCACATCACCACCTATGGCGTGCGTGCGGTTGACGTGTTCTACGTCAAGGATCTTTCCGGCATGAAAGTGACGGACGAAAACCGTCTGAAAAAAATCCGGGACCGGCTGATGGCCGGACTGAAGAAAGTTGAAGCGAGCCTGAATTCAGGCTTTCACGAGCCCGAACTGACGGCGGATGAACCGGAATAAAAACCAGTTCGTCCAGTCCACATGACAGCTTCATTCGGGTAAAAGGCTGTTTTTGTTATTTGCAGCACTGGCATTTTTCATAGCAGGACAAGGAAGCTCCTCCTGAATTTCCTGTCCTGCTCCCTGAATCGCTTGCCCTGAACAATCTTTTTTCTGAAATCACTATTCCCGGTTTGTTGCGACCAGATCACAGTCAACCGCATCGCGTGACGTCAAAATTACCATAAAAATCTGAACAACAGGCCAGATATAGTCAGTAATCGTCGCATCTTGTCGGCTGACTCAGCAGAAGCCTTATGTTTCCGAGTTTTTCATATGATAACAAAAAACCTCAATATTCACCAAAATACTCTGGAAAACTTTCAATCTTATTCAGAAAAACGATTATATTCGCCCGTCAACCGGGTCTGAAAACCCCATTACTTATTTTCAGACTTCACGATCACTGCAAGATGCGACACAATTGCAACAAGTGCTTGATCAGGTCGGATCACAGGATCGTTCCAGCCTGTCTGAATGGATGGAGAAAAGCATGGCCGAAGTGTCGAGGCGAAATTTTGTGACCGGCGCAGCGCTGGCGGGCACAGTGTCAGTCATGGCCACAGGCGCAAGCCGGACCGCCAGCGCCGCAGATCATTCTGGCGGCGGCGGTTTCATGGCGGCCTCCTCCAACATGGAAGACGGTCCCGGACCACACGAAAAGAAACAGCCCGGCATCCAGCGTATCTGCGCAGTCTGTGAAGTCACAGGCGGCGGCGAAAAAGTCTACGGCATTGCCGTCGAATATGACGTCAATATTGACCCGGCCAGCCTGCGCTCCGACACCTATACAGCGGCTGTTTTTCCTGCCGCCAAAGGGTTCTTCGCAGGCATGCCGCAGGAGCCGAACAAGAACGACACGACAGCCGTTGCGCAGAAGCGCCCTGTCATGGCGGTTTACACAAGTGATCAGCCGAGCCTGCGTTCTGACCGAAAGAGTGTGCCCGGACGCTATGTCATTGCTGAATTCGCCCATGATCCTGACCTGAGTCTTCCCACCACGGACAGCGACAAGGTGACCCTGATCCAGAACAGGAGCATCAGGACAGCCAGTGGCGCGGTTTATGCCGCCAGCAGAAAGCTGTGGACCAATGCGGATCATCACGGAAATAACGTCACAATCCGTGGCGTCGATGACTGGGAACAAAGTCACTGGTGGTGGGATGACACCCGTTCCGCGTGGCTGGAATACAGCATCTATCTGCCGAAATCCTTTCTGGAAAAAGGCGGCGAAAACAGGTCCTACCCACTCGTGCTCGCCGTCACCCATTCAGGAACGAGCTACGACGGCACCTGCGCGCAGACCCTGACAGAACAATGCATCGCCAGTATCTGGAGCCTGCCCGAAGAACAGGCGAGACATGAATGTGTGGTGATCACGCCCCGCTACGAACGCACGACGATGAACGATTACTGGGAACATACGTCTGACGTCGAGAATACCGGGAGACTTGTTGAATCTCTTCTGAGCAACACATGGAATTACGGAAATCCCAACCGTGCGGACCGCGCCGACAAGGTCCTTAAAATCGATCCGAAACGCGTCTACTGCACAGGCTGGTCCATGGGAGCGATGACCTCCCTCTGGCTGATGGCCAGACATCCGGAAACCTTCACAGCTGGTCTCATCATTGCCGGACAGCAACGCCCCGCTGACATGGCGCCTCTTGCGCATCAGAAAGTCCTGATCATCACCGGAACCGAAGACGACAAGGCCACACCCTGGAATGAGAAGTGCATTCCCGTCTGGGAACAGGCCGGTGGCAAGGTCGTCCGCCCCAGAGAGACACTCGATCCGGCTCTTATTTTTCCAATAGACCAGCAGGAAAAACTGACAACACAGATCAACGGTTATCTTGATCAGAAAGGAAACATTACGTTCCTTACCTTCCAGGGCGTTGATCACATGGGATCAGCACGCAAGTTTTTCCATATCAGAACCGCAAGAGACTGGCTGCTCAGTCAGGTCAAGGCATAGCATCGCAAATCAGACCCAGTATATTCAGAACGTGGAACATGAACGAATGCGTAAGCGCTTTTTATTAATTGGCAGTATTATTCTGACTGCCTCACCTGCTTTTGCAGCAAAACCAGTCCCGGCTCCTTCGTCCGCCTTAACGCCAGAGAGTACAACAGCGGCAGCCGTAGCGGCTGGACGGGCATTTCTGGCCACATTTGATGCAGAGAGCTGCCCAAAGGTCCAGTTCGCCTTTGTCGCAAAAAAGTCCGGCACACTGATCCGTTTTCGCAGAACGGCTCCGGACCAGCCTGTCGCTCCCGTGACTGACGAACAGGCCAAAGTTCCGGTTAAGCGTGGGCCGGGCATGGGGCCACCAGAAGGCTTTATCGGCGAAAAGTATGGTGTCGGGGTGTGGTCCAATTACCCCGTGAGCGATGTCCTGCGTCCGGGACTGCAAATGGGACAACTGACGCCAGATCAGAAAGCCGCAGCGTTCCATCTTCTGCAAACACTTCTGAGCGCCAAAGGCTATCAGAAAGTGCAGGACATCATGGGAGCAGATCAGGCGCTCTCAGAGACCGGCACGCCTTTTGCTTCGGGTCAGGCCGTCTACACCATTGCCATATTGGGCGAACCCTCTGAGACCGCTCCCTGGATGGTACAGTTCGGGGGGCATCATCTGGGCCTGAACATTGTGATCGACGGGCCACATGGCGCCATGACCCCGACCCTGACAGGAGCGCAGCCAGCCCTGTTCAAACGCGACGGTAAAACCGTTCGCGTTCTTTCTGGTGAAAATGACAAGGCTTTTGCATTTCTGAACAGCCTGAATGCCACCCAGAAGACGCAGGCCATTCTTCCCTATCAGGTGGCGGATCTCGTTCAGGGACCGGGACATGACGGGGAAACAGTCATCCCTGAAGGGATCAGGGGATCTGCTTTGACCACACAGCAGAAGACTCTTCTGATGGAAGTCATCGCGGAATGGGCAGGCATCATCAACACTGCCTACGCCGCCCCGCATATGCAGGAAATCCGGGATACCCTGAATGAGACATGGTTTGCATGGAGTGGTCCAACCACACATGAACCCGACCGAAACGGCTCATCCTATTACCGTATTCAGGGACCGCATCTGTGGATCGAATTTTCGCCGCAGGGCGTGGGTGGTGATCCCACCCTGCATGTTCACACGGTCTATCGCGACCCGAGCAACAGCTATGGCAGCCGGTTTACAGCGCAATGATCGTCAAAAAATCCATACTCGCTCTGACTGTTGCCTTGCTGAGTTTTCCCATCACGGCTTCGGCGCATCGGCTGGATGAATATCTTCAGGCGACGACAATCGGTCTTTCAGACCACGGCATCACCCTGCATCTGCGCCTCACTCCCGGAGTGGACGTTGCCGGCAGTGTCATCCGCCAGATAGATCAGAACGGAGATGGCGCTCTATCCATTGCAGAACAGCAGGCTTACGTGTCCCACGTTGAGCAGACGCTTGCTCTTTCAGTCAACGGACAGCCCCTGCCCCTGTCGGCGGAGACCATGACCTTCCCTTCTCTCCCCGCAATGAAAAACGGTGCAGGCACAATCGATATTCAGTTCACAACGAAAATGGATTTCAAAAAGGGAGATTACACGCTCACCTATAATAACAGGGGAGCCGGTCCAGATACTGTCTGGCTCGTCAACAGCCTGACACCCCAGATTCCAGATATTTGCATTATACAGCAAAAACGTTCAGAAAATCAGTCTCATTACGAACTGCGTTTCCGGACTGGCGAGCCTTGCAAATAAAACATGATTGTGCAGTCAGGATATATCCAGACTGCATACACAAACACCGCTGGATGGATGCGGCATGGAAGCAGAGAGTTGCTTTACCTAAAAGCAGGCACTCAGCATATCACGCGTGATGACTATTCGAGGCCTCTGAATCACTGTCGGCCGAAACGGTTCCCATACCGCCTCCTCCACCGCCGCCCATATCTCCACCGCCGCCGCCTTTTCCACCGCCGTCTCCCTTTTCACGCCCTCCCCCTGAACTGGCTGGCCGACTTGGGCCCTGTCGGGGAACCTCGAGAGTGGACGGGATACGTTCGATATCCAGCGCCTTACGGATAAAGTCACGCAGGGCGACGACCAGATCGTGCGTATGGACATTGCGGCCCTGCACAAGTTCGGAAGCCGCTTTCACGGCCAGACGGACATGCTCTTCCGTGCCGAGAAGGATGATATCGGAAAGCGCAGACTCAACAGCATCCCGGATACGTCGGGCGCGCTCGGTACTGCCCGACAGCTCAAGTGACGACACATCCTGCGAACCGCCATCACGTTGCTTCATGTCCCTCAGATGAAGCGGACTGACACTCAGGTCCCCCGTAAACGAGCCTCCCAGCGTCTTGTAAGCCGCAATAAGCGTTCTTATCCGTTCATTGATCTGTCGATTGAGCCGTTCCCTGCGCTGCTGGAGCGTCAGCATCATGACAAGCCGCACGCCGACACCCAGCAGGGTCAGCAGCGTCAGACCAATCATCGTTACCAATGCACTGTGCCACGAACTGAAATCCATACTCCGCAAATTGATTGTCCTCTGAACAAGTTTTATCGAATGGAATTACCATCCACCGCAAAGATCAGTATAACGTAAAATATTTCAGGGGTTTTCTGAAAACACAGCCAGCCGGTGTTTCAAAATATTTTAAATCATCTCTGCCCGGCTCTAACGCGCAAAACAGAGCGCACCACTTCAACGGATGCCAGCCTACAAATCACACCCAACCACCTGAACCACTTCGATCCAGTTCGGTAATAGGATTACGCGCCGGATCCAGAGACCGACCGGCCAGCCACTGGCGCAGCAGCCGCACTCCCCAGAACGGGCGGCCCATAAATCTCGCGGGCGCGCCGGATAAAGGCCGAGACCATCAGACGGACGGCCTCATTGAACACCACCCCGATCGCCGCCTGAAGAAGCCGCGAACGGAATTCGAAATCGACAAAGAAATCGACCAGACAGCCGTTGGCGTCCGGCGTAAACGTCCAGACGTTGTTCAGATACTTGAACGGGCCTTTTTCATAGGTAACGCGGATGGTTTTCGCCCGGTCCAGCGTCACACGTGACCGAAAGGTTTCCCGAAAAGGACCAAAGCCAACAGTCAGGTCCGCCAGCAACTCACGTGACGTTGACGACACAACCCGGACATTCGCACACCACGGCAGAAACTTCGGATAGCTGCCCACATCAGCGACAAGATCAAAAATCTGCTCGGGCGTATAGTTCAGTACCCGACGTTCTGAATGGGTAGGCATCAGGAAGTCTTCACCTTGTCACTCTGTTCATGCGTTACTGATCCGCGATTGCGAAGCTGGGCCTCACGCGCTTCACGCAGGGCCGCGAAGTCGGCATCAGCATGATAGGATGAACGCGTCAACGGCGTCGCACTGACCTGCAGAAAGCCCTTCACGCGCGCCATGGCGGCATAATCCGCAAATTCGTCCGGCGTCACAAACCGTGCGACCGCAGCATGCTTCACGGTCGGCTGAAGATACTGACCCATCGTGATGAAATCGATGTCCGCAATGCGGAAATCATCCATCACCTGCGCCAGTTCCGCCTTCTCTTCTCCCAGACCCAGCATCAGACCGGATTTTGTGAAGATCGACGGATCAAGCTGCTTTACACGGTCCAGCAGACGCACCGACTGATAGTAGCGGGCGCCGGGACGGATGGTGGTGTAGAGACGCGGCACCGTTTCGATATTATGGTTGAACACATCCGGACGGGCTTTGACCACCACTTCCAGAGCACCGGGTTTACGCAGGAAATCAGGCGTCAGCACCTCAATGGTCGTCTCAGGAGACGCATTGCGGATGGCCCCGATGACTTCGGCAAAATGCTGCGCGCCACCATCGGCCAGATCGTCACGATCCACGGACGTGATCACCACATGCCTCAGACCGAGCCGGGCCACGGCGTCCGCCACACGATTCGGCTCATCGGCGTCCAGCGCATGCGGCAGGCCGGTCGTCACGTTACAGAACGAGCAGGCGCGCGTGCAGATCTCCCCCATGATCATCATGGTGGCATGGCGCTGTGACCAGCACTCGCCGATATTGGGGCAGGCCGCTTCCTCGCACACCGTGACCAGCTTGTTGTCGCGCATGAGCTTGCGCGTCTCATGGTACACCGGATGATTCGGCGCTTTCACGCGGATCCAGTCCGGCTTCCGCGCAATAGGATTATCCGGACGATGCGCCTTTTCCGGGTGGCGCGCCGCCTGAGTCGTCTTGCCCTGTGCCGTCTTGCGATGATCAATCAAAACGCGAACGCTCATTGGTTCCTGTCCCGGTCTCGTCGAGCCTCAGAAGTGAGACGACATGGCGCGCACGTCAAGCGTTCTGTCAGCAGATCACGGACAAGCTTTCGCTAGCAAGACAAAACCGAGGAAGAGGTGTAACCCTTTTCCCAAGCTTTGCCGCAGGCACAGACAGGGAACGATCCCTCTCTCATCGCCTGTCCCAGTCTGATGCAACAGAGACGATAAAGACCTTATTACGTGACGACATCCTCCCACCTTGATCGCCTCAACCCCGAACAGCTCGCCGCCATTGAGACGACCGAGGGGCCCCTGCTCGTCCTCGCTGGCGCAGGCACCGGCAAGACAAGGGTTCTCACCACCCGCTTCGCCCATATCCTGCTCTCCCACCGGGCGAAGCCGTGGCAGGTGCTGACCGTCACCTTCACCAACAAGGCCGCCAGAGAGATGCGGGAGCGTATCGGACGCATCCTCGGCGAACCGGCGGAAGGACTGTGGCTTGGCACGTTCCATGCCCTCTGCGCCCGGATGCTGCGTCGTCACGCGGAATATGTCGGCCTGACCAGCGGCTTCCTGATCCTCGATACCGATGACCAGATGCGCCTGCTCAAACAGGTGGTCGAGCCGTGGCGGATCGACGTCAAACGCTGGCCGCTGAACGGGCTGCTCGGGATCATCCAGCGCTGGAAGGATCGTGGACTGACCCCGGATGGAATCACGCCAGCCGAAAGCACAGACTACGCCGACGGTCATGCCCGCGCCATCTACGGCGCCTATCAGAGCCGGCTGCGCGAACTGAACGCCTGTGACTTCGGCGATCTGATGCTGCATGTGGTGGAAATCCTGCGCACCCGCCCGGACGTGCTGGAGCAGTATCAGCGTCTGTTCCGCTACATTCTGGTCGATGAATATCAGGACACCAACACCATCCAGTATCTCTGGCTGCGCCTGCTCGCGCGCCGTGAGGGTGAACCCGCCAACATCTGCTGTGTCGGCGACGACGACCAGTCGATCTACTCATGGCGCGGTGCGGAAGTGGAAAACATCCTCCGCTTCGAGAAGGATTTCCCCGGCGCGAAGATCGTCCGTCTGGAACGCAACTACCGCTCAACAGCACAGATTCTGGGAGCCGCTGCGGGCCTGATCGCCCATAATGAAGGCCGATTGGGCAAGACACTCCGCCCCGGACGGGACGACGCACAGGGCGAACTGGTGCATGTCGTCGGCGTGTGGGATTCCGACGCCGAGGCCCGGGAAGTATGCAGTCGCATCGAAAACCTGTGGCGCAACGGACACGCGCTCGGCGAGTTCGCCATTCTTGTAAGAGCCGGTTTTCAGACCCGCTCCTTTGAAGAACGACTGGTGCAGACCGGCATTCCCTACCGTATCGTCGGCGGCCTTCGCTTCTACGAACGCGCCGAAATCCGCGATGCCATCGCGTATATGCGGCTGCTGATCAACCCGGCTGACGATCTGGCTTTCGAGCGTATCGTCAACCTCCCCAAACGCGGCGTTGGTCCTGCCGCCCTCCAGAAACTGCACACACAGGCACGCGGACAGGGAAGCTCCCTCTATGCGGCGCTTGGAGCACTCCTTGAGTCAAAGGGCTTCAAGGGAAAATCAGCCGAGAAGCTGGCCGCTTTTCAGGACTGTTTCGCCCAGCAGCGCGTGCTTCTTGAAAAGGAAGGCCATGTTGTCGCTGTCGGCGCATTGCTCGAAAACAGCGGCTATCTGGAAATGTGGCGCGAGGACAAATCCCCCGACGCCCCGGGACGGGTGGACAACCTGAAAGAACTGATCCGCGCCCTCGCCGACTTCGGCACGCTCGGAGAATTTCTCGAACACATCGCGCTTGTGATGGATGCGGAAGGCACGAACGAGGACGAGCGCGTCTCCGTCATGACCCTGCATGGCGCCAAGGGACTGGAATTCGACACCGTCTACCTCCCCGGCTGGGAGGAAGGCGTATTCCCTTCACAGCGCACGGTGGATGAAGGCGGAGACAAGGCCGTCGAGGAAGAGCGCCGTCTCGCCTATGTCGGCATCACCCGCGCCCGCTACCGCGCCACGATCCTGCACGCAGCCAACCGCCGGATTTACGCCAACTGGCAGGAATCCATGCCCAGCCGCTTTCTCGACGAACTCCCCGACGAATACGTGGACCGCGAAGGTGAGACCGCCACCCGGCAGGCCCGTCAGGACTATTCCGGCTTTTTCCGCCCCAGCGTGTTCTCGGACGCCGTGACAGGCTCAATGTCGCCACTGGTCGCAAAGAAGCGTCATTCAGTAAACGAAGAACTCGCGGCCAATGCACCGAAAATCGAAGTAGGTGGAAGGGTCTTTCACCAGAAGTTCGGCTACGGCGTGGTGATTGATGCGGACCGCGGCTCGGCTGAAGTGATGTTTGAAAAAGCCGGTACCAAGCGGGTTATGGCGTCTTATTTGCAGATTGCGGGGGATTGAGTCTGGGTTGGGGGAAATGCGGAATGTCGGCTGTTAGGTTTGAAAAAGAAAAAAGTAGACAATTGTGTGATATATGGATCGATACAAAAGAATTGATCGAATATTAATCACCTTGAGGTGTATTCATGAAAATTCTTGCGCCGTGTTTTGAATGCACATTTTCTTCTAATCCTCGCTTTGAATCTCAATTGGTCGATTATTTCGACGATGGCGTTGCATTCGTAACATGTTCTGTAGGTCACAAATTTGCTGCCATAGTGCAAGCTCAAAAATTTGAAATACTTTTAAATTCAGGAGCTTCCGCGCTACTGGATGGCTTCACGCTTGAGGCATGCGCCAGTTTTTCAGCGGCTCTCGAACGCTTTTATGAATTCTTTATTAGAAGCTCTGCGAAAGGCAGAAAAATTTCTACTGATCTATTCGATGAGATGTTCAAGACTATGGCGCAGCAATCGGAAAGACAGTTTGGAGCTTTTCTGATGCTATATCTCTTGGAATTCAAAAAGGCCTATAAAGAAAACCCAAAGATAAGAACATTTAGAAATAAGGTTATACATAAGGGAGAGATACCAAAAAATGATAAAGCTACTGAATTTTGTTCTTGGGTATACGATGAGATAAATAAAATTTACCAAAGCATGTCAGATAAATGCGATAATTTTTGCCTACAAGAAGTCACTATGGAAATGAACGCCAAGCGTCAAAAAAATGTCCCAAATGGCATGCGTGTCGCAATAGTTGGTGAGACAGGTATTTTCCCTTTGTGTCATAAAGACCAAAAAGGCTCTTTTGATGAAGCGTTAGAGGCTTTCCAGAAATCGCGTGAAATGTTGCGTAGAACAGTTATTGACCCCTTTCCAATGGGAAGGCATTGCCATTCAGAGTGAAATTAATATTATATTTGTATGTCGACCGCTCTCAGGTTCCATGATGATGCTCGCAGCCTACGTCCGGTTTTGAGAATCCATTAGTTCCAGTAAATGTCCGAAATGAGGGCGAAAGCAGACTTACCCCCCGTCAAAGCAGAACCAGATTATCCCGATGGATCAGTTCATCATGCCCCTGCCAGCCCAGCACACTCTCAAACTCCTCCGAGCGTCGCCCGGCAATACGGCGCGCATCTTTCGCCGTATAGGCACACAGTCCACGCCCCAGTTCATCGCCGGTCTGGCTGACCACACGCACCAGATCACCCCGGCTGAAATCCCCGGCCACGGAGACCACACCAGCCGGCAGCAGAGACCCCCCCTGCACCAGCGCCCGTATCGCGCCATCATCAATGGTGATGTCACCCATGGGCGTCAGACCACCAGCAATCCAGCGTTTGCGGGCTGAGCGGCTATCGGTTCCGGGCAGGAACCATGTGCAACGCGCGCCATCGCGCAAAGCCGCCAGCGGATGGGGCCGCTTGCCGAGAGCGATGGCCATCGCACAACCGGAATCCGTAGCAATATGAGCCGCGACGAGCTTCGTTCGCATACCCCCGGAAGAATAACCCGGCGGCGGCGCTCCCCCCATCGCATCAATCTCGGCAGTCATCGCGCCGACCACCGGGATATGCTGCGCGTCCGGATCGTTTCTGGGATCGGCTGTGTAAAGCCCGTCAATATCGGATAGCAAAATCAGCTGGTCCGCATCAATCATCTGCGCGACACGGGCCGCCAGACGATCATTATCGCCAAAACGGATTTCCGCTGTCGCAACCGTATCATTTTCATTGATGACCGGCACGCAGCCAAGACTGAGCAGCGTGTCGAGCGTGGCCCGCGCATTCAGATAACGACGACGATCTTCCGTATCATCGGGTGTCAGCAGCAACTGGGCAGCGGTCACTCCGCGCTCGGAGAGAACGCTGGTCCATGCCTGCGCCAGTCTGATCTGACCAACAGCCGCTGCGGCCTGCTTTTCTTCCAGACGCAACGCCCGTTGCGGCATCCCCAGCGCATGACGCGCCAGAGCAATCGCTCCGGATGACACCAGCACGACCTCGGTGCCGGAAGCACGCAGCGCCGCGATGTCATCGGCGACACTGGCCAGCCATGCCTCACGGGGGGCCGCAAGTTCCGGATCGACAAGAAGGGCGCTGCCGATCTTGACGACCACGCGCCGCGCCTGCGCCAGAGAAGGCGTGACTGAATCCGTCATGCTTCAGAGTCGTCCGTTTCAGCATTTTCCAGACGCTCGGCCCGCGCCGCAGCGACCACGTCATACAATGCCCGCAGCACCTCATCGACACCCTGACGGGCTACGCCGGACATGACCATGACCTTTGACCCGGAAGCCTTCTCCAGCGCGCGCTTACGGCCTGAAAGCTGTTGCGGCGTCATGGCGTCAGCCTTGTTGAGAACAATGATTTCCGGCTTTTCGGCCAGACCACCGCCATACTCATCAAGCTCGGTCCGGATCGTGCGCCATGCCTCAACCACATCACCCGCCGCACCATCAATCAGATGCAGCAGAACGGCGCAGCGCTCCACATGACCAAGGAAGCGATCGCCCAGACCGTGTCCTTCATGCGCACCTTCGATCAGGCCGGGAATGTCAGCCAGCACGAACTCTTCCGTCATTGACAGACGAACAACACCAAGCTGCGGATGAAGCGTTGTGAACGGATAATCTGCAATCTTGGGACGGGCCGCCGACACGACAGAAAGGAAAGTCGATTTCCCGGCGTTGGGCAGCCCAACCAGACCGACATCGGCAATCAGTTTCAGCCGCAGCCACACCCAGCGCTCCTCACCCGGCCAGCCCTTGTCGGAACGACGCGGCGCACGGTTGGTGCTGGTCTTGTAATGCGCATTACCGAAACCGCCGTCACCGCCTTTGCACAGCACAATGCGCTTGCCGGCCTTGTCGAGATCAGCAAGCAGAGTTTCCCTGTCATCATCCATGATCTGGGTGCCTATCGGCACCTGAATCACGACATCCTGCGCAGCAGCGCCCGTACGGTCGGACCCTGCGCCGTTACCGCCTTTACGCGCCCGGAAATGCTGGGTGTAGCGAAAATCGATCAGCGTATTGAGGTTATCGACGGCCTCGAAAATGATGTCTCCACCTCGACCGCCCTTGCCGCCGTCAGGACCGCCAAACTCGATATATTTCTCACGCCGGAAGGCGGTGACACCGTCACCTCCGTCACCCGAGCGTACATAGATTTTGGCCTGATCGAGAAACTTCATCACTGTCACCTGGCATCCTGCAGGCGACAAAAGCCCTGACAGGGATACAAAAAGGGCCGATCCAAACCGGATCGGCCCCTGTCTTGCGTCTAGACGCGGGGGATCCCGCGCAGGGCCTTTTACTCAGCCGCGAGCGGCAGAGCCTCGACCGAAACATGAACGCGATCGTCACCACGACGGTGGAAACGCACGTTACCGTCTGAAAGCGCGAAGAGTGTGTGGTCGCGACCAACACCAACATTCGCACCAGCCAGCATCTTCGTGCCGCGCTGACGGACGATGATGTTACCAGCGATCACGCTTTCGCCACCGAACTTCTTCACACCGAGACGACGGCCTGCACTGTCGCGTCCGTTACGGGACGAACCGCCTGCTTTCTTTTGTGCCATGAACCTTACTCCTACTTAATGCTACCCTGTGATCAACCTCACGAAGAGAGATCAGGCAGCCTTGATCTCGCCAATACGAACAACGGTGACCGGCTGGCGGTGACCATTCTTGCGGCGGCTGTTCTGACGACGACGCTTCTTGAAGATGATGATCTTCGCAAGGCGGTCCTGTGCGATGACCGTAGCTGTCACGGTAGCGCCAGCAACCAGCGGAGCGCCAATGGTCGTGCCTGCTTCACCACCGACGGCGAGAACATCGGAGAATGTGATGGTCGAACCAGCTTCAGCCTCAAGCTTTTCGATCTTGAGCACACTGTTTGGCGTAACGCGATACTGCTTACCGCCGGTGCGGATAACTGCGAACATAATGAAACTCGTCTCTTTCCGATCAATCGACATCTCGCGGCGCTTCTCACGCAGGCGATCAGTCCAGTCGCTTTTTCTCGTTGACCACTATTGCGCAGTCTGCCCCACCTTATAGCGGTGGAGAGGGGCTTTTACGCGGGAGACAGGTTTTTCGTCAACTGAAATCAGACACAGAACAATTTCCCCTCTTGTGTCAGATGAAAACTTTGCCTAAAAGCTCGCTGCGAACGCTGCAAGGCGTTACGGAGAGGTGCCAGAGTGGTCGATTGGGGCGGTCTCGAAAACCGTTGTGCCTTATGGGTACCGTGGGTTCGAATCCCACCTTCTCCGCCATACACTCAATTTCCCAATGAAATCAGCTAGTTAGACCCGGGAACGTCACAGTATCTGTGACCGTGCGTCACTGGTCCAGAGTCACTATTTTCAGTGATGTCCGCTCTTTGCCCGGGCTTCAGGGAAAGCGCCACAACCTTTCCCGCAACGCAGCCTCAACAATGGCAGGAATCTTCGTGGTCAGTCCGCCACGGGATCAGCCGATGGCCTGATCCGCTCCCACTGACCGCCGCTCCGCTCTAAACGCAAAGCGAAGATCGTCCGCAGAACCGGAAATTATCATTCCTTGCACTCAAAATCGGGCCGCAAGGACTTCAACCAATGGTTCTTCCGATCCCTCCAGACGGCCCGTCTGCACGATCGCACCTTCCTTCGTCCCATGCTTCCGGCGAACTGGAATGTTACTCCATCAATCCAGACGTCAACACAGTCGCCAACGCCGCCCCTCTGTGAGCGCCGCCCCTTCCGCATAATCACTTTTCCGTGATGGATGATACTCGCTGCCTCCGGATCGTTCCTCTTAGAAGAAGACCTCATTGGAAACAGTATGCCGAAAATGGCATCTGACAGCAGAGGATGGCAAAACGATGGCACCAGCGGCGTTAACCCTGTCCCGCCCCCTGCGCGTTCTTTCCGTAGCATCGGAAATGTTTCCGTTCGTGAAAACCGGTGGACTTGGAGACGTCACAGCATCTCTTCCAACGGCGCTCGCACCCTACAACGTAGAAACATGGACCCTCCTGCCAGGCTACCCCGCCATTCTGGCCGCGATAGCAAAAGTGTCCTCGCGCTCCATCGACCTGGGCCATGTTCTGGGGCATCCCGCACATCTTCAGATCGGACAGATCGATGGCCAGAATCTTCTGGTTCTCAATATCCCTGTCCTCTATGACCGCCCGGGCAATCCCTATGTGACTGCCGAAGGCTATGACTGGCCTGACAACGACCTGCGTTTTGCGGCCCTGGCCCGTGCTGCCGCCACCATCGCTCAGGGCGGGCTTGAAGGCTACCATCCCGACATCGTGCAACTGCATGACTGGCAGGCCGGACTCACGGCGGCCTATCTACACTATGACGGAGATTCTCCCCTCCACGCCAACGGCGTGAGCCAGCGTCCCCGTATCGTCCAGACGATCCACAATCTCGCCTTTCATGGCAGCTTTCCCCTCACCGATCTTCCCATTTTGGAACTGCCCCCCCAGGCGGCCTTCATCGACGGCTGCGAGTTTCACGGGCGCATCAGTTTCCTGAAAGCCGGTCTGTTTTTCAGTGACTGGATCACTACGGTCTCGCCAACCTATGCGCAGGAAATTCAGGGCAACGAATGGGGAATGGGCTTCGATGGTCTGCTACGCACACGCAGCTCCGCTCTTACCGGCATTCTCAATGGCGTGGACATCAACATATGGAATCCCGCGCACGATCCTGCCGTACGCTTTCCCTATGTCGTGGGCGACACTATCGGACGACTGTCCAACAAACTCGCCCTTCAGGCCGAATTCGGTCTGCCGCAGGACCGTAACGCCTTTCTTATGGGTGTGGTCAGCCGCCTGACCCGACAGAAAGGCGTCGATCTTCTTCCCGACATCATGGAACGGCTGCTTGTCTCCAACACACAGATCATCGTCGTGGGCGAAGGAGAACGCCCGCTTCACCGAGCTTTTTCGGCCTTGCAAAGAAAATTTCCGCGCAGTTTCGCCTGTCATATCGGTTACAGCGAGGAACTCGGTCACCGCCTGCCTTCAGCCGTCGATACCCTGCTTGTTCCTTCACGTTTCGAGCCCTGCGGCCTCACCCAGCTTTGCGCCCTGCGTTACGGCGCCGTTCCCATTGTCTCGCGCGTGGGCGGACTGGCCGATACGGTGGTGGACGCCAACGATGCCGCCATAGGACGCGGCGTAGGCACAGGTTTTCTGTTTTCACCCATCGAAGGTGCGACACTCGCCGCCACAGTTGAGCGGGCGCGTCGTCTTTTCCGGGAAGACCGTAAGGCATGGTCGCAGCTTCAGAAGAACGGAGCGGCCACGGATGTCTCATGGCATGAAAAATCTGCTCAATATGTCAGACTCTTTGCGAAACTCGCGGGAGTGAAGATCGTTGAACCAAAAGAACCCAATGTCGTGCGGCTTTCCTCCACACATGCGCCGGACAGCATGCGGGGACACGCCTTCGGCGACAAAAGGCAAATCGCTCGAAAACCATCCATTCCGCCTTCCACGCACCGCAACAGAGCCTGAGTTTTCAAAAGCATAGTTCACACAGGATCAGCACACACCAGAGGAGTCTGAGGGATGCCAGCGAGACAGGACCGAAATGGCACTCCCTATCATATTCCCCCAAACACCGATGATCTTCTGGCCGGACGTTGCGGCGATCCTTTTTCCATCCTCGGCCGACACAATGCGGGGTCAGTCGATATCATCCGTGTCTTCTATCCCCATGCCGCCAAAGTCCGGCTGCTCGTCGAGCGCCCCCGTTCAGCCCCCATCGAGCGCGCCATGCGCCCGGTGGACGATACAGGCATGTTCATCGGCACCGTCCGCAAAGGAGCGCCTTATCGTCTGCACGTAATATGGGCAGACGCCACGGAAGAGGTCAGCGATCCCTATTCATTCGGCCCCATCCTGCCGGAAGAGGAACTGCGCGCTTTTGCCGAAGGCAGGCATTTTCACATTCATCACCTTCTGGGCGCACATCCCATGACACTCCACGGCGTGACGGGTGTGCGCTTTGCCGTCTGGGCGCCCAACGCTCGCCGCGTGTCCGTAATCGGGGATTTCAACATCTGGGATGGTCGTCGTCACCCCATGCGGCTGCGTCATATAGCGGGCGTGTGGGAACTCTTCATTCCCGGACTCACAGCCGGAGAACGCTATAAATTCGAGATCATGGGGCAGGACGGCACGCTTCTTCCACAAAAGGCCGACCCCTTTGCGCGTCGCACCGAACTGCCTCCCGCCACAGCCTCCGTCGTGGCCCGAAATGATCCGTTTCCCTGGACAGATGACGCATGGATGGCGACACGGATCGCACGCCACGCGCCGCAAGCACCGCTCTCCATCTATGAAGTCCACGCTCTTTCATGGCGCCGCCCCAACGGAGACCCGGATCGCATCGCCACATGGCAGGATCTGACGCGCGACCTCATTCCTTATGTGGTGGAAAACGGTTTTACGCACATAGAGCTTCTTCCCATCATGGAATATCCCTTTGGCGGATCATGGGGTTATCAGACCCTCGCACTGTTCGCTCCCACCGCCCGCCACGGAAGTCCGGAAGATTTCGCTGCGTTTATCAATGCCTGCCACGATGCCGGCATCGGTGTCATTCTGGATTGGGTGCCCGCGCACTTTCCCAACGACCTGCACGGTCTGGCCTGTTTCGATGGAACCGCCCTCTTTGAACACGCAGACCCGCGTGAGGGAATACATCGTGACTGGAACACGCTGATCTACAATTACGGGCGGCACGAGGTGCGCGCTTTTCTCATTTCGAGCGCCCTGATGTGGTGCGAGCATTTCCATATCGATGGCCTTCGCGTGGATGCGGTCGCCTCCATGCTGTATCGCGACTACAGCCGCCAGAACGGCGACTGGATTCCCAATATCCACGGAGGACGCGAAAACCTTGAGGCCGTGTCATTCCTGCGGGAACTGACCGATACCCTGCAACGCCATGTGCCCGATGTTCAGATCGTCGCCGAAGAGTCCACGGCATGGCCCGGCGTCACCCACCCGACAGCCGATGGGGGGCTGGGGTTTTCTTTCAAATGGAACATGGGATGGATGCACGACACCCTGCACTTCATGCAGCGCGATCCATTATGGCGCGGACACCATCTCTCCGAAATTCTTTTCGGCACACATTACGGTTTTTCCGAGCGGTTCATTCTTCCCCTCTCCCATGACGAAGTGACGCACGGCAAAGGCTCGCTTCTTTCCCGTATGCCGGGAGATAGCTGGCGACAGCATGCCAATCTACGGGCCTGTTTTGCCTTCATGTGGACCCATCCAGGCAAGAAACTCCTGTTCATGGGCGGAGAGATCGCACAGGCGCAGGAATGGAACCATGATGGAGAACCTGACTGGCGCTCACTGTCCGAACTGCCCAAAGCTGGCATGCAGAGGCTTGTACGCGATCTCAATCACACCCTCCGATTCCACCCCGCACTGCATGAACTCGACACCGATCCAGCGGGTTTTTCCTGGCTGATCAATGATGATGACGCCAACGTGGTGTTTGCGTGGGCCCGCTTCGCCCCCCCCGCCTCTCCCATTGTCGTGGTGTGGAATGCAACGCCCGTTATCCGCCATGCCTACCGCGTGGGCGTGCCGAACGCCGGAGAATGGCGCGAGATCATCAATACGGACGCCAGCGTCTATGGCGGCAGCAATGTCGGCAATGGCGGCCGGGTCAGCGCAAAGGCGGTGGCCGCGCATGGCTGCAACTGGTCGGTCGAACTTGTCTTGCCGCCACTGGCCGTTCTCATCCTCTCTCCAGCCCGTGGAGACGCAGGATGAGCGCCGTTTCAGACTCTCTCGAACCCGGCGCACCCTACCCTCTGGGTGCCACCTACGATGGGTGCGGCGTCAATTTCGCCGTCTTTTCCGCCAATGCCACCCGCATTGATCTGTGCCTGTTCGATCGCAAAGGTCGTCGTGAAGTCGCGCGCCACAGGCTTCCTGAATACACCGATGAAGTCTGGCATGGTTATCTTCCCGGCGCGTCACCCGGCCTCCTTTATGGATATCGCGCTTTCGGACCGCACGATCCGCATGAAGGTCATCGTTTCAATCCCCACAAGCTTCTGATCGATCCTTACGCCCGTGAACTGACAGGTGAACTCCGCTGGACCGACGCCCTGTTTGGCTACAGACTCAACTCACCGCGCACGGACCTCTCCTTCGACCGGCGTGACAGCGCCAGCGCCATGCCGAAATGCCGTGTGATTGCCCCTCATGTGCACTGGCCTGACGATCATCGACCCAACATTCCACCGGAAGACGTGATCGTGATGGAGGCCCACCTCAAGGGTCTGTCCATGCGCCATCCCGATATGCCTCCGGCGATACGCGGAACCTTTCAGGCGTTAAGCCACCCCCGCATCGTGGAGCATCTGACAAAACTCGGCGTCACAACACTCGAACTCCTGCCGCTACAGGCATTCGTCACCGATCGTTTTCTGATCGAACGCGGTGTCACCAATTACTGGGGCTACAACACGCTCGCATTCTTCGCGCCGCATCCCGCCTATATGGGACGTGGCGAAACAGAGGATTTCCGCGCCGCCATCCGCGCCCTGCACGCCGCCGGTATCGAGGTGGTGATGGACGTGGTGTACAACCACACCTGCGAAGGAAACGAACTTGGCCCCACCCTGTGTTATCGCGGTCTCGACAACGCCAGCTATTACCGCCTCGTCCCCGAAGATGAGCGTCACTACATCAACGACACCGGCTGCGGAAACACCCTCGATCTTTCTCATCCCCGTGTGCTCCAGATGGTGCTCGATTCCCTGCGCCACTGGGCCGGCGCGTTCAATATCGACGGCTTCCGCTTCGACCTTGCGACCATTCTGGGACGCGAGAGCTACGGCTACGATCAGAACTCGGGATTTCTCGATGCGCTCATGCAGGATCCCATTCTGCGCACGCGCAAACTGATTGCCGAGCCATGGGACCCGGGACCGGGGGGATATCAGGTGGGCAACTTCCCGCCGGGATTCCACGAATGGAACGACCGTTTCCGTGACACCACGCGCCGCTTCTGGCGCGAGGACGAACGTCAGCAGGGCGACATGGCGACCCGTCTGTCCGGCTCGGGTGATATTTTTGACCATCGCGGACGGCGCGCATGGACCAGCGTCAATTTCGTGACAGCCCATGACGGCTTCACCCTGATGGACACTGTCAGCTACGAAACACGGCACAACGAAGCCAACAGGGAAGACAATCTCGACGGCGCACGGGACAACCATACCCGCAACTGGGGCGTGGAAGGACCGACCGATGACGCCACCATCATCGAAAAACGCGATCGTATCCGCCGCGCCATGATGGCCACACTCCTGCTGGCGCATGGAACACCCATGATTCTCGCAGGCGATGAATTCGGACAGACCCAGAACGGCAACAACAACGCCTACTGTCAGGACAACGATCTGTCCTGGCTGGACTGGTCACTGACACAAACACCCCGCGGTCAGGACATGCTGGATTTCGTGGCGCGACTGACCCTTTTGCGGCGCGAACATCCATCCCTGCGCGCGCAACGCTACATGCACGGCCGTCACGCCCCCCTGCCGGATCTTCCCGACATCGCGTGGTTCAATGCTGCGGGTCAGCCCATGTCGGTCGATAACTGGAATGAAGGAGGACAACCTCTCCTTGGCCTGCGCCGCGCCATTGAGGATGGGGACTCCATAGATAACACCTACATGATTCTCAATCCCGGCGATGCAGAAGCATCCTGCGCCTTACCGCCCCCTGCCGGCACATGGCGTCTGCTTCTGGACAGTGCGCGCCCGCGCCACACGGAGCCCGAGGACCCCGCCACTGAACTGCACAGCCTGACCGTGGCCGCACATTCGGTCCTCCTTCTGCAACTCGATCCCGCCACCATAACCAGAAAGTCCGAAAACGGCTGACAGGAGGCAGGTCATGTCCCATATCCATCGTTACACCCGAAGACACGGCGCCCAGCTTCTTTCACAGCACCGCACGCGCTTTCGCCTCTGGGCTCCATCCTGCTCCTCCGTGACGCTGGAAGCGGAAAACCTTCCCCCCGTCCCGATGACAAGGGAAAACGATGGATGGTTCGCGTGCGAAACACCCACCGGCGCGGGACTTCCTTATCGCTACCGCATCACTCCAGACCTGCTGGTTCCCGATCCGGCCTCCACCAGCCAGCCAGACGACGTGCATGGCCCCAGTGTCGTGACAGATCCCGATGCCTACAGCTGGCAGAATCCGCACTGGCGCGGAAAACCATGGGAAGAAGCCGTCATCTACGAAGTACATGTCGGACTGGCTGGCGGCTATACCAGGCTCGCAGCCGATCTTCCGCGCCTTGCCGCACTCGGCATCACCGCCATCGAACTCATGCCGATTGCGGAATTCCCCGGAGAACGCAACTGGGGATATGACGGCGTCCTGCCTTTTGCGCCTGAAAGCGCTTATGGCACGCCGGACGAACTCAAGGCGCTGATCGACCGCGCCCATACGCTTAACCTCATGATTTTTCTCGATGTAGTCTATAATCATTTCGGACCGGACGGGAACTTCATCGAACAGTATGCGCGTCCTTTCTTTCTGCAGGATCGTCGCACACCTTGGGGACATGCCATCGATTTCACCCAGCGGCCAGTCCGTGATTTCTTCATCGACAACGCGCTCTACTGGCTCATGGAATTCCGCTTCGACGGTCTGCGTCTTGATGCCGTGCAGGCCATTACGGAACAGGGCTGGCTTGCGGAGTTACGTGAAACCGTCAGGCAAACCGTGGAGCCGGACCGCCACGTTCATCTCATCCTTGAAAACGAAAACAACGACGCCCGTCTGCTGCGCGAAGGTTTCACCGCCCAGTGGAACGACGACGGGCACAATGCCCTGCATGTCATCCTCACGGGGGAGACGGAAGGTTATTACGGAAATTTCGCCTCCCACCCCGCAGAGGATCTTTCCTGTGTCCTCAAGGAAGGATTTCGGTTTCAGGGAGACAGATCGCCTGTCACGGGCAAAGCCCGAGGCGCTCCCTCAGCCGATCTGCCGACCGAAAAATTCATTCTGTTTCTGCAAAACCATGACCAGACCGGCAACCGCGCCATGGGAGAACGACTGACCGTTCTCGCGCAGCCACACATGCTGGAAGCAGCCTACGCCCTCCTTCTGCTCTCCCCCCAGATTCCGATGATCTTCTCTGGAGACGAATGGGGAACACGCACACCGTTCTTCTTTTTCACCAGCCACAATGCGGAACTGGCCCGGATCGTGCGCGATGGACGCCGACAGGAATTTGCCTCTTTCAGGCAGTTCCGGGACCCACACCACCGCGAACTCATCCCGGACCCGAACGATCCGCAGACGTTCGAACGCTCACGTCCTGACCGTCGGGAAATGGAGCAGCCGGAGCATAAGCAATGGCTGGACCGCACACGCGAACTCCTGTGTGTGCGACGCCAATATATCGTGCCGCGCCTGAAGAATACCCATGGACTGGACGTTACGCATCTGACCGGACAGGGCTGTGCGCTCCTCGCCCGCTGGGCGATGGAAGACGGATCCGTTCTGAACATCGCATTCAATCTGGGCGCAATTTCCGCCCGGCTCCCTTCCCCTCCCCAGGGAACCTCTCTCTACGGACTGCACACGACATTTCCATCCCAGGATCTGCCGCCTGCAAGCCTTCTCGCATGGCTGGAAGGAGAGGATCATGTCTGACCAGACCCTGAAACGGCAGGCCACGCGTCTGGGGCTGCAAGTGAACTGGAAGGACGCTCAGGGACACAGACGTCGGGTCTCGGTGGATACCCTGCGCCGCCTTGTGCCTTTGCTTGAATCCAAAGCGGGCTCCGGTGCGCCTTCCCTGCTGGTCACCGAAACAGGCGTTTCCACACCGCTTCCCACTAACGGCGCAAAGAATGGGGATAACGAACCCACTTTCTCACTTACCCTTGAAGACGGTCGCCAGATCGAAGGACGGCTGCGTCGCGCACGCGACGGCAAACTCCATCTCCCCCGCATAGCGCACGCAGGATATCACACCCTGTCAACGGGCAGGCAGGAGTTCACTCTGGCCATAGCGCCTCGGCAGGCCCCTCCCATTACGGGACGTGGATGGGGCCTCACCACCCAGATTTACAGCCTCAGGGCACAGAATGATGGAGGCATCGGCCATCTTGGCGCCGTCGCTGACCTCGCAAAGCGTGCAGGAACTGCGGGAGCCGACGCACTGTTGCTCAGCCCCACCCATGCCATGTTCGCCAGCAACTCCGCACAGTACAGCCCCTATTCCCCATCAAGCCGGCAATTTTTCAACGTGCTGCTTGCCGACCCGGCCTGCACGTTCGACACGGCGACGCTACAGGCCGCCCGCAAACACGCACATCTCAATCCCGAAGAACTGCATCAGCTTGAAACCGCCCCGCTCATCGACTGGCCTCGCGCAGGACATCTGCGTCTGAAACTTCTCCGAGCGCTCTATGATCTTCATATTGCCCCCGCCCCACCCGTCAACTTCACCGAATTCATCCGCGCTGGGGGCATGGAACTTCAGCAACACGCCATTTTTGAAGTGCTGCACGCACAGAGCGCCCGACGTGGACCGCGGGGCGGAGACTGGCGGCTCTGGCCCATCGCCATCCGTAGCCCCGGCTCCCCCGAAACAGCCCATTTCGCCCACGAGATGATGAGAGAGATCGACTTTCATCGGTTTCTGCAATGGATCACGTCCCGCAGCCTGCTCGCCGCACAGGAGTGCGCCCGCAAAAGCGGAATGAGGATCGGGCTGATCGGTGATCTCGCCGTAGGTGTCGATCCGGCAGGCAGCGAGTGCTGGATGCATCAGGGCGAACATCTGAGCGAAATCTCCATCGGAGCGCCTCCCGACGCCCTCAGCCGTTCCGGACAGAGCTGGGGTCTGACAACATTTTCTCCCCACGGTCTGCGCGCCAATGGCTACAGGGGCTTCATCGCCATGCTGCGCGCCAACCTGCCCCATATGGGTGGCCTGCGTATCGATCACGTCATGGGGCTGCGGAGACTCTGGATCATTCCCAAGGGGGAAGGCCCGGAAGATGGCGCCTATCTGACTTATCCCAGCGCAGATCTCATGCGGCTGTCCACACTGGAAGCCTCCCGCGCCAACGCTGTCCTCATCGGGGAAGATCTGGGCACCGTCGAACCAGCATTTCGCAGGGACATGATCCGCCATGGCCTGACAGGCATGAACGTCCTTCCGTTCCAACGCGATGCGGACGGCACATTTCTCACTTGCAAACAATGGTCACGCACAGCCGTGGCGATGACGACAACCCATGACCTGCCCCCATTGGCCCGCTGGTGGCAGGGTCTCGATCTCGCCAGAACGGACACGACCTCCCAGACGGAACGGACCACCGAACGCACTGCATTGTGGGCGACTGTAACGGACCGACCCGCGCCAGCCCCCCCTGTCAGCGCCACCGGAGCCGTCACCTTCGTGGACCGTGCAATCAGTTTCGTAGCGGACACCCCGTGCCCGCTCACTCTCGTGCCACTGGAAGACCTCGCGGGCTTAAACGAACAGCCCAACGTGCCCGGCACAACCACCAGCCACCCCAACTGGCGTCAACGCTACCCAGCGCCGGCCCGCACGCTGCTGATGCGACGCGGCGCAAAGAAACATCTCAGCATCCTGCAAACAGCCCGCCCCCGCACGTAACTGTCGTGAGACCCGCCATGCCCCGACTTCGTCCTGCTCTGCGCGCCACCATCCGCCTTCAGTTCCGGCAGGGCTTCACGCTGGATCATGCGGTCGAACTCGCGCCCTACTTTGAACGGCTTGGCGTCAGCCACATCTATGCCTCACCTCTTCTGACAGCCGCACCCGGTTCAACCCACGGATACGACGTTCTCGACTGTCATCACATCGACCCCGCCCTTGGAGGTGAGGCCGCCCTGAGGCGTCTCGCTCATGCGCTGCACGAGCGGAACATGGGTCTGATCCTCGACATCGTGCCCAACCATATGGCCGTGGGAGGCGCAGGAAACATCTGGTGGGAAAGCCTTCTGGCATGGGGACGGTGCAGCCCCTACGCCGGGTTTTTCGATATCGTCCGGGACGATCCCGATCCCCGGCTCAACGGACGTGTTCTCCTGCCATTCCTCGATCGCCCTTTTGAGGAAGCGCTTGCCTCAGGAATGCTGATTCTGAAGCACGATCAGGAAAGCGGCCTGTTTTTCATCCACCATCATGAACATCGATTCCCTATTTCTCCCGTTCATTACAGTGATCTTCTCAGGAGTATGGACCTGCCCCGCCCTTTGGCCGCCGCCCTGACTGTCATGGCGGAGCGTGGCGCGCCAGACAGGGACTGCGCTCACACACTCACCGCGCTTTCCCTATGGCTGAACACCACGATAGGCGGCGATGTGCTGGGCGCTCTTTCCATGCGCTTCAACCCCGCCCATGAGCCCGGACGGCAACAGCTCCGAAACCTGATCGCCCGCCAGCACTGGATATGCGCGTGGTGGCGCACAGCGTCCGATCTTCTCAACTGGCGGCGCTTCTTCGACAACACCTCACTCGGAGCCATCTGTGTCGAACGCGAGGACGTTTTCACCGCCACGCATCACCATGTTCTGTCCCTCCTTGATGAGGGCCTCATCGACGGACTTCGGATCGACCATATTGATGGACTGACTGCTCCCGCCGCCTATTGCCGCAGGTTGCGTCAGAAAATTCAGACCACCCAATCATCCTCGCCCGCGCATGTTCCAATCCATGTCGAGAAAATCCTTGCTCCCCACGAGAACCTTCCCACCGAATGGGAGGTGGACGGCACGACTGGCTATGATTTCATGGAGCAGGTTTCTCTCCTGCTGCACGATGCAGAGGGACAGGAAGCGCTGGACGCCCTGTGGCGGGACGCACGCGGCGACATGCCAGAAACAATGGAGGAAACACAACGTCAGGCCCGCGATGAGATTCTGACCTCCCTGTTCACCACCGAACTTGATCACCTCACCCGTCTGCTCCACGCCTCCTTCTCTTCTCTTTCCTGCGAAATATCCTTCCCAGCCATTCGGGAAACCCTGATAGCTTTCCTGCGTCATTTCCCACGCTACCGCAGTTATTACGCGGACAGTCTTCCCTTGAATCACACAGCCGATCTGGCATCCCTGACACAGGCCGCCACCGCGGCGCGCAAGGATATCCCCCTCTCCCGCCACGCTGTTCTTCAGCGCATTCTCGAACAGCTCTCCACGCCCGTTGAATCCGGCCCCTCTCCCGCCATGCGCCACATCCAGCGGACTTTCGAGCATCTCAGCGCTCCTCTTGCCGCAAAATCTCTCGAAGACACCGCATTCTATCGAAACGTACGTCTGCTTTCACGCAATGAGGTCGGGAGCGCGCCTGATACGCTGGCGCTTCCTGTCACCGCATTTCATGACGCCAGCCAGAAGCGGCAAACGGCACATCCTCTCTCACTCCTCGCCACGGCCACGCACGATCACAAGCGCGGCGAAGACAGCCGGATGCGCATTGCCGTCCTCAGTGAAGCGGCGGAAGAATGGCGCGCACTCGTTACGCCCTGGCTGAAAGACCGAACGCTCTCCCATGCACCGGATCGTGTCGATGCTCTCCTGCTCTACCAGAGCCTTCTCGGCGCATGGCCCGTGCAGGGCGATGTCGATGAAGAATTCGCACACCGCATGGCGCAATGGCTGACCAAGGCGCTCCGTGAAGGAAAGCGTCACACAAGCTGGCTGGAACCAAACGCGCCTTATGAAGAAGCCTGTCAGACCTATCTTGCGCATGTGCTCAATCCGGCTGAATCATCGGATTTCCTGCGTGATATGGGCCGCTTCGTCCGGCAGATCGCGCCCGCCGCGGCCCTGAACAGCCTGTCCCAGACCCTGCTGCGTGTTACCTCACCCGGCGTGCCCGACCTCTATCAAGGCTGCGAGTTGTGGGATTTCAGTCTGGTAGATCCGGACAACCGGCGGTCTGTCGATTTCAAAAAACGCGCAGAATGTCTGGAAACCTCTCCTGATATCGATCATGCCGCCACCACATGGCCAACCGGTGAGGTCAAGCTTCGACTCATTCAGCGCCTGCTGGCTTTTCGCGCCCAGAATCCGGCCCTGTTCCAACAGGGAGCCTATCACCCCGTCATGCTGGACACGCAGCACGTCGTCGCCTTCCTGCGCATATTGGGACATCAGCGTCTTCTGGTTCTGGCTCCCCGTCACACCTATGCGCAGAGTCCTGCGTGGGACTCTCTCTCTTTAAATCGGCCGCCTGCCGCCTTCGCCCTGCCTGTGGAATGTCACGGCCACTGGCGCAGTCTCCTGCGTGAACGCTCACTGAATATCGGAACACATCCGATCTGGCCGTTTGAAAACGACATGGCGCCACTCGACTGTTTTGTTTTGGAGAGATGAACAGGCCGTTTTTGACATCGATGAGCATCTGGCTCACCTGAGCCCTCTGGACGGTCTGCCTGAAGCATTTTCCCCGGATTGTCGATTTTGAAGTGTCCCGGTCTGACCTGCCCAAGTCCCTGTCCTGTTCGGACTGAAGCAAAAGCGGACATCCATCATTTGCTCCGGTTCTGACGTTCAGGATCCTGATGATCCAGACAAAGCACGACCTCTGCTTCGCCCAACAGCGACACCCCGCGAAAACTGGACAATCCAAACAGGCCAGCGTAGCGCTAGGCCAGCACACCCCAGAGTGTCATGAAGCATGGTTACGCAGGAGCAGGCTGTCATTCGCGCTGTCACATCCATTGATGTCGCCCGGTTGGCCGGTGTCTCCCAATCAGCGGTCTCGCGGGCGTTCTCTCCCGGCTCCAGCATTTCAGACCAGACGAAACAGAAGGTTCTGGCCGCCGCAGAGAGCCTCGGATACCGACCGAACCGTATTCCGGCCATCATGCTGTCGGGCCGATCCTGCATGGTGGGCGTGGTCATCGGCGGTCTGGAAAACCCGTTTTACGCTACGGCGCTGGAACGTCTGGCGACCGCATTACGGGAAAGCGGCCTTCAGGTGCTTCTCATGCATGTCGATGACGCCCTGACCCTTGATAATGCGCTCGACCAGCTGGTGAGCTACCGGATCGACGCCATTGTCACGTCACTGGCAATCGGATCGAAGACGGTGGCGCAAGCCTTGTCCAGACTCCGGATTCCGGTTGTCTGCTTCAACTCATCTCTGGTCGGACCATGGATTTCGACCGTCAACTCCGACAATCACGGAGCAGGTTTCACCGCCGCGCGCCTCATCATGGAAAAGGGCCGCGTGCGTCCGGTGTGGCTGGCTGGACCCGAGCGAAATGCAGCCTCCCTCGCCCGCGCCGAAGGGTTTCTGCAGGGCCTGCAGCAAACGCGCACAAGCCCCATCGAACCGACCCGTTTGCAAGGTGATGACACCTATGACAGCGGCTACGCAGCCATACTGAGCCTGAAAAAACGGGGCATCCGACCAGACAGCCTCTTTGCCAGCAACGACATGATGGCGTGCGGCGCGATGGACGCCTTACGGGAAGAAATGGAACTGCGCTGCCCCGACGACGTCATCATGCTGGGGTACGATAATATCCCACAGGCGACATGGCGCAGCTACGACCTGACATCGTTTGACCAATGCACCGGGAAAATGGTCGCCCGCGCACTGGAACTGCTTGAAAAAGCCTTTCAGGCAAAAGACAGTTCTCATTCCCATACTCACATCATTGACGCGAAGTTGATCGAACGCGGCAGCACACGCCTCCCCCTCTGAACAAGGAAGGGGTTGCATCCTCCCCTGAAAAGCGTGTTGTCTTGCATAGCTATGCAAGACCGTTCGCCAACAGTCAGGAGCCCCGTATGAGCGACCAGAATTTTCGCAGCATCCTTACCGGATCGTTCTCCACGCCCTGCGCCGACAACCCGACAGTCGCCATGATCGAGGCTGCCTATCGCCACGCCGGGATTGATGCCCGCTACATCAACTGCGACGTGCAGGCAGGCAATCTGGCCGACGCAGTAAAGGGTGCGGTCGCCATGGAGTGGGTCGGCTTCAACTGCTCGCTCCCCCACAAGGTGGCGGTTATCGAACATCTTGACGAACTGACCGATGCTGCGCGGATTATTGGCGCGGTGAACTGCGTCACCATCCGCGACGGTCGGATGATCGGCAACAATACGGACGGCAAAGGCTTTCTGGCCTCCCTCAAGGACGTCGTTGATCCGTCCGGCAAGAAAATTTTCCTGCTTGGAGCGGGTGGAGCCGCACGCGCCATCGCCGTTGAACTGGGACTGGCTGGCGCAGCCCATATAACCGTCGTCAACCGTGACGCCGCCAAGGCTGAAACCATTGCCGCTCTGGTGCGCGACAACACTGACAGCGACGCGACAGCCACCCCATGGGAAGGAAAGGCCCGGATTTCTGACGGCACGGATGTTGTCATCAACGCAACCTCGATAGGGCTTGGCGATGCGGATGCGATTCCCGAAATCGACCTCGGCACTCTGAAAAAAGGCCAGATCGTAGCGGATGTCATTCCAAACCCACCGATGACGCGCCTTCTGCGTGAGGCGCGTGAAAAAGGCTGCACACCACTTGATGGTCTGGGTATGCTGGTCAATCAGGGGGTGATCGGCGTTGAGTTGTGGCTTGGCAAAACCCTTGATGCGGACGTCATGAAAAAGACCCTGCGTGATATTTTCGATGTCTCCGACGCGGGCTGAAAACAGCGTTTTCCATCGACAGGAGAAGGAGCTTCCCATATGCCAGCCGCCGTGGACCAACCGCATTCCCACAAACATAAACGCGCCCTGACAGCGCTGTCGGACATGGGGCATCAGGGCGATCAGACCCGCTCGGCGCACCGGTATGTGTCCATGGCCGCCGCAGTAGCCGCCGTGGGCGGTCTCCTGTTCGGTTACGACACAGGGATCATCGCCTCGGCCCTGATTTTTGTGACGAAAACATTTTCGCTGTCCACCGCAGGACAGGAATGGGTGGCGGCGTCCCTGAATATCGGCGCTGTTTTTGGCGCTTTGCTAAGTGGACCCATTTCGGACCGTTGGGGCAGACGCCCGGCCATCATGGTCGCGGCAGGCATTTTTATCGCGGCTTCCGTGGGCTGCGGACTGGCTCCCAATGTCAGCACTCTGATTACCGCCCGTCTGTGGCTGGGTGCGGCGATTGGCGCAACAACGCAGATTGTACCGGTCTACGTCGCGGAACTGGCTCCGGCATCCCGTCGCGGCGGGCTGGTATCGCTGTTCCAGCTCGTCTTTTCACTTGGACTGCTGCTGGCTTTCTTTGTGGGATATGAACTGTCCGGTGGCACAGGCGCATGGCGAGCCATGTTCATGCTCGGCGCCATTCCGGCAATGCTGCTTGGCCTCGGCATGTTCTTCCTGCCAGAAAGCCCGCGATGGCTGCTGCATCACGAGCATGAGCCACGGGCCGTCTCAATTCTCTACAAACTGCGCGGACACAAGGATCTTGTGCGTCAGGAACTGGATGATGTCCTGACAGTCGATCACAAGGAACAGACTGCCTCCGAAGGATCGGGCCTGAACCAGCGCTGGATACGCCCTGCCCTGATCGCTGCCCTCGGGGTCGCCGCTTTTTCACAACTCTCCGGCCCGAATGTCATTGTCTATTACGCGCCCATCATCCTCTCGCAGGCCGGACTTGTTCATTCCGCCGCCCTGCTGACATCGGTGTCCGTAGGCGTCACATCCACAATCACAACAGCAATGGGCATTGCGTTGATCGACAAGGTCGGTCGCCGCCGCATGATGCTCACCATGCTACCGATGGCGGCCCTGTCCCTGTTCCTGCTGGGAGCCGTTTTCCTGAGTTCCGCACCGCTGGCTGGCGGTCGCCTGGTCCTTATGGTTGCCTCTCTTCTCGGCTATATCTTCTTTAATTTCGGCTCGCTGTCCGTAGCAGTCTGGCTGATCGCCGCCGAAGTCTTCCCCCTTTGCATCCGCAGCAAGGCCATGGGACTGGCGAGCGCGACAGTATGGCTGTCGGATACGCTCGTATCCCTCGTGACGCTGTCTCTCGTTGAGGCGCTGGGCACAACCGGCACCTTCTGGCTGTTCGGCCTTATAAACGTCGCGGCTTTTGTGTTCGTATGGAAATACGTCCCTGAAACAGCAGGAACCACACTGGAAGAAATTGAAAGCGCACTCCGGTCCGGAACCTTTTACACGAACATCGGTCGTCAGACCGCTTCTCACCGGAGTTGATGAGCCGGAAGACGTATTGACAGTGCAAACAGCAGCAATCTGGTTGCCTACCGATCAGCTTCCAGTCCGGTACGTGCTGATCTTTATTTCTGTGAGAATTTCACCTGCTGCATTTCCGGCGTTACATGCGCATAGCATTGACCTGCACATGATGCGGATCACAGCTTAGAACAGAGGAAAATAACAGAATTGCTCAAGCAATCAGATCAATAATTACGGAAACAATCGGATTTCAGCGGATGTCAGTAAACATGGCCGACCTTGCCAGAACCAAATGAGAACTATGTCTACGCTATCCTCTTTGGGGATTTTGCTATCGTTCCTAATGAGCGGCACGAGCGGCGACTTCTTTGAGAGACTTACATCGTTAGATGGACCGGTGATGGACAGCGTATGGATAAGACTTGGCCGTTTTTTGGTCCGACACATTCCAAGCAGAAAGTAAATGGAAGCCAACACTCGCTGCTGTTCGGCACCCTGTAAGCGGCCCCTTGCGTTATGAGGTTACGGCTTAGGTCGTTTCGAAATGCTTCACGATCATCTGGTTAAACGTGGAAAATACATAGCCATCATCGACACCGTAAAATCTCTCTCCATCGGAGACATAGCTCGGGGTCGTGAGCGCTCGACGAGCACGATGAGGGAATTCGCGGCGGGATTGTTGGATCCCATCAATGGTCTGAAAATGGGAAAAAAACATGATTTTATCGTCCGGCATCAGTTTGATAAGTCCGATGCCGTGATTATTCGCTGTAGTTAGCGTCCCTGACTGGAAGCCTGTGCGGGTCACCATGTAAGCTTTTATGTTGAAACCATAGCCGCCGGAAAGACGACCGATGAGTTCGTCCACCAGCCTGACTTCTAGATCACGCCCATGATCCTTACATTCGAAGATAACGACGTGAGTGGGCTTCGCATTATCGTTATCATAATTATCCTTTACATAAACCTCGAGCACATTTTCGAAATCTACTTCCGCCTCTCTGTTACGCGAATAATATTTCGCTTTAGCCTTGAATCGACAAAGCTCAGGTCGATATGGAAGCTCACCTGACTGCAATAAACTTTCAACCAGATCAGCAACTTCTTTCTCTAGCGCTTTGCCGTCATTCTTACTCACTCTCCACACCCCAATGCCACTTTTATATCCCGTCTATCAGCAGTCAGTTATGAAGAAACAAATATCGTCGAAAGCTACTAGGCTCCGTTTCAAGCATGTAAGTAGCGGATAATAGTGTGAAAATGGCGGTTCTATATGCCGAATAGCAGCGTGCTGTGATCGGCGGCAACATCGGAAACAGATGGAAATCGACAATGAATGGCGGATGGGGTGTCTGCCAAAACGACGCCCCCCCAAGGGGCCTAAAGATACATTTTCTATGTTAAAACAATATATTAAATTGTACCATCGCCATCTGACGCCGCAGATAGACGCGTCGAACCGCATGATATAAGGTGGGACTGAAGATGGGATTAAAAGACCATGAGCAAGCTTCCGCCGAACCAGTTAACCGTGCGTAAGATCGCGAGCATGAAAGATGGCGTTTATGGCGACGGTGGAAACCTATGGATCACGATCCGAGGGGAAACACGTGCTTGGACCTTTCGCTACAAAAGCCCTCTGACCGGGAAGCGCCGGGAAATGGGACTAGGCCCTGCCCGTGACGTCTCCCTTTCCGAAGCACGTAGCAAAGCCACCGACGCTCGACGTCTTTTACTGGAGGGACGTGATCCTCTGGAGGAACAAGCCCAAAGGAAGCGAAGCGCTACCAAGGAGCGGACTTTCAAAGAGGTTGCTGAACACTATATCACGGAACAGACTCCTGCCTGGAAAGACCCACGTTCCGCACCCATGTGGCGGAGTTCGCTCGATCGGCATGTCTACCCCCTCATGGGAAACTGCTCAATTGCTCAGGTCCAGACTGAAGATGTTCTGGCCGTACTCCGTCCGATCTGGGAAACCACCACGGAGACAGCCAGTCGCTTGCGTGGGCGCATTGAGCGTATTCTGGATTACGCGCACAGTCATCATTGGCGCGAAGGCAACAACCCTGCGCGTTGGCGCGGTCATCTTGCCAACATTCTTCCCAAACCAACAGCCGTGGCAAAAGTCGTGCACCATGCGGCCGTGCCTTATCGCGATCTTCCTTCTGTGTTTGCGCAACTTGTGCGACAAGACGGCGCTGCAGCTCATGCCGCCCGCTTTCTCTGCCTGACGGCGGCTCGTTCTGGTGAAGTGCGTCATGCACGGTGGTCTGAGATTGACCTCGAAAAGCAAATCTGGGTAGTCCCAGCGGAACGCATGAAAGCGAAGCGGGGACATCGCGTGCCCTTGACGACGGGTGCCCTGAACGTGCTCCGACGAATGGAAATACTGCGCCCCCTTCCCTCTGCAGATGGTCTGATTTTCCCTGGAGGCAAAATCGGATCACCCCTTAGTGACGTCGCCATCTCCAAAGCACTCCATCGTGCGGCTGGGACTAAAGACGTAACCATTCACGGACTGCGCTCCAGTTTTCGCGACTGGGCAGCAGAAGAAACCGACTTCCCGCGGGAAGTCGCAGAAATGGCACTGGCCCACGCCATTGGTAACAAGGTCGAGGCCGCCTATCGGCGAGGAGATCTACTCAACAAGCGGCAGGAGATGATGAAGCAATGGGAGCAATTCTGCACAGGTCGCGTATAGAAATCCTGGGCGCTTTTTTTTGGGGGGATTGCCGAATGTCCGGTCACAGGCACTAATTAGGGCGTGTCGTCAGTTAAGCGGAGGATTATGCTGCTTGTACTCCTGCCTGATCTGTGATGTTTTCTCCCTGTTTTTCGGGGAGAGTATGAATGCGACGGTATGGTCTGAGCGACGGTCAGTGGGAGCAGCTAAAAGATTTTCTCCCGGGTCGTGAAAGTCATACCGGTAGGACGGCTGCGGATAACCGTCTGTTTGTGGAAGCCGTGCTATATCGTTATCGCGCAGGCACTTCCTGACGTGACCTGCCTGTCCGCTTTGGGGACTGGAAGAACGTGCACCGGCGTCTGCGTCGCTAGTGCGAAAGTGGTGTCATCGAAAGGATATCTCGTCATCTGGCCGCAGATCATGACAATGAATACATGATAATCGACAGCACGATTATCCGCGCTCACCAGCATAGTGCGGGCACCCGTAAAAAAAGGGCGCGGATCAGGCCATCGGGCTGTCCCGTGGCGGACGAAGCGATGATCGTGGCATTTCGGCGGCATACGTCGCTACCGCTGGATGACTGCCTTTATGCATTGCAGGCCACTATCCCATATCTGACACGCTCAGCCCTGCATCGCTGTCTTCTGCGGTACGGGATTTCACACCTGCCTGACATTGAAGGGGACAAACCGAAGCGTTCAGCGCTTCAAACGCTACCCGATCGGATTCTTCCACCTCGACATCGCCGAGGTCCAGACCGCTGAAGGCAAGCAGCATTTTTTCGTCGCCATAGACCGGACAAGCAAGTTTGCGTTGGTGCAACTCGCGGAAAAGGCCAACAGAAGAACAGCCCGGGAGTTTCTCGAACATCTTCTGCGTGTCGTGCCCAACCCGATTCATCCCATCCTGACCGACAATGGCATCCTGTTCGCCGAGCAGCCTCGTAACCGCGGTATGGCATGGTCACGTTCCATGCTTTTCGACATGATCTCCGAGACCAACGGGATCGAGCATCGCCTGACAAAGCCCAATCGCCCCTGGACCAATGGCCAAGTCGAGCGGACGTGTCGCACGATCAAGGAAGCAACTGTCAAACACTTCCATTACGGCAGCCATGAGTTGTTGAGGACTCACCTCAATGATTTCATTGTCGCCTATAATTTTGGACGAAGGCTCAAGACCCTCAAAGGTCTCACGCCCTATGAATAAATCTGCAGGATCTGGACTTCAGAGCCAGAACGATTCATCATTAAACCCCGGGACTAAACACCCAAATCGTCCGATGGCCTGATCCGCGCCCCTTTTTTGAGAACTCCGGCACTATGCTGATGCGCCCAGACAATCATGCTGTCGATTATCATGTATTCATTGTCATGATCTGCGGCCAGATGACGAGATATCCTTTCGATGACACCACTTTCGCACTAGCGACGCAGACGCCGGTGCATGTTCTTCCAGTCCCCAAAGCGGACAGGCAGATCACGCCATGGAATGCCCTCGCGATAGCGATACGGTACTCTGCCTCCACGATAGACGGTTGTCCGCAGCCGTGCCGCCGATATGACCTTCACGACCGAGAAGAAGGTGCTTTATTCTCTTCCACTGGTCGTCGCGCAAACCATAACGTCTCATCTCCCTGCCTCCCCTAAAACCGGGAAAACAGTCAGCACCCGCAACCAGAAAGTACAAATCTCACTCAGGGTTTAACTGACGACACGTTGTAGGTAAGTTGGTTTGTCAGACAAACGATTTGCCTCATCAATGATAGAATGGAAATTAATCCGATCGTTGTTGTCCAAAATGATATTATGTCTCTTGTATGAAGGCCAATGTGACTGATTTATCTTTTGATAATCGACTACATCCGACACAAAATGCAATATCAAAATAAAAATTTGCATTATTTTGATATTTTCTGTCGACATGTTTTCTCCGCTTAAGCTAAGTACATAATATTAGCCAAACGGAGTAACGATGAAAGCAAAATTGATTGCCCTCGCCGATCAAAAACTCTTGGAGGGTGATCGTTCGAGCGCTTGTGAAGCAATACGTGTCTTCTATATGCTTTATGATGCTGAAGAGTTGTCTAAGGCTCTTCTGAATAAAGACCTAAAGAATTCTCAACTTAAAAAATCTACGTCTCTCACCAAAAATGTGAAGGTATGAATATTCCAGACATACCTTTCTTATACAGATTTTGGATTTGAACAAGCTATAGTATTTAGAGGGTGTTATGTGCCTAGAGCGAGTATAGCGTATTTTTAAGCATGAAGCATGCGAATGCAATGACATAAGAATACTTGGGAGTGTTGAGGCATAGCGCGTCATAATCTTTAGCAAGTCTGCGGCATCGTGTGGCGCATGAGAAAGACCGTTCTACGCCCCATCGGCGCGGCAGCAGGACAAAGCCGCGTTTAGCTTCGGCAATTTGACGACCTCAAGAGTGATACCATTGGGTCTGCGCTGCTCAGGCAGGTTTCCTGTCTGTGTGTCCCTGATCGATACAGGCCAGTTCGACGCTTTCGCCCATCACCTCCTGAATGGTGGCGTCGAGGCGCCCTACCCCGGCGCGATGGTCCCGATTGGCTGGCGTGACGTGCAGGGCAGAAAATGGCTAAACGTATCCACGGCCATGTGCAGTTTCTATGCTTTTGTCTTGCCTCACCATCACACCCCGCGCGCGGTCCGCTCTCCCCTGCTTTTGAAACAAGAGGAAAGACACAGATCAAATGGAAGTAGAAACGACATAACTCTATCGCTTAACTGACGACACATCCTAACGCCATACCGCAATATATGCACGTAATTTCTCTATATTTAGAGAGTGTATTTTAAATATTATAATTTCTATAAATTTATATAAAATGCACATTTAATATATGCAATTTATTTTTCTTATTTCGTCTATAGAAATAGTATTTATTTTTTGATACAAATTATTTATAAAGACACATTATGAAAATAATTGGTCCCTTTTCATTATTAAAGCTCGTTAGAACTGAGACATGTGAATGGATACATATGTCTTTGTCACGAGCATGATACAAACGTTCTTTTTTGATATTACATGATCTGTTTGGAAGACTTTGATCGGAGGAATCGACGAAGAGCAAGACTCCACAAAGAACCTTCGAGGGACGATCTCCGCAGCTTTATGGCGTCATTAGAACGACTGGAGGTGGCACGCCCGCCGTCTGAGTTCGATCTCAAGAGAGACACCCCAGTTTTCGAACAGACGATAAGCGATCATCTAACCTGAGAGAGCAGGTTTATGGGGAATGTTACCCGGAAATGTTATTCTGTTGAACTCAAGTCACGCGTCGCGCTGGGCGTGAGCAGAGGCTGCCGACCTAGCGTTGAAACACGCCGTCAGGTAATAGATGAATTATCCGCTCCCAATGGCTGAATTATGCAACAGAGCCAATATCATAGTCAAATTTCGGGACCACACAGCCAAAATCAATTACACTCGTGGCTATGCAACTCATCTTTGCGCTAATATATAGGTAAACTGTGTACAAGTATCTCAGGGCTGATCATGTCTCAAAATAAAGACAATCGTACGTATAAGAAGCGAAAAGATAATTTAACAGACAATCTTCTTCCGTCTGTCGCCATCGCGCTGTATGTAAAAAATGAATTTTCCGATATTGCAGGCTGGATCAGTTGGCATTTTGCACTCGGCGTAAAGACACTTTTTATATTTGATGATCATTCGACTGATGGAACTTGGGAGATTATTCAGGCGGCAGCCAAGTGTTATGACATTAGGTTTACAAGAACATCGCCTGAACTTGAAGCAGATTTCACTAAACGTCAACGTGATGCTTTTTTCATGGCGGCTAGGGAATGCAAGGGAAAATACGATTGGCTGGGATGCCTAGATGGTGATGAATATGTCTATCTTCGCCATAGTGATAGTTTACCTGATTTTCTTTCAAAATTCAATCATGCGGATGCTATCGGTTTCTCTTGGAAGATATACGGTAGTTCGGATCGGGTTCTTAGACCTCGCATTCCTGCTCCGCAAGCTTTCACGAGACATTCGACAAAAGAGTTGAACGATAATGTTCTTATAAAGAGCTTTTTTAGGCCCGATAAGTTGGGCGAAGTCTGGTACAATCCCCATTTCTTTGATATTCCCAAAGGTCGATACGTTCGTCCTGACGGTAGTTTTATGCGGGAGGAGCGTGCAGAACAGCCGATCGAATGGGATGATGCTTACATCTTGCATTTTATAACTAGAAGTATGGCTCAATACATTGAACGCATTAGACGTCGGGTCCAAAGTGATCTATGTGACTCCCAAGTTAACTGGGCACATTTCAATAGGAATGATATCGAAGACCTAGAACCTCTTCGACGCGGATTTCTCACACTTGAGGCAATTTCGGGTCATTTTGTAGAATTCAGTCATCCCACAGGAGCCCGATCTGGAATATTGACGATATTCTGCTTCTGGCGGCGGGT